>CAWEYR010000028.1:0-533160 GCA_963813345.1 uncultured Acidobacteriota bacterium | reverse complement strand
TGCTTGGCGTGATCATCGGTGTCGCGGCAGTGATTGCTATGGTGAGCATCGGTCAGGGTGCACAGGCATCGGTGCAGGGACAGATTGCGAGCGTAGGAACCAATATTCTGTTTATTCGGGCCGGATCGCAAAACCTTGGAGGTGTGCGAACTGGCGCGGATGACAGCGCTCAGCGATCTTTGACTGTTGAAGACCTGGATGCCATCCGCACTGAGCTTCCAACGGTTGCGATGGTGAGTCCGGGTGTGCAGAGCCGCGCACAGATTGTTTTTGGCAATCAGAATTGGAACACGCGCATCGAGGGGGTCGGCGCTCAATATCCGGAGATCAGGAAATGGCTCGTGCAGACGGGGTCTTTCTTTACGGATACAGAAGTGCGAAGTGCGGCGCGCGTCGTCGTCATTGGTCAAACGATAGCCGACATTCTGTTTCCAGGGATGGACCCGATAGGACAGACAATCCGCGTCCGGGAGCTGCCTTTTCGCGTAATGGGAGTCATGGCAAAACGCGGTCAGGATCAAATGGGCCGCGATCAGGACGATGTTCTCTTCGCGCCGTTCTCGACAGTCCAAAAGAAGCTTCTCGCGATTCAACATGTCCAGTCAGCGAATGTCTCGGCTATCTCACCTGAGGCAACGCGTACCGCCGAAGAGCAGATTTCCGAGCTGCTGCGAGCGCGTCATAAGCTTGCTCCGAATCAGGAGAATGACTTCAGCGTAAGAAACATGACCCACGTCGCCGAGGCAGCGGACGAAACCAACCGGATCATGACGATACTTCTCGGAAGCATCGCCAGCGTATCGCTGCTCGTTGGCGGGATCGGAATCATTAACATCATGTCGTTTCTGTTACCGAGCGTACGCGAGAGATCGGGATCCGCATGGCCATTGGCGCACGTTCTTCTGCGGTGCGTACTCAGTTTCTGATTGAGGCGATCGTGCTCAGTCTGACGGGCGGGCTCATCGGAATCATCCTCGGGCTGGGCGTATCGGTTCTCATACCGCGAATGCTCGGTTGGCCGACGCTGGTTTCTGTTGCGTCTGTGGTTGGATCAGTCGTCTTTTCAGCCGCAGTCGGAATCTTCTTCGGCTTCTATCCGGCCAGAAAAGCTGCCGCCCTCGACCCCATCGATGCGTTGAGATACGAGTAAGTAGTAAATGTGAGTTCTGGGCTAAGCTTCTGAGCTTGCGAGTCTTCCTTCAGCAGCTTAGAATAGGCTTGATAATGCACCGCAAGCTAAAGCTTGAACTCAACCATGCTCAGCGCCCAGCACCACACCCAGCACTCAGTACCTTCTTCCAAGTCTTTTTTCGTCGCCGTCAGCGAGGATTTTCACGAGCTCCTCATTGAAGTAATCGAACTCGTTGGTGATCTTTGGATCAACGTGGCGATTGTATACATCTCGTCGTACTTCGATCTCATCCTTGAGTCGATCGTAAAGGTCCAGCCTGCGCGTGCCCTCGATAACCCTGGAAGAGTTGTAGACCTTTATCTCTGTGATTAGAAATCGCGCGAACCGCCTTGCGTTGGAATGCGCTGCTGCCTTCTCTTCATCGGTCATCTCGCGTTGAGACACAGCTTCAAAAAGCGGCATCGGAAGTGGAGATGTATCTGTTGGCGGAACGTCGTACGAATGGTCTCTGCGGATAAGCCGCAGCAAAATACTGAGGATTGCCGTCAGTTGCGGCTTCGATTTCACGACGCATTGCAAGGCGCTCAATAGCCATTCCAGTCACACGCATCAATACTTCGAGTGGGCGCGCTTCGATCTTTCCTGACGGCTCATTGTCGGCAAAGAGCACGGCAACGGCCTTATCGCGGACAAGGAGCGGAATCGCTACATTGTCCTTTCCGTCTTCTGTCGTTGTCGTGGCCGGTTCTTGCGAGCGGACTACGTCGTGGAGCGCGGCAGTAGCCTGACCGGGATCATCAAAACCTCGCGACCTCCAGTTCGTGAGCTCGTCATTACGGAGGACAAAGATTTCTGCCCGGCTCGCGAATCTGGCCGTATTCTCAAGCAGGGCTGTCAGAATATCTGCCTGTGTCTGTTGCCGTTCGATGTCTGCGATGGCTTCATTGATCGCGGTAATATCTGCGGTGCGGGCAGTAGTCTGCTCGAGAAGTTCATATTGCGCGCTGAGCTGAGAATCGCGCGCTGCGATCTGCTCTCGAAGCTCATTCGCAACTGTCTGATGAGAAGCGTCGGCATCGGCGAGAGTCTGTTTAACCTGATTCGCAACTTCGTCGATTTCATCGTCGACTGGAGACCGTGCTTGCATCACCAGACGCTCACAAATGTCGTTGAGAGTTGATTGGAGTGTTGTCAGCTCCGATGCCAGCGGTTCAGCTCGATTAGAGAACATCCTCTTGAGCCGTTCGCGCAATTCTTCTTCGGCGAGTTGCAAGTGCGGTTCGTTCGAGTCAGGCACGTGGAATTCTCCTGTCGTTAATGATAGTTAAGAACCTGTTTGACGCCAAGTCTTGCCAAATCTACCGGCCAATCGCACAATCCCTGAACAACACCTTTTGCGCAAAGGTTCTTTCGGAGGAATTGATGAGTAGTTATTCTGAGAAACCATGGCTCAAGAACTATGACTTCTGGGTGAATGCAGAAACCACCTACCCTAAACAACCGCTTTACCGCATTCTGCAGCTGGCAACCGGACTCTACGGCGATCGGCCGGCGACGGCGTTTCTCGGAGCTCAGCTGACTTTTCGCGAACTGAAAGATCAGGTCGATCGATTCGCGACTGCGCTTTCGCGCCTGGGTATTGTCAAAGGCGATCGAGTCGGAATCATGTTCCGAACTCGCCGCAATATGTCATCAGCTTTTTTGCCATCGTAAAGTTGGGCGCGATCGTTACCAACATAAACCCTACATACACGCTTCGTGAAGTCGATCTGGTCGCTCAGGACGCTGGTCTCAAGGTAATCATCACTCTCGATGTGCTTGCACCGCTCGCGCTCGGCGTGAAGCCCAATTCAAGTATCGAGAATGTCATTACTACAAGCATCGCCGACTATTCAGCACAATCTGCGAACCCTGCCGCCGGCCCGCCCGAGGGCACGCTTTCGTTCTCAGCTCTGCTCAGATCGGTCGAGCAGGCGGAGCACACAAGGGTAGAAATCGACCCGGAGAATGATATCGCTGTCCTTCAGTACACTGGCGGGACAACCGGCGTCCCCAAGGGAGCGATGCTCACTCATTACAACCTCTTCTCGAATGCAATTCAGACAGCTGTCTGGGCCGAAGGCGTGACAGACCGCGGCAACGAAAGATATTTGCTCGTGATTCCATACTTCCACATCTACGGGCAGACGGTAGGGATGCTGGTTGGGGCGTGGAACGGTGCGCTTCAAATAATGATTCCGAAGTTCGACGTCGACATGCTGCTCGGAGCTATCAAGCATTATCAGCCGACGTTCTTTCCCGGCGTGCCGACACTCTACATTTCGATGCTCAATCATCCCGAGGCCAAAGCAAGCGGTCTTGATCGCGTGCGCAGGTATAACAGCGGCTCTGCGCCGCTTCCGGTCGATGTTCTCGAGAAGTTTGAATCGATGACGGGAACGATGCTTTACGAAGGATACGGCCTGACCGAGGCCTCTCCCGTGACTCATTCGACACCTACACTGTCAAAACGCAAACCCGGAAGCATCGGCCTGCCGATACCGGGCACAGAGTGCAAGATTGTAGACCTCGAAACCGGTCTGACGGAGGTACCAGCAGGCGAGGACGGTGAGTTGTGCATACGCGGACCACAGGTAATGAAGGGTTACTGGAACAAGCCACTCGAAACTGAGATCGCGCTGCGGGAAGGCTGGCTCTACACCGGCGACGTGGCCCGAATGGACGAGGACGGGTTCTTCTATATCGTTCAACGCAAGAAAGATATGATCATAGTCAGCGGGTTCAACGTTTACCCGAACGAGGTCGAGGATGTCCTCTTCACCATCCGGCTATCGTTGAAGCGGCGGTGATCGGAGTACCTGACGCCTATCGAGGAGAAGCAGTCAAGGCTTTTGTAGTTCTGAAATCGGGAGAGAAGGCGAGCACTGAAGCGATTGTTGACTTCTGTCGCGAGCGAATGGCGAAGTACAAGGTTCCGAGCCAGGTCGACATTGTCGAGAGTCTGCCAAAGAGCGCAGTCGGCAAGGTACTGCGTCGCGAGCTCCGCGAAATGGAGGAGAAAAGAACAAAGGAGTAAAGGAGTAAAGGAGGAAGTTCCGATGAATGAAGTATTTGATGAACGGCCATGGGGAAGCTTTACGGTTCTTGATGAAGGCGCGGGGTTCAAGGTAAAGCGACTTGAAGTGAAACCCGGAAAACGTCTGAGCTATCAGAAACACGCGCGGCGCGCCGAGCACTGGTACGTGGTTACAGGGCAAGCTCGCGTAACACTTGATGGACGTGAAATCGACTTGATCGCTGGCGAGGCGATCGATATCCCGATCGGTGCAGCTCATCGCGTTCAAAACCCGGGTGAGCAGCCTCTCGTGTTTGTAGAGGTGCAACGAGGAGACTACTTTGGAGAAGACGACATAGTTCGTCTCGAGGACGACTTATGGCAGAGGCTAGAACACTTAAACCGATGTCGCTGAAAGCGACAAATCCAATAGCCGGTGGCAACGCCACCGGACTCCCAAGCGAAGAGCGATCCGACCCTGAAAGGGTCGCATATCACAGCACATCCGACCTTTTCAGGGTCGGGAAACACGACGTTTTTTCAAACCGGTGGCGTTGCCACCGGCTATTGAATTTGTCGCCTTCAGCGACACGGCAATAGGGCACCAATGCCTCTTCAGAATTTACACAATACCGGACCGCTCTTTGTCATTCTGTTTCTTCTTCTACCTGCCGGAATTCCTCTTTTCGCCCCGCAGTATCGCGAGTGGAAGGTGTTATGGCGGCGGCCCTGACAACATCCATTATTCGAACCCTCAGTCAGATTAATCGCAATAATGTCACCCAACTCGAACGTGGCCTGGAGTTACGATACTGGCGATGCTTTCCCCGGTTCGGAGATGCAGTGCAATCCGGTAATAGTTGACGGATGGTCTACTTCACATCGCCGAAACTCAAAGTGATTGCGCTTGATGCAGCAACGGGCGCTCTTAAGTGGAGCTTCGACCCTGTTCAGATGCAACCTGATGCTCCAGTCAAAGGCAAGATGCGCAATCGCGGCGTGACAGTGTGGGAGAACGGAAATGAACGGCGCGTTTATTTCGCGTTTCGCCAATATCTATATTCTCTCGATGCGAGGACTGGAGTTCCGGATAAAGAGTTTGGCACGAATGGCCGCGTAGACCTTCGCGAAGGCCTCGGTCGCGATGTCAGCAATACACCCGTGAGCGCGAGCACTCCGGGCGTGATCTTCAAGGACCTTCTGATTCTCGGCAGCATCGTCAGTGAGGGCCTTCCCGCGGCTCCCGGACACATTCGCGCATATGATCTCCGAACGGGAAAGATCAGATGGATATTTCGCACGATCCCAAATCCAGGTGAGTTCGGTTACGAGACGTGGCCAAAGGATGCGTGGCAGTACATCGGCGCAGCGAACAACTGGGGAGGCATGGCCGTAGACGAGCGGCGTGGCCTCGTTTTCGCGCCGACAGGTTCTGCCGCGTTTGATTTTTATGGCGCCAATCGACACGGAGACAATCTCTTTGCGAACTCTCTTCTTTGCCTTGATGCTGCGACCGGCAAGCGCGTGTGGCATTTTCAGTTCATCAAACACGATGTCTGGGATCGCGATCTTCCGACTGCACCGAGTCTCGTGACGTTGCGCAGGAACGGCAGAACAATCGATGCCGTTGCGCAGATTACAAAGTCGGGCCACGTTTTCGTATTTGATCGAGAGACAGGGAAGTCTCTCTTCCCGATCGAGTATCGCAAGGTGCCTCAAAGCACGATTGAAGGCGAGTTACTAGCGGGGACCCAGCCCTTTCCGCTCGAGCCTCCTCCATTCGCAAGACAGAGGCTTACAGAAGCGGATCTGACGAACCGGACTCCCGCGGCGCGCGCTGGCGTTGTCGAGAAGTTCAGAAAGCTTCGGAGTAATGGTCAGTTTGAGCCACCCAGCTTCGAAGGAACCGTGGTCTTTCCGGGCCTTGATGGTGGAGGGGAATGGGGAGGTGCGGCATTCGATCCGGAGACTGGAATCCTCTATGTCAACTCGAACGAAATGGCTTTCATTGTCAAACTGATCGAGCGCCGTCAAAGAGCACAGTCCACGACCACGACGAGCGAGAGCGTTTACGTCTCGAACTGCGCAAGCTGTCACGGACGAGACATGAAGGGCACTCCGCCGGAATTTCCCGCACTCGTCGGTTTGAAACGTAGCGAGGGAGAGCTTCAGACAGTGATTCGTAAAGGAGTCGGTCGAATGCCCGGCTTCGGATCGTCGCTGAGTGACGAAGCAATCTCGGCGATTGCACGGTATGTCGCGAGACGTGAAAGCGTCACTTTGACGGCTCCAGCATCGAAGCCATCACCTATAGTATCTCAAATACACGCTCGATGGATACGTTCGGTTTGTTGATCATGAAGGCTACCCGGCCGTCGCTCCTCCCTGGGGCACTCTTAATGCAATTGATTTGAATCGCGGCAAGCTGCTCTGGCAGATTCCGTTTGGCTCGCATCCCGGGCTTCCTGAAAATACCGGCAGCGAGAATTACGGCGGAGCCGTCGTTACGTCGAACGGTCTCCTTTTCATAGGTGCGACTAACTACGACAAAAAGTTTCGCGCCTTTGACAAGACGAATGGCAAGCTGTTGTGGGAGACGACGCTGCCAGCCGCGGGTAATGCAACTCCTGCGACCTACGAAATTAACGGGCGCCAGTTTGTAGTGATTACTGCCGGGGGTGGCAAGTGGGGTGCACCCTCGGGAGGCAGCATCGTCGCATTTCGCGCTTCCGGAACGGTAATAAAGCTAAGCTCCCGTACTTTAGACGGCTTGTTTTTGCGCCCTCAGCGTAAGTTCTGTTGCAAGGAAACAGTGAGTCTGAGGCATCGCGGTTTCAGTTCGATTGACGATGTCGTTCACAAGTTGTTCACCGTAGGGCAGCTTGACGTCTTTGGACTCGATGTACTGCACACCCTTTTTGTCGACCAGGAAAAGATGGTCTCCTCCAGCGCGCCCGGCGATATCGACGTTTTTGCGCAGCTCGATATAGCCATCCGTTCCGAGGATGGTGAGCCTTCCGTCTCCCCATGTCGGCAACCCGTCCGGAGTAAACCAGTCAACGCGAATGTAGCCTGAGCCTCCGTTCCCACGGAGCATCGCATCGCCGAAATCTTCAAGTCCCGGATACTGCGGGTGATGGACATTGCCCGCCTGTGATGCGAGCACCTCAGCTTTTGTTGAACCGGTGAAGTATAGAAACTGATCGAACTGATGCGACGCGATATCACAGATTATCCCGCCATACTTGTCGCGCTCGAAGAACCAGGCGGGTCGCGTAGCGGCATTCAGCCGGTGCGGACCGAGCCCTACGGTTTGAATGACCTTTCCAATAGCGCCTGCTTTCACCAGTTCTCCCGCACGAACCGTCGCCCGATTTTCGAGGCGCTCGCTGTACATTATCGAATAGATGCGATGTGTCTGTTCCTGCGCCTTCCGCGCTTCGGCTAGTTGCTCGAGCGTAATAACGCCTGGCTTGTCTACCATGAAGTCCTTGCCATGACGCATGACGCGAATCCCGAGCGGCGCGCGCTCGATCGGAATCGATGCGCTCACGACCAGGTGGATCGATTTGTCTTCGAGTATCTCCTGTTCACTGCGCGCTGCTTTAGCCTGAGGAAACGTCTTGAGAAAGCCTGCGAGCAGATCCGGTTCTTTGGCATAGACTGCGACAAGCTCTCCACCGCCTCGGATAACTGCACGAGTCTGGCCAGTAATGTGGCCGTGATTGAGTCCGATCACTGAAAACCTGATTTGTGGTGTCTGCATAGAACTCCTTTACCGGGTTCGAATTCAACCACAAGCTAAAGCTTGAACTCAAACTCATTCTGGTTGAATTCAAGCTCACCTTGGTGCATTCAACCCATGGATTCTGCAGTCCGAGTTCGCTGCCCTGAACTCGGGTTTCGGGAACTGGGGCTGCGGAGCGGCCGCTACCGTCTCAGGACCAAGCTTGCCGTACAGATCGATCTGCGCAGCGTAGAACGCTATACGATTCCAGAGGCGTGCGGCTATTGCAATCTGAGCCACCACGAAAGCGAGAAACGCCGCAACCAATGAATTCTGAATGATTGCCGCTCTTCCTGCAGTTAAAAGAAGAAACAGAACACCGCCGGCCAGTGCAATCATCAAATAGAGTCCAAAAGTCGTAAGAAAATGCCGAAAAGAGAATTTGAACGCAAGGAGAATCTCTCTCAGCATCCTGTACCGTTGATTCAACACCGCTCCAATCCGAGCATAGTCAAAAACCATGTTAATGATCATCAGTACGAGCAGCAGCACAGATAGCGCAATCAATGCTTTGACCGAACCTGGTTTTTCGCGCGCCGACTCTTCGCTCGCGTCGATGATCATCATGATGATGAAGACAAAAGCGCCGATTGCGATCGCGTAGAGAATGGATGAAAAGATCCAGAGCCGAAAGAAACGCGGAAAGCCTGCGCCGGCACCGGCCCAGAACCGTCTCAGTGAGAATTTGACACCGTTCCGATGGGCCAGCACTTCGATGATTCCACCGGCAAAGAACACATTGAGAAGCAGGTAGAAGAACGTAACAATGAGTAGCAGGACACCAACTTCAGCGGCAGAGCTGGCGAGTGACGCGCCGTCGAACCGGCTGTTGAAAAGATCTATCAGCCATCCAATTTGAATCTTGTCTCCAAGCAGCGCGCTCGGCGCAAGAGTTCCTCGCGAGGTAAGCGCTATTACAAGAAACACCGGAACAGCCGCAGGGATCGCAATCACGAAGCTCGCGACGAGCAGCAGAAGAATCATCTGCCAGTTGCGAGTTGCATCTTTGATTCCAACGAGAAAGGATCTCAGCATATGACGTACTGGAATCAGGAAAGAAGACTCAGGACCTGTCCCACAACCTGGACCCAGAAAAGCGCGCCTCCTGACCATCGAAGTGCGCCTTTGAGCCCGCTCGCTTCCGACCATCCGTTGTTCGTCAGGTTGGCATCGAGCCACACTTTGTTCTGAGGATCAACGACGGCATATTTGACTTCAGACTCCGTTGTCAGACGAAACTTTTTCCATCGTTCCCCGGGCTGCCATGAATCCGAAGTTGCCGGTATCCCGGAACTGTGTTGAATCTGGTAGTCGATGACTCCGTCATGAATGCTTGTCGGCTTGATGGCAAAACTCGAACCATCAGTCATGGCAACGTGAAGCTCTACAGGAAACCAGCCATCACCCAGACGCCGTACAGTGATCGTTTGTTGAGAGTTCTTCTTCTTCTCCCCACTGTCCGCTTCTTCGTTGTCAGACTCGACATCCGAGAGCTCATAGTCAATCGTAGCCGTTCCCTTGACGAACTGGTCAAAAAACCAATTGAGATCCCTTCCGCTGACTTCGTTTGCCACGTCGAAGAAATCCTGTGACGACGGATGCCGGTAACGCCATCGCTCGAAGTAGGTCCGCATGATCTGCGACATTCGGTCCTCGCCGACCCAACGCTTCGAGAGTTCTCAGGGCGAGACCTGTGCGCGAATACACGCTCATCGCATAGCTTTCCGTATTTGCGAATCTCCAGGAAGGTCTCAGGATGGGGTCTGCAAGACTGCCGTGGAGAGTAAGAATGCGGTCCTCGAACGGATGTGGAATCTCGAACGGAAAGTAGAACCAATTGACTCCTGAAATGTAGAAGGGAACCACATCCTCGACCATAGGCTGTTGCAAGGACCTTGCCCGTGGAATAGGTATTGAATCCCTCATCGAGCCACGGCTCTTCAAACTCGTTTGTAGCGACCATACCGTACCACCACTGGTGGCCTACCTCGTGGACAATGACAGCCTCGGGGTTGTGATCGCGGCCGGGGCGCCATCTTGTTCCCGCCGTTATCAGAGTCGGATATTCCATCCCACCCGCGCCGATCGCATTGTTGGGTGGATCGATAATTGTCAGCGTCTGATACGGGTAGGCTCCGTACCATTTTCCGAAGTACCGGAGCGCGTTGAAGGCAGCATTGAAATGCCGATCGATCTGCCCTGCGTGCTCTTCCTGAATCAAAAGAGTTACATCGGTTGCGCTTCCAGCTTCGCGGAAAGGACGGACGACTTTTATGAAACTCGAGTCAACGGACCACGCGAAATCGTGAACATCCTGCTGAAAGTAGTTACAGGTGATCGTCCCGTCACTGTTGATCTTTTGTGAGCGAAGCGTTCCAGTCGAGCCGACTTTGTCCTTGTAGATACCGGGCACGGTGAAGGTGACATCAAAGACACCGAAGTCTGCGTAGAACTCGCTCGCAGCGTGAAACTGGTGACAGTTCCAGCCGGCTGTTTCACGACGACGTTCCCCCCTGGATTCCCAGACCCCTAACTTAGGGAACCATTGCGCCACCATCGCGAACGATCCCGCGTATCCAGTGCGAGCGAAAACTTTTGGGAGTCGCGCTTTGAACGCGATATCCAGAGTTATCTTTTCGTTCGGAAGAACGGGCCTGGAAAGAGGCACGCGGATCACTGTCTGATCGTCGGCGTTGTCATCGTCGGGATGGATGAACTCGATCCGCGAAGTGAGGTCTTCACCTCCGGCAATCTGCATTCGGGTAACGTCGATCGACCCCCACTCGCCAGCGGCAAAGCGATCTCCGCGAAGCTGCCCGCCTGACTCGCGGAAGAATGTGCTCTTCTCATTCTTGAACGCGTTTAGATAGAGGTGAAACTGAAGCTCGGTGATTCGGTCCGGTGAATCATTGAGCCACGTGAGCTCTTCGCGGCCCTCGATGATCGACGGGCGCCCGTGATCATCGAGCTTCAATTGGGCATCGATCTTGTACCAGACTACGGGCTTGCTTTGAGCCAGAGCTGAGCCGTGAACGATACAGATCGAGAGTGAGATGAGGAGGGCAACCCATGGGCCCCTTGTCATGGCAAGAGCCTCAAAACACCTTCCAGGTAGCCGAAAACACAAGGACGTTCCCCTTGGTGTCGAGACGGACAGCTTTCTCCCACAGGTACTTGAAGTCGAAAATCAGCAGCTTGGAGAAATCCTTGCTGAGCGGAAGCACGAGCGAAACTTGCGGCCCGACCCCTGCGGAGCGATTCTTGCCCAGCCGATTCTCGACAAGCAGTGGGACTCCTAGTCCTGTATCCCTGGTAAGCTTCTGCTGAAAATAGTAAGCCACTCCCACATCCAGGGCTTTCTTCAACGTGGTTCCAAGACCACCCTCGAGAGTGACTACGTTTCCCACCTTCGTGTCCGAGTCTTCTTTCTTTGAGTGGAACTCGAACGCGGCAGTAAGAGCGGCGTGGTAGGTTCTCGCTTCATTAAAGTATGCAGTGGTCCCAATCGAAAGCTCGTGCGACCACATGCCAAGACCGCGATTACCGTCTCCGCCGGGAGTGTACCTTCCAGTCGGCATATAGATGGCATACCACGCAGTGAGATCTGCCTGCTTGAAGTGCCATCCAAGGCTGATAGGTTGCACCCACATGTCACCGTAGCCGTAGCCCGTTACGTCGTTCAAACCGACTCGCGGCGCCTCGATGGCCAGGTTGGTGACCGGAAAAAAGACCGTCGCCCCGTAGTTTGCACCCAGAATTTTCCCCTTTGAGATATACGATATCCCGATCGTGGGGGCTGTAGCATTCAGGCCGCCTCCCTGTTGGAAGTTCAGCTCGTTCCCGAAATTCCCGACAACTTTGTTGGCATCATAATGGTAGTGAAAATAGAGAACATAGAATCCTGGCGGAGCCTGAGAGTCCGGACTTCATCCCAAGGTCTCCGACCGCATGGCTCGCCGCGAGTTGAGCGTGTGCTGTTCCGGCAGCCAAAAACATAGCTACACATACCAGGAAAACCGACCTTACTAGTCTCATTGCGTTCCCTCCCTTTTGATTCCTTCCCTGAGTCCCGTGAAAAGCAGCGCTGGACTAATCCTCCACTCACTGCTTAAACTCTTATACGGGCATCTTGTACCGCCTTCAGGCGGAATCTTTTAGCGATCGCAAGGACGTTCTTGTGCAGAAACTGCTCCTGACAATTCTCGCCATTGTAAGTGTGTTCGTCCTCCGCGAACAGTCAAAAGTGATCGACTTCAAGCGCGACGTCGAGCCGATCCTCGCCGCCAACTGTATCCAATGTCACGGACCGAAAACGGCGCTTTCGGGACTCAGGCTCGATCGGAAAGCCAACGCGCTCGTTGTCATCACGCCTGGTTCAGCCGCTTCCAGCTCTCTTTTTCGCAGAGTTACTGGCCAGGATGAGCCGCGTATGCCAATGGGCAAGCCGCCATTGAGCGACGAACAGATCGCGACTCTTCGCGCATGGATCGATCAAGGTGCAACCTGGCCGGAAGACGCCGTTGCCGCAAAGGCTCCGGAACAGAAACACTGGTCCTTCGCCCCACCGGTACGTCCCGCCATCCCAACGGTTAAGCGGACAACCTGGGTCAAGAACCCAATCGATGCTTTTGTTCTCGCCCAACTCGAACGGTCGCAGAAGCCAGGCCTCGCGCCATCACCGGAAGCAAATCGAACGACGCTCATTCGCAGGTTGACCCTCGACCTGACCGGACTCCCCCCTTCACCGTCCGAAGTCGATGCATTTCTCAAAGACCTTCGACCGGGCGCCTACGAAAGGCTCGTCGACCGGCTCCTTGCATCCCCGCATTACGGCGAACGATGGGGCCGCTGGTGGCTGGATGCGGCTCGCTATGCCGATACAAACGGATTCGAGAAAGATCGTCCGCGATCGATCTGGCCGTACCGCGACTGGGTTATCGGCGCATTTAACCGCGACCTTCCCTTTGACCGATTTGTCACCGATCAGCTCGCCGGTGATCTCGTCGCAGGGTCGACCATCGAACAACGTGTAGCGACAGGGTTCCTCCGAAATTCGATGCTCAACGAAGAGGGCGGAGTGGATCCCGAACAGTTTCGTGTCGAGGGAGTCATCGATCGAGTTGATGCAGTTGGAAAGGCGTTTCTTGGATTAACGATCAATTGCGCGCAGTGTCATACGCACAAGTTCGATCCGATCACACATCGCGAGTACTACCAGTTTTATGCGTTTCTCAATAACGATGTCGAGCCGGAGATCGAAGTTCCTGATGCGGAGGTGACGAAGAAACGGGCAGAAATCAACGCCGAGATCGCGAAGATCGAAAAGGCGCTGATAGCGTCGACACCGGACCTCGATGAACGCATGAAGCGTTGGGAGCAGAAACTCACTTTTGTCGACAGCGCGTGGCAGCCGCTCGAGAACGCGGAAATCTTTGCGGCGTTCGGCACAAAGTTTGACCGTCTCGAGGATGGCTCGTTCATTGCAAAAGGTGACAACTCGACGAGCAACAACTACAAGATAACCGCACGAACCCAGGCCAGATCGATTAGCGGGATCAGGCTCGAACTGTTGACGGATCCCACCCTTCCTCGCTCGGGTCCGGGCAGGGCGAATGACGGCTCGTTCTTTGTCACAGAGTTTTCTCTTGATACGTCTCAAGCCGACAAGCCTGAGGCAACATCAAAGGTGATCGCTATCCCGTGTTACATCGGATTTCGAACGCGAAGGCTTCCCCGTGCGAAACGTGATTGACGGCGATCCAAAGACTCATTGGTCGAGCGACGCCGGTCCGGGGCGGAGAAACCAGTCGCGAACGATGGTGTTTGAAACGGCCTCTCCAACTACAGTTGATGCCGGGACGATTCTGAATTTCCAGTTGGCGCAAAGGTCCGACGAAAGAATCGACACTCGCGGGTGGCAAGCCGAACATCGGAAGGTTCCGTATTTCCGTGACTTCATCGCCGAATCCCAAAGCCGATCCGGTTCCCGCCCCGATTCGTGCCATTCTGTCTACACCTCCGGAAAAACGCACGACTGAAGATCGGAGTGCGCTCTTTTCGTATTACAGAACAACTGCTGATGCGAGCGCGGACAAAGCGTGGGCTGAGGCGAACCGCAAGATCGATGAGTTAATGAAGAACTGGCCTTACGGACCGGTGACGCTTGCGCTCGCGCCCCGCACACTGCCGCGCGAAACCCGAATGTTTCTGCGTGGTGACTGGAAGCGACCCGGTGATGCAGTTACGCCCGGGACACCTGCAGTCTTGCACAAGTTTCCTGACGGTGCGCCGCGGAACCGGCTTGGCCTGGCGCGCTGGATCGTGGATAAGGACAACCCGCTAACCTCGCGCGTCATCGTCAATCGAGTCTGGCAGCAGCTACTTTGGCGAAGGGCTCGTCACGACGCCAGAGGATTTCGGGGCTCGCAGCGACAAACCATCGCATCCGGAGCTCCTTGACTGGCTCGCAGTCGAGTTCCGCGAAAAGGGTTGGAGCTGGAAGCAGCTGCACCGAACGATTGTGACTTCGGCGACGTACCGGCAGGCGTCCAATGTTACTCCCGCAGCTCTCGAAGCCGATCCCGGTAATCGATGGCTTGCACGAGCGCCACGCTTCAGGGTTGAAGGTGAGGTTGTCCGCGATATTGCGCTTGCTGCCGCCGGTCTGCTGAATCCAACGATCGGCGGCCCCAGCTTCTTCCCGCCGATTCCCGACGGCGTGCTGAATCTCAGCTACGGCTCTCCGATGAAGTGGGAGACAAATACAGGACCGAGCCGGTACCGGCGTGCGATGTATACCTTCTGGAAACGCTCGGTACCTTATCCGTCGCTGCTCGTGTTCGACCAGCCGAACGGTGACGTGTCCTGTACCAGGCGGGTGCGATCGAATACGCCGCTGCAGGCTCTGACGACACTCAATGATCAGGTCTTTGTCGAGGCAGCGCAGGGTCTCGCGCTTCGCGTATTTCGAGATGGAGGCGCAACTGACCGCGAACGAATGATATTTGCGTTTCGACTCTGCACAGGCCGTCGCCCCGATGTCTTCGAGCTCAACGAGCTGCTTTCGTTCCTGCGGCTTCAGCAGAAGGCATTCACGGGCAACACTGCGCGCGCCGTTTATGTTTCAAGCGCGGATATGGCGAATCTGCCGGATGATGTTGATCTGCACAAAGTAGCACCATGGGCGATGGTTGGAAGGCTCCTGCTCAACCTGGATGAGACGATCACAAAGGAATAGGAACTCAAAACGAAAGAAATGACGACCCGAATAACATTTGCGGACGAGATCGGTCGGGAAAGGGCGAAGGCGCTCGCGCGCCGCCATTTTCTGAAAGGCTGCGGGATTGGTCTGGGCGCGATCGCGCTTGACTCGATGCTTGGTACCACGCTGCCGGTGGGAGCGCAGGTCGTCAAGAAGCCTCACTTTGCTCCTCGGGCGAAGCGGGTGATCTATCTGTTTCAGGCAGGAGCGCCATCGCAGCTGGATTTGTTTGACTATAAGCCGTCGCTCGAGAAGTACAACGGCAAGCCTGTACCGCAATCGCTCGTCAAGGACATCAACTACGCGTTTATCAAGCCGGATGCAGGCCTCTATGCGTCGGAGCTCAAGTTCACCCGCCATGGAGGCTCTGGAGCGTGGGTTTCAGAGGCGATGCCGCATCTGGCTGGTGTGGCGGATTCGATTGCGATCGTACGGTCAATGGTAGCGGACGCAATCAATCACGCGCCCGGTCAGATCTTCATGAACACCGGCTCGGTGCAATTCGGGCGTCCGAGCATGGGAGCGTGGGTGATCTACGGCCTCGGCTGTGAAACCGAGGAGCTGCCGGCTTTTGTTGTCCTCTCGTCAGCTGGCGGTACAAGCGGCGGTGCGGGCAACTGGGGAAGCGGATTTCTCCCGACGCTCTACCAGGGAGTCCCGTTCAGGCGAACAGGTGATCCTATACTCTCGCTTTCAAATCCTCGCGGAATCAGCCGCGAAATGCAGCGGGAAACGCTCGATTCGCTGAAACGCCTTAATCAGCATCATCTCGAGGCTTCAGGCGATCCTGAGATCGCGACGCGCATCAGTTCTTTCGAGATGGCATTCAAGATGCAAAAGAGTGCGCCGGAGCTGGTTGATATTTCGAAAGAGTCAAAAGCTACGCTCGAGATGTACGGTGCGGTACCGGGCCAGGCTTCCTACGCAAACAATTGTCTGCTGGCACGGCGGCTTATCGAGCGCGGAGTGCGCTTCGTTCAGCTGTTTCACGAGGCATGGGATCATCATAGTGAAGTGGCAAAAGGTGTTCGCAACGAATCAAAGCGAACCGATCAGGCAACGGCTGCATTGATCAAGGACTTGAGCGCACGCGGGCTTCTGGATGACACGCTGGTGATCTGGGGAGGCGAGTTTGGCCGAACGCCGATGGTTGAGAGCAACGTTGATGCCGGCCGAAGTCTCGGAAGAGATCATCATAACAAGGCGTTCACGATGTGGCTCGCAGGTGGTGGCATCAAACGAGGCATCACTCTCGGAGAGACCGACGAGCTGGGATTCAATGTTGTTGAAGATCGCGTGCACGTTCATGATCTTCACGCTACAATTCTGCACCTTCTGGGTATTGATCACGAGCGTTTAACTTTCAGATTTCAGGGGCGCGACTTCCGGTTGACCGATGTTCACGGTTCGGTCGTCAAGAAACTCCTGGCCTGAGAAGCTTTTGGGGGAGGAATGATCCTGCGAAGTCTGCTACTTCTCGTTGCCGTTCTGGCGCTTGGTGGAGCTTTCCAGAGTCGGGGCACCGGTGCATCGTTTAAGGGACCAGTCGGGTTGCAGCTTTACAGTCTGCGAGCAGATTTTCCGAAAGATGTCCCGGGCACACTCGCTCGCGTCAAGGCAATGGGCTTCTCAGTGGTCGAGCTTGCAGGCACATATGGCATGACTGCCCAGCAGTTCAAAGGCGAGCTCGACAAAGCGGGTCTTAAGGCGACATCGATGCACACTTCGTTCGAGTCGTTGCGGGACAAGATTGACTCAGTCTTGAGCGATGCAAAAACGTTGGGCGTGGAATATGTGGGTTGCGCCTGGATTCCGCACAAAGGTGATGACTTCACAGAAGCGGACATGACAAACGCGATCCAGGTTTTCAACGCTGCAGGCGCAAAGCTCAGGACAGCAGGACTGAAGTTCTTCTATCACACGCACGGATACGAGTTTCGACCGCACGCTTCCGGGGACTTGTTTGACCTCCTGATGGCGAAGACTGACGCGAAGAATCTGTTGATTGAGATGGACGTCTTCTGGGTTGTGCACCCTGGTCAGGACCCGGTAAAGCTTTTTGAGAAGTATGGAAACCGTATCAAGTTGATGCATCTCAAAGACATGAAGAAGGGATTGAAGGGCGATTTGACAGGGCGCGCGCCGGATAACTCTGATGTCGTTCTGGGTACAGGCCAGGTGGATTGGCCTCGCGTGCTGGCGGCCGCCAAAAAAGCGGGTGTCAAGTACTACTTTGTTGAGGATGAGTCGGTAACCGCAGCAGATCAGATACCACAGACTCTGAAGTATCTTGAAAGTGTGAAGTTCTAAACCGCACTTCCGGACAATCCGATCAAATTCTTCAGCCGTAATATCAGCGTGCGCTGACCAGAGCCATGCCCGGAACGAGCGCGCGACCTTAATGGGAATTCTGCAAATGTTGGTTGAATCAAAATAAAAAAGGAGACTGATTATGCTTGGTGAAAAGATAGGCGAATCGACAGGAAAGGTGGGTTCACGACGTGTGCTCCCAAATCCGGGAGGCGGGCCGAAATTAGAAAGCTCATTCGAGGCCGCTGGCACAATCCTTGGCGTGGCCCAACAGGAGTGGGGAACCTATACGGCCGAAATGAGAGCTGATGGGACGCTGTTTGGCCACGGCCAGGGAGTCGTCATGAGCAAAGAGGGAGACGTTGGGACCTGGACAGGGTCAGGTGTTGGTACGCACACGAGTGACGGGGGTGTCAGCTACCGCGGTGCCCTCTTCTTCCAGACGAAGTCGCCCAAATGGGCTCGCCTCAACAGCGTTGCTGTCGTGTTCGAACACGACGTCGACGCGCAGGGTAACGCACGCTCACAGCTCTTTGAGTGGAAGTAACCAGCGATTGGTATGTTGTACCCGCTGGGTGCTGAGTATGGGGTTTGAGTTCAAGCTTTAGCTTGGGGTTGCATTCCGCAGATCATCAAGGCCTCAGAATGCAACCACAAGCTAAAGCTTGAACTCAAACCCCATACTCAGCACCCAGCACTCTCTAGTTTCCTACGCAGAAGAGTTGGTTCTGACTTCGCAGGAACAGATTCCCTCCAGCGACAATCGGTGACGAGATGAAGATTTGATTCTCCATGTTGTTCGTCGCGACTACTTCATACTTCTCGCCCATCTTTACGACAGTCACCACTCCGGTTTCGCTTGCCACGTAAAGCTTGCCATCCGCCGCCACGGGAGACGCCTTGAAGCTGTCAGCATTTCCAACGCGGGTTTGCTGGTAGTACGGCTGACCGGTTTTGGCATCGAAGCAACTGAGCATGCCGTTATCAGTCAGCGCATAGAACTTGTTTTCATGGAGGACTGGTGACGGCGTGTACGACAGCCCACGCGTCTGACTCCAGAGAATTGCGTCAGAGCCCGTAAGATCCCCTTCTCGATCGAGGCGGATTGCCATCAGCTTCGGATCTCTGAAGCCGCTCATCACTAAAACTGTTCCATCCTGATGCACGGGAGCCGGAATCACGTTCGCGCCAAGTCCCGCGCATTCCCAGATGATGTTCCCTGAATCGAGGTCGTAACTTCGCACTTTTTTCGTGGCGCTGATGATTGTCTGCTTCTTTCCTTTATGCTCGATGACGAGTGGAGTCGACCAGGCGCTGATTTCGTCGCGTGTCTTGCGCCAGAGTTCTTTCCCGTTGCGCTTATCGAGAACCACGACAAACGAGCCTTCTTCCTGATCAAATGTCTGGATCAGGCGATCGCCGTAGACTACGGGAGCTACACCTTCGCCAAAGTCGTTGCGCATTCTCATTCGCACGCCGAGATCCTTTTCCCAGATCAGCTTGCCGTTGAAGTCATAGCAATAGAGGCCATACGACCCGAACGATACGAAGAGATTCTTGCCATCGGTCACTGGAGAGTTCGATGCGAGGCTGCCGTATGTCCTGTGGTAACCACCCTCGGGTGTCGCGACCTTTGCAGTCTTCTCCCACAAGAGTTTGCCTGACTTGCGGTCAAAGCACATGACTATGAATTTATGCTCGACACCGAACCCGGCTCCTCCATTTGGGTTCCTTCCGGCGCGTGCAGGTGAAGCGCTTGCAGCGCTCGCAGCCTGAGCACCCGTGACTGGCACCGCTGTGGTCAGGAATATTCGATCACCCCAGACGATCGGTGTTGAGTGACCGCGACCCGGGACTTCGGCTTTCCATTTTATGTTCTTTGTCTCGCTGAACTCCGTGGGTGCAGGAGTGCGAGCGACGCCCGTATGAAACGGACCTCGCCATTGCGGCCAATGCGCTGCAGCATCTTCGACAGCCACCGAAGCATTCGTAAAAGCAACGCCGGCAATGACCAGCAGGCAAGCCAGCGAAAGTATGTGTCTAGTGTCGTTTCATCAATCTCGTCTCCTTGAAAAACCTCACGCGGAGCGGTGCAAGAACGTAGCCAGGGGTTGAGTCTTCGAAACCCCTGGATCGATTCATTGACCAATTGCATCCCGGAGGGATGCGAGAACATGCAGGTTTCACCAGATCCGTTTCTCGCATCCCTCCGGGATGGCGCTCTCTCACAATGCAACCAGGGTTTCGAAGACTCAACCCCTGGCTACGATCTGAACGCCTCCGGCGTCATTCAGCTAAGGTCTGGCGCTCTCGCCAGCAGATCAATCGCCGCTCGGGCAATCTGCTCTTCAGAAATCAACACAAGATTTGCCGCGGGGCCGATCGGAACGTATGTATCGATTGCGCGCACAGACGCCAATCGCCCGGTGTAGCCCCCTTCTGCCAGCGACGCTATCACTGCATCCGCGATGCCGCCTCCGGTAGCTCGACACTCGTCCGCCACGAGCACAGCCGCGCAAGACCGCGCATGATTGGCGATCGCATCGAGCGGCAGCGGATTGAGCCATCTCAAATCGAGAGTTCGCGCGCGAACTCCGTGTTCCATGCTCAGAGTTCGCGCCGCGCGAAGTGAAAGCCTTAGACCGTTTCCGTAGCTCACGATCAGAAGATCAGATGCATCCTCGTCATATACCCCGACATCACCCGGCAGCAGCATCTCAGGCGGTGGCGGATAGTCAAAAAGCCATCGTCCGTCATTTTCTTTGTACAGGTCTTTCTCATGATAGAGCGCTATCGGCTCGAGGAAAGCGACAACTCTTCCGCATTCTCGCGCGAGGGAAATCGAGCCTCGAAGCATCTTCGCCGCATCATCACCTCTTGACGGCACCGCCAATATCAGACCGGGAATGTCACGCAGCGCACCTATCGAATTGTCATTGTGAAAATGTCCCCCAAAGCCCTTCTGGTAAGCAAGACCCGCAATCCGAACAACCATCGGATTGGAAAACTGACCGGACGAAAAGAACTGTAGCGAACACGCTTCACCCCGCACCTGATCGAGCGCGTTGTGTATGTAAGCCAGATATTGGATCTCCGGCACCGGAAGCAGTCCAGCGAGACCCGCTCCCTGGGCCACACCGAAGATCGTGGTTTCATCAAGCAGGGTGTCAAATACTCGCGAAGGTCCAAATCCTTTCTGCAAACCAGCCGTGACGTAATAGACACCGCCTTTTCGCGCTACATCCTCTCCAAACACGATTACTTCTGGAAACCGAAGCATCTCATCGGCCAGCGCCGAGTTGATGTGTGCTCCGAGCGTTCGCTTCGAAGGAACAGAAGCATTCTCGGGAAGCGAACGGCCAAAAAACGTTGAACGGTTATCGAGTGATGCGACGACTCTCGTGGTCGAACGGCATCTCTCTTCGTCAAAAGGAGCGAGGGGGCGGATGACCTCTTCAACTGTTCTCAGCTTTGGCCGTTGAACAACGTCTTGCGCTATCTCGTCGATCCGGCGCTCGAGACTGGAGATCATCTTGATAAGGGACGCTCCAGTCGCCGCGCCGGTTTCAAGAAGCCGACGTGCATTTCCGAGAATCGGGTCTTTTGCTTCTTCTGCTTCAATCTCTTCAGGCGAGCGATATGTGGTCTCAACATCGGTTCCCGCGTGCCCCCAGAGGCGGGTGCAGACCAGCCTCAGAAAGACCGGACGGCGCGTGCGCCGGCAAACATCGACTGCACTCGAGACCACATTCCAGACCTCGTCGATTTCGCCTTCAGCATTGAAGTATTCGAGATGAGGTCGATTGCTGAATGAGTCACGCACCCAGTTCTTCGGTGTTTCGACTGAGATGCCGATCCCGTTGTCTTCGCAGACAAACAGGATCGGTGCCGTTCCGCCGCGGCGCACAGCGTAGAGCGCTGCATTGATTCCTGATAATGCCGTCGCATGATTGATCGAGGCATCACCAAACGAACAACAGACAATCGAATCGTCGGCGAGATCGTCGAGCTTTCCTGCGCGTCGAGCCTGACGCAGAAGTATGGCGAGCCCCGAAGCCTTTGGCACGTGTGAGGCTATTGTGCTCGTTTGCGGCGGAACCCAGAGAGTGCGACTCCCCCAGACCTTGTGGCGGCTCTCGGCGATGGGATCGTCAGAAGATGCGACAAGAGAAAGGAGAGTGTTGAGTACCTGATTTTCACCGGCACGTTTTCGCGCGCGCGCCTGCATGAAAGCGCCGGAGCGATAATGCAGGAAGCAGGGGTCTGAAAGTCGAAGCACGGTGCCGACCACTGCGTTCTGCTCGTGGCCGGCGCTCGCGATCGTGTAAAAACCCTGATTCCTTTTCTTGAGATCGCGCGCTTTGACGTCAAGCAATCGGCTTGTGATCTGGTCTTCAAAAATCTCGAGTGCGGTACGAGCCGTGAGCGGGGATGATGAGCCAATGCGATCGTCAGCCGCGAGAGCGCGGGATGTCGATTCGGCATTGCGCAGATAGTCCGTAATTCGCGCTTGTACAGTTTCTACAGACATTGAGCTGTGATAGGTACGTTGTACCGGCGTTTAGCCGGAATCGTGACATTCGAGTAGCATGATGTCACGATTCCGGCTAAACGCCGGTACAACGTACCCTCTATCCAAAACAATAAAGCTTGCCGTCCTGTGAGCCGATGACGATGCGCCCCGAAACAATTGCAGGGGATGCTGAGAATGCGGAACCCGCCGTGAACTCCCACACCTTCGAGCCGTTTGACAGATCCAGAACATAGAATCTTCCGTCATTCGAGCCAATATATACACGACCGCCGGCGATCGCAGGAGAACTCTCGACGCGTGCTCGCGTCGTAAACGTCCAGAGGCTCCGGCCGTTCGCTGCATTCAGGCAGTGAACAAACTTGTCGCGTCCTCCGAGCACTACCTTTCCGCCCGAAACTGCCGCAGACGAATAGAAGGGAAAATTGCGCTGCGGATGCGTGTACTTCCATCGTGGCCGCTTGGTCGTGAGATTGAGGCCGATAACTTCATTGCTGAAATTCCCAAAGTACGCCATCGTGCCCACCAGCGCCGGAGATGCGCCTGTATAACCTCCGGCAGGAGCTCTTGTAATCTCCTTACCGTCCGCGATACGAATTCCCCGAAATATCTCATCGCATCCAGCAATGTAGGCTATCCCTGAGAGCACCGCTGGCGTTCCGTGCACATAATTCTCAGTCTTCAGCTTCCAGAGAAGCTTGCCGTCGCGCGTCGCGAGACAGTAGAGATGGCCGTCGTACGACCCGATGAGGACGCGGTCACCGACCACAACAGGCGAAGATCGGATCTCGGAATTGGTTTTGAACGTCCATCTTCGCTTGCCATCGCTTGCGCCAACTGCATGGAACATTCCGGCCAGATCACCAACATAGACAACGCCCCCCGATACGGCAGGTGAGGACTCGCCTATTCCTTCGCTTGCGGTGCGATACTTCCACCGCCCCTTTCCGCTCGCCAGATCGACTGCGTGAAGATCGCCATTCATTGATCCGACAAAAGCGGTTCCGTCCGCAATTGCGGCTGAAGACTCGACCGAATCACCAGCCTCATATGTCCACTGAAGCTTGAGCGTCGATGGCAGAGGTGCTGATGTAACACCCGACAACTGCGGATTGCCACGAAACTGCGGCCAGCTGTCGGCAGTTTGTGCCGGCGGCAAAGGCAATACCGAGATACACAAAAGGCATATGGAGAGCAAAGGCGACACTCATCAACCTCCAGACTACAACGAAAACTTCCCTATTTCTTGAGTGGGGGTACCGATCCGCTGATCGGTTTACGAGTGGTTTCACCCGTGTGGAGAACCGGAATTCCGCTGTCAACGTGCTCGTGAGGCCTTGGAATAATATGGGTTGCTGTAACTTCGCCAATCTTGCGGGCGGCTTGCGCTCCCGCTTCGACTGCGGCTTTGACTGCACCCACCTCTCCGCGAACAATCGCGGTCACGAGCCCGGCGTCCACTTTTTCATAGCCGACAAGCCGCACGTTTGCCGCCTTCACCATGACGTCGGCTGCTTCGATCATCGCAACAAGACCCCGACACTCAACCATACCCAGAGCTTCATTCATGCAGCATCTCCTGATTCATCTTATCTGTCTCATGTTGCTTGTATGCGCGTGATAGATCAAGGAGCGAGGGGATCGTCAATGCCTGAGCTCCATGATCTTCTCGCGGAGCCAGTGGTGGGCCGAGTCATTTTCCCGCCGCTCGTGCCAGACCATCGTCAATCGAAATGGAGGTATTGCAATCGGAACGGGCAGATGGCGAAGCTTGAGATGCCTGAAAAGCCTCGAGAAGCGCTCGGGAAAGGTGGCAATCATATCCGACTTCGCGACAAGATACGGGACACTCGAAAAGTGCGGCACAAGTACGGCTTGATGCCGAACCAGCCCCTGCTGAGCAAGCAGCGTGTCGATCAGACCCGGGCCTTCAGTCTTGTAGAAGACAGCCACATGCCGCGCCTCAGCATATTTCCGGATCGAAAGTCGCGATTTGATGTCCGGGTGTGCCGCGCTCACGAGTACTATGTTCCGATCTTCCCAGAGCTGCTCTGACCGCAGACTCGACTCGAGCGCTATTGGCTCGGGATAAAAGCCAAGAGCCATATCGTATGTTTCCGAGAGCGCACTCGCTGCCGGTGGCTGGAAAAGGCTCTGAGGGCGATACAACCTCAACGATACGTTGCCAACATGTTGACTTAGTCTCGACACGAGTGGCGTGATCAACAGCGCTTCGGCGTAGTCGTTCGCGAGGATATGAAATGTATGGCTCGAGGTCGCAGGATCAAACGTCTGTTGCGTCTCGAGTGCAGCGCGGATTTCCCTGAGGGCCGGCCGAACCGCAGTGAACAAGGACAGCGCTCCTGCGGTGGGAAGCATTCCCGAAGACGTGCGGATGAAGAGCTGATCGTTGAAAAGGCGCCGCAACCGCGCGAGCGCGTTGCTCATCGCGGGCTGACTTAATCCGACCGCCCGCCCGGCGCGCGTGACGTTACGCTCATTCATAAGCGCTTCGAGGACAAGAAGCAGATTCAGATCAATCGACGCCAGATTCACAGGATGAATATCTCATATTATGAAAATCCATCAAACTAATAACACTAAGCGGCGTAATAGAAGGCAGTTCGAGTACTCCACTTCAGATTGCTGAAAAGGGGGTAAAGAGAAAATGAAAAGAATCCGGATCGCATTGTCGGTAGTGGCTGTTGCGGTGTTCTCAGTTTCGGCTTGCGCACAAACTCAGACGGGCAAGAGTGATTCGCCGGCGTTGAAGCGTGCGAAAGAGCTCGCGGCGATTATCGACGCCGGTGATCATTCAAAAGCTGTTGCTTTCATCAAAGAGAACTATGCTGCATCGTTTCTCGCAATTCCAATGGACCGGCACGTCGGGTTCATCATGCAGACGCTACGACTCGACTCGTGGGCTTGAGGGCCTGGCAGTTGAGTCTGAAGACGCGGCATCCGCGACCGTGGTTGCAAAAGGGCGATTGACTGGCCAATGGTCGGCTATGAGAGTAAGTGTCGAATCGAGCCCTCCCCACAAGATTACCGGAATTGGTATGCGGCCGCCGAAGACTCCGGCAAGCTCACGAGGCCGGCTGCGAGGCTGAGCGACGCGCAAATTGCGAGCGAGCTCGATGCGTTTGTCAAGAAACTCGCGGATGCAGACGTCTTCTCGGGTGCCGTGTTGCTGGCTCACAACGGCGAGGTTTTGTTTAAGAAGGCCTATGGTGAAGCCAACAAAGACTTCGGTGCAAAGAATCGAGTCGACACCAAGTTCAATCTTGGATCGATGAACAAGATGTTCACGTCGATTGCGATCGCACAGCTGATCGAGCGCGGAAAGCTGACGCTCGATGATCCGCTTGCGAAGTTTCTACCGGAGTTTCCAACAAAGGAGTGGGCCGAGAAGATAAAGATCAAGCATCTGCTGACACACACGTCAGGTCTTGGGAGTTATTTCAACCAGAAGTTCATGGAGTCATCGCGATCGAAGTTCAGAACCGTGGATGAACTGATGACGCTAGCCTCGGAGGAACGGCCACAGTTTGAGCCCGGTGAACGCTGGGCCTACAGCAACACGGGAATGCTTGTTCTTGGCAAGGTGATTGAGAAGGTAACCGGGCAGAGCTACTACGACTACATTCGCGAGAACATTTCGAAGCCGGCAGGGATGATCAATTCGGACTGTTACGAGCTTGACCGGGTAAACGCGAATCTGGCTGTAGGCTATATGAAGGAGTACGGCGGAAGCGGAGTCAGCTTCCGGAACAACATTTTTGAGCACGTAATGCGAGGAGGGCCGGCAGGCGGCGGATATTCGACGGTTGAAGACCTGATGCGGTTTGCGCAGTCACTGATGAGCGGGCGGCTGGTGAAGGCGGAGTTGGTGAAGCAATTCACGAGCGCAAAACCGGAACTCAAGTCGCCGAATTACGGGTACGGTTTTCAGGTCGACAATGCCAAACGCGTTATCGGGCATTCCGGAGGGTTCCCCGGCATCAGCTCGAACCTCGCAATCTTCCTGGATAGCGGGTACACCGCCGTTGTCATGTCGAATTACAGCGGTGGCAGCGGCCCGGTCGTTAGGAAGATTGAAGATTTGCTAACTGCTGGCGTAGAGTAAGTTAAGGTACGTTGTACCGGCCTTTAGCCGGAATCGTTACATTCGATAGTTCAATGTAACGATTCCGGCTAAACGCCGGTACAACGTACCCTCATCACCCTCTTTCAAAGTAATTTCAAGGTAATTTTAGGGTCTCTGCAAGACCGGCTTCAGCGGGCTCGTGTATCCTCCACGGCGTTTGTATGGTCGGAATATCCCCAGGAGGTAGCATGACGCAGAAGTTACTCAAGTTAACAATGTGTCTCGGTTGTGCAGTCTGCTTTTGGGCTGTGACACCGGAGGCACAACGCGTAGCCGTTGTCTCAGCGCAAACTCAGTCGCCGGGTCCGACAACCTCGAGCCCGATTGCGCTTACTCCCGATGACCGCTTCGTCTGGGTAGCGAACCCGGACAGCAACTCCGTTTCGGTCGTCCGCGTCGAAAATGACGCAAATCAACTCGTTGCCGAGATTCCTGTCGGCATTGAACCTCAGAACGTGGCAATCTCGCCAAATGGCAATACGGTCTATGTCAGCAACACAGTCAGCGGAACTGTCACAGTGATCGACGCCGCGAGCCGGCAGATCGTAACGACACTTCTCGCAGGTACCGAGCCTTATGGCATGGCACTGACGCCGAACGGGCAAAAGCTATATGTAGCCAATGCGCGTTCGAATGACGTCACAGTCATCGACGCCACATCACACTCCCGGCTTAGGACGATCCCGAACGTGGGTCCAGAGCCGCGTGGTATCGCGATCACGAGCGATGGTGATAACAGCGATCTTGACGAGAAGGTCTATGTGACCCAGTTCCTTGGCACCGATCGTCCCGGAACAATCATTGGAGCGGACGATTACAAGGAAGGCCGGGTCACTGTGATCAGCACTGCCACTGACACCATTCTCAAACAGGTCGTCCTGAATCCGCTGGCCGACACAGGATTCCGCTCAAACGGATCCGCGCTGCAGCGGATCCCGCCGACGAATCCTGCGACTTTTACCGTCGTTACCGGTGCGTTTCCGAACTATCTGAACTCTATCGTGATTAAAGGAAATCGCGCCTATTTGCCGAACAACGCCGCATCGCCTGACGGACCGGTACGATTCAACGTCAATGTTCAGGCGTTTCTCTCGGTCATCGACACAGTCGCGGATGAAGAGGGCCAGGCAGGCGGTGCAACACAGACAATCAACATGAATCGCGGCATCAACTTCGAGCCGCCAAGCGAGAACAGGTTGTTTCTGGGTGTTCCCTGGCACATCGCCTTCGAACATCAGAGCAATGAGGGCTGGGTGGTCGCGTCGACCGCAAACATCATTGTCAAAGTCGTCCTTGATGCAAACGGAACTCCGACTATCAATGCCCCGCCTGCCGCGGGCGCTGCTGGTAATGTGATCCGGATAAAAGTCGGACAGAACCCGCGAGGCATCGCGATCAACAAGACCGATACGCGCGCTTACGTGATGAACGAGGTCTCGCGCAACATATCGGTAGTCAACCTGCTCAGCAATGCGGAGCTGACGCGTGTACGAACGGCGGCCCTTCCGCTCGCCGGTACACAGGAAGCAACCGTTCTCCTTGGCAAGGCGATTTTCAACAGCGGTGCCGCAGTTGATTTGCCGGAATTGGGTTCAATTGGTGTTATTGCCAACAACCGGCTTTCAAGTGAGGGCTGGAGCTCGTGTTTCGCCTGTCACGCGTTTGGCCAGACCGACAATGTCGTATGGATCTTTGGTGCGGGACCGCGCCGCAGTCTGCCGTTGAATGGCACCTTCAATCCGCACAATCCGAACGATCAGAAGGTGCTCAACTATTCCGCGATCTTCGATGAAGTCACGGATTTCGAGAACAATATTCGCGGAACGTCGGGAGGGCTCGGGCTGATCACCCTTGCGGACGGCTCGCCGGATCCAGTGCTCGATGCCTTCAATCCGCCAAATACCGGAAGAAGCGTTCAGCTGGATGCTCTTCAAACCTACGTCGCACGCGGAATTCGAAGTCCCATCTCACCTTTCAAGAATCCCGCGATCTCGACTCGCGATCGACGACTCGTCACGCTTGGGAGGCAGCTCTTCTCGCAGGCTGGTTGCGCGATCTGTCACGGAGGAAGCGGGTGGTCTTCAAACAGGCGCGACTATCCGTTGCCGCCGGGCGGGCCGGACAATCCGATCGTTGCTGGGCAGCTGACCCGCTTCCTGCGCGACGTGGGAACTTTCGATCCGGCAGCTGTCAATGAAGTCCGGCAGAATGGTGCTCCGGCACTCGGCGTTCTCGGGTTCAATGCGCCTTCGCTTCTCGGATCGTTTGCACTGTTCCCAATGTTGCACAACGGATCGGCGTTCAGCTTCGAGGACATACTGGCCAACGCGAATCATCGCCGTGCGGGTCAGCTTCCCGGCACGCCGGATCCGCTTAACAGCGCGGCCAACCGCGAGGCGCTCGTCGCCTTCCTCAAGACGATCGACGCTTCAACTAAACCGTTCGGGCCAGGAGAATAGGAGGGAAATAAGGTACGTTGTACCGCCGTTCAGGCGGAATCGTGAATACCAACGTTCTTGATTTCACGATTCCGCCTAAAAGGCGGTACAACGTACCTTAATATCTCATTGCCCTGACAGCAGCGTCCGACCATGCTTCGAGCGGAGCGTAAGCATCCGAAAGCAGTTGCGCATTTTCCCTTGAGACGTTCATGCGTGACGCAAGGACAGTATCGATATAGTTCCGCACGTTATCCGGAAAGGGCAGAGTAAAAGGCGCGGGATTCGGCGGGATTTCTCCTGACACGAGGAATGTCGTCGATACATAGTCATCCCGGTCTCCGCCGAATAGCTTTCTGTTGGGTGCAAACACCTGGGTTGGTCCGATCACTTGCTCCATTGTCGCAACCACAGACACGATCACACGAGACCCCGGCCCCGAAGCGCTGCCGACTATATTCGCCACGACAAGCCCGCCCGGAGCAAGCCTCTCCCGCAAGCCTTCAAATGCTTCCCTGGTGAGGAGGTGAAAGGGCGGAGTGTCACCACTGAAAGCATCGAGCACAATCACGTCGTATTTGTCGTGAAGGTTCAAAGTTTCGGTCCGCGCATCACCGATGATGACCTTGACCTGAGGCGGGAGACCGAAGTACTCGTTGGCGACCTTCTGCGACATCGGATCGATCTCGATCACCGTGACATCCACGCCCGCCTCGGCCAGTGATCTCGCGAATACTCCCGCACCCAGCCCCCAGACCAGCACTTTCTTTGGAATTCCTTTCACTGTAGACAATCGCTGCAGGCCGTATGCGTATAGAGCGCCCGAATAATTTCCTCGCAGTGAGCCCTGCTGCGTGCCATTCAGAAAGAGGTATCGCGTGCCGGCATGATCGCTCACAACAAGGTCACCATAGGACGACGGAACTCGAGCTGTAACCTGATACGGTTCGCTCTTGTACCAGATTTCCCGATCCGATTGCTCACTCGCAAACACAGTGGACGCGACTGAGAGAACTGTTACGGCTGCAAGCAGTGCCGCCATTTGCCATTTGGCTCGACCGGCCAGATAGATGAGTGGAACCAGCGCCAGCACGACAGCGGTCGCCGCTATGGCAACGTGGACGCTCAAGTTCGGAATCAAGAGGAGGGATACAGCCAGACTGCCGGCAACGGATCCTATGGTTGAGAGTGCATACAGATTGCCGACGCTTTGACCAAGATGTTGCTTGTCGGCGGCCACTCGCACAGCCATTGGCGAAATCATTCCGAGAAGAAGCAGTGAAGGCAGAAAGAGGAGTGTAGCGGCGATAAAAGTGCCACTGACCATGCCCGCTCCATAAGCCATGCGAAGTACAGGCCTGGTGATGAGATCACCAAGGAGTATTGCACCGGCAGCCATGCCCATGACGACCATTAGAGTGCCAAGTCCGGGTTTGCGATCTGCGATCCGGCCTCCCCAGGCATAGCCGATTGCGAGCGCGGCGAGTGTGACGGTGATAAGTGCGCTCCAGACATGGAGCGTTGTTCCAAAGGTAGGCGCGAGAACTCGAGATCCGAGAATCTCGATGATCATTACCGCCGCGCCGCCTACAAAGACTGCGATGCGCAGGAGCCAGGACACTAAGTGTTACCTCCGAGTGAGTGGGAAAAAGAACTGCAAGAATAGCAGTGGTCAGTGGTCAGTGGCCAGGGTCAGGGGTCGTGGCCAGTGGTCATCTGGAGTTCAAGCTTTAGCTTGCTCTTTGAGTAGTTCGATGTAAAGAGCAAGCTAAAGCTTGAACTCCATACACTGACCCTGACCACTGCCCACTGACCCCTGACCCACTGACCACTTCCCATGCTATAGTGACCGCATGTCTCTCGATGTACTTGCCCTGGCGGCGCATCCGGATGATGTTGAGATTTCGGTGGGGGGCACTCTGATCAAGCTTGCCGGAATGGGCTATTCTACGGGGATCGTGGATCTGACGCGGGGCGAGGCTTCTACCAGAGGCACACCAGAGATAAGGGATCGTGAGGCTCAGCAGGCGATGAAGGTGCTCGGATGTGCACTCAGAGAGAACCTCGGTATGCGTGACGCAGGTATTGCCGTTGATGATGCATCGGTAAGAAGTGTTGTTCGCATGCTGCGTCGTCTGAGACCACGGATTGTCCTCACTCAGTTCTGGGACGATCCGCATCCCGATCACGCGAATACTGCGCTGCTGCTTCGCAAAGCGGCGCATCTTGCAGGGCTCAAGAAGTTTGACGAGGAGTCTGAACACGAACGTTTCCGTCCGAATGCTATCGCGCACTTTCTTTTTCCGCGGACGGTTGCGCCAAGCTTTATCGTCGATACAACTGCCGAGGCTTCCGGCAAGTGGGAGGCCATCAAGTGTCACGCTTCGCAATTCTTCGATCCGGAAAGTTCTGAACCCGCCTCACGAGTGAGCACGTCGCAGTTTCTACGTGAGATAGAGGCTCGCGACCGGTACTTTGGTGCAATGATAGGCGTTGAGCACGGCGAAGCTTTTTATGTACGCGAAGCGCTCAATGTGGCGGATCCGTTGATGCTTCTTTCGTCGCGAATGAACATGTACTCATAGTAGGCAGCATTCATATGAAGATCGGAATCACCTGCTTTCCGACGTATGGCGGAAGTGGAATCGTCGGTTCTGAGCTGGGAAAGGAACTGGCCGAACGCGGCCATTCCGTTCACTTCGTCACCTATGCGCTGCCCACGCGCCTTTGCCAGCTTGATGAACGGATCAAGTTCCATGAAGTGGAGATGTTCGATTATCCTCTATTTGAGTTTCCTCCCTACGATCTGGCTCTCGCCTCCAAGATCCTGGAAGTAGCTGAAGCCGAGAAGATCGACGTCATGCACATGCACTACGCCATTCCCCACGCGACTGCCGCATATCTCGCTCGCGAGATGTATCGTGGAACGCGCTATCTCCCGTTTGTAACAACATTGCACGGCACTGACATTACACTTGTAGGCTCGCGGAAAAGTTTTCTTCCGATAACGAGCTTTTCGATCGCTCAGTCCGATGCGGTAACTGCCGTCTCGCGATATCTGGCTCAGGAAACCTGCCAGGCTTTCGGGCATTGCGGTGTCGAGGTGATACCGAACTTTATTAACTCGCGCGAGTATTGTCGCAGACCAAATCCAGCCTTTCGCGCGACACTGGCGCCGCCTGATGAACCGATTGTAATGCACGTCTCCAACTTCCGGCCGGTGAAGCGAATTGGTGACTGCATTCACGCCTTTGCCCGAATTCGCGAAAAGTTGCGCGCCCGTCTCGTAATGTGCGGCGACGGTCCGGAGAGAAAAGACGCGGAAGCGCTTGCGACCGAGTATGGCCTCGCAGGTGACGTGCTGTTTCTGGGACAGGTACCGAACATCGCCGACTATCTTGCTGTAGCCGATCTCCTGCTGCTGCCGAGTGAGACTGAATCATTTGGTCTTGCAGCACTCGAGGCAATAGCGAGCGAGGTGCCGGTGATTGCGACAAATGTAGGCGGATTGCCAGAGGTTGTAAGAGACGGCGAGCACGGTTTTCTGGTCCCTGTGGGTGATACGGAAGCAATAGCCGAGCGCGCGATCGAGCTTCTCAGTGATTCTGATCTGCGTCAGGAAATGGGCAGGCGCGGACGCGAATGGGCACTCGAGCAATACAACACCACGCGTGTCATTCCTCAGTATGTTGCGCTGTACGAGCGTGTGGTACGCGAATACGGCGGACAGTAATGGCCAACCCAAACAGTTCGGTGAATTCGATAAGCGCTGTAGTGCTCACGATCAGCGACTCAGCTGCGCAGGGCGAGCGCGTTGATGAGTCAGGACCGGCAATTGTTGCACTGCTCGAAGCTTCAAACATCACCGTAACAGACACCGCGATTGTGCCAGATGAGCGCGAAATGATTGCCGATCGTCTTCGGCATTTTGCGGATTCGGGTACCGTCAACCTGATCGTGACGACCGGAGGAACCGGTCTTGCGCAGCGGGACGTGACTCCCGAGGCAACGCTCGAGGTGATCGATCGCGAAGCGCCCGGGCCTGTCTGAGTTGATGCGAGCCGAGAGCTTGAAGATTACACCGCTGGCGGCACTCTCGCGGGCAGTGTGCGGGACGCGAGGGAGGACATTGATTGTCAACTTGCCGGGAAGTGTCCGAGGGGCGCGCGAGAACCTCTCCGCAATCATGCGATTACTCCCTCACGCAATCGACCTGCTTTCATAGGTGATGAGTACAGAAAGCACCTGACAGAGTACGCAGACTCCGACCGGCCACGAGCCGCGAAGCGTGCGAGTCTTCAGCACAGGACTCGTCCGCGACTCGCGACGCTTCGCGTGCTCGCGGCTCGGCCTGAGACCGGCGGTCCCGTACAACGTACCTTCATTCATGCCTTTAGTGGTCCTCTGTTTGTTTAGTCTTCTTGTCGTCGCGCAGGATCGGCCGCGTGTCACGGCCGCGCGCCGGCAGCAGTTCGCTGGAAAGATACTTCTGATTCCGATCGACGGACGACCTGCTTCGACCAACGGTTTGCGGATGATCGCGCGCGTTGCGGATCACGATCTTGTCCTGCCACCGCTTGGATTGCTTGGCGAAGCCAGCAGGCCGCCCGATAGCCGCGCCATTTTCAACTGGATTCTCGAGTATAGCTGTGCCGACGTTGACGGCGTGATCCTCTCAATCGATATGATTGCTAAAGGTGGCGCGGCTTCGAGTCAGGGGATCGACACCGTTCTCGCGTCAATCCGCGCTAAACGACCCGACATCCCGATCTATGCTTTCTTATCGTCCGGCGATTCGCCGCATCGCATCGCACTCACTGGACCTTGTTGCAGCTAACAAGATCGATTACCTGATTGCCACCGGAAACAAGTCTCTCGCCGAGTCGATAAAGCAGCGCCCGGCTGGGGGACGCGTAGCCGTGATAGCTCCGGCTGGAGCCGATGAGGCTCTCGCGCCGCAGCTTCTGATTGCCAGGATGCTCAACCGGCGTTTTGGCGTTCGTCCGAGGCTCTGGTTTGGCGTTTCAAGCACGGGTGAGGGAGCCAATGTTGGCGAGCAGCTGACTCCACAGTTGATAAGCATTGATGCAAGAGTGCTGCCCGGTACGCCGGATGCCGCTTCAAAGGCCGACTTGAGCATCTTTCTCCACACGCCAGGGACGAGCAAAGAGGGCACTTCCGCTTTTGCGGATTCTGTCAAGGCGTCTGCGGCTCGTGGGCTTCGCATTGCTGTAGTCGATATGACGGAGAAGGCAGAGAGTCGCGAAGCGCTTTTCGCAGAATTGCGCAGTCGCAAACTTCTCGACCTGCTCGTCTCCTACTCGGCTGCCGAGGATCCCTGTTCAGTCATCCGCAACTGCGCTTGTGCATGCCGCCGTCAGGTTGATAGCCATGAAGTTCCTGCGCGGCGACGTAGACCAGCTTCATCGTGCTGAGCGGGCTCAGATCGAGCTTTCGGTCGAGCGCGTCTTGCGTCAGATGGTCTATCCGCGAGTGAGCCCCAAACTCGATGGCATGCTTCGCACCGAACAGAATGCAAACCCTGCCGATCTCGGAGCAGCACGCGACAGAGCAGAGGCGTTGGTACATACGGAGATGGGTCCGATTGCCGAGAAGTTTTTCACCGAGCAATACCAGCGCAACTCGCACAATATTCTTCTCAGTTCCGGCGAGCGCATCGTATTCGAGGTCGGTGCGCTGCAGCGATTGCAACTCAGGTTTTCGTGGGGATCGATTGCTGATATCGACATTCGTCCGGGCGCCTACCTGGCAATCGCCAATCTACTGCCTGTCGATGTCCCCGGCGCGAATGCTTCGTGGGAGCTGCGCATCTCCGGAGAGCGCGACGACCGTCTCGTGCGGCGGTTTAGTACGATCAACTGGTCGCGATTCAAAGCCAATGCCGAGACCGTCTACATCGACGTCAACCTCAATCGCCGCGAATTACATCCGGAAGGGTATTCAATCGTTGCGAGGAAGAAGGGCGGTTCTGAAAGAAGGATTGAAGTAGGGGCATCGACGCTACGAGGGGCGTTCTACGCGCTTGGCCGTCTGGAGCAATTGGGCATCGAAGGCAGACTGGCGGAAGAGTTGCAATTGAACGAGGCTCCGGCATTTGCTCGGCGCGGTGTCTTCGAATCGTTTGGCGCAGGCCGTTGGTCGCCAAGGGATCGCCTCGATCAGCTGCAGTTCCTGGGCCGGGTCCGCATGAATCGCTACTACTATGCACCGGCGCCTCCGCCCGGAGCAGGTGACAAGTGGCGCGAGTCGTTGCGGCAGGATGAGATCGAGCAACTGAAGGATCTCGTCAGGGTAGCGAGAGAGAATTTTGTAGAAATCAGCTATGGAATCCGTCTCAGCGATTCGCTATCCCCGACGAACGAGTTCGATCAGAATCTGGTAACGGGAAAGATTGGTTCGCTCGCAGCTCTGGGAATCCGAGGATTCCTGCTGATCTTTCCCGCCGGGTCGAAGACGATCGCAGAAGCTCAGACGCATCTGATCAATCGAGTGCGTGAATATCTGACGAGAATCGGAGGTGAATTCGAGCTTGCAGTCGCTTCGCCGGCGTCTCCGGATGCAGTTCCGGATTCTGTAATGATGCTCTCAAATGAGTCGCTCAATCATGGAGAAGCATTGGGAGCGCGAACTATCATCCAGGAGAACTTTCCATCAAACGAACAGAAACCGTGGCGGCTCCTTCTGGGTCCGCTTCGCGCGCGTTACGCGGTTGGCGATCAACTTACGGGGATCGTTGCAGTCCCGATGTACCAGGCGTATGCATCGAGGCTTCCGCTGGCCACGGTTGCTGAGTACGCATGGAATCCACGAGTGTACCGGTCCGAAACGTCCATAGTGAGTGCGATGCGGCTCCTCTACGATGATCGCACCGCATCGAATTTCGGTCGCTGGCTTGGGATTTATGGAAGTTACCTGCAGGACGAACACATGTTCGAGTCACTTTTTGTGGAGACTAAACGCGAAATTGATGTGGCGGAGATCGAGCGCCAGTTACGAGAGCTGGAGGAGGCTATCGAGGGAATTGGACAGACCAGAGAGAATGGTCTCTTGCGCGGCGAGCTGCTTCCCTTTATCAGCCGTACTCGAGCCGCGGTAGCGCGCGTCACATCCGATCCGGCATTCGAGAAGCTGCCCGATGGCCGTTACCGCCGTCGCGGCTGACATCACTATGTCATTGATGCTGGCAGAGATTGCTGAACAGCCGCACGTGATCGAAAGAACGATCAGCCGTGAGGCTGCGCGAATAGAGCGGTTTGCCGAAGGCCTCGATAGACGCCGGATGCGTCTGATTGTGCTTGTCGCGCGCGGGAGCTCAGACAACGCAGCCCTTTTTGGGCGATACCTTCTCGAAACCACTACTGGCATTCCGGTATCACTGGCTGCTCCAGCGGTGCACACGCTCTACCGCGCGAAGCTTGATCTGCGAGACGCGCTGGTGATCGGGATTTCACAATCAGGTGAAGGTGCGGATATCAACCTCGTGCTCGAGAATGCAAAGAGGTGCGGCGCACTGACGCTGGCGGTGACAAATGAATCCCGTTCAGCGATGGCGCGATTGGCGGACGAGACATTTCTTATCCACGCCGGGCGAGAACGCAGCGTCGCTGCAACCAAGACCTATACCGGGCAATTGCTGATCTTTCATCTGCTGTCGCGGGCGCTGGGTGATCCACGCCGAAGGGTTCAGCTCGAAAAGCTTCCTGAGCTCGCGGCATCGGCGCTGACGTTGCACGAACGGGTTGCCGAGGTCGTCGAGCGGTATGCGTTCATGAATCACGCGGTTGTGGTAGGCCGCGGGCTGAACTATGCGAACGCATATGAATTCGCGATCAAGCTCATGGAGACTTGTTACGTAATTGCCGAGAGATTCTCCTCAGCCGATTTTCTGCATGGGCCGATTGCGATGGTTGAGCGCGGGTTTCCGGCGTTTCTCTTCGCGCCGCCGGGAGCTACTCTCAAGAGCACTCGTGAACTGCTCGGGAAGTTGAACAAGCTTGGAGCCGAGACGCTTGTGATCTCGAGCGAAAAGTCGGTTCTGGAAAATGCAACCAAAGGGTTGCGGATTCCTGGCAGGATTCCTGAAGTGCTTACTCCGATACCCTACATAATTCCAGCACAACTCTTCGCCGCACTGCTTGCCGAAGCAAAGGGTCTCAGTCCTGACGCTCCACGCTCGCTGACGAAGGTGACGAGGACGGTTTAGAAGAGAGGCTGAGTGCAGGGGTCGGGGGAGGGTCAGGAGTATGGAGTTCAAGCTTTAGCTTGTCATTTGTTATATTGAACTATCTAAACGAGCAAGCTGACAAGTCCTGAAATCCATACTCCGCACTCCTGACCCCCGACCCCTGACCCCATCTCCTCACTTCCCGGGTTGCGGGACAATTCGCAGGTACGGTTTCAACGTCTTCCAGCCGCCGGGGAATTTTTCTTTGGCGGCTTCGTCAGAAACAGCTGGGACGATGATGCAATCTTCGCCCTGCTTCCAGTTCACGGGAGTCGCGACACTGTATTTCGCCGTCAGCTGGAGCGAGTCGATGAGACGGAGAATCTCATCAAAGTTGCGTCCGCTGCTTGCGGGATAAGTAAACGTCGCCTTTATCTTTTTGTCCGGACCTATGATGAAGACCGAGCGGACCGTGAAGGTTTCGCTCGCATTCGGGTGAATCATGTCGTACAGGTCCGAAACTTTGCGGTCCGAGTCTGCAATCAGGGGGAAATTGAGCGCGTGTCCTTGAGTCTCCTCAATGTCCTTCGCCCAGAGTTTGTGGGAATCGGCCGGATCGACGCTCAGGCCAATGACCTTAACACCTCGCTTCTCGAATTGAGGTTTAAGGCGAGCAACCTCGCCAAGCTCTGTTGTGCAGACTGGCGTAAAGTCCTTTGGATGTGAGAAAAGCACGGCCCAGCTGTCACCAATCCACTGGTGAAAGCTCACGGGGCCTTCTGTCGTTTCAGCACTGAAATCGGGAACGGTATCACCGATACGCAACGCCATTGTTCATTCCTCCATTACATACTAAGTTAATCCGATCATAGCTCGATGAGGACAGCCTCAAATCATACGACCGAGCGAGACGGGCCGCAAGACCGCACCGAATGTCTGGACTAGTGCCTGCGATTGATGCATCTTAGGTGGCTGAAAAGACCGAACCTCGTTAGGTGGGAATGCGTACGAGGTTTGAGACAATCCGATACGGAGGTTGACATGCGATTACTAAAAAGAAGTATCTTTCTCGTTGTCCTGGCTGGAGCTGCGATTGCCCAGTCTCTGCAGCCACCTCTCTCAGAGACTCGACTGACAATCCATACCCTTGTGCGTGAAGACCTGTTTGCCGGTTTCCTCGCCGATAACATGGAACGATTCAACGCGCGGCGAGAAAAACGTCGAGGTTCTCCTTGAGCAGCGTCCGGGCTCAAAGGCGGAGTTGCTCGCCTGGAGTGGTGGTGCAGCGATGTACCGCGCGGTCAAGGCTTTTGAAGCAAATCGCAATGATGAGTTCAACAGCCATTACAAAACTGCACTCGATCGCATCTCTCAGGCGCAGAAGCTGGGACCGGAAAACGGTGGTGTAGCCGCTGTCGTAGGAGGCACGCATGTCCTCTTTGCCGACCGCCTTCCCAAAGAGCTTCGTGCAGCAGCCTGGTCACGCGCTTATGACAGTTACCAGATACTCTGGAAACAGCAGGCTCCTGCTGTTGATAAGCTGCCACTGCATTTGCGCGGTGAGTTGCTTGGCGGTCTGGCACATGTCAGCTCAGCGCACCGGCCGGACCGACGAGCTGGCGAAATATCTGGACAAGATTATTGAAGTAGCAGGGGATACGCCGTACGGAACCGTAGCAAAGAAGTGGAAGAGTGATCCCGCGTCAGCTGCGAGCTCGAGCATCACCTGCATGTCCTGCCACGATGACGGCAAACTCTCGGCAAAGATGGCAGCATTGAAGTAACCCAGGAGAGCGCCGGTCCTGGGAGCGCCGGTCTCCAGACCGGCCACGAGCCGCGAAGCGTGCGAGTCTTCAGCACAAGGACTTTCCAAGACTCGCACGCTTCGCGGCTCGTGGCCGGTCGGAGACCGGCGCTCCTCAGTTACTACTTGTTCCCCAGTCGGCTGTGTCTTGCTCCGTAGACGAAGTAAATCACCAGCCCGATCACCAGCCAGATCGCCAGCCGATACCACGTATCCAGCGGCAACCCGGCCATCAGCAGGAAAGCCGACAAGGCACCTGCAGGCGCAACAAAATACACCCAGGGAGTCTTGAACGGCCTTTCAACTTCAGGCTGCGTAATTCGGAGAACGAGAACGCCTACGCAGACAACTGCAAATGCGAAAAGCGTTCCGATGCTGACAAGCTCACCGACAATTCCAATCGGAAGCAAGCCCGCCGCGATCATCACGATTACACCGGTGATCAACGTTGTTATGTAAGGCGTCCGGAATTTCGGATGCACCTTCGCAAAGAATCGTGGAAGCAATCCATCATTCGCCATCGAATAGAAGATTCGCGGCTGCCCCAGCAACATCACCAGAATCACTGAGCTCAATCCCGCAATCGCTCCAAGCTTGATTGGGATCGCGAGCCACGTCATTCCAAGAGCATCGATTCCGACTGCAATCGGATCCGGTACCTTGAGGCTGGTGTAAGGAACAACGCCCGTCAATACGATAGCGACCAGCACATACAGTATTGTGCAGACGACCAGTGAGCCCATGATTCCGAGCGGCATATCCTTTTGCGGATTTCTGGCTTCCTGCGCCGCGGTCGATACCGCATCGAAACCGATGAAGGCGAAGAACACCACCCCCGCTCCCCGAAGCACACCGCTCCAGCCAAACTCACCGAAGTTTCCGGTGTTCGGTGGTATGAAGGCACCGGTTGGATTAGCCGGCGTTACCCAGTTCGCGGTACTCACGAACCCGATACCCGCAACGATAAAGATCAGTACGATCGCAACCTTGATGACTACGATCATAGTTGTTGACGTTCGCCGATTCCTGAATACCGATCACCAGCAGAGCGGTTACGATCACGATAATCAGCATCGCAGGAATATTAATCAGTGCTCCTGTCTGCTCCCAAACACCCGAAATCGGATCAAACTTAAGCGGTGCCGATGTCAAACGCTCAGGCAGAACTATTCCGAGACTCTTGAGGAAGCTGACAACGTAGCCCGACCATCCGATCGCAACGGTCACCGCTCCGAGCGAGTATTCAAGAATCAGGTCCCAGCCGATGATCCAGGCGACGAACTCGCCCATAGTTGCGTAGGCATATGTGTAAGCGCTGCCCGCTATCGGCACGGTCGATGCCATTTCGGCATAACACAATCCTGCGAAGGCGCACGCAATGCCACCCAGTACAAATGAGAGAGCAATCGAAGGGCCGGCATAATTTCCCGCCGCCGAGCCGGTAAGCACGAAAATACCCGCGCCAATGATCGCTCCGATTCCAAGCGAAACCAGATTCATTGCCGAAAGCGTTCGCTTGAGGCCGTGCTCACCGCCAGTCGCCGCCTCCGCTTTGAGCGCAGCGATCGATTTCCTCGCCATCATATTTGCCATCAAGGCCTCCTGGTTAAGATGAGATTCTCCGGCGGAACTACCGAAGAGATGAAGCCAACGTTCCGCGCGGTTTTGAATGGCGCTAACTCTAAACTCGAAGGGAGATGCCGGTCAATCCCCGATCGCCTCTGCCGCCTCCCGGCCTCGTCTCCGCGCGACCGAACGCCAGAAGTAATAAACCGGAAATCCGGTGGCGGCGATGATCAGTCCGGGCCACGTGATCTGCCATTGATAAACGAAGAGCACAATCAAAATCACGCTCGCGCCAACTATATAAAGCGCGGGTATCACTGGATATCCAAAGGCCCGATACGGACGCTCGGCTTCCGGCCGCGTGCGTCGCAGCCGAAAGATTCCCGCAATCGTCAGAATATAGAAGATCAGCGCTGCACAGATAACGTAGGTCAGCAGATTGCCATAAAGATTTCCGTAAGCTGTGGGCACGCCCGCCGCATCAACTGACCTCACCGTGCGCGGCAATACGAGTACTGCCGCCCAGATTCCCTGAATCACCAGTCCCCACGCAGGAACGTGAAAACTGTTGAGATCGCCAGCTGCGCGAAAGAATAGACCGTCCTTTGCCATCGCATAGTAGGCGCGAGCGCCCGTCAGGATCAGTCCGTTGTTGCACCCGAACGTTGAGATCATGATGGCGATCGCCATCATCACAGCGCCCGATCCCGGAAATATAACGTCTGCTGTTGCCGAAGCGACTCGATCGCTGGGAACCTGTTGAATTGCAGTCAGCGGAAGTGTCACCAGGTAGGCGATATTCGCGAGAAGATACAACCCGATCACCAGAAAAGTTCCGAATGCGAGCGACAGCGGAATGTTCCGTTTCGGATCTTTGACCTCTCCTGCTGTGAACGTGATGTTGTGCCATGCATCGGCGGAAAAGAGTGAATTTGTCTGCGCAACGCAAATGCCGACAAAGAGCCCGAATGCAGCCGCCGCCGTCAACCCGTCGCCAACATCCTGCAGAGTTCCCCGTACCGTCCACAGATCGCCGAAGTTCGCCGCTACCGCATCTGCGTTCCATCCGATAATCACACCCAGAACAATCAGTGCAATCAATGCTCCGGTCTTTGCTACGGTGAAGACATTCTGGACCAGCTTGCCGAGTTTCAACCCGCGCGTGTTCATCCACGTCAGCAGTGCGATCATCAAAACGCCGACAAGCTGCGCTGTTGAAAGCGAAAGCGCATAGCCTGATCCAAGCCGCATCGGAGATATGATGTAATTGTCTTCAGAGACCGCGGGCCATAGAACGCCGAGATATCGTGCAAAACCAACCGCGACCGCCGCGATCGTTCCCGTCTGAATCACGCAAAAGAGGGTCCATCCATAAAGGAATCCCCAAAGCGGAGAGAAGGCTTCACGCAGGTAGACATACTGGCCGCCCGCCTTCGGCATCATCGCGGCAAGCTCACCGTAACTGAGCGCAGCCATGAGCGTCAGCAATCCGGTGATGATCCAAACGACCAGCAACCAGCCGGGCGAGCCCACCTGTCGAGCGATGTCGGCGGAAACGATGAAGATGCCTGAGCCGATCATCGAGCCGGCCACGATCATCGTCGAATCGAGCAGGCCAAGACCACGAACAAAACCTTCTTTTTGTTCCATAAGAAGAACCAGAGATCAGTGGCCAGTGATCAGTGGTCGGTGGTCAGTGCTTGCTGTTAGCTGCTGACAGCTACTGACTACTGACCACTGGCCACCGACCACTGGCCACTGGCCACTACTTCCCTACTTGTTAGTTTGTTGCTGCGCTGGAGGAGAGCTGAACCAGCGCTCTCCCAGCTTAAAGACGTCGTTGAAGATGGCGAACCCCATGATCAACATCACGATCACAAAGCCGACCTGTTGGATCCTCTCTCGGACATTCATCGACATCGTGATTCCCACGAGGCCCAGAAGTGCCTCGATCAGGATCAGAACGATGACACCGCCGTCGAGCACCGGTATGGGAAGCAGATTCAACACGCCGAGATTAAGGCTCAACATTCCCATCAGCTCAATCGTCGCTGCCCAGCCCCCAAGCTCGTACTGCTCCTTCGTGGCCTGTGCAATCCCTATTGGACCTGCAACCGCACCGCGCGCTGAGCGTTTCCCGGCAAACACCTGCTTGAGGAAAACTCCCGTCAGGCGAAGAATCCGCCAGTTGTAGTCCACTGCATAGCGGAATGCTACCGCGAGTGAGGAAGTCTTGACGTAGCTTGTCCGACCGAGAATGATGCCCAGCCGGTAATCGCCCGATTCCTGATCACGGAAAGGGGCTGCTTTCAACTCGACGGTTTGACCGCTGCGATCGACCTTGAGCGTGATCGGTTGTCCATTGGAACTCTTGAGGCTCTCCCGAAACTGACTCTCCGACATCACCGGCTCACCTTCAATTGCGACTATCCTATCGCCGGCCTGAAGCCCGGCACGGGCGGCTGGTGAGTCATTGCTGACCCTGTCGACGCGCACATGATCCTGATAGGGTTCAATTCCAATCGTCCCGACCTGCTCTTTATCGAAAGTCTCTGCCTTGACCCTGACAACCGAATCGACGATCTGTCCCCCACGATCGATCTTCAGCGGGATCTCTTCGTTAGGTCGCAGGCGCACATCGAGAAGAAAATCCTCCCAGTTCGGATGCTGATTGTCACTATAGGAAAGAATGCGATCACCGCGTTGCAGGCCAGCGGCTTCTGCGGCCGAACCGGGGCGTACGAGTCCGACCTTGACCGGCTGAGCAAGGAAGGTGCTGTCCTGAAATCCGATAAGAATCGCGGTCATCGGAATGAGAAGTGCCGTCGCGATATTAAAGGCCGGGCCGGCGATCGCCACGAGGAAGCGTTTCCACTTCGGATGAGCCAGGAATTCATCGATCGAACCTTCGCTCTTGCCCTGAATCATTTCGAGGTTCTCACCACGAAACTTGACATAGCCTCCGAGTGGAATCGCGCTCAACCGGTAATCTGTTTCGCCGATTCGAAATCCCAGAAGTCGCGGGCCAAAACCAACTGAGAATGTTTCGACCGAGATACCCAGCAGCTTTGCAACGATGAAATGGCCAAACTCATGTATGACCACCATCGCACAAAGAATAATGATAAATGCTACATAACCCACAGAAAAGACACCTCTCTTATACTTCCCGCAATCTCAAAGTCTATGGCACACCCGGAGGAGAGTCAAATTTAGGCACCCTGGGAGCGCCGGTCTCCAGACCGGCCACGAGCCGCGAGCCGCGAATCGTGCGAGTCTTCATCTGTCATAAGACTCGCACGCTTCGCGGCTCGCGGCCGGCTGGAGGCCGGCGCTCCAGACCGGCGCTCCCGAGGGTCGGTACGCTGCCTCTCACTCTTTCACCAACAAACTGCCTTGCCCATCCATCCGCCCGCAGGACGTCATCGAGAGAATCGGCGGGAACCGGGGTGTGCGCACTGCACGCAGCGTTGATCAATCGCGGAATATCTCCAAACTTGATCCTGTTTTCCAGGAATGCAGCTACCGCGACTTCATTTGCTGCATTCAGTACGGCGGGCATCGTCTTCCCAGTCGCAAGCGCTTCGTATGCCAGCTTCAAACACGGAAAACGCTCGGTGTCCGGTGCTTCGAACTCGAGTCTGCTGAGCAGCGCCAGGTCCAATGGTGGCAATGAACACTTGTACCGGTCCGGATAGGTAAGCGCGTATTGAATTGCATGCCGCATATCAGTGACCCCCATCTGAGCGATCACCGATCCATCGACATACTCGATCATTGAATGGACTACAGATTGCGGGTGGACTATGACATCGATCGATTCCGGCGAAAAATCGAAAAGCCAGTGAGCCTCGATGACTTCCAGGCCTTTGTTCATTAGTGTCGCAGAATCGATCGTGATCTTTTCACCCATTCTCCAGGTCGGATGGTTGAGTGCCTCGGTTGTTGTGGCATTCTCGATCGCATCCCGCGAAGCTCTTCTGAAAGGACCACCCGATGCGGTCAGAATGAGCCTTCTCACTTCCGAGTGTCGCGCACCCCGCAGACACTGGTGCAATGCATTATGTTCGCTGTCAACGGGAAGCAGCTCGGCACCTGCCCTTGTTGCAGCCCTCTTCATGATTTCGCCGGCAATCACGAGGGTCTCTTTGTTAGCGAGTGCCACACGACGCCCGGCTTCGAGCGCGCGGAGAGTCGGAACGAGCCCTCGCGCACCGACTACGGCGCTGATCACAGTCTCGACGCCATCGATCGTAGCAACTTCGATCAACCCGTCTACACCGATCGCTATCGAGGGCGTATGAGCAAGACTGTTTTTTTTGATTTCACGCAGGAGCCGGTCGCGAGCGTCTTCATCGGTGACCGAGACAAGGCGAGGTCGATGTCGCTCGATCTGTTGTGCGAGGAGCTCGACATTTGAGCCCGCACCGAGCGCGACAACTTCGAACATTCTGTCGAGTTCTTCGATTACACGCAGGCTGTTGCGGCCGATCGATCCTGTCGATCCCAGGATCGCAACACGTTTCATAGATTCGCCCAATGTCTCCGGCTCCCTAGCCTATCCCCAGCGCATCAGGGCTGCCGCAGGAAGTAGTGGCTATAGTAATACAGGAGCGGAGCATTAAAGACCATGCTATCCAGGCGGTCGAGCACGCCGCCGTGGCCCGGTACGAGTTTACCCGCATCCTTCACGTGTGCTCCACGCTTGAGCATTGATTCGTAAAGATCGCCGAGGATTCCGAGGACCCCCATCACAAGACATAGCGGTACGGCGTGCGCAATTGGCAACTCGGGAAAGAATGTGTAGTGCGCTATCAGTCCCGCTGCGACATTACCTGCAAGTCCGCCGATTGCTCCCTCGATTGTCTTTCCTGGACTGATCCGCGGAGCCAGCTTGTGCCGTCCAATAGTTCGACCTGTGTAGTATGCAAACGTGTCGCCGGCGAAGACTACAATAAAGAAAAGTGTAAGCAGCTTTGACGCGAGGTCTGGAATCGGACTGTCGATGACGCGAAGCGAGATAATGAAGCCACTGAGCAATGCAACATAAACCACGCCGAAGACAGGAGCCGCCGACGAGGGGAGCATTTTCGGAAGATCCGGCTCGTGCGCAAGTTTCAGAACGTGATCCCCGACGATCAGAATCAGGATCATCGCGCCAAAGAGGCCGAGATTGTCAAAGTACGCTGCGGCACAGATTGCTGCCGACACCACGAGAGCGAGGACCCTGGTACCTGGAGATATGACGTTCGATGCAAGCGTGCAGAACTCGTTCATGCCGAGCAGAATCGCCGCCGTCGCGAGCCCCGCAAAAAACAATGGATTCGGGTGCCATATAGTGGCAAACAGGATGGGGAGAAAAACGATCGCAGTGAGGATGCGGATCATCTGGCGGAAGTCAATTCGGCCTGGTCATTTTGCATTCACGACGGCACGCACAGACCCGTCGTTCAGACCACCATAGCGCCGATCGCGTTTCTGAAAGTCGATGATTGCGTTGAATAGGTCCGTTCGCCGGAAATCAGGCCAGAGAACATCGGTCACGTAGATCTCAGCGTATGCAATCTGCCAGAGCAGGAAGTTGCTGATACGAAGCTCACCGCTCGTGCGAATCAGCAGGTCGGGATCAGGAAGATTCGATGTATACAGCAGCCGCTGAATGTCAGATTCAGTAATCGTCTCGGGCAGCCGTCCCTCGGCAAGGCATTTATCAAGCAGCCTGCGGCACGCATCCACTATTTCGACGCGGCCGCCATAATTGAGAGCGACGTTGAGGACCATTCCGCTGTTATTTGCGGTTTTGCGAATCGCTGAGCGCAGCTCAAATTGAACCGACTCCTCGAGCTCGCTGACGCGGCCGATTGTTTCGAACCGAATGTTGTTTCGATGAATGCTTTCAAGTTCTTTGCGCAGATACTCCTTGAGAAAAGTCATCAGCGCTTCGATCTCGAACGGTGGACGCTTCCAGTTTTCGACAGAGAATGCGTAGAGTGTCAGGGCATTGATACCCAGTCGCGCGCAAGTCTCAACTGTAGCGCGAACAGCTTCCACACCCGCGCGATGTCCTGCAACTCGCGGCAAATGCTTGCGCTTGGCCCAGCGCCCGTTGCCGTCCATTATTACAGCTATATGGCGAGGGAGCCGGCTTGGGTCGATTTGTCGAAGAAGTTCTTCGTCTCGCGAGCCGGGTTCAATAACTCCAGCAAGATCTAACATGATGCGATTTGGATACTAATACTCGACTTTCATTAACGTCAACCCTTTGGCCGGAACCATTCTACCAGTCAGTCCACGATCTCCTCGCTCGAGCAAGTCCGCAATCGTCAATGACCCAAGCCGTCCACGGCTGGTATCAAGGAGAGCAACGACCATTGTGCGAACCTGATACCGCAGAAACCCGTCGCCCGTGAACTCAAAACTGACGAGCGGGCCCTCGCGCCTGAGCTTGAAATCGAGAAGAGTGCGTACACGAGTCGTGACTTCACAACCCGTGACTGTAAAGGCCGTGAAATCATGTGTACCCATCAACGATCGAGCCTCATGCGAGATAGCCTCATCGCTCAGTTCAAACGGGTAATGACAAGCATACCTCTCGAGCAGCGGATTCATTACCGCCGCATTGTATATCTGATAACGGTATGTCTTGCTCTTTGCGTGGAATCGAGCATTGAACTCCTCACTTGCCTCGCTCGGCTGAAACTATTCTGATCTCGCGCGACAGACTGCCATTCAATGCACGAAGCACTTCATCGGGCTTGCGCGCCCGGGTCAAGCGCACCGAAGCAACCTGAGCGAGTGCGTGAACTCCGGCGTCAGTGCGCCCGGCTCCATGCACGACCACCGGCTCACCATCGAGTTGCGTGAGCGCTGAAGTGAATTCTCCCTGGACCGTCTTCGCGTCCGCCTGAAACTGCCACCCCTGATAGTTCGTCCCGTCGTATGCGATTGTCAGGCGCAGATTCATAGTTCGGAACAATCAGAAAACTTGCTACACCCCAAGCTGAAGCTTGAACTCAAACCTCGTGTGTTTGAATTCACGCTCAAACAGACGAGGTTTGAGTTCAAGCTTTAGCTTGGGGTTGAATGCGAGCAGTTCGGCTTCCCGGTTTCACCGCAACTGAACCTTCTTTGCACATCGGACATTCGCCTGGGTCGTATGTTGGTACTTCGAGAACTGCAAGCGCGTGGCGCGGCACTCCCAATTCAACACTTCCACCGCTCCTGTCTATCAGCGATCCTACGCCGGTTACGCGTCCGCCATATTGTTCGACAACCTCCATCACCTCGCGCGTCGAACCGCCGGTTGTGATCACGTCTTCGACAACTACCGCCGCATCGCCCGGCTCGATCCTGAAGCCTCGCCTCAATGTCATTGCGCCGTCCTGCCGTTCCGTGAACAGCGCCCTTACACCGAGCGCTCTTGCGACTTCGTGAGCGACGATCACGCCTCCCAGCGCCGGAGCAATCACGAAGTCGATCCAATCGATCAAAGGGTCATCACGCAGCTTGCGACCAAGCTCGCGACCGAGCTCTTCCGCGATGTGCGGGTGCGCAAGCACGAGCGCGCATTGAAGATACTGCGGGCTGTGTAATCCTGATGAGAGTAGAAAGTGTCCGCTGAGGAGCGCCTCTGACCCCTCGAAAACCTTGACCACATCGTCGCTTGTCATTCTTTTGATTCTTCTCCCGCTGCCCCGTTTTGTGAAATCAGTACCAGGCGGAACGGAAAGCTCCTTGTAGATTGAAGCGCGACACCCGAAAGTCTCGAGATCGCAAGGACATCGTTCTCAGTAAAGCCGCGCAAAACAGACAGCGCCGCATCGTGCCTTACCAGGCGGTTGTTTGAAAGCACCCTTGTCAGTACTTTGATTCCATAGTACGCGATCGGGTGCCTGCGCAGATCATTGATGATTACCGCGCGCCGCGCCATCCGGCTGAATTCGCGGATCAGGCGGGCAGCGGTTGGAGTCTCGAAATGATGAAGAAAAAGAGACGCCAGCACAAAATCGAAACTCGCATCTTTGAACGGCGCCTTCAGAGCATCGGCCCGAACCACTCGAATCTCGGGAAACTCATGTGCCAGGTTCCCAGCCTCCCGAGCTGCTATCTCGTTGATATCGAGAATCGTGAAATCCACGTTGATTCGCTGCGACCGTGCCCATTTGACGATTGCGATCGGCAGATCACCGGAACCGGTTCCAACATCCAGGATTCGCACCGGCGAGCGATTCGCGGTTGCAATCATCGGATAAAGATGGCGCGCGAGTGCAGACTCACCACCAAGATTGCGGTTGACCCAGCGCAGATCGCCGAGACTTCCAACGTACTCTTCGGTCGTATAGTCGGAACCATCGATCAGTTCCGGCTCGGTGCTTCGTTCACCAAATAGATGCGACCACGCCCCAGTCATAAGTGCCATAAGTTCATTCGCCCCTCGTGATCACGAGCGCGGAATTCTTCGACCCAAAGCCGATGCAATTGCTGAGCGCTACATTGACCTCGCCTTTGCGGGCGCGATTGGGGACATAGTCAAGGTCGCATTCCGGGTCCGGCTCATCAAGATTGATGGTTGGCGGAATGAAACCTTCGGAGATCGCCGCCAGAATAGTAGTCACGCCTGCAGCGCCTGATGCGCCCTGCGGATGGCCGATCATTGATTTGGTCGCGCTCATAGGTGTTTCGTCCGCGTGCTGGCCGAGGGCGATCCTGACGGCCCGCGTTTCGATCCGATCGTTCAATTCGGTCGAGGTGCCGTGCAGGTTGACGTAGTCAATATCATTGATACTGATGCCGGCATCTTCGGCTGCGAGCGTCATCGCGCGCGCGGGTTCGATGCCGCTCTCGTCAAGGCGTACACGGTGATACGCATCACAGGTTGAACCGTAACCCGCGATCTCGCCATAGATTCTTGCTCCGCGCGAACGCGCGCGTTCGCGTTCCTCGAGCAACAGAAAGTAAGCTCCCTCGCCGAGCACAAAGCCGTCGCGGTCACGGCTGAAAGGCCTTGAGGCACGCGCCGGGTCATCATTCCACGATGAAGTCATAACTTTCATCACGCAGAAGCCGAGCATGATGCTATGCGCGAACGGCGCATCGACGCCTCCTGTGAGAATGGTGTCTATGCGGCCAAGTGCGATCATCTGAGCCGCATATGCGATCGCATCCGTTGATGAAGTGCATCCCGTCGATACCAGATGGCTGAAGCCGCGCAAACCGAAAGCCATCGAGACTTCGCTCGGCAGGCTGCCAGGTGTCGCGGTTGGAATGGTGTAGACGCTGCCTTTGCGCGCCTCGTTGGTGAAATAGAAACGGAACTGCTTTTCGAGGAAACCAAGACTCGCGCCGCCGCTTCCAAGCACAATCCCGATGTTGCGCCTCTCATCGAGATCGAGTGACCGGGGATCAATACCACTGTCGGCGAATGTCAATTTGGCGGCTGCCAGAGAAAACGCAACCGCCGTTGAAACGTGCTGCCGGTCCTTGATGGGAATGAAGCGATCGGCGTCGAAATCTTTTACTTCGGCGGCTACACGCACCGGAAGTTCCGACGCATCGAAGCGCGTTACTGGTCCCCCACCACTTTTTCCCGCGCGCAATGACTGCCAGAAGGCCTCGCGGCCGATTCCGATTGGAGTCACACATCCGATTCCCGTGATCACCACGCGTCGCAACGTCGGCGGTAAGCGCATCCTCTCCTCGATCCCAGTATCAACCTTGAGGTCGTCAACCTTGAGGGAATACCATGATAGCCGCCTCGCTCCGGGGTTAGCAAACCAGACAAGTTCAGTTATACTCGATCAAGCCGCGCCCTACTGTTTCTCCCCCGAATTGCATGAGCAATGGTTGAATCAATCCTTATTTTGCTGGCAGTTGTCGTCGCACTTCAGGCGCTCGGGGCCCTGTTGATTACTCTGCGCTCGATCTATTACTCGCGCCACGTCCACACACTGCCCCAGCACCGGTTCCAGCCGAAGACATTCGTCATAGTGCCGTGCAAAGGGTTTGGCGCGGGTCGAGAGGAGTTTGAAGAAAACATCCGCGGATTCTGTAATCAGGACTACCGTGACTACGAGCTCGTATTCGTAACCGAAAACGAGAACGATGCTGCCTACGCTTCTGTTGCCAGTGTGATTCGCGAAACGCGGCGTTCGGCGTGGCTTGTGACGGCCGGCGAATCTGTAGACGAAGGCCAGAAGATACACAATCTGCGAGTGGCGTTGGAGACGATGAACTCGATTGACCGGCGTGCCGAGGTGATCGTCTTCGCAGATTCAGATTTTTGTCCGCCATCAGAATGGCTTGCCGAGATCGCGACCTCAGTTGACGGAAAGCGAGTCGGCGCGGCGACCGGTTATCGTTGGTTTGTGCCACAAAGATGGGCGTTTCCGTCTTTGTTGCTCTCGGTGTGGAACGCGAGTGCCCTGAGCGTCCTCGGCGAACGATCAAGCTTCGCCTGGGGCGGGTCGACGGCGATCATGCGCGCGACCTTTGACAAGCTGGGTGTGGGGGATCGATGGAGAGGCGCAGTGAGCGACGATTACGTCCTCAGCAAGGCCGTACAAGAATCAGGAATGCGAATCAGGTTCGTTTCAGGTTGTCTTGTACCATCACCTGTCGATCCGACGTTTTCTGAAGTCTTCGAGTTTACAACCCGTCAGATGCGGATCACGCGAGTCTATGCGCCACGTGTGTGGCAGCTGACTCTCGTCACAAATCTCCTCTTCAACATTACGTTCTGGGGTGGCCTTCTGTGGGTGCTTGGCTCGCTCGTAGCGCGGAACAAGCGGGAAGGGAACTGCCATTCTGGCTAGCCTGCTTGGACTGACGTTTTTGTTGGGAGTCCTCAACAGTTGGACGAGGCTGCGTCTCGCAACCCAAATGATGCCACAATCGGCTGCGGCGATACGCGAGTTTGGTCCTGTTTTTGTCCTGTTGGGACCGGTAGCCGCGCTCCTCTACCTGGCAAATCTCACCGCGTCCCTGCTTTCGCGGCGAATAGTCTGGGCCGGTATCGGCTATGAAATGTTATCTGCGAGCGAGACGAGGATATTCTTTCGGCCCGCCACCGCTCAACCTCCGCCGAGGACTAAGGCTGCAGAGAAGGCCGCGCAGCAGGGCGCCTAGATTTAGAGTCCAAGCGTTTAGCTTGCGGCAAGCTGAAGCTTGAACTCTAAACTAAGAGCTCCAACTTGACACTGACGGTGCGATAAACGAAAATTTTTGCATAGTTTGTGGGCTTTCTCGTTCTGGAGGTATTGTTCGCGCACCGCTACCCATCCCCGCGAACAGGTCCCCAAGGGGAAGACTTGTGATCGAAAGGCGGGTCCCTATGAGAAAATCTGTGCAATTCCTGCCGGTGGGATGTGCACTTTTAGCGCTGGCTTTGCTGCCTGGTGTCGCGCTTACCTCTGTACGGGCTGAGACCACGACAACGCTCGCAGTCATATCAGGCACAGTTAAGGATGATGCAGGTCAGCCGCTTGGCGGAGCTGTTGTCGCATTGTTCGAGGTTGCCCTGAATGGTCGCGAGGTCAAAAGCGTCAAGACCGAATACGACGGAAAATTCACTACATCGATCTCTGCCGGTGTCTACAAGCTAAGGGCTGCAGCGGACGGTTACCGTGCAGTGCTTACCAGAGTTTCGCTGGATGCCAGCGAAAAGAAGACATTCGACTTCGCTCTCAAACGCGAAGACAGACTTGTCGATCAACGGGGCGATCGCGACGACTATCGCTGGATAGGACGCAGCGTTCCTCGTCACGTGCTGCATCTTGACGCGAATGGGTCCTCAACCTCGACTGCGCCGGGTACAACAGTCGACGTAGCCAATAACGAACCGATCGACCGCTATACCGGCTATCGCCCTTCGTTCCATGGAGCCATGCAGTTTGTGGCGGCAAGCTCGCTAGCGGGTTCGGCTTTCGCGGGCCCCGCTTCCTTTGGGACGAATTTTGCTGTTGCCGGAAATATTCGTGGCGTTGAAATGGCACTGATTGGTCAACGCGGGTTTGGCGGGCTCGCTCCACAACGAGTCGAAGCTATTGCCAGTCTGCGTCCAGCGCCAAGTCATCAGATAACCGCTAGTGTCGGTTACGGCGAGATCGCGTACGGAAAGCCGAGAATGCTTGGTGCGGATGGAATCCAGCCTGACTTTGACAACAACTCAGTGATCCCACCTGTTGCAGCCGTCTGGTCCTGCTGCTCTACCCGCAGAGAGTGTTCAATTGATGTCGGCCGGTCCGGCAGGGATTCAGAAGGTAGGAACTCTGAACCAGGTTTCAGTTTCTGCTGTAGGCCAATGGCAGGTTTTTCAACCGTTGCTTGTGATCTACGGGTTCGATTACGCGCGCTTTGTAGGATCGGCTTCGAGGCAGCGCGACAGCATTCTGCCGCGACTCGCGTTCCAGTACTCGCCCAGCGCGAGTTGGAGATTCAACGCCGCACTGACTCCAGGATCGGAGCAGGGACGATTAACGGGTGAAGGACTCTCAACGGAGAATATTGAAGCCCCGTTCGAGAATCATACAGCTGAGCTCGCTTACGCCGACGCTCCCGTGCTCGACCGCAGTCGAAGGCTCGAATTTGGTGTTGAGCGCATCTTCGAAAAGGGAAAGTCTTCGATTGAGGCTTCGGCCTTCTACGACATCATCGCCGGTCACGGCGTCGGTGTGCTCGCACTTCCCCTCGAGGCATCTCCCGCGACTGAACACGCGTTTCGAGAGGCCGCGCAGATCGCCTATCAGGTAAGCTCGATCAATAGTGCCGCGCGTGGCGTTCGCTTCATGTATGCGCGGCAGCTGACCGACGAGCTGACTGCATCGGTAGGCTATAGCTTCGGAAGCGGCTCTCGGCTGAGCGTTCAGCCTCCCGATCAGGTATCTCCCGCGGGACTCGTCTCGAATGGCTTCTTTCAGGTAGCGACTGCCAAGCTCGACCTTGATCTCTCGGAAAGGACCGGGACTCGTGTATCGACGGTCGTGCGGCTATCGCCGGATGCGGTTGTGTTCGCAATCGATCCTTTTGCAGGTCGGATGAGTGTCTACGATCCCAACATTAACGTTTATGTCACTCAGGAACTTCCGACTTTTGGCTTGCCCTGGCGTTGGCAGGCGATAATTGACATTCGCAACATTCTCAATCAATTGAACGGAGCCGACGACGGCAACCTTCAATTGGTGGCGACGCGTTCATTCAGATCGGTCCGGGGAGGAGTTATGTTCAGCTGGTAGATCTCCAGTTGATGCTCCGAAATCTCGGACTTGATTCCAAAAAAATGGAAAACTCTGCGTCGTCATAAACTCCTTGGGTTAATCTGCTGGGCTGATATTGTACCTCCCCCCGTGCCGATAGCTGTAAGTGCTAGGTTTGGCTAGGGATAGGTTCAAGTTGGAACGAGTATTGCCTATATGAGTGGTCAGTGGACAGTGGTCAGTGGTCAGTGTTCAGTTTTGGAGTTCAAGCTTTAGTGCTTGTAGCTAACCGTAGCAATTAACTTGAACTCCATCCTGACCACTGACCACTGACCACTGATCCACTGACCACTCTTCCGTATGAAATCGAGTGCAGGCACAACCAGGGTTGCTACAAGGACGCTGCTTCTGCTTTTCGTGGCGCTGTTAGCGCTCGCAGCCGCGGCGTTCAACCTGCGTGACCGGATCGTCCAGAAGCCGATTCTCACGGACGGCGTCATCTGGATGGATCGGGGTGACCGCGGGATAGTGGCAGACCGCGTTGATGAAGGAAGCCCTGCTGCTCGAGCGGGCATCAGACGAGGTGACAGGCTGGTTGGCATCAGCTCTACCGGTAACGCGCCATTCGATGAAATAACCGGTGCACATCAGGTTCAGATGTACATCGATCATGAGAAAGATCTCGGTTTAGAGCAGACCCGGCTCAGCTACCTGATCGTGCGGATGAATGATGCCGGTGATACCGAGATCGGCGAAGGTGTCGCCGATTTCGATAAGCTCGACCTTCGACAGCCGCATTTTGGCCGGGGACTCTATCTGGCTTTGATAGGTCTGACCTATCTCATCATCGGAGTCTATGTTCTTCTGAGGCAGGGAAGGGCGCCGTATGTAGCCCATTTCTTCATCATCTGCCTCCTGGCATTCGTCGTTCACGCATTCAGTCCAACTGAAGAGCTGCGCACACAGTTCGACAAGGTCATCGATCTCACTGAGACAATCGCGTTGATCCTGCTGGCACCGCTCTTTGTGCACTTCGCAGCGATCTATCCATCGCGTTACCATTTGTTCAAAGAGCGACGCTGGCTTGCGATGTTGCTCTACGTTCCTGCGATACTCCTGATCGCAGCCGAAGTCATGCTGCGGTTCGTGACCCTGCGAGCCCACCTGCCATGGTCGCCTGTGGCGGCGCGAAGCATTCTCGAACGTGTAGAAATTCTCGCGTTCGCGTCTTCGCTGTTGATCAGCGGAGGTCTGCTGTTTCGAACATTCAGAAATGCCCGATCGATTGTCGTCCGCCAGCAATTGAAGTGGGTGGTCTGGGGAATGGGAATCGCAGGCTTGAGCTTTTCGGCCTTCTACCTTCCGTCATTCCTCGTTTCGAAACAGGTAGGAGATTTACTTACAGCAATAGCCATTTTGCCGTTCATCTTCGTACCGCTGACGCTTGGATACTCGATTGTGCGGTACCGCCTGATGGACGTCGATGTCGTTGTCAGAAGGTCAGCGGCTTACATCATTGCGACATTTTCAGTAGCGGTTCTTTTCGGCTCGGTAATGGCCGGCAGCTTCGAATTTCTCCGTCAGTGGTTGTCTGCAGGAGGACAAGTGCTCGTGGCTGCGATCGTGATGAGTGCGATCGCGATGCTCTTTGCGCCAATGAAGAACTGGGTGCAGGAGCGAATCGACCGGTTCTTCTACGGCGAGAAGTACGACTATCGAGTTACGCTGCAGGATTTCGGTAGAGCGCTTTCGTCAACTACAGAGCTCGACGTCTTGCTCGATCGCCTGGTTCGACGGTTAAAAGAAGTCCTTTCAGTCGAGCGCCTCGCGATCTTTGTTGAAGATGCGAAGGCGAAGTCAGGCTATCGCGTCGCGCGCGCTGAGGGGATTGGAAGGAACGTCGAATTGCCTGCCGATTTCCTGAACCATATGAGAGTCTCGAGCGACGCAACGGGAATCGTGCGCGCTGATGCCTTTGAACCTGGGGACGGACTCATCAGCGAGCCGCCTGAGATCAGCGGCGCCTCTCGCGTGTTCAGCTATTACGTTCCCTGCGCTGCGCGGTCTCGCGTCGTTGCTGTCATTGCACTCGGTCGCGGTGTCGGAGGCACTCTGCTTTCGTCTGAAGACTCCGCGCTGCTTCGATCGATTTCGGGTTATGTCGCGGTCGCGATTGAAAACGCATCACTGCTGCAGGAGCAGGGTCAGAGAGCTCGAGAGCTCGAGCGATTGAAAGACTTCAACGAGAATATCGTCGAATCAATCAATGTCGGTGTCATGGTCATCAGCCCGAAGGGCCGGATTGCCAACTGGAATAGCGCGCTTGAGGTTATTTATGGAGTCAAGCGTGAAGACGCCATCGGCCGAAGACTCGCGAAGATCGTCGACGGTGAAACCCTGAAGACGTTACGCGGGTTGATGGAGCAGTCGGACTGGCAGTCAGAGCGGCCGGAGGGAGTCTATAAGTTCCGCACGCGCGCCGCGGACGGGCGTGAACTGATCCTTAACATTTCGCTGGCTCCTCTGCAGGGAAAGCGAGGCGAAGTAGAAGGCACTTTGATTGCCGTTGAGGATATCACCGAGCGCGTTCGTCTCGAGGAACAGTTGCAACAGTCGGACAAGCTTTCGTCAATTGGATTGCTCGCCGCGGGTGTGGCTCATGAAGTCAATACTCCGCTCACGGGTATTTCATCTTATGCTCAGATGCTGATTCAGCAGGTTCCCGAATCTGACCCGCGACGGCACCTGCTTGAAAAGATTCATACTCAAACGTCGCGCGCGTCGGCGATCGTCAATAATCTCCTGAACTTTTCGCGAGTCAGCGATTCGCGCGTGGCGCCTGTAGATCTTCACCGCGTGCTGGACGATACGATACAGCTACTCGAAGCACAGCTTCGTAACACACGCATAGAGGTTGTTCGGAATTACGCCAGCGGGCTCCCGCCGGTAACCGGGAGCGCGCCAAAGCTGCAGCAGGTTTTCATGAATCTGATTCTCAACGCGCGCGACGCCATGCCACGCGGCGGCGAGCTCGAGATCAGCACGATCAACGATGGCGGGTCAGTCGTGATCAGTTTCAAGGATACCGGAGTCGGCATCGCCTCGGAGAATCTCAGCAAGATTTACGATCCATTCTTCACGACAAGCAAATCGGTCAGGGAACAGGTCTCGGTCTCGCCGTAAGCTACGGCATCATCCACGACCACGGCGGCCGCATTTCAGCCGAAAGCAAAGTCGGCGAAGGCACCTGTTTCAACATTCCGCCCTCCCTTTGACCAGCCCACGCGAACAACTAGCCAGCGCGAGTGATTGACCTGACCGGGGCGCTGAGCCTAGCCGCGACGCGCCTTATGAGTCCGCGTTGCCATGAAGGCCGGCGAAGGAGGCGTCGAGCCGGGGGAGCCCGATGAGCTGTGCCGGGATGAAGTCCAGCCGGAGGGGATGCTGCCGCGACTACGGCAATCGCATCCCGGAGGGATGCGACCAATCGTCCCACAAGTAGCTTCTTTGAACTCTGCGCGGCTTCTGCGAAGGAGGTCAATATACTCGTCTTCGAATTTCAATAGGCGGTGATGCGCTTCCTGATTTTCGATATAGCGCACCACCGCATCGGTTGCGGAGGCGCTTACTGCAAAAGCACCATAACCGATTTGCCATGCGAAGTTTCGAATGTTGAGTTCTCCCACGACCCATTGAGAGATGAGCGCTTAATCTCACGGAGAACATCCGCAAGTCGATGGGTTGCGCGGAGACCCGGAGCAAATGCACATGATTCTCGGTGCCACCAATTGCGCGCGGAAACGCTTCAGTACCTCGGACTGCTCCGCCAAGATAAGCGTGCAGACGTCCGCGCCACGACGCGTCGATTAGTGGTAAACGACGTTTTGTCGCGAAGACTACATGAACATGCCAGCATGGACGTATGGGTGCACTCTCTTGTTGATGGCATAGAGATCTTCTCGCTTCCCTCCAGGGATGCAATCCTTCTCTCAACAGATCCAGGTTTGGAGACTGAACCCTGGCTACGTCACTGCTGCCAAACTCAGTCACCCTCCGTGGCGCTCGACGGTTCCGCGGTGCGCATTGCTTCGCGGCTCTTCGTTTATATAGTTGTAAAATGCAGTTGTTTTTTGGCGCAGGTCAAAAAGGAAAGGTCGTACTTATCGCACGACCTTCACAAGAGATCCTGTTGCGCTGTTCTATCTCCTTCGTTCAATATTCTTGTAGATCGCGCCGTTTGATAGCGAGACCACGAAAAGGTTTCCGTTGGGCCCGTCTCTATGTCAGTCGCGACACCGAAGTTTCTGCCGATCAGCAATTCTTCACTTTCGGTGATTTCGTGCTTCGCGAGATTGTCGGCGACACGGTCGTTTAAGTCTTGCCGCTTACTCCAATCTTTCTGCCACTACCGGTCAGCCTAAAGCGGAACAAATAACCGCCTTCGAGCAACGGCGTAGCCGCCCCCACAAACAAGTCTCCGCGGAACTTCCCTCCTAATCCATTCCCTTCCACAAAGCCGATGCCACCGGCGCCACTTCCCACTTCCAACTGAACTCGGGGTCGCTGTAGTGCGAACCGGGAAGTGATGAGTAGACGTGAAAGTGCCTCGCGTTCGGTATCGGCTATATTTTCGGCGGCCACCGAAGCTGTTGCAGAGTCATTCCGCCGAAGGTCGTTTCGATTCTCCTTGAACTGCGCGATCCGTTCTGCCGGCCCGCATTACCTGGATCCAGCCGCCGTTCATACCTGGAGTTCACCCGGTTGATTTCACTAAAGCTGTCATCACCGTTCTCCTGCAGCCAAAGCGCCTCCCTCTTCAGGGTCGAAAGCCATGCCAAACCCGTTGCGATGACCGTAGGAGAATATCTTCTGGATGTTGCGCACCAACTTCGCCGTCCGATGGACGCTGCTCCAGCCCGAAAGAAGGGATTGCTTCGCGCTGGAGTAGTTCCATCGTCATTGAGTCTTAGTACAACTCCTGATAGGTGCGCATCGTCGGGTGCCGGCCCGCCGAATTGATCATCCTGCACCGTCGGTCCTTGGACATACCGCGGTTCGGGCCGCATCGAAGGTTTTGAAGATGGCCGCGTCGCCCAAGATCACCGATGAAAATGTAAAGCTTCTCAGTCGGGTCCAAAAGCGATGACGCCACCATTGTGATTGCCGCGGGCCGGTTGTCCGGCATCTTCCTGGATCGCTCGGATATGGATCAGGTTCTGGTCGAATGTCAGATTCGTTCCATCCCATTCATAACGGTCGACGCGATTTCCGAGCAATGGCGTTTCGCTCAAAACGTTTGTGTCGTTACCCGTAGTGCTCTCGGTCCAGAAGAGATATACTCCGCGATTTCCGGGAAAGTCGGGATGCGCCGCAATCCCCAGCAGACCCCGCTCGGACCCGAAGTTGACGCCAGATCGAGAACAATTGTATCGAGCTCTCCGTTCAGCAACTCGCTTCTACACTGACCGGTCTCCTTCTCGAGCACAAGAATGTCCCTGGCGCCCTATGAATGCCATAGTTGTTGGTAGGTTCAGACCCAGAGACTAGCGTCCTTACTTGCAGATGCCTCGGTCCAACATCTCGGCCCACCCGGTTGCGCTCCTGCCGTACCGTTAACTCCAACAACACCAGAATCGGAAGTGCAGCGAGCACTAGCAACTAAGACCCAGACGTTGTATCGACTCACCAATGATTGGCATTACGTGATCCTCCTTGTCGAGAAAACACGAGCATTTCGTACCCGTGGGGCGTTCGAGCAATGGTGGTGAGGGGGGCTCGATGAAATTTCGGGAGGATTGCCGCCGATGGGAGAATCAACAACTGTTCCAGACCGTGAATCCGGCACTTAAAGCAGACTAATCAAGGAAAGTCACATACTTACGAGTTGTCCATGAAGGTGATTGTCTCGTGACGTGGTCACTAATTGTGCCTAATATCGAGACACTGTCACGATTTGGAAGAGTACGAGAAGAAAAAAAGGTCGTGCAATGCACGACCTTCCAAAGAGAGCTTCCACCTAATAGAAGTATTAAATGCTAAATATGATACCGACTATCCCAGCAAAGCGTCGGCCTTTCTCCATCCCGTCCGTCTCCTGCTTTCTCACCGGACTCTTTTGTCCAGTTTCAAAGTGAATTCATTCTACGCAGAGACATTGTCATCTGTCCAACTAATTGTTTTTATTGCTCTCATTAGGTATTCTAATTGCTAATTATGGAGATGACGCAACTGAGAACGTTTAGAGAGGTTGCCGAGACGCTGAACTTTACGCGGGCAGCCGAGAGGCTCGGACTGACACAATCGGCCGTCAGCCACCAGATAAAGGCTCTGGAGGAGGAACTTGGGGAACCACTTTTCATAAGGGCCAAACGGGGCGTCAAGCTTTCTCAGGCTGGCAAAGCTGCGCTTGATCACGTTCAGCGCATTCTTGACGAGACCGAGTCGCTTCGCGAACGCATTGGAGGTCACGAGGCAAAGCATGCCGGCCGCGTCAGAGCAGCAGCCGCGACCCAGGCTTTTGTGCATCTGTTTGCCCCGCTATTCGAAGCGTTCATGCGTCTCACACCCGGGTATCGAAGTCTCTTTCCGGACGACCGTGAGCACCGAGCAAACAATTGCTGACATACTGAACGGGGCTGCAGACGTCGGCTTCGCATCGATTGCCGTATATTCGCCTGCGCTCTCGGTAACAAAACTGTTTGAGGACGAGCTGGTACTGGTTGTTGCCCGCGAGCATCCGCTGGCGAGGAAGACTGAAGTCAAAGCTGCGGCGCTCGAGAACGAACGGTTGATCCTTTTCGAGCGAGGGGCATCGATACGGCGGGCAACCGATGAGTTTTTCACAAGTGTCGGTGTTCGGCCCAACCTCGCGCTCGAGTCAAACGACACTTACTTCATCAAATTGATGGTAGAGCATGGCCTTGGAATTTCGCTCTTACCGTCGTGGGCGGTACGCGAAGAGGTCGAAGCCGGGAAGCTGGCTCAGCTCCGCATCGAGGGTCATCGACTTCAACGCTCGGTCGCGATGGTGTCGCTTGGAAAGTTTCAGGCCTCACCAACGCGCGCCTTTCACCGGTTCATTCTCGAACACCAGACAAAGCTGCAGGAGATGGCCAAACCCTAGCAACATTTGGAGTGCGGCGACCTGGCGCCGCTTTAGTCTCGTGCCGAACGATTCGCGACACGAGACTAAAGCGGTGACAAGTCCCCGCACTCCAAATTGGGATTTGGTATGATGACCGGGTGATTCCCCATTGGCGCCAGCGTTTCAACGAACAATTTACTGAAGAGAAATACGCTGCATTTCTCGCGTTCGCTCGAAGAGATGGTCGGCGACAGCATCGACTTCCGTCCGTGCGAGACTCCAGTGTTTGTTCCAGGTGCTCTTTTCTCAGAGATTGTGAAGTCATCGAATGAGATCATTTCTCAACTTGCTACGCCTGAATATGCGGTCGGCGTCTGCTGCGGCCATTCCCGATCTATACAACGCGCCGAATGAAGGCAAGCATCCGGATTTCGTCGTTGTGGACTTTGCCGTTACCCGCGATGCAGGACGGCGAACTGACGCCGAAGCTGATTGAGCTTCAGGGTTGTGCCTCACTCTATGCGTTTCAGCTCGAGCTTCCGGATGTCTATCGCGCTCACTACGATCTTGGGGGACTCGAAGCTTTTCCGAATGGGCTTAGCCGAAAAGACTACATCGCCATGCTGCGCCAGGTGATCATTGGCGATCAGGATCCAGAGAACGTGATTCTGATGGAGATCGAACCTTCGAAGCAGAAGACGCGACCCGATTTTGTCGTAACGAAGAAGCTGCTTGGTATCGAGACAGTATGTATCACTGATATTGTGAAGCGAGGATCGAAACTTTTTTATCACAAGCAGGGGCGAGAGCTCGAGGTCCGGCGAATCTACAATCGTGTCATCGTTGACGAGCTTGTGACGAAAGGGATTCGAACCCCATTCAACTTCCGCGAGCACCTCGACATTGAATGGGTGGGACATCCCAACTGGTTTTTTCGATGGAGCAAGTACTCGCTGCCGTTTCTCGATCATCCAGCAGTTCCGCGCGCGTGGTTCTTGAGCGACATGCAGCAGATACCCGAAGGATCTCGCCAATTACGTTCTCAAGCCTCTCTTTTCATTTGCAGGGAGCGGCGTGAAGGTCAACGTAACACGGGCAGACCTGGATGCGATTCCAGAAGATGACCGCCGAGACTATCTTCTTCAGAAGAAGATCGCTTATGAACCGGTAATCGAAACGCCGGACGGTGAAAGCAAGGTCGAAATACGGCTTATGTATCTGTGGCCGCGCGACGAGGAACGTCCGATTCCAGTGACTACACTGACAAGGTTGAGCAAGGGTCTGATGCTGGGAGTGGATTTCAACAAGAACATGACCTGGGTCGGCTCGTCATGCGCCTTCTTTGAAGATACGAAAGAATGAACTGAAAATGAACCGAGAACGCACCGCGCCCGCGAAGGGCTTCAACCCGTTTGCCGACTTGATCGGACTTGAAATCAAGGAAGCGACGCCAGGCTTCAGCCGCTGTGAGCTCGAGACAACTGACGAATTATGCAATCCTCACAAGGTTCTTCACGGTGGAGTCCTATTCTCGCTTGCCGACACCGGCATGGGAGTAGCGCTTCATATGGACCTTGATCGCGGACAACATTGCGCCACGATCGAAATCAAGATCGCATACTTCAGACCGGTCAGGGAGGGCAGGCTCGTGTGCGCGACACGTGTCGTTCAGAAGGGAAGACGTTTCGCCTTTCTTGAATCAGAGATAACCAACGGCGAGCGGCTGGTTGCAAAGGCTACAGGAACCTTTGTGATTAATGGCAGTGAGTCGATGGTCAGCGATTAGGGTGTGGAGTTCAAGCTTTAGCTTGCTCTTTCATTCGAGCTGCAAAGAGCAAGCTAAAACTTGAACTCCATACTGTCTCCTTACTACTGACTCATCCCGCGGCTGATCAGTAATTTGACCTCTACCCTTCGTTCCATTTTGCGCGCTTCAGGGGTGTCGCCAGTGCTCCTGGTCGCACCAAACCCGATCGGCGTCACCAGGCGTCGCATCGGGACCTTGCCATTGATCGCCAGGTATTTGACGACTGTATCAGCCCGGCGCTGACTGAGTTCGAGATTCTTCTCCGGATTGCCGCTCGGATCGGCAAAGCCGGCGACCTCGACGATGTAGCTCGTGGAATTCAAGGCCTCTACGCGCGAGAGCGTCCAGCTCCGCTCTGGCGGCGGTCGAAATGTCATAGCTGTTAACTTCGAAATAGACGACCGTTTGTTTTTTCTCGTCAAAACTGTCCAGAGTGGAGATTCGTGCATTGGCTCTGGCCGCTTCGCTATTGGCGTTGGTCGCCACAGTTGTTGCTTCTGCGACCTGACCTGCCACCTTCTTGTTGGCTTCTTCGAGCGGGGTCACACGCGACTCGACGGTGTACGCCGTTTTCAGATCCGATTCGTTAAATCGGACCTTCTGCGGCAACGAGCCGGCCCTTTGAGTCGCCAATCGCCTTCAACTTCGACGATGAGGCCTCGTAAGAGAGACGTCACGGCGTATTCTTCACCGCGCCGAAAGATGCCTAGCCCCTTCTTATTCGATCGGACGCTCGTCGTATCAGTCAGCACGACTACGGTCGTTCCACCCGATTTATCATTGACCGTGAATGTCTCAGCCAGGCGTTGACCAATCGTCCCTTTGGCCTGGGCCTTCTGACCTTCAGTAACGGTTTTTACTTGCGCGTATGCGCTGATGCTCGCGCATGCCGCTCCTGCAGCAATCGACATGATAAAAACCCAGACTTGTGTTAACGACCGCGCTCTTTTTACACTCATGACAATCATTGCCTGCCTCCTGATCCTTCTTTTGTTACGACATCAAATTGAAGTTGGTACGCCGCTCTCGCAAGGGACTGCAAGACCCGGATCACACAGATATTTTAACAGTAGCGTCAAGAAATTATTTCAGACGACCTCTCCGTCACGCCGCTCTGCTTCAGCTAGAACTTGAAGACCTTTGAGAAGTTGTACTTGACGGCGAAGTGCAAACGATAGTCGTTGACGTTAAAGCCGTCCCTGAAGTTCAGCCGCCTGCCGAACTGGAATTCACCGCCAACCGTAAAATTCTGAACCGGTTGCCATAGCAGGTTTGTCAGCGCGTAATGACCCTGACGGTACGCGTCCGCTGGCCTGACCATCGGAATTGTCGATGTCCATAAACGAATATCCGACTGCAGTGCTCAAACGTGTATTCCAGTTGTGATCTATAAAGCCGGTGGTGCCCAGCACCGGCAAAGCAACGCCTCTGACTGGCCTCACCGGTATCCCCGAAATTGTTCTTGATGCCGATGTCTGTGGGTGCATCATTCAAATAGTTCTGGATACCTTCGCCATAAATGAACTGGAACTTTCCAACGGTCCTCGCTCCAAATTTGATGCCTGAGCTGAAGTTCAATGCCCCAGCCAAAATCGCTGCCGCTGAGATCAAACTGATCGTCATTTGTATCTTTCCATTTTAGCTGCCTGAAGAGGCCTGCCACCTCGACGTATCCCCAACCTCGCCCCAACCGGGCCTCCCATGACAGATCCGGCAATTGCAATTGAGGTCTGCACGCCCACCAGTTCGATACGGTCTCTATAAACGCCCAGGTCAGCGCTCGCGCCGGGCCGTTCGAGGGCAATCGTCACTCGACTGGCGCCTTTGATTGGCATCCAGCGAAACTGGACGTTACGGAACGCGATCATACCGTTTGGCCCCCAGTACTCGAACGCGTTCGGGAAGGCGTCCTCGTCCATGAATGGGCTCCAGTATTGGCCGCCACCAAACTGCCCTAGTTCGCCGTAGGCGTGCCGCAGATGAATAGTCGTCTGGCCGGCATCGGCCCCCGTCCCGAAAAGGTCAAACTCAAAATGTGTCTTCAACTCTCCCATAGAGGTCGGAGTGGATGACTTCACGCCGAAGCGGGTCTGCCGGACGTCGGCGAATATCTTGCCGTCAGGAGCGAACTGGTCCTTGAATGAAGGCAGCTTGGTCGGACGGACCACGTCGAACCAGCCAGGATCACTCTGTTTGAACTGATAGCCGAAATCGAGCATGATAGCGCCGAATATTTCAAGGCTGCTCTCCGATTGAGCCGGCTTTGGTGTCACCTTAGGAGGGAGGGTCCCAACGCTCGCATGCGCAGGACTTGGCGTAGCTGAAGGGGAATCGATTTCGCGGGTTGCCGGGGCCGGGTTGAATAGGGCGTTGGATGCCTTCGGCGACTGTTCGGTCGCGTTGATCTGCCCTTTTAGCTCCTGCACCGCCTGCTCGAGTTGCAGGAGCCTTTTCCTCAGTTCCTCCAGACTCGTCGGCGCCTTCTGGGCCTGCTCACTTTGCGCCCATGCGGATCGCGACGCGACCATCAGAAGAGCCGTTACCATAAGCGTGATGCTGATAACTCTGATCGTTTTCGTTTGGCGATTTGGGTGCATTGAGTCTCCTCCTGATTCAAAATCACTGATCCAGATTTGGGTTGTGAGCTACTTCCAGAGGCTTCCTTCGCTGGGCCGACACTTCACCCATCCCGACAGAAACCACGAATGGTCCTGTGGCTTATTGTGTTGTTTGCGCGCATTCACTCACTAAAAAGTGTCGCGTTTGAGTTAGCTGCGCTGCAGAAGTGGCAAACTTTGAGCCAAACAAAAAGATCATCGGAAAGGTGTAAGTGCCTTGCTGCTCAATGTTTTCGAAGGCCGTAATGTAAACGAAGAACGTTCCAACCCCCATGATATTGGAGCCCCACGAATTGTTGGAGGACTTTGTACATTGACCCAAAGGACAGCTTTGATTGACCCAAAGGACAACTTTGAATCGCAGTCTGGTTGCTGTAAGCTATCCGCAGATAATGTGGGACAGACCACATCGCGCGGGATTCCCGTGGTATGAGCCTGTTCTATTTTCTTGACTCCTCGATTAGTCCGTCAGGTGTGTGGTGAGTGCGTAAGAGGAATCTCCTTGTACGCAGGAACGGAACGGAAGATTTCCGGAGCGAGTTGTATGCCCGGACATGTAGTTCGCAGGTTTTACGCCGCGTCGCTCAAGACAGTTTGGCTCCTCGCCCTGTCCATGCCCGCGAGCTCCCAGTCCACTCCTACCTTGCAAGGAACCGTCGTCGACCCGATGAGCGCCGTCGTGGCCGGCGCTCTGGTCACGGTGCGGCATCAGGCGACCGGCCTGGAACGGGTCGCCGAAACCGACGGCGACGGTAGTTATCAGGTCGCGGCCCTGCCTGTTGGCATCTATCAGGTGAAGGTCCAGGCTTCGGGCTTTCAGACGCAGATCGTGGAGAACCTGATCGTCGAGGTTGGGAGATTGCTGGTGCAGGATTTTCAGCTCGAAATCGGCGACGTCTCGCAAACGGTGATCGTGACTTCCACAAGCAACCAGGTCGAGCGTGCAACTGTATCGGTTGGCCATGTGATCGATGAGCGGATGGTTAAGGAGATCCCGCTCAACGGTCGCTACTTCCTCGACCTCGGGCTGCTCGTTCCGGGGTCGGTGACGCCTCCGCAGGGCGCGTTCTCGGCATCGCCTATGCGCGGCGTGGGCTCTCTCGCCATCAACACCGCCGGCAACCGCGAGGAAACCGTAAACTACATTGTTAACGGCATCACTCTCAACAACCTGACCTTCAACTCAATCAGCTTCCAGCCTTCGATCAGCAGTGTCCAGGAGTTCAAGGTGGACAACTCGACCTTTAGCGCCGAATACGGACAAAGCTCAGGCGCCATCGTCAACATTGCCACGCGCTCCGGGGGCAACGAGTTCCACGGCGAGTTGTTCGAGTTCCTGCGGAACGACGCGCTCGATGCCCGCAACTTCTTCAACTTTACCTCCAGCGAGCCGCCGCCCTTTAAGCGCAATCAGTTTGGCGGGCGTCTCGGAGGCCCGATCGTAAAGAACACTACCTTCTTTCACTTCTCTTATGAGGGTCTGCGCCAACGGCAGGGGCTTGATCTCAACAGTCTGGTCCTGAGCGATGCAGAGCGCGGTCGCGTGACCAACCCCGTGGTCTCGAAGTTGATCGAGCTCATCCCGCGAGCGAACTTCGTCGATTCGTCGGGGACGGCGCGCTTCATCGGCTCTGGGACCGCACCCGTTAATGTTGATTACTGGACGATAGACATCAGCCACAACCTGACCGAGCGAGACCGCCTTCACGGTTTCTACGCAATCCAGCGGGTTGTACTCAGCGAGCCCAGCCGCCTCGGCAACACCATCCCCGGCTTCGGCCACGATTCCCGTGTGCAGCGGCAGATCTTTACCTTGAACGAGACCCACATCTTCGGTCCCGCCCTCGTCAATGAGGTGCGTTTCGGTTTCAGTCGCTGGGTGAGTGCCCTTACGCCAGTGGCACAACTCAACCCTGCCGACTTCGGTATTCTTAATGGCATAAATGATCCTATCGGACTGCCGCAGATCAACATCGCTGGCGGCCTCAACTTCGGCGGGCCAGCCAACCAACCTTCCGGGCGTGCCGACACGACATTTGTAGTGGCAGACACGGTCAGTCGCCTGGTCGGGCGACACTCGCTCAAACTCGGCGGCGAGTTCCGGCAGTTCTACAACAATAATTTTCGCAGCGTTACAGGAAGCTTTAACTTTCCGACGGTCGACGCGTTCCTCGCCGGTACGGCGAATTCTTTCAGCGTCACCCTCGGCAACCAGTCGAGCAGCATCTCCCAGGGAGCCCTCGGCTTCTTTGCTCAGGACAACTACCAACTGCGGCCAGGCCTGACGCTCGACCTCGGGCTGCGGTACGAGTGGAATATGACGCCTGAGGAACGCCATGACCGCTTCATCGTCTTCGACCCGCAGACCGCCTCGCTCCTGCGCGTAGGCACAGACATCGATGAGATCTACCACCAGAACGACAAGAACTTTCAGCCGCGTCTCGGCTTTGCCTGGGAACCGTTTCGAGACGGCAAGACAGTGGTGCGAGCTGCTTACGCGATTCTCGTAGACCAGCCTATGACGAGCGTGGTAACTGGCACGAGCGCGAACCCGCCGCTCGCCGTCCCGCTCACCTTTACGGGTCCGATCCGTTTCGACAACGCGATTCTCCTGGCCCGCGCCGCCGGACTTGCCCCACAGAGCGTGGACCACAACTTCGACAACGCCTACATGCAGTCGTGGAATCTGAACGTGCAGCGCGAGATGACGTCTCATGTTGCGGTCATGTTTGGCTATTTCGGATCAAAGGGGACGCACCTGATCCTAAGGCGCAACATCAACCAGCCGGTGAACGGGGTGCGACCATTCCCGGCGCTGTCGGCATCGAGCCCGATCCTGCCGGGAACGCCGCTCGGCAATATCACCGAGGTCGGGAGCGCGGGCAACTCGAGTTACAATGCGCTCTGGGTAGCGGTCAACCAGCGGCTCGCTCGCGGCCTGCAGTTTAATGCCTCTTACACGTGGTCGAAATCGATCGACTACAACTCGTTCAGCACGCAGGGCGTCGTCGTGCAGAACAGCTACAACCTGCGAGGCGACCGCGGATTGTCGGACTTTGATGCGCGCCACCGCTTCGTCTTGAGCGCGATTTATGAAATGCCTTTCAAAGGAAACCAGTTCGTTGAGGGGTGGGAGCTGGCCGCGATCGTCCAGGCCCAGAGCGGAAACCCGGTCAACATCGTTACCAGCAACAGCACAGTTAACGGCGTGGCTAACACGCTGAGGCCTGACCTCACCGGGCCGATCAACATCATTGGCGACGTGGAGCGTTGGTTCGATACCTCTGCGTTTACACCCGTCGCCCGTTTCGGCAGTCTGGGCCGCAACGTGGTCATCGGGCCCGGGTTCAATAACACGGATTTTTCAGTGATCAAGAACACCAGGCTCGGCGAGAGGATGCGCTTGCAGTTCCGCGCCGAGTTCTTCGACCTCTTCAACCACGCGAACTTTGGCCAGCCGGGCAATGTGGTCGGCAGCGCTGCCTTCGGACGGATCACCAACACGCGCTTCCCGACGGGTGAATCCGGATCGTCACGGCAGGTGCAGTTCGCTTTGAAACTGATCTTTTAGCGAGTGTTGGATGAAATAGACTAGAGCCAGCGCCGTGCTACATGCGGAACACTATTGTGGAACGCAATTCCAGCACAGGTTCCTCGAAACAGGATATGAAGCTCGACAAGGATTCAGCAAGTGTCCGCTTAAAGCTCATTGGAATGGCATCACTGCTCGTCTGCGTCGCAGTATCTCTTTTGCCCACAGTCGGGCGTGCACAGCAATCGAACGCGCCAAAAAGGATACTGGTTCTCTACTGGTACGGCAGAGACTACCCCGGCCATGTCATGTTCGACCAAAGCTTTCAAGCAGCTCTGCAATCAGTCCCGGCCAGGGTCGGTTGAATATTACCCAGAGTATTTGGATACCAAACGTTTTCCGGGACAGGACCAATCTGAGTTGTTGCTTGAATATCTGCGACAGAAGTATGCCGACCGCACGATCGATGTTGTCGTTGCGGTGGCGGATGTCGCGATGGATTTTCTCCTCAAGCACCGCGCTACCCTCTTCAAGAATGCTCCGATGGTTTTCGCCGCGATCAGACGTCCGTCAAAAGACGAGCTTGCGGCCGGCCCCGGCCTCACCGGGATCACTCATGTCGACACTCATAGACAAACCCTCGACCTGGCACTGAGGCTCCATCCCGGGACGGAGCACGTGTTCATCATTAGCGGAACGCTCGAGCGTGACAAGAGGTTCGAGACACGGGCCAGGGAGCTGCTGCAGGGTTATGAAAGCAAGGTGGGAGTCACTTACCTTACTGACCTGCCACTGAATGAATTGATCGTGAAAACCAAGGGTCTGCCGCAACGCTCCGTTGTCCTTTACGTTTGGCAGCAGGCACAGGATGAACAGGGGAAACTCCTGGAGTCGATAGATGTCCTCGGTTTGATCGCCCGGTCATCGCCTGTCCCGATCTACGGGATGTCCAGCCCCAATCTTGGCAGTGGGATCGTTGGTGGTTATCTTTACATCTTCGAAGCGCGTGGGGGCATGGCAGCCCAACTCGCCCTGAGGATTGCAAACGGTGAGCGGGCGCAAGACATCCCCGTCGAGAGTGCCCCGTCAGTACCGATGTTCGATTGGCATCAGCTTAAGCGCTGGGGAATCGGCGAGGAAACGCTCCCTCCCGGCAGCATCGTCCGCTTCAAAGAGCCAACTTTCTGGGAGCAGTACAAGTGGCGCATCGTCGCCGCGCTCGGTCTGATGGGCGCCCAGTCTCTGCTCATTGCTTTTCTCTTGCTCGAGCAGCGCAGGCGTCGTCAGGCGACGCAGGAGTTGCGAAAGAGCGAAGAGCATTTCCGGCTGCTCTTTGAGAACAGCCGGGACGCAATCCTCATCGCCGACGATGACGGGCACTTCCTCCAGCTTAACCAGTCCGCCTGCGAATTGCTCGGCTATTCGCGCGGGGAGTTGCTGGAGATGAAGGTCTTCGATCTGGTGTCTGCAGATCCGCCGGACGCGGCCGACCGTTACCGGGCCTGCCTCGAGGCCGGAAATGGCGAAGGCGAGTTTTCTTTTGTGCGGCCTGAGGGCGAGTCCCGCACCTGTCTGTACAGCGCTTGCCGTTTCGCGCCCGGGCGGCATTTGAGCATCCTGCGCGACATTACAGAGCGGAATCGTGCCGACTTGTCGCTTCGCCAGGCTTTTTCGGAGATCAAAGACTTGAAAGAGCAGCTCCAGGCGGAGAACCTTTACCTGCAGGAAGAGATCAAACTCCAACACAATTTTGACGAGATCATTGGAGGGAGTGCTGAGCTCAAACATGTGCTCTACAAAGTCGAGCAGGTTGCCCCCACCGATACGACTGTTCTGCTGCTCGGCGAAACGGGGACGGGCAAAGAATTGATCGCGCGCGCCATCCACCGCTCGAGCCCGCGCCGAGACCACCCTCTGGTCAAGGTCAACTGCGCAGTGTTACCGGCTGCCCTGATCGAAAGCGAGCTCTTCGGTTATGAGAAAGGCGCTTTTACCGGCGCTTCGGCGCGGAAGATCGGGCGATTTGAGCTTGCCAACGAAGGCACGCTGTTGCTTGACGAGATTGGCGAGTTGCCGCTCGAACTTCAACCCAAGCTGCTTCGGGTTCTTCAGGAGGGCGAGTTCGAACGGCTGGGCGGTTCCAAGACGATCAAAGTCAACGTCCGCGTAATTGCCGCGACCAACCGGAACTTGAAGGTCGAGGTCAAGAACGGCCAATTTCGCGAAGACCTCTGGTATCGGCTCAGTGTCTTCCCGATCTCCCTGCCGTCGCTGCGGCAGCGGAAAGACGACATCCCGCAACTGGTGAACCACTTTTCTAATACCTTCAGTAAGAAACTCGGGAAGTCGCTCGTGACCGTTGCGCCGGGAGCAATGAAAGCTTTGCAGGACTACTCCTGGCCTGGCAACGTGCGTGAGTTGGCGAACGTCATCGAACGCGCAGTGATAAACGCAGAAGGGTCCGGTACTCTTTCTAGCCGATAAGCTTGATCCGCTCAGACCCTAACCCCCGTCCTCTTCCAATGGCAAGAGTCTGATCGAGATGGAACGGGAGATCATTCTTCAGAGATTGGAATCAACCTACTGGCGGATCGAGGGGCCAAAAGGCGCAGCGCATTCCGCTTGGTCTCAACCCAAGTACTCTTCGTTCTCGCATGGCTAAGCTCGGGATCCAGATTAGAAAAGAGCATCAGTGAGCCTCACTCTCATCTTAAGTTCGAATCTTCATCTCAAACCTTTGATCACGTCACATCAAAACTGTGAAATGTCGTGGCCTGCGATATTTCACAGCTTTCCGGCTCCTTTGTCAGCCACAATCAACCAATGTCTGGAATTCGTCTAAGGCCAAGTCTGATCAATATGTTCGACGCGTGATTGGCGTCACTGACTTTCGTGGCTTGGTAATTGCCCATATCAACGTGCGTCCTTCCGATCAAGTTTGTCCTGACTTACGCATCACAGGTCTATCGCCAGGCGAAGTCCGACTTGAAATGGAAGGACTCACGAGCAAACTTCTCACCACTCAGACGGCATATGAACGTCATGTGCCTCGGGAGTTGTCAATGGTTACCACAACTATCAGGCTCCTTGTTTCCGCAGACAATCACCGCGAGTTCTTACATACGGCGCAGTCACTTCTTCGCCCCATGCGAGAACAGAAAGGCTGCCTGGGATCACGCCTCTATTTCGAGATCGGTGAGGAGGACGCGCTCTGCTTGATGGGGGAGTGGGCGACACCGGAGGACCTCAAGGATCATTTGCAGTCCGACTACTTCGCCATTTTGCTCGGGGCTGCCAAACTACTGAAAAAGTCAAAGGAGCTTGAATTCAAACTGCTGCAGCAGACAGCGGGGATCGAAGTCGTCGAAGCAATCTATGGAAAGGTCAATCCATAGCCACTTTATATCTTCGTGGGCAATCGTACCGCCAGGCCAACGGGTGGCGGAGTTCTCGTGGCAATTGTTCCTGAGGAGCAGTAAGTATGAACAAATCTCTGGAGACAAATAGATCGAGAGCGGGAAGCCTCCGCTGGTTGGCAGTAAATGCCGGCACTCATACACGGGATCGAACCAATTACCGAGCCGCGAGACTGAGTTTTCGCCGGCTATTCGAGTCGGCGCCGGACGCCATGGTACTTGCTAACACGCAGGGCCGAATAGTTCTCGTCAATGCGCAGACTGAGCGTTTGTTCGGCTACGGTCGAGAAGAGTTGATCGGCAAGCAGCTCGAGATGCTCATGCCGGAGCGTTTCCGCGAGGGTCACTCCGGCCATCTTGCGGCGAATTCCGCAGAACCTTGCATCCGGCCCGTGGACGTCGACCTCGATCTCTATGGCTTGAGTAAGGACGGGAGCGAATTCCCGGTTGAGATCAGTCTCAGCCCGATGGAATCGGACGAAGGGACTCTGATTTCGGCCGCGATCCGCGACGTCAGTGAGCGCAAGCACATTGAAGAGCTGCGAATGGGGCTCAAATTTGAAAGGTTAATGTCAGAGATCTCAGAGACCTTTATCAATCTCTCACCGGAGCTCGTGGATGGCGCGATTGAGAATTGTCTGAAGCGCCTGGTTGAGGAGTTTGATGTAGATCGAGCAACACTCAGAGAGGTCGATACGTCCGAAGAGAGTCTCATCGTTACCCATCGGTGGGACCGGCCGGGGATTCCGCCCCACGCCGGGAACATCGCGAAAGACAGGTTTCCCTGGCTGTTTGAGCGTATCCGCAAGGGTCAAATAATCTGTGTGCCGAGGCCTGAGGAACTGCCCGAAGAGGCCGGCGTCGAGCTCGAGTTCATGAGGTCGACAGGCATGAAATCGACCCTTGTGATCCCAATACTGATCGGGGGCAAACTTGCGGGAACATTGTCCATTGCCTGCCTCCACAAGCATCAAACCTGGGACGCGATCATAATCTCGCGGTTTCAGCAGGCGGGGAATGTTTTTGCCAATGCTCTGGCGCGGAAACACGCATACGAAAAACTGCAGGCGGCCTACTCGGAAATTTCAGTACTAAAGGAGCGGCTGGAGAAGGAGAATGTCTACCTGCGACAGGAGATCAAGCTCGATCACAGCCATACTGCCGTTATCGGGCAGAGCGATGCCATCCGCGACGTGTTGAAAAAAGCAGAGCAGGTGGCCCCTACTGAGTCGGCGGTTCTCCTCCTCGGCGAAACCGGAACCGGCAAGGAGCTCATCGCCAGAACCATCCATGAGCTAAGCAGCAGGAAAGCCAGGCCGATGGTCAAAGTCAATTGCGCGGCGATGCCTGCGACGTTGATCGAAAGCGAGCTGTTCGGTCGCGAAAAAGGAGCCTACACCGGAGCGCTTTCACGCGAGATCGGGCGCTTCGAACTCGCCGATCACTCGACTATCTTCCTCGACGAAATCGGTGAAATGCCCATCGAGCTACAGGCCAAATTGTTGCGGGTTCTACAAGATGGTGAATTCGAGCGCCTGGGAAGTTCAAGGACCTTGCATGTTGATGTACGCGTTATCGCAGCGACAAATCGCGATCTCCAGGCCGCCGTAAAGGAAGGCAAGTTCCGCGAGGACCTCTATTATCGGCTGAGCGTTTTTCCCATCCAGATTCCTCCCCTGCGGAGACGCCGGGAGGACATACCGGCGCTGGTGTGGCATCTCCTCAGGATCAATGCACGCGGATGGGGAAGGATGTCAAAAGCATCCACCACGCTACCTTGAAAGCGTTTCAGCAGTACTCGTGGCCAGGAAATGTCCGAGAGCTTCGCAATCTGATCGAGCGATACCTCATTCTCAATCCCGGACCCGTGTTTCGTGCTGAAGTTCCCGAATTAGGCGAAACACGAGCACCCGCAGGACAGCAGCTCGACGAAGTCGAGCGCCTTCATATATTGCAAGTGCTCCAGAGCACCCGCTTCCGCATTCGCGGCAACGGCGGCGCGGCAGAGCATCTCGGTCTGAAACCAACGACACTGGAAGCGCGAATGAAGAAGCTGGGAATCGTTCGCCCACAATGGTCTATCCCTGGAAGCATTCCGCTGACTGATCACACATCTGGAACCTCACCAGTTTGAGGGTACAGAGACAAACCGCGGAGTACACAGAGGGCACGGAGATAAGCAAAAGCCTGGTTGCTTATCTCCGTGCCCTGTTGTGCTGTCCGCGTTTTCTCTCTCTCTCCAACCACCTCGCCCGGTTGCTGCCAACTGATCATTGCTGTACCGCGGGACGAAGAAGTGCGGAGTATGGAGTTCACGCTTTAGCGTGTTCTTGGCCGACTCGATGAAAAAGCACGCTAAAGCGTGAACTCCATACGCAGAACTCCAGCTTTCGTGTCGGCAGCTGTCAGTCTTTTCGAGACGTTTCATCCGGCAACCAATGGTTACTCCCAACATAACCACGGTTGCCGGATGAAGCTCGCAGCGCGATTGAGCCTCTGCGCCATAGTTTCTGTCCCTCAATTCAAAAGTTGATTGCTGGTCAGTACCTCCTCACGAGCTTTCGACTCGCTCTCAACCCGAGCGACGCCAGCACTGCAAGCGCGCCCAGCAGGCCAAGAAGAGGCACCTGGCTGGCTGTCTTCGGCAGCTTTGTCGGAGCCGGCTCGTTGGCAGCAGCCGCAGCGGGCGCGGGCGTCGCCGGAGCGGACGTTTCGACTAGCAGCGTTCCTACACTCTGGGCAGGCGGCAGATCAGGGGCCGCCGGCGCGGGCTGGCCTGATACGCTTCTATCCGAGCTGACGATCGTCTCAGGGACTTGCGACACCGCCGTCGCCGTCACTGTCATCCCCTTTCTCAGATCGAAGACTGTTTTCTCCTGACCGTCAATAGTGAACTTCTGATTCTTGGGGACCTTGAATTGCTTGTTGTTCCCATCGGGCAGAGTCAGAATGACGGACGATGGCGCACTGACGTGCCAGACCTTGCCGGTGACGCTTCTGACCGTCGTGATGGTCTGCGGCGTACTGGTCGTGGTGATCCGCTGTGTCAGCTTCATCCCCGGCGTCAGATCGCGCACACCATACTGTTTGCCGTCGACGGTGAAGGTGGCACCCACCGGTACGGTGAAGTGTTTAAGCGACCCGTCTTCCATCTTGACGAGGAGTTCCTGTCCGGAGACGTAGACCACTTCCCCCCGCCGCACCGCGGACGAGCTTGACGAGGCACCTCTACTCACAGACGTTGAGGTGGTTTGAGCCGCGGCCGTGCTGACCAGGGCCAGGCTGATCAGGGCGATCAGCATCCCCCACACGCGCCGTTGCCTTTGAGAGATTTTGATTGAGTGATTCTGCATATTTCCTCCTTGGGTTAGTCTTTCCTATCGGTTAGTCTTTCTTATCGCTACTTCGAAGGGATCCCTGAACGATGAATCGTTTCGGGGCACTCCCGATGAAGTAAAATGGGTAACACGTCACCAGCGTCACAGACGGCGCCGCCCGTGGCTTCAAGACTTCCACGTTCTCCGGAGTGACGATCTGAATCTCGTCCACGATGTACGTCTCGGTCTTCCCGCCGGCCACTTCCAGGACTATTGAATCGCCCATCCGCACGTCCTTGAGTGAGCGAAAAAAGCCGTCGCGGTGTGCCGAAATGCCGATGTTGCCTCCCTCGCCGGCAACGCCGGTTCCAATGATCCGTCCGGCGCCACGATTGAGGGTCAGATCATCTGTGCCGTTGAAGACCGGCGTTTCAATCCGCAATCTATCGATCCGCAGTACGGCCAGGGGCGGATCGAAATTCTTCGTCAGGCTCTCGAGATAAGCCTCAATGCGCTCTGCGGACCACAGACGGAAGTCAACCGATGATTTGGACTGCTGCGACGCGGTGCCTTGTTTGTCTCCGGCTGACGTAGTCTTTTGGATGGCCCTGAAGCTGACGAGCGCGGCACGGGATACGACCAGGCGTTGTATTTCTGATATAGCGTATACGGAGAGCAGCGCCAGACCCGCCAGGAGCAGCACACGTTCGACTCTCTTGAGTGATCTCATCGTGACCAAACTGACCGTTTGACCTTACTTAAGAATTGGCGTTGCTGTCCTTAGAACAGCAACGCCTCTTAAGATGGCGCCGAAACTGACTGCTAAATGGCGGCGCCCTTGAAAGCACTGGCGAGTCCGTTGCCCCCATCGCCAGCGCAAATCATCGTCATTCATCACAGTGTGATCGTCTCCCCCCGTTCTCACCGTGATTCGACCTACAGAGTGCAAGCTTTGAGCCAAACAGAATAATAGCATCGGTTCGACCGGAAGTGATTGACATCACTCACCTCCGGGCAAGAAGACGACGTTTGAGGACGTTTCAGTGACCCAAGATATTGGAGCAACCCACGGTTTATTGGAGGTATTTCACCCTGGACCATTGTCTTTAACATCTTCGAGAACCACACATTGAGGCGCATTAGAAGTGAAACACGCGTTTGCGCTGACGATGCATATGCAAGATCCGTAGCACAGGGCGCAAGCCGTGGGAAGATAAGGACCGCGACCTTTGGAGTGCGGCGACCTGGCGCCGCTTAGTCTCCCGATCGGATTACTTGTGCGGGAGACTAAAGCGGCGCCAAGCCGCCGCACTCCAAATTCTGCGCTGCTTCGCAGCGATCGGTGAAACTCGTGTGATGTTTTTCGATCTCTCGCCACTCTAGAAAGACAACAGTTCAGGGCTCGTTACGAATACCGATGCCCTGGACTGCTGAATCAGACTTGATAAGGAGATCGAACTACCTATGTCCAGACGTTTGATACGATGCAAATTATTGTTGCTTGTGATAGCGCTGACCAACCTGCCTGTCTCAAGGGCTCAGACATTCTACCGCCCGGCCGAATCACGACGGGCGCTCCAAGCCGATACCGATTTCGTCCTACGAGGACGACCCATTCGTGATGGAGTCGGTCGTCAAGCGCATTGACGCTTCGAGATTCGGTGTGGATCAAGAAGGACGTCTAATGCTCATGGGAGACCGCGTCAGTCTCGCGGAGGAGTCGAAGATTTATCGCGCTAGACAAACAGACCGGCGAGTTCAAGACATTCGCCTGGAACCCATGGCCGCTCTATCCATTGCCGAACGAGCATGGAGATTTCCGGTTCCCTCACGAAGAGCGCTTCCCTTTGCACACGACCGAGCGTGACGCCGACGGCAAGGTCATTCTCAGAGACGGGCTGCAGGTCTGGACGCCACGAAACCTTCGTCTAGGCAGCACCACAGCGTTTGAGGCAGCCCAACGTCGTAAAGGACGCGTCCGAATCCTGGGCCGGACGAGACATCCTTTGGGGCGACAATGGCATTCTCAGCATCGAGCCCCATATCTTCATTGATTTCAACGCTTTCTACAGCCCGAGCACTCGATCGCTCTTCTTTGGAGTTGTGCCGTACCGTCTACGCGGCCAGACGGAGATCAAGATGTTCGAGACGGCGAGCTCCTGGGAGATGGTTGCGCACGAGGCCGGCCATGCAGTGCACAACACGCTCAAGCCGAACCGTTATTACGAGCGATAAGGGATTCGACTTCTGGGGAGAATCTTTCGGTGATCAGACCTCGATGTGGAGCTGGCTGCGGGATCGGGACGCGTGTCTCCAGACTGTTGGCCGAGACCGACGGCAACCTCAACCAGTCGAACGCCCTTACGCGTCTGGTCGAAGCCTTCGCTGCATTGATAGGAAGAGGCACGGGCGTCCGCGACGCCTTCCACGACAAGAAGGTTTCGGACACCGACGAAGAGGTACACGCCCGCTCAGAGGTATTCACGGGCGCGGCCTACAAGCTTTTCCTGACAGTCTATTCCAGACTGAAGAGCGAGAAGGGAGTTGACGAGCAGGAAGCGCTGAGAAAGGCCGGCGAGATTATGGGTGTGTTCCTGACGCGCGCCACGGACTACACGCCAGAGAACACGTATGACGCTCGAGGACGTCGCCAAGGCGTACCTCAAGGTAGACAAAGAATTCTACGACGGATGTTACCGCGCAATGCTGGTGGACGAGTTCATCCGGCGTGAGATCTTCGACGCCGATTCGCTCAGCGAATGGCTGGCACACGAAGCGGCGATACCGTACCTCTACCTTTCGCGGCGACCGATGGATCACGAAGTGGAGCCATTGATACAGGCCAACCTCGACAGGCTCGTCGGCCCGGACTTTGGGTTGAAGCTGCAGAGCGTGACTCACGAAAGTCGATTGTGGCAGAGGATCAGCTTTGGACAGACCATCGTGCGAGTGCAGCTCACTCAGGGACGCGGCGATGGCGCGACCCCACTCGACAACCACGGCATTCTCGTCTTCCGACGCGATGGTACGCTGGCCGACTATCACGCGCCGCTGCCGTCCGACGAGCCCTCTCAGCAGCAAGCTAAAACCCAGTTGCAGGAGGGAATGCAGGTCCGCTCGCTGATAGCCCGTGCCAGGCGTCTTCAACTCGACAAGACTGGCGCTGCGCTCTCCATCGTGCGTCAACCGGATGGTCAATTGACGGTGGAGTCACGTGTGATGCGAGGCACGGGACTAAATGCCTACTTGGAGGTTTTTACGCTGAACAATCCACGGGGCGAGCGCCGTGAGATACTGGTCTCTCCGATACCACCGGACAAACGCATTCACATTGCGGACGACCTCCTAAATTGAAGACCCAACCGTCAGGCGAAGGGATTGCCGAATTGCGCATGTTCAATGGCGCCGAGTTAGTCGGCCGTGCGGCAAATCCTTTCGCCCCCGTTGTCGGGCCGTTTAAGATAAGGCGTGATCACTCGTCACTATTTCTGACCTTACGAAGTGAATTGGAGGAATCCATATGCAGTACCGTATCGCCGCGCGAAAAGCTTTGATGGGCTTGGTATGTCTTCTTGCTGTTCCATCCGTGGCTCAAAGCCCCAAGGTCACGCCGCTTCTGGCGAAAGAATTGGCTGGGGTGCCCGGCAAGGAAGCCGTGATGCTCACGGTGGAATACCCTCCCGGAGGTTCGTCCAGCAAGCACAGGCATAACGCCCACACGTTCGTCTATGTCCTGGAAGGTTCCATTGTCATGCAGATCGAAGGCGGGAAAGCGGTGACCCTGGGGCCAGGTCAGACGTTTTACGAATCTCCAGATGACGTCCACACGGTCTCAAAGAACGCGAGCGATTCGCAACCAGCCAAGTTCCTGGTGTTCTTTGTGAAGGAAAAGGACGCCCCGGCATCTGTGCCGGTGAAATGAGGCAGCGCCCGGCTTCAGTAGGGAATCATTCTCAGGTTTCCCATCACTACCACGCTTGCAGACCAGGTGATCAAGCGTCGGGATTCCAAATGCGCTTCCTGAAGTAGTCGCGCCAACCTGCTGGAAGGGTCGGTAACTCACTCACCCTCCGCAGCAATTCCTGGCTCGCCTCATCGGCAATGTACAAACTCGCAACATCTGCGACTGTGACGCGATGATCATCCTGGGCAATAAGCTCTATTGAGTCTCCCGCGCTAACATCTCCCTCCTTAGTCACAGCAAGGTAGAAGCCAGTTCTACCGCTGTGCAGGAAGCGTTTCACCATGTCATCACGACCGAAACGAATTCCGAGCTTGAAACAAGGCATTCGAGGCTGAGTAACCCGGAATTCCGCCGACCCGATCCGAAGGGTGTCGCCAATATTAACTGCGCCTTCCACCAATCCCTCACTTGTAAGGTTCTCGCCGAAGGCTCCCCACGACAAATTCACTTCCGAAAGCTCGTTGCGCCAATGGGCATAGTGCTCTGATGGGTATACATAGACAGCTTTGTCTATTCCACCGTGCACCGAAAGATCCGACTGCTCGTCCCCGTCCAGGTTGAGTGTTGTTACTCGAACACGTTCCGACACCGGTTCCTTGAAGATAGACGTGCGTACGGTTTTCCCACGCCATTCGATCTCGCGCGGCAGACCTACATTGACCGACAAGACCCTCATTCGCTCCTCCAATCATAGGACGGACATCGAAGACGGCGACTTCCAGTCGCCTTGCAACGTCCAGTTTAGATCACGTCAGACGTTCATGCGTTCCAACTGCATCGCGCCGGCGATGCCCATCTGTTGCTTCGTTGTAGATTCTGTCATCATGCTGCGATGGACGCATCTCAGAAGTCCGCATAGATCGCGTTCGCACCGACGCAAAGGAGACTTGATGTATCAGTTCGTAATTCGACTTCTATTGGTGGTCTTGTTGGCAGTGACAGTGACGGGCGCTGCAGACACCAAGCTATCTACGACCTGGCGGGACCCCGGCGTTACAACCACCAACTTCAGCAAGATCGTAATGGCGTTCATCACCAGCGACGCCGATCTCCGACGCAGAATTGAAGACGGGCTCGTGAGGCGGACTCAGCGCTCCGTTGCCGCCTACACCCTCGTGCCCGATAGCGAGAAGCAGGACCCGAAGCCCTCAAAGCACATTTGGCGAAAAATGGTGTCGATGCAGCAATAGTTGTCCGTCTTGTCGACTTGGAGAAGGACATGGTGATCTCCACGGGTGAGTCGTGGAACGTCGCTCTACCGACATTCTGGGATATGTGGGGTACGTGGGGCACCGTCATGACGATCAGCACAGCGACCTACGCAAAGGAGCATAAGGTCGCTACAGTTGACATCATCCTTTACTCGGTGGCCACAGGGAAGCCGATTTGGGCAGGCCGGTTGAAAGAGACCAATCCGAAATCGCTCCGAGTACTTCTCGACGATCTGGTAAAAGCCGGCAGCGCGGAACTCCGCAAACAGAAGCTCATCTGAGGTCTTCAGCGTCCCGAGTGACTGGACACTGCGAGTGCGGCGCATGACAACAGCGAACTAGATCAGCTGCATTATCCAACGTTGATGCTACGACACGGGTTATGAAAGCGCGTAAATAGTCTCTATGAATCCGTAAACTCTTCGTTCTACTGCGCCTTGCGGAGGGTAGTATCCGCCAACCAGGCTTTCTTTCCTGGTTATATCGTACCCATCTTTGCCCCATAATATTGGAGCACGCACGAATTGTTGGAGCCTTCCCAGCCGAGGCACTCAGTTTGACTCCTGCAAGAACCTCAGATAATCCGCCCCTCAGTACAAGTTATGAAGCTGCACCATAAGAAGCCTTCATTCCCGGCAACCGTTCCTTTCGGTATCCGCCTTGCAATAGATTTTTGCGGGTGAGCTTATTTACCGTCTGTGCATCGCTCTCCCATGAGGCAAGACCCCAACTGTTGGCTGTTGATAGAAAGGGACGAGATGATCATTGAGTTGGTGGGAATCGTGGCTTCAACGAAGAACCGCACAGAATTGGGGGAGGCACTCTGCTCACTGTTGGAGCCAACCCGGGCGGAGCCAGGCTGTCTAAGCTGCCTTATATATCAGAATTGGTCCGATACGAATGTGCTTTACATTGAATCTCGCTGGGCAACACTGGACAACCTGATTCATCACGTTCGCTCGGACAAATACAAATGGTTACTGCTCCTGATGGAACTGGGCGTTGAGCCACCTACCATCGAGTTCCTGACGGTCAGTGATGTCAAAGGTCTGGATTTCATCGAGGCCAACCGGCTGGCTCAAACCTGAGCACCTTCTCCCGGGCTATTTAGACTATGCGGCGTTCATGACGCGCATAACGCAGTTTGCTGGTCTTCAACCGAGGTTGGCGTTTATCTTCGTCAAGACCTCGAGCTGCCCGCGGCCCAATGGACCAGGGGCAGCTCGAGTGCTTGCCGTCGAACACATCAATGGCAGGATGTTTGACTAGTGGTTAATTGTCCTCGACGGGAGTCCAGGTCTTGTCCGGGTTGAAGCGGTCAATAGTCTTCGCGATCTCCAGGGTGTTCGGGCCGAGATCCTTTTTGATAGACCACGCCATCGTGGCTCACCATGAAAGTCTTCACGCCGGTGTTCCGGTACTTCGCCGGGGCGGCAATGAGAGCGAAGCCGCCGATCATTACGCCCTTTACTACGAAGTCCATCTGGCCAAGAGGGGCTGCCGGCCCTTGTCCTTTCAGCACTTTGAAATAATAGCCGTGGTAAGGCTCAGTTTGGGTGCTGTAGCCCTTCTCAATCGCTTGAGCGACTTTTTCTCCCACGGGACCGCCCCAGGTACCGTCCGCGTTCTTCCATGCCAAACCATCTTTCTTTCCAGGCGTGCTGATGATGCGTTGAGCATACTGGTTCACGCCGGAGCCTTCGTGCTTCTGAAGCGCGAATTCGTGTTGCGCCTCAACAAAGCCGCGGCAGATTTCAATGGCATTCAATTCATTGCGCCCGATTCGACGGAATAGGAGCTCCTGAAGTCCGGCTTTTGCGTTAAAAGACCACTTTGCGCCAGATTTCACTATGGGCACAGGAGCCGGCCAATCCTCATTACCGACCATGAGAATCGCGAGATTCCTATTCCTTGGGTCGATCAATACTTTCATCTTCGCTCGAGCCTGCGCGGCAAACGCCGTGGCCGTCTCCTTGTCGCGAGCAGGTTCGCCCGTGTCAATCAGAGCGTGCCCATCGGGCCCGAGAATCGCATTGAGCGAAGCAACATCGAACGCCTCGGCCGCCTTGACCAACGCTTCGGCGGCCTGCTCTGGTGTGTCGAATGTTTTAGGTTTCGCTTGAGTAGCTGCAGTTGCCTTGCCCGCAGTCTGCTGCGCCGCAGACGAGGCCTGCGACATCAAGATCGCGACGACGCACGCGCAACCCAGCCAGAGGAATGCGGGACGCTTCGGTTTGATTGATTGCGAGTCCATATTTCTCCTCAGTGTCATGTCTCTATTACCTCCGACCACCACCACCACCGCCGCCACGAGCACCACCACCACCACCGCCGCCGCCACGACTCACCCCACCACCACCGCCTCCGCTTCGTGATGAGGACCCCATACTTGAAGAGCCGCGTGAACTGCTCTGCCGCGAGCTGCTTCCGCTGAAGCCGTCGGAGCCGCCTCCGAAGCCGCTGCTGCGACTCGAACTTCCGGAGCTACTTGGAACGCTACGGTTGCCGACATGATCCCCGCCGCCACTCCCGCGACTGCCGCCACTGCTGGAGCGATCGCTCACCCCGGCACTGCCCGGGCGACTGCCGCCACTACTGGAGCGATCGCTCACACCCGCGCCGCCCTGCTGGCGATTGCCACTACCGGTTTGGCGATCACTCGTGCCTGCGCCCGCGCGGTTGCCTCCGCTGCTGCTGCCGACATTGCCGCCTTGCCGGTCGATCTGCTGACGTGCGCCCGACTGACGATTGGCCGCCGAATCGCCACGCGCGGTTCCGCCGTATTTATTTGCTGTCGCCTTGTTCGAGTAAGGAGCACCACCGCGATGTGACGGATTGTGATTCCATTTATTGCCTCCACTAACGTTGGTGCGGTTGCCGCCCTGAATGTTGGTATTGCGGTTGAAATTGTTGTTCACATTGACGTTGATGTCGTTGCCTCCCCAGCCGGCTCCCCAGCCCCAGCCGCCGCCCCACGCAGCTCCCATTGCCACACCAACACCGAATGAGATTGCGCTCGCAGCAACCACTGCTCCTGCCGAGTACGGCAGGGTAGTAGATTGGTGGATACGGATAAATTGGCGCTCCGTAAACAACTGTTGGATTATAACTTGGCACATAGATCACTTCGGGATTTGACTGTTCCACTACGATTACCGACTTGCTTTCCACCTGCTGGGTCTCTACCTTGACCTGCTCGTTCGACTTTAAAGCCCCAGTGTCCTGTGCTTTTTGTCGCATGCGTTGCACGGCGTCCATCACGCCGCTCTGCTGCGCGAGAAAAGCGTTCCCGAGGTCTGTAGTCCATTGAATATCATCAGAAAGTCGTTTTACTACGTCGGGCAGCGCCGCCATTGCCTGAATACTGGCATCCCAGGGTTGTTTCGAGACCGCATCCACCAGCGCCTTGTCCTTGAGACCCGGATTTCTTCCCAGCCACTGCTGCAGCTGCATGAGTTCGAGTGGATACGTCGAGGCCACGAGCACCTGGCTCAAGAGTGGGTCCGGGTATAGAGCAATCGGCGCAACGAGCGAATCAAGCTGATCGGGCGGGATCAATGGAGCATCCTGGGCGGGAGCATCCTGGCTGGACGCCGCCACCGGTTGACTGGCTGCCGCCTCCGGACTGGCTGCCGCCGGCGGTTGCTGAGCCTGCTGCGCCGTTCCGCAACCAACCACGGTCTGCCCCGGCGCCAGCAAAAGCGTACATAGTATCGCGACAAGGCTTCGTCGCTGATGCCACCGAGATCCTGATTGTGACAACCTTGGATTCATAAGTCTTGAACTCCTTCCAGGGGGCAAGTATGAAACATTCGGAGGCAGGTTGTCATCGCCATACCTGCATTCTCTCTTTTTCTTCACTGCTGGCGCGTAAGTCTCACCTGCGCTGCATTCAGTAGATTGCAAACTTTGATCCACAGAGTGCCTTGCAGAAAAATCTTCGAGTGTGCGTGGAAGTGCTTTAGATCCTACGCTGGCGAGCGAATCGAAGAAGCACACGGGGCTGTCTACAGTCCGGGATTTTGGAGCACCCACGAATTGTTGGAGGACCAATCGACTACTGAGTCCTGCGGTTACTCTTTCGACGACCTCGATCAGTGATCAAGAGACTATCAAGAAACGGCATTGCTGTTCTCAGAACAGCAATGCCGCTCAAAACGGCGCCGATGCCGACTGCTTAATGCGGCGCCTTCAATGGCTCTGGCGCGTTGTCGCCCGATCGCCAGAGCCAAGATATTTCTAGCTCTTATCACAGTGGTTAATGTGTCCCCCCCTTGTTTAAACTGTGATGCGTGATTCAGAGGCAAGCTTTGAGCCAAAGTGAAATAGCTTCCGCGTCGCGGAACTAGAAACGTATTGAGTGCAGTAATTCGCAATTCGCATTGGCCTTGTCTTTGCTAGAATTGATTGTCTTTGCTGGAAGTTGAAGCCTGGTAGAGACATTCCACGTCATTGTACTGTGGCAAGGTTCGTCGTCAATCTGGTCTTCGCATTGATCTTTATCCCGTTGTCCTGGCAACAGGCCGACGAAACGCTGGTAGTAGCGTTGCCAGCTCAACAATAGGAGACAACTATGAAAGTATCGCGAATCGTTTTCGGGCTCGGGTTTCTTTTGATTGTGACCAACTGTGCACTCGCACAAAAGGTCAACGTGGATTGGGACAAGGCGGCTAACTTCTCCGGCTTTAAGACCTACACTTGGGCTAAAGGAACTCCCACCGAAAACCCAATGATGGGCGATCGAGTAGTCGCGGACGTCGATGCACAGCTCGCGGCCAAAGGATTACAAAAGGTTGAGCACTCCGCAGGTCCCGACCTGGTCGTCGTCTATCACGCCGGAAGAACCACGGAGACCACGATGAACACCATCGACACGGGGATGTATGGGGGCGGATGGGGGCGTTGGGGCGGCTATGGCGGAATGGGGGGATCGTCGACTACCTACGTCGATAAGATTCTGGTCGGACAACTGGTCGTCGACATCGGTGACGTCAAGGCCAAAAAATACATCTGGCGTGCAACGGCAAGCGGGACGATTCCTGACAAGCCTGAGAAAGGTGCGAGCTTGATCAACAAGGCGGTAACTAAGATGTTTGAAAAGTATCCGCCCCCGGCGAAAAAGTAGTGACCCGAGCCCTAGTTAAGTAGGTACGTTGTACCGGCTTTTAGCCGGAATCGTGACATTCGAGACTTCTCGAATGTCACGATTCCGGCTAAAAGCCGGTACAACGTACTTTCTTTCAATTACACGTCTTAATAGGCCCAGCGTAAAAGGACCGATCCTGAAGTAAAGCCTGCACCCACGGCAGCGAATAGGACCAGGTCGCCTTTTTTCAATCGTCCATCATCGAGTGCATCGCCGATCGCAAGCGGAATTGTCGCTGCGGTAGTGTTTCCGTACTTGTGAATGTTCTTGATGACCTTTTCCGGTGGAAGCTTCATCTTATCTGCGGCTGCATCAATGATCCTGATGTTTGCCTGATGTGCAATAAAGCATTTTATGTCGTCACCGGTGAGATGATTGCGCTCGAGCATGTTGCGCGAAATCTCGTCCATCTTCCTGACAGCAAATTTGAATACCGCAGGGCCCTGCTGGTGCACGTAATGCATCTGCTTTTCGACTGAAGATTGCGTAGACGGATTGAGACTCCCGCCACCAGGCATACAAAGCGATTGCCCGCCCGAACCATCGACCTCGTGATAAAAGTCCAGGAGACCTGTCGTGTCGTCGTCACTCGGCTCCAGCAAGACGGCCCCGGCGGCGTCACCGAAGAGCACGAGCGTAGCCCGATCCTGCGGATTGAGAATGCTTGTCATCACATCCGATCCGATGACCATTACCTTTCGATGCGCTCCGCTCTCGATAAACTGGGCGCCAACTGTCAATCCGTAAAGAAATCCGGAGCAGGCGGCTGAAAGATCGAATCCCCAGGCACGCGAGGCGCCAATCTTGTCCTGAACCAGACAGGCCGTCGCGGGAAAGAACATGTCGGGTGTGACCGTAGTCACAATGATCAGTTCAATTTCGTCGGCTTCGATCCCGCGTTGTTTGAGCAGATCGCTTGCAGCGTATGCGGCCATCTCGGAGTTTGGCGTGCCAGGCTCGACCCAGTGTCGCTCGATGATCCCAGTTCGCTCAACGATCCAATCGTGATTTGTGTCGACCATCTTTGAGAGGTCGTCATTGGTCACGACTTTTGGGGGCACATACCGGCCGAGAGCCGTAATTTTCGCTCTTCGAGGTTTCATAACCGGAGCATGATTGCACAAAGCAGCGACGATCGCACGTGATGGACCGCTGGCAATTTCCGATGCCATCGCCGAAAATAGGTGTTGTGAGAAGTGCTGTAACGATTATCGCTGTCCTGATTCTAGTGGGTATTTGTCAATTCGCTCCTGCTCCTGCGGCGGCACAAGCGATTCCCAACGCCAATCAACCGTTGACGCTGCAGGATTTGAATCTGCTTCTGCGGAGAAGTGTCGGCCGGAACATGACCGAAGGCGATATCGCCGCGAAAATCGATGCCTCCGGAATAGCATTTGATCCGACACCTGAAGCTCTCATCCGCCTTCGCGCGAACGGAGCACACGCTCACCTGGTGAATGCGGTCAAAAGGGCGGGTGCGCGGCTTGTTGCTGCCACCGGGGCCACGGTCACAGTTTCAGGGCCGTCTCAGCCCGACAAGTTTCTCGAAGAAGTCCGGCGCAACGTGCTTGACTACGTCGACGAGCTCCCAGATTTTATCTGCCAGCAGGAGATCACGCGTTACTTTGATCTCGGCACTGGCGCCTGGGAACGCACGGATACTCTGGTCTACGAGCTGACCTACAACAAAAAACGCGAGTCTTACAAACCTCTCAACTCGCTTGGACGGCCCGTAACCAGGCCGCTTGAACAATCAGGAGGTGCATACTCGACCGGTGACTGGGCAACAGCGCTCTCGCTCCTTTTTCAGCCCGACACGAAGGCGATCTTCAAACCCGCAGGCAAGGAGAAGCTTGGGCAGCGGCAGACGCTGATCTATGATTTCAAGGTTCCACTTGAAACCTCAAAGCTTCAGATTGCGGCCGGCACCGCGATGCCGATAGTTGCGGGATACAGCGGCAGTGTTTGGATCGATGCTGAGACGAAGAATGTTCTCAGAATCGAGCAGGCTGCCGACGACCTTCCGCCAGGCTATCCCGTGACTCAATCCGAGAACTCAATTGATTACGACATGGTGAAGCTGAGAGGAATCGATGTCGAGTTCCTATTGCCGACACGAGCCGAATTCATCATTGGCGATCGTCGAAAACGGCAGTTCTCGCGCAACAACATATACTTCAAGTTCTATCGCAAGTTCGAGACCGACATCCGCGTCCTCGACGATCCAGGCCCGACAACACCACCGACCAAGCCCCCACAGTAAGCAGTTGCGCTGGTTCGCTGCAATCACCGCGGAGCGTGGAGACGTAGCCGGGTTAGTCTTCGAAACCCTGGATCGATTCCTGACGAATTGCATCCCGGAGGGATGCGAGAAAGACAGGCTTCACCATATCGTTTCTCGCATCCCTCCGGATGCATCTCCCACAATCAACCAGGGGTTTCGAAGACTCACCCTGGCTAGATCTTGACGCCTCCGGCGTCGGAGGCAAGCTGACGCTTGGATACTACTTTCTCAAAACGATCGTTCGCGGGATTTCCTGAAGATCGTTAAGAATGCGGTGTTCGCTCCATACTTTCGGATCAACAAAGGCTTCAACTGCTTCTGATTGCGAATAGCCCATTTCGCATAGAAGAAAGCCGCCTGTCTTCAACCGCGATGGCGCGTCGTGAAACAGACGCCGAAAAAAACTCAACCCGTCGCTGTAGTCTGTCAATGCGACATCAGGCTCCCACTCTCTGACCTCGCGCTGAAGTTGCGGCAGCTCGGCGGCTGCGACGTATGGAGGATTTGAGACGATGAAGTCTGCTACCGGCGAATTCGTGAACGGCGAGAGAAGATCGGCATGGAGAAAGCTGACTCGTTTGCTGACCCGATGGCGCTCGGCGTTTCGGCGTGCAACTCTCAGCGCCGCAAGCGATACATCGGTCGCAATGACGCTTACATTGGGAAGCTCGCGTGACAAAGTGATAGCAATGCAGCCAGAGCCCGTCCCGATGTCAAAGATCAGTTGCGGATTCTCGGAACTTGCAAGCCTTGTGACCTCATCAATGATCAGTTCGGTCTCGGGACGTGGAATCAGCACTCCCGGAGTTACTTCGAACTCGAGACCGTAGAACTCCTGATGACCAGTGATGTATTGCAGAGGCTCGCCCGCCGCCCGCCGCTCAAGCAGGCGCTCATATAACTCCAATATCTCTTCTGAGAGTTCTTCACTGAAATTGACGATCAGGTAGGTGCGGTCGCGGCCAAGAGCGTGGGCAAGCAGCACCTGGGCGTTCAATTGAGCGTCAGCAATTTCTGAGTCTCGAAGAAACTTTGCCGCCCGTCCGAGTGCTCCAGAGATAGTCGACACCGATGAGGAGGACGAGGTGCTCACACCTTTACTCCGAGCACCTGTTTCTCGGTCTCTTCCTTAAGTTTTTCTGCCTGGTAGTGGCTGACTACGGCTTCGATCAACGGGTCGATATATCCGCTCATAATTTGATCGAGCTGATGGAGCGTCAGCCCGATACGGTGGTCGGTGACTCGATTCTCTTTGAAGTTGTATGTACGGATTTTCTCGGAACGATCACCTGAACCCACCTGCGAGCGCCGCTCTGCGGCTATCGCATCCTGCTGTTTTTGTGACTCCATCTCAAAGAGTCTCGATCTGAGGACGCGCATCGCCTTGTCACGGTTTTTGATCTGAGACTTCTCGTCCTGCATGGAGACAACAAGACCGGTTGGAAGATGCGTCAAACGCACGGCGGAATAGGTCGTGTTGACAGATTGGCCGCCCGGTCCGGACGAGCAGAACGTGTCGATACGAAGGTCTTTTGGATCGATCCGGACGTCGACTTCCTCGGCTTCCGGGAGCACAGCCACGGTAATGGCTGAAGTGTGGATGCGGCCGCTAGCTTCGGTTTGCGGTACACGCTGCACTCGATGGACGCCGGATTCGTGTTTGAGCTTCGAGTAGACGCGATCGCCCTCGATAATCGCTTCAGCCTTCTGAATTCCGCCAAGACCAGTCTCAGACGAATCGGTGACCTGCAGTTTCCAACCCTGCCGCTCGGCGTAGCGCGCATACATGCGCAGGATTTCAGCGGCGAAAAGGCATGCCTCTTCGCCTCCCGTTCCAGCCCGCACTTCGAGAATGACGTTCTTTTCGTCGTTCGGATCCGTCGGGAGAAGGAGCACCTTGAGGTCACTTTCGACGGCCGCGCGTTTCTCTTCGAGCTCCGCAAGCTCGAGCTCGGCCATCTGTCGCATCTCTTCGTCCGTCGTATCGCGAAGTATTTCGCGCGCACCTTCGATGTCCCCTTCAAGCTTCTTCAGCGCGCGGTGCTTCTCTACGAGCGGTTCCAGCTCGCGATGCTGCCTGGCAACTTTGGTGTACAGAGACTGATCAGAGATGACCGCCGGATCGGTCATCTGGCTTGTCAGGTCATCGTAGGTCTGTTCAATACTCTGGAGCCTTTCAAACATGACGATGACCTTGCTTAGTCTGCCGCCACGGGAGCCGGCTCGAGTTCGCGCTCACGCATGCCCGGCTCGAGCTTGAGTGATTCGTTGAGCGCAAAGATTGCTACTTCGAGCTGATCATCCGAAGGCTCGCGCGTTGTTAGATTCTGCAGCCAGATACCCGGGCGCGTAATGAATGCGAAGAAGGCGCTCGATTCCTTTTTGCCGGCGGCTCTGATGATCTCATACGAAATGCCGGCGATCAGCGGGAACCAGCGCCAGCCGCGTGACGAGATTGAGAAGAAGCGAGTCGAATTTGACGATCGAGAAAAGGACTATCGAAACCAGCATCACGATCATCAGAAAACTCGTCCCGCACCGCGGATGCTGCCGCGGATAGCGGCGCGCATTGGCGACGGTCAGTGCGTCGCCATTCTCCCACGCGAAAACGGTCTTGTGTTCGGCGCCGTGATATTCGAAGACCCGCTTGATATCGTTCAGCCGCGAAAAGGTCCAGATCATGGTGATAAAGAACACCATGCGGATAACTCCGTCGACAAGATTGAACAGAACCGAAGGCCTGACCGGTGTCATGTAGGCGCCAAGCCAGGTCCACGCCTTTTGATACCAGGCCTGTGCCGCGATAGCGATCTGATCCATGTTCAGTTGTGGCGCGTTGCCCCAGCCGAAATAGATGAAGATTGCATTTGTGAGCAGAAGTGGCAGAACGATGAAAAGAAATATGTTGAAGGTGAGAGCGAACGCAATTGACCCTGCCGCGCCAAGAGACCCTCCGCTTTCCTGTCCCTCACTCCCCTCGCTCCCCTCACTCTTCGTCGTCGTCGTCGTCGACTTGTCTTCCTCCTGAAAAGCAACATTGGCGGAGAAGTTGAGAGCTTTGATGCCGAGGAGCATTGAGTGAATAAGCACGAGCCCCCCACGCAGAATCGGCACCTTCAGAATTGGATAACGATCGTCGAGCTTTGGGAGCGCTTCGGCTTTGAAGACGATCTGTCCGTCCTGACGACGGACGGCAACCGCGTATGAGTTGGGCGCTCTCATCATGACGCCCTCGATGACCGCTTGACCGCCGACGATGATCTCTTTTGCAGGTTTCATAAACAGGATTCCAGAAACACGAACGCCACGACCGCTATGCCATTTGAGGCACGGGGTTGTGGCGTGATTGTAAACCTAAAGATTCATTGATCGCCCGAGATTCAGGCGGGAGCTTCTTCTTCTTTTGATTTTCTCCCGTACTTCCTCTGAAAGCGTTCGACCCGGCCGGCGGTATCGATGAGCTTTTGTTTGCCGGTGAAAAAGGGATGGCAAACGGAGCAGATTTCAACGTGGATCTCGTTCCTTGTTGATCGAGTAGTGAAGGTGTCGCCACAGGCACAGATCACTTTGGCTTCGACGTACTTTGGATGAATATTCGGTTTCACGTTCTAACTCCTGACTCTATACAAGCCGTTAGGCAATCAAAGCAAACAGTAAGCGATACCCGACGTACAGCATCTCGTCAAGGACGACGCCGGGCAAGCTAAGCTCCATTAAGGTACGTTGTACCGGCGTTTAGCCGGAATCGTGACATTCGAGTAACTCGAATGTCACGATTCCGGCTAAACGCCGGTACAACGTACCTTAATGGAGTTCAGGCTTTAGCTTGCTCTTCAGCCGCGGCAGGCAATATCATCTCGCAACCATCCCTGGAGAGGCTCATTTAGATGACAAGACCGAAGATCGTGCGCAACCTTTTTGTCGCAGCTGTGTCCGTAGTTGCTTTCGCCACACTTGCGATTTCACAACAGCAACCGCAACCGCAGCAATCGCAGCAGCCCGCAGTGCCGGCTTCTCCAGAAGGCGCAGCGCTATATAAGCAGAAGTGTGCGATGTGCCATGACAATCCTCAGGACCGCGTGCCTCCCCTTTTTCTCATCCGCAGACGTTCGGCCGAGGACGTCATTCAGACACTGACTTCAGGTGCAATGAAGCAGCAGGCCACGGGGTTGAGCGCAGAGCAGATTCAGGCCCTGGCGATTCATCTCACCGGAAAGATGCCGGGTCCGCCACTGAAGGCCAACCTCGAAGCCAATATGTGCAAGGGAGCGATGCCATCGATCGACTTGAACGGTGCGCAATGGAATGGCTGGTCGGCGGATCTCGATAACTCGCGCTTTCAGCCAAAGCCCGGGATCAGGGCCGAGGATGTTCCTCGGTTGAAGGTGAAATGGGCATGGGCGCATCCGGGGCCGATGGCTACCGGCCAACCTACAATTATTGGTGACCGGCTCTTCCTGACGATCGAAGCTGGAATGATCGTCAGCCTGAACTCGCAGACTGGTTGTACCTACTGGGTAATGCAACCGGGTGCTGCAGTGCGTGCCGCAACGAGCGTCGGCGCGCTTCCGGCAGGCTCTGCTTCAAAATTTGCGCTCTACTTTGGCGATGAGAAGTCCTACGTTCATGCGGTGGATGCGCTGACAGGAAAGGAAATCTGGAAGACGCGGATCGAGACTCATTTTCTTTCGCGCATTACGGGCGCTCCCGTGCTTCATCGGAATCGGATCTACGTGCCCGTCTCGTCCTTTGAAGAAACGGCAGGGCGCGACAACAAATACGAATGCTGTACGTTTCGCGGCAGTGTCGTCGCTCTGGACGCGTATACGGGTAAGGTTCTCTGGAAGAGTTTTACCGTTCAGGATGAGCCGAAACCATTCAAAAAGAACTCTGAAGGCACCCAGATGTACGGACCTGCGGGCGGCGCGATCTGGTCGGCGCCGACTCTTGACCTCAAGCGCAAGTCGATCTACGTCGGCACGGGTAATTCCTACACCGATGTCGACACGGGTCACAGCGACGCGATCATTGCACTTGATATGGAGACGGGAAAGGTCAAATGGGCCAACCAGGTGACCGCAAAGGATAACTTCCTGGTGGGCTGTCGCCAACCGGGTGTCGGAAACTGTCCGGACCAGAGAGGGCCCGATCATGACTTCGGCAGTTCTCCGGTATTGCGAACGTTGCCCGGAGGCAAGCAGGTGTTGCTTGGTGGTCAGAAATCGGGAGTGATGTGGGCATTTGATCCAGATGACGGGAAAGTCTTATGGAAGGTTAAGGTCGGCAATGGCGGCGCCCTGGGTGGCATTGAATGGGGCTTTGCTGCCGACACACAGAATGTTTACGTCCCGATTGCTGATCCAAGCGGTGCGGAACGCAAGCCCGGCCTTACCGCGCTCAAGATCGCAACAGGAGAGCAGGTCTGGCACGTTCCCGCGCCTGCGGCGAAATGCAGCTGGGGAACTACGCGATGCAACAACTCGCAATCGGCTGCTGCCACTGCAATCCCGGGCGTAGTCTTTTCCGGCACGGCGGACGGAAATCTGCGGGCTTACTCGAGCAAAGACGGAACCATTCTTTGGACCTTCGATACGGCAGCAGAACAGAACACGGTGAACGCGGGTCCAGCGCGTGGCGGCACTCTTGATGGTGGCGGGCCGACGATCGCAAACGGCATCCTGTACACGAACTCCGGTTATGGCCGGTTGATTGGCTATCCCGGCAATCTCTTGCTGGCATTCTCAGTCGACGGAAAATGAAAGCAAAAGCTATAGCAGCTTCAGTCGCGATTGCCCTTACGGTGAGCGCTTCGATCGCGTGCAACCGCAAACCTGCCTCCTCAGATCCGGGCAAGGCGCCGGTCGGTTCGTTGCGCGTTTATCGTGACGAACGAAGCGTCAGGCGACTTGAGTGTGATCGATGCCGCCGGAACTGTGGTCGCGACGATTCCCCTGGGCAAGCGTCCACGAGGCGTTCATCTCAGTCCCGACGGAAAACTCCTTTATATAGCGCTCAGCGGATCTCCAATCGCAGGTCCCGGCGTCGATGAGTCGACGCTTCCACCGGCCGATAAGAAGGCTGATGGCATCGGCGTTGTCGATGTCGAAAAAAATGCGTTCATCAAGCTTATGCCTGCCGGCTCCGATCCCGAAGAGTTTGCGTTGAGCCACGATGGCCTCAAGCTCTACATCGCCAACGAGGATGCTCGGACTCGCGAGTATTCTGGATATTAACAACGGAAGAATCACAAAATCATTGGCGGTTGGGGACGAGCCCGAAGGTGTTGCCATTAGTCCGGACGGGAGCTTTGTTTATGTCAGCTCAGAGGACGATGGCACGATCGCGGTAATCAAGACTATCGACGATACAGTTTTGACCACATTCAAAGTGGGCCGGCGTCCGCGAGTCGCTGCCTTTCTGCCGGACGGGTCGCGTGCCTATGTCTCGCTCGAAAACGATGGGGCGGTTGCCGTAGTTGACACGAAGCGGCATGCCCTGTTGCGAACGATTCAGCTTGGGGGCCAGGACGTCAAACCAATGGGCATTGCCGTTGCGCCCGATGGGAAACGAATCTACGTCACCACGGGACGTTTTGGGAGAGTGTTCTCGATCACGACTTCAAACGATGAGATCGTCGGAAGTGTTGTAGTCGGGACACGACCGTGGGGAATTGCGATCACGCCGGATGGCCGCACGCTTTACACCGCGAATGGACCTTCGAATGATGTCTCGGTAGTGGACGCCGAGAGACTTCAGGTAATCACTCGAATCAAAGTCGGAGACCGGCCCTGGGGTGTTGCGATCCTGAAATAGAACCGTGTTCTTCTATCATCTGCTACGCTTCACCATTCACGCGATTTGTCTGCTGTACTTTCGAATCGAATTTCACGGATCAGAACGAGTTCCGCTCGATGGTCCCGTGATACTTGCCCCCAATCACGCGAGCTATCTGGATCCGATATGGGTGTCGATCCCGATTCGACGTCGGCTTCGATATATGACGTGGGATCGGATGTTCCGGATTCCGTTGCTTGGACCGTTACTGAGAGCGTTTGGAGCTTTCCCGGTCAATGTGAAGATTGGGGATCGTGGCGCCCTTCGCCTTTCGCTTGAACACTTGCAGCAAGGCGGTGCTTTGATGATCTTTCCGGAAGGCAGCAGGACGCGGACTGGTGAAATGCTTCCGTTCAAGCACGGGATGATACGGCTCGCGCTCGAAAGCGGCGCTCCGATCATTCCGGTGACGATTGTGGGAGGGTATAGGGCTCTTTCGCCCCAGATGCGGTTTCCGCGGCCAACAAAGGTGAAGGTCTACTATCACGTGCCGATGGAGTCTGATCTCTTCCCGCAGAGCACGCCGAGTTCAAGAGCTATATCAGGACACAAGCTTCTGAGATCGAGAGAATCGTAGCGAAACCCATGTAGCACCGCCTTCAGGCGAAGTCTTTGTTACTAACGACTTGGCCTAAAGGCGGTACTACCTCCCCCAACTCCATGCCTGACTAAATATTCATCCCAGCGCGAAGTGTCATCTCGCGAACTCGGGCGTTCTCAAGAAGCAGATCGCGTTGCATGATTGCGCGCTGAGCGCGTGCTAATTCGCCACGCAGGGTAAATACCTCTGCCTTCAACTCGAGGATATGGCTCGTCAGTGGACTCGTGTCCGCATGCTCGATTGAGTCAGATGCACTGCCTGCATTGACGACAAAATGCGGTAGTGGTTTGGTGATCGCTGTACGTTGATTGGCAAGTTGCATAACCGCGCCCATAAAGTGTCCCTCCTTCTCCTGCTTCAACCGTTCTTTTTTAGATAGGCAATTTTTATGCCGGTTACTTGGTTGTTTTTGAACTTCCTTTAAGGCAACGGTCAGAGTTCATTCACATCCAGCTAAACCATTGTGAACATCCCAGCAAAGCTTGATCTCAAAGAGTCCCTGACTCGCATTCCTCAGGTCGAGCGAAGAATAGCAGTCAAAAGCGGTGTTGAAAATTGTACGTTGGGTCCATCTAATTGTACTTTGGTACAATATGACTTGAACCTGAGGGAAGTTTTGCGGGAGGAAAGTGCTATCGTCCGACAGCTTGAATCGCGTTCAGGAGAGATTCGATGCTGAATGGCTTATGGAAAAAGCCCGCGGCCCCTTCACTTAGGGCATGCTCGCGCGTCGATCCAACCTGCTTTCCAGAGATGAAGATGATTGGGACATCGACGCCGGAGTCGTTGAGTTGCCGTTGGAGGTCAATCCCACTCATTCCCGGCAAATCGACGTCGAGGATCAGACAGGATGAGTCATCCAGGCGCCCGGAGGCGAGAAACTCCTCTGCCGAATTAAACGATGCCACGTTGAGCCCAGCCGATGAAATCAGGCGCGAAAGCATCCGGCACATTGAGCTGTCATCGTCTATTACTGAAATTACACTACTTATAGCCACCGAAAACCTGCTTCCATCTCGATCCATATCAAGATGGAACCACGATACCAAGCCGAACCACGCTTGAGTATTGTACCTAAGTACAATACCGCTTCGCAGCATCCAATACCCCTCCAACCTGATGGAGGGGATGGATAGACAGCTCAAGTCTGGGAGCGCCAGGCTGAAGCCTGGCGCCTGGAGTTGGACATTTTTGGGAATGGCTTTACGCCGGAGGCGTAAAAGATCGTAGCCAGGGGTTGAGTCTTCGAAACCCCTGGTTGCATTGTGTGAGAGAGTGCATCCCGGAGGGATGCAAGAAAACGATCTGGTGAAACGTGTCGTCTTTTCTCGCATCCCTCCGGGATGCAACGGGTCAATGGAATCGATCCAGGGCTTTCGAAGTCTCAACCCCTGGCTACGTTCTCGCACCGCTCCGCGGTGAGGTCGCTCGGCCTCAAGCGAGATCTGCAATTTGCGCCTTATCCTTTTAACTTCTCAGCCATACGCACAAGGTCTGCAACTGAACCCGCCTCCATTTTCTGCATTACCTGTGCGCGGTGCGCCTTTACCGTTCGCTCGGTCATCCCGAGCTCACCGCCGATCTGCTTGTTGAGCAGACCAGTCACGACCTGCGCCATAACCTCTCGTTCTCTGGGCGTTAGTGATTCATAGCGTTGACGAAGCTCTGCGAGTTCCGATCTCTGCCTCCTCGCCTCAGTGTCGAGGTTTATCCCTTCGCGCACAGCATCAAGCAAATCCTGGTTGCGAAAGGGCTTGGTCAGGAATCCAACTGCCCCAGCCTTCATCGCTTGCACAGTCATTGGAATGTCACCATGACCTGTCATGAAAACGATCGGAACTTCTAAACCCTTGAGGCGAAGTTCGCGTTGGAGATCGAGTCCACTCAAGCCCGGCATCTGAACGTCAAGAACAAGACACGACGGCACATCCGGATGACTGCTGCGAAGAAACTCATCGGCTGTGGCAAAAGTCAACGATTTCAGCCCCACAGTGCTCACCAGCCGTGAAAGAAACGTCCGGAATGAAGCGTCATCGTCAACGATCAGTACTACGGGTTCAGTAACGGGCGGTGTCTTGTTCATCGTCCCGCCTTTCCGCCGGCTGCTGACATGCGGCGGTAACGTGAACTGAAATGTTGCGCCCGGACCCTCATTGGCTGTAGCCCACAGGCGGCCGCCATGCGCCTCGACAATAGACCTGCTGATGGCAAGTCCCATGCCCATCCCACCGGACTTTGTAGTGTGGAACGCCTTAAACAATTGTTCAGCCTCGTCCGGGGCGATCCCCATTCCGGTATCCCGAACTTCGACCAGCGCTCCACCACCATCGACCCAACTGGTCGAAACGGCCAGTACCCGTTCGCGATCCTGGACAGCCGACATAGCGTCCATTCCATTCATCACCAGGTTTATGAGGACCTGCTGGAGCTGAACGCGATCACCCTGCACAATCGGTTGGTCTTCGTTTGGCTCGGCTCGTAGCGTTACTCCCTTGCCTTGCGCCTCGTGGCCGACAAGCGCGAGCACTTCAGTGACTACTTCTTTCAGGTCAAGTTGCATTTTCTGTGGAGGACTCTTTCGCGCCAGGCTGCGAACCCGCGAAATAACTTCGGTGGCTCGGTGGCCGTCGCTCACGATGTCCGAAAGTGCCTCGCGCACCTCGTCGAGATTCGGGTTGCTCTCTTTCAGCCAGTGCAAACAGATGTCAGCGTTGCCAACAATAGCGCCGAGTGGCTGGTTGATTTCGTGGGCGATAGATGCAGCCAGCTCGCCCATCGTTGTGACCCTCGAGACATGAGCCAGTTCTGCCTGCGTCCTGCGCAAGGCCTCCTCAGTATGTATGCGTTCCGATATGTCAATTCCCATTCCTACAAGGTACGGCCTGCCATCGATATCAACCCGGTGACCGGTGAAGTAATAAGGAATCGTCCGTCCATCCTTGCAGAGAAAGCCGGCCTCCACGCTCGATTCACCTTTCGCGAACACCTCTCCGATCCGCTCTCCAACCAAAGCCCTGTCATCGGGCCCAAAGAAGTCCAACGGGTGCAAGCGAGCAATCTCTTCGGGCGTGTAACCCGTGACACGTTCAAAGTTCTTGTTCCACCGCAGAAAGCGGCCCTGATCGTCATAGTGATAGAAAACTCCTGGAAGGCTGTCGAGAGTGATGTTGGAGAAGTTCCTTTCCTGCAGCACGCTATGCTCGACTTTCTTGCGCGCGATCACCAGACCCAGGCCCGCGGCAACTGCGGAAATCAGCTTCACAAGTCGCTCGTCTTCGCGACGTGGCTCACGAACATAGAACTCGATCACCGCTGTCACGTCTTTGCCGGACAGAATGGGTATTCCCACTGCGGCTTTGAGCCCCTCCTTTTCTGCAACAGCCGCGCGGGGAAAATTCTGATCTACCGTGACATCCTGAATCCACGCAGGCTGCTTCGATGACCAGACACGCCCCGGAAGACCCACTCCGGGAATAAACCTTGTCGCTTCCGATATCGATCTGAACCCTTCAAGACCACTGACATTCGAAAACCACGCCCGGTCACACTCCAGAGTCTCTCCGTCGGCGGCTGGGATCCAAGCCTGCCCGATAGCCCAACCGGTCCTTTCGCACACTCGACTAAGCACAACTTCGAGCGCCGACGAGACATCGCTTGCCGCCGCCACCTCCATCGTGATTGTTTGCAGCAAACTTACCTGTTCTTCAGCGAGCTTCCGTTCGGTAATGTCACTTGAAGCAAAGAGAATGCATCGCTGTCCATCGATTTCGATGAGATCGGCCGAAGAAAGAAGCACGCGTACGTCGCCGCGCCTTGTTCGCATTCTCAATTCGAGGTTGCGGGCGACACCGTGGTTCTCGAGCTCCCTGACGAAATCGGTGCGCGCTGTTGGCGTGTCCCACATACCGAGATCGAGCGAAGTGCGTCCGATGACTTCTTCGCGCGTGTAGCCACTGACCTCAAGGAAGCTGTCATTGACATCGATGAATCGGCTTTCTGACAGCGTAGTGATCGACATTGGCTGTGGATTAGCCATAAACGCCCGGGCGAACCGCTCTTCGCTGACTCGCAAGGCTTCTTCAGCGCGCTTGCGCCGCGTGATGTCACGCATGATCGCCGCGCCTCCGATGATGTTGCCAGCCTCATCGAGGATCGGAGACACGCTGATCGAAACGTCGACCAGGCTTCCGTCTTTGCGCTGCCGTACGGTCTCGAATTGATCGACCGTCCTGCCGGAACTAGTTTCGCCGTAAAGCTGTTCCAGCTCCTGATCCCGACCTGGGGGAACGAGAAGCGAAATGTCCTGGCCCAAGGCCTCCTCGGCGGAGTAGCCGAAGAGTTTTTGGGCGCTGGAATTCCACGCGATTATCTTCCGGTCGGGCGTGAGACCAATAATTGCGTCGTTGGCCGATTCCACCATCGCCGCCAGAAGGCGATGCCCATCGGGAGTAGGGTTATTCCTTTTGTTTCTGCCACTCATCGGTGCACCTCACAGCACACTTTTAGTTTACAAGTGCCAGCAAGCGCAACCAATTTGACTGCAAGCTCGTAACAGGCACAATTTGCGCGTGGTTTGCTGAGTGTGATAACTTTTCGAGCTTCGCCCAGGGTAGCTCAGATGGTTAGAGCGGCGGATTCATAACCCGCAGGTCGGCGGTTCGATCCCGCCCCCTGGGACTAATAAAATCAGGCACTTCAGGGCGCACGACTGTTGCGCCCTTTCTGTTTTAGCGAGGGACGACCTATAAACAGGACGTAGCATAGCGTCCTTAAGTTGAAATGCCACGCCCCGTCATGCCTGCGGGGCGCGGTCGACATTTCTCCTCAGTCCTGCACGCACCAGACTCTCCTCGAAACGGGAGCAAGGACCCAGCCGGCTACCCACGGGGTGATGCTAACGCCGGGCCCCTGCCACATATCGTTCAGAATAAACAACAGTTCCATCATCTGCGACTGATGTCCACGCATGGCAATTACCCCTACCGGCATCGTTGACACCAGTAGCGTTGCCCCCCGTGCGAATCCAGCCGGTCAGAGCGGGCGGGCCGAAGCCCGAATCAGCCGTCGTGGTACCCAAATCCCTGTCGTAGCGCAGGTTCGAGGTGTCGCGAATCTCCCACATCGAGGCCATGTGATAGCCCTGAGTCACAAGCCGAAAGCGCTTCGGCGCCGTTGTGTGAAAGTTTGTGTCACATAGAACTTGCGTTTATCGGCTAAGGAAGCGACTTGCGCCTGGAGCTTAATCGATCTGGAACTGGATCGCAGTCAGTTGTGCCGAAACGTTGTTGGGCAATTGGAAGGCCGCGCCGAAGATGAACGCGAGAGGTAGCGCACTGATGGCAAGGGCTTTCTTCCAGGATGCACCTCCGGGTGTCGTGCTTCGGTTTGATTGTTGGGGTTTTTGCTCGGACCTTGTGTTCGGCACTGACGGATGCTTGAATCTGAACATGTGAGTATTCCTTTCGTAGGGCGCGTGGCTGCGCAGGTGAGACGCATGGGCCGGTCCGGATGGAGTGAAGGACCATTTAGGGCCGGTCCTCAGAAGAAAACCCTGGTATTGCGACGGCATTTTACGCGAGAACATTGCCCCTGCGCATGTTTCTGATGCGGGTCTACAACTCTGGTTTTCCGTGCGGGCGGACATTTTTGTTTCGATTCCAGTTCAAGTGATGCGCGAAGCGCTTCAGGATGGACGGTATACGTTCCGGCTTTGGGCGCGTCATCCGCTTCACACTGTGTTCACGATCGCTGCGCTTGCTATCGGCATCGGCGCTACGACAGCGGGCTTCAGAGTCGTCAATACTGCCCAGTTTCAGACGAGTCGAACTGCTTCGGTCTTTTGATCCGGTTGTGTCCTGAATTCCGCAGACCGTGTCGCAAATGCTGCGCTTGTCGAGGAGGGTGACGTCAATATCGAGGACGGGCTTCTGCAGATTGACGAGATCTTCAAACTCAACTGAGAGCCGATCTGATCGTCCTTTCTGCCTGTCAGACGGGGCTTGGTACCACGGCTAAGGGGCGAGGGCGTGATCGGGCTCACGCGAGCTTTCCTCTCTGCCGGCGCCTCAAGCGTGGTCGTAAGTCTGTGGAATGTGGCAGACAGTTCGACTGCTGATCTGATGGTCCGCTTCTATCAGCAGCTCGACCGGTCTAACGACAAAGGGGAAGCATTGCGACAGGCGAAACTCGGAATGATACATAGTCGCCGGTTTTCACACCCCTATTATTGGGCACCATTCGTTCTTTCCGGGAAAACGAGCGAGATGAGAGAGCGAGGTGGCGCTGGTCAGCCAGTCGCCTTGTCGACCTTTATGCGGTAAGTCTCGATCTTCCTCCGCGTCTTTCCCGTAATGCCATACACGTTGAGGGTATAATTCCCGGTCGAGAGCAGATCTGCAGGGATATTCAACGTGTAATCAGAGGTCTTCTGTCGAATGAAGCCGTCCTGCTCCCAGACTACGTTCTTGGCGCTATCGAGGATTTCCAGAGTTAGATTCTTGCCGCCATATATAGCCTGCGAATTGAGGATCAGCGTCAGTGACCTCGTATCACGAGGTATCTCAACCTGCTGTATTGGTTGCGTGGTGTCGCGCACTGCAAGTTCCTGAGGGAAAATCTCAATGACCGGGATATTTGGCTGCGGCGCGGAAATATCCTTCATCCGGGTCTTCAAATCTTCTATTTCCTTTTTCGCCTGCTCGAGCTGTTCGATTGGCTGCAGCCCGGCTCGCCGCAAGCGCTCGTTATCCGTCTCGAGTGACTCAATGCGGTGGTTCAAGGCGACTTGCTGCTCATTCAAATTGCCGACCTGCCGCGAGCTTCGCCACAAAGCTCCGAGCGCTATTATTCCCACGATACCGGCCGCAATGGCTGCATATTGCCAAACGTGCAGTTTGCGGGTTTCCTGAAGAGGCGCCTGCTGGTGGAAGGAGACTACGTTCTCATCCGCGTCTTTCAGTTGACGGCTTTCATTTACCAGTGCGAGTTGCTCTGAGCACTCGTTGCAAAAGGCGAGGTGCTGGTCGACGAGCTCGACATCCGACGGATTGCTAAGCTGGTCGTAGGCATAATCCACGAGCATCTGCTCTGAAACGTGCTGTTGATGTACAGCTCCGGCGAATGCAGCCTGCTGAAGTTCCTTCCTGCAGTTGTTGCACTTCGCCAGGTGCTCAGTAACCGCGTGTCGCTCGCTCGCACCAAGGGATCCGTTCAGGAACCATGGCAGGATTTCATTGACCCGTTCGCAATCCATATTCGCAATTCATATAGGACGTCTCGTACGATGAGAATGTATCACTCAAAAATGGGGTTTCATGAATGACGGGTACCGGTTCCCGGAAAATGTTACATCGCAATATGCTGTTTTTGTGCCAATAACTCATCTCGAACGGCGATTGCTTTTTTGCGGCAGCGCAGGACCTTGACCCGCAAGCTGCCTTCCGAAGCTCCAACCTCCTGGCTCATCTGCTGATAGCTCAATCCGTTAAGGATCATCTGCCAGAGATTCCGGCATTCCTCTGAAGTTTCATGCATTACCTTCAACAACAATCTTTCGGATTCTTTCTGCTGCAGCTGATAAAACGGCGAATCCTCGATGGGGCTGCCAAGATCGTCCAGGACCTCGACATCGGTCCATTGAACTCGTCTCTGTGCCCGCAGCTGCTTAATGCAGGCGTGATCGGTTACGCGCCAGATGTAGGTCTTGAGGCTCGATTCACCGCGAAATGTGCGACGCTCGAGCAGACGCGTAACTTCGAGCGAGACTTCCTGTAAGAGATCGTCCCAGTTCGATGCCAGGCGACGCCTGAAGGGCGAGGCAGCGCGAGCGATCCAGTTTCCGATAGTCTCTGCAGCGAGCGGTTCCCGCCTCAGAAACCCCTCAATGATTTCCTGGTCGTCCAAATTCATCTCTTATGTTTGTGCCGGTTGAAGGATTGTGCAGCAGAGCCGAAGCGCTCGCAAGTGTGCATCCTGGGAACGCTGGCCTCTGGCCGGCGTTCCATCCAAATCGAAGACGCCGGCCAGAGTTACTTCCGGACCAGCGGGCGCGTGGCGAGTCGGAGTGAAGTGAGTAGTTACACCTCGAGCTTCCACGGTGAGCGATACTTTGCTTTGAGATAGGGTCTGAGGTGGTTTTGATTGACCGTCCAGGAGCTTTCATCCCAATCGAGCCACGTCTTATGGCGCATTGAAAGATTGGCAAGAATGCAGGCGGTTGAAGACCGAACGCAAGTTTCGATATCGCTCATGGGCTTGGATCGCGATTTGACGCACTCGATGAAATTCTGCCAGTGAGGGTCATTCATCGGATTCATCGCCTCATCTTTCTCAAACGTCAGTGCCTTGACGTCTGAGTTCGTCCTGTTCGGCACAACATAGCAGCCGCCGCGTTTGACGATCAGTGTCGCTTCAGTATCCGTGAATCGAAGTTGCCGCGCCTTGCCCAAACATAGGCATTGGATTTGCCGTTCGACTTTCGTAGGTCAACACGAACTTCGGATAGCGCAGTGTGGCCATCATCGTGTCTGGCGTTTCGACGTTGTCTTCCACAAAGAGCTTGCCGCCCATCGCTGATATCGCTGTAGGCATTACTTCACCAAAACACTGGTGGACCGGATCGATCAGATGCACGCCCCAATCTGTCATCGCGCCGCCCGCATAATCCCAAAAGTAGCGAAATGTGGGAAACGTGGTGACGCCCACACCCCAGCGGTTGAGGTTGAAAGGAACCTTTGGAGCAGGCCCGAGCCACATATCCCAGTCGAGGCCGGGAGGCACAGGCCCATCGGCGGGATTGCCCCAGCCCTCCTTTTTTGTCATTCCACTTTGCCACGCATGAACAAAGGTCACATCGCCGAGAAGACCGCTTTGGACGATCTCGGCTGCCTTCTTGAAGTAGCCCCCTGACCGCTGCATTGTTCCGGCCTGCACCACGCGATTGTATTTGCGCGCGGCCTGCACCATCTTTCGGCCTTCTTCGACATAAACAGACGCCGGCTTCTCGACATACACATCTTTGCCTGCTTTGCAGGCTTCAACAGTCATATAGGCATGCCAGTGATCGGGAGTTGAAATACAAACTGCATCAATAGATTTGTCCGCGAGAATTTCGCGAAAGTCTCGGACCGCTTTTACCGTCTTACCTGCCTTGCTCGCCCGGTCGACTGCCTTATCCAGTGTTGGCTGATATACATCGCAAACTGCGACCGCTTCTATTTCGGGGTTCTTGAGTGCTATTCCCAGATTCGTCGTCCCCATCGCGCCGATCCCGATGTGGCCAGTGGTGATGCGATCATTCGCGCCTCTCACACGTCCTGTGAAAAGTGACGCAGTGAGCGCTGCGCCGCCTCCTTTTAAGAGTCCTCTTCGTTCGAATCATGGCTAATCTCGCTTCTGAAAATTCGTTCTCGACAGTTTCGTTTGAAGATCATCTGCTTTTTCGCGGTGACGAATTCTATAACAATACATAACGACCAGAGCGGTATTTCTCGTCGCATTACTCGAATCATGCGCAGTTCCGAATGCTTCAGGAACGTGCAAGAAGCTGATGACTACTCCCACGATCGGGCCATGCTTCACATACTGTTTTTCAAGGCGCGGGCGTTGAAAGTAAATAGACAGCGAACGAAGCTAACCAGTGTTCACCGGCGTAGTCGCCAGTGGCAACGTGAGCCAGGGCGTCGCTGGCATGAAGACGTGCGGAGCCAGCCAGGGCTTTTCGCGCAGGGTCATTTGCAGGCAGCGCACTGGCAATACTGCGCATACACCAGGCACGACTGAGATTCAGTCCATCCAGATGGACAAGCTTCGGATCGCTGCGATCTGTCACAGTGGCTGGACTCAACAAAGTCTTTGGCATACCAGCCGAGAGTTGGGGCAAGAAACCTTGAAACCAGCGACGAAATTCTGCTGCATTCATCACTCGCCTCATAAGATCGGCTTCCATCAGGGCCGGCGAGAAGAAATCTTCGCCACCTGGCTCCCACGCGCCAGGGTAGTTCACGTCTTTTGCAAAATAGGTGCGGCTTCGCTCTTCAATCAGGGCGGCAAATTTTTGGTTACCTGCCGTCTTCGCATAGTCGTACGCAAAGGCAAGCCCAAAGGCCGTGTTCGGGTGGACGCCGGTGCGAATTGGATAGGTTTGCTTTGGCAGAAACAGAACGTAGGAACTTACCAGTGCGTCAACGAGAGGTTGTAAATTGTGGGACCAGGCTTTTACATCGGCGTCTTTCGACTGCGAAAGTTCTTCGGCAAGTTTCAGCAACCACGCCCAGCCGTAGGTTCGCTCAAACGACTGGCGGTTCTTTTGTTTCAGATACTCAACCTCCACCCGGATATTTTCTTCCCTGAGGTTTGCGCCAATCGCTTTCCGTATCTCTCCGGCTTCGGGAAGGTTGGGAAACATTCTGAGCAGACGCACCAGCATCCAGTGCCCATGCACGGACGAGTGCCAGTCATAACAACCGTAGAAAGCCGGGTGCAGCGCTTTTGGACTTTGAACATCGCCGGAATCGTTCAAGACGTGCTCTGGCTTGTTTGGATATTCCCTGACAACACACTTCAACGCGAGGCGCGCGAAACGCGACGCTTGAGTCTCGTCTAATGAAATATCTCCTGCTTTGGAGTGGTTCACTTGTGCAGTTGCCGATAGTGCATTAAAGGCAAATAGTGCGATCGCTAAAATGGTCGCGATTCCTGGGCGCCAGTTAGACATACTCGATCATGCCGAGACCACTTTCGCGGCCCTGATGAAAGCTGGATCAATCGTCACCCCAAGTCCCGGTCCGGTTGGGACTTTGAGGATGCCTTTGACGCATTTGAGCGACGAACTGTCACTGCTCACCGGAAGTGTCTCATCCTGATCCTTGAACTCCTGATGCGGCCCGACGTTCGGCACCATCGATGCAAAATGCGCCACGTAGAGGTAGCCCAGATCGCCTCCTGACATGTGCGGCGTGCATTCCATCCCTGCGGCTTCAGCCATCCGTGCAACCTTTACCGAACGGCACAATCCACCAAAATAAAGCAGGTCGGGCTGCACGATGTCTACGCACCGGTTCTCAATCATCCAGCGAAACCGGCGCAGACTCGATTCCTGCTCGCCACCCGCGACAAGGATGTCCAACTTCGAAGCGATCTCGCGTGTCTCATCGTAATAATCGAACGGAACAGGCTCCTCCAGGAACCGCAGTTTGTGCTCTTCCATGATCTTGCCAATACGCAGCGCCATCGGTATATCGTAGGAACCATTCGCATCAGCGTAAATTGTCATCTTGTCGCCGAATGTCTTACGAGTCAGCGGAATCATCGACAGATCGCGTTTCGTCGAGTCATCGTCGTAGCGCATGCGCGCACCCAAACGGAACTTGATCGCGCTCGCACCGGTTTCGGCCAGGAGCTTACGGAAGTACTCAATTTCGGCTTCCGGCGTATTCCCGCGATTGCCGCTGGCCCGATAGACGGGTATGTCCCGTCGCACAACCTCACCAAACAAAGCCCCGAGCGGCTTCGCAGCCACTTTGCCTAACAGGTCGAGGACGGCAATCTCTGTGCACGCCACTGAAACCCAGAATGGCAGTCCTTGCCATTTGTAGTTTGAGTCTTTGAGGTAAACGCCATCCAGGTGCGACTCCAGCTGGCGTGCATCGCGCCCAATGAAATACGGAAAGACTTTGTTGAGTAGTATCGGGTATGTGGTCGTGACCACCGACGTATGCGCGACAGAAATTCCCTCCGCACCATCAGTCGAACGAACGCGCACGAGGAACTGATCATTGTTCTTGAGCAGCTCAATTACCGCGATCTTGACTGGCTGTTTGACAATGTCGGTTTTGAGAACCGGCGCAGACCAGACCTTATCAATCTTCGCCTTGAGGTCTTCGCTGGCGTGCGCCGTTTTTCCCCGCACGGTTCCGAGCACAACTGCCGTCGCGCTCAGCTTCGCAAATTCACGTCGGCTCTTGTTCATATTGTGGCAGGCTCCTTTGTCGGTTCTCACCAACCTGAGGTTCAAGCCCTGAAGATATCGCGTCTCGTGCGGCCAGGGCATGTGGGCACTTAACGCGTGAGTTCAAGGTGGTCGTCCACATTCAGCTCTTAAGTTTGTGCCGGTTTGAAGGATGTGCAGCAGAGCCGAAGCGCTCGCGAGTCGTCGGCTGTCGTGGTTTAAGGATCGAATCAAAGTGCGGAGTCTAAGTGGCGAGTCATCGCGCTCGATGAAAACGGGCGGCAAGTCTCGGCTTCAGAGGAACGTCACTTCCAGATCGCGCCCTGATGGCGACTATTAACCGCGAAACATCGGGCTTGCGCTAACATTGCTGGATGAGGCTCATCCAGATAATATGAAGCCGGTTTTTTTGACTCACAGGTTGGAGTCGTGAGCGGTCCTTACCCAATTGTTGGAGTTGACCTCACTAAACCTACTTCGGAGGAGAATCAAAATGGCAAAAGCAAAAAGTTACGTTCCCGAGGGATATCGCACCGTAACCCCGTATCTGGTTATCCGTGATGCAGCCAAAGCGATCGAATTCTACAAGAAGGCCTTCGGCGCCAAAGAAACAATGAGCATGCCAACGCCCGACGGCAAGATCGCGCACGCTGAGATCAAGATCGGTGATTCGATGATCATGATCTCGGACGAAATGCCGCAGTGGGGAACCAAGTCTCCGGAAACACTCAACGGTACGCCAGTGGGCATCTTCCTTTACGTTCCTGACGTTGATGCGACGTTCAAGCTGGCAATCGCATCTGGAGCGACCGAAGTGATGCCTGTCGCTGATCAGTTCTGGGGCGACAGATACGGCAAGGTGTTGGATCCGTTCGGTCATCAGTGGAACATCGCCACGCACACCGAGGACCTAACGTCCGAGGAGATCGGCGAGCGGGCAGCCAAGGCAATGTCCTCGGGCGCAGGCTCGTAGGCGATCTTAAGTCGATTGTTCCTGGGGCCGGCCTCCAGAGGTCGGCCCAACTTATTTCTGGAGAGCTCGTTTCCGAAGGGTCGGTTCGCTAGGGTTTCCTGTGCTTAAGCCAGTATTCCCGGAAAGCTCTGAGCCGTGGTAGCGACTCCCGGTCGCGTTGACGGTTCGCCGCTGTTTTGCTGGCGATGATGTCGTCTGGATGACAGACTGGGAAGCCTTCAACATCAACGCGCCTTTGCCACGCATCTTCAAATCGTTCGATTCCATCCGGGGAAAAGATCAAGTCGATGTCGAACGGTCCGTTCTTTAGTTGGACGAAGTCCTTGCCTCTCTCGATCTCTGAAGCCTGCAGTTCAGTCAGTAGGAATCCCAGTATCTCGCAGGGCCCCGACAATGGCGCGTCCGTTCTCCGGTGAGCGATCTGGAAAAACGTCCGCGTCTTGAGTGGTATCTGGGAACCCGAGCAGAATTGCACCTGATTTGCCGATGAACAAATACCGCACATTATGCCGGTTAAAGGTGTCTCGAATCTCCTGAGCCTGTCGATATTCAAATGCGCCCATATCCCAACCATTTCGGCAGGTTCTTTTCGCACCAGCGTCGGTATTCTTCCATCGTGTCAAACGAGCGATACGTGGCGTCATCCAGCACCGGCTTGTAAGTGCGAATGAAACTGTAACGCATCCTGGTTTCGAGGGAGCGCTGGGCTGCGGCCTCAAATTCGTCAAGCCAATCAGCCGGTATGACCGATTCACCTTCAGACGCATCGTTCTCAGGCTTCTTCATCGATTTCTCATCTCGGGTCGTCATTACTTCCTCGGGAATCTGATCGTGAATCTAGCACGCGTCGACGGAGAACGACAACGAGCAATGTTTTGTTACCGGACTCGGCAACGGGCGTAGAGGCGCAATTTAGTTGGCCAGACTAGCGCCACCGATATTGTCTGAGAAACATGTTGGCTGAATTAGCGCGGCTCCGGAGGAGTTAGCCTGATCTCTACCGGATCACAGATCAGCCTGAAACACGCGCGACCCACCTCGGTCGGTGTCAGTAGCCCGACCGTGAGGGAGGGCTCGCGACAAACAAGAGTCGTGCAAGCCCTCGCGAGCCCTCCCTCACGGTCGGGCTACTGACACCGTGACGACAATTGCACAAGGCTCTGACTGTCGCGGTTTCTGAGGAGTAAGCCTGATCTCTTATGGATCACAGATCAGTATGAAACAAAAGCTCACTCGGCGCTTGAGTGTGGCAAGCCCGGGAGCGCCAGGCTCCAGCCTGGCGCGTGTATACACACCAAGGTTTCGGAGATCACTCTACGCGCCAGGCTGGAGCCTGGCGCTCCCGGCGCTCGGTCGCCCGACGCGGGTTTCTGAGGAGCCGAATGTTCATAGGACATGGCTCGTCACCATTCGTGGCTATAAACATCTTCCTCCGGAGCAAAGAAATGTATCTCGCGCGTGGTCGCTAACCGAATCAGCTATCCTTCGTCGGAGGCAGTTAACCCGCTATTGTTTGCGAAAGCTCTTCCACAGAATCCCGGTAGGCAGCTTGCGCAGCTGCGATGCTCTCGCCCCATTCAAACTTATAGCCACACTGACGCAGCCCTGCCTCAACCGCGCCCAGAGTGGCGAGCAGGTCACCTGCGCTCGTTGGCCCCATGTGTCCAATGCGAAAGTATTCGTTCCTGATTGCAGGGTGAACACCACCTGCAACTGTCACACCGGCTGCCTGGATGGCTGGAAGCAGATCGCTCGCGGTGATGCCCTGGGGATAACGCGGTGCGGTCATCGCATGTGCCGAAACTTCCGGCGAGGTGGGAACCTGAGACAGTCCCAGCGCGGAGATCCCTCGCTGGCACGCGTTGCCCAATGCACGGTGCCGCCGGAAGCGCGCTTCCATACCTTCGGCCAACAGTTGTCCGAGACTCACGTTGAGTGCCCAGACTAAGTTCACCGCCGGAGTAGCGAAATACGACGCTTTCCGGGACTCGTAAGCCTGCATGACCGGCAGCCAGTTCGCCCAGTCCGAATAGAAACTCGCAACTGGCCTGCGGCGCGCACTGAAAGCCGCCATGGCGCGCGGCCCTGCTACGAGCAACGCCAGACCGGGCGGTACGCTGATCGCCTTCTGTGAAGCAGTCAGAACCACGTCTACTCCCCACTCCGTCATCCGCAACTCTTCAGCGCCAACGGAGCAGACGCCATCAACGACGATTAGTGTTTCATAGCGGCGTGCAAGAGATGCCAATGCCGCGACATCGTTCAGTACGCCAGTGGACGTATCGACGTGCGTCACGGTCATGAGCTTAAAACGCTGCTGACGGAGGACGTTCTCAACTTCTTGCAGAGACGGTCGCGCGCCTATGGCCGCAGTCACCTGTGTTACTTCCGCTCCGTAACGTTCCAACAGCAGGGCGAAGCGATCACTGAAATAGCCTGTGTTGATTACCAGCGCTTTGTCGCCTGGTTCGATCAAATTTGCCCCAGCCAGATCCATTGCCAGCGTACCTGATCCGGCGACGATGAACGGCTGACCATCGGAAGACATGAAGACCGTGCGCATACGCTCCAGCGCCTGGCCGAATGTCTCAATGAAGTCGGGTGCGACATGTCCGGTTGTCGGGGCGCCCAATGCGGCCAGTACCTCAGGCTCGAACTCAATTGGGCCGGGATCATGAGGAGAGTACGGTTTTTCATGGTCACAATCCTGTCTTGTGCTGCTTCTATTGATACCTGGTCAAGTTGCGAGCTCGACGCGCCAATCGTTATACCACAGGTGAGCGTCTGCAGGTCCGAGATGGCCCTCACTCTTCAGACGTGGGCGCGCGTTCTGCGATGATCTGAAGGACTTACTAATCGGTTAGTTAATCTATGCGAGCCGAGACACGCCCGGGAGCGCCAGGCTTCAGCCTGGCGCTTGCCAGGTTGGCTCCGCTTGACAAATTACTAAACGGTTGGTAAGTTCGGCCCACGATCGCTGGAGGGCTCCAGGCGCTGACCACACGAAGAAAACGTCGAAGTAACGTCTCAAGCTGGGATGAGTCTTTAAGGGAAATAACGTCTTAGGCGGCATGCCGACAGAAACGGATTGCAGCGAACTCATCGAATAAGGAGACCAGTTATGTGCTCTAAGCTTCTTACGACTGCTTCGCTTCTTCTCTTGCTGAGTATCTCGGTGTTGAGCCAGGGCGTCGACGCCGTTCTCACGGGAACTGTGAGCGACCCCAATGGAGCGGTCGTTGTGAACGCGAAAGTAGTCGCGCTAAACATCGCCACGAGTGTGGCCTTGACGACAGTCAGTAACGAGGCGGGCATCTATATCTTTCCTGCGCTTCCGCCCGGGATGTATCGCGTCACGGCGGAACAGACTGGTTTCCAAAAATTGCAGGTTGACAAGGTCACGCTGGAGGTGGGAGGGAGGATAACCTTGAACCTGCCGCTGACACTCGGCAGTGCCAGTGAGACCGTCCAGGTGGCGTCGGCCCCGGCAGATACGCAGCTGGGCTACCTGACGAGCTCGGTCGGCAACGTGATCACTGGGAGGAAGATTCTGGAACTGCCGCTCATAGGGCGTAATGCCTTTGACTTTATCCAACTCCAGGCCGGCGTCGAAGGCGGCGGAAACAACTTCAATGGGACGCGCTCAGCCTCCCTCAACATTACGCTGGACGGCATCAACACGCAGGATAACTATTTCAATGGACTCGGAGCGACGAATGTCGCCAATACGATCAATGTAGATCGCATCGAGGAGTTTCGGGTTGTGACCTCGCCGGCTGACGTCGAGTTCGGTCGCGGCACAGGTCAGGTCATTATGGTTGGCCGCCAGGGAGGCAACCAGTTTCATGGCAGCGTCTTTGAGGAGCATCGCAATACGGCGTTCAATACGAACACGTTTTTCAACAATCTGCGCGGCACCCCCCGCGAGAACCTGATCAGGAATCAGTACGGCGGACGCATTGGCGGGCCGATCTGGCTGCCCGAGAAATTTTTCGGCCCGCTCGCTTACGACGGACGCAACCGCTCCTTCTTCCACTTCCACTACGAAGGACTGCAACAACGGCAGTCAAACACCGTGACGAGCACCGTCTACACGGAGACTGCGCGCCAGGGCATCTTCCGTTATTTCCCCGGTGTTCCGAATGGCAACGCCAATGCTGTCGTCCCGACGGTTGATCTCAATGGGAATCCAGTGAGGCCGGCGACGGCAACAGGTCCTTTGACAAACCTGAATGTCTTAACGCGTGACCCGCGCTATTCCGCACTGGACCCAACGGGAAGTTTCTCCCGCTTTGTTAATAGCACGCCGCTGCCAAACGATTTTCGAGTTGGCGATGGGTTGAATAATGCCGGGTTTACGTGGAACCGTCCGGTCAAAATATTCTTCGACCAGTGGGACATGCGCTTCGACCATAACTTCAACCAGAATCACCGGGCAGCCTTCAGCTTCTCACATCAAAGTGGCGGCAGCACTAACATCGTGGGTGCGCAACCGTTCCCGACTGTCCCTCCGGGAGAGGGGCCGTACGACACGAATTTCGGCGCGTTTACGTTGACCTCGTCGTTCCGCTCGAACTTGATCAATGAGTTTCGCGCCGGCTTTAACCGGCCTCGCGCTTATACGATTTCGCCGTTTGATATTGATGATTCCTTCCTCGGGCGCACACTGGCCGGGCAACCATTCATCGTTCACACCTTCGCGGTCACTCCGCCATTTGCCGAGACCAACTTCGGGTCGGAGTCTACTTACCGGATCACACCAGTCTATCAATTCAGCGACACCGTTACCTGGGTCAAGGGCCGCCACGTATTCAAGGGCGGATTTGAAGCGCGCTTTATCAGTACGGCTCAATACGACACTTTCGCTGCCATGCCGCGCGCCCTTCTGTTTGGCGAGGGAGGTTCGCTCGCTGCGAACTTCACCAATATTCCCGGTCTCGTTGCTGCTAATCAAGGTTTAGCTCAAGCTATGGCTCACGAACGCGCGGGCCAGATCGGTCTTTACTACCAAACACTCAACTCGCCCGGGCCAGGCCACGATTATGAGCTGGGCGCCCCGCGATTCCGCCACTGGAAATCACCTGAATACTCGGGCTTCTTTAAAGATGATTGGAAGATTGGAAACAGCCTGACGCTCAACATTGGTCTGCGCTACGAATATATGCCGGTTCCAGTAGAAGCCGATGGAAGGGGAGTGGATTGGGTCGGTCGCGGGGCCGATGGCGCTTTCGGAATCTCAGGCGACAGCTTCGGCGCGTTGTTCAGGCCCGGCGCGGGAAACCCTGCCAACCTTTCCAGGTGGGAGACGATCGGACCCGGGACTTCAAATCCTGACAGAAGGCTGTGGGACGCAGACACGAACAACTTCGCTCCAGGTATTGGCCTGAGCTGGTCCATTCCGTGGTTCGGGAAGGATAAGACGATCTTTCGCGCGGGCTATCAACTTACCTACGAGCGCAACCAGCTCTTCCTGGTCAACTCAATGATCTTCGGGGTCTCCGGCTATTCGTCAACGCGCGTGGTGAGAGACCAGACAACATTTCTCTTGAAAGACTACAAGCTGCCCTTAACTCCGGCTAGCCCGATCCTTCAGCCCGTTCCTCTGACCGATCGCGGCGCACCGGCCTATGCCTTCGACCCGCACCTGCGCACACCGTACTATTCAAACTGGAACGTCGGGATACAACGGGCGCTGAGCAAAGACACCGTCTTCGAGGTGCGCTACGTCGGCACCAAAGGCACGAAGCTGGTCAGGTCTGTGAATGTCAATGAAGTGAATATTTTCGAGAACGGTGTTGTCGACGCATTCCGGGTCACCCAAACTGGCGGGAACGCCGCGCTTTTTGACCAGATTTACAAAGACGTCAATTTCTTCGGGCTGATCGTAGGACGACCTGCACCTGGATTCGGTACAGGGCCTGGAGGTATTTGGACTGGCTCAGATTATGTCCGAGGTAGTGTGCCTGCGTTGCTGGCTAACAATAATCCGGCTGAGTTGGCCCGGCAACTGGGTGTCGCTGGACTGAATGGCGGTGTACCCGGCAGTCTGCTGCGAAATGCGGGTTTGCCAGAGAACTTCGTGCTCGTCAATCCGCAGTTCACGACAATGTTCTATGTCACTAACCAGGGCAACTCGAGTTATCACTCGTTACAAGTCGAGATCGTCAAACGCTTTGCTATGGGCTGGACCTTCCAGGGCAACTATACGTGGAGCAAGGCGCTGGGCGACAACGAAGGCGACGAAGCAGGTTATCGCGGATTCAATCGCACGCTTCGCAGCACCGTCCTCGACCGAAGGCGGCTGAGCTTCGACCGCAGGCATGTGGGGCGTATGAATGGAATCTGGGAGCTGCCGTTTGGTCCAGGCAAGAATTTCGCAAAGAGCGGCGGTTGGATCGGAGCCCTGGTTGGCGGCTGGCAGATTGGCGGCATTGCAAATATCTCGACCGGCGCTCCGATAAATCTCACAGCGGTGAACGCATTCAATGCGCAGACGGCTGAAGGAGCGGGAGCCACGGGACCAATCATTAGCACGCCAGTGGTTGTTGGAGGTATCCAGCCTGGGCTGGGCGAAGTACAACGTATTGGCAACGGGGTTGTGTATGTCAACATCATCCCTGCAGAATCCGGGGGGTTCCGATCAGTTCCTGATCCATTTCTCACCAGTATCACAGCCCGCAGCCCGTTTACACCCTTTGGTCTGATCAGTAACTCAAGCACGATGCGCGCGATCGCAGACTCTTCAGGGAATATCATTCTGAGGAACCCGGCGCCCGGTCAATTCGGGAGCTTGCAGCAGAATTATCTGACAGGGCCGGGCTTCTGGCGGCTGGACGTGAATCTGCTCAAGCGCATCCGTGTGAGCGAGGGGGTCACATTCACACTTCGTGCCGACGCTTTCAACCTTACGAACACGCCGCGGTTTGGGAATCCGAATTTGAACATCAATGATGTGAACAACTTTGGGCGGATAACCACGACAGTCGGGGATGCGCGTGTGATTACCATTGGAGGGCGCATAGAGTTCTAGTGAAGTGTAGGGGGTTGGAATTCAGCGATAGAAGAAGTAAACGCAGAGGGCGCAGAGAGAAGACGCAGAGGACGCAGACAGATACCGGTGTCTACTCTGCGTTCTCTGCGTCTTCTCTTTGCGCCCTCTGCGTTTACTCTTCATAGCTGAATTACTATTTTCTGTTTGACTCATATATTTGAGTAGATCATACTCATCATATGAGTAAGCGTTTGCAGGTCTTGTTGGACGAGTCAGAATTCCGCGAGATTCGCGAGGTTGCGAGACGCCAGCACGTGACGGTAGCTGAATGGGTTCGCCAGTCATTCGTCACGCAGTGCGCGCGGTGCCTCGGAGTGACGCTCGAAAGAAGCTTGCGGTTGTCAGGTCTGCAGCCAAGCACTCGTTTCCAACAGCTGACATCGACAGACATGCTCGGTGAAATAGAGCGCGGATATCTGGGAACGTTCGATGATCTTCATTGATTCGAATATCCCGATGTATCTGGTTGGCATGGACCACCCCCACAAAGTTGACGCCCGTCAACTCGTCGAAACGGTCATCATCAGTGGCGAGCGTCTCGTCACGAGTGCTGAGGTATTTCAGGAAATCCTGCACCGCTACGTTGCGATCAACCGTCGCGATGCGATTCAGCCTGCGTTCAATGCTTTGCTGGGCATAGCCGACGAAGTACTGCCGATCGAACGGCAGGACATAGAGCGAGCGAAGGACATCATACTCGGTGCTCTAGATATTTCTGCGCGTGATGCGCTCCATGTCGCCGTGATGGAGCGCGCTGGCATCACACGTATCATGAGTTTTGATTCAGGCTTTGACGGAGTCCCGGGCATCTCGCGCATTGTCACCTGACTGATCAAAGATCGCCTCGAGCGTGGACGGGTCATTATCCTAGGTAGCTCGAGAGGGCCAAGAGACCGACGCTCTCAGGGGAGAATGCTCAAGCGATATGCGCGCCTTGGACTTCGACGTAGACCGCGTAGAGAGACTGGCTGGCGGTCATAAACAACCGGTTCCGCTTTGGTCCGCCAAAGCACACATTACTGCAAATCTCTGGCAATAATATTTGCCCGATGCGTGCTCCATCCGGGGCGAAGATGTGCACTCCATCGTAGCCTTCACCAACCCACCCGGCGCTGGCCCATATATTGCCGTCTGCATCCGCGCGAATGCCATCGGCAAAACCAGCGAATTCTCCAGCTTTCATCTTCAGTTTCATCGAAGCGAATTCCCGACCCTGGCGCAGTTGTTTGCCATCTATCACATCCCAGACCTTGATGTTTTTCGGTGCTTCCGGGTTATGTGAGCCTCCCGTGTCGGCCACGTATAGCTTCTTATAGTCAGGAGAAAAACATAGCCCATTGGGTTTAAATATCTCGTCAGTGACGAGGTCTATCCTGGCGGTCCGAGGGTCAATCCGGTAGACGGCTTCTTTGATCTCTAGTGCGCCCTTGTTGCCTTCATAGTGTCCCAGGCTACCGTAGCCCGGATCGGTAAACCAGATTGCACCGTCAGGATGCACAATCGCATCGTTCGGAGCATTGAATGGTTTGCCCTGCCATTTCTCTGCGAGGATTGTGACCGCACCGTTATGCTCATAACGGACGACGCGGCGCGTGCCATGTTCGCAAGAGATTTGACGACCCTCCCAATCGAAGGTATTCCCGTTGCTGTTGTTGGCCGGACGGCGAAAGATACTGACATGACCGTCATCAGCGATCCATCGATGCTGAACATCATTTGGAATGTCACTCCAGACCAAATAGCGGCCCACGCCATTCCAGGCTGGTCCTTCAGCCCATAACATTCCTGTGTAGAGGCGTTGGATCGGCGTATTCCCAATCTTGTATTTGGCAAACCGTTTGTCCAACACGACAACGTCCGGTTCGGGATAACGAACAGGCGGGGCGTTTTGCCCGTATCGGCGATCCTGCCCGAAAGCCACGCCGGTAATAGGTGGCGCCTGTGGCCGCGAGAAATGAACGGCGGCCTGTTTTGCAGTTCATCGCTCCTCGTCCAGGCTACCCTTGGCAAATGCCTCATACAGACCTCTAATCTGCATTGAGATTACTCATTTTCTTTTCCTTTCATCCGATAAGGTGCGACAGAATCAATCGACGGGGAAAACTCTTAACGATCGTCTGGCGGCGGGGCATTCTAGCATAGAATGCGTCTAGTGCACTGCAGGGGGTGTCTCGATTTTACTTGTACTCTTTCTCTTCATCGTTGCATTCTTTGACGGGATTCTACGGCGGGGAGTGAAGGAGGGGCGATCATCAGATCAAATCTTTACGCAGAACGCCACCCAGTGCCATCTGGCAGATGATCCCGGCGACCTGATCGCTTGATAGTCTTCCGCCGGAACGGTACCAATGGCCAAGCCAGATGATCATTCCGATCAGGCTGAAGGCGACCACTGCGACATCGAGTTGGTTTTTGAGCTTGCCTTCATCCTGGAGTTGCTGCAACGTCTCGCGGACGAAATTCATATAGGCGCGCTTGCGCTGATCTATCTTCTTCCGCTGCGCGGGCGAGAGGCTGGCGACTTCGTCCGTCACAACCGTGACGGGGTTGTATCCGTGCTCAGTGCTCCTGCGCATGACGAGTTTTGCGTGATAGGTGATTATGGCGCGCAGCCGCTGCTCGGCGTCCTGGATCTCTTTGGCCGGCGCGATGACGACCTCGTCCACCGTGTCCATCCCGTAGTTGATGATTGTGAAGAGCAGGTCCTGCTTTCCGCCTGGAATGAAATGATAGATGGCGGCTTTGGTGACGCCGATCGCGTCCCCGATGTCGCTCATAGTCGTGGCGTCGTAACCCTGCTCGCAGAAAAGCTGCGCCGCAGCAAAGAATATCTGTTTCAGACGGTCGTCGCCGTTGGCAGCGGCGTCCTTCTGGAGCTTTATTTGATTCTTCACCGCTGGCTTAATCCGACGGCCCGCCAATGTTGCGGCGAAGGGCTGGGTGTCGGTTGAGGCTCTCTTAGCCATGATGAACTCTCCTTCTGCTGTTGCGGCAACGATCGAGGAACTCCGATTGATTGACTTCTTGATGTCGCAGTGTGGATACTTACTGACCAGTCAGTATACAGTTGTACAGTTTATCAGAACAGCCACAGCCCGGCAACAGCCACCCTATTCACCTCATACAGCCTACGCCTTCATAACGAGCGATTTAGATGGCCACCGTAGTCCGTCATGGCGTAGAATCCGCCTCGCACTTAGTCGGGCTCTGGGATGCATGTCAGTTAGCCATGATACGCGAGTTCTGTTCCGGCCCACGCTCAGCGCCGATCTTGTTTGCATACATCGAAGGGAGTCTTGTGAAGCGGTCAAATCCATTTGGCGTGTTAAAGGGTTGTGTGGTTGCACTGAGTTTCGTGGCCTGGGCATTCAGCGTAGCAGTCTCATCGCAAGGTCCGGCGAAAGTCAATTTCGCTCGTGATGTTCAGCCACTGCTGAAGCAGTATTGCATCGGATGCCACGGACCCTCGCAACAAATGAACGGACTCCGACTTGACCGTCGTCGCGATGCAATGCGTGGGGGCACGGGCACGGTTATTGTCCCCGGCAACAGCGGAACGAGCAGGTTCTACCTGAAGTTGATAGGAAATCAATATGGCATGCAGATGCCACCAACCGGCGCGCTAAAACAGGAACAGATCAATACCCTCAAAGCGTGGATTGATGAGGGCGCCGAATGGCCGGACGATCTGGCTGGCGCAGTACCTCCTGCGGCCTCGCGATCCCGGAGCTACACGGCTGATGGATGCCATTCGCGCTGGTGAAAAACAGGTCTTCAGAAAGCTGCTGTCTGAAAATCCGAAAGCAATCAATCTTAATGGACCAGGCGGTTCGACGCCGCTGATGTATGCCGCGCTGTATGGAGATTTGGAGTCGGTACGGATTCTTCTTGAAAGAGGTGCCGATCCCAACCTCCGAAATGACAGTGGAACAACTGCGCTTATGTGGGCTGTTCTGATGCCGAAAAGACCAGGTTGCTCCTGGATCATCGAGCCGATGTCAATTCGCGTTCCGATGATGGCCGAACTCCTCTGATCATTGCGGCAAGTCAGCGCGGAAGTTCTGCCGTTGTCAGAATGTTGCTCGATCGAGGAGCAAATCCGAGTGTGACCTGCACCAGCTATTTTGGCGAGATGACTCCTCTGACGTATGCGGCAGTCGCGGGAGACTCAAGTGTTTTCCGCATGCTCGTTGAGCGAGGTGCAAGTCTAAAGGGCTCTCTGTTCTTGCCGCTGGCATTCGCCGTTCGAGCAAATTGTAATGAGTGCGTCGACCTGTTACGTGGCTCTGCAAGTAAGGACGATCTCAGTATCGCCCTGACCATAATCGCTCACGACTTCTGCGACGAGAACAGGATTCGAATGTTGGTCGATGGTGGTGCTGACGTGAACGCGAAAGACCGTGAAGGCCGCACCCCGCTGATGCTTGCCGCGAGCTCTGACACAATACCTCTTGATGCTATCAAGCTGCTGCTGGCAAGAGGAGCCGACGTAAATGCAAGAACTCCGAAGGGCGAAAGTGCACTGGACTTTGCACAGACCAGAGGATCAACGGCAGTTACAGCACTACTCATCAAGTCCGGAGCAAAAGAGTCAAGTCTGAAGAATACGACGCTTCCAACACCCAGGCCCGCTAATTCCGTTCATGCGGCGTTGAATAGAAGCATTCCGTCTGCTCCAGCGCGCGGATACGACCTTCATGCAAAAGTCGGGTTGCGTCTCGTGTCACAACAACAATCTTACTGCTATGTCGATCGCGACAGCCCGCAGGGCCGGGGTCGCCTTCGACCAGCAGACAGCGCAAAAGCAACTGACGGCGATTGCGAATTATCTCGAGAATCTGGCGCGATCGCGTGTTGCAAGGCAGTGGAATACCGGGAGACTCCGACACTGTGAGCTACATTCTGGCGGGGATGGCGGCTGAGAAGTACGCCCCTGATGCGGCGACAGACGCAATGGCTGCCGTACCTTAGAAGTCAACAATGGCCCGACGGTCGCTGGCGTATACTAGCTCACCGTCCTCCAATAGAATCGAACGACATCCAGGTGACAGCGACTTCGCTGAGGTCACTTCAGGTGTATGGGCCAAAGGCTCAGCGTGCAATCTATGATCACTCCGTGAAGACTGGCCTCTGACTGGCTGATGAAAGCACAGCCTGTGACGACCGAAGAACGCGCGTTTCAACTCCTCGGCCTCGGCTGGGCGGGTATGAGCTCTAACACCGGAATCATGAAGAACGCCGTTCGCGCCCTCCTTGCACTTCAGCGATCGGACGGAGGCTGGTCTCAGCTCGCCTCATTGACAAGTGATGCCTATGCTACGGGTCAGGCACTGGTAGCGCTGAAGGAGGCTGGCGGTCTTCCGATTACCGATTCAGCAATCAAGCGCGGGACGGCATTTCTGATGAAGACTCAGCTCGAAGACGGCTCGTGGTACGTGAAGAGCAGAGCTATCCCCTTCCAACCCTATTTCGAAAGCGGATTTCCGCACGGACACGACCAGTGGATCTCAGCGGCCGCGACGAATTGGGCCACTATGGCACTCGCTTTAAGCCTTGCACCGGAGAAGGCTACTAAGAGGTCAAGTGCGAAAAGGCGGTTGTGAGTACCTGTCCTGGTCATTCTGACGTGTGCGGCCGTAGCCCACGCGCAAGAACCACCAAAGCGAACGACTCTCTCTGATCGTTCGATCAGGTTCACCGTTCCTGCGCTGCCGTACACAGTCCTGCGCCGCGGCGCGATAGAAGCTGTAATTGTAGACAATCGGGCTGTCAACGATTCGGTTCTTACTGATCACCGTGAAGGTTACAGCGGCGTGGCATTGCTGCGTCATAAGGACCATCCGCGCAACATCTTTGTCCCACGTTACGCAGGATTGAATTTCGAGCACATCCACGACGGGACGCTTCAGGACATGAACGTCCTCTACGAACCGCGTCGCGCACCGATGGAGCTGCGCGTTATCAATGACCATACTGCTGAGCTCTATCAGGCACCAACGCCGCACTGGAAACTTGAAAGCGCGACTCGATACGAGTTGCGGTCCGACGGGACGATAGAAGTGATCTTCGAATGCATACCGCGCAAAGCAACGTATGCGAATGGATACGTGGGGCTTTTCTGGGCGAGCTATATCGACCAGCCGGAATCACTCGACATCCATTTTGCCGGTCCGCGCGGCTGGGTTCGTGGTGTAACACCGCAGCACGGCGAGAATGCTGTGCACCGCGCGATCAATGATGATCGCGTTTTCAAGTATGACTCGACTCTAGCCGAACGACTGAAGCTACTGTTCGGTTTCAGCGAACACCGTTATGCTCAGCCCTGGTACTTCGGTATCTGCCGGGGAATGGCTCTGGGATTTCTATTCCGAGATCGCGACATGATCCGATCTGACGCAGTCACCAAGCGGGGGCGGCCAGGGCAACCCGGCATGGGACTTCCAGTGGTACATCGAGAAACCCGAGGTCGGCCGTCGCTATCAGATGGTGATGCGAACAGTGTATGTCCCCTACGAGTCGCACGAACAGATCCGCATTGCCGTCGAACGTCACCGCCGAGCCATCAACAACTAAGTGCTGCACGTTTCCAGGCAGTGTTGTCGCTCTTGACTGGAATCGAAGCCAGGCGGAAGCTTATTATAAAAGGAGCTATAACCATGAAAAGTATTATGTTACCAATCGCGCTTGCAGTCTTAATAGCCCCTCTCGCACAAGCTCAGCAACTCACCGAAGCCAACAAGAAAGTAGCCCAGGCCCCGGCAGCCGAAATGGGAATATTTCATGCCGCAAAGATTAAGTGGACCGACGGTCCGGCATCCCTGTCTGCCGGAGCAAAGGTTGCGGTCCTGGAAGGTGATCCTACCAAAGAAGGATTTTTTACAATGCGACTGTGGCTGCCGGATGGTTTCAAAGTGTTGCCACATTGGCATCCGAGGGTAGAGCACGTTACGGTTATTTCCGGTACTCTCAATCTGGGTATGGGAGAGAAGTTCGATCAAGCGGGTGTGCGTGAAATGACTGCTGGAACGTTCGGCTTTTGGCCTGCAGGGATGAAGCACTTCGCTTGGGCCAAAGGTGATACGGTCATTCAACTCCACGGAATAGGGCCTTGGACTATCACGTATGTAAATCCATCGGATGATCCCCGAAACATGAAGAAGTAGAATGCTGTGACCACTTCGCGACTCTGCACCTGACGAGCAAACTCGACCCGCGCGCGCTCAACCAAGCCAGGGAGCGAAGAGACGACGTTTTGCTCAGGGAGAGTCCCTTATGGGGCCCACCTCGTGCGCTATTGCTTCCGTTGCAATCCAAGGGCGCAAGCGATGACAACCCCAGCAACGATAACCCAGCTTCTAATCCGGTGGCGTAGCGGCGATCAGAGTGTCCTCGATGACCTCTTGCCGAAAGTCTATGATGAGCTCAGGCGAGTCCTTCGTCACGAACAAAGTGTGCCTTATGTGTCCGGACGAAGCGGGATATGCAAGGCCTTGATGCGCGAAGCAAGCGTCGTCGGCTTAACGCCTAGAAGCTCGGCCGCCCCGCCAGCGCCATAAACTCTGTAATTAGTAACCTGCAATGCGGCGATCAGGTTTTCACGCTCAATGTCTTTAATTTCCGCATATGTCATGATTCTTTTCGACGAACGACTATCGGCGATCCGCGGCTCATTGGCGATGGCATCAAGCTGTTTTCTTTGATCGGATAGCAACATCGCGTCGAGAATCTCCTGTACACTTAGCTTGTACAGGAAACAGTGCGTCAGAATACCGGCACGCTCGATTATGTTTTCGAGCTCGCGGACGTTCCCTGGATAGTGATAATTAAGCAGAGCGCTCACGTTCTCATCGCTTAAACGAACAGGCAGGTTACTTCGGTCGCGCCAATTCAGCTTCCGCATGAAATGTTCAGCAAGCAGCGGCACATCCTCCAACCGCTCGCGAAGAGGCGCGACGTGTATCGGAAAAACGGTCAGCCTGTAAAATAGATCCTGCCTGAATCTGTCCCGCTTCGACTTCCTTTCCCAGGTCGTGATTTGTCGCCGCAATCACACGCACGTCAACGGTTCGCGTGCGGTCTTCGCCGACGCGCTCATACTGTCCTTCCTGTAAAACGCGCAGCAACTTGCTCTGCAGGGCGAGTGGGATTTCGCCGACTTCGTCGAGAAAGATCGTCCCGTTGTCGGCCAGTCCGAATCTGCCAACACGGTCTTTGTGCGCTCCGGTAAACGCGCCCTTTACGTGCCCGAAGAACTCCGACTCGAAAAGGTCTGGCGCGACTGCCGCGCAGTTGACTTTGACGAGCGGACGTTGACGGCGCGCACCTTTGGCATGAATAGCCTTTGCGACCAATTCCTTGCCGGTTCCCGATTCACCAGTAATCAAAACGGTCGCGTTGGAGGAAGCGACGAGCTCGATCTGCTGCAGGACCTTGCGCCAAGTCGTGCTCTCGCCGATCAATCCCTGGACCGAGTCTCTTTCGTCTTCCTCTTCTTCGAACGAATGCTCTGTGGCGGGTCTCATCGCATAAGCATAACGACTGTTCGTGATCGGAGGCAACGAGATCACGTGAGATAACGACTCTTCGAGGTGAAGGGCTAACACTGCTCTTAGTTATGTTACTGCGTCACATAGATTTAGCTAATTGAGCTTGATCGGCACGAGCCGTGCACTTAGGCGAGGCACGGCGCGAGACGCCGAAATTAGCTAAGGAGAGAAAGATGACCAGAATTCAACCAGTCAGCTACGAACAATCAACCGGGAAAACGAAGGAGTTGCTAGACGCTGTCAAATCCAAGCTCGGAATAACGCCGAACATGATGAAAACGATGGTGCAATCGCCGGCGGTTCTGGAAGCCTACCTGAACTTCAACGATGCGCTCGCCGGCGGCGAACTGAATGCGCGCATACGCGAACAGATCGCGCTTACCTCGGCGGAGATTAACAGTTGCGGCTATTGCGCTTCAGCACACACCGCAATCGGCAAAATGGTCGGTATGGGCGAAGACGCGATTTTGGCGGCGCGGAACGGGAATGCAGCCGACGCGAAGACCGACGCTGCTTTGAAATTCGCCAGCAGCGTGATTGTCAATCGCGGAGAAGTCTCGGACGCGGATTTACAGTCAGTGAAGGCCGCCGGTTTTTCCGACGGTGAGATCGGCGAAATCGTCGCCAATCTCGCGCTCAACATCTTCACCAACTACTTCAACATTATCGCCAATACCGACATTGATTTCCCGAAAGTCCAAGTCGGGGTGACGGCGTAATGAAGTCGATCGGTTAATTTTCTTCGCATCCCCAAAGGCGGTCTCACGGTTTCGGGCGAGCCTCGGGAGTCGAGCTCGATTCTAGCACGCAGCGGCTGGAATGCAACAACAGTCGACGGATCGACTCTGACTCTGGCTCAGAATCTGAACTTCATGACGAATTCGATTTGTCGCGGGTCATATGTGTTTTGCGTATACGCCCCCCACGTATTCGCCGTGTCCAGCAACTGCCCGACCTTCAAGTTCAGCGTCGGGTTGGCTGGCCACCGTCGAAGGTAGAACCGTTGCCCCAAAGGAAGTGTTAATCCCCGGCCGGAATTGCACATTATTGAACAGGTTTGTCGCCTGCGCCGCGACGTAGAGCGAATACCGCTCCCCCAGGCGGAAGGATTTCTCGAGAGAGAGGTTGGTGCTCCAGGTCGAGTTGCTGCGCATATCGCCGAATGTAGCCGCCGAAGTTCCGTACCAGAAGAGATCGGGGATCACCGATCCATTGGGTGAGGTTACTGTGCGCCCTGCGAAAGCGTCGATGTTGTATTTCAGGAAACAGCCTCGACATGGCGTGATGCTACGCCCGCTTGGAAGCGTCACCGTCGTTCGCCCGTCGTACCAGCGCTGCAATTCCTTTGGCACTTCGAGCGGGACACCCGGCACCCGATCCGGCAGACTGTTGATCGAATTGGTGCCGCCGTTCGACAACGGGAAGACGAATCCGCTCTGGGCCGTGAACGAGCCGGCCAGTCGCCAACCTCCGATGATTGCATTCAGCACTGGCTGATTTGTATCGAAGTGACTGCCCTTTCCGAATGGGAGGTCATAGACCCAGTTCACCACTATGCGATGCGGTATGTCGTTGGTGGTGATCTTGCGATTGAGGTGTTGCAGGTCTGATCGCAGGTTGGAGAAGTAGTTGATCTCGCCTCCATCTGCGTAGCCCTGGTTCGTCTGCGCGTTATAGCGAGTCGTAGCCATCTGCTTCGACCAGGTATAGTGCGCGCTTAGTTGCAGTCCGCCTGTGAACTGGCGCGTCAACTGCAACTGCAGCGCGTTGTAATCAGAGACGCCGGAAGAGAGATGGATATTGTCGCCATGCAGCGGATAGGGGAAGGCAGCATCCAGGCGGCTGATGTTGCGTGCTCTGATCGCTCCCGCCCCATAGGGAATCAATGGCCCCGTGGCCGGTTGCCACGGATTCTGAATTTGCTGGGCCGCGGGATTCGTGGTGCCGTTGCTTGCAATGTAAGTGCTCCGCCACGAGTCGAGCAACTGCGGATCAACGAGCTGCGGACTGTTTATCGGGATGAAGACTACCTGCAAACGACTTCCCTTCGAACCAATGTACCCGGCAGATACAATCCAGCTGGCGCCGAGCTTCTGCTCAACAAAGAAATTCCACTGCTGGACATACCCGTTCTTGTAATCGTAGGGGAAGCGGCGAGCACCGCCGTAAATCCGCGGGTCTTGCGGGTTCGGGCCAACAGGCAGCACGATAGCGTTCACAGCAAGACTATTGAATGGCCCTATCACCACGCCGGCCGGCGTAGTTCCGTAGGGGCTCTGTGGCAGTTGTGAAGGCGCCGATGGCGTGAACGGCCCGGCAGCGTAAAAGCCCGGCCCGTCGTTGAAACCGGTGTTCGACGGAACGTAAGTAAGGCCGTAACCGCCGCGGAGAACGACAGAATTACTGAGTTGGTATGCCGCCCCAAGCCGCGGGGCGAAATTCTTGTAGTCGGTCTGCCACAGATTGCGGTCCGAAACCGTGTTACCCGGGAAGATAATCTCGCCCGGTGTCCCAAACAACGGTTCCTTCGAGTTCAGGTCAATCGAGCTAAGCCGGTTGTATCGCTCAGTCGGGCCTGGTTGCACGTCCCAGCGCAGCCCCAGGTTCAGTGTCAGACGGTCACTGACCCGCCAGTCGTTCTGGCTGTAAAGCCCATAGTATTTCTGCGCAAGCGCCAGCCGGATTGCGAACCCCGGGCTGACTCGCGTGATCCCAGCTCCCGAGCGCGATCGACGCGAGACCCAGCCCGTTGTACGAGGCGTCCGGTGTCGTCAGCCCACCGGTGGTGCCGTCCGCGTTGACGTTCGATCGCGTGAAATCAGCCGAGGTCTGAATCTGCATCGAGTCGTCCGGGTCGATATAGTTGGAGAGCAATACCCGGTATGTCCCGCCGAACTTGTGAGTCCAGCGCCCGCGCGTCCACGTCACGCTTCCATTGAAGTCGGTGTTCGTCTGCCGCTCCCGCTTGTGGAGCGATGTCCCCAGATTGAGAGGGCTCACCGTTCCGCCCGGACTGAACGCCGGCGGCGCGCCCGGAATGGCATTCAGCGCCTGAATCTCTTTGGGAATACCAAACTGGTCATAGCTGTAGTTGTCGAAGACATCCGCTTCGTTGTCCGCCTTGATGCGGTTGACTCCCAGGCGCACGTCGAGGATCAGCGACGGCGAAAGGGCTACCGTGTCGCCGAGAGCGACGTAATAGTTGTCATCCGGCTGCTGGTTGCCGACGAACTCTTTGCGGCTGTAATACGGATTGTCCGTACCCCACGAGCGCGGCGTCAGGATGTTGCCCTTTTGAAAGCCGTACGTTCCGTAAAAGCTGTGATTGCCCCAGCGGTAATCCACCCGCGAGTTGATGTTGTTCTTGGTGAACTCCTGATTGCCGCGCAGAAAGAAGTTGTTGCGGTTGAAAATGTCATCCGGTGGCCGGTTTGGCATCGGGTACGCGTTGAGCAGTGCCAGACCCTGCTGGTTAAGCCTTGAAGTCGGCAGCGCGCTGGTTCTGACCAACCCTTGCGCATCGGTGAAGGTCGGAAACGCCGTTCGTTGATAGACGTTGGTTGTTCCCACGCGCGTGGCGTTGTACGGGTCGAAGAGTCTGATCGGGACTGCACGGCCGCTGACGCTGACGTACGTGTTACTGAAATCACCTCTCCGCTCCGCCTCAGTCGGCACGGTCAGGAGATAGTCGTAAGCGCGATGGAAGCGCAGTCCCTCATAGCTGACGAAGAAAAACGCTTTGTCCCGGATGATCCTGCCTCCGCCCGTGCCACCGAACGTGTGTGACTTGAACGGACCGCGAGCGATGTTGTTGGCGTTGTTGGAAAATGAGTTGGCGTTGAGTGCCTCGTTCCTGATCCGGTAAAAGCCCGACCCGTGATATTCGTTGCTTCCGCCCCTGGTGGTAAAGAGCACCACGCCCTGAGCGCGGCCGTACTCGGCCGAGTAGTTGTTTGTGATGGTCTTGACCTCTTGCAATGCGTCCTGGTTGGGCAGCACCGCCGTCTCGTTCCACGCCGAACCCTGAATACTGACACCATCGAGGATGATGTCGTTCGAGAAGGCCGAGCCACCGTTGATACCGATGGCGGACGCTTGACGACGTCCGTCAATTCCAATCCCGAAAGAGGTCGTGCTCTGGGTGTTATTGAACAACCCGCGCGGGACGACGCCTGCTTGCAGCGCGGCATAAGAGAACGGATTGTGAGTGATGTTCGGGAGTGACTCGACTGCCAGCTGATTGATTGTGCTCTGCACGGTAGCGCTGCTGGTTTGCAGCGATGCAGCGTCGGCCTTGACCATAACAGTTTCCGTCGTGATGCCGGCCTGGAGCCGCACTTCAACCTTGACCGTCTGCGCCGTCGAGACGCCGATGTCGGTCCGACTGTACTTGGCAAACCCCGAGCCCGGCCTCTCAACATTGACCGCATAGACACCGGGTGTTAGGTACGGAAAGGTAAAACTCCCCGTCGCGTCGGTGACCACAGTCGTGGCGACGTTCGTCGCCTGATTGACGACTGATACGGTGGCACCAGGCACCACTGCACCGTCGGGGTCGGTCACCGTTCCGGTAATAACGCCCGACTTGATCTGTCCGATCGCTACGCCGGCAAGCATCAGGCTCAGCGCCAGAAACCGCACGGCCACGATCATTTTCCTACCCATTGTTCTCGATCTGCCTGATGGCATTTTCGTTCTCCCTTGTGTATGCCGCTCCTACCGGAGCTCGATCGATTGCGAGTCAGAACTATAAACATTTGGCTCCTCCGGAGCCGGAATCCGCCCGAATTCTCGAATTTGGCCTCCGGAGGAGTAAGCCTGGTCTCTGCCGGATCGTGTCAGTAGCCCGACCGTTAGGGAGGGCTTGCAACGATGCTTGTGCTGTCGAAAGCCCTCCCTAACGGTCGGGCTACTGACACGCGTTCCACGTCGCGTACAGGAACCTCGGCTAAAAATTGATCCTTAGCGAACCCTGCATCACGCGCGGCGAGCGCGCCGTGATCGGCTGGCCAAACCGCGTATTGGTCTGCGTATACTGACCTGTCGCGGCATCGCGCCGGAAGACCAGATCGGTATCAACGTCGTTGAAATTTGTGTGGTTGAAAATGTTGTACATCTCCCAGCGAAACTGGAGCCGCAGGTTCTCGCGCAGCTGGATGTTCTTGAAAAACGCGAGATCCGAGTTGATGACGCCCGGGCGTCGGATCATGTTTCTCGACGCGTTGCCAATCTCTCCCCTCACGAGAGCGCGTGTGAAACAGGAAGCATCAATAAATCTCGGCGTTCCGTCGGGCGCGGCATCGACCTCACGATTCGGATCACAGAGCACGAGCGGGCGCGCATTTACTTCTCCGCCAGTAATGTCAGTGATGACTGCGCATTGTGTAGATGACGACCGGATGGTACCGATAGGACAGGACTGACCCGCAGCGACAGTGACCGTATCTCCGGTGTAACTGACACCAACACCTTTCGGCCTGCCGGTAACGAGAGACGTCGTGCCTGAAAGCTGCCAGCCGTCGAAGAGCGCTCTGACGACGCGGTTGTCCCATCGCCGTCCCGGACCAGGGATGTCCCAGATATAGTTGGCTGTAAAGATGTGGCTTTGGTCGTGATCAGCCGGGCCGTAATTGAAAGCCTTGTACGGACGCGGGAAAGCCACGTCGGAGGAGTCGTCGTTGGCATAGTCGAGTGTCTTGTGCCAGGTGTAGGCGACGCCAAACAGGAATCCACGGGCATACCGGCGATTGACCTGAACCTGCAGACCGTTATAGTTCGAAGTACCCGATTGCATGACCATGTTTATGTCACCGTAACCCTGGTATGGGCGCAGAAAATCGTCGCCCAGCGCCCCGTTGGTGCTAAACGGATTTCGATTCTGCGGATTCACATCCACGAATCTTGCAGCGTCGGGAACCGCATTCAGATTGCGCTGCTCCCCAAGGTGCCGGCCGAGCGAACCAACATAACTGACTTCGAGGATCGTCCCGAAACCGATCTCCCGCTGGATACCCATCGAGAAGTTGTAGATAGTTGCCGTGTGCGTGAGACGTTCGAGTGCCCTCAACGCCGTCGGCCTTAGCAGGGAAGTGCCAATGAGGTTAGCCAGGTTATCGATCGTGCCGAAATCAATCGTCACACTGCGCTGAAAGGGCGGATTGCCGGTCGGGGGACCGCCGTTCGTCCCGCCGCCAACTCGCGAGCTGTGATAAATGCCACCCTGGGCGCGGAGGACGGTCTTGCCATTTTGAAACGGGCTCCAGGCAAATCCAAAACGCGGCTCCCATTGGATGGGCGCCGGATCCTTGAATCCGCGCGGAACATTTGGATCAGCCGCCAGCACCAGGCCATTGTTGGGATTGCCAACTCCGGGAACGAATGAGCCAACAAGATTGGTATTGGTAAGAAGCTCGCCGGTCACCGGATTTTGCGCGCGCCGGTTCGCGGTGGCACACGCGGTTCCAATCGCAGGCGTACCACCGACGCAGAAGGGGCGATAGAGCACCTGCGCTTTTGCTGGATCGAAGAGTGCCGGCTCGAAATTTGAGGCCTCATCGCTGCGCGGATTCCACTGCGCGTACCAGCCCATGCGCAACCCGTAGTTGAGCGTCAATGAGCGGTTCACTCTCCACTGATCCTGCACATACCATTGAACCGACAATCGCTCCGCATCAGTGTGAGGACGATGAGATGTCTCACTGTAGCTCCGGAAACTACCCGTGATAGCGTTCCCAAAGGGATGGCCTGTGTTTCCAAGGTTGGCCGTGAAGTCAGCAACGTTGCTCTGGAAGTTGAAAATCCCGGTCCAGTTCCCGCCTGGGGCTTCACCATTCCGCATCCGTTCAATATATATGCCTGCCTTGTAAGTGTGGTTTTGTCGAGTGAGCGTGAAGTTATCCGAGATCGACGGGAGGATATAGTCGTTGCCCACCTCGCCCCAGCGATCGAGCCAGTTGATATTGGCTACCGTGGTTTGCGATAGACCTCCCCAATTGGTGGCTCGCGGGATCGTGCCAAGCGTGTTGTTACCCGGAAAGAGCTGTGGAGCGGTGTAATTCAACGCTGTCCGGGTCAACCCTTCCAGTTCGCCATCGGACGGGATAAAGCCCTCGGAGTCGTGGCGAAGACCAAGTGAGACCTCATTGACCATCGTCGGGCTGAACACACGGACCCAGTTGACCGACATGCCGTTATCCTTATACAGATAGTGTGAACTGATCCCCCAACGGTTGTTATCTCCGCCAGGCCAGCCCGAAGTGTCAAACCCTTCGTTATCTGCGGTCCACCATTGCAGATTCACGTAGATGGTGTCCCTCTCGGTCGGCTTGAAGTCCACGCGGATAACCTGGCTCTGCTTAGGCACGTCCACACTCTTTTGGACCACGTAATTGAATGCGTTCCCGGTCAGGGTGCGGCCGCCTGGCTGATTGGGTAGAGGAAAATAGTTCAGCATCGCCGCGCCGCTCGGATTGAACCGGTCGCGTGGAATGATGTTCAATCCCAGCGGGTTTTCCGCCGTCGCGCGCGAAGGGTCGCGGAAACATGCGCTCTGATCCGTAGCGTTGCAATTGCCGGTTCGGAGCGGATCGCGAACAAAAGCCCTCACTGGCTGGCCACCTGAGAGTCCGGTGAATGACTGAGAGAAATCTCCGTTGCGCTCGCGCTCAGTAGGGACAGTCACGAATTTGGTGCTGGTTGGTGTGATCGTGTGCGGCTTCTCGAGTGAGTAGAAGAAGAATAGCTTTCTCTTCTCTTTGTTCGGGAAAAGCCAGGGTATCTGTACAGGTCCGCCAACATTGAAACCCCAGATGTTATGGCGGTAGGTCGCCCTCGGCAGGTCCTGCCTGTTATTGAAAAAGCTGTTGGCGTTCAGCGCCTCATTGCGCAGGAAGTAATATCCTGTGCCGAAATAGTTCTTCTTGCCGCCCTTTGTGACGATCGTGATCTGGGCGCCGCCATTATTGCCGAACTCCGCCGAGTAGTTGTTGCGCAGGACTTTGACTTCGGCGATCGCGTCCTGGTTTGTTGTCATGCTGATTTTGTTATTTCCGCTTGGCTCGCTGGCATTCAGTCCATTGACGGTGGCCATAGTCGAACGGCCGCGCTGGCCCGAGATGTTGGGCAGGTCTGTTCCGAAGCCCTCGCCCACACTTTCGATATCGTCAATGTAGGACACTCCAGGCAACAATCGCAGAAGCGACGTAATGTCGCGGCCTTTTGTTGAGATCAAGTCGATCTGGTCGGACGTGAGCCGGCCGGTCAGGTCGCTGCCCGCAGCTTCGACCATCGCACCTTCGGCCACTGTGGTGACCGTTTCGGTCAACTCCCCGACCTCGAGCACCAGTCGCCCGAGCGCCAGGTTCTCGCTCGCCGTCAACACGATGTTCTGCCGCTGCAGACTGCGGAAACCTCTCAGCTCGACCTTCACCGTGTAGACATCCGGCTGGAGCGCCGGAACACTGAAACCTCCCGACTCATTTGTAGTGACGGTACGCGTGTCGCCCGTCTTCGCATTGACGAATGTAACGGTGGCTCCGGTAATCGCACGCTCGGTGGCATCGACGACTGTGCCTGAAATCGTGCCCGTTACTGTCTGCGCCATGGCAAGCCCGCTCGCGAGCAAAATGCAAAGCAGACCGAGCGATGGATCTTGACCAATGCGATTTGATCGTAGACATAGAAACCTCCTGATCAATGGCTCACACGGACGAGTTCAGACTTCAGTTCGACTCGACTGTTCCATCCAGCTCTATCCCAGCAAGATCATTCCCAGCAAAGTCGCAACGCGTGAAAGCGCGCAAATACTTTTACATTCTCATGGCGGCGCATGATAATATTCGTTATCGGTAACGCTGTCAATATTCCCAGTAGTTACCGGTAACATTTTTTCAAGACCGGATCCATATCCGTTTCAGGGCGGAGAGATGCGCTACGAGGATAGAGTCGTCATCATCACAGGCGGCAGCCGCGGTATCGGAGCGGGCTGCGCACGTGCATTCGTCGAGGCCGGAGCCGTCGTTCTCATCGCCGACCGCAATCAGCAAACCGGATCAGCGCTGAAGAATGCATTGAGCAACGACCGAAGCTGGCAGAGCGCAGTTCATCGCGTGTGATGTCACCAGGGGCGCGGACATCGAGAACCTGATCACGGAGACTATCAAACGAACGGGGCGTATTGATTGTCTGATCAACAACGCCGGCTGGCATCCGCCGCATAGACCGATTGACGATTTTTCTGCGCAGGAGTTCCGCGACCTGCTGGAGCTGAATCTCGTGAGCGCGTTTACCGCCTGCAAGTTTGCCTTGCCGCATCTTCGCCGGACGAAAGGGAATATCATCAACATGTCGAGCCTGGTCGCAAGGATCGGCCAGCTTCACGCTGTGACTTACGCGGCTTCGAAAGGAGCGATCACTGCTTTCACGAAAGCCCTGGCGATCGATGAGGCCGCGCACGGCGTTCGGGTGAACTCGGTCTCGCCGGGCAACATCGATACGCCGTTGTGGAGAGAGCTAAACAATGGTTCACGCGACTCGGCGAAGCGTCTGGCCGACGGAGGTGCTGCGCAGATTCTAGGGCGTCTGGGCACGATTGACGAGGTCGGCCGGCTCTGCCTTTACCTGGCAGCCGACGCTGTCTTCACAACGGGCGTGGACTACATCATTTCAGGCGGAGCAGAGCTTGGTTACACCCAAAAGTCGCGGATAGAAAAATGACCTGGGAGCGCCAGGCTGCGAGCCTGGAGCGCCTGCCTCCCGGCCGGCCCTGGGAGACGCCGGCCTCCGGTGCCGGCATTGCGCTCGTAGGTAACGCAAGCAAGATCCAGTACCTGTAGCCCAGCGCGGTCCTCGCGACTGACACAGGTCCAATTTCGTCTGGGTTGGCAATCCACTCGCCTGCGAGCGACGCTTCGCAGGGCCAGCCGGAGGCGGCGCTCCACGCTCCGCTCCGGCGCTCCGCATCCTAGCAAGCGGACAAACTCAAGCGGCGCTTGAGAGGATATCGCCGAATACGTATCATTTTCCGTCTTTCGGCATAACGTAGCTGCGACGCGCTATCAGCACTGTTTGGCCTTCGCGCTGCTCAACTGTGGGAGATATTTTCAGGCCAATGCGGCGGCGTTTGCCGTCACGGGCGGAGTTCGTTGGAAGGTAGGCGAGCGAATAGCTCTCCGCGATATTGTTCAACACTGTTGGTAAGCGCATCTTCCATCTTCTCCGGCGCCTCGCTGATCAGCTCCCCACCCGTCTCTGTGACAAATAGTTTGAGACTTCCTGACGGTAGACCGATATGTCGCAGAATGCTCGTCGGTTTACCGCGAACGCCTTGCTCGATCCGTCCACCAATAGTCTTGACCAGAACACCTGAAACGACTGCGCCCGATTCGAGGACGGCCTGGAGTGCCTCCTTCTCTGAGATTCTTGAAAAATCAACGCTCGCTTCAAGGCTGGTCAGTACGATGATCGCACGTCTCCCCGCGGGATTCGCTGCTTTGTTCATGTAAGTTGCCGCTGCGTGCATTCCGGAGTTGAAGAAGTGCTGCTCGCTGCGGTGCTGCTTCTCTACTGCTGCAATCTGGTCGGAGATCAATTGACGTTGACGCGTGAAAGGTTGGACAAGATTCACTTTGCTGGAGAAGGTCATAATAGCAACTTCATCTTCAGCCTTGAGGTTGCCGAGTGTCTTTATAGTCGCCGCACGAATCTGGTCACTGAATGCATTGGTACATCCGGCACGGTCGACGAGGAGGATGATCGAAAGCGGAAGCTCCTGCTGGCTGAAATACGAAATAGTCTGCTGAACACCATCCTCGAAGACGCTGAAATCCGCCTTTGCTAAATTGCTGATGATGCGACCAGTTGTTTTTTGCCTGGCAAGGACGTTGACGTTGACCATCTCAGTGCGAACTGTGACGCGTTCCACATCATTGTTCGACTGTCCGAAGGCTTGGGCTGCGCTGAGAACAGCAAAGAAGATTGATCCCAACAGCATATGAAAGATTTCTGGACGGAGCATGTTTCCTCCCTTCGACGTCGCCTTCGGCGCCGTCGCAAGCTAAAGCTTGAACTCAAAACTGAATAGGTGTGAGTTCAAGCTTCAGCCTGCTTCGCCGGTCGAAGACCGGCGCCAGCGTATCAGGCCGTTCCTAAATAAGGGTTATTGCTCTAATCGGGTTGGGGGTAGCACTGGCTATTATGCCATGAAGTCTTCGCGTCCTCAGCTAATTTTCAGAGCCAGGTGGCGCAGCAGGAGTGGCGTACCACTGTGACTTGTCGACAACAACCTTTTCTTCTGGTTGTCTCCTGAAATGCGGTGACATGATCTGCACTCCGAATTCGTTGAATGCATCCTGAATCTGCTCATGCAAGTCAGAGAGCACCTGTAAACGATCATCCGGATGGTCAAGGGCCGCGAACAGCTCGTATTCTACGTAGTAATCGGAGAGCGCGCGCTGCAGGATTCTTTGCTCCGGGTCCTTGCGCACTCCTGGCGTGCGTGCAGCAGCAAGTTTCAGCATCGCGTGAACCTGGCGCCACGGGGTGTCATACCCGATCGTGACAGTCGCAGACACGAATGCTCCGCCCGCAAGTCGCGTGTAGTTGGTGACTGTACTTGACGTCAGAACCGCATTCGGAATGGTGATCTCCTCGCGCCAGGGAGTTCTGATTTTTATCGAGAGAAATCCCAGGTGAGTTACGTGCCCAATAGTGTCGCCTGTTTTTACATAGTCTCCTGGCCTTAGCGCCCGCGAGTAGACGACTACGAGACCGTGCATAATTTGATTGACGAGGCCGGCGGAACCAAGTGAGATGATCAGCCCAATGAAGACGCTCACTCCCTTGAACGCATCACTATTTGACCCTGGAATGTAAGGGTAGGCAACGATGACGGCAAATACCCAGATGAGTATGACCAGGATTCGTCGCGTCGCTTTCGCGGTATCAGGGTCCAGCCAGCTGAGACGCAACCGCGACTCCTCTGCGCTGACGAGTACTCCATTCACGATTCGAACGATCACTCTCGTGATCACCAGGATAAGCAGGACCGTGAATAGTCCCGGCATCGCCGCCAGGGCACTGATACCCAGCTGAGCGAGGACGCTGTAGAGATATGCTCCGACGCGTTCACCCCACGGCTGGCTGTATGGGAACTGGAGCAGAACGAAAGTGAGCCATAGATATCGCGGCCACCACACCGAGGCCAAACGCGGTCAGCTTGATCAATCCCCGCTCGATTGAGGATAGAAAAGGGGAAAGATCGATGTTACCGACCGTGAGGTGCTTGCCCTTCGCCTTGTCGAGGCGATTACGCGCACTACGGTAGAGTCGCGCGATTCCCCATAGAGCCAATGCGAGAGCGATCGATGCAAGCAACGAGAAAACAATGCCTCGAAGCAGCACAGGCAACCGACGCTGTTCTGCGCGAACTCGGAGTACCTCGCGAAGTTGCGCGGCGGCTGCCTCGCCCACATCGTCAAGGGTTTGACGAGATTCAGGGTCAAGGTCTTCGGGCAGGAGACCGACGATGTTTTGTGCGCCAACCTGTAGCATCACGCCTTCCAGCTGGCCGATACTCGCGCGTGAAACGGTGACCTGTTCACCAAGGGCTGTGTAGGGAAGTGATTCAATCCGCTGTCGCACATTGGCCGCCCGGTCGCTCGGATCGAGGCTCCCAACTGCAGCGCGAAGAGTGACGATTGGGCGATTCCAGATTTCAACGGTTGCCGGTTCGGCTCTGCGAACACTGAGCGGTTCCGCCGCGGTGACACTTTGGGCCGTAACAGATACGCCGCCGAGCGCCAACGCGAGCCCGGCGATTAGAATCCAGGTTTGCTGCTTCAAGGTTTTCATTCCCACCATTTTTGAGTAGCCCTTTCTGGCAGCAGAGAATGCGGCCTCGCTCAGTCCATTGTCAATCTGAGGAGGCTCACACGGGGCTTGAGCTTCGGCGAAAGTAGTTGGATCATAGCTGCACACAAAAGGTGGTGCCTATGAAGATACTGACTGCCTTGCTCCTGCTTTTCGGTTCGTCGTATTTCCTCAACAACTCGCAGAACGCGCCGAGAGCCTTCATCGACGGAGTCGGTCCTGGCTGGAGAGAGCTGACTGAAAGTGATTTCACCAACGTCAACTGTTCCCCGCAAACCTGGTCCTGGAAGGATGGACTCCTGAGCTGTTCGGGTCAGCCGGTTGGCGTGATGCGTACACGGCAGCAATTTACCAATGTCGAGTTCGTCGTCGAGTGGCGACATTTGCGTTCGGGCGGCAACTCCGGCGTCTTTGTGTGGGTGCCGGACGAGGCATTGAAAGAGTTGAAGCCCGACGCCTTGCCGCAATTCGGTATCGAGGTACAGATGCTCGACCATGGTTTCGCCGAACAGTACGAGAAACGCACTGGCAAAAAGAGCGACTTCTTCACTACAAATGGCGATATCTTTGCCGTAGGCAAATCAGCACTCAAGCCTTTTCCCCCGCTTTCTCCAAACGGTTCACGCAGCTTTCCTCGCAAGAACATGAGTCGCGGCGTAGGTGAATGGAATCATTACTATGTGCGGGCGATCAATGGTGAAGTGCGATTGTGGGTAAACGGAGAGGAAGTCTCAGGCGGCAATGGCGCCGAGCCAAGGACTGGTTACCTTTGCCTTGAATCAGAAGGATCTCCGATTGAATTCAAAAACATCCGCGTTCGGGAGCTGCCCTGAGATCCTTGAAAAACGAGATCGAGATAAGAAAAGCAGCGGCGGATGATGCTTCGTCAATTGCCTTGATTCTTTATGAATCATTCCTGGAGTACGAATCTTTGTACACACGCGAGGCTTTTGCTGCAACGGTGCTCACCAGCGACAAGATTCGCAGCCGTATTACCGGAGAAGGAGGAGTGTGGGTTGCTGAGTGCGATGATGTGATAGTTGGCACAGTCTCAGGACTTCCGATGAATGATCAACTGTACATTCGAAGCATGGCCGTAGCCCCCTCGGCTAGAGGATACGGAGTGGGGAAACTATTGCTCCAGCAAATGGAGCGTTCTGCTCTGGCAGAGGGCTTCAGGCCGTTGACCTTAAAGACAACGCCTTTTCTAACACGCGCAATCCGGCTGTATGAGCATTTTGGTTTTCAACGCAATGATGACATTCTGATGATCTATTTGGGACTCCTCTGATTACAATGGAGAAGATTCTAGGCAATCTCTTTGGACGCCGGAATGCTTAGAGACGCCAATGCTTGAGTAGACAGCGGTTGAATCTTTAAACTCGTTGCATTGTGAGCATCCCGGAGGGATGCGAGATTGGATTGCAAACTGTCGTTTCTCGCATCCCTCCGGGATGCCTGGCAATGGAATCGATTCAGAGTTTCGAAACTCAACCCCTGGCTACGTTCTCGTACCGCTCCGCGGTATTGTGCTGCTTAGCAGCGCAAGCAAGATCGAACTTCCGATGCTCGTGCAACGTAACCTTTCTAATAACTCTACTCACTGTAAGACATCTCTAAATTGGGGGAATGAAATGTCCAGGCGTTCAATCTTCGCGTTCTTTGTTTTCCTGTTGATACTTGCGTCGATCTTCGGTCGTGTCAGTGCGAGCGATAACGGACGCAAGGTTCCGAATGTCGACGATCTGCTCAAGCTACGAACGCTCGGTGGCGGTCAGATTTCGCCAGACGGGAAATGGGTCACCTATAGCGTCACTGAGACAGACTTCAAACAGGACGCCTGGGTCTCGCACATATGGCTCGTGAATACAGCCACGGGAAACGCGTTTCAATTGACGCGCGGTGACAAGTCTGCCGGTAATGCGCAATGGGCGCCTGACAGTCAGTGGCTCGCATTTACAAGTACCCGAGTCGGGGACAAGAACCAGCTCTTCCTTATCCGGCCGGAGGGCGGCGAGGCAATGCAGCTCACCAAGACAGAAAACGGCCTTGGCGGCTATGCGTGGTCGAAGGACGGCAAAATGATTGCCTATACGGCGGGCGATGCCGTGTCGCAACAGCAGAAAGACCGCAAAGAGCATCTCGGTGATTTCGAAGTCGTACGCAAGGATTACAGCTTCAATCATCTTTGGACGCTGGACGTTGCGAGCGCTATGAAGGAACCAGGAGCCGGAACGCAGCGCACAAAGGGGAGGGAATTCAATGTTGGAGGCTTTTCGTGGTCACCCGACGGCAAACGGATTGCTTTCAGCGCAACGGTCAATCCTGATCTGATCAATAACGGAACGTCCGATATTTACCTCTGCGAGCTTGCTGACAACTCGGTGAAAAAACTCGTGACACAGCCGGGCCCGGACTCCAACCCGCGATTCTCACCCGACGGGCGGTCCGTAGCCTTTTCCTCGGCGATGGCAAATCCGAAATTCTTTCATTCGAACTCGAGACTTGCAGTCGTTGCTGTTGAAGGTGGAACACCTCGCTCACTGACCGACGCGTTTGACGAACAGCCGAGTCTGGTTGAATGGAACGCTGATGGGATTTACTTCTTCGCTTTGCAGAAGACCGCATCTCATCTCTTCCGGATGGATCCCGCGAGTGGCCGTTTTACTCGCGTCTCAGGACCCGACAATCTGATGATGGGTTTCCCGACTTTCACGAGCGACGGAAAACAGATGGCGTGGTCGATGGCTACTCCAGCGACTATGAGTGAAGTCTATGTCTCACCCGTTCAGTCATTCTCTCCCCGAAAGCTAACGACTTTGAGCGATCAGCTGAAGGACCTGATCATCGCCTCACGCGAAGTCATTTCGTGGAAGAGTCAGGATGGAGCGACGATTGAAGGCGTGCTCATGAAGCCGGCCGGTTTTGATCCGTCGCGCAAATACCCACTGCTTTGCATCATCCACGGAGGGCCAACAGGCATCGATCGTCCTTCGCTGCTCGACACGCGCTACTATCCTGCAGATACCTGGGCAGGACGTGGTGCGCTGATCCTGAAAGTGAATTACCGGGGAAGCGCGGGGTATGGTGAGAAGTTCCGACAGCTCAACGTGCGCAATCTTGGTGTAGGAGATGCCTGGGATGTCATTTCGGGAGTGGATTACCTTATCTCGAAGGGCTGGGTCGATCCGCAAAAGGTCGGATGCATGGGCTGGAGTCAGGGCGGATACATTTCGGCATTTCTGACGACATCAAGTGCGCGTTTTGCCGCGATTTCGGTTGGAGCGGGAATCTCGAACTGGGCGACTTACTATTACAACACTGATATCACGCCTTTCACGATTCAATATCTTGGAGATGACCCTGCAGACGATCCCGAGGTGTATTCGAAGACGTCACCGATGACTTACATCAAGCAGTCGAAGACGCCGACGTTGATTCAACACGGAGAGAACGATCGGCGAGTGCCAATTCCGAATGCGTACGAATTGCGACAGGGCCTCGAAGATCGCGGTGTGAGAGTGGAGATGGTCGTCTACAAAGGTTTCGGCCACGGGATAACAAAGCCAAGAGCCATGCGCGCTGTGATGCAACACAATCTTGCATGGTTCAATCACTACATCTTCGGCGATCCGGCGCCCGATTTCATCAATCCCGAGCTGCCGCCGAAAGAGTCGAAAGACAAGAAAGAGGGTGCAGAGAGTAAGGATAAGAAAGAAGTAACACCGTCAAAGTAGCCTTACGCCGGAGGGGTAATAGAACGTAGCCAAGGGTTGAGTCTTCGAAACCCCTTGGCTACGATCTCGCACCGCTCCGCGGTGTTGTGATTTATCTCTAGTTCCTGGTCGCGATGCTCGAATCAGCAATTAGGAGGAAAGATGGGCATCGGGAAGAAGCCGACAGGCAACAAGGTGAGCTTGTGAAGATTACGGCCTCCACTAAACGCGTCCTGCGATGCAGCTGCGTTCGGGTTGAAGTTTATGACTGAACCCGTAAGGCCCACATTGCCCACCGCCCACAGCTTCAGCCATCCGATCTGCCCGGCCGGGATGATGACTTCAAAGCGTGGGGTCGTGCGAGGAAATACATTGCTCAAGGTGGCGCGCAATTGGCAGCCTGCAGGAAACGTAAAGCTGAAGGATTCTTCGGCTTCGTTGTACAACAAGCCAAAAACATTGCCAATGTTAAATGCCGCTGTCCGAAAGTCTCCACTCATGCTGTTAATGATCAGAAGGGTGTCATTGCCATCGCGCCGCGACGCTATACTGGATATCGCCAGCACGCGCGCTAAACGATTGTAGCTTCCGGGCAGAGCAAGATCGTCAAAGAAGAGGCCTGCCTGGGTTTGGTCGACACTGATAAAGTTGGTGTCGGTGAGCTTTGAGTACGCCTCTGCACCAAGACCAGCAAAATGGCCCGTGGCAAACTTGACGAATTCTGAACCGATCAGATAGTTGAACCGCGTCGGTACTCCACGAACCAAATCCACTGCAATAGCAACAAGATAACCAGTAATTCCGGGGTCCTGGTCACCAGCAAAGAGCGTCGTCGTCTGTTGCGGCGTCAGACACAGAAACCGGTCAGCGATCGAACAGCTATTGCCATCAATGAAAAACAGGTGGACGGCTGCGCTGTTTGAACTATTCGTGTTGGTAATCGAAAGCGATGTATTCTGCACATTTGGATTTGCGGTGCTCGAAGTGTAAATGTTGAAGACGAGAAGCGAGCCGGCTTTCTGATCGCTTGCCTCTGAGCTGCCGGGAAGACGTCTCCAGGATCAGCGGCGATAGCAGCAGGGGCGATAAACAGGAGCCCAACGAGAACCATTCCAGCATAGTTGAGCAGACGTGAGGGCATCATTACTCAATTCCTCCTCTGATGTATGTGTATCGAAACCAGGCAGACTACCCGGCACTCTAGACGCTGATACCCTACGTCAAAGGGCGAGTCTGGTCAATGTAGTTATTACTGAACACACAGCTCAAGACACAGAAACTTCATAAGCAGGCATCGAGCATTGTCACTTCGTCTGCGGCTCGCTAAACTCAGCCACGCTTCCCGAACGCGCCTTACATAATGGAACACTGTCGCAAAATCCGGCCTCATAAGAGGTGTTCGCCGCTGGGACGCCGTCGCGCTGATGATCAACTGCATCATTGGCGCCGGGATATTCGGCCTTCCTTCGAGAGTTTATGGCCTGACGGGTACCTACAGCTTGCTCGCCTTCGTGGCTTGTGCAGCCATCGTAGCGATCATCGCCCTCTGCTATGTTGAGGTTGCGAGCCGTTTTACGGAAACAGGCGGGCCGTACCTTTACGCGCGTGAGGCGTTTGGGCCCGCGATCGGGTTTCAGGTTGGCTGGCTCGCGTGGCTCGCTCGTCTGAGCAGCTTCGCTTTCATCTGCAACGTCCTTGTCAGCTATCTAAGCTATTTTTGGCCGCCCGTTGGGTCAGGATTCTGGCGGGCAGTCGTCATGACCGCTGTGGTGACGGTTCTCACAACGATAAACGTAATCGGAGTGAGAAGAGCAGCGACAGTCAGCGACATACTTTCGGTGGGGAAGCTGATACCTCTGCTGATCTTCATTGCCGTGGGAATGTTCTTCATCAACCCGCAGAACTATTCTTTTGATTCTCCGCCCGCGCTCGCGCCCTTCTCACTCGCTGTCTCGCAGTTGTTCGTGTCGTTCACAGGATTTGAGCTTGCCTTGATAGCTGCCGGTGAAGCGCGAGATCCGAGAAGGAATATGCCATTCGCGATGGTCACCGCCCTTGCCGCGGTTGTCGTGATCTACGTCATGATTCAGGTAGTGTGCATTGGTACTCTCCCGGGGCTCGCCGGTTCGGAAAAACCGCTCGCCGATGCAAGCAGTCTGTTCATGGGCGTCCGCGGAGCTTCGCTGATTACGATTGGTGCGGTGATTTCTACTATCGGAACGTTGAGTGCGATTCTCCTTGGCGGGTCACGGCTGCCATTTGCGATGGCCGAACAGGATCATCTGCCGCGGTTCCTCGCGGCAACTCACGCGAGATTTCGCACGCCACATCTTTCCATTTTTGTAACAGCAGGTATCGGCCTGGCGCTGGCGCTTTCCGGAACCTTTGTTTACGCGATCACGATTGCAGCAATCTCAAAGCTGCTGACTTCGGCGGCTACATGCGCCGCGCTTCCGATACTGCGGCGAAGGGATGCCGTGATGCCGGCCAGATACCGCGTTCCTGCGGGACCCGTTTTGGCGACAATCTCGCTCGCATTCTGCACATGGCTATTGGTTCACAGCGGATGGAGCGAAGTGCGCGATGTAGCCATCGCAGCGCTCATAGGTACTGTGCTTCTATATTGCATGCCGCATGTTCGCGCGCGCGAGGCCGGCGCACGTTGCTCCGCCTTCGGATGGAGTATTCGATTCCAACGATTCCGCCTGAAGGCGGTACAACATACCTATGGATGTCCTTTTCGAAGAACTTGCATCCTTCATGCCGGAATCGCGGCAGATGGTTCGTGTGATCGTACGTCTGCTGGTCGCTACTCTGGTGGGCGCGATCGTCGGAATCCAGCGTGAGCGCATCGGCAAGCCGGCTGGTCTGCGAACTCATATGCTTGTGTCGCTCGGCGCGGCTCTTTTTGTGCTGGCACCGGCAGAAATGGGAATGACGTCGGCAGATCTGTCGCGGATTATCCAGGGGCTCGCCACAGGAATCGGCTTCATTGGCGGCGGTGCGATTCTGAAGCTGCACGATCAACGCGATATCGAAGGCCTGACAACAGCGAGTGGCATCTGGATGACGGCGGCGCTTGGCGTTGCTGTTGGACTTGGAGCGCTGGGAGTGGCTCTGCTGAGTGTCGCGCTGACCTGGGTAATTCTCACGATTCATCAAAGCTTCGAGGCCCGGTTACTTAAAAAACAAACAACTCTAATTGAGACAGAGGACAGCGGAAAAATGAAATTCGGAGTACTGATCTTTCCTGATTGCGAGGAACTGGACTTTGCCGGTCCATGGGAAATGGTCACGATGTGGAGCAAATACGCAGAAGGTCCGGCCGATTGCTGGATCATTGCAGAGCAGTCCGCGCCTGTGATCTGCGCGAAGGGACTGTCAGTAAATCCGCACCGCATCATCTCCGAATGTCCTCAGCTGGATTTTCTCCTTGTCCCGGGAGGTCAGGGGACGCGAAAAGAAGTAGACAATCCTGCGATCATCAAATTCATTTCTGATCAGGCAACGAATTGTAAGGCCGTACTCTCAGTGTGCACCGGATCGTTCCTGCTCGAGCGTGCGGGACTTCTGCATGGAAAGAAAGCAACGACGCACTGGGGTTCGCTCGAACGCATGCGCGCGCTTGGCACGGTCGAAGTCGTCGAAGAACGATATGTGAACGATGGAAAGGTGTGGACCTCCGCCGGTGTTTCGGCAGGCATTGATCTGACGCTCGCGTTCATCGCGAGCGTTGCCGGAGAGGAAACGGCAGGGAAAGTGCAGTTTTATGCCGAGTACTATCCTTCGTCCGTAGTCTATGGAAACTTTCGAGATCACTCTCAAGCACCAAATTACGTTAAGCCCATCTCTTTGAGAGGAGAATAGCGAGCATCACTATGGCAGACGAAGTCATTCTGACGCGCGTCGAGAACAGAGTCGCGACGCTCACTTTCAACCGGCCTGACAAACTCAACGCGCTCAGCCCTGAGCTGATTTCGCGATCAAAAACCTGTCTCAAGGAATGGAGCCGGGACCCGGATGTGGGTGCCATCGTCGTGACAGGGGCCGGCAGGGCATTCTGTGCTGGCGGAGATGTGAGCGCGATGGCAAAGGCCAAGGCAGGCAGCGTGCCGGATACGCTCGAGCAACAGATTGACGGACTGAGAGAAGCGCAAGAGCTTTCGTGGCTGCTGTACAGCATGCCCAAGGTGACCATTGCCGCAGTCAACGGTCACGCGATGGGGGCAGGACTCGGCGTTTGCCTGTCCTGTGACCTCAGAATCGCGTCGTCGCGTGCGAAGTTCGGAACTGCTTATGCTCGCGTCGGTTTTGGCGGAGACTTCGGGACAACGTGGCTGCTGGCACAATACGCTGGTGCACCAAAAGCGAAGGAACTCTTCTTTCTGAGCGAGATCATAAGTGCCCGCGAAGCGCAGCGCATAGGATTGGTAAATCACGTTACAACGCCAGAGAAGCTCCAATCACGAGTCGACGAGCTGGCATCTCGAATTGCACACGGACCACTGACAAGTTACCGCTACATGAAGCACAACGTAAATCTGGCGGCGACCACTGACTTTCGCACACTGCTCGATCGCGAAGCTGAGACCCATCTGCGTTGCGGAATGACTGAAGATCATAAGGAAGGTGTCAACGCGTTTCTCGAAAAGAGAGAAGCGAAGTTTCAAGGGAGATAGCCATTTGGAACTAACCGAAACCATCTACGCAAAGGAAGGCGCGATAGCGCTCATCACTCTGAATCGGCCCTCGAAGCTGAATGCGTACTCAGAAGTGATGGTCCACGAGCTTCTCAAAGTGCTCGCAGATGCGCGGGATGATGACAATATGCGCGCCGTTATCATCACGGGTGCGGGCAGAGGATTCTGTTCAGGCGGTAATATTTCAACTGACTTTCAGTACCCGGCACGCTATCGAGGGCATCGGATGGAAGCGTTGCTCGAGATGCGCGAGAACATGCATCAACTCGTCACATTTCTCCGTCGCTTTGATAAGCCCACAATTGCCGCGATCAACGGTCCCGCCGTGGCGGGAGGATTGACGCTCGCGCTCTGCTGTGATTTCCGAATCGCCGCGGAGAGCGCGAAGCTGGGAGACACGAGCCTCAAATTCTCGCTCATTCCCGATGAAGGTGGCGCATATCTATTTCCCAAATTCATGGGCCTCCAGAATGCGCTCAAGATGTCGCTCTTCTCAGAGGTCTATCCGGCGGCCAGAGCAAAGGAACTCGGTCTTGTGACCGAAGTCGTCCCCGACGCGGAGTTGATGACTACCGCGCGCGCGTGGGCGGAGCGTCTTGCCGAAGGTCCTCCGATAGCAATTCGGATCACGAAGCGGATGATGTACAAGCAGCAGACGATGGACCTCGAGAATGCTCTCGAGGACGCAGCTCTGAGCATCATGGTGACGAACTACTGTGAAGACGTGAAAGAAGGCACTGCAGCTTTTCACGAAAAGCGAAAGCCGAATTTCAAAGGGCGATAGCTTGTACACCAGGTTGATCATCTGCATTGCAGTTGTTCTGCTCTCAGCCGCCGCCTACACCGACAACACAGCTGAATCGAGAGCGGTCGAGTTTCTTGTCCGCGAAGTTCCGGCCTGGTCAAGGAACAACGGATGCTTCTCCTGTCACAATAACGGAGATGCCGCTCGAGCACTGTATGCAGCCAATCGGAAAGGTTACAAGACGGATGCAAGTGCTCTTGCCGACACGACCGCGTGGCTGGCGATACCTGCAAACTGGGACAAGAACAAAGGTGATCCCGGTTTCAGTGACAAGCGGCTGGCCAACATTCAATTCGCTGCATCGCTTGTCGCAGCGCTCGATGCGGGTGCCAAATCCCTGTCAAAAAAGACTATTGAAGAAGCCGCAAACAGGATTGCGGAGGATCAGGACGCGAATGGATCGTGGAGCATCGACGTAAGTAACACCGTCGGATCACCTGCAACCTACGGAACCCCTCTAGCCACAGCGATGGCGTTGAACACATTAAGACGCGCGACATCACCCGCAGCACAGAAAGCCGCACGATCGGCGACTGACTGGCTCGGGCGACTGTCACCGGTCAACATTCCGACTGCTGCCGCAATCACGTTTGCAGGCGTCCGTTCTGATCGTGCAGCGATCGAGTTCATCTTCAAAGCTCAGACTCGAGATGGAGGTTGGGGGCCCTATGCGGATTCTCCCCCTGAAGCATTCGATACCGCGCTCGCGTTACTCGCGCTGGCGAAATCTTCCCGTGAACCGCAGGTGCAGAAAGCTATCACACGCGGGCGGGCGTTTCTCGTGTCAATTCAGAATCAGGATGGGAGCTGGCCTGCGACGACTCGGCCTACCGGCGGCGAGAGCTATGCCCAAATGATGTCAACAACCGGTTGGGCAACACTCGCGTTACTCGAAACCAAAGGCATGTAGGAGTGCTGGAGTGCTGAGTCTGAGGCTGAGTTTCGAGTTCAAGCGTCGAGCTTGAGAGTGATTCCGCAGTTCTACAAGGCCTCAGAATGCACCGCAAGCTCGTAGCTTGAACTCGAAGACCAGCACTCAGCCCAGCACTCCTACTTGCCAATTACAAACGATAGCTTGTAGGTTCCTGTTACGCGTTTGCGGTCGATCCCTTCGAAGAGGTCGACGTCGAATGGCTTCCCGATATTGTTTCCGGCAAGGTCCTCGAGCGTTTTCTCGATAACAAGATTGTAGCGACCTGCAGGCCACACAGCGTCCGGTACAAACTGCCACGAGCGCTCTTCGCTTCCCATTGTTGCAACGCCCGCCAAAGTCGTACCAGCGTCCGTCGTCATGTGAATCACGCGCCTCGTTATCGCAGAATCAAGCGGCTCGCCGAAGCCCAGGACAAGCGGATCGCGAGTTCCGGCCTTTGGAGTTCCGATCTTCCATTGCACGGGATCAGGGGGAGTTCGATCCGGTGGTCCAACTGTGAAGACCTTTTCGAAAGAATTCTTGAGGCTAACTCCGGCGCCGTCCAGCATCTTGCCATCGATTATCAGCGTGTAGCGCTTGCCTTCCTCAAGCGCCGGACCGATATCCTCGAGCGGCTTTACACCTCGCTTGATTCTCCCTGGATCAATGATCAACGTCAGACGCACCATTCGGTCATCCCAAAGCTCTTCATTGATCTCGAGGAATGGCAGCTCCACCTTCCGTCCCGAATCGTCGTTCAATTGAATGAACTCGTAGATACTCCCACGACTCATGGGCGCCGAGAAATGCACATAAAACTTAAGGAGATTTTCCGGAAGGACAGGTCCGCTCGGAAACACTTGCGTGACGACTGTCGTTGCCTCGCGTGTGACAGCCGGCACATCAAGCCGCGCGATAATCTGAGTGCACGAACCGCAATCATCACCGAGGACCTGCGGTTTGACGATCGCGACATAGGTCACGCCGGGCGAGAGCGAAAATCCTGGCGTGAATCGCAGTACTCCCTGGACTACCGCGTACTCACCCAGCATCGATGGGAGGTCTGGTGGAGGGAGTGAATTGATCGAAGCGCTCGAATTGCCCTGCAGGGCGTAAGCGCGCAAGAGCTCACCGAACCGGTTCTCCTGCTCGAGTCGTCCGAGTGAGTTTCTGGAGATTCCGGTTACCTCGACGACATATTTGTTCGAGGATGCCGAGGCGGGGAGATCTTTCGAATCGCGTATCCAGCGAACTTCGATCTCCGGCCGGGGCGCTTGTGCCATGCAGGCAATCTGCGCCCCGGCCGTGATCGCAAAGGCGATGAGCAATATGCCCGACCGCCGCGTGTTTCTCATCCGCGGCGCCAGACTATGGCATCGGCAGCGATTCAAGATTGAGTGCGCCGCCATCTGCTGCTCGTCGAAGAACGACGACATGCTTGCTGTCAAGCTGCTCGAGTTGATCGACTCCGGTCCAGCCTTCGATTGTTTCGTACGGAAGGCCCTTCTTATTGCCATCCGGTACCGGTGCGACAATTCCCTCAACACTGTTTATCTGGTCAGTGCTGATCTTCATCACGCCTCGACTGCTGTTGGCAAGCAACAGGTAGTTCTTGCCATCCTTCTGATAGACGACCATGTCGAGCGGGCGATTGCGATTCCCGAGCTCGGCAATCGTCTTGCCCTTGACCTTGGCGCCCGGCTTGAGGTCGCTTACCGGAAACTGGACCAAGGGTGTGCAGGTGTAGGCTGCGAGCACATTGAGCTCGTTTGCCACTTTGAAGGGCACAAAAGTTCGCACAGGCGAGCGCGTTTCGAAACGGCCGTGTGCGCCGTGATAGATCTCGACACTAGTCGGCTTGTCTACGGCCTTGAACGGGTACGGAATCGCGCGCAGCGTCGAAGCGAACTCTTCGTTTGAGAGGCCAGCGACGACGACGCGTCCGTCCAGGTAGGCAATATCGGTAATCGATTCGCGTCGAGGATTGGTCTGCCGGTTGCCTTGTCCAACCAAACCATCGACTGGTGGATCAGTCAGCTCTGCGCGTGCGAACTTCACCTTGTCGAGTGAGACGACATCCATCTGGCCGTCGGTCTTGACACGCACGAGCACGGGAACCGCTTCAGGCCCGCGACCGCGAGAGACTGCGAGATAGGCATTGCGCGAGATCGGATTGATCGCCAGATCATCAATCAGAATCTGATCCGGTGTCGTGCCGAGAAGCGCTGCGATCTTCTGATTGATCGCTTCTACCTTGAGCATGGGAGTGCCCGAAGCCGCCTTTGTGTCGCCTGTTGCGACCGCTACGATTGCCGCTGCCTTGGTGTCTGCGACGAACAGAATGCCATCGGGCCCGAAAGCGAGCGGACCCATCGACTGGATTATTTGTGGCTTGCCCTCTTTCAAGTCAGCGCCAGATTCCATTGAGCCGGGCGCTCCTCCTGCGATGAGAGTCAATGCGAGAACGAGAAAGATGCGGATCATCGATTCTCCTTTCCTGTGTGCCGGGGTACTGTTCCGAATTTGAAGCGAGCTGACAAAATCATCAGGCTCAGAAGGCTCTCAGTCAAGCCATTTGGAGTGCGGCGGCTTGGCGCCGCTATTGGTCCGTCTGAATCAGTCACGCGCAGCGAGACCAGCGCGCCAAGCCGCCACACTCCAAATGGTGCTAGTATCCACGCATGCGAACGATTGCCTCCGCCTTGTTTCTCATCTTCGCTGCAGTGGAGAACGACTGGCCGAATGTCGGAAACGACAAGGGAGCAGGACGCTACTCGACACTTTCACAGATCAATCGAACCAATGTCGCAAAACTTAAGGTTGCGTGGTCGTTCGCTGCGGGCGGAGCGTCAAATGACTCACGGTCGGCCATACAGTGCACGCCAATTGTTGTCGATGGTGTCATGTATGTCACCGGACCCGACTTGAATGTGATTGCACTCGACGCCGCAACCGGTCGCGAGCTGTGGCGCTTCGATGTTCAACGAAGCAGCCGCAATCGGCATCTCCATAATCGCGGCGTCGCCTACTGGTCTGAAGACGGGCAGAGCCAGACCGCCGCAAGAAGGATTCTTGCAGCGACGCCGGACGGTTTTCTCTACTCTCTCGAAGCTAAGACGGGTAAGCCCGATTCTCGCTTTGGCAACGCCGGCAGAGTCAATCTGCGCGAAGGGATCGACCACGATCTGGGCGAATTTGTCTATGGAGTAACTTCAGCTCCGTTAGTTTTTGAAGACCTGGTTATTCTCGGATTCTCTCTTGATGAAGGATACACCGGAGGCCCCGGCGACGTGCGTGCGTTCGATGTACGCACCGGGAAAGAGAAGTGGCGTTTTCAGACGATTCCTCGCAACGGCGAGCTCGGCCACGAGACGTGGAAAGGGGATTCGTGGAAGGGCCGGCCCGGCGTCAATGCGTGGGGCGGTGCGACTGTCGACACGCGACGAGGAATGGTCTTTGTAGGGCTCGGTTCAGCCGGTTTCGATTTTTATGGCGGCGATCGCCTCGGAAACAACCTTTTCGCGAATTGCGTGCTGGCACTCGATGCTCGCAGCGGGCGCAGGCTCTGGCACTACCAGATTGTGCATCATGATATCTGGGACTATGACCTGCCCTATCCGCCGATACTTGTGACGCTGCGCCGCAACGGCGTCGAGATCGATGCCGTTGCTCAGATTACAAAGCAAGGTTTCGTTTTTGTATTTGATCGAGTGAGTGGAAAGCCTGTCTTTGAAATTGTCGAACGCGGCGTGCCCCGCTCGGATGTTTCGGGCGAGCAGTCCGCTCCGACGCAACCATCGCCAGTTCGTCCACCGCCATTTTTACGTCAGGGTTTCAGCGACGAGGACATCACAGACATTTCGCCCGAGGCTCGAGATGCTGTTCGCGCAAAGCTCCGAGGCGTTCGCCGAGGCCCTGTGTATACCCCGCCGAGCCTTGAAGGCACGATCTCCAACCCAGGCACGATCGGAGGAGCAAACTGGTCGGGCGCCTCATTTGATCCTACAAAGGGCCTGCTTTATGTAAATGCAAACAACTTTCCCCGAGTAGTTAAGCTCGTGTCGACTTCCGAGAAGAACGAACCGTACTGGGATAGAGGGCAAGTGCGGCTCACCGATCATGAAGGCTTCCCGGGAGTGAAACCTCCCTGGGGTACGCTGACTGCAATCGACCTGAATCGCGGTGAAATCAGATGGCAGGAAACACTGGGAGAGTTTGCGAAGCTGACTGCCCGCGGCGTTCCCAAAACCGGCACTCCAAATCTTGGTGGGAGCATCGTGACTGCTGGCGGACTGGTCTTTATCGGCGGGACGATGGATGAAATGTTTCGCGCGTTTGACAGTGACACTGGCAGGGTCCTCTTCGAGCACAAGCTCCCGTTCGGAGGATATGCCACTCCCTGCACCTATTCAGTCAATGGCCGTCAATTTGTCGTGATAGCCGCAGGCGGCGGAGGAAAACTGGGCACAAAATCCGGCGACGCCTTCGTAGCGTTCGCTTTGCCATGAGAAGAAGGGTGCTGAGTGCTGAGTGCTGAGTGCTGGGTGCTGAGTGCTGGGTGCTGAGTGCTGAGTGCTGGGTGCTGGTGTAGCGGGCTTTAGTCGGATCTTCGTGCTTCTCAGCTCCCAGTCGATCCAAATCCCCCACCCCTTCTCGACGTATCGCTCAACTCGTCTGACCACTGAAACTCGCCAGGCACTGCGTGCTCGATTATGAGCTGCGCAATGCGATCTCCTGCTGCAAACTCAACAGCCTCGGACCCCAGATTGATAAGAAGGACAATCAGTTCTCCGCGATAGTCCGAATCAATCACACCAGCGAGCACATCTATACCGTGACGTACGGCAAGGCCGGACCTCGGGGCAACTCTGCCGTAGTATCCGTGCGGGATCTCAAACGATAGACCCGTACTCACGCCTACTCGCTCTCCCGCCTCGATTCGAAACCGCTCGATGCAACAGATATCTGCACCAGCCGACCCGTCCGTCGCGCGCTTTGGCAGCCGCGCTCCGTCACGAACCTGCTTTACATTGATTGGAAGCATAGGAAGAAGGGGTCAGGGGGTCGGGGGTCGGGGTATGATATGAGTTCAAGATTTAGCCTGCAGTTATCTTTCGGTCCCGATCAGAATAAGCGAGAGCCCGAGCTTCAACCTCTGACCCCTGACCCCTGACCCCTGATCCCTGCTCGCGCAGCGGCAATCGGATGGTGAACTCAGAGCCTTGGCCGACCTCACTCGCGACAAAGGCTTCACCTCCGTGAGCGCGTGCTATGTGTTTGACGATTGCAAGGCCAAGCCCGGTGCCACCGGCCTCACGTGAGCGCGCCTTGTCTACACGATAGAAGCGTTCAAAGATGCGCGGAAGGTGCTCGGATGCTATTCCCGGTCCGCTGTCCTTGACCTTGATCAGATGGGAACGGTCGTCCTCAGATATCGTCGCCGAAACCCTCACGTCACCATTCGGCAGGCTGAATTTGATTGCGTTGTCGATCAGGTTGGTAAGTATCTGTTCAAGACGTCTCGAGTCTGCGGTCACGGCGAAATCATCCTCGACTTCATTGTGCAATTGAACACCCTGCCGCATTGCGCGATGTGCAAGCCCGTTGAAGACCTCGGTTACAACACGGCGCAGTGGCAGCAATTCAAGGTTCAACCTTGCTTCGCCAGCCTCGATCGCCGAAAGCTCTGAAACATCGTCGACAAGATTTCGCATCCGTTCGGCATTTCGCTGAATGGTATGCAGAAAACGCAGACTATTTTCGTCGTCATCCAGTGCGCCGTTGAGGAGAGTTTCTACATAGGCAGTGATCGATGCGAGCGGCGTTCTTAACTCGTGGGACACATTCGAAAGGAACTCCTGACGTACACGTTCGAGCTGTTCGATCTTGGTTATGTCGATGAAAACCCCTACCACTCCGTCGACCGCCTGTCCAGTGAAGCGCAGGGGGCCGGCATGCAGCCTCAGGACGCGGCGCTGGCTGCCAGTGCGCTCTTCCGGCCAGGTTTCGATCCGCGCTTCGGTTCGATCGCCTGCCGCAAGGACGGCCGAGAAAGCGCGATGGATTTTGGGATCGCGGCTAATGTCGGTAAGCCTGCCAGCCTCGCGCTCTCCCATACCCAGGAGCGTACGCGCGGCATTGTTGACAAGCAGCACCTGCGAGTCGCGATCAATAATAACCAGCCCCTCAGCTACCGAGGCAAGTATTGAGCTCAGCAGATTCCCGCTTCGCTCTGCAGTCTTGAGCGCTTCGCGAAGCCTTTCGTTTGACGACTCGCGCTCTTTCAATAGGAGTCGATGCTCCCGGATCACGTAGCGGGCCGTAAAAACTGTGATGATGCCTACGACAATCGTCGAGACGAGGTGCGATGTGATCACCTCCATTTGCGGAAAAAGCACGGTCTTGACCGTCTCGTAGAAGGCAAACATCGCGACCATGGCTGCGGTCGCTAAGAGAAGTTGACGCCGTTCCTGAGTCATTCCATGCAGTGGTCGGTGGTCAGGGGCCGGTGGTCAGTGTATGGAGTTCAAGCTTTAGCTTGCTGGTATCAACATCGATGATACGAGCAAGCTGAAGCTTGAACTCCATACACTGACCACCTGATCACTGACCCCTGATCCACTTCCCCTATCCACTGACCACCGACCACTGACCACTGACCACTTCTTCCTCTTTCGTGCTCCGGAACCTGTAGCCGATGCCAATCATTGTCTCAATGCAGCCTCCACACGCTCCAAGCTTCTTTCTCAACCCGCTGATATGGACATCCAGAGTTCGGGCTTCACCATAGTACTCGAGACCCCACACCTGGTCGAGCAGCTGCTCGCGCGGCACGACGCGTCCTTTGTTGCGCGAAAGGATCGCGAGCAGTGCAAACTCCTTCCGCGTGAGCTTGATCTTTTGCCCGTTGCACGCAACAGCGAAATCGGGATAGTCGATGCGCAGACTGCCGTCGTCGTAGATTGATGGAGCCTGGCCACTGAACCCCGAACGCCGGAGCGCAGCACGTACCCTCGCCACCAGTTCGCGCACACTGAAGGGCTTGGTAATGTAGTCGTCCGCGCCAAGCTCAAGCCCGCGCACCTTGTCGCTTTCATCCGTCCTCGCGGTAAGTACGAGAATCGGAGTCCGTCGCGTGGCTTCTTCGGTTCGGAGACGCCGGCACAGCTCGAAGCCGCTCATCCCGGGAAGGTTCAGATCCAGGATGATCAGATCGGGCGATTTGCTTCCGCCATCCGCCCCGCGTTTTGCGGGTTTTGCAAGCGCAGCCGAGAGACCATCCTCCCCGGTCAATGCGACCTGCGCCGCAAACGCGCCTTCCCGTTCCAGGTTGTATCGAATGCTTTCAGCAATGTCGGGATCGTCCTCGACGATCAGTATGTAAGGTTTCATAAGTTTTCACTTTTGATGTTTGATGACACGTGCTTCTGACATGTAAACAATCAGTTCGCAAATATCTGTGACATAGTCCCCGATTCGCTCGAGGTGCTTGGCTACCAGGAGGAGCCGCGCGGCACGCCCGGCAGCCTCCTGGTCGCTTGACATGTGATCGAGAAGGTTGTGGAAGATGCGATCATAGAGCGCATCAAGCTCCTCATCGGCCGCGATGACAACACGCGCTGCGCGCGCGTCTCCCGCAGCGAAAGCGTCCAGCGCATCGCGAAGCATTTCGCGCGAAAGCCGGCTCATTCTGGGGATGTCGACGTAGGGCTTGAGCTGTGGTTCGTTATTCAGATCCAGAGCCGCCCTGGCGATGTTGCACGCATGGTCGGCGATGCGCTCAAGAATCGGCGTGATCTTGATCGCCGTGATGATGAATCTCAGATCGCGAGCTTCAGGTGGCTGAAGCGCAAGAAGCCTGGCGCACGTCTGATCAGACTGGAGCTCGAGCGTGTCGATCAGATCGTCGTCAGCGAGCACCTGATCGGCCAGGTCTGAATCGCGCTCAACGAGAGAACGAATCGCGCGGTCAACAGCGTTTTCAGCCTCGCCGCCCATGACCAGAACCTGGTCTCGCAGCTGCACAAGATCCGCCTTCAGGAAATTGCTTGTCATTAGCTCCAGAAACACGTCTCCCTCCGCGTCCGGTCACTCCGAATGCTAGCAGGAAGCGGTCAGGTCAATATTAGATTGAAATGAAGTTCGTGTTAAGTTTCCTCGAGTATGGAGTTCAAACGGGGGATCTCACGCGAAGCTGCGAAGCCGCGAAGACGCGAAAACGGAAAAGTCCTTGGCTAGAGAGCTGTTCGATTCCGTTTGAGCACATCTACGGAACTGAAACGGATCTTACGGGAGGGCTGCCGAGCGATCGGGCTTTGAAAACCGGAGGCGCGGACAGCCCTTTTCTACATTGCGGTCTATTCTGAAAGTAGATATATTACCCCACCCTCCAGAAGATACTTGGGATCTGGTTTTCCGCTTCCTCCAAGGCTGCCGTCTCTTCTGCGGTACTGGTGAACGATTGCCACTAATTGCTTGCTTGATATATCAAGATATTCGATAATTTGGCTACGAGTGCAGAAGGGTTCTTTTGCCTTAGGTCGAGTCGGATGATTGTCGTATCGAGTCTTGGTTACCAATGTTCCCTGTTCAACAAGTTCAAAATACTTTCCTGCATTAAATCGCCGTCGCAACTCCGATGCGGTGACCAACTTTCGAGGATATCGTGACATGATTGAGCAAATTCGAAATGAGATGCAGAGGTATCTTCACGGACAGCTCACTCTCAAGGAGTTTGAAAGCTGGCTAATTCCGAGTACTTGGGACCTAAAAAAAGAAGATGACTTACTCGCCTACGATTTACTTGGAACGCTTCAGCTAGCATTAGCAGAACACTCGATTGGACATTTGGACGAGGAGGAATTGAGAAAAGAGTGGACGCTGCTCGTTTCTCGGTCTTCGGAGTTTATTGCAACAATCGGTAGTGAGCCCTCCATTGTGCGCGTTCAGACCGCCTCTGCTTCAACTACGGAGAGCCGGAACCTGACTGCTGTATTCGCTGATATATCACGCGTAACGGTATTCTAGTCATGACGTCATCTCCAAGTGACACATTGATCCAATAAAGGCCTGGCTGATCGGGCTGGAATTGCAATTGAACCTTTACGTTCGATCCCCTATCATCATCTCCCTCAAATAAAACACTCATAATTCCGATTTCCTTCTCAACCCCAACTGGATTGTCCATCGTCAATTTCAGAGGAAGCGAGCCTCGATATTGTCCTGATTTGAATGCGAGAAAAAGTACGGGAGTCAAAAGGCTGGAGAGCATCTGTTCTGGTGCAGCAGGTCCGGTCACACCAACGATAAACCGGTCAACAATTCGAATCAGGCTTCTTACACCATCTTTTTCTTCAAGGATTCTTTCGCACAGAGCTGCAACGATAAGGTAAGGACCACCAATTCTCATAGGGGGATATCCCTAAATCTACGATCGATCATCAATTGAATAGTTTGTCCTGGTTATCAACCTTTTCCTTCTTTGCCTTCTTAAACATCAGCCCTCCCATCATCACACGTGATCTCTCCGAAAAGACAGTTAACCGGAGTGCGGCGATCGCGTTGCGGAGCTCGATCTCCGTCAGGTGCTCCATTTCACTGGTCTACTTTTGAGACTGCAATCGCCTTCCCGAGCAAAGATGCGATGAAATTTTGAAAGCTCAATTCTGGTGCGGGCTCGCTATCGACACCGTTCGGGCCGTCAGCAGCGTTCGACATTAGAAAACACGCCGCATCGTAGAATCGCTCGCGAACTAGCTTTGTAAGCAGAATCTCATAACGCTTCGCGTAGGACGCTGTTTTGAATTCAGGGAAAACCTTGAAGTGAGGCTCCCGAGCGCGAACTGGACGTATTGAGCCTGCTGCTTCCTCTAGCAGCATCAGATATCCGAGCCACGGTCGCGCGGACGGCTCGAAAGCGCCTTCGCGATATGCCGCCCAGATGTCAGCTGCGCTACCGATCGCTTCCTCGGTTCGATTGTTGTAGTTGTTGCCAAAAGAACCTACTTGCGATTTAAACTCGATGCCTGCGAGAAGGTTTCCGTTGGCCACGATCAACAGATCCATTTCTTTTCCGGTCGATACCACCCGGGTAATTCGACGTACTTCTCGCAATAAACATGTGCACTGGGCAGTCCGCTCTCACAAAGAACATCTCGCACGAGGTTGATGAAGCCATTCATCTGGGCCCCACCTGTCACGGCCGATCAAGCGCCAGCATCTTTACTACCGGAGATTTCTCCCTGCTTCTGAGCCTGAGTTTCTCTAGTGCCCCAGAAGTGCTTTATTGCAGCTCGGAGTTGTTCTTCCAACTGTGGATTCAGGCTCATGCGTTTATGTTGATAGTTGTCTGGCTGAATAGAGATGAAGTCTCTACCTTGATGCGCTGGCACGCCTGATCGAAGTATTTCTCGTCGATTTCAAAGCCGATGCTGTGTCGCCCAGTTTTGGCGGCGGCTACCGTAGTCGTCCCTGTGCCCATGAAAGGATCCAAGACGGTATCGCCCACAAAGCTGAACATCCGGATTAGTCGTTCTGCAAGCTCGATTGGAAACGGGGCAGGATGATCGCGTGTCGACGCACCAGTGACTCCAGACCAGATATCTGTTGGAACCATATTTTGTGTTTCTCAGCTGAGATGACACTTAAGATTCGAGTTGGAACATCCGGCGTACGGTAGCCACCGGGTTTTCGCTCCATCAAGAGGAATTCGATATCATTCTTGATGACGGAGTTTGGTTCATAGGGCTTTCCCAGAAAGCTAGATCCGTTCTCGACTTCGTAAGCAGCGTTTGAGATTTTGTGCCAGATGATCGGCGCCAAATTGTCGAAGCCAATCACGCGACAGTGCTCTTGGATCGAAGCATGCAAGGGAACAACAGTGTGGCGGCCCTTGTTCTTCCGACGCGATAGACACACATCGCCAACCACGCACACAAGGCGACCGCCAGGGACAAGCGCTCGGAAGCAATGGCTCCAGACTTTGTCGAGTTCTGTAAGGAACTCGTCGTAGCTCTCGATGTGGCCCATTTGCCCGACAGTATCGCGATACTCCTTCAGCGTCCAATAGGGAGGTGAAGTTACGACCAGGTGCACGCTCGCGGGTTCGAGTCCGGCCATCTTCCGAGCGTCGCCCTGGGCAATATCATGTCTTGTGGGAATCCTTCTCACTGCTTCATCGATCAACTGCAAGAGCTTTCGATCTTTCGCAATTCTTGGGATATCTGTTTGGGGGTTCTTGAGCGGCGCGATCTGCTGAGGGACGAACTCGCGATTACTTGATTCTGTGACGTCGCTCTTCTTAGTCATTGCGATCATGCTATTCCTTACACGTGATATCTGCGAAAACCGTCAGCCTGGCTGCGGCGATCGCGGTGCCGAGCTTCATCTCGGCCATGCGTCGGGGTGATGCTGGGGAACGAATGAAGCAGGCGGCGACGATATCAGCTTCGACTTCGATTCGGCGGTAGCCGTCGAGCGCAGATAATATTGGCTCACTCACTTCTCTCGTTCTCTAATTCGTCTCGCGCCTTTTCACGCGTCGAGTCGTTCGTCTATTTTACTCGAGCAATCATTTCAAGGATCGGTTGCATCGTCTCCGTGTCTTTCTTCCGGAGCTTCTTGTACTTGACCATGGTGTTTACTATTCACTCGACCTGACCACGCTGCTGCGGAACTGGAAACATCTTACATCTCGTCAGCTGTGATCTCAGGTTCTGCGAATGGCCTGACGTTAAAGGTGCCATCGCGCATCTTAATCATCAGTTCGCCAGATACTTCCACACTTGCACTGAAATCCCTCATCCATCTGTAGCGACAGTCGGGCATCTTCAATCGTAATCGCTTCTCCGCAGTCTTCGCATTTCAAGATTTCCATTTTGCTGCTCCTTTTTCTGCCACGATTCTACAGAAGCGACTGAATACTCATCAAGGTGGCTCACTGAGAGTTCAGTCTGACCTCGCCCTTACTCGTATAGAATGCCTTTGGAGACTTTTCCCTGCAAAAGCTTTTCGAAGTAGGCTTTTTCATTTTTGAGTTGTTGAATGATGTTATTGAGGTGGCGGATCTTGTTCTCATACAGTCTGACAAGAAGAATGGTTAGACAGACAGGATGAGAGATTGCGGTCCACAAGAACACTCTCGACGAGAGCAAGCGGCGGTTAAGAGGAAACGCGGCGGCTCTGCGTTTTTCGAAGTGGTCTATGCTTTGATATCCCTCGTTCAGTCGCGGCCTTCTAAGTGCGAAAAGTTAGATTGTATTGCGTATGATTCTGCTTAATACGAAGTACAAATTCTCGACCGTGGTAGCACCGGTGCAGGAAGAAGCTCTATCCGATAGTATCCAATTCGGCAAGTTCCAGGGCTCTTTGAAGAAAGGTTTCTTTGTTGAATGTTACTTCCTTGCCAGAGAGCACTAGTCTCTCCACGGCCGCAGCGGCGAATATTGGTTCTTGAGCCAAGACAAATCCATTAGGAAGTCGCAAGGCCCACTCAGGCGCATCCTCGTCGACCAAGAGCCGTGCGAGAGCCTCCATCCTGAACATGATGGCCCCAACTTTGTCGTGGTTTCTATTCTGAAGTCTAACTATCGTAGCTATAGAAGTTTCCCAGCCACGATCGCTCGGGTTCAGCGGCTCGAGTTCTTCTACGACCTCGATGAGGTCTTCTTTAGAGACGGAGATTTGATTTATTCGCTCGATCATTCTTCTCGGATCCAGCGTCTTCGTCCTTCTTTGCCATACGTTCCTCTCTTATGACGGCTCGCTGCGAATACGAAGTGATTGTCTTTACGGTTAGTGGGGGCTTGACCCTGACCAAAAAGTAAGGCTCCCCTTTCCGAAACTCACTGCTGGAACTAGCAGCCAAGGGCGTGCAGATTCTACCACTCTGCGATCCTGCACAAGTAGAGGCGAGGAACCGATTAGGCTGGACACCTGTAGAGGACTCAATCGCAGTTTGTCCACCACCTGTTGACATCTGCAGAAAATACAGGGCTTTGAGATCAGATCATAGGAGATGGACATAAAATCAGTTTGTCCACCCCTGCACGGATCCGCTAAGAATATGGAACATCGAGATCAGGACATGGAGGGTGGAAATGGTGGGGTCAATGACGAGAGGACAGAAGCGACAATGAGGGCGGGACATGGGAGGAGACTAACCCGAAGTCGACTCCTTCGATAGGCGTTCAACGTTATGATATGCAGCGCGAACTTCGCCCTTAGATGGCTCAATCAATGCCTGACCAGGGGAGTTCGGAGAAAGCACGATATGCTTGAACTCCATTCCCCCCCCCAGCACTCAGCACTCCTTCTTCTTACGATTCCGCCTGAAGACATCTGAGGTGTTTTGTCAACAGTCTTTCTTCCTCGTTTTCGTTTTTCAGACAACGACGGCGACGGTAGCAGGGCGATTCAGCTCGAGTGCAATCGGTGACCCCCTGCGTGCAAGCGTTGCCTGATAAGCTTGTTCATCATAGGGTACTCGGTCTTTCCAGCAGCGATAGATTATCCGAATCCATTTGAAAGCGAGTGATCGCAGCGCGGCATTATGGCCTTGGCCTCGTCTCCGGCAGCTCTGGTAATACGCGTGTGCCCAGGGTGATCGCAGGATGGTTTGTCTTGCGTATTCGACAAAGGTCTGGTGGAGGAATCGTGGACAAGCGTAACGTCTGTCAGTCCGTTTCGACTTCCCGCTTCGCTCTGTGACTGGCGCAACTCCAGAAAACTCCTGAACCTCTTCAGGCGACGTGTCCGGGACCGATCTGTCCCCATGACTGCGCTCAGTCGAGGTGCCAAGACTTCTCCTGCACCAGGAAAGCTCTTAAACAGATCATGGTCCGGATGCGATGCAAAGAGTTCCTCGATGCGCTTGTCGAACTCCTTGATTGACTTAGTCAGCTCTCGCACTTGTCTGACTGCCATCTGAACTGCCATCCCTGCCGACCTGAGAACTGCCCTGTCAGTCGTTAGCGTCCGCGCCTCATCAATTTCCTGTAACAATCTCTTGATAGTTTTTCGTTTACGCCCCTGCTTTGAAAAGTACGTCCGCAAGTCCTCTTTGTCTGCAGCCTTCAACTCTGCCAGATTTGCCCAAGTTTCGAGGAAATCGCAGGCGGAGTTTTCATTCAAATCTCCCGCCCACTGTAAAGCCTGAGGAAAAAACAACTTAAGCAGGCTACCTATCCTGTTCGTGTGTCGTGTCCTTTCGTCTACCGCGTCACGCCGATATTCCACCAGCATCCGAAGTTCTCGCGACCGTTCATCGTCTGGTTTCCAGGCTTTGAGCTTGTCTCTATGCTTGGTTACCAGTTCGAGCAACAATTCCGCGTCTGTCGGGTCATCCTTGGCTTTGCTTGGCCGCAGTGCTTCGCGAAACCTTGCCAATGTTTTCGGGTTGATGGGGTAGAGAACCAAAAAGTCGTACGCCATGAGTGCGTAAACCACCGGTCCCCGTGACTGCTCAATCGCGATCCCCACCTTCCTCCCTTCAAAGCGTTCCTGCTGCTTCTGGACCCAGTCATGCAGCTCCATTCGGGCTTTGTGCGATTGTGCTCCGCTCAATCTCACCTGATGCCGTCACAAGACGTATCTCGTGCGATTGATCTGCCCAATCCCATCCTACCAATGCTGCGAACTCGTTTTCTTTCTGGTCGCTCATTGCCTTTGCCTCCATTGCAATCTGCCGCGACCGCGCTTGGATTCGGTTTGCGCAAGCCTTATAGTGAGTCATCTTGAGACGACATCTGAGTGATGCGTTTCAACCGAACCGCATCGTCCCGTTCGAAAGTCTTCAGGAGACCGTCGAACCGTTAGCGGTACGATGTTCGTAACGGGACGATGCGCGGTCATGGCACTCTAATTTGCATCTTCGTGCCAAAAGCTGTCTACCAGAATTTCAAGAGGCTCTTGATTCATGGGTGTGGAGGAGGGGCTGAAGCCGCCCCTCCTCCACGCCACCACCCCGCTGGAAATACCTATAAGGCGGTACTACATGCCTGGATAGTTTGATAAATTGCAAAACTATGAGACGACGTCGCGCCGCACTGATTGTGCTTTTGCTTGCTGTGGCTGCGATGATATTGCTTGCCATCGTTCACGCGAACGTCCACGCCTTTGATTCACGGATTCACGAAAGTCCGGAACAGCTCTCGACATCGGATTGGGCAAAGCCCCGTGTAGCAATCGTCTTTGGCGCAAGCGTCTATTCTACCGGTGAACTTTCGCCGACGCTCGAGGAGCGCGTGGAAAAAGCGATCGAGCTCTATCGCACTCAACGTGTCGATCGAATTCTGGTCTCTGGCGACAACCGCCATCCAAGTTATAACGAACCCAGGGCGATGCAGGAATACCTCGTGACCCATGCCGTGGCTCCGAAAGATGTCATTGTCGATTACGCCGGCAGATCGACCTACGACACCTGTCGCAGAGCAAAAGAAATATTTGGTCTCGATAGAGCCGTTCTGGTTACGCAGCGGTACCACTTATCGAGGGCACTCTATCTCGCAAACGAGCTCGGTCTCGACGCCTATGGAGTTGTAACAGATGGCGAAAGGGCGCGCCCTTTTGGTTATGCGTCCGTGCGCGAGCTTGGCGCCGAGGTAAAGGCGTTCTTGAACCTGCACATCCTCCCTCCGGACACCGTACTCGGCGAAAAGCTGCCCATCAGGTAGAAATCTGAGGTAGAAATCGGAGAAAAATACGGGAATGTACCTCAATTGCTTGACTCTTATGAAGAGTGTGAAGAATAATGCGGCGTCGAGTTTGTCAGGTCGACTTTCGGTTCAGTTAGTGAAGTCTGTTAGCAGTGAGTTTGTAAACTGATGTTCAGGCGGCATTCAATCGAAGACAGCAGTGTGGTCGAGCATCTCGTATCGAGAGTTCGGTTTGGGTATGTCTTCTCCTTTGAGTCGTACTTTAGGCCCTGCGGAGGGGTCGGAGGTTCGCTCGCCTGAATTTCAATTCTAGACGAACAGACTGAAGATGGCCCCTCTTTCAAGTGGAAGAGGGGCTTTTCGGTTATATGGGCACCTGATCTGGAGCAGGAGATTGGCCAGGGATGGCGAGGAGATCGAATGGACCAGCCGCGAATCGCATTTCAGGGCGAGCTTGGCGCTTTCAGCAATGAAGCAGCGAAAAGGATGCTCGGCGAGCAAATCAAGCTGATTCCGTGCCGAACTTTTGACGATATGTTTGCGGCAGTCGAAAGCGGAGAGGCCGATAACTGCCTTGCGCCGATCGAAAACTCGCTCTTTGGCTCTGTTTATCAGAATTACGATCTTCTGCTTCGAAGCCATCTCAAAATAACCGGCGAGGTCAATCTGAGGATCGTGCACAATCTCATCACACTGCCAGGCAGAAAACTTGCAGATGTCGTCAGGGTCTACTCGCATCCCGTGGCGTTGGCGCAGTGCCAGAAATTCCTGTCGAGGTATCCGAAGATTGAACAGGTTTCGGCGTACGACACGGCTGGCAGCGTAAAGATGCTCGTGGAAGATCCTGAGGAGGGAGCTGCAGCAATCGCTGGTGCTGGTGCAGCTGAGACCTACAAGGCAGAGATTCTCGTATCAGGCATCGAGGATGATCCTCAGAACTATACTCGGTTCTGGCTTCTCGGGCGCGATACGGAAGGAACAACGGCTCGAGAAGGAGCCAACAAGACCTCGATCGTATTCACACTCGACAATAAGACCGGGTCGCTTTTTCGGGCGCTGGCGGTGTTCGCGCTTCGCGATATCGACCTCACGAAGATCGAGTCGCGTCCGCTTATCGGCCGGCCGTGGGAATACATTTTTTATCTTGATTTCATGGGCAATACCGCCGAGGCCCGAGTGCGTTCGGCGCTGGCGCATCTCGATGAGTTCGCCGCAGGGGTCAAAGTGCTGGGTTGCTACGTGAGCGCCCAACCGGAAGAAGGGGGTTAGACAGTCAATGATAGTTGCAATGCGCGCAGGCGCGACAGATGAACAAATCAACCACATATGCGATCGCATACGTGACTATGGCTACACACCGCACATCATCAAAGGTGCGGAACGAACGGTGATCGCCGCCATCGGACACGGAGACAAGAAGGAGCACATCGAGCAGCTTCGTTCAGTTGATGGTGTCGAGGATGCATTCCCGATTCTGCAACCGTTCAAGCTCGTGAGCCGCGAAGTAAAGAAACAGAAGTCGGCAGTCCATATCGGCGATGTCGTGGTGGGTGACGGCGGGTTTGTGGTGATGGCAGGTCCCTGTTCAGTCGAAACAAGGGAACAGCTTTTAACTACGGCCGAAGCCGTTGCCGGCGCCGGAGCGAAGATTCTTCGTGGCGGCGCTTTCAAACCTCGCACATCACCCTACGACTTTCAGGGTCTGGAAGAGGATGGTCTGAAACTCCTTGCCGAAGCACGCGATCGCACGGGTCTGAAAGTAATCACCGAGGTCGTTAACACTGAAGATGTGGACCTGGTGCGTGAGTATGCAGATATCCTGCAAGTCGGTGCCAGAAACATGCAGAACTTCGCGCTGCTCAAGAAGCTGGGCGTTGCCGGCAAGCCGGTGATGCTGAAGAGAGGGCTTTCAGCCACCATCAAAGAGTTCCTGCTTTCGGCTGAATATATTGTTTCGCACGGAAACTCAGACGTGATTCTCTGCGAGCGAGGTATCCGGACATTTGAGACCGCGACGCGCAATACGCTCGACCTTGCGGCCGTGCCGTTGCTCAATGAACTGACACATCTTCCGGTCGTTGTCGATCCCAGTCACGGAACCGGGAAACGAAGTCTTGTGCGGCCGCTGGCAAAGGCGTGCGGTTGCCGTGGGCGCCGACGGTCTCATGGCAGAAGTGCATCCCTGTCCAGAAGAAGCGTGGTCAGATGGTCCTCAGTCTTTGCGGCCGGAGGAGTTTAGCCTCATGATGAAAGAGATCGAACCCTATATTCAGTTGAGACGGAGTGAGCAAAAGCCTGCATGAAAGTTAAGAAAACTGCCCTGATTGTCTGTCAGAACGGGAAAGAATACTGGGTTACTCAGAAAAAGTTCTGGACCATGATCCGTGAAGGTGTTGTGGTTCAGACGGGAGACTACCCGTTGAAGGGTACTTTCAGGGGGCGTGATGATCAGTTACTGATCATGATTCAGCACACGATCCTCAATCAGGCGACTCCTTTGCACACGAGCGAAGTGCTCAGTGCGCGGCGGATCAGCCGAATCAAACGTTAGCGTTAACCGCCGGCGATCGCGGGAACAATAGAAACCTCAGCCTCTGGCCCGACTCCAGTTGCAAGCTGGTCAAGAAAACGTATGTCTTCGCCATCCACGTAGACATTGATGAAGCGACGAAGCTCGCCGTTTGTCTCACAGAGACGCGCCTGAATTCCCGGGAATTGTGTTTCGAGCTCCGTGAAGACTTCAGCTACCGTTCCGGCTTTGACTTCAACAGTTTCAAGTCCTGAAGTGTACTTCCTGAGAGGCGTTGGAATAATAACTTTTTGAGACATTGATGTTCCTTAGTAGGTTGTATGAGGGTACGTTGTACCGGCGTTTAGCCGGAATCGTGAAATTCAAAATCGTTGACTGTCACGATTCCGGCTAAACGCCGGTACAACGTACCTTAATTACGCGGCAGCGACCGCAAGTTTCTTTTCGAGACGTGCTTCGAACGCGGAGATCTTCGGTTCGATCGATTCAATCGTTTCGAGCTCGAGCGCTTCTGTCGTCTTGAGTCCGTTGCCGGTAATCGCAATCACGAGACGATCGCTTGGCTTGATCCTGCCTTGTGCTATGAGTTTTTGTGTTACAGCAAGCGTGGCTCCGCCGGCTGTCTCGGCAAAAATGCCTTCTGTTTCAGCCAGCAGCTTGATTGCATCTACAATCTCACGGTCACTCGCATCCTCGCTCCATCCGCCGGTCTCATTAATTACTCCCGACGCGAAATAGCCGTCTGCCGGATTCCCGATCGCAAGCGACTTCGCGATCGTGTTGGGTTTGACCGGGCGAATGTCACGCGTGCCCGCCTTAACTGCCGCAGAAATCGGATTGCAGCCGGTTGCCTGAGCTCCATAGAAGCGGGTCCCGGCCGAGGGGATCAATCCGAGCTCCGCGAACTCGCTCAACCCTTTGTAGATTTTTGTGATCAGCGCTCCGCCAGCCATCGGAACCACAACCGCGTCAGGTGCCTGCCAGCCGAGCTGCTCCGCGATTTCGTATCCAAACGTCTTCGAGCCCTCGGCGTAGTAAGGCCGCAAGTTGACATTCACAAAGGCCCATCGATAACGTCCGGCTATCTCAGTGCACAGACGATTGACATCGTCGTAGTTTCCACGAACCGGCACCAGGTGCGCGCCATAGACCTGTGTGCCGATGACCTTAGTCTTCTCGAGATTGTCGGGAATGAGAATGTGAGCGGGTAGACCCGCTGCCGCAGCGTTGGCCGCGACGGAATTGGCAAGGTTTCCTGTCGAGGCGCAGCCAACGGCTTCAAAACCAAACTCGCGAGCTTTCGACAGTGCAACTGCTACGACGCGGTCTTTGAAAGAAAGTGTCGGATGCGACACCGCGTCATTCTTAACGTATAGCTCGCGCACGCCGATTGCCCGGGCAAGCCTATCGGCGCGCACGAGCGGCGTACATCCAGTATTCACGCCGACTGTCGGCTCACCATCCAGCGGCAGCAACTCGCGATATCGCCAGAGCGTCTTTGGCCGCTTCTCGATCTCCTCGCGGGTGAGCACACCGCGAATCTTCTCGTAGTCGTAATCTACTTCGAGCGGTCCAAAACATTCCTCGCAGATTGCCTGCGGTTCGATCGGATATCGGGTTCCGCATTCACGACACTTTAATCCAGTTGCATAACTCACAGATTTCCTCCGTCCTTGCTTCGCTAGCCACAAAGCACAGCTCCACCATTCACATTAATAACTTCGCCAGTGATATGACGTGCGTAGTCCGATGCCAGAAAAAGAATCGGTCCCGCTACATCCTCGGCAGTAGCAACTCGCCGCAGCGGAATCGCGTCAGCGACTTTTTGCAGTTTGCCCGGTTCAGAGTGCAGTGCCGACGCTGACATGTCAGTGTCAACCCACCCTGGTGCCACGCAATTCACACGAATTCCTGACGGTCCCAACTCAGTTGCGAGCGATTTCGTAAAGCTGATGACAGCGCCCTTGGACGCAGCGTAATCGGAATGAAAAGCCTCACCACGCTGTCCGGCAGTAGAGCTGACCGTCACGATGTTTCCACCGCCGGCGCGGATGAAATGTTCGGTTGCGCGACGGCACAACCAGAAGACGCCGTGGACATTCGTCCTGATCGTCGTTTCAAACTGTTTGTCGTCGAGGTCGATCGTCGCACGATCTTCGGCCGGCCAGACGCCGGCGTTGGCAACAACAATATCCAGTCGTCCAAATGTTTCGAGGGTCTGGTCCACGAGCGAACGAGCTTCCTGTGCAACGGAAACGTCGCCTTTGAGCAACAAAGCCCTGGCGCCGGCGCGCTCGACGGCTCGCGCGACCCGTTCGGCTGAATCGAGATGGTTTAGGTAATTGATTGCGACCGCAGCGCCTCCGGCCCGGGCAAACCCGACAGCCGTGGCAGCGCCGATGCCGCGCGATCCGCCGCTTATCAAAATGACCTGGTTCGTAAAAGAAAACATAGCAAAAAACAAAAGGCCCGACGCTAAAGGTAGCATCGGGCCTTTCGGCAACTTCGAAGCTCTTTAGCAGTTTTTAGAGTGGAGCAAGTCGCTTAAATCGCCACTTCGAGTTTTCAAAAGAGTCTCCAAACGTGAAGACCCCGCGCCGAAAGAGCGCGGGGTCTTGAAACTCGAACAACCGGGCTCTTTAGCATTTTTTTAACGTGGAGCAAGTCAGCCTTAAATCACCACGATTTCCAATTCGCGAACTTTACTACGGCGTGCGAAGGCGCAGTCAAGCGAAAAACAGGTTTCGTGCAATTCTGTAAAGAACGTGCGCCGCAGTGGATGGCCCTCTGGCAACGCGGGATGATCGAAATCGTCATCCGGGTTGTGAGTCATTCCAATCTTTTCCATCACTCGACGTGAGCGAAGATTGTCAGGCACGGTAAACGATACGATCTCTCGCAGTTGAAGCTTCTCGAAGCCGAAGTCGAGCACCGCCCGTGCTGATTCGGTCGCGTATCCGCGGCCCCAGTGTTCCGCAGCGATTCGCCAGCCTATCTCAACACACGGAGTGAAGTGAGCAACGAAACGCGGCACCGAAAGACCGACGAATCCTGCAAACGGAACGACGTTCGTGATCTCGAGTGCCCAGGGGCCGAAGCCGTGCTCTTCGAAGTGAGCCTCGATCCGCGACACGAGTTCATCGCTTTCGGTTGTCGAGAGCGGTGCAGGGAAGTACTCGACAACGCGCGGGTCGGCGTTCATCGCCGCGAAGGGTACGCGATCGGATGTACGCCACTGCCGCAGCAGCAGCCGACGGGTCTGTATTTCCTTTTCTATGCCGCTCCTCAGAAACACGCGTATCCGGACGCGTGAGCGTTCAGTAGCCGACCGTTAGGGAGAGCTGCGTCCACACAAGTGCAGTGAGTGACTCCCTAACGGTCGGGCTACTGACACGGTCTCGAGTGATTGAGCTCCGGAGGAGCGGGATCAGGCTGCACGTATTCCGTCCAGTGAAAAAGATACGTCGCATACGCATTTATGCCAATCGAGAGAGCAACCAAAACGAATTCGAGCTTTGATACTCTGCGCTGACCGTTTTCCAGAAGAATGATGAACATCCACGGAAGCAAGACCATTGCGTAGCGGTAAGAGAACTGCCAGCCTCCCGGGTTTCCGTGGAGCCATAGCACAAGGGTCAGGAGAACAATCGATATCCAGGCAACTATCTTCAACCTTGAATCCTGCGATCCTCTATTGAAAAGCATCAATAGAAAAGGGCTGCTCAAGAAGATCGAGCCGCCGAAACCCGTGGGCACAAGGTAAGGAGAGTGGCCGACTACTTTCCACGTCTCGAGCAGCATCATTTTCAGATTGAGCCAAATCGAGTGGATCGAAAAAATGCCGTGCCGGTACCACTCCTCTTCCAGCACTCCCGGAATTCGTGCGTACCCGAAATCGAACGGGGAATGAAACCTGACGTAGTTGTAAAAAAGCGTCGCGGTCCCAAGCGCGAACGGAACCGCACAGAATCTCAGGAGCGCTGACCATTGCGTCCCTTGCGCCCTGGACCGCCATATCAAATGCATGAAGATCGGCGCGAGAAGCAGAACCTCGGTTCTGTTGCCGAATGCGAGTGCGAAAAAGAAACCTGCAATGAGAGGCCTCGGCTTGACCAGTGTGAAGTACAAAGCTCCAAGTTGTCCGAGCACGGCAAAGCCAAGCGCGATCTGCCACGAGGCTCCGAACGCGAGATTGCACCACATCCACGTGCCGAACATGACAAACAGAACAAGCAGCCAGCGCCTTTGCCAGGAAATGTCGTAACGAAACGAGAGCAGGAACAGAAAGAGACTGATCAGCCCGGCAGTCACCGCCACGATCGCGGCCGCTGGAAAAGTAGCAAGTATTCCCGCCTTTTTGAGAAGCGCTGCAGGAACCATCGTCAGCACTGCGCCCAGCGGAAAGACCGAATAGAACGAACCTTCAAAGGGCACCATCTCGTTCAACCAGGACTCGGGCTGCTCATCGAGGCCCGCCTTTCCTTCGAGCAATGCACCTGCAATCTGAAATGTGTAATCGAAGTGAGCCTCCGGCTCAGGGTTGGAAAAGTAATAGATGAGACCGGTCCCCATTACGAGAGAAAAGAGCATCAGCTTGTTGCGTTGAGACATTGGCATTTCAAGGTACGTTGTACCGCCTTCAGGCGGAATCGTCAAACGTCTGCGTTTCAACATTCCGCCTGAAGGCGGTACAACATGCCTATCCAAAATCTGTTATAGTGCCCTTCATGTTCTGTCCTGATTGCGGCACCGACAACTCGAAAAACCAGAAATACTGCACGCGATGTGGCTCGAACCTGATGGCCATCGATCGCCTGCGCGATGTGGTGAGCGGCATCAATTCTTCGTCATTAGTTAGCTCGGAGAATCAGCTCAATCCTACGACGATCATGAAGATTGTGGCAGTCATCGCAACACTCGGCATGGGGGTCGTTACGGCGGGCACTATCTTTCTCGCGTTGATCGATAGCGACACGCCGGTCCCGTTGATGTTCTGCCTTGCGGGGCTGGTATCAATAGTTCTCATCTGTCGTTACCTTGTGCGGATGATTAATCCGGTTGTGAAGGCAAACACGCCGCCGTCGCTCGTCATACCACCGCAGGTTCCGGTTGCGACCGGTCGCCTGGCGACTGACCGTCGACTTGGTGAAGCTTCGGTTCCCTACCAGAGCATAACCGAAGAGCGGACTCGCCAGTTTGAAGGCGATCGGTGAAATCTTGAGCTTCTAGCCTTTCTACTCTTCATGATCATTGGCGCGCTCGATATCGGTTCGAACTCGATTCACCTGGTGGTAGTCGAGACTGACAGTGAGAGGCCATTTCGCGTCCTCGCTCGCGGGAAGGAGATGGTACGCCTTGGCCGCAGCGTCGCACGTGACGGAGAGCTTTCGACCGACGCGATGAATCGGGCAGTTGCTGCCATCGGAAGATTCAGCCGCACAACCCGCAAGCACGGTGCGAAGGAGTTGATTGCAGTCGCGACAAGCGCTACGCGTGAAGCGGAGAATCGTGACGAGTTTCTGAGAAGAGTCGCAGACGAGACCGGTGTGCATGTTGACCTGCTTTCGGGGATTGAAGAAGCACGTCTGATCTCGCTGGCAGTGGCTGCCAAGGAGCGTCCCCGCGCGCGGCAGCGGTTACTCGGCATCGATATCGGCGGCGGGAGCACCGAGTTGTCCGTGACTCAGGGCGGCGAACCTGCAGTCCTCATTTCGCTCAAGCTCGGCGCGGTAAGAATGACCGAGCACTTTGTCTCGAGCGATCCGATATCTGACAAGCAACTGAAGCGGCTCCGTGCGGAGCTGCGCGAAATCATTTCCGTTCGCGCACCTGAGATCCAGAAGGTCGGTTTCGATGTCTGTTACGGAACATCAGGCACTATCGTTTCACTCGGCACCATCTTATGGCACCGTCACCACAAGGGATTGCGGCCATCGCATCTCGCTTCCGGTCTTCCGATCAAACTTTCTGATCTCACCGCGCTCAATCAGGAGCTCGCACAACTGAGCATTGACGAACGATCGAAACTTCCGGGACTCAGCCGCGCTCGTGCTGAGATCATAGTCGCCGGCGGACAGTTGCTCGAAGCACTGATGGAAACGCTTGCGATTGATGACCTGACGACCTGTGAGTGGGCACTTCGGGAAGGCGTAATCCTTGCTTATCAGGCACGACAGGCGTCGGCGGAGGCCGGCACCATCACGCGTCTCGAGCGCGACCCTTCGCTTCGCGGCGCTCTTGCACTTCTGGATCACTATCAGGGCGATCGCAAGCATGCAGTACGTGTCGCAACGCTTGCCCAGCAGTTATTCGGCGCATTGCGGCCGATCCATCTTCTGGGAAGCGAGCATCAGAGGCTGCTTGCTGCGGCTGCGCTTCTTCACGACATCGGCTACTTTGTTTCGCACACGAACCACAACAAACATTCGGCGTATCTGATTCACAACAGCGAGCTGACAGGATTCATGGCCGGCGAGGTTGCAATCATTGCCAACGTTGCGCGGTATCATCGCAGCTCGACGCCCAAAGTGAAGCATCCTTTTTTCTCTGTGTTGCAGGATCCCGAACAGGACACCGTGCGCAAACTCGCGTCGATTCTCAGAGTCGCAGACGCGCTTGATCGCGATCACGAAGGCAGAATAAAGAGTGTGAGCTGCAAATATGACGATAAGACAATTTATCTGACTGCTCACTGCTCCCGGGCAAGCGACGCAACCCGTTACCGCATCGAGGAACGGGTAGATCTTTTGCAGGAAGTCTTTGCCCGAGAGGTCGAGCTCGCGTTAGAGTTAGCTACCTAGTTCCCGCGTTTCGTTCCAACGTTCGTTCAACTGATGGAAGAGGTTGCCTTGGGTCGCAAGAGGCTCGTTGCTGCAGCTATAGTCCTGCTGGCGCTTGTCGCAACGATTATCTATGCGACGACGCGGCGCGAAGAGTACGCACCCGAGCAGCCGATTGCCTACAGCCACAAGACCCATGTCACCGGCAAAAAGATTGGATGCGCCTTTTGTCACGAGAATGGCGAGGGCCGTTCACCGCACATGCTGATTCCGAGTGCCCAGAAGTGCGCTCTCTGCCACCGGGCTGTCAAACGGGATCACCCGGAGGTGCAAAAGATCCTCAAGCACGCCGAGGCAAAGACGGAACCTGAGTGGAAGCGCGTCCACGGATTTGCGGCCGAGGCGAATGTCTTCTTTACGCACGTTCCGCATCTGCGCGCGAAGATCTCGTGTCAGACATGTCACGGAGATGTGGGCCAGATGGAACGCGTAACGCGTGTCGTCGATCAGACAATGGGATGGTGCCTGAAATGTCACGAACAGACACCGAATCAGTTGGTCACCATACCGAACACAAAAGTGGAGGTTAACAGGTTGATGGATTGCTCGGTGTGTCATCGATGAGTCGCAAGCTAAAGCTTGAACTCCATACTCAGCACCCAGCACTCAGCACCCAGCACTCAGCACTTTCTTTATGCAGCGACGTGATTTCATAGTTCTTGCAGCAGCCGGATCGGCGGCGACTCTTACGCTTCAGGGTTGTAGCACGCAGGGCGACTATGCGAAGCCGCTCTTCGTTGCAAACGACAAGTTTGTTCCCGGAGTCGACTATTGGCGCGCCACGATCTGCAGGGAGTGCCGGGCAGGATGCGGTCTCATCGCTCGCAAACGGGACGGCCGCGTGAATAAGATCGAGGGCAATCCACTGCATCCAATCAGCGAAGGCAAGACATGCGCGCGTGGTCAGGCAGCTCTTAACAGGCTCTACAATCCTGATCGGCTGAAGGAGCCTTTGCGACGGAAAGGAGAGCGGGGAAGCGGAGAATTCGAATCAATATCGTGGGACGAAGCGATCAGCGTCGCGGCGACACGCTTCAATGAGCTCATTAGCGCGGGACGCGCATCGAAAATATCGTGGCTCGGTGGCAGCGCTCATTCGAGCTCCTTAAATAATCTGATTGCGCGGCTGATGAAGGCGTGCGGGGCAGGGAATGTTGCAGCCTACGTGCCTTTTTCTGATGATCTCAACTACGAAACGCTTGATCTCTCAACGGCTGATTACCTGCTTTCGTTCGGAACGCGTTTCCTGGAAACGTGGGGCTCCCCGGTTTTTTACAGCCGCGGTTATGGAGCCATGCGAGAAGCCGGTCGCGGCACTCATCGTTTCGTTCATGCTGAGCCGAGGATGTCGTTGACTGCTGCAAATGCCGATCGCTGGCTTCCCGTGCGTCCGGGAACAGAGGGGCTGCTCGCACTTGCGATCGCGTCGGAGATACAACGGCTCGACGGTAGTCAGGCTCCGTTGGCTATTACGGACGAGGAGCGAGCGGCTACGGGAATCCCGGCGCGTTCAGTCTCTGAAGTGGCGCGCGAGCTGAGAGCAGCAAAGGCGCCCCTGGTGATCGGAGGAGACTCTGCTGCCGCGCATACCAACGGAGGCTTCAATCTTCAGGCGATCGGCTTTCTTGCGTCTCTGGTCAGACGAGGACAGGAGCAGCTTCGAATCAAGACAGCGCTGCACGGGACCAAAGGTGCTCAGGGAAATCGATCTGGGACCGATGCTCTCGGGCACCGAGTTGCTGCTTGTCCATGAAAGCAATCCGGTATATGCAGTGCCTGACGCGTTCAAGCTCCGCGAAGCGCTGAAGAGCGTTCCTTTCATCATCAGCTTTTCATCTTTTCAGGATGAGACTACGAGATTTGCTGATCTGATTCTGCCGGACCATTCTGCGTATGAGAGTTGGGGAGATGTCGTTGCGGCAGCAACACCGAACAGGCATTTAGTGTCGCTCGCTCAACCCTTGATCGAACCACTCTATAACACGCGCCACACGGGTGACGTACTTCTCAGCCTGGCGAAGCAGGTTCCTGCAATGGCAGCCGCAGCTGCTGACGAGAGCTTCCTGGACGTACTCAAGGGCGCTCATTTGAAAGATCCTGAATCCGAAGATGCCCCGGCACGCTGGGACGAAGCGGTCTTGCGAGGCGGCTTGTGGGAAGAGCCGGCGACACCTCCCGCTGCGACTCCGAAAGCGACGACTACCACTCCACCGGAGCGTGAGCCGGCACGCTTTTCGGGTGAGGAGAAGGACTTTCCCTATCACTTCCTGCCGTATGAGCATCTGGCGCTTGGGGACGGACGAGGAGCGAATCTGCCGCTGCTGCAGGAGCTGCCCGATCCGATGACGTCTGTCAGTTGGGGTTCATGGATTGAGCTCAACCCGCAGACTGCGGCGAAACTCGGAGTCAGCGATGGCGATCTCGTAGCGGTCGAATCGCCCGGCGGCCGGCTTGAAGTCCCCGTGGTCATCTATCCCGGAATCAGACCCGATACAGTGGCGATGCCGTGCGGTCAGGGACACGAAGTGTTCGGCAGGTATGCGACCGAACGCGGTGGAAATCCTCTCAAGATTCTTTCTTCGATGACTGATTCAGCTAGTGGCGCGCTGGCGTGGGCCGCAACTCGCGTAAGGCTCTCGAAGACCGGAGCAAGAGCACGCGTTGCACATACTGGAACGAATGAACGTTTACTGGAGGATCGTGAATATTTGGAACGATAGTGTCATGCGGATGTGCCACGCTTGTAGCCGGAATGAGTTCGAAACTGGAGCATTGCGCAAGTGAGAATGTATCCGAGATGCGAGATGCGATCTTCTGAAACTGTCATGTCAGTCCTCGGGATGCAACTGAAAATGACCAGTGTTCGAAATCTCAAATCTAGTACGTTCTCGCAGCTCGCGTATCGCGTGCGAGTACGACGTACTTCTTACCTGGAGAGGTTTTATGCCCCAATGGGGAATGGTGATTGATCTTGATAAATGCACCGGATGCGAGGCATGTGTCGTTGCCTGCCGCACCGAGAACAATGTCCCGATTGCCGGCGAAGAGCAGACGGTGATGGGGCGGCAGATCAACTGGATTCGAGTCGAGCGGTACTGGGAAGGTGAGTACCCGAATGTCAAAGCGAGCTTTCTTCCGGTGCTCTGCCAGCATTGCGACGCCGCGCCGTGTGAATCGGTCTGCCCGGTCTATGCGACGACACATTCGCCTGAAGGCCTGAATGTCATGACATACAACCGGTGTGTGGGGACACGCTTCTGCGCCAACAACTGCCCGTACACGGTTCGATATTTCAATTTCTTCGAGCCAAAGTGGGATGCGCCGCTCGAACAGGCCCTCAACCCCGAAGTTTCCGTGAGGCCGAACGGCGTCATGGAGAAGTGCACATTTTGTGTGCAGCGACTTCTGCACGGAAAGAGCAAGGCAGCGGGAGAGAATCGACCGGTAAAAGATGAAGACGTGAAACCCGCCTGCGTGCAGTCCTGTCCGACGACTGCAATGTATTTCGGAGACATTAGCGACCCCGAGTCCGAAGTCTCGCATAAGGCCGAGAGTGGGCGGGCATTTCATCTTCTCGGCGAGCTCGGCACAAAGCCGAGAGTTGTGTATCTGAAGAGCGAAAAGTAACGAGCGCAGAATGAAAACCCTGACTGAAAAAATCAATCGGGACCTGCTCGGACCCGTGCTCGAGACGAGTTGGAAGTTCTATGCGGTCGTGCTCATTTCGGGGGCAATCGTCGCCTGGGCGGTATTCGCCTGGGGATGGCAGATTGCGCACGGAATCGGAGTATCAGGCAAGCGCAGACCGGAGTTCTGGTCGCTTTACATTACGAGTTTTGTATTCTGGATCGGCATCTCTCACGCGGGAACTTTGATCTCCGCGATTCTTCGGGTAGCGAACGCGAGCTGGAGACAGCCCGTCACTCGATGTGCCGAAGCGATCACAGTTTTTGCTCTGCTGATCGGTTCAATGTTTCCACTGATTCATCTGGGAAGAGTCTGGCTTTTTTACTATGTCGTTCCCTATCCGAACGAGCGAATGTTATGGCCGAACTACCGTTCTCCACTGGTCTGGGATTTCTTTGCGATCAACGCCTACCTCACAGGGAGTCTGATTTACCTGTTTCTTCCCCTGATTCCTGATCTTGCACTCTTACGTGACAAGGCGAGCGGCTGGCGGCGCCGGCTTTACTACATTCTCAGCCTCGGATGGCGCGGTACTGCAACGCAATGGCATCGGCTCGAGAAAGCCGTTTCAGTCATGGCGATTGTCATTATTCCGGTTGCGGTGTCAGTGCATACGATTGTCTCGTGGGATTTCGCGATGACGATCAATCCGATGTGGAATTCGACGATCTTTGCGCCTTACTTTGTTGTTGGCGCCATCTTCTCCGGGATTGCGGCGCTGATTCTGGCCATGGCTGTCCTCCGTCGAGTGCTGCATCTCGAGGCCTACCTCGAAGAGAAGCACTTCAACAATCTTGGTCTCCTGCTGCTTGTAATGAGTCTCCTGTGGGGCTACTTCACGTTTGCCGAATACCTGACTGTCTGGTATGCGAACGAGCCGGCCGAAATGGCGGTATGGTGGTCAAAGGTGGCTGGACCATATTCTCCGTTGTTCTACGCAATGATTGTCTGCTGTTTTGTGGTTCCCGTTCCCGTGATCGCATTCAAGAGGACGAGACGCATCCCGCTGCTTGCATTTGCATCACTGCTCATCTGCATTGGCATGTGGCTCGAGAGATTCCTGATTGTCGTTCCGACTCTTGGCCATCCGCGGCTTCCGTTCAACTGGCGCGGGTACACAACAACCTGGGTCGAGCTTTCAATTGTGGCAGGAACCTTTGCCTATTTCGTGCTGCTGTATGCGCTCTTCGCGAAGTTGTTTCCGATCGTTTCGATATGGGAGTTCAAGGAGGGCATTCGTCATCAGAAAGAAGCTCCGGGTCAGAAGAAGGAAATAGAGGTTGAAAGCGATGTCAACGCATCTGCATTTCAGTTTTGATGACGCAGATGGCGCGCGCCGAGCCGTTCGAGCACTCGAAAAGGCAGGGATTCCCGGTCGGGATATCGTGGTCATGTCCGGCGAGCCCTTTATGGAAGTCGATGATCCGCTCAGTGCGCGCCACCCAACGCATATTGGACTCTACAGTCTGGCGGGAGGGGTTATCGGCTGTGTTGCGGGGTTTCTGCTCGTCTATTTGACATCAAGGAGCTATCCGCTGGTGACAAGCTCGATGCCGATTGTACCTCCGATGACAACCGGAATTATCGTCTATGAAACAACTGCAATCGGCGCAATCCTCTTTGCGTTCGGAAGAATGCTCTGGGAAATGACACTCCCCGATTACCGGCATTTTCACGAAGACTATGATTCTGAGATCGATGAAGGAGCTTTGTTAGTGAGCGTTCCGGGCGGAGCTGACGAGGAGCGGTTAAGAACGATGATGCAGGACATCGGCGGAAATGTACGCTAAGAAGCAAGCACTAAGTGAAGCTGGACCGACCTTAGGCGGAATCTTCGAGTTGACGATTCCGCCTGAAGGCGGTACTACCATGCCCTTACTGCATTTCAATGCCGAGCACTCGCAGTTTTTCGAGCGCTTCGAGGCGGCCCTCAAGCATACGGACCTGACCTCCGAAGTTCATTGCAATTGGGTGGCCGGTCCACGTTGAGAGCCCACGATTCCGCTCATCAACGGTTTCCCCTGAGAGCAACAGCCACATGTCGGTCAGATTGTCATGAATCAGGGAATTCACCTTTTCTGCAACAACTGTATTGTTTCCTGTCGTTGAGATCATCTTTCCCTCCTCCTTCTTCCTCTTCCCTTATCTACGTCTGTCCCATTAATTCTATACGTAAGGGGTTGTTCCATCAGATGCTGACAGGACATATTTGGTTGTCAAAGTTCAGTATCTAAGGAATCTTTCAACAACATCATACATCGTTTATCATCCTGACGATGCGCAATATTTCGGTGGTGCTCGCAAAGCGCCTCCTGCTGGCACTTCCCGTAGTCTGGGCAGTCGTCACCCTGGTTTTTCTTCTGATTCACATTGTGCCGGGCGATCCTGTGCGCAATGCCCTCGGTGACAATGCGACCGCAGAGCAGGTAGCCGAGCTCAAACATCAGCTTGGACTGGACTTGCCGCTTGGCCGGCAGTATCTGAACTATTGGGGTGGCCTCATTCGCGGTGATCTCGGTTCGAGCCTCATCAACCCTTCGGACAAGGTCTTCGAGAGAATACTTTCGCGTTATCCGGCCACGATGGAGCTCGCATTTGCAGGGCTTATTGTCGCGCTTTTGATCTCGATTCCCCTGGGAGTCACGGCGGGCGTTCATCAGGGTAAACTCATCGACAATGCGGCTTCTGTCCTCGCCCTGCTGGGGATCAGTCTTCCCGGGATTCGTGCTTGGTCCGCTGGCGATCTATCTTTTTGCCATCAAGCTGGACTGGCTCCCAGTTGCCGGACGCTACGGGCTGGAATACCTGATTCTGCCTGCCTTTACGCTCGGTGCTGCTCTGGCTGCCGTCCTTACCCGAATGGTCAGGTCGAGCGTCATTGAAGAACTAAACGAGGACTACGTGCGTACTGCGCGCGCCAAAGGGCTCAGCGAAGGAGTTGTTGTTTACAAACATGTTCTCAAGAACGGACTGATTCCAGTCGTTACTGTGCTTGGACTGCAGTTCGGCGTGCTCATGGCTGGCGCAATCATCACTGAGACCATTTTCAGCTGGCCGGGTGTTGGAAGATTGACGATCGATGCCATCAATTCCCGGGATTATCCGATGGTCCAGGGATGCATTCTAATGATTGCGCTAACTTATATTGTGGCCAACCTGGTCACGGATTTCGCCTACCGGCTTCTTGATCCCCGGATCCGAGTCGAGTGATACGAATCCGAGTCGAGTAATGAACCGTCTTGGAATAGCAGGCCTCATTATCATCAGTATCATCGTTGCAGCTGCCCTGTTTGCGCCGCTGATTGCTCCCTACGACCCGCGCGAACAGTTGCCAATGCCGGCTGGCGCTACGCTTGATCAGCGTCTGAAACCAAGCAGCGAGCATCTGTTTGGTCTGGACGATCTCGGGCGGGATGTCTTTTCGAGAGTGGTCTATGGCGCGAGGATATCGCTCAGGGTTGCAGTAATTGTTGTCCTGATATCGTCGTTCATAGGACTAGTGATCGGGTCGGTATCGGCGTTCTATGGTGGCTGGGTGGATCGCTTTCTTTCTTCATTCCTTTTCAATGTTTTCATGTCGTTTCCAAGCCTGCTGCTGGCAATCGCCATGGTTGCCTTCCTCGGACCAAGTCTGAACAACCTTATCCTTGCGCTCTCAGTGATCGGCTGGGTGGGTTACGCAAGGCTTATCCGCGGCCAGGTCCTCAAAGTAAAGGAACTGGACTTTGTCACCGCTGCCAGGGCGATTGGCGCGAGCGACTCAAGGATTCTGTCACGTCACATTCTTCCAAATGCGATCCAGCCGTTGATTGTACAGGCGAGCCTGGGAATGGCTGGCGCCGTCCTGGCCGAGGCTAGCCTGAGCTTCCTGGGTCTTGGGGTTCCGCCGCCGGCGCCAAGCTGGGGAGCGATGCTGAATGATGCTCGCGCATATTTGAGGGTCGCCCCGCATCTTTTAGTCTTTCCGGGTCTGGCAGTTATGTTCACGGTGCTTGCCTTCAACTTTATCGGTGACGCCCTTCGCGAGAAGCTTGATCCTAAGCAAAAGAAGAGGTTGGCATAGTATATATGGATGACCATATGTAGTTGAAGCAAGGAAGTTGACTATATACGTATATACATATATAGTCTTGGTATGGCAGCGGTTGAGTTGGTGGAGATTTTGAAGGCTTGTGCGGATGAGACAAGGATCCTGATCATTCAAGCGCTCGGCATGGAGAATGAGAGGTCTGTCGGCGAGCTGGTTGACATCGCCGGAGCAAGCCAGCCAAAGGTGTCCCGCCATCTGGCTTATCTCAAACGTGCCGGAGTCGTCGAGAGCAGGAAAGAGGGCCTCAGGGTGTACTACCGGATTTCAGATTCGCTTGGATTTCAGTCGTATCGGATTGTGGAAGCGATCGCAGCTTTGCCAAGACGGCCTGAACCGCTCCCACCCGTTGATGATACCCTTGACGTGGAATTACTCTAGCGGTCTTCGTTGTAACGTTTCCGCCTGAATGCGGTACAACGTACCTTGATTCAATGGACACGATCAGCCAGCACACTCGGGACCTGGGGCTTGCGACGGATCTTTACCAGTTGACGATGGCGGCGGCCTATCACGCTGAAGGCAGAAACGAGCGTGCCACTTTCGAATTGTTCGTGCGCAGACTGCCTCCCTGCCGGTCCTATCTCGTCGTTGCCGGGCTCGAACAGGCGCTCGACTATCTCACCCACCTTCGGTTCCGTGAAGATGAGGTTGAGTTTCTGCGAGGTCTCACGGTCTTTCGCGATCTTCGTGATTCGTTCTTCGAGTACCTGCGTGAGTTTCGCTTTTCGGGCGACGTCTGGGCGATGCCGGAGGGAACTGTTGTCTTTGCGGGTGAACCGCTTCTTCGTGTCAACGCCCCGCTCATTGAAGCGCAGATCATCGAGACGTTTCTTCTGGCGACAGTCAATTTCCAGACGATGATCGCTTCAAAGACAGCGCGAATAGTGCAAGCCGCCGGCAAGGCCGGTGTTGTCGAATTCGGCGGGAGAAGAGCGCAGACAATGGCTGCGGCGGTCTACGCGGCACGTGCGGCGTTCATCGCCGGGTGCATCGCGACATCGAATGTCGAAGCTGCTCGCGCGTTCGGTATTCCGATCATGGGAACCGCCGCGCACTCGTTCATCATGTCATTTCCGTCTGAACGTGAGGCCTTTGCCGCCTATCATCGCGTCTTCCCCGATGAAACAACGTTCCTGCTCGACACTTATGACACAGAGCAAGCCGCACATCTGGCAACAGAGTTTGGAGGCAGAATTCGTGGAGTGCGTCTCGACAGCGGTGATCTTGGTGCCCTTTCGAAGAGTGTTCGGAAGGTCCTCAACGATGGTGGACTCAATGACACGCGCATAATGGCGAGTGGTGACCTTGACGAGGAAAAGATTGGCGACCTTCTCGCTCAAGGCGCGCCAATAGACCTTTTCGGCGTTGGAACCGAGATTGTCACTTCTTATGATGCGCCCGCGCTCGGAGGCGTGTATAAGATGGTCGAGGTCGAGCTCGATGGGAAGCGGGTACCAAAGCTCAAGTTGAGCGAAGACAAGGCTACCTACCCTTGGGTCAAACAGGTATGGCGTTCGATTGCCGATGATGACAGCTTTCTGGGTGATCTGATCGCACAAGCAGATGAGGATTGGTCGCCGCACGGACGTTTCCCTTTGCTGGAGAAGGTGATGCGAGACGGAAACGTCGTCTCGTCCCTCTTCAAACGTTAGAGACCTGCAGCAGAGAACGCGAAAAGAGCTTGATCGTTTGCCGCAGATTTATCGACGGCTGAAAGATGCCGAAGAATATCCTGTCCGGTACAGCGAACACCTCGAGAGCGAGCGCGCACGTTTAACGAAGCTCTGGAGGAAAAACAGTGCTGAGTGCTGAGTGCTGAGTGCTGGGTGCTGAGAGATTTCGCATGATTTTCTTTGATGTGGATACACAGATCGACTTTATGCATCCTGAACACGGAGCTCTCTATGTTGGCGGAGCGGATGAGATTGCTGAGAATATCGAAAAGTTGTTGAGTGCCGCCGGAGTGCTCGGGATTACGACAGTGTCGACGTCATGCGCGCACGAAGCGGACGATCCGGAATTTGAGATTTTTCCACCTCACTGCATTGAGGGAACGCGAGGCGCCGAGCGTATCCACGGTGATCTCCCGGCTCTGCCCCGTCGCGTCATTGAGTCGTCAGCTTCAGAAGATCGCGATGCGATGCTGCTTCCGGCGACGCATTATGTGATCAAAAAGAAAGTCTTCGATCCGTTCTCTAATCTCTGGCTTGAGGGGCTGCGAAAGGACGGGGCCTTCAGGGGCGAGCGAGCAATTGTCTTTGGAGTGGCGACAGACTACTGCGTGCGCGCGACCGCGCTCGGGTTGAGAGAAGGCGGCGCCGAGGTTGACGTGGTCGAGGATGCAATTCGTGGCGTCACCGACGAGACGACGCGAACAACCCTGGGCGAACTCGAAGTGTCAGGTATCAGACTCATAACGACAGACGAAGTATTGCAGCAGGTCAAAGCGCTCAAGAAAGATGTTGGGGGGATGTCAGGTGGGAAAATCTGAGTCCATATCTGAGCCCAGGTCTGAGCCCATGTCTGAGCCCAGGTCTGAGCCCAGGTCTGAGGTGGACGGGTATCCGCGACCGGCCGTTACTGTTGATCTGGTAATTCTGACGATCGCAGATAATGAGCTGAAGGTGTTGCTTGTCCGGCGCGGAGTTGAACCTTACCGCGACCGGTGGGCGCTGCCTGGGGGATTTGTAGGAATGGATGAATCGCTCGAAGCGGCAGCAGCTCGAGAGCTCAAGGAAGAAGTGGGCGTTGAGAATGTCTATCTGGAGCAGCTTTATACTTTTGGCGAACCGAAGCGAGACCCGCGCGGCCGCGTAATCAGCGTCGCCTATTTCGCGCTCATAGATGCAGAGCGTCAGCCCGTGGCTGCGTCGTCTGATGCGGCGGATGCTGCCTGGTTTCCCGTCTCGAAGCCACCGCGTCTGGCATTCGATCACGCCGAGGTTCTGAAATATGCAATCGGACGGTTGCGAAACAAACTTGAATGGACGACCGTGGGTTACGAGCTGCTTCCGAGGCGCTTCACGCTATCTCAATTGCAGCGCCTCTACGAGATCATTCTCGAGAGACGGATAGACAAGCGAAACTTCCGCAAGAAGGTACTGGCACAAGGCCAGCTTCGCGAGCTGGAGGAGACGCGAAAGGACGGCGCGCATCGTCCGGCAAAGCTCTATTCGTTCAAGAAATCGTGAGTCCCGGAATTCAAAGTCGATGGGAAGTGATATAGAGGTCATCGAGAAGCTCGATTTTGACCGTGATGGAGCCTCTGGACCGCCGCCACGGCGGGGATTGAGGTTCTACTTTCGCGGAACCTGGCTTTTCTGGAAGCGAATGTGGCCGGCGCTCTACAATCTGAGCACGTCGGAAACCTACGTTTATGCATCGGCGATTGCGTTCAATATCCTGATTTGTTTCTTTCCGTTTATCGTGCTCATTGGAAGCGTGCTTGTTAACGTTCTCGGATGGCAGCATGCGTATCAGACGATCTATCGCCTCATGATCGCGATGGTTCCGGTCGAGGCTGGCGTCTTGTTTCGAAGCCTCGATGAAGTGACGCGTGGGCCGACGGGACGTGCGGGCGCTCTTTCATTTGGTCTACTGGCGCTCTCGAGCTCCGGCATTTTCCTGCCGATCGAGCTGGCGCTAAATCGAGCTTACGGTTTTGAGAAGCCGCGCGGCACGATCAGGCAGTATCTCACGTATAGCATTTTGACCGTGGTGGCGGGCGTCGTAGTGACTTCCGCGGCAGCGCTTGCAAGCTATTTCGACTCGGTCCTTGGGCTGTCAACCGGTTCAGGCAGGGCGCGACAATACCTGTTCAACCTGATGGGACTGGCCACAGCTTTGCCGTTCATCTTCATCCTGTTTTTCCTTATCTACTATGTAGTGCCGCACGGAAAGGTCGATGCGCGTCAGATTTTCTTCACCTCAGCGGCAACAACGATTCTTGTCCTCGCTGCAACTTTTATCTTCCGGCTCAGTTTGCCGCTGCTCGATCTGCGGACGACCTATCGCGACGTCTACAGGGCGATGGCTGGGGTGCTCTGGGTATTCATTCTATCGTTCATCCTGATCCTTGGCGCGAATCTCTCGGCCTACCAGGTGCTTCCGCGCTCGTGGACGGGAAAACAACCTCACGAGTAGACAATGTATGAAGGTACGTTGTACCGCCTTCAGGCGGAAACGTGACTTTCGAACCGCCTGGATTCACGTTTCCGCCCGAAGGCGGTACAACGTACCCTCAAGCTTGCTCGTTACGGGTTTGATTGCTGTATAATTCTCCCGACGGTTACCCCCTTCCGTGGATTTGGCAACTTAATGTATTACACAGTTCGGGCAGAGCTTTGTCTACCTGTCGATCGCCGGGTCGCGGAGGGTTGTACCGATGAAACCACGAAACAGTGTCAGGCTCGCCGCAGGGTTACTACTTCTTCTCAACACACTCGCTCCAGTGCTTGGACAGTCCGGACAACGGCCACGGCCTGTCGATCCGAGCAGACCGCGCCTTGAGCCACGTCCGATGGAGCCCGCGCCTTCTGCGCAGAAGCCGGCTGGACAACAGCCTCCTCGGCAGCAGCCTCCGGGACAGACGCCTCCAGGACAGACGCCGGATGACAGCGAGATAATCAAGATCGACACGACTCTTGTGACGATTCCGGTTTCGGTTCTCGATCGCATGGGAAAGTTTGTGCCGAACCTGTTAAAGAGAGACTTTCGGATTTACGAGGACAACGTTGAGCAAGCGATATCGGATTTTGTTTCGGTTGAAACGCCGTTCAATGTTGTTCTTCTGATCGACACATCGCGGAGTACTGCATTTCGCATGGAGGACATACACCGGGCAGCGGCCTCGTTTATAGAGCAGTTGCGCCCTGCTGATCGTGTCATGGTCGTCTCGTTTGACGATCGAATCTACGTCGATTGCGAGTTCACGAGCGATCGAGCACGTCTTCGGCGCGCGATCTACGGAACTGAGACCGGCGGCGGAACGAAGCTCTACGATGCCGTGGACCTTGTTCTGACTGAGAGGCTCGAGCAGGTCGACGGGCGAAAGGCGATCGTCATCTTCAGTGATGGCGTCGACACGACGAGCAAATACTCAAACTTTGAGGCGAGCCTTGACCTGATTGAGGAATCCGGAGTTCTGGCATATCCGATTCGATACAACACTCAGGATTTGTTTCAGGCTGGCGGCGGCAGAGGTCGAGGCAGCGGCGGGCAGCAGCCTCCTCCGGTCATTAACCCGTTCCCGTTTCCGATTCCCTGGCCGGCGCCAAGAACCGGCCGCCGATGGCCGTTCTCGATCAACATCGCACCTCAATATCCTCGAGGAGGCGCGCCGGAGGATTATCGGCGCGGCGCGGAGTACATGCAGCAGCTTGCTGATCGAAGTGGAGCGCGGCTTTATGATGCAGATACAGTGATGAACCTTGAGCGCGCCTTCAACCAGATTGCCGAGGAGCTGCGCCATCAGTACGCGCTCGGATATTATCCATCCAATGCTGCACGGGACGGATCATTTCGTAAGATACGTGTCCGCGTGATGCGAGCTAATCTTGTAGTTCGAGCCCGCGATGGATACCGCGCCGAGGATGCAAGCGCTAATGCTGCCAGTCGATCGACTCAATCGGACCGGAACCGGCCAAAGTTGAGAACAAGAGACTGAAGAGTCTGCTCGGTTTCGAGAAGACAATGAGGATGATTCAGAAGGCTTGCTGTCTTTGTTCTTTTGTTGCTCCTGTTTCTAGCCGGATTGCTTGCCTGGACATTCTTTCCGAAAAACCTCGAACCTGATCCAGATGCAGCGGCCGGAATTGGCCGGGGTCGCCGTGCTGCATCTGAACTCCCCGAACTTTTGGTTTCGATCGTGAAGGCGGGAAGATGCCTGCGAGTCAGGCGTTTTCCTATCGCGGGGGAAGCTGGTCGGCGGACTACGAGAATGGAATGATTGCTGTGCTCGTCCGCCATCCGGCGGCGACATTCATCCTGGACACCGGATACGGTTCGCGCGTCGATGAACACTGGAAGACTGTGCCGGCGCTGCTGCGCAGCTTGTCGACTTTTGAGAAGGAGACGACTCTCAAGGATCAGTTGACGGCGAATGGAATTGCGCCCGACACGCTGAAGATGGCGCTGATCACACACTCACACTGGGATCACATCAGTGGTCTTATAGATTTCCCGGGTCTCGAAGTGTGGATGCCGCAAGAGGAGCTCGATTTCATAAGGTCTGGACGTTATCCAGGACTCGCTGACCAGATGATCGATGATCTAAAGGTCAAGACATTCGAGTTCCGTCCGGAGCCATACGAGAATTTCAATGCAAGCTTTGACTTGTTTGGCGATGGAAGCGTTGTACTGGTGCCGTTGCCGGGGCACACTCCGGGATCGCTTGGAATGTTTGTCAATCTCAGATCAGGAAAGCGTTACCTCTTTACCGGTGATCTTACCTGGTCACAGGAGGGAATCGACTTGCCCGCAGAGCGGCCCTGGCTTGCAAGGAAACTTGTTGATATGGACGAAGCTGAAGTGAGATCAGTGATTCTGAAAGTTCACGCGCTCAAGTTGGCTGATTCTGCTCTAACCGTCGTACCCGCTCACGACCGCCGTCTGCACGACCGCCTTCCATCATTCCCAAATCCCTGGAATGAAAGTGGGTACGTTGTACCGCCTTTTAGGCGGAATCGTGACTGCGGGCGGTTCCAAAGTCACGATTCCGCCTAAAAGGCGGTACAACGTACCCTCAAATCTTCGGATGCATCGTGTGCCAGTTTGTCGCCTGCTCATACGCGAGTGCCACACGCAATGGCGCTCCCTCGTCGTACAATCCACCAGTGAACATGATTGACTGAGGCAGGTTGTTGCTGAAGCCGCAGGGCACGGCAACTGCCGGATGCCCGGTCAGATTTGTAACGGTCAGGCTGGGTCCGCTCGGGGGCGAGACGAAGACATCCCAGTTCGACATCAGCTTGTCCATTTCCTGCATGAGCAGCGTTCGCGCCCGCTGCGCGCGGATGTACTCGACGGCTGGAATGAATCGAGCGGTGCGAAACGAATTTGGCCAGTCACTCGGTGCCTGACCGGAAAGCTGGTTGACGCGGCCATCTCGCGTGATGTCATCGAACGCTGTGGCGGCCTCGGCGGTGAGGATGATCCTCAGCCCCTGCAACGGGAACTGAGGAAGCTCTATCGGCTCGAGCTTTGCTCCGAGCCGGGTGAGCACATCGAGAGCGTCCTTGCGCAGCTTCTTTTGTTCATCCGTGCCCTGGTCAAATTCACTCTTAAGATAGGCAATTCGCATCTGACTGAGAGGTGTGCGAGGGTCCCAGCCGAAAGGCTGGTCGCCTACCGTCAAATCGCGGCCGTCGGGCCCGTAAATCGCATCGAGCACGAGAGCGCAGTCTTCAACTCCGCGACAGATCGGTCCGATCTTATCCATTGTCCAGCTGAGACCCATCGCGCCATAACGGCTGATCGCGGCCATACGTGGGACGCAATCCGACGACACCGCAACGAGTGGCGGGTGAAATAATCGAACCAAGCGTTTCGGTCCCGATCGCAAACCCGACAAGACCCGCGGAGGTTGCTGAGGCGCTGCCCGCTGATGACCCGCTCGATCCCTGTGCTGTCTCTTCCGGTTGCCAGGGATTGCGTGTCATTCCCTGGAACCATCTCCCGCCTTGAGCCAGTGCCCCCATCGAGAGCTTTGCTACCAGCACGGCGCCAGCGTCACGCAATCGCTCAACGACAGCCGCGTCGTAATCTATCAATTGATCGCGGTAAGGCTCAGCACCCCAGGTAGTCTTGATTCCTTTGGTCGCGAAGAGGTCTTTGGCGCCCCATGGAATTCCGTGAAGCGGCCCTCGGTACTTTCCGCTTTTGATCTCTGCTTCGGCCTGCTGAGCCTGTTTGAGCGCAAGGTCCTCAGTCAGCGTGACCACACAGAGCAGCTTTGGTCCGAACTGCTTCAGGCGATCAAGATACATTCGGGTGAGCGCGACGGGAGAAACCTTGCGAGTTCGAATGAGATCGGCAAGTTGGGGAACGGTCGCGAAGGCGAGTTCTTCCACTGCGCTGAAACGAAGCGGCACAGCCTTTCCCGGAACAGGCTTTGTACCGCGCCGCTTCGCTTTCCGTCCCGGCAACAGGGGTCTGAAGGAGATCGCAGGTTCCGTATCAAGAGGCACGTCAACTTTGCGCAGCGCTTCGTAGTTCGTAAGGTTGCGGTTGACACCCGTGAGCGCCATCGTCTCCTGCGCCTCATTGAGTTCAATTCCAATCACTTGTTCGGTCGCGTTGAGCATCTCGCGAGTAATTCGTGGCGGGCGTCGCCGGCTGAGCAGATTGCGTGCTTTGAGCGATACTTTTAGTCGATGATGCAGTGTGCAGCGCCGACTGCGGGCAGGAGTTTTACAAACGAACGGCGATCAATTCGAAGCTTCTTCATTCAGGTCTCCTTGTGACGAGTGAGTGAAAGAATAATAATCGTGTGGCGAGGGAAAGCATACAGAATGAGCACTTATCAGAATGTTGACCTGAAGAAAATTGAAGAGGGAGTGCGCCTGATACTCGAAGGCATCGGAGAGGATACGGCCCGGGCTGGCATCATTGATACGCCACGACGCGTTGCGGAGATGTATGCAGAAGTTTGCGGCGGACTCTACGAAGACGCAGCTGCTGAACTGAAAGTAATTCCGACCGAAACTCACGACGAGATTGTGATGGTGAAGGACATTCCGCTGTTCAGCCTTTGCGAACATCACTTGCTTCCATTCACAGGCGTTGTGCATATCGCTTATGTGCCTAATGACGGCCGAGTCGTGGGACTATCAAAGCTGGCGCGGATTGCAGATATTTATGCCCGTCGTCCACAGGTGCAGGAGCGGCTGACTACGCAGATCGCGGAGCTTCTTTACGAAGGGTCGCTGAAGCCGCAGGGCGTAATGGTTGTAATCGAAGCGTTGCACCTCTGCATGGCGATGCGAGGAGTCAAGAAACCGGGAGCGACTACGATTACATCAGCAGTTCGCGGTGTCTTCAGGTCGGACGAACGGACACGGCTCGAGGCAATGGCGTTTATCAGGGGGAAGTGATCAGTGGGGTCAGGGGCCAGTGGTCAGGGTATGGAGTTCAAGCTTTAGCTTGCTCTTTCAATCGAACTGCTAACGAGCAAGCTAAAGCTTGAACTCCATACCCCGACCACTGACCACCGACCCACTGACCACCAGCTCTTATGGATCGCGAAACGCTTGAGCGCGAATGTGAAATGGAGTTCCTGGTTGCAGGAGGTCCTGGAGGGCAGCATCGGAACAAGGTCGAGACGGGAGTGCGGCTCAGGCATTTGCCGACGGGTTTAGTGGTCACCGCAAAGGAGCGCCGCTCACAATCAGCCAACCGCGAAGCAGCATACAAGCGAATGGCTGAGAAGCTCGAAAAACTGAACGAACGCCGCAAACCGCGAGTTCGAACTCGACCATCAGCCGGTGCGATTGCAGGGCGGCTTGACGAAAAGCGCCGCCAGAGTGAACGAAAGCAGAGGCGCAGGAAACTAACAGAGGAGTAGGGTATTCTTTCGAATGCATAGAATTCTGGTAACGAATGATGACGGGATCTCTTCGAAAGGGCTTACGCAACTTGCCGAAGCACTCGCCAGAGTGGGCGAGGTGGTCATTGTGGCGCCTTCGACCGAACAAAGCGCATCAGCCCATTCTCTAACTCTGACGAGACCTCTCAGAGTTCGCAAGCACGGAGATGATGAGTATTCCGTCGACGGAACTCCAACCGACTGCGTGACGCTTGCGATGTCGAAAATCCTCGAAGGTCGGCTGCCGGGTGTAGTTGTTTCAGGCATAAACTACGGTCCGAACCTGGGTGATGATGTAACGTATTCGGGAACAGTCGCAGGCGCGCTCGAGGCGTCGGTCTTCGGGCTGCCGGGGATCGCTTTCAGTCTGGCCACAAGAAGTAATTTTGACTTCAGCTATGCGGCGGCGTTTGCCGCCGAACTGGTGCTCAACGTGATTGAGACGGGGTTGCCGGAAGGCACAATTCTCAATGTCAATGTGCCGCCCGGGCCGATCAATGGGAGCGCTGTTGACGCATCAGGGGATCAAGATCGCGCAATCCGAGATCGTCGAGGGGTTGGATCCGCGTGGAAGGCCGTACTATTGGATTGGCGAGCAAAGGATCTCGTGGAAAGAAGACGAGGGAAGCGACTACGCAGCAGTGGCGAAGGGATTGGTTTCGATCACGCCATTGCGCACCGACATGACGGACTATCGCGCACTCGAAACGCTGCGAAGTGGAAAACTCAAACTTAATGGGTAGCCCCACACTCGGTAACAACGCCCAGGACTATCAACGGCAGCGCTCGAAAATGGTTGAGCGGCTTCGTTCGCATTATCACATCCGGGATGAACGGGTTCTCGAAGCGATGGAGCGAATTCCGCGTCACCTTTTTGTTCCCGAAGCGCTACGTTCGCACGCTTACGGCGATCATGCGTCTGCCCATTGCCGGGGGACAGACGATCTCTCAGCCTTACATCGTGGCGCGGGAAACAGAGCTGCTCGAACTGACGAGCAGTGATCGAGTGCTTGAGATTGGTGCAGGCTCGGGATACCAGACGGCAATCCTCGCGCAGATCGCGCGATCAGTCTTTGCGATTGAAAGATTGCACGAGCTCGCGGAGGGAGCACATCGCATCCTGAGCGAGCTCAAGATTCGGAACGCGATCGTCAGATGCTTCGATGGGACGTACGGGTGGAGCGAGTTTGCGACGTTTCGCGCAATCGTTGTGGCCGCGGGAGCGCCTGCGGTACCTCAGTCGCTCGTGAACCAGCTTGGCTGTTGGGGGACATCTGGTGATGCCCGTAGGCGATGAGAACGGGCAACGGTTGCTGCGTGTGACGCGGACTCCCGAAGGTGTCATAACTGAAGACCACGGAGCCTGCCAGTTTGTAAAACTAATCGGAAAATGGGGATGGGAAGAGTAGGGGTCAGGGTCGGGGTCGGGGGTCAGGGTATGGAGTTCAAGCTTTAGCTTGCTCTTGACATAGCTAGTGCCTCAAGAGCAAGCTAAAGCTTGAACTCCATACCCCGACCCCCGACCCCTGACCCCTGACCCCTGTCTTAGCTATGGAACTTATCGAATACTTCATTGATTTCATTCTTCATCTCGACAAGCATCTTGTCGAGATTGTTTCGCAGTATGGCGTTTGGACGTACGCGATCCTCTTTGCAATCATCTTTTGTGAGACAGGACTGGTGATTACGCCAATTCTTCCAGGCGATTCGCTTCTCTTTGCTGTTGGTACGATTGCGGCGACGGGAGCACTTGACCCATTTCTCGTTTTCGTTCTTCTCAGCATCGCGGCGATTCTTGGCGACACGGTGAATTACTGGGTTGGATATGTCGCCGGACCAAAAGTCTTTTCGCGGCGAAACTTCGCGATGGATGAACCGGAAACACCTTGAGCGAACACACAATTTCTATGAGAAGTATGGCGGCAAGACAATCATTATCGCGAGATTCATACCGATTGTAAGGACGTTTGCGCCTTTTGTCGCAGGCATCGGAGGATGACTTACTGGCGCTTCCTTTTGTACAACGTCGTGGGGGGCATCGTCTGGATCGGGATCTTTGTCTATGCAGGATATTTCTTCGGCAATATTCCCGTGGTCAAGCGAAATTTCACGCTTGTGATCTTTGCGCATCATCTTAGTCTCGGTCTTACCGGCGGTGATCGAGTACTTCAGGGCGACACGACGCCCGGTGCCTACCCGGACGCCTTGAACCACTCGAATCAATAGAAAAGGTATTTCCGCCAGTTGGCATCACTGCGCCCGAGATAGCGCATTATCTGCCGGTTGACGTGAAGGCTGAATGCCTGCGGACGTTTGAGAAGCCGCATTTCTGCTTCTTCCGGAAGGGAACTGCCCTTACGGTTATTGCAGCGCTTGCAGCAGGCGACCAGGTTATCCCAGTTTGAATGTCCACCCTTCGATCGAGGAATAACGTGATCGAGGGTCAGCTCTGATGGCGTGTGCACCCGGCCGCAATACTGGCAAGTATTGTGGTCTCGCAGCAGAATGTTCTTTCGCGAAAGACTCTTGCGTTCGAATGGTATGTGCACGTAATCGGTCAGACGGATTACGGACGGAACCGGGATCGCCGTGCGGGTCGAGTGAACGAAACCGTCATAGCGCTCCTCGGTTCGCGCGACGCCCTTAAGAATGAGGACGATCGCTCGCCGTGTTGTACACACGTTGATCGGTTCGTAGGTCGAATTGAGAACAAGTACCCTAGTGTTCATCAACCAGCCTTTCACTTGTTAGCGGTATAGCGCGCAAAAGGGTGTGTCACGCGCCATCTTTGTCTGGCAGGGGGCCTGACAGTGGGCCTGACCGGGGGTAAGACAACGTCCGGATTGTCCAAAGAGAACGAGTTACTTGGGAAGGCTACACCTCGCTCAATCTGCCTGCGGGGCCTTCCATTCACTTGATGAATCATTGGACAAGTTCCCGCATTGAAATCACACCGGAAGGGCGGATTATAGCATGAAAGCTCGCTAAGTGCACTAAAAACCAGCTTAAGAAGGTTTAACAATCGCGCGGCGCAGCCGGAGCGCATCTTCGAAAAGAAGTCCGAGCCCGCGGATGACTGCCCTCGCCGGGCTTTCGGTGAGCTGGACCGCAAGCTCTGTCTCTCTCGTCAGCCTTTCGTCAAAGCCCGCCAGCAGCGCTGCCCCACCCGCGAGCACCATGCCTCTATCATAGATATCACCGGCGGCCTCGGGAGGAAGCGCTTCAAGGGCCTCCGCGATGGCTGTCACAACTCTCGTAGACTACAGGCTCGAGCGCTTCGTGGACTTCAATGCTGTTGACGATCGCCATATCAGGACTGCCGGCGACCGTACTTCGCCCCTTGACCATTGTCGTTGTTTCCTGATCAAAAGGCATCGCGCAACCGAGCTCGATCTTGACCCGTTCGGCTGTGCGCGGTCCGACAAGCATACCGTGATTCTGCTTGATCATCTCGATCACAGCCGCGTCCATGTCATTACCGCCAACCCGAAGCGTGCGCGTCAGAATCAGATGGTTGTGAACCATGGCTGCGATCGTCGTCGTGCCCGCGCCTACATCAACCACCAGGGTTGCGCGTTGATCTTCCGGTGATACTCCCGATCCAAGAATCGCGACCATCCCTTTGTTGATGAAGTGCACATTGTTGACGCTTGCTTCCTTGGCGGCATAGCGCAGCGCATAGTACTCGATGTCCGTTGCATCAGCAGCGATCGAGATCAATACGCGCCGCGAGATCGATGAGCGGCCGTCGCGCGCTTTGCGAATGTAGCTTTCGATCAGTTTCCCGGCAAATGTCGAATCAGCTACGACTCCATCCTGGAGTGGGCTGATGATCTGAATCTCCTCGGATGCGCGTCCCTCGAGCTCCATGGCTTCGAGACCCACGGCGACGACTTCACGCGAGGGAAGGTCATAGGCCAGGAGCGAAGGTTCGTTTACGACGATGCCCCTGCCGCGGGCGAAAACACGCGTCCTCGACGTGCCAAGATCCAGCGCCAGATCGTCGGTGACAAGGCTGAGAAGTGATGGAAGCTTCATAGGGTGAACTTCGGTATGTTAATCAGCCGGATGCAGGAGAAGCAAGAGTCTTTGGGTCGCGCCGAATCGGTGTGAGACGTAGCCAGGGGTTGAGTCTTCGAAACCCCTGGTTCGTTGCATTTGACCAATTGCATCCCGGAGACATCTGAGATGTTTTGTCAATCCAAAAATCACTGGTCGCGCACTCCTAGCCTTCAAGCCGGAAGTGCGGAGCCATTGATGTTTCTTGCCAACGGTGACCCGTGCCGTATCAGTGCTGTCTGGTAGGTCAGCTCGTTGTAAGGAACTCTGTCCATCCAGCAGCGGTAGATTATCCGAATCCATTTGAAAGCCAGAGCCCGGAGTGCAGCGTTGTGACTTGTGCCACGGTTGCGACAGCCTTGGTAATATGCTCTCGCCCATTCCGATTGCCGAATGGACTGCTTGGCATATTCCACAAATGTTTGATGGAAGAACTGTGGACAGGCGAACCTTCTGTGCACCCAGTTTGATTTCCCGCTTCGCTCTGTGACTGGAGCGATTCCCGAGAACTCTTGGACCTCCTCAGGTGATGCATATCGGGACCGGTCTGTTCCCATCATTGCACACAATCGCGGTGCCAGGACCTTTCCAGCACCAGGAAGGCTCGTGAAGAGGTCTTGATCCGGGTGCAAGGCAAACAGCTGCTCAATTCGCTCTTGGAACTCATTGATTGACTCGCTAAGCAATCTCACTTCTCGGGCTGTTATTTGAACAATCATACTCGTTGACCGGACAACAGCACCGTCAGTTGTTAGCGTTCTCGACTCACTTATTTCCTGCAGCAGCCTCTTGATTGTCTTACTCCAGCGCCCCTGGTGTGAAAAGAACTTCCTCAGGACATCGGGGCCGGCCGCTTTCATCTCATCCAAACTGGACCAGGTTTCAAGAAACTCACAGGCCTTCACCTCATCCAGATCCCCAGCCCACTTCAAAGCCTGCGGAAAATACGACTTAAGCCACTCGGTCAATTGCTGGGTGCGCTGCGTCCTCTGATCAACCAGCTTGCGTCGATACTCGACCATCAGCCGAAGCTCTCGCCCTGCTTCATCTTCTGGATTCCACGCTCTGAGCCTGTCTCGATGCTTGGTTACCAGTTCGAGCAACAAGTCCGCATCTGTCGGATCATCCTTGGCCTTGCTTGGTCGAAGTGCCTCCCGAAACCTCGCAAGTGATTTTGGATTGATCGGATAAAGCACTATGAACTCATAGGTCATCAGAGCGTAGACCACCGCTCCCCGTCTCTGCTCTATGGCTATCGCAATCTTCCTGCCCCCAAATCGTTCACGTTGCTTGTGAACCCATTCGTGTAGAGCATTCGGGTCCTGACTGATCCTGTAGTGCTCGAGCTCTCCCGAATCTGTTCGCAGTCTTAGCTCGTGTGACTGATCTGCCCAGTCCCATCCGATCAATGCTGCCAACTCACTGGTCTCGCTTTTCATTTGATCCACCTCCATCGCGATTCTGCTGAGACCACGCTTGGATTCGGTCGGCGCAAGCCTTATATTGAGTCTTCTCGAGACGACATCTGAGTGATGCGTTTCAACCGAATCGCTTCGTCCCGTTCGAAAGTCTCCGTAAACCGTTAACGCGGTCGGGTGCGATATTCGTAACGGGACGATGCGCGGTTCGGAGCCTAATTTGCACCTTCGGCCTCATCGTGTCCATTCTATTTGTCAGTCCCAAAGGCGTCTCTACGTGGATGATTGGAGGAGGGGCTGCCGCCCCTCCTCCAAACCTCCACCCCGCCCAAAACACATATAAGGGATGCGAGAAAAAACGCAGGTGCCACCATGATCCGTTTTCTCGCATCCCTCCGGGATGCACTCATCTCTCACAATGCAACCAGGGGTTTCGAAGACTCAACCCCTGGCTACGATCTTTACGCCTCCGGCGTCATGCGATCACCGCTCTACCCGAGCGATCGTCAGCAACCCGACCGCACTCGCGCCGCCGGCGAGCAGCGTCGTTGCTGCTTCACGCGCCGTGGCTCCGGTTGTCATGACATCATCTACAAGAAGTACTGTTCGAGATGCGATCAAGCGGGGAGCCGCCACTTTGAACGCGCCGCGCAGGCTCTTCGCGCGATCCTTTTGGCTGGTTCCGGCCCGGTGCGGAAGTGTCGCCTTTGTGCGCACGAGGCTCGCCTCATTTAACTGCAAGCGTCTCGACGTTGCGATTGCGCGCGCAATGACTGCAGCCTGATTGAACCCGCGCTCACGCTCGCGCGCTCTGTGCAACGGCACGGGAATAACGCAGTCGAATCGAATGCCCGATGCATCGAGTCGTTCGACAAGTGCGGCGCGGACACGGGGAGCGATCACAGGCGCTCTCTTGAGCTGCAGGACTGTTTCGCGCCACGGGCCTCGTGAGGACCGCACGAGGCAGAATAGGAGAAGATACGAAGCGTCATCCTGTTGACTCCTCCCTTTCAGTCAGATGGTAATCCGAGCCAGCATTCACGGCATGCAACGCCGTCAAACCTCGATTCGACGATTGCACCGCAAACGTGGCAGAAGGAGGGATAGAAGAACGCCAAGCAGAGCGTCTTGAAGTGTTGAGAAAAACTCAACAGAAGGCAACAAAGGAAACGAAGGGAAATTGATTTCTGCACGACTCTTTCCTTCGTTCCTTTGTTACCTTCTGTGAAATCTTATTCCATGTGCTTACGTCTTCTTGAAGTCTCCGGCCTTTACAACCGAAAGTTTCGCGGGGTCAACATACTTCCTCAGCGCAGCCCTTATCTGCTCTCCGGTGAGAGCCTCGATCTTCTTTTCAAAGTCGGTGTCCCAGGCGAGTGTGCGATTGATGAAGAGATAGTTCCTCAAACGACTCGAAAGCTCGGCGTCCTGCGCGCGGCTCACCTTGCGCGATTGGAGATAACCGCTCTTGGCATCTTTTATCTCCTGCTCGGTGAACCCGTCCTTGAGAACTTTATCTATCTCTTCCCTGAATGCAGCCTCGAGCTTGGTTACGTTCTGTGGCGCATAGATCGCATAACCAAGCAGCGCGCCACTCTCATCGAGCGAGCCCACCTGCAGCTGAGAGCCCACACCGTAGCTGAGACCATCCTTCTGTCTGATCCTCGTGGCAAGACGGGAATTGAGAAAGCCGCCGCCAAGCATGAAGTCGCCAAGCACGAGCGCGGGATAATCCGGGTTGTCGTCCTTTATCTTCAGATTCTCGCCTGCAACAAAGAACGCGTTTGCCTTGTCAGGCGTTTCGATCGATTCGTTGATTGCCGCGATGTCGCGATAGACCGTCGGGATACGCGTGTACGGGGTCTTGCTTTTCCAGTCCCCCAACAGTTCCTGAGCCAGCTTCGCGATCTCCTTGTCATCGAAATCCCCAACAACCGTAAGCTCGCCGGCTGACGCGCCATAGAAATCCGCATAGAACTTCTTGGTCTCGTCCAGTGTGGCAGCTTTGATCGCTTCGATACTTTCATCCGGCGTCATCACGTACTTCACGTGCCCTTTGGGATAAGGACTCAGATGTCGCTGAATTTTCACAACCGCGACCGTCGTCGGCTCACTCTTCTGCTGCTCGATGCCCGCGAGCATCTCCTGCTTGAGCTGATCGAACTCGGTTGCCGGAAATGAGGGATCACGCAACACTTCGCCGACGAGCTTCAGTGTCGCGGGAAGATTCTCGCGAATCGTCTCGATCGATACACTGACTCCGGTTGCGTTTCCACCAATGTTTACGCGAGCTTTCAGCCGATCGAACTCGTCCTGAATCTGCTGCCGCGTCTTTTTTGATGTGCCCCGCGTGAGCATCGATCCGGCGAGCTCCCCTGCCGTATCGCGATTCATGAGACTCTTTTCGTCACCGAGATGGAGAGCAAGATTGGCGACGACTGTCGAGCCGCGCGTCTTCTTGGGCAGCAGAGCAAGTTTCAGCCCCCCGGCAGTGCTGCGCGAAGTTCTCGCTTCAATGTTTGCCGGCGAAGGATCGAATGCCTCGCCAGCAGCAATTGCCGCATCACCCTTGTAGTCTTTGACCAGCGCCAGCACATCCGGCACCGGCGGAATCTCGGCGCGGTCGGGCTTTGGCGTTGGTATAAAGAGTCCAAGCGTACGATTCGACGTCTTGATATAGGTCGTCGCGGCTCGCTGCACGTCTTCAACTGAAGCTTTTCGCAGCCGATCACGGTTGATGAAGAGCAGACGCCAGTCGCCCGATCCAATCCACTCGCTCAGCTCGAGTCCAACCTGTTCGGACGAATTGAGGTTGAGCTCGATCTGCTTGAGCAGTTGAGTGCGGGCGCGATCTACTTCTTCCTTTGTGATTGGTGTCTTGGCGACGTTCTCGAGGACCTCGAGGAGCGTATCGCGCGCGGCGTCGAGGGATTGCTCCTGCCGGACCTCGGCTCCAAACATCATCAGGCTCGGCTCGCCAAAGATATACGGAAACGAAAAGACGCTGCTTGCCTTCTTTGTCTCAACCAGTGCCTTGTGAAGTCTTCCGGAGGGCGTATCGCTGAAGACCTGCATGAGGATGCTGGCTAACGGCGCGTCAGGATGGGACCCGCCGGGAATGTGATACGCGGCCCCCACAAGCTGCGTGTCACCGGTTCGGCGGATGCTGATCAGGCGCTCTCCGTCCTGCACCGGATCAGCCGTATAAATTTTCGGGAGCTCCCGCGAAGGTTTCGGTAGCGGGCTGAAATACTGATGCACCAGATCGATGGTCTTCTGCTCGTCAATCTTTCCGGCAACCAGCAGCACAGCATTGTCAGGCTGATAGTATTTCTTGTAGAAAGCCTGCAGCCGGTCGATTGGAACGTTTTCGATATCAGCTCGCGCACCGATGGTTGATTTACCGTAGTTATGCCAGAGGTAAGCGGTCGAAAAGACACGATCGACAAGCACTCCGAATGGGCTGTTCTCGCCCATCTCGAATTCATTGCGAACGACCGTCATCTCGCTGTCGAGATCCTTCTTCGCGATGAACGAGTTCAACATGCGATCCGCTTCGAGATCCAAGGCCCACTTCAGATTTTCGTCGGTTGCTGAAAACGTCTCGAAGTAGTTGGTGCGATCAAACCACGTCGACCCGTTTGGCCGCGTGCCATGCTCGGTCAGCTCTTTCGGAATGTCAGTGTGCTTTGGTGTTCCCTTGAACACGAGATGTTCAAGCAGATGCGCCATTCCAGTCTCGCCATAGTTCTCGTGTTTCGAGCCGACGAGATAGGTCATGTTCACCGTGATCGTCTGCTTTGTCTGATCCGGAAAGATCAGAACTCGGAGTCCGTTGGCGAGCCGGTACTCGGTGATGCCCTCAACACTCGCTGCGCGCGTCATGCCCGTCGGCAACCGAAAGCCCGGATGGCTGCGCCGCCTGTTGCGCGAACGCGTCCGAGACACTTAAGAGCACAAGGCAACAAATCAACATGCAGGTCTTTCGCATTACTTCTCCATGATTTCGTGTGTCTGTACCGGGGAGAGAAGAAGTCAACGCAGAGAATCGCAGATTGAAGACTGCACGAGTACGCTCGGAGACTAATGGCAGATTGTTACTCTGCGGCCTCAGCGTCTTCACTCTGCGCTCTTCTGCGTTGACTTCTCTCTTCTCTTCTCTCCCCGTCTTATTCACGGTCCTTCACATTCTCCTGAATAAAACGGATGATGTCCCCGGTCGTGGTTCCTGGAAGAAAAACCGCGGAGACTCCCTGTTCCTTGAGTCTGGGAATGTCCTCTTCAGGAATTATCCCGCCGCCAAAAAGAAGTACATCGTCGAGTCCGCGATCCTTCATCAACTGCCGCACTCTCGGAAAAATCGTCATGTGCGCGCCTGAGAGGATTGAAAGCCCGACGATGTCCACATCTTCCTGCTCGGCAGCATTGGCTATCTGCTCCGGCGTCTGTCTCAGCCCGGTGTAGATGACTTCCATGCCGGCATCACGAAGCGCGCGGGCAATCACCTTGACACCGCGGTCGTGACCATCAAGACCGGGCTTTGCCAATAGAACCCTGACGCGTGATATACCCATTGGCTAGCGGTCCTGTCTTCGTACTTCCGTCGAGCTGGCCGGCGTGCTTGTCAGAGGGCGGAGCTCTGTATCGAAAACTTCCATTGGGCCAAATCCCTTCATCACATCCGAGATCTTCGATGCATCTCCGACCGCGATGATCTGGAGCTTATCCAGATTGATGTACTTTTGTGCGACACGCTGTGCGTCTTCGGGCGTCACAGCCGATATCTTCTGAGGATATGTGTCCCAGTAATCGGCCGGAAATCCATAAACCTTCTGCGTGATCGCGTTCTGAAGAGAGCTTTGCGGCGACTCGAGCTGAAGCGCCCAGCCCCCGACAATTGAGCGCTGTGCCGCCTCAAACTCTTCAGCCGGCACCTTCTCACTCCGGATTCGTTTGAGCTCGTACATCAACTCATCCATCGACCCTTTAGTTACGTCCGTGCGGACCTCAGTGTTCGCGCGAAATGCCCCCGGATATTTGAAAGACGACACGCCGCTATACGCGCCGTAGGTGTATCCCTTGTCTTCCCGCAGGTTAAAAAAGAGCCTCGAGCTGGCTCCTCCACCAAGCACCTGGTTCATCACTTCGAGTGCAAAGTAGTCGGGGTTGGTGCGCTCGATCGATTGAGTTCCGACGACAAGGTTCGTCTGAACCGAGTTCGGGCGGTTGATGAGATAGATCTTTGACGGACCTGTCGGTTCAACCTTTGGGATGTCGGTCTTCGGTACATCTCCTGGTTTCCATGACGCGAATGTCTTTTCGAGCGAGGCGATGATCGCAGCGCGATTCACGTCGCCAACAATCGCAAAGATCGCATTGTTGGGCTTGTAGAATGTCGAGTGGAACTTTGCGAGAACCTCTGGTGTGAATCTCTGAATCTGGTCCGCATTGAGCGCAAACCGGCCGCCCGGATGCTTCCCATAAATGGCGCGCGCAAACATCTCGCTCGCCAGGAACCCGGCCTGTGATCGCTGCAGTCTGATCTGCGAGGTGTTGCGGTCCTTCAATTTCTTGAGTTCATCCGCCGGAAAGGTCGGGTTGAGAATTACGTCAGCAAAGAGCTCGAGGATTTGATCGTAGTTCTCTTTCAGTCCGGAAGCGCTAACTACAGAGGTGAACGATGTCAGCCCGGCATTTGCACTAAGCGACGCACCAAGTTTATCTACCTGTTCCGCTATATCGCGACTATTTCGCGTCTTTGTTCCTTCACGCAGCATATTGGCGACATATTGCGCTGAACCTTCGTTTCCAGCTGGATCTGCGAGGCCGCCGCTCAAGAAGACCATCTGCATGCTGAATGTCGGAAGCCTGTGATCTTCAAGGATCAGAACCTGCATTCCGTTAGCAAGTTTTGTCTCGTACGGTTTGGGAAGTGTTACTTTGAGAATCTCTTTGTTAACCGGGGCTTTGCCCTTGATGACAACGCCCTTCGATTCGGGCCGCTGCGGTTGCTGCTGCTGCGGTTGCTGTGCAGGAGTTGAGACGGCGCCGAGCGCAACCAGTGCGACGAGCACCGTAGCCGCAATGATGTGGTGCATTCTTGTCGTTCTGATGTTCACTTCAATCACCCTACCCTTCTAATTCGCAGTTCCTGCCGCGCCGGCAGTAGCTTTCGGTTTTGGAATCGCAACGCCGACCGTTCGCTTTGCTGGCTGCAGGTATTGTTTCGCGACGCGTTGGATGTCCTCTTTCGTGACCGCCAACGACTTGTCGAGTCGCGTGTTTATAAGATTCGGATCGTTCCACGCGACTGCAGCCTCTGCGAGATTGATTGCCAGGCCAAGCGAGCTCTGTACCTGGCCGATGGCGCCCCGCTTCAAAAACTGTTTCGCTTTTTCGAGCTCCCAGTCGGCTACCGGTTCCTGCTGCAGACGAGCAATCTCTTCATAAATTGCCGCTTCCGCGTCTTCGACCTTCTTGTTCTGAGGAATGTTCGCTTGAATCTGGAATGCTCCTGGTCCTCGGCGAGAGCCCGCAAAACTTCCAACCGAAAGCACGAGCTGTTTTTCCTTCACAAGCTTTTGATAAAGACGCGAGCTCTGTCCGCCGCCAAGGATTGTCGCAGCGATCTGAAGTGCGTACGCGTCCGGTGTGTTTCCTTTGATCCCCTTGTAACCGATGTTGAGCATTGCCAGCTGTGCAAGCGGATCATCGACGGAAAAACGGCGTTCGGCAGTCTGCTCGGGCTCGGTCGTGTCTACAGCGGCCGCGGCAGGCTGAGCTGGAATCCCTTCGAATGCCTTGCGAACCTTTGCCAGCGCCTCTTCTGTCTTGAAGTCGCCAACGAGCGCAAGAACCGCGTTGTTCGGAGCGTAATAGATGCGGAAGAATTCCTTGACGTCTTCAATCGACGCCGCATTCAGGTCATCCATCGAGCCGATCACCGAGTGCTTGTATGCGAAGTTGTCGTACATCGTCTCGCCGAACTTCTCTCTCAGCTTTCCATACGGCTGATTATCGAGACCTAAGCGGCGCTCTTCCTGAACCGCTTTCCGCTGGTTGTCGAGGTTCTCCTTCGAGATGTCGAGGCCCTTCATCCTGTCAGCCTCGAGAAAGAGCATGAGATCGAGTTGATTCGCCGGCAGCGTTTCAAAGTAGAGCGTTCGCTCTTCGTTGGTCGTGCCGTTCATCGTACCGCCGTTTCTTTCGATGAGCGTGAAGTGTTCGCTCTTGCCGACATTCTCAGAGCCCTGGAACATCATGTGTTCGAAAAGATGGGCGAATCCGGTGCGACCCTGCTTCTCGTTGCGCGATCCGACGTCATATATCAGAGCCAGCGAGACTACGGGCGCCGCATGCTCTTCCACCAGGAGCACTCGCAATCCGTTCTTCAGCTTCACATCCTTAAAGACTACTTTCGGAACTGCGGATTTCGCTGCAGTCGCTTTTGTTTGTCCCTGCAGGCTGGCCGGACCTGCGAGCATTGCGGCAGCAAGAAGGGCGCAAGTCAATCGACGAAACTTACTCATATCGACTTCCTTTCAACTCGTCAGGGATCAGGAAGATCTCACGCGGAACACACGGAAAAAGAACACGGAAGAATACAGAAAAAATCGATCTATGTTTTTAGTGTCCTTCCGTGTTCTTTTTCCGTGTGTTCAGTGTGACTACTGACCACTGATCCCTCTCTTAAAACCCCGGTTCCTGATACTCGCCAAACACGGGACGCAGGGCGTCACACATCTCGCCGAGTGTGCAGTCTGCGCGGGCACAATCGATAAGCAATGGCATTGTATTGACTGTCGGGTCTTCGGCGCCGCGCGTGAGTGCTGCAAGTGCGTTCTCCGCGGCGCGTTTGTCACGACGCGCGCGCAGACCATTCAGTCGTTGTTCCTGAAGCTCGGCAACCGATTCATCAATCTGCAGGATATTTGTCTCTCCGAGAGCGTCGCCTTCGGTCTGAAATGCATTTACACCGACAATCAGTTTCTCGCCACGTTCAACGGCACGCTGAAATCTGTATGCCGACTCGTGAATCTCTTTCTGCGGGAAGCCCTCTTCAATCGCTTCAACCATCCCACCCATCTCGTCGATCTTGCGGATATACTCCCAGGCTTCTTCTTCGATATCAGACGTCAGCCGCTCGATGAAATAGGAACCGCCAAGCGGATCGACCGTGTTCGTGACTCCGGTCTCATGCGCGATGATCTGCTGAGTCCTGAGTGCAATCAGCGCAGCACGCTCTGTAGGCAACGCCAGCGCTTCGTCATATCCATCGCAGTGAAGCGACTGCGTTCCGCCCAGCACACCAGCCAGAGCCTGTATCGCTACTCGAACAATGTTGTTTAGCGGCTGTTGAACCGTGAGGCTTACACCCGCGGTCTGCGCGTGGAATCGCATCTGCCACGAACGCGGATTGGAGGCCTTGAAGCGCTCCTTCATGACGCGATACCAGATCTTGCGCGCGGCGCGATACTTCGCAATCTCCTCGAAGAAATCGTTATGTGCGTTGAAGAAAAATGAGAGCCGCGGAGCGAATTCATCTACATCCAGTCCGGCGCGAATCCCGTAGTCGACGTACTCGATTCCATCACGCAGCGTGAATGCCAGCTCCTGAGCAGCTGTCGATCCGGCCTCTCGAATGTGATAACCCGAGATCGATATCGAGTTCCATCTCGGCATCTCGGCTGTACAGAATTTGAAGGTGTCGGTGATGAGCCGCATTGACGGCCTGGGCGGGTATATCCACTCCTTTTGCGCGATGTACTCTTTGAGAATATCGTTCTGCAGGGTTCCTGAGATGTCGCGAAAACGAACCCCCTGCTTCTCGGCGTTGGCCAGAAAGAAGGCAAAGATCATCGATGCAGGTGCATTGATGGTCATCGAGGTCGTGACCTGATCAAGCCGTATCGAATCGAAAAGGACTTCCATGTCCTCGCGCGATGCAATCGCGACTCCGCACTTTCCGACTTCGCCCTCGGAAAAAGGATGATCCGAGTCATAGCCCATCAGCGTCGGCAGATCGAAGGCTACTGAAAGTCCGTTCTGACCATGCTCGAGCAAATATTTGAACCGGGCGTTTGTATCGAAGGCAGAACCGAACCCCGCGAACTGGCGCATCGTCCACATCTTCGAGCGATAACCCGTGCGATGGATTCCACGCGTGTATGGGGGAGTGCCAGGAGTGCCTATATCAGTATCAAAATCGAGTGATGAGATGTCATCGGGTGAATAGAGCTGCTCGATCGGACGCAGCGAGACCGTGGTGAACTGCCCGCTGCTTTCAGGCTGCGCCGGGGCCGCCGGCTGTGTGCTCGTTACTTCGTGTTCTGAAGGTTGCCCCATCGCAGTTTGAGAGACTTCGCCCTTTGCCGATTGACGACATAAGCGATCGACCTTTGATGATAGTAAGCAGCAAGCGGAGTGTCAATCAGGCACGAAGTGCCAGGCTGTAGTACCGCCTTCAGGCGGAATGCTGGGCGGCAAAGCCTGCTAAGGAAGCCAGATCTCTTTGCAATCGTTCATCTTCAACCGCGTGATAGTCGCTCAGAAGGCCAAGCGTCGAAGAATCATCCGGATTTGACTCAATAGCGTCGAGTGCCATTTCAGCCGTCTCGAGCAGCAACTGATTCGAAAGCGAACATAGATGTCTTATTCGCTCACTATGAATCCCTCGACTTCCTCCGTTCGAAGCGCCCGGAAGCCTGAGATGTGACTCGAAGATCATCAGTCTGAGGACATTCGCCGTGCCGGCCGACGAATGATTGCGCTCGCTGAACGCGTCCAGCGTCCAATCATAGAAGACATCCAGTCGCGGATCGAGAAATCGATAGTCGGCACTAAAATCGCGAGCAATCAGACGCCCTTCGGCCTTGAGCCTGGTTTCAAGTGGAGTCCCGGCATATGGCAGCGTCCTGCAGAACGAAATGGGTGTTGCACCATCACCAGCAAACTCGCGGAGAAACTTCAGATTGTTCCTGACCGACGTCATCGTCGACCACGGTTCGAGAAGCATGAAGCCGAAATCGAATGAAAGATCGAGCTCCCGCAGAATCTCTCCCGCGCGAAGATGAACGGACGGAGCAAGATGCTTGTTGAGATGCTTCAGGTCTTCCTCGTCACCCGATTCGACTCCCATATAAACATGCGTCAAACCGGCAGCAACCAGAGGTTCAAGGCTCTCGCGGCTGACCTCGTCCGATCTGCAGGAAATCTTCCAGCGTACAGCCCTTGTCGAGACCCGCGCCTTATACACTCATCCGCGATCGAGTGTGCCCATCTTATCGCGGCCTTCCCTCCCGCAAGGAAATCATCGTCCTGCCAGAGAATGATCTTCACTCCGCGTTCGCGATGCAGATATTCCAGCTCATCAACAATACAAACCGGATCACGGCGGCGGCGTCCCTTCGTGCCGTTACCTTCGTAGAACGTTATGATCGAACAGAAGGAACATCTCCACGGGCATCCACGTGCTCCAATCATCGAAGCTGTCGCGAGCTCGTGGCTGCGCATAATCGAGGTCATCACGGTCTGGCCATGGAAGCTCATCGAGATTTGCTCTTCCAATTCTGCCGGCTGTGGCGACCATGTCCTCCTTCGCCACGAAATGCGATCCCACGCACATCCTTCCACTCGACTCCTGATGCGATTCGCTCCGCCAGCTCAACAAGAGTGTCTTCTCCTTCGTACCGGACGACAGTGTCAAGCTCAGGAATTGCAGCCAGAAGCGTCTCAGGCTCGAACGAAGCATAATGACCGCCCATAGTGAAATGCGTGGTTACGCCTGCCTCTCTCAGACGTGCGAGAAGCACCGCGAATTGAGGCACGAGAAATTGAAAGATGAGCGAGAAGCCAACGACGTGAGGATCAAGGTCTCGAACCGCTTGTAACACAGGCTCCGGCCCGCCAGTGATCGTGACGATCCGAGTTGCATACCCCTGCTGTTTCAGTCTGCTTGATAGATAGCGCAAGCCGAGGTTGTCCTGATCTTCAAACCCGACCAGGACAACCCTCACTGGCTCAACCGGAGCGGCTCTTGTTTGAGGCTGTAACGAGACCATTAGCGCCTCTTACCTGCAATCTGACTCTCGATCAGCTTGGCTGCGGTTTCGAGGCGGGCAATGCTCGACTTCACTCGCAATAGAGTTCCGCGCAGCTGAGAAGAGTCCATCTGATCGATCCTTGCAATCAGACTCGACAGCTCATCGAACTCGGGGAGAATATCCTGCGAACGCACACGTCGCAGTACATTGATCAATCTGGCAAGAATCCTCAGGACCGGGGTCTGAAACCCAGTCTCCTTTTATCTTGTCCCGCAGATACTCAAATAGATCAAAAAGATCTGGAACCCGAAGTCTTGGAAGAAACGGCGACAATGTTCTGCGAATCTCGCGCGCGCAAACGGCACAGAAGTCGAAATCGAGATCACGCATCATGCAGTTGTATTGCGGACGAAAACAATCGCAGTGATAGTAATGCGCTCCCTCGAAAGCTCCGACTGTGGTTGCGGCTACGGGATTCGGTTGCGGATCGCAGACGGCGCAATTCGCATTATTGGTCGTCGGCATGGGAGTCGCCGGATTGATCAGATCGCCCCATTTGATCGTCGCGCGATTGCTGTCGATGGTGACATTCGGATAGTCCGGTTCAACGGCCGGATGGTTGTTGCGATCCAGGTCAACTCCGCAGCCGGCCCAGTACTCGTACTCATCAGCCAGCCTGAATGCAGTGTGCCCCATCTCGTGAATCCCGATCAGGCTGGCACCCGGCGCCATCGAGAACGTTGCGACATCACCTCCACCGCCGCCATATATCGGTGAATTGACCAGAACCATGATCACGTGCCACTGGGGAACCTGAGCTCCTGCTACGCTGATAGCCGTGGCGGTGTTACAGAGCAACAGGCGCCGGATGCCGTCGTTGCAGAACGACGAGTCAAAATATGTTGCCGCGGTTGCTCCCGTCCCGCCTGGTGCATCCCATCGGATCATCCGCACCGCTATTGGTCGAACTGACGTCTACGCGCCAGATGTTGATTGCATCTGAATACGAGTAGCTCAGATACGCGGGCTCATTGAAGGGCGGGGTTGCGAGGAGAAGATCGGCGAAGTTTTGAGCGTCGGTTGCATACTGCCCAAGTTCCGTCGAGCGATAGCCATCGCTCAGACAGGACTACGTTATAACGATCACCCGCCAGCCCGGAACCGGCAATCTTCGTTTTTCCGTGAACGGTGCCATCCGAAGTGCCCATTATTTCTTCTCCTTGCGACTTCTCGTCGTTTTGGACGATTTCGATTTCGGCTTGGACCTAGCTGGCGATCCGGGAACTCAAATCGACCCTGATTGAGATACGACTGACCTCTCGCGCAGCTTGATTGGGATTTCCTGCAGGGCTTGCACAGAGGACAAGCGCTTCGGCCGAATCGACGTAAGGAACAAGGACAGCAAAGGTTCCTTGAGGATTCTGTGGACTAACTCGAGTAAAAGGCCTCTTAGGATCACCTGACGGCGCCTCGCGCTCAGTCTCCATCGGGTTGCGCATAACGCGACGATAGATGACGCGGTCATCGAGATCACGCAGCTCAACCCAGAAACCAGACTGCTGCTCGTACTCGTAAGTCCGATCAGACGGTGGAACAGTCATCTCGATCTCTTGCCGGGACTCAAGCGTCGGTTTTGAACCTTTGTAGGAGAAGATCAGCCTTAAGGCTCGATTCGGACGCTGAGGAGCTTCGAAGGGATAATCGCCATGAGCCATAGTCGCACCCTCCAGTTTGAAGAAAGCCTGACTCGCGAGGTGTGTTGTGATCACCGTCACCGCGGAGCGGTGGAAGAACGTAGCCAGGGGTTGAGTCTTCGAAACCCCTGGATCGATTCCATTGACGAATTGCATCCCGGAGGGATGCGAGAAAAGACGACAGGTTTCACCAGATCGTTTCTGGCATCCCTCCGGGATGCAACTCTCTCTCACAATGCAACCAGGGGTTTCGAAGACTCAACCCCTGGCTACGATCTTTGACGCCTCCGGCGTCTGACGATCACTGCTCGAATAGCCAGACTCAAGACGCACGTCGTTGACCGGCAAGCCCACGAGTTTGAGTTCAAGCTTTAGCTTGTCAACGGTGCCGAAGGCGACGGTTTCAAGGAAACGGATTTCGGAAAAATGCGAAAGAAAAGGTGGCGCGTATTATAGCGAAAATCGGAGGGATGGCAACTACATTGCTGCGTGAAGAATCAGGTGAACTAAATAATAGAGCGCCTACACCAACGAGTACCAGAAGTGAGGCCTGGGGGCCTCCTTCGCGATTGACCTCAGGTATAAGGTCCGATGCAGCAACATACAGAGTAACTCCTGCCGAGAGTGGCAGCGTATATTCGAGTAACGGCCGAAACAAAGCTACCAGCAGTATTCCAGCAAACGTAGCCAGAGCGATAACTATGGTGGCACGGCGGGCCGCGTTGATTCCTTTTCCCGAGCTCATGACGATAGATGCCACAGTGAATCCTTCGGGAATCTTGTGAATCAATACAGCGAGGGAAAGAAATACCCCCAACCGGAGACTGGAGAGTATTCCGGAAGCAATCGCGACGCCGTCGAAGATGGCGTGGATTGTGAGGGCAATGATTGCTGTCGTTGCTACTCCCTTTCGAAGCACTTCATCGACATGTACTTCCTCACCAAAATGAAAGTGAGGGGCGATGGCGTGTTCGGCGATCTGAATCAGAAGATACCCGGCGAGCATCCATAAAAGAGACGACGACCAGTTTTCTTCATTCCCTTCAAGGATTCTCGGCAGCGCCTCGAGAACTACGGCGCTCAGCATGAACCCTGCACCAATCGCCACGAGGCGTATCATCCCTTTATGACTCGTGGCCGGGGCGCGAGCGATCAGGAACCCGCCAAGGATATTTCCTGCCGCCGCCAGCAGGCCAAAAAAGACCATGTAAATGTAGGAATTGTTACGCAAATGGTTCTCTCATATGAAGATCAGGCAGGACACTATACCATCAAGCTCCAGTCGCCTGACACACTAAACGAACAATCCCAGACAGACGTTGAACTTCGGGCCGCGGACTATGTCACCCGTCGACGCTCGCAGTAACTCAAGCTTTATCAATAGGTTGCAAGAAAGCGGCGCTCTCCGGCGGTCTGGTTTCAGTTCAAAAACAATCTTCTTGACACGCAAAGAGAACTGGGAGTAGGATGGCGCCGAACCAGATCGCGGGCTATAAAGTGTCGATTTCTAGTGGGTTGCAGTGATTGCTTGAAGCGCTACTATAGAGTTTAATAGACTTCTTAAGTGCTTTTTTATCAAGACTATCCATAACCGGCAACTTGCTTAGAGTTAACTAAAAAACGGTGCATAAAAACGCATATTACCGGATTTTCAGACGCAAGTCGATCGATCTTTGAGAGCTGTCGGAATGACCATTCATCAGCCGGTGCTGCCGGACGAGGTGGTCGAACTGCTCAATGCCGGAAGCGGCGGTCAGTTCGTCGATGCAACACTTGGACTTGGAGGTCATTCAGAGCGAATCCTCGAGGCCTCTCAGTCAGCAAAGGTCATCGGTATTGATCGCGATCCGGAGGCTCTTGAGCAGGCAAAGGCAAGGCTTGCACGATTTGGAGCGCGGTTTTCGGCAGTTCACAGTGATTACCGGAGGATCGTTGAAGTGCTTACGGGCGCTGGTATCGCAAAGGTAAATGGCATTGTCGCAGACCTCGGGGTCTCGTCGCTTCAGTTCGACACACCGGAGCGGGGCTTCAGTTTTCGTTTTCCTGACCAGCCACTGGATATGCGCATGAATCGCACCGATAAAGTGACCGCGGCCGACCTCATAAAGAATCTTTCGGAGCGCGAACTCGCCAATCTGATCTTTGAATTTGGGGAAGAGAGAGCGTCGCGGCGAATAGCCAGACAGATCGTTCACGAACGGGTGCGGAATCCGATTACTACCGCGGGTCAATTGGCAGATACTCGTCGTGCGGGCGGTTCACCAGAAGGGTCACTGGAGGGTTCATCCCGCGACGAGGACGTTTCAGGCGCTGCGGATCGCCGTCAACCGGGAACTTGATGATCTGGAGGGGTTCGTCGCAAGGTCGATCGATATGCTCGCGACAGAAGGACGGTTGGTAGTTATTACTTTTCATTCGCTCGAGGATCGAATCATCAAGCGAGCGTTCAGAGTCCAATCCGGACGCTGCGTCTGTCCACCAGGACAACCGGCCTGCTCGTGCGGTGCGCAAAAGCGAGTGGAAGTGCTGACGCGAAAGGCGATTCAGCCTTCAGACGAAGAGGTCGCAGCAAACCCGAGAGCGCGCAGTGCAAAGCTACGGGCATGCCGCAAGCTTCAAGAAGATTTGGCAACAGATTTGGCTGCAGATTTGACAGCGTGACTCGTGCACTTATAGGGATCGTTGGAGTAGAAGATGAAAGCCACCTACCGCCGCAAAGTTCGTAACGGGCTTGTAACGCGCAGAACGCTCGAATCGCCGCGACCTGAGCGTGGCAGCTGGCTGTCGAGCCGTCAGTCACCGGCATTCTGGGCATTCATCATGGTGGGCGCCATCATCGCAGGCGGCTTCCTTGCGAGCCTCAGATGGCAGTTGATTGCACAGCAGACAGCGCGCGAAGAGGTTCAACTGCGCGCCACCCTCGATCAGATAAAAACGGAAAACAAGTACCTGCAGATGGAACAGGTCGGAGCACTCAGTCCGCGACGAATCGAGTCTCAGCTGACTGCAAAGGCGGGCCTCGGGCCGATGAAGCTCGACGATCCATCAGCTGTCAAGACTCTCGAAAGCCAGATGCGAGCCGAGGAGCGACAGCAACGAGAGGCGCAGCTCCGCGCTTTGGAACGAGAAAAGAACGCGAGCGTCAAAAGCACTGAGAAGAAGGAAAAGGTTTCCGCTGATGTAACGGCTTCGAGCAGTCCATCAGCGCAATAGGAGTTATGGCGGGTAAACGCGAAAAGGGAGATATATCGAGGCGGCACATCGTCGTCGCGATGATTTTTCTTGCCTGGAGCGGAGGGATCGTCTGGCGCCTCGTTCACCTTCAGGTCACGCGTCATGAAGAGCTCGCGCGCCGATCGGAGGGGCAACGCCGGCGCGAGCTCAAACTGACGCCCCCGCGCGGCGATATCGTGGACCGCAAGGGTAACATCCTTGCCGACAGCGTCGTTTCGACCACCGTTTTCGCGGATCCGAAGATGATCCGCGCTCAGCGAAAGTCATCCGGGACAAAACCAGTTTCTCCGGTCAAAGAGCCTCGGGAAACCAGGGCAAGCCGCGAAAAAGGGCAGTTGCGGACATTCGAGGAAGAGATTGACTTGATCGCCGCTGTGCTCGCGAGGATCACGCATGAGAAGGATTCTTCTGAGATCCGCCACCAACTCGCGCGCGATGATACGAACTATGTGCGACTTCGCCGTCGTCTCGATCCGGAGCAGACCGCGCTCTTGCGCGCGGCGATCGTCGAGCACGGACTGATTGGGATTGGACTCGAAGAGGAGCCCATTCGCGTATATCCCAACAAGCATCTTGCTTCGCACGTCATGGGATTTGTCAACAACGACGAAGATGGAGTCTCCGGAATCGAGCTCGAACACAACAAGGAGCTTCAGGGATCCGGGGGCACCGTTCGTCTTGAAAGCGATGCACTGGGCCGCGCATTTGAGCGTCGAGACGAGGCTCCTCGCAAGGGTGCGACCGTCATCACGACGATCGATCTGCAGCTGCAGGCCTTCGTAGATGAAGCGTTAAAGCTCGCAGCTCATGAAACCAAATCGAAAGCCGCGAGTGCTCTTGTGCTCGAAGTTGCAACCGGCGAAGTTCTGGCGCTGGCGAACTACCCGACCTTTGATCCGAATGTGCGTCTTAAAGAAGCTGATGCAAAGAAGACGGAACGGGACCTTGATGCGAGACGCAATCGTGCGATAGCGGACTATTACGAGCCCGGTTCGGTCTTCAAGATCGTTACTTTTTCAGCCGCGCTCGAAGAAGGGTTGATCACTCCGCAGAAGAAGGTGAGCGCTGATGGCGGGAGAATCCAGCTCTTTGGTCGCTCGATCGGCGATCACGTTTCCGGGACTCTGACGGCTTCGCAAGCGCTTGCCAAGTCATCCAACGTCGTCTCGATCAAGCTCGCGCTCGAGGTCAGCCGAAAGCGCAGCGAAAAATGGTACGTCGACTTCATCTCACGATTCGGATTCGGCCGGCTTACCGGAATTGACCTGCCTGGCGAGATTCGAGGCGTCGTTCATCCTCCGGACCGCTGGCACAAGACCTCGATCGCGTCGATCGCAATCGGTCAGGAAATTGGAGTGACTGTGCTTCAGATGGCTGCTGCGATGGCGACGATCGGCAACGGTGGTGTCTGGGTACAGCCTCACGTTGTAAAGAAGATAGTCGGCGCGGGCGAGCAGACTATTTTTGAGGCAGAGCCCGAGAAGCGTCAGGCCATAAGCGCCAGGACTGCGCGTGATGTCAAAGGCATGCTCGAGCAGGTGATTCTTGCCGGGACAGCGCGCCACGCCGTCAAGCTTACGGGCTACACGGCCGCCGGCAAGACGGGAACGCCGCAGAAGGTTGACCCGGTGACTCGCCGGTACTCGCATACAAAATTCATGCCCAACTTTTGCCGGCTTTGTTCCAGCGTCAGAGCCGCGCTTTGCAATTATCGTAATGCTCGATGAGCCGATTGGGTTGCATCAGGGCGGGCAGGTTTCGGCTCCGGTTTTCAAGTCGATAGCAGAGGCCGCACTGCTCGACTACGGTATATCGCCCGATTCGCCTGAATTCAAGGCATCGTTAGGATTGCTTGCTGCCAGGCTGCGCGGCCAGGCGGACAAGGAGTATCAAGCCGGCGCTGGCGAAGCAGTGGCTTCCAACTCCGACGGATCACAGGCTGCAACCTCGTTTCTAAATCCGATAGCCGTACCGGCATCCGGTCCCGCGACAACGCGGCCTGAAGATGTGTCGGGAACGATGCCGGATTTCACTGGCCGGACGCTAAGAGAGGTTGCTCAAGCCTGCCGGCGCATCGATCTGAGAGTGAGAATGGTTGGCACCGGAACCGCCGTGAATCAGAAGCCGCTTGCAGGCAGGGCGATTCAACCGGGGGATCTATGTGTGGTTGAGTTCAAATGATGATTCAACCAGAAGGCAACACAAATTTGAGATTTGAGATTTGACAATTGTCATTTGTCATTTCAACTGCGGACCAGTCTACTGATTGAAATGACAAATCTCAAATCTCAAATCTCAAATGAAAAATGAGCATGATCACGATAGGTGAGATAGCAAATGAGCTGGGAGCGCGGGTTTCGGGCGCGGGCATCGAAGCTCCGGTTAACCGGGCTCGTTCTGCTGTCACCCACGATTCGCGCCGCGTGGTGCCGGGGGGCATCTTCGTTGCGATCCAGGGCGCACACACCGACGGAAATCGCTTCGTTGGTGAAGCAGCGAAACGCGGCGCGATAGCTATTGTCTCCGAGCAGCCGAGGCCTGAAGGGTATACAGGCGTCTGGATAGAGGTCGCGGATGCGCGCGTTGCGCTGAGCCGCGCGGCCTCGCTCGTCCAGGGGAATCCGTCGAGGCTGCTCAAAGTCGCAGGCATCACTGGCACGAATGGCAAGACAACGACGGCGCATCTTGTCGCCTCGATCAGCCAGGCGGCCGGTGAAGTACCAGCGATGATGGGGACAATCAGTTATCGCATTGGCAGCGAGGAGGTCGAGGCAGAACATACGACGCCTGAGGCTTCAGACATTCAGGATTTTCTGAGCCGTGCGCACGAGGCAGGCGCCCGGACGGCTGTCATGGAGGTTTCATCGCATGCAATCGATCTCCATCGCGTCGACGGAGTCGATTTCGCCGTTGCGGCATTCACGAATCTGACGCAGGACCATCTCGACTATCACAGCACACTCGATGAGTATTTCGCGGTCAAGCGGCGACTGTTTGATGGCAGTCTCGGGTCAAAGCCGGCCTCGAGCGTGATCAACATTGATGATCCCCGCGGACAGGAGCTCATGGCACTCGGTGGCCGGGCTGCAATGAGTTATGCGATCAGTGCGCGAGCTGACATCGCTACAACGCTTGGTGACGCCGGTTTCGATGGTTTGAACTTCACTGCGGAGACGCCGCGCGGAGAGATCGATGTGGTCTCGCCGCTTGTCGGTAAACCGCATGCGTACAACATTCTTTGTGCGATTGGAATCGGGCTCGCGCTCGACTATTCGCGCGACGTGATTGAACACGGAATAAGACAGTGCCAGCGCGTGGCTGGGAGGTTTGAACGCGTGAAGGGCACTGATGACGATCCTACTGTGATCGTTGATTACGCACACACTCCGGACGCTCTAGCCAATGTTCTCCACACGATTCGTGAGGCGATGAGCGGGAGTGATGGACGAATCATTACAGTTTTCGGATGCGGAGGCGACCGCGACAAACAAAAACGCCCTTTGATGGGTGAAGTCGCGGGCCGCTTGAGTCACTGGGTGATCGCAACGTCTGACAACCCGCGGAGCGAAGAGCCGAATATGATCCTCACCTATATCAGAGTCGGACTCGACCGGGTTGGCGGGCAGTACGAATTGATCGCTGATAGGCGCGGAGCGATCTTTCGAGCGATCACCCAGGCCGCGCCTCAAGATACCGTGTTGATTGCGGGCAAAGGTCACGAAACGTATCAGATTCTCGCGGACGGCAAGATCGACTTTGACGATCGCCTGGTTGCGCGTGAAGCGCTCATCGCGAGAAGAGATGCCAGTTGATGCCTGCAAGGTACGTGTAGGTACCGGAAGAGTTCCAAGTGACGCTCGGTGAGATTGCGCGCCTTTGCGGCGCGAGCCACATGATGAGCGACGATCTCGCCTCGAGCGAACCAAGCGGGTTCGCGATCGACTCGCGCTCAGTCGGCCCGGGCGAGCTCTTTATCGCGATTGCCGGAGAAAAAACCGACGGACACAGGTTCATCGATCAGGTCTTTGAAAAAGGAGCGCTCGCAGCAGTCGTCACACATCGAAAGCTGGGAGGGCCTGGTAGTTTCGAGACGTTCGGAGAATGGGCCGGGCGGTTGATCTTTGTCGAGAATACCGTGTTCGCGCTCGCAGAGCTCGCGGCACGAGTCATCTCGAGATGGCAGGGACGGGTTGTCGGGATCACGGCGAGCGCCGGAAAGACAACGATCAAGGACCTGACAGCGGGCGTGTTGGAAGGGGCAGGCCGGGTCCTCAAGTCACTCGGCAATCTCAATACCGCGATCGGTCTGCCGTTGGCCGTCTCACGGATGATTCTCAAAGGCGAGAGACCGGAGAATTATGACTTTGCCGTTCTCGAAATGGGGATGAGCACCTTCGGTGAGATCGCTCGCCTCGTGGATATTGCTCCACCTCAGATTGGCGTCGTCGGCAATGTTGGAACGGCGCACATCGAGTTCTTCGGCTCAGAGGATCGAATTGCCCGCGCCAAGGCTGAGCTGATTGATGGAATCAGACTCGGCGGGATTGCAGTCCTCAACGCTGACGATGCACGGGTGATCGCAATGGCCGAGCGGCGGCGCGATCTGCGTGTCGTCAGTTTTGGCATCAATCAAGAGGCTCACGTCGTGGCAAGCGCAGTTCGTACCGAGGAAGACCTGAGCGCGACGCGGTTTGATCTCAAGACTCCGAGCGGTCAGGCGACGGTTGTCCTGCGGTTGGCGGGACAACACAACGTCTACAACGCGCTTGCGGCTGCGGCTGTCGGTCATAGCGTCGGCCTGGGAACGCGGCAAATAGCTCAATCGCTTTCTGCGGCGACTCCATCGAAGATGCGCGGCGAAGTGATCCGTTTTCCGAACGGTGTGACGGTCGTCGACGACACGTACAACTCGAATCCGGCAGCGCTCGTGGAAGCAGTTAAAGCGATCGCGAATGCGACCGGATTCAAGCGACGGATCGTTGTTGCTGGAGAAATGCTCGAGCTGGGTGAACATAGTTCCGAAATGCATCGCGAGTGTGGACGCGCGATGGTGAAGGAGGGAGTCAACATTGTCGTCGGAGTAAGGGGACAGGCAAGCGAACTGGTTGATGCGGCGGCAAAGGCGGGAGCGGAAGCTGTCTTTTATGAAACGCCGAACGAAGCTGCAGCCAGGGTAGCGGCGATTGCGCGCGCGGGAGACATCGTACTTGTCAAAGGCTCGCGCGGAGTAAAAACCGAGAAGGTCGTTGAAAACTTAAGATCTCGATTTGATGTGGAGAAGGCCGGCTAGGGTAGGCGCAACTGATCGCGCATGTTCTATTTTCTCTTCTACGAGGTTCTCTTTCGTCAGTACGCGAATCAGCTGCCGGTACTGAAGATTCTCAACGTCTTCCAGTATGTAACCTTTCGCACGGCGTATGCCGCGGTGACGGCACTGGTCGTGAGCCTTCTCTTCGGCCCGTACATGATACGCAAGCTTGCCGCGTTCAAGTACGGGCAGGAGATTCGCGAGGAGGGGCCGGCGTCGCATCAGATCGAAGCGGGGAACCCCGACAATGGGGGGCGTGCTGATCATGCTCTCCGTAGTGATCTCGACGTTGCTGTGGGCAGACCTGAGGAAAGGTTTTGTGTGGATTGCCATGTTGGGGATGGTTGGATGTGCAGGCGTGGGTTTCGCTGACGACTATATAAAGATAGTGCGCAAGCGAAGCCTCGGTCTGACTGGGCGCCAGAAAATCCTGGGACTGGTTGCAGTCGGAGTCCTGGTGGGTGCGGCTCTTTTTCATCCTCACCGACTATTCGGCCGTATTGAGCGTGCCATTCTTCAAGAGTTTTCACCCGATACTGCCTGTGGCGCTCTATGTCGGGTTGATCATTATTGTGCTCGTCGGTACTTCGAATGCCGTCAATTTGACTGATGGACTCGATGGACTCGCGATCAGTGTCACGATAGTTGCCGCATCGGCTTTGACGGCGTTTACCTACGTCACCGGACATTCTCAATTTGCCGACTACCTTGACCTGGTTCACATCGCAACCGTCTGGGAAGTGCACCGTCGTCGGAGGTGCTCTCGTCGGTGCGAGTCTCGGCTTTCTCTGGTACAACGCGCCGCCGGCAGAAGTTTTCATGGGCGATGTCGGCAGTCTGGGAATCGGTGGTGCTTTGGGAATCATCAGCGTGCTTATCAAGCAGGAGCTGGTGCTTCCGATTCTCGGAGGGGTCTTTGTCATCGAAGCACTCTCCGTGATGCTTCAGGTTGGTTATTACAAGTTGACTGGCCGACGCATCTTCAAGATGGCGCCGGTGCATCACCATTTCGAATTGCTTGGCTGGAAGGAATCGAAGATTGTCTTCCGCTTTCTGATCATCGCGATCCTTTTCGCGCTGCTCAGTCTGACGACGTTGAAATTGAGGTAGGTACGTTGTACCGCCTTTAGGCGAAATCGTGACAAACGAATATTCCGCCTGAAGGCGGTACAACGTACTTTCATTACGTTGCAAGTCGCGGGCAAAGAGATACCTGGTTGTCGGCGGCGGCGCGCAGCGGAATTGCGGCTGCAAGATTTCTTGCGAAGCGTGGTGCTCACGTAACGATCAACGATGTTCGGCCGGAGGAGGAGTTGGTGGAAGCCCGATCGATAATATCTTCTGGCACATCTCCCAGTATTTCGCTCGTTGGAGGTGGACACCCGATCGAGTTATTTGAAAACGCCGATCTGATAGTCGTGAGTCCCGGTGTTCCGTTAGCTCAGCTTCCATTTGAACGCGCACGCGCGCGTTCAATTCCGGTCATTGGCGAGGTTGAGCTTGCATCCAGGTTCCTGAAGGGACGTCTCATCGGTATCACCGGCTCGAATGGAAAGACTACGACGACGACCCTGACCGGCTTGTTGCTTGCTCGTGCCGGAATTCCCGCTGAGGTAGGGGGCAATATCGGAACGCCGCTGATATCGCTCGTCGAGGGCTCGCGGGACGATAGTGTCACAGTGATTGAGATGAGCAGCTTTCAACTTGAATCAGTCGACCGGTTGCATTTTCAAGCGGCAGCGCTGCTCAACATTAGTCCGGATCATCTCGATCGATACCCCTCGATGGATGAGTACGCCGATGCTAAAGGGAATATCTTCCGCAACCAGACGCGGGACGATACGGCCGTGCTCAACGGTGACGATGAACGTGTTCTGTCGGTGGCTGGCCGTACGCCGGCGCGTACAGTGCTCTTCAGTCGTCGCGGCACGCTTGACGAGGGAATCTTTCTGAATGGCGATGTTGTAGTTGAGCGATCAAATGGGCGCGAGCGCGAACTGATTACGAGAGGTGAGATCGGATTGAAGGGCGACCACAATCTGGAGAACGTGATGGCGGCGCTTGGTCTGGGTCTCGCGTGTGGCGCTTCAACTGAATCCATGCGAGCAACGGTTACCGAGTTTCGTGGCGTCGAACATCGTCTCGAGTTCGTCGCGTCGAGCAGGGGAGTCGAGTTCTACAACGACTCGAAAGCGACCAATGTTGATGCTGCGATCAAAGCACTCGAGTCTTTTGATTCACCGGTTGTCGTCATTCTTGGAGGCAAGGACAAGGGCAGCGATTACTCGCCGCTTGGTCCGCTGGTGGCGTCCAGATGCCGTGCTGCTGTGCTGATTGGAGCCGCAGCCGAGAAGATTGCGAGCGCGATCGAGGGTGCAGTTCCAGTTTTGCGCGCAGAAACGATGGGGAAGGCAGTTGAGGATGCCTTTGATGCGACAAAGCCGGGAGATGTTGTGCTCCTGGCACCGGCCTGCGCGAGCTTCGATATGTTCGAAAACTATGAACACCGCGGCCGTGTATTCAAGGAAGCGGTTCTGAAGTTGGCTGCGGGCATGGAGTTCAAGCTTTAGCTTGCCTCCGTCAGAAGAAGAATGGTTGAAGAGAGAAAAATCCGAGGGCTCGACTCTTTTGAGCGCATAAAGTGGGACGTCTGGCTTGCGGCAGCGGTCGTTGGTCTCGTCTTTTTTGGCGTGATCATGGTCTACAGTGCCGCGGGCGGTCAGCGCGATGCGAACCAGTTTCTATGGAGTCAGCTCAGATGGGCGGCTCTTGGACTGATCGCGATGGCGATCATAATGCGCATCGATTATCACTTTTTCGCGCGGCCATCTCTTGTCTACGGATTCTTCTTTGTAGTCGTCCTGTTATTGATCGCGGTCTTTTTCTTTCCGGCGCGAAACGGCGCACACCGGTGGATAAGTTTTGGACCAATCGGCGGACAGCCGTCAGAGCTTGCCAAGGTCTCGCTTGTGATCTTTCTCGCGTGGTTCCTGACGCAGCGTCACGCCCAGGGTGTTCTCGACAGGTTTGTCGAGACGGTGCTTCCAGCGTCGTTGATCACGGGCGTTCTGTGTGCGTTGATTCTCAAGGAACCGGACCTGGGGACGACTGCGATGCTTGGCCTGATCTTTGTGGTCATGCTGTTTGTGGCCGGCGTACCTGCAAGGCATTTGCTCAAATTTGCGCCCCTGGCTGCGATTGCGGGCTACTACTTCATCGGCCGCGTCAGTTGGCGCTGGGAACGGATCATCGCGTTTTTAGATCCCGAAAGCGACCCGCGCGGTAAGAGCTACCAGGTAATGCAGTCGCTGATTGCAGTTGGCTCGGGAGGAATACACGGGCTCGGACTCGGTCAGGGAAAACAGAAACTGCTCTATCTTCCTGAAGCCGAATCGGATTTTATTTTTGCAGTCGTGGCCGAAGAGCTTGGACTCGTCGGAACAGTTACCCTGCTTGCGGTTTTCATGTTCGTTCTCTGGCGCGGTCTCAAAGCGTGTCACCGTGCGCCGGATCGATTCGGGTACCTGCTCTCGCTCGGGCTTGTTACGATGATCATCGCTCAAGCCTTCTTCAATATGAGCGTGGTCCTCAGTCTTGCGCCTACAAAAGGTATCCCGCTTCCGTTTGTCAGCGCGGGAGGTTCCTCGCTCATGACGACGCTCGCTGCAATCGGAATTTTGCTCAACATCTCAGAACGGGGAAAACAGCGGCCCGAGCAAGACGACTCTGGTTAGAGATGAGAGTGATTATCGCGGGCGGAGGCACAGGTGGTCATATCTATCCCGGCATTGCGATTGCCCAGGAATTCCGGCGTCGCAATCAGAACGCGGAAGTGATCTTTGTAGGAACGGCGCGTGGACTGGAATCGCGAATAGTGCCACGCGAAGGATTTCGACTCGAGTTGATCGACGTGGCTGCGCTCAAACGCGTGAGCATGTCGAGCAAGCTCAGGTCGCTGGCGCTGCTCCCGCGCAGCTTTGCTGCGGTGCGTTCATTGGTTCGCGCCTTCAGACCGGAAGTGGTGATCGGTGTCGGTGGATACGCTTCGGGACCGGTGGTCCTGACGGCTGCGCTGATGGGTGTGCCGACGATGATTGCCGAGCAGAACGCGCTCCCCGGTTTCACCAACCGCGTGCTCGCAAGATTTGTGAAGGCCGCGGCGCTTTCGTTTGAGGAAGCGAAGAGGTTCTTCGGGAGCAAGGGAGAGGTGACCGGCAATCCGGTGCGCGAAGAGTTCTTTCAGATCGGTGAAAGGAAGACCGGCGGCGTCGTCAATGTGCTGATTACCGGAGGCAGCCAGGGCGCGAGAGCGATAAACGACGCGATGATCGGAGCACTTGAAACACTTGCAGCGATCGGAGACCGGCTTTCGATCGTGCATCAGTCAGGTGAGGCAGACCATGAACGTGTCAGGGCCGCATACGCGACGCGGCCGGAGTTGAAGGCAGAAGTGAAGCCTTTTATCGAGCAGATGTCGAAGGAGTTTGAAAAATCGGACCTGGTGATCTGCAGAGCGGGAGCGACAACCGTTGCGGAGCTTGCAGCCGCAGGCAGAGGGGCAATCTTCATTCCGTTCCCCTATGCCGCCGATGATCATCAGCGAAAGAACGCAGAGGCCGTAGCGCGAGCAGGCGCGGGGCGAGTGATTCTTCAAGCGGAACTGACGGCAGAGAAGCTCGCTCAGGAAGTGTCCGAGCTCGTTAGCAATCCTGGCCGCCTTGAGGAGATGGCCAGAGCGGGCCGAAAGCTAGCACGGCGAGATGCGGCAACAGAGAGTCGTGGATATCGCGATGCGTGTGGGAAGTGAGAAAGCGTAGTACCGCCTTCAGGCGGAATGGTTGCAACCGAAGATTCCGCCTGAAGGCGGTACAACGTACCTTGGGATGTTCAAAAAGTACCAGCACATTCATTTTGTCGGGATCGGAGGCATCGGAATGAGTGGAATCGCAGAGGTTCTGCTCAACCTGGGCTACCGGGTTTCCGGCTCGGATGTGAAGAGGTCGGCTATCACTGACAGGTTGGAGGCGCTTGGCGGAAAGATATTCGAAGGCCACTCTGCCGCGAGTGTCGAAGGCGCGCATGTGCTCGTCACGTCGACCGCTGTGAGGTCCGACAACGTTGAAGTGCTCGAAGCAATGAAGCGCCAGATACCCGTAATTCCGCGAGCCGAGATGCTTTCAGAGCTGATGCGTCTCAAATACGGGATAGCGATTGCCGGTTCGCACGGCAAGACCACGACGACTTCGATGGTGGCGACGGTGCTGTTTCGCGCTGGTTTCGATCCGACCATGGTCGTGGGTGGCCGTGTAAACGCGATGGGTACGAACGCGAGACTCGGGCGAGGCGACTTCATGGTGGTTGAAGCGGATGAAAGCGACAAAAGCTTTCTCAAGCTCTCACCAACGCTTGCTGTGGTGACCAACATCGATCTCGAACACCTTGATCATTACGAAGACATCGAAGACATCCGTGACTGTTTTGTCCAGTTCGTAAACAAAGTTCCTTTCTACGGCGTGGTTGTCATCTGTCTCGATGACCCAAACATCCAGGTGATTATTCCGCAGATCACGAGGCGCATCGTGACCTATGGTCTCCGCTCGCAGGCTGAGATTTCGGCAGTTGACGTAACGATCTTTCGCGATTCTTTCGGATCGGAGTTTATGGTCCGCCGCCGGCAGGAGGAGCTTGGACGGATACGACTGAACGTTCCTGGTGAGCACAACGTCGGAAACGCGCTCGCTGCGGTTGCGGTCGGGCTCGATCTCGAGATCGACTTTAGCGTGATTGCGGATGGTCTCGAATCATTCCGTGGTACCGAACGACGATTTCAGATCAAGGGAGAGATCGGCAGCGATCCCGAATCAATCCTGGTGGTTGATGACTATGGCCATCATCCGACAGAGATTCGAGCCACGCTTGCGGCAGCAAAACCGTGCGGTCGCAGACTTGTAGTCCTCTTTCAACCGCATCGCTACACACGCACGCAGAAGTTGTTCAGCGATTTTGCGCGATGCTTCTACGACGCTGACGTGGTGCTCATCTGTGACATTTATGCCGCAAGTGAGGACAGCATCGAGGGTGTTACTTCCAAGTCACTTGTCGAGGAGATCGAGAGATTTGGACACCGCAATGTGCATTACATCGGGGGCGTCGAGAATGGAGCTTCGGCGATAGCAGAGTATGCACAGCCGGGCGATCTCGTCCTCACATTAGGCGCAGGCAACGTCCAGCGCGCTGGCGAAGCATTTCTTGAGAATACGAGCAACGAAAAGGAGTAATTAGTGGCTCAGCAAGGCAGCGGAAGGCCATTGACGGGACGTAAAGCGCACACTGCAAGTGATCTCGCGGTTCGACATCGTCGCGTAGCTCCAGCGCGCCCGACAGTACGCTCAAACGGAATGGGGAGCCGCCGGGCCGCAAAACAAGAGCAGCTGCGAGCGCAGATCGGCCAGGCGCTGAAGTATGCCCGGGCTGGTCTGGCATTCACCTTTGCGATTGCGATTGTGGGCGGAGTTTTCTACACGTATCGCGTCTTCGCGACTTCAGATTTCTTCGCGTTGAGAAACGTCGAACTCCGGGGTGATATTCGCGCGCCGCGAGATGAGCTGATCAACGCGCTTCATAAAAATACCGAACAGGGTCTCTGGTCAACCAACCTTGAACAGCTCCGCGAAAAGCTCAGACAGCATCCGTGGGTCCGTGACGCCGAAGTTGTCCGTGTACTTCCCGATACTCTGAAGGTCACGATCACCGAGCGTGAGCCATACGTGCTCGCGAGACTCTCGAATGGGGTCCTTGTCTGGGTGGACCGGGACGGCGTGATCCTTGATGAGCAGGGCACTTTCAAGGGCGATGCGAACGATAAACAGGAGCTCCCTCTGCTCAGCGGATTGCGCGAAGGTCCGGAGAAGAGTCCTGGTGAAAACCGCGAAGCGAATCAGCAGCGGCTTCTTGCATACCAGACTCTGGTCGGCGAGCTGGGCGTTGGCAATGAGTCGCAGGCTGACAGCGCACTGATCGATCGAATCGATGAGGTTCATTTCGATGATTTAGATGGAGTACATCTCCAACTCGCTCGTCGGCGGGTCAAGGTGGTTGCAAGTCTCGGCGACTATCGAAGACAAGTCGACACCGCGCTACAGGTTCTTGATGCGATCGATCGCAAAGACCTGGAGGCGCTCGAACTTTTCCGCGTTACTGATGCCGCGCGACTGCTTGGTAGCGCTGGGGTGACTTATATCAATACGCGATCTCCGAACAGAGTGGTGATCGGTCTTGGAAAACCGAGTGCGGAGAACCGGGCAGCTAATTCGAGTAGTGCGGACAGCGCGAAAGATTCGAACGATTCGAACAATCCGAACGATTCGAAGAAACCTCACAAATCTGACAAATCTGACAAATCGAACAAGTCGAAAGACAAGTCGAAAGAGTTGAAAGAGTTGAAAGAGTCGAATGAGTCGAATGATCCGAAAGAATCCAAACCGATGAAAGGGTGAATGAATGCCGAAGCAGCCGTCAACTATCGTGGGACTGGATGTCGGTACGACCAGCGTCAGGGTGGTCATTGCAGAAGCGACCGAAGGCCAGTTTGAAGTCGTGGGAATCGGGGAGGCAGAGTCGCGCGGACTCCGCAAGGGTGTCATCAGCAAGCCGGATCTGGCCGTGGAATCGATCAAGCGGGCAGTTGAGGCCGCCGAACGAATGGCCGGAGTGACGGTGACTGAGGTCTGTGTAGCTCTGGGGGGCACGCAGATCAAAGGGCTCAACAGTGAAGGTATGATCGCTGTTCCGGGCCGGCAGCGCGAGATTCTGCGTGAAGACATCAAGCGGGTAGTCGAAACCGCATGCGCGGTTCCTATACCTGCAGGCAGAGAGATTGCGGATGTGCTTCCGCAGGAATACATCGTAGATGATCAGGACAGTATCGATGATCCGCTCGGAATGCTCGGATCGCGGCTCGCTGTCTCAGTCCATATCGTTACGAGTCCGATTGCCGCCAAGCAGAACATTGTGACCTGCGTCAATCGCGCAGGGTTTCACGTGGCCGACGTGACGATTGGCCAACTCGCCTCGGCGGAAGCCGTATTGACACACGATGACCGCGAGTACGGTTCAGCTGTCGTCAATATCGGCGGCGAAACGACAAGCCTTGCGATCTACCTGCGCGGCGCGGTCTGGCACACCGAAGTGTTTGCTCTCGGAGGGAGCCACTTCACAAACGACATCGCATTCGGGTTAAGGACGCCGATTCCGGAGGCTGAAAGAATCAAACGCGAGAACGGCTGTGCCTACCGGCCCCGGCTGACTCCCGACTTCGCGAACGAGTTTATCGAAGTCCCAAGCGTTGGTGGACGCGAGCCACGGACCGTGACGCGCCAGTTGTTGTGCGACATTGTCGAGCCGCGCGCCGAGGAGATTCTGTCTCACGTTCACGAAGGCATTCGCGTCGCGGGTTTTGAGCGCCAGCTATCGAGCGGGATTGTGCTCACCGGGGGCGGGGCGCTGCTTAGCGGGCTATCGGAGGTTGCTGAACAGGTCTTCGATGCTCCGGTGCGTATGGGTGTGCCGGAGGAGGTCGAAGGCATTGGCGACGATCTTGTTCACCCGGGATACGCAACTGCGGTGGGGCTCGTGCTCCACGGTATGCGCGTCGCCCAGGGAGGCGCTGGACCGAGTCGATTTCCGACGAAGAGTGCCAGTAACGGTACGGTGGGAGAAAGGATCAAAGCGTTGTTTGGGATTGGTTAGAGGAAAAGACTTATTTGAGATTTGAGATTTGAGATTTGAGATTTGTCATTGTGTCTTTGCGCTGCCGTGATATCGATGGCGGACAAATGACAAATCTCAAGATGCAAAAAGGCAAATCTTGGGGTTGCATGCCCCAAATTGGTGCTTGCAATTCTAGATCTTGTGCTAGAATCGCCCCGCAGCTACCAGATGCTGGAAGCGGACAGCGACGCTAGCCATTTTGCGACTGTCTTCAGTCGAATAGTTGTCCCCCTACTTTCGGCGTCCGTGCGCGTGCGACGAACAAGATGCGCGCCCGTACCCGAAGCCCTGATGGCCGAAGGGGCGCGAGGATCAGGGGAGTTCGAATGTCGTAACGAACGCAGGAGACATGTAATGTCACTACACGAAGTCAAAGAAAGACTGCTGATACTTGAAGAGGACATCCCCAAGACGGGTGCTCGGATCAAGGTTATTGGTGTTGGCGGGGGCGGCGGAAACGCAGTAAATCATATGATCTCGGCCGGAATTTCCGGAGTTGAGTTCCTAGTAGCTAATACCGATATGCAGGCACTCAAACGATCATTGGCGCCCGTGAAACTTCAAATTGGAGCCAAGCGCACGAAGGGATTGGGAGCTGGAGCGAACCCCGAGGAAGGGAAAGAGGCAGCTCTCGAAGACACTCAGAAGATTCTGGAAGCGCTTGAGGGCGCCGACATGGTTTTCGTGACCGCAGGCTTGGGCGGCGGTACCGGAACGGGTGCTGCTCCGATCATTGCTTCACTCGCCTCCGAGCTCGAGGCACTGACGGTTGCGGTCGTCACAAAGCCTTTCCCGTTTGAAGGACGCATGCGGATGCGACAAGCCGAGCTCGGTCTCGACGAGTTGCGCACCGCCGTCGACACGCTGATCACAATCCCGAACGAGCGATTGACGACCACTGTCGAACGAGGCGCAACGCTCGCACAGGCGTTCCAGCAGGCGGACGATGTCCTGCGCCAGGCCGTTCAGGGTATCTCTGACCTGATAAATACGTGCGGGTACATCAACGTCGATTTTGCCGATGTGAAGACCATTATGAAGAACATGGGCATGGCGTTGATGGGCACGGGAATGGCTGCTGGGGAGAGCCGGGCGATCGAGGCGACGACAAGAGCAATCTCGAGTCCGCTGCTCGAAGAGACCTCAATTGAAGGTGCCAAAGGCGTACTCGTCAATATCACGGGTGGAACCGATCTCGGTTTGCACGAAGTGGATGATGCAATGGGTCTGATTCATAGCGCGACTGATCCCGATGCTCATATCATTTTTGGCATGGTTCTCGATGAGAGATTGCAGAACGAGATGAAGGTGACCGTGATTGCAACGGGATTCGGAAAGCCTGAGCCTCGCGAGCTTCAAAGCTACAGTGCCCGCAGCTCAATGTCGTCGCAATCCGTCCGTCCCGGAAACGGCGTGACCGCGCCGACGATCCGAGCGAGCGGGGACCTCGACGTCCCGACGTTCATTAGAAAAAAGGTGGATTGACAAAAAGAAGGTGCTGAGTGCTGGGTGAGGAAGAACTGAGTGCTGAGTGCTGAGTGCTGAGTATGGAGTTCAAGCTTTAGCTTGCGCTTAGCCGATGCGATGAAAGCGCAAGCTGAAGCTTGAACTCCATACTCAGCACTCAGCACCCAGCACTCAGCACCTTCTTCCTCACCCAGCACTCAGCACTTCTTCCTCTTGCACCCTTCCATTTGTTGGAGTAGGATTAGCTCATCGATGAGCATCAGGACAGAGTGTTGATCGCGTGAGCGGTCGGGCCGAAATGCCTGCGTACTCCTGCATTCTCCTCCGTTGATCTCTCGTGGAGTAGTTCCATTTTACTGAGCCTTTGCTGATCAGGTGCGTTCTCGAGTGCCAACTCCATAGCCGAGCCGGCGCACGCCATCGACGGAGCGGTGATTTGAACCTCCTCGGAGAATTGAGGGGCGAAAGCCCAACAGGCGAATCTAAGGACATTTCGATCCGTACCAGCACCGGCAGAGTCAGCCCCATCAGCGTGTTCTCGTGAACCTAGGAGATTAAACGGTGAACAGGAAGTTGATCAGAACCACGCTCGCAGAAGTCAAGGAGAGGGAGCAACAGCTTCAGCAGCAGGCGCAGCAGGCACGACTGGCGGCGCAGGAAGCACATCAGGCACGCCAGGCAGCAGCGCAGCAACAACACCAGCAGGCATCTTCTTCTTCGTCTTCGTCTTCTTCTAATGCAACAGGCCCCTCTTCCCCTTCAGTTGAAGAAAAAGATTCCCCCCGAGCAAACCAATGCCGAGACCTTTTACTATAAAAAGCAAATGGACTCGAAGACGCCGATGGTGATTGTCCTTCAGGACGCCGAAGAGTTGCGCGGAACCATCGAATGGTACGACAGGGGAAGTATCAAACTTCACCGGCTGGAAGGTCCCAACCTTCTCATTCTGAAGCACAATATCAAATACCTTTACAAGGATCAGGCCGGTCCGGAGTCCGACTAGAAGGAGGCTCTCCCTATGAGCGCCTCGAAGCCGCGGATCGGCATAACGATAGGGGACCCGGCCGGAATCGGTCCCGAGGTTTCGCTAAAGGCCTGCCACTCCCTCGAAGTACTCTCTTGCTGTTCACCCGTACTGATTGGCGATGCCCAATATCTATCCCACTGGTCGCGCATCTTCGATCTGCCGCGGGGTCTCGATTCGGTACCAGCTTCGGCCACTCTACCTGCAGTTATTGATCAGCCTTTGATCTTCGACCTCCGCAATATTCCGGGTTCAATTGAGATGGGAAGGGAACAGGCAGACGCAGGACGCGCCGCCGCTGAGTTCATCGAGGCTGGCGTCAGGCTCTGTCAGGCCGGAGAGATCGACGCGATCGTAACTGCTCCAATCAACAAGCGCGCGTTGTTTCTCGCTGGATACTCCTTTCCGGGTCATACTGAGTTTCTCGCGCATCTCACTGGAACCAAAGAGTTCGCGATGACCTTTTTCTCTCCGGCTTTGAGAGTAGCGTTGCTGACGTCCCACGTTCCTCTGGCAAAGGTTCCGGAATATGTTCAAAAGCCGGCACTCGAGCGCCTTATCAGATTGATCGATCGCGAGCTTCGGGGAATCGGCTTTGTTGAGCCACGAATTGCTGTGGCAGCACTCAATCCTCACGGCGCGGAAGGCGGGCTTTTTGGAATCGAAGAGGCTGCAGAAATGATTCCTGCGATCAATGCGTGCCGCGAACAGGACGGGATCAACGTGTGCGGACCGGAATCCGGTGACACCGTGTTCTTGCGTGCTTCACGTGGAGAGTTCGATATAGTTCTGTCCTGCTATCACGATCAGGGGCTGATTCCCGTTAAGTGTATGTCCTTTGGTCAGGCAGTCAACGTTACGCTGGGATTGCCATTCATTCGAACGTCGGTAGACCACGGAACGGCATTCGACATTGCAGGGCAGGGCGCAGCCGAACACTCAAGCATGATCGCTGCGATTAAGCTGGCGGTAGAGTTGTTCCAGCTGAGGAGATAGGGAGTCAGGAAGAGTTACCACGGAATACACGGAAAAGAGCACGGAAATCTTTTAGATGTTTTCCGTGCTCTTTTCCGTGTGTTCCGTGGTAACTCCCTTAACGCGCCCGACAGGGCTCGAACCTGTGACCTACGGCTTCGAAGGCCGGCGCTCTATCCAACTGAGCTACGGGCGCCTTTGCTTCTTGTAGCACGACGATCGAATCGCCGCAACCTGGCAAGCTAAAGCATTCAGCACTCAGCACTCAGCACTCCCTCACTTTATCTGAGTGGACTGAATCGTCGCGCGTCAGCTTCGTCTTTGCCGAGCAAGCGCTTGAAGAATCCGGGTCTCGCAGGAGTCACGAGGTGTTTGATTTTTCGCACAGCCATCTCTGCCGCCTCTTCGCCGGCCTTGATCATTTCGGGTGCCCTGCGGAGATCATCAGGCCGGACGTGACCGATTTTGGGAATCACAACCACGTCCGCGTCCTGGTAGAGGTATGCGACAGTATGTCGGCCCATTATTGATAATGACTGGGCCATGATAGCGAAGAGGTTAGTAGGAGGTGGAATCGGCTTGTGCTGGGAGTTGACGTCCACGGCAATCACAATGTCAGCTCCCATCATCCGGGCAACAGCGGCGGGCAGGTGGCCGACGACGCCTCCGTCGATCATCATTCGCCCGTTAACAATTACCGGGGTGTAATAGATCGGCATGGCGCAGCTTGCGCGAATGGCGAGAGGGAGACTGCCCTCCGTGAAGACTACCATTTTGCCCGATTGAATGTCGGTAGCTACCGCGCCGAATTGAACGCGTAGTTTTTCAAACTCCCAGACCGGATAGTGACTCCGAACAAACTCCTCGGTTCGGGCATTGCTGTTGAAGCCAAGTCGCGAAACTGTAACTCTTCCGAGATCGCTCCATCGGATGGTGGCCGCCAGCTCTTCGATTGCTTCAGGCGAAAGACCGGAAGCATAGGCTCCTCCGATCAATGCCCCGACGCTCGTGCCAGCGATGATGTCTATCGGAATGCTGTGGCGTTCGAGTACCTTGAGAACACCAATGTGGGCAGTGCCACGAGCCATCCCTCCGCCCAGTGCGAGTCCGATTATTGGTCGCTTCTTTCCGTTTTGAGCCATTGCGGTAGCGAGTCCAATTCTAGCATGGCTGACAGACTGGAAGATTCCGCCTGAAGACGGTACAACGTACGCTTATGAAATTATGGAAAGTGGCGTTCATACTGGTGCTCCTTGCCGGCACCTGGATGCGATTTGCGGATATCGGCTTGAAACCGCTCCATCACGACGAAGGTGTCAATTCGCACTTTCTTCTTAACCTGGCCAAATACAACAACTATTCATATGATCCCGAGAATTACCATGGGCCCACTCTTTATTACTTCTCGCTGCTCTTCCTGAAGCTTCTTGGTGAGATCGATCTTGCTCTGCGATTCTGGCCGGCGGCCTGCGGAGTCGCAGCAATAGCCCTGCTCTGGTGGCTTCGCGCTGACATCGGCGAGCGAGGGGCAGCAATAGTGGCAGGTTTCACGGCATTCTCGCCGGGCCTGGTCTATTTTTCGCGCGACTTCATTCACGAAATGAGCTTTGTCTTTTTCACACTTGCCGCAGTCGTGTGTGCGCGCAGATATCACCGCGAGCGAGAGTTCACCTGGCTGGCATTGGCATCGATTGCGCTCGGTCTGCTCTTTGCAACGAAGGAGACTGCGATAATCACTGCAATCGTTGTGCTCCTTGCAGCTCTTTGCGCAATTCTCGCAGACGCAATCAGACGCCGTTTGCGTGAAGGGTTGCCGCTTAATGGAACAATAGCTCAGGAAATTAGAAGACTACTGCCAGCGACGAACCATCTATTGAGCGGCCTGGTCCTGTTCGTCATCGTCAACGTTATTTTCTATTCCTCATTTTTCAGAAACTGGAGAGGCGTGGTCGATTCGGTTCGGTCACTGCTACTCTGGGCTCCACGCAGCGGAGGCGATCACGTACATGCGTTCGATTACTATGTTGGAATTCTGGTCAAGCTGGAGCTCCCATTGCTTCTGGCGGGTGTTGTTGCGGGCATAGTCATTCTTCTTCGCGGTTCGCGGTTTGCACTTTTTCTTGGTGCCTGGACTGCCGGCATCTTCCTTGCCTATTCGCTGATACCCTACAAAACACCCTGGCTGATCATCAACATTGTGCTTCCATTGGCGCTTTCGGCTGGTGCGGGCATAGACGAAATGCTGCGCCGGGTAAGGCCGGTTACCCCAAAGATCGTGATTGGAGCTCTGACGCTGATCGCAATCCTTACGTCCTTTCAGATGTGCCGCGTCATTAATTTCGAGGCATATGACGACAACGACAACAAGAATGCCTACCTGATGTCTTTTGGAAAGAAGACAGGATGGCGGCCGTACGTCGATGGTCAGTACGGATACGTCTATGCGCAGACAGAACGCGAGCTTCTCAATCTTGTATCGGCCGTGGACGAGGAAGCCGATAGGATGGGAACAAGGGAGGCGACGAATATATACATCGCATCACCAGCCTATTGGCCGCTCCCCTGGTATTTGCGACGCTACAATGGAGCCGCATTCGCGGGGAATCTGCCGGAAGGATCAGGGATTTCGGGAATCTCACAGCCATTGATGATCGCGAATCAATCCCAGACTGCAGATATCGAAGCAGCGGGAGGCTGGCGCGCCGTAACTCCAGCGATGGCACTGCGGCCCGGAGAGCATCTGGTGCTCTTCGTGCGCGATGTGCGATAGGTGTTCGGGAAGAGTTACCACGGAACACACTGAAAAGACACGGAAAACGCGGAAAAGAATTCCGGAAGTCTTTTGCATGTTTTCCGTGCTCTTCTCCGTGTGTTCCGTGGTAACTCTTCTCATGACCCACTGACCACTAACTTCGGATATAATACGGGGCGACGGAAAACCCCGGAGATGTGAATGAAGTACGCTTTTTTGAAATCCCGATTTGCACCTCACTTTCTTCTACTTTTCTTATTGGGCCTTCCTTTCTTCCTGAGCGATGGCGTTCAGGCGATTGAGACCGAGCAGGGCGGAGCAGCACGCGTCTGGCAGATGACTGGCCCGTTCGGGGGCGATGTGCTGTCTCTTGCCATTGATCCTAAGAACAGTGATCTCATTCTGATTGGTACGCAGGACGGGCAACTATTTCGCTCAACTGACGGCGGAAAAACATGGAAGCGAATCAAACCCGGTCTTGGCGTTTCCGGATTCGCATTGACAGCGATTCTCTTCGATCGGACGCGTCCTGACGTGATCTATATCGGAACGCAGCAGATTCGCGATGCCGATCACGATGCCATTGGCGGAGGAGTATGGATCAGCGAAGACCATGGGACCAATTGGCGCGAACTGACTGAGCTGAGAGGCCGGTCCGTGCGGGGAATAGTGCAATCTTCCGGTGACGCTGCCGTTTTCGCGGTGGCGGCGCGTGATGGCATCTATCGAACCCTCAACCGCGGGAGAAGCTGGAAGCGAATCACGCCCGACAATGACGCCGAATTGCGCGGCTTTCACTCGGTGGCAATTGACCCGCGGGACTCCGGGACGATTTATGCGGGTACGTGGCACCTTCCGTGGAAGACGACCGATGGAGGCGAAACATGGAAGCGAGCCGGTTCTAAAGAAGCGGGCATGATCGATGACTCGGATATATTCGCGATACATATTGACAAGAATGATCCGGACACCGTGCTCATGAGCGCGTGCAGCGGCATCTACAGATCCACGAATGCCAGTCAAAAATGGACGAAGATACAGGGTATTCCGTCAACCAGCCGCCGCACTCACGTCATCTTCCAACATCCGACGAAAGCAGAGCTTTTGTTCGCAGGCACGACCGAAGGTTTGTGGCGATCCACTGACAGCGGCAAGCCTGAGAGTTGGAGCCGTGTGACACCGCTGCGTCTGGTTATCAACGCGGTTGCTGTTCACCCTGATCGGCCTGATCGAGTCTTTCTCGGAACAGATGACTATGGCGTGCTCATGAGTACCGACGGAGGTGAGACCTACGAGCCGAGCAATGCTGGTTTCATAAGCCGCCAGGTTCGAACGGTTGTCGCGGATGCTCGCGAGCGCGGACGCATTTACGCTGGAGTGATCTTTGACGGTCCCAATGGCGGGCTCTTCGTCAGCGAAGATGGCGGCATCACGTGGAAGCAATCGATGCGTGGAATGGGCGTGCGGGATGTGTACTCGATCTATCAGCCGAAAGAGGGTGCTCAGATACTTTACGCAGGAACGAATCACGGTGTGTACCGATCAGAGGATCGCGGTCGAAACTGGGTTCGGGTAAAGAAGGACGAGCCAGTGGATCCGAGTAAACTTGTTCCGGAAACGCCGATCAGTCAGGGCGAAGCAGATCAGAACGTTGCTCAGGAAGTTCAATTGCGAAAGGGCATATCGCTTCGCAGTCCGCAGCTTGTGGTGCAGAAACGAACGAAGCCATCGTCCAAGTACGCCGGTCAAGAAGAAGCCGGCAGCTGCTCCAGTCAAAAAGGCGCCAAAGCCTCAGCCTGAAGTCGTTCCGGAAGAACCGCCTGAGAATCGCCTTGTCAATCTCAATCGCCAGGTATTTCATCTTGTGCCGCTTGTGAGGTCGAGCTCATCTGACACGCCGGTGCTCCTGGCAGCGACCTGGGATGGGCTTTATTTTACGGAAGACGAGAAGGCCGGTTGGAAGCAGATCAAGATTGAGGATGCAGGCGGGTCTTTGCTCACAACAGCAGCTATCAACTCGCTGGTCACACACCCGCGAGTTGCGGGTCTGATTTGTATCGGCACGGAAGAAGGCCTCTTTTTGTCCAGGAATGGAGGCGAGAGTTTTGTTCGGTTGAACGTGGGCAGCGAATCGAAGCGAATCATGTCGGTTGCGCTTGACCCTCGAAATGCGACCACGATGTTTGTTGGCACAGGTAATGGGTTCTACCGGTCTCTGGATGGCGGGAAGACATGGGAGCAACGGGGTGGTGGAATACCGTTCGTAATCGCGATCAGCGCGATTGAAGTGAATCCGTTGAATCCGGACGAGGTTTATGCCGGCGATCATATCTTTGGTGGCTTTTACTTCTCGCGTGATCGCGGGAAAACCTGGGAAAACGTCGACACGACTGTGCTCCCGAGCCGGCGTATCCTGTCGCTCAGGGCCGACCCCTTTGACCGCAATCGCCTCTACGCTGGTTCGGTTTCGGGTGGGGTCTACGTAATGAGCCGCGAGGCAGAGCGCGAAATTCGTCGATGAACGCTCTCAGATTCGACGAGAAAGCGGGTCTCAAGCTTGTAGACGTCGACGTTCCCCGCGTAAATGGCGAAGCGCTCGTCAAGGTTACACTAGCCGGAATCTGCAGCACTGATATCCAAATAACCCGCGGATATGCAGGGTTCTCAGGCACTCTCGGTCATGAGTTTGTCGGAGTGGTCGAAAGCTCTCCGCAGCGCACTCAGATCGGGCGCCGTGTAGTTGGCGAAATCAACGCAGGTTGCGGAGTCTGTGATCTCTGTCTCAAAGCCGATGCCCGGCATTGTCCGACGAGAACGGTTCTCGGTATTCACGGGCGCGACGGTGCGTTGGCAGACTACCTCGTGCTCCCGCCAGGCAATCTGATTCAAGTCCCGGAGAGCGTTTCTGATCGCGACGCCGTCTTTTGTGAGCCGCTTGCAGCGGCATGTCAGATTCTGGATCAGGTCACGATCGCGTCAACTGATCGTGTTGCCGTGATTGGCGACGGCAAGCTCGGTCAATTGATCGCGCGGGTTCTTGCGACTACATCGTGCGACCTGACCCTTATCGGAAAGCATGCCGAGAAGCTCGAGCTGGCTCGCGCAGAGGGCATTCAGACTGCGGTTTTAGGAGAACCGCGAAGTTTTGACTACGTGGTTGAGGCGAGTGGCTCACCGGCGGGGTTGAAGTGTGCGATTGAGCTGGTACGCACGCAGGGAACTATCATACTGAAGTCCACGTTCCATGAAGAAGTTGCACTCGAGTCGTGGCGGATTGTCGTCGACGAAATCAGAGTGATCGGTTCAAGGTGCGGCCGTTTTGCGCCTGCTCTCGAGCTTCTTGCGAGCGGGCGTGTGAAACCGGAGGTTCTGGTATCGACGGAGGTTGGCCTGTCGGAAGGTGTCCGCGCCATGGAACTTGCGGCGACACACGGAGTCTTGAAAGTGCTGGTGAGGCCAGGCATGTGACACAAAGGGGTTCGTGTTCAACCACAAACTAAAGTTTGAACTCGAACCACATTGGGTTTGAGTTCAAACTTTAGTTTGTGGTTGAATTCGAGCCCCCTCGATTGCGCTAATCATGTATCCCAAGGGCAACATATCGATTCCGGTCGCGCACGGTCAGCTCGAGGGTATTTACCGTCCGAGATCGTCTTCGGCAACTCGCGTTGCGCTCGTATTGCATCCACATCCACTATTCGGTGGAACGATGCATAACAAGGTTGTGTATCGCGCAGCGAAGGCGCTCGAGGAGGCCGGATTTGAGACCTTGAGAGTCAATTTTCGCGGTGTTGGTGAAAGCACTGGAGTCCACGATGAAGGTCGGGGCGAGATCGATGACGGGCGCGCGGCTCTCGACTACCTTCTCCTGAATCAGCCCGAGGCACGCGAAGTTGTTGTTGCCGGGTTTTCGTTTGGTGCGGTCGTCGGCCTCAAGCTCGGCTGCGAAGACCCACGCGTTTCACGCCTGCTCGCGATTGGCACTTCGTTACGCATGGACCAACTTCAGTTCCTTGACGAATGCGCGAAGCCCCTTCTTTTCGTTCACGGTGAAACAGACGAGCTCGCGCCGCTTGCTCCGCTCATGGCTCGTCTCGAAAAGCTGCCCGCAACTGTGAACTATCGACTCGAGATCATACCTGGAGCTGGTCACTTCTTTGATCATCAGCTCAATGAGCTGATGCGCGTTATCCGTGGAGAGTTTGAATAGCAAATGCGGTTTCGCACTTTCCAGATCGCGCGTCTTTTCCGCATTCCGATCATCATCGATTTCACCTGGATTCCGGTAGTACTTCTTCACGTCTGGCTGGCATCGGCTGTCTATTTACCCCGCCAGACTGGCCACGCGTTTACTGTCACAGAATACTTTCTATTCGGGACGCTGATGTCGGCCCTGCTCTTCAGTTCGATCGTTGCGCATGAACTTGCGCACGCCGTCGCGGCGCGGCTTGAAGGAGTCAGAATATACGACATCCAGCTTCACATTTTCGGCGGGTGGACACGGTTGGCGAGCGAGCCACCAACACCGCTTGGCGAATTTCGAATTGCAGTTGCCGGTCCGTCTGCCTCGTTTGTCGTGGGCCTGATATTCTTCCTTTGTCTGGCAGTAGTCGAATGGCTGCCGGTCTTCAGCCACCGCGTGATGTTCGAGCGCGTTTTTGTCTATCTCTTCATCGGAAACCTTGTGCTGGCTATGTTCAATCTGCTTCCCGGTCTGCCTCTTGATGGAGGCCGAGCATTGCGCGCGTGGCTCTGGCATCGCAATGGCGATGTTATGGCTGCTACAAGAACCGCGAAGAACATGGGAACAGCGATAGCCTACATGCTTTCGTCGTTTGGGATCTTTTCGGCTTTCTGGTGGGGTGATTATCTGACAGCTGTCTGGCTCGTGATTGTCGGTTTCTTTTTGCGAAATGTTGCTGAGGGTGATTACCGTCACCGACAAAGTGTCGCGAAGTCTGAAGCGAACGCGAACGCGAATTCGAATGTGAATGTAAATGCGAACTCTGACGCGCAAGCTAAATGGCGCGTTCCGGGGACCGTCGGCGAGATAATGTCCAGCCCGCCCATTGGAGTGGCGCCCGAAACATCAATTGACGATTTCATCGAGCAGACGCTCTCCGAGCATCGACACACGACGTTTCCGGTAATCAAAGGTGGGCGATTGCATGGAATTCTATCGCTCAGCCGCGTCCGTCCACTGCCTCAAAGTGAGTGGTCACGCGTGACAGTCAGGGAGGTAATGGAACCGGTCAGCGACGCACAGTTTGTCCCGGTTCGTTCATCAATTGAACATGCAGAACATAAGCTCAATGGAGGTAACCTTAAGCATCTGGCGGTAGTTGACGCGGAAGGTGTGGTAGTCGGGTATTTGAGTGGCAAGGATCTGATCCGGTCGAAGCCGGCTCGTTGGAGTTCACGCGTCTGGGAGCGTCGGTCTCCGACCGGCCACGAGCCGCGAATCGTGGAGCTTCGAACTCTCCTCGACTCGCACGCTTCCGGCTAGACGGCGCTCCAACGTACCTTGAACTCCATGCAGGCGTTCGATATGATCAACGTTACGTTTTGGGGCTATAGCTCAGCTTGGAAGAGCGCTTGAATGGCATTCAAGAGGTCGTCGGTTCGAGCCCGACTAGCTCCACTTCTTATCCTTCATCCGATACCTCACAAATACAGGACTTATAGACAGGATGAATGGCAACTAAGAAACTTTCTTCTACCAGATCCCGCTCTACCGGGAGACTTACCGATCCGGAGCGCGTTCAACAACTCATCAGTGATCTGAGTGTTGAGTTTATCTCGATCCTCGACCTGGATGAGCTGATTGAGCGCGTAGCTCGTCGCGTCCAGGAGGTCATCGATTACAAGTTCTTTAACCTGTTGCTGGTCGATTCCTCCCGGGGCGGACTCGTGTGGAAGAAGTCGATTGGATATCCTCCGGAAGAGGTAGCACGCCACGAGCTGATTCCACTCGATCGCAGCATCGCGTCAGCAGCAGTGCGCTCCGGTCAGACAATAGTTGTCGCAGACCTGCGCAACGATTCGCGCAACTTCAAGGTGCCGGTCGAAGGCGGCGAGGAGCCGCGCTCTGAGATCGCCGTTCCTTTGATTCTCATTCGCGAGCAGCGCGTTGTTGGTGTGCTCACGCTCGAAAGTGTCGAACCCGACTACTTTACCCAGGAGCACGAACGGGTCCTGAGTATTCTCGGCAATCAACTTGCGGTCGCTCTGGCACACGCTCAGCTTTACGACCAGCTTCGACAGCGTACTCGCGAAATGCGAACGCTCATCGAGATCGGCCACGAGATTACAGCGATTCTGGATCTCGACCGCCTGCTCAATCACATCGCGCCGCTCCTTGACCGCGTGATTGAATATGAATTTCTGATGCTGGGTTTGATCGACGAAGAGGCCGAAGAGTTTGTCTGGCACATCGAAGAAGGATATGGCGTCAAGAGTCGAATCAGGCCAACTCGAACTCCGGTGGCTCGCGGAATCGTCGCACGCGCAGTGCGTGAGAAAAAGACTCAGATCGTGGGCGATGTTACCAGGGACACGGACTACTATGTTGACGATGCATGGGAGAACTTTGGCCAGATATCGGAGATTGCGGTTCCCCTGCTCTATGAGGAACGGGTGATAGGGGTTATTGCCCTTGAAAGCAGCCGGCGGAACGCGTTCAACGAATACCATGCCCGGCTTCTCGAAAGTGTTGGGAATCATCTGAGCATCGCGCTTGTGAACGCGAAACTTCACGCCCAGCATGTTGCGCGCGAAAGGGCCTTCGAGCGCGAAATTCTCATGGCCCGCGACGTGCAGCGCGCGATGATTCCCGACGCAGATCCAAATCTGAAGGGCTTTGAAATTGCCGCGCGTCTCGAACCCGCGCTCAACCTCTCAGGAGATTTCTATGACTACATTCCACTTTCGGATCGCCGCCTGGGAATAATGATCGGCGACGTCTCCGGAAAAGGAGTCCGCGCCGCGATGGGAATGGCTGCGGCCCGAAGTCTGATGCGCAGCGTCGCGCGGCGAGGGCACGGACCCGCGCGTGTAATGCGCGATTCGAATATGCGGCTTCATCGCGACCTCGGACGACAATTGCTTGTGACTCTCGTTTACGGAGTAATTGACGGTGAGAACCGCAATTTCCAGTACTGCAACGCGGGCCATAATCCACCGCTTCACATCAAGCCATCCGGCAAATGGCGCGCGCTAAAAACCGGCGGTCTTCTGATGGGGGTCTTCGACCGTCAGCACTACAAGAGCGAAACCGTCAATCTTGAACGAGGCGATATTCTGTTTCTATATACGGACGGTCTTGTCGAAGCACACACAGCTCATCCTGACCGCATCGACTTTGGTGAAGGCAGATTGATCGATCTCTTGCTGCGCAACCGCCACCAGAAAGCAAACGCTATCGTCGACACCGTTCTCAGGCATATCAAAGAATTCTCAGCAGGGGCACACCAGCACGACGACCTCAGTCTTATTGTAGTCAAAGTGTTGTAAGTCGTCAGGGTATTGACGGAGACGAAGACGGAGGCCGGGACCATGGAGCAGACGCCAGGGGCGGAAAACCCGGAAGAACCCAGTCAGCCGATGAGAGAGCTTCGTGACCAAGTGATGTAGTAAGCGCAAGGCATTTCATTCCAGCACTCTTCGCCGACGCGACACCACGCGCCGAGTCCTCAATTGCAACACAATTCGCGGGTAGCAGATCAACGTTCATTTGTTCGAGCGCTTTTTGGTAGACCTCAGGATGAGGTTTGGAATGCGACGTGTCGTCCGCAGAGATAATGACGCGGAAGAAATCGCACACGCCACCTGCGCGTAAGACAAAGTCGATTTCGCGTCTCAACGCGCCTGAAGCAATCGCCAGCCAATAGCTGCGAGAAGCTTCCCTGATGAATTCGATTGCGCCGGAAACAAAAGGCGGCCCTCCGCTGACGACTTCGAGGTAGTAATCGGATTTTCTGGCTATGAGTTCTTCAAGTTCCGCACTGCCAATCGGCCTGTTGCCACGCTCAGAGATAATTTTCGCGAAGCTTTCGCGATCTGCGCATCCGAGAAAGTTCTGGTTGTAGTCCTCATCTGACAGAAAGATTCCCAGTCCGGCCAGCACTCTGCTGGTTGCCTGGAAGTGTATTGGCTCGTCATCGCAGATGACTCCATTGAAGTCAAAGATGATAGCGCGAATAGTGTTGTTCATAGGCGAATCATCGTATCATGCAGGCATGCAGCTGGCGCGGGTCATCGGGAATGTGGTTTCGACCGTGAAGAATGGCGAGCTTGAAGGGCGCAAGCTCCTGATCATTCAATCGCTCGATGGCCATCTCAAGGGTTCGGGTAAGCCTCTCGTGGCGATTGATTCAGTGGGCGCTGGTGTCGGTGAAATTGTCTTCTGGTGCCGGGGGAAGGAAGCGAGTTTTCCTTTTGAAGGCGGCTCTGTCCCAACTGACTGCACAATTGTAGGAATTGTTGATTCACCAGATCACGTCAGGAACAATACTCTATGATCCTGGCGCGCGTCCTTGGAAATGTAGTTGCCACGCAAAAGAACGTCAGGTACCAGAACGCCCGCGTAATGCTCGTTCAGCCGATCAATCCCGATGGATCGTCGCGCGGGTTGTCAATGCTCGCTCTCGACTCGGTCGATGCTGGTGAAGGTGATGTCGTCATAGTTGTTCAGGAAGGATGGGCGGCCTCAACAGCGGCAACCGGAGAGCAGGGAGCTGCAATCGATAGCGCCATTGTCGGTATTGTCGACGAGATCGATGTGACACGGGCGTGAAACGGCTCGACATGAATCAGAATAACCAGAATCTCATAGACCAGATTGCCGGTAACGTGATTCGCCGCCTCAACAAAGCTGACTCACCACCGGAAAACACCCGAGCGACAACTCCCCAGGAATACTTAGCTCCGTGGACATCAGTCTCCTACGAGTCCGACCTTCACCCGAGTCAGCAGTTGTTCAATATAGGCGAAGCAACCGGCGAGGCGTCAGCAGTGCGGGAACTGGTAGAGTTTCTTGAAACGAAAGAATGTTCGATCGAAAAAGACAAGCCCTGCGATCACTGCGGTGCGTGTAGAACACTGGGATTTTAGTACGGAGTTCAAGCTTCAGCTGCTTCCTCACGCCGTAATCCCGCGCTTTCCAAAGAACTGTTTCAGCGCCGGATACACGTCCTGTTTGTCATCTATTCTGACGCCAATAAACCGATCCTTGTTCTTCAAGCGATCATTGAAGATCGACAGAAGAGCCCCGGAACTTCTCCTGTAGCTTCCCGCGCCTTCCTCTCCTATCTCCCCATATCCGAAAAGAGTGCACGTCTCAATCAATTGATCTGCGAGACGCACTGCGTCCTCGTTATCAGAGTAATAGTTGTCGCCATCCGAAAAGTGGAAAGGATAGATGTTCCAGTCGCGAGGGCGGTACCGGTCCGCGATGATGTCGAGAGCGAGTTTGTATGCCGAACTGACTACAGTCCCGCCTGATTCGCCCTGCGTAAAAAAGGCCTCTTCGGTGACTTCTTTTGCTTCAGTGTGATGGCTGATGAATACGATCTTTACGTGATCGTACTTCGTGCGCAGAAAGCGCACCATCCAGAAGAAGAAACTTCGAGCGATATACTTCTTGAACTCGCCCATACTTCCTGAAACGTCCATCAACGCGAGCACGACTGCATTTGACTCGTAATGGATTTCTTCTTCCCAACTCCTGAATCGAAGGTCTTCCTTCTTGATCGGTCCAAGCTTAGTCGAGCCACCCTCGCGCGCCTGGCGTCGAAGGTTCTCGAGAATTGTTTTGCGCTTGTCCAGATTCGAGAGCGGGCCTACCCTGCGAATCTCCGTAAACTTTGTAACCTTTGATTGCACCGCCTGCTTCGATTTGTCTTCGAGAAACGGGAGCTGCAGATCTTCAAAAATCAATGCCGCAATCGAATCGATATCGACTTCAGCCTCGTAGTAGTCAACCCCGGGACTGTCGCCCGCCTGACCCGTGCCTTGACCCTGGCTCTGATTTTCGCGTCCGATGACATCGCCAACTTTGGTGCTGCCATCTCCCTGACCAACGTGCTTGCGCTTTCGATGATCGAATCTGAACTTGTACTCGTCGAGCGAGCGGATCGGAACACGCACGGTCTTCTTGCCGTCGGAAAGAATGATGGATTCGTTGGAGACGATCGATCCCAAATTCTTCCGGATCGCCTCCTGAATCCGCTCTTTGTGCCGTTGCTGATCAATGAAGCCCTTGCGCTGCAGCGACCAGTCATTACGCTGTACGGACATATCCCCTCCGATGCTACACTCATTCTACTCCTTTTTTTTCCTGGGAGCCCGATTTGGAGTGCGGGGACTTGTCAGCGCTTTTCGTTCCGCTCTAGTAGTGTAAGTTTTACTTCCGAGTGGACAAGGAGTGAACGCCATGACTATCAAACAACGTCAAGCCAGATTCGTTGCGGGCACTGCTGCTGTGTTGCTGCTGATTGTTCAGGTTGCCTATGCGCAAACCAGGCCGCGTGCGAGGGACCTCGGGATACCTTTCGAAGGGACCGCAGGCCCGCTCAACTCGATCACCGACGTGAAAGGGGTTGAGGTCGGTCTTTCAACCATCATCTCGGGTGAAGGTCCGTTGAAAGTCGGCGTCGGCCCGGTAAGGACCGGCGTTACCGCCATTCTTCCGCGCGGCAAGACCTCGACCGACCAGGTATTCGCCGGATGGTTCTCTATCAACGGCAATGGCGAGATGACCGGCACCACGTGGATTGAAGAGGCCGGATTCCTGGAGGGTCCGGTATTTATCACCAACACCCACAGCGTTGGCACGGTGCGTGATGCAGCCATTATGTGGGCAGTCGAGCATAACAAAATGCCGCAGCCCTGGGCGTTGCCTGTCGTTGCAGAGACCTATGATGGCGGGCTGAACGACATCAACGGATTTCACGTCAAAAAAGAACACGTCTTCAAGGCTCTGGATACCGCCAGTTCAGGACCCGTCGCTGAAGGCAACACTGGCGGTGGCACCGCTATGAGTTGCTACGGCTACAAGTGCGGAACAGGTACGTCCTCTCGCAAGACTGGTGATCAATCCGGTGGGTATACGGTTGGCGTACTGGTACAGGCCAATCACGGCGGACGAAATCAGTTGCGGATCGCGGGCGCGCCGGTTGGAGCCGAGCTGTCGGAGCAATTACCACCAAGAGGCCGCCCGAATGAGGACGAAGAACTCGGCTCGATCATCATCGTGATTGCAACCGATGCGCCATTACTGCCGCATCAATTGAAGCGCATCGCACGGCGCGCCACGCTTGGTCTTGGACGCACCGGTGCGACCTCTGGTAACGGATCGGGTGACATTGTGATTGCGTTCTCCACCGCTAATCCGGGAGCTGCGACAGCGAGGGAGAACGCGCAGGTGGCAATGCTCTCAAACCAGCGTATCAGCGCTTTGTTCGATGCCACGGTTCAAGCGACTGAAGAAGCCATCATCAACGCTCTGGTCGCCGGCGAAACCATGACCGGAGCCAACGGACGAACACTCCAGGCAATTCCGCACGACCGCGTCAAAGAGATTCTGAAAAAATACAATCGGTTGGATGAACGGAAATGACGGGACCCTGGGAGCGCCGGTCTCCAGACCGGCCACGAGCCGCGAAGCGTGCGAGTCGTGGACATCACAAGGACTCTCCACGACTCGCACGCTTCGCGGCTCGTGGCCGGTCTGGAGACCGGCGCTCCCAGCGCTTCGTCTTCAATATGTAGTCAGCCCCTCGGCGCGGAATTGACTGCAAACTCGCTCGACCAGTTCGGGTGACGGCAGCTCAGTTTCTCCAAGCTCGTAATTCAGTTTGAGCTTCTCCCACTTATACCGGCCCATTTGATGAAAGGGGAGTACATCGACCCTCTCCACAGTTCCCAGGCTGGCGGCAAACTTCGCGATCTGAGCAACGTCTTCCGCGTCGTCCGTCACGCCCGGCACCAACACGAAGCGCACCGAGATCGGTCTTCTTCGTTCTCCAAGCCGCCGCGCGAAATCGAGAGTCGGACCAACTTCCACGCCAGTAAGCTCCTTATGGCGCTGCGCATCCCAGGTCTTAAGATCCAGCAGTACCAGGTCGATTGTTTCCAGTTCGGCGTCGCTTAGCCGCGCGCCCAGGCCGCCGTTGGTATCAAGAGCGGTATGAATCCCCATCGATTTCGCGGCAGCAAACAACTTGACGACAAACCGGTCCTGCATAAGCGGCTCGCCGCCGCTTATGGTAAACCCGCCTGACATGATTTGCAGTCCAGTGCGATATTTGCGCAGCTGTTCGGCTGCCCGAGTCACGCTCACCGGAATGCCGTTGTTTATGTTCCAGGTGTCCGGGTTGTGACAGTATTTGCACCGCCATTGACAACCCGTCGTCCATGCGACCACGCGCACACCCGGTCCATCAACGGTCGAGCCGGTAGTGAATGAATGCAGGAAGCCCATGTCTCCGGTCGCGAGCGCTGAACGCACATCCGTTTCCGGCACGTCCTGGCTCAGGTTTACGCGTAGCACGAAAGGACTCGACGCTTCCAGCGAAACCGGCTGCGTTGCCTGTTCTTCGTTCATATTACTGCCTGCCTTCCGTGGAACGTCCGGTTGATCACGTCCATCTGTTGCTGGCGAGTCAATCGAACGAAGTTAACTGCGTAACCTGAGACGCGGATCGTGAGGTGCGGGTATTTCTCCGGATGATCCATCGCATCCAGCAGCTGCTCGCGATTCAGCACGTTGACGTTCATGTGATAACCAGTAGCGCTGAAGAACGCGTCGAGCATGCCGCGAAGATTCGTGATCCGGTCCGCGTCAACTCTTCCCAACCCTTCCGGCAACAAACTCGCCGTGAGAGAAATGCCATCGGCCGCATCGCGGTACGGAATCTTGGCGACCGACGCAGCCGAAGCATGGATGCCATGCTTGTCCCGCCCGTGCATTGGGTTGGCGCCCGGCGCGAACGGCTCTCCCTGCCGCCTGCCATCAGGTGTGTTGCCGGTACTCTTGCCATAGACCACGTTCGAAGTGATGGTCAGAATCGATTGGGTGTGTACGGCGTTGCGATAGGTTGGATACTTTCTGAGCTTGGTCATAAACGTGCTGACAGCCCACGTGGCAAGCTGGTCAACCCGATTATCGTTGTTGCCAAATTGAGGGAACTCTCCCTCTGTCTGATAGTCGGTCACCAGTCCGGTTTCATCCCGGATTACCCGCACCTTTGCATAGCGCATTGCCGACAAGCTGTCAGAGACCACCGACATCCCTGCCATGCCAAACGCCATCGTTCGCAGCGGATTGTAGTCGTGCAGCGCCATCTCGATTCGCTCATAAGCATACTTGTCATGCATATAGTGGATGATGTTCATGGCATTGACGTAGACGCCTGCGAGCCAGTCCATCATCTTTTCGTACTTTTCGAGAACGTCGTCAAAGTCGAGAACATCGCCCTGAACCGCACCGTACGCCGGCGCTACCTGCTCGCCTGTGATTTCGTCCCTGCCGCCGTTGATCGCGTAGAGGAGTAACTTTGCGAGGTTGGCTCGAGCGCCGAAGAACTGCATCTGCTTGCCCATCAGCATCGGCGACACGCAACAGGCAATGGCTCCGTCATCACCCCAGGCGCGGCGCATTATTTCGTCGCTCTCGAATTGAATGGAGCTTGTGTCGATCGCCACCTTCGATGAGAAGCTGCGAAAGCCGTCTGGGAGACGCGGGGAATACCAGATTGTCAGATTCGGTTCCGGAGCAGGTCCAATGTTGTAAAGAGTCTGAAGAAACCTAAAGCTGGTTTTTGTCACCAGCGTCCGCCCGTCGTCCCCCATGCCCGCAATCGACTCGGTGACCCAGGTCGGATCGCCCGCGAACAGATCGTCATATTCCGGCGTGCGCAGGAAACGAACGATGCGCAGCTTAATGACGAAGTCATCGATGATCTCCTGCGCCTGCTCCTCGGTGAGCACACCTGCCGCAAGGTCGCGCTCGAAGTAGACATCAAGGAAAGTCGACACGCGACCGAGCGACATCGCGGCCCCGTTCTGCTCCTTGACTGCAGCCAGGTACCCGAGATAGAGCCACTGCACGGCCTCCTTCGCAGTGTGAGCCGGACTCGAGATGTCGAAACCGTAACTCGCGGCCATCTGCGTCAGTTCCTTGAGGGCACGAGTCTGCTCGCTCAGTTCCTCGCGGTCACGAATGATCTCGTCTGTCGACATAGCCGAGTCGAGGCTCTGTTTCTCTTCCTGCTTGCGTTCGATGAGCCGCGAAACGCCGTAGAGCGGTACGCGCCGGTAGTCACCGATGATGCGGCCTCGTCCGTACGCGTCCGGGAGTCCGGTCAGCATATGCGAGCTACGGCATCGCCTCACGTCGGCGGTGTATGCATCGAAGACGCCTTCGTTATGGGTCTTGCGGTACTTTGTGAACGCCTCGACTACATGCGGATCCGGCGTGTATCCGTACGTTTTGAGCGCACCTTGTACCATTCGGAAACCGCCATTTGGCATGATGGCCCGCTTCAACGGCGCTTCGGTCTGAAGACCAACGATGACTTCATTGTCACGGTCTATGTAGCCGGGAGCGTGGGCAGTGATGGAACTGGGGATCTGCGAGACGTCCAGCACCCCTTTCTTGCGCTCCTCCACAAACAGTTCGTTCAACCGATCCCAAAGCTTCTTTGTCCGCTCGGTCGCGGGCGCAAGGAACGAGGCGTCTCCCTCGTATGGCTCGTAGTTCTGCTGGATGAAGTCACGAACATTGATCTCCTTCTGCCAGACACCTTTCTTGAATCCTTCCCACTCGGGAATGGTTTTCTTACTGGCACTTTCGTGCGAAACTCTGGTAACCATTTGTAATCTCCCTCTCGTTTCCGTTCTTAAAGGCGGCTTACCGTATTCCAAGTAACGTACCGGTATGCCGCGCGATCATAAGTTCCTCGTTGGTTGGAATAACCCATGCCGAGACCTTGCTTCCCCGCGTCGAGATACCGCGGACCTCGGCTGGCGTTTGCTTCTGAATCGAGCTCGATGCCCAGCCAGGCTGACGCCTCACATATCCGCCTGCGGATTTCCACCGAGTTCTCTCCGATGCCGGCTGTGAATACGAGACCATCGATACCACCCAGGACTGCTGTCAGCGCTCCGATTTCTTTGGCAGCGCGGTAAACGAAGTAGTCGACGGCGAGGCGCGCCTCGGGTTCGTCCCTGCCGAGCAGGTCTCGCATATCGTTGCTGATTCCGGAAATAGCGAGCAGCCCGGACTTTTTGTAGAGAATCGTCTCTACATCCTTGACTGACAGGCCCAGGCTTTGAAAAAGGTAGAGAATGACTCCGGGATCAAGCGAGCCAGGTCTGGTTCCCATGGACAAACCATCGACGGCCGTGAAGCCCATGGTTGTGTCCACACTCTTTCCATCCTTTAAAGCGCAAAGACTTGCTCCACTCCCGAGATGAGCGACGATGACACGCTTGCTGGCAATCTCCGGGGCGACCTCCGGCAAAACCGAAGCGATATATTCATAAGACAGGCCGTGGAAACCATATCTCTGGAGTCCCCCTTTGCGGACGTCGGGCGGGAGGGGTATCAGATCCGCGACAGCGGAGTGGCTGCGATGAAAGCTGGTATCGAAGCATGCGACTTGAGGCGTCTCGGGAAGTCGTTCGAACGCTGCTTCGATGGCGGCCAGGTTGTACGGCTGGTGCAACGGCGCCAGCGGAACCAGTTCCTTCAGGTCTGCCAGAACCTCGCGGCTTAGGATCACAGGGCTCGTGTATCGCGCTCCTCCATGGACGACACGATGGCCGATACCCAGCACACGGGCGCCGCCGTACCTGGAACGAAGCCACGTGGCCAGAGACTCGATGGCAGCGCGTCCATCGCGGATCGATGTGTCAAGCTTCTCGTCCGCGAGGCTTTTGCCCTCGGCGTCTTTGACAGACAGCCGGGGCGCCGTACCGATACCCTCGATCTGGCCGCGCGATGCCAGCTGCCAGCTTTCACCTTGAGGGCGGTTGAATACGCAGAACTTCAGACTCGAAGAGCCCGCGTTGAGCACTAGCGCATAATCGTCCATACAAACCTCTATGGCTTTCTTCGTCCAGCCTGTTTCATCTTTATACTTTGGTCGCTACTGCAGGTGATCGGCGGACAGCTTCGCCAGTCTCCTTCAACACAAAAGCAAGTACGATAGCGATGGCAACGCCATAGAGAAGCGGCTTAAACGCTGTTTGGTAATGTTCAAGTTCCATTTGCGTGGCCCCGCCGGAAATGCGTAGGAGAGCCCCACCAAAAACTGGCCCAAGCAAAGCGCTGAAAGTAAAGTTGATAAAGTTGATGACACCTGTTGCTGTCCCGCCAAACTGAGGAGGGTTGGCCTCCTTGATTACGGTGTATGGCAACATCGCCGCGCCGGACGCAATTCCGGCGACCAGACCGAGTACGTAGGGAGGGAAGACATCTGTAGGGCCATAGAGTATCCACGCGAGGCAGGCAAGCAGCACGACCCCACCTCCGATGATCACCGGCTTTCGCCGCTTGAGCCGGTCAGAAATGAAGCCGAGCAGCGGGCAGCCTATGATCCATCCGAAAGGGACCGTCGCCGAACGCATCACCGCTTCGCCATAACCGACGCCATGTCCCTCCTGCAGGAAGCGCACGCCCCAGACCATGTCGAAGAGGGTCGTCGGGATGAAGAGCAACCCCGCAATCAATCCGCACAGAATCGATTGCGGATTCTTGAATACTGTGCCGAAAGCACCGGCCATGCTTTTCATCCAGTTGCCGGGCTGTTGCGTTCTACCTTCTCTTGGCAGCAGGAAAAAGAGCACAACGGCGATCAAAAGACCGCCGATGCCCATGCCCATCCAGAACTGGTTCCAGGTAAGGCCACCAGTGATCATCGGGCCGACGGCAAACTGTCCGGCCGAACCGCCGGCCATGCCGAACATCTGAGTCGCCCCGATCAAAGTGGCTGCAACCGAGGCAGGAAAGTTTTTGGTAGCGATGTAGATCGCCCCAACCAGTGCAAAGACGCCACCTGCGCCCTGCAGAAATCGCCCCACATTCGCCGCCCCGTTGTTACCCGTAGCGAAGAGAAGAGCTCCTATACCTACGGTAGCAGCAGCCATAGGCAAGAGTCGCCCGGGCCCTAGTCGATCCATGGCTGCTCCGGCAACGAGACTGAACGGAGAATATCCGTAGTAGAACATCCCCAGAATGGAGGCGACCCCCAGTGCAGTCAGCCCGAAGGCCTCCTGCAACTGAGGCATCATGACGCCTGGAGCCGAGCGCAGTGAGTACTGATAGAAGTAGAAGACCGCTACCAGTACCCACGCAACAACAGCCGTCCTCGTGTTCGAGCCGGAGTTGTCTTTGTCCTTGTGTTGCTTCGTTTCGGGAGTTGTCGCTGCTGACGCCATAGGAAGCTCACTTTGACAATCACGCTGCTGCCAAGTCAGGGCTCTCGCCCTGACTCTCGAGTTGAGCCAGTGTCTTTGGTCCGCGAATAGCAACGACGTGTCAGTGAGCCCGACCGTAAGGGAGCGGCATCTGATTGCGAGCCTAGATGTCGCTGCTCGCGGAGCTCGCATTCCTTTTCGGCTCGGGCTACTGACACCGGCCCAGTTGCGTAGCTCGCTCCGGAGCCGTGCGCTGCTGCGCAGCGCTTGGTCAGTGCTCTCGGCCTGACTTAACAAAGCACGAGAGAGACAGCCAGACCGCCTTCTGACGTTTCCTTATACTTCGTGTTCATTTCCCTGGCCGTGAGGTCCATGGCCGCGATCGTCGTATCGAGATCGAGACGACGCTGCGCGGGGTTTTCCTCGCTCGCGATGCAGTAGCCGGTCCATGCTTTGACCGCTCCGTAAGCACAGCGCTCGATGCATGGAACCTGGACATAACCCGCCACCGGGTCGCACGTCATGCCGAGATGATGCTCGAGTGAAGACTCCGCGGCGTTCGAGACAACCTTGGGGCTCGAGCCCAACGCTGTAGCGATCATCGCGGCGCCCATCGACGAACCAACCCCAACTTCCGCCTGGCAACCCCCTTCGGCGCCCGACAGAGTGGCGTTGTGCTTGCACAGGTAGCCAATCGCCGCGGCCGCCAGTAGCCCTTCCCGAATCTTCTCCTGCGGAGTGTTGATGTCGCGAAGAGATTTGAGTACGGCCGGGATAATTCCAGCGGAGCCTCCTGTCGGCGCCGTGACAATGATGTGTCCACGAGCATTCTCCTCGGCCGCTGCAAACCCGTACGCAGCGACCTGGGTAATCGCCTTCGCTGCTGGACCCTTTGCAGAAGTGTCCATGTTGCGCATCATCGTCGCCGCCTTGCTGTGCAACTTGATGGGACCCGGGAGAACGCTATCCACTTTGAGCCCGGTGTCGACGAGACGCAGCATGACTTCGGACACCTGATCGAGAAATTCCCAGATCTGCTTCTCGCTTTTGCCAGAGATGGCCATTTCATTTTCGAGCAGGATCTTCGTTAGGGGGATTTTGTCGTCATATAGAAATTTCTTCAGCTCATTCGCCTGCTTGAAGGGATATTTCGGGTTTCCCTTGTCTGGTGCCTTGTAACCCTTCCACTCGATGAATCCACCACCGACCGAATAGTATTCCTGTTCGTAGAGTGTTTCGTTTCCGGCAAGGAGCTTCGCCGTCATCGTGTTCGGATGATGAAAGTCGCCCTTGGTGGCGTCGAAGACGATGTCCTTCAGCCCGAGGTTCATGCTCGTAGGGCCGATAGTCACCTTGTGTTGTTGATCCGGGTTGGCGGCAAGCCCGTCCAGGAATTCCGGGGGGCACGTCGCTGGAGCTTTTCCGAGCAGACCAGCAAGCGAAGCCCTGTCCGTCCCGTGGCCTTTTCCGGTCTGGCTGAGACTCCCAAACAGGTGAACCTTGAGCCCCGTTGCGCGCTTGAGCTGATCTTCCGGAAGCTTTGTAACCCGCTCGAAGAAATCGTAAGTGATCCTCATCGGACCCATGGTGTGGGAGCTCGATGGACCGGGGCCCATTTTGTAGAACTCGTCGATCACCGTCATTATCGGGCCCTTCGCCTTCTTGACCACGTTGAGGTCAGCCGAAATACCGGGGGCAGGGCTCGGTGAAGCGGCCTTCTCTGCGGCTTTCTCGGCGGGTTTCTCCGTCGAGCACGCGGTGGCCAGCGCACCCGCGGATGCGGCGAGGATGACCCGGCCCAGTTCTCTTCGACTGAGTGGCGCCGGTGCGGGAATTTTCGGCGAGGCGGTTCCACACGTCCCGCACCCCGTCGTGGCACAGCTGCCACACCCGCTGCCAGAGTTGTTGATTACCTTGAGTGACTTTTCCATTGCGATTCTCCTTTTCGAACAGGCCCTTCATCGAGCCTGTCTCCCATTGCTAACAATGTAGGAACCTACTTCATCTCATGCTTGCTCCGGGTCGAGCCCGGTCTGCCACGGGACCTCCAGAGTTCACACACTCTCTTTGCTGTCCTCTCAAACTTCGTTTCGATATCAAGAGTATTCTGGCCAAGGTCTTCTGGCAACCAACTCCGTCGCGGCTCGACATAAAGGTGTTAACCCCGGTTACACGGTATTGAGCGGGGCTTGGCGGGGATATCGAGAAGCCTTGAAGGCACATCATCACATGGCGCAATTCTTTGGTATTAGAAAACAACGATCCATCAGCAATAGATGTGCCCAGGATTTACGTTGAGAAGTTGCACGCTGCAAATAACTTTCGCTGACAACCGGGTTTTTCACAACGTAATCTCTACGATTCAATGGAGATGGCTACGAAATATTGGAGGTGGAATGGCTCAGATCCGCTTCGCGACTGCCGCCCTTGATCATTCATGTTCGTTGCCGATGAACCCATTGGAGCACGCGATCCGTGTGCTGGCAAGATTTTCTCGGAGATTTTGAAAAAGCACGTAGATCCAGCGGTCCGTCGTTCGACTAATTGTTGGAGACGAGAAACTGATATGCTGACGACGCAGTTGAGCAAAAGGAGCATGGTTTATGCTGAAAGTACACACTAAGAAGTTGGCGAACGTCACTATCCTGTGCCTGCAAGGGCGAATGGTAAGGGGTGAAACCGCAGCACTATGCAACGCTGTGCGTTCCGAGACGGGCGTTGACACTATCGTACTTGATCTCTCACGTGTAAGTACCGTCGATGCGGGCAGTTTGGGTGTGATGTTGGAGCTGCTTCAACAGACTCGATCAAAAGGGAGCGACATCAAACTCATGAACGTCACGAAGCGTGTAAGTAGGCTGCTGGAAATCAGCCGCTTGAATACTGTCTTCGAAGTCGCTTCCGGTGATGAGATCTTGTCTGCGGTCTCACCTCGCGGACCAGCCTCATCAACGGAACTTGCACCATGCGCGTAGCCGGTCTCCGACCAGCGCTCCGGCTGCCGCTTCGCGGCAGCCGCAAGCTAAAGCTTGAACTCAAACCCAATAAGTTTGAGTTCAAGCTTTAGCTTGCCGCCGTCGCCAAAGGCGACGGCGAAAGGCCGCATACGGACCCTGCAAATGTCTATCTCCAGACGCCGGTCTCCGGCCGGCGCGTTTCGCTCCCAGAGCTAGCGCAATTTCTGTTTCAGTGCTTGAATGAGTTGCATTGGCCCTACTCCGAAGAGCCAGGGCTGGAAAAGCGATTTGGCGAGCAGTATCGTAAATACAAAGCCAATGTCCCGCGCTGGGTGCCACGGCTCAGGCCGTGGACAGGCGATTGAAAGTGTGTGCTCGGAGTCGAGACTAAAATGAAATCACGCCGACAATTCATCAAATCATTCGCCATCGCCGGAGCCGCAACCATGACCGACATAACACCGTTAGCGCAAACAACAAAACGTCGTCGTCTTAAACTCGGATTCGACAACTTCTCGATCCGCGCAATGGGGTGGAAAGCGCCGCAACTGCTCGATTACGCGGCAAAACTAAAAGTTGACACGATCCTCCTCTCCGACCTCGACGTTTATGAAAGCCACAACGACGCATATCTCAAAGACCTCAAGAAAAGGGCTGATGACCTGGGCGTCGAAATTCAAGCCGGCACGGGCAGCATCTGCCCGTCGGCGAAGAGCTTCAACACAAAATTCGGAACGGCGGAAGAGCATCTGACTCTGTTAATTCGTGTCGCAAAAACTTTAGGCTCGCGCGTCGCCCGCTGTTATCAGGGCACAGCCGACGACCGCAAGCTACCTGGCGGACTCGAGCCAAGATGGAAGGATACGATCCGTGTCTGCAAGGCCGCGCGCAGTCAGGCGATTGACGCGGGCGTGAAAATCGCCATCGAAAACCATGCGGGCGATATGCAGGCGTGGCAGCTCGCCAACCTGATCGAAGAGTGCGGGCGCGATTACGTCGGCGCGACGATGGACTCTGGCAACGCCACGTGGACGCTCGAAGACCCGATGGAGAATCTGGAGATCCTCGGCCCTTACGCCGCGACGACCGGCATTCGCGATTCGATGATCTGGGAAACGAGCGAAGGCGCGTCAGTTGCCTGGACGGCGATGGGCGAAGGGCAGGTTGACTGGCAAAAATATTTCGACCGCTTCGTCGACCTCTGCCCCGGCGTGAGCGTCCAGCTCGAAATCATTTCCGGCGCGGTACGCCAGTTCCCTTTTCAGAAAGAAGATTTCTGGAAATTTTATCGCGACATCCGCGCGAAAGAGTTTCTCGGATTCACCGCGATGGCCAAACGCGGGCGCGCGGTCGAAGCTTTCAAAGCCCCCGAAGGCAAAGATCGAAAGCTGGCCGAGCAGGAGTTTCAAAAGGCCGAACTGGAGAAGAGTATCAAATATTGCCGCGAGGTTTTGGGACTGGGACTGAAAGTATGACTGGCGCATTTCGTTGCCCTCTTTTCTCGCCCATTTACGGCTTGAGTTATTTACGTGTCTGCTCCTCGCGGGTAATAAACGACCAGCTCTTCCGCACCTCCCTCCCATCTACGTTCGCTTTAATGCTGACCTTGTAGGTTGTGTTCGCGGCCAATGGCTTGGTCGGTATCAGGCAAATTGTGTTCTGCTGCGGGAAGCTTGTGGCAGGCCGCTCCGGATCGGATAAGTGGAACTCTATTTTAGCCCCACCCGAATCGGTAAGCTCAGCCTCCACGCCGATTACCTTCGCGACTAACGGGAACTGCAGCGTGATCGGGTACCCTGCCGGGCTGGGAGCGCCCTTAGGCAACGGGTTAGGTATTTCCACCCCGAATTCAGTAGGCACATTTGCCTGGCCATCTGCCGGATAGGCTACTGAGGCATAATCATATCCCACGTCTCCTGATATGACGTCCATGACGACGACCTCCCCCTCATAACCAAGCCCGATCCGCTTCAGGTTCGGCCGGAGAAAAGGGATGCGGTGGTACAGTCCTGCCATCCAGAGATCAACCGATCCGGCAATATCTCTGCCCCAGAATATGTTGCTGGTACTGGCCGCCTTTGCTCCTTCGGCGGTGTAGCCGGGCAGTTCCTCTAGTTCTACGTGCGCGCCTAATCCCTGTGCCTTCGGGTGAGCGCTGTTTGTAACCAGGTATCGGGCGTGGAGGTGGCACGCTCTGCTGAGCGCTTCATCGAGCTCAACGGCGCGTAGGCCCGCGAGCCCGCGTATAGCATTTACCTCTCCACCATAAGTCGAGCCGCGTCTGACTGGACAGGTGCGACTTGTCCAGTTGCGGCCGACTGTCCGATTGCCGTGGTTGCCCGTCAACGGAGCTGATGCTCCATTGAATAGAGCGGCGAACAAGAAGAATGTAACGGAATACGAAACGATGAGAAGGATTCGGGATCCCGATGCTGTGAAATCGGAAGTGGCAAGTGAGTATTTCATGGCTTCCTCCTGAGCTGTCGTGATCTGGATCTGGCCGAGCGCTAGTATGCGGAAAAGGCGCGGGCGCGCGAATCCGTGTTACTGCCTAATTCGATATAGGTAGAAGCACGTATTTTGATGGGTGGTATTGCCTAGGGACGGGGCGGGTACGTTGTACCGGCGTTTAGCCGGAAGCGTCACATTCGGATAGTTCCAATGTGACGCTTCCGGCTAAACGCCGGTACAACGTACCGCATGGAATGGCATACCGGACGCGCTGTTCAGGCGTCAGGTAATCCCAAGCCAGTCGACCCGCACTCTTTCCATAGCTTTTCCCAATTCCAGATCCCGTGCGCCGCATCATTCGGCAACGGGAATCCGAGCTGATGCGCGAGCATCAACACCTGGCCGCGATGGTGGGCTTCGTGAGAGAGCATGTAGCACAGCATTTCGATACCAACCGGCCAGGGCCGAGCCCACCCGTCTCGGCGAAACTTCGTGATTCGCCCAGAACCGTCGAGCGCTTCAGCGAGCATCTCCGCGCAGCGAGCGGCGCTTATTAGCCAATCCCGCACGGGCCTGCTGCGGCGTGCAAGTCGCCCGGTTTAGTCGTTGTGGAACCTTCAGGTGCGGAGCCGTAAGCCGGACCCACTTTGTGCGCACGTTGTGCATGTGCGTGAAGATCGCCGCAATGGTGCGAACCTTTCCGGGCGGTTTGGCTCTCCAGGCGGCAGGGTCAAGATGCTCGATGAGAATCTGGTTCATGCGATCATTGGCGACAAAGATCTGAGCTGCGGTACGGCCGAGTTGAGTGTGAACCTTGTATTGACGCATGGTCACGATCCCTTCCTTTTAAAGTCTTGATATATATGCATAGTGGGAGTCTTGCTCAAGCCTTTTTGAACCCGTATCCTGTGCGTTTGTACGGAGGCTCTGATTTCTGACGATGGAATGGTATCGCCGCATCGAGGAAGACAAGGGATTCGCCAATGTCCTTCGCGCGTGTCGCAAGGGCGAGAGGTCAGTACGCGTCGCGGGGCTTGGAGATGGCGCAAAGGCGCTGGCTGTTGCGGCACTCGCAAACTCGGTTGGGAAGCGTGTGGCTTTTGTGTCGCTTGCCGGTCGAGACCTCGAACAACTCGAAGGCGATGTCCGCTTCTTTTATACGTCGCTCGCCGGCGAAAAGGCCGGCGAAGATGATCTCCTGGTGCTTCCGGCCATCGAAGCCGATCCCTACAGCGGCACTTCGCCTCACGCCGAGATTCTCGAACGACGCGCTCTCGCCCTCTGGAAACTCGCGCAGGGACATGGACGAATCGTGCTCATGACGGCAGGTTCGCTTCTGCCTCGAGTAGTGGGATCGTCACTCATACGCCAAAGCGGCGTCACCCTTCGCACCGGGGAAGAGATACCGCTCGACTATCTGATCGATCATTTGAGCTCGGTGGGTTACGTCCGCGCAGACCCTGTGGGAAGTCCAGGTGAATTCTCGTCCCGAGGTGGCATTCTCGATTTCTTTTCGCCGTCACCGGGTGATCATCCGTTTCGAATCGAATTCTTCGGCGATGCGATCGATTCGATTCGCGCCTTCGATCCGGAAAGTCAGCGCTCAATCGCGCGACTCGGCGAAGCAACGATTGCGCCAATGCGCGACGAGCGCGGGCGCGCGGTGGACTTCCGCAACTGGGCACGCGCCGCACGCGAGCACTGGAGCGATGAACGCTACGACCGTGCGCTTCGCGACCGGCTTCTTCCAGCCGAGGATGGTGAACCCTTCCCGGGATGGGAACATCTGATGCCCTTGCTCCATCCGCTCGAAAGCTCCGTCTTTGACTATCTCGGCGATTCGCTTCTGATCGTTGACGAGCCAGGCGAGATAGAGAAGCGTGTGAAAACCACCTATGAAACCCTCTATCGTGACCACGAACGTGCTGAGGCTGCCGACGAGCTTGCACTCAGACCCGATCACCTCTTCCTCACGGCAGATGAGGTTCGGAAACGAATCGCCGCGATGCAACGAGTCGAGTTGCGGCTTCTGGGTGGCGCGGCACTTTCAGTTGAAGAGGACCTGAGTCTCGAGGAGGTTGGAGGCACTCAACCTCTGTTTCTTTTTCCACCAGAAGCGCGCTCAGTTGAGACTTCTATCCGCTCGCGCCCGGTAAGACGCTGGCACGGAAGACTCAAAGATCTTGCTGGCGAGCTGGCCAGTGAAGATAGCGAGCGCGTCCAAACTGTTTTTCTGCTGCCTGCATCCGGAGCTATCGATCGTCTCAGCGAAGTACTCCACGAATACGGTGTCGCTCAGGTCTCGATCGCTCAGAGCAAGACGGGCGAGAGCAGTGAAACTCAAAGTCGCGTTCAGCTTGCTCTCGGTGATGTATCGGTTGGCTTTGCGCTTCCCGACGCGGGGCTTGTCGTTTACACCGAGCGCGATGTCTTTGACGAGCCCACCACAGTAGAGCAGCCGCGCATCAAGCAGAGCTTTCGGAAGTCTGCATTTCTATCGGACTTTCGCGATCTCAAGATTGGTGATTATGTCGTCCATATTGATCACGGCATCGGCAAGTTTCAGGGATTGATCCAACTTGCGCGAGAAGGGCCGCTTACCCCTGCCGAGACCTACGCCAAACTGACTGGCGCAGCAAAGACGAACGAAACTGACGGCAAGCGCGAATTCATGCTGCTTACGTATGCCGACAGCGCACGTCTTTATGTTCCGGTAGAGCGGCTTGACCTGGTGCAGAAGTATTCGGGCGGTGAAGAGCATTCGCCAGCACTCGACCGGCTTGGAGGGATCGGATGGCAGAAGACAAAGGCGCGCGCCAGGAGAGCCATGCGCGACATGGCCGAGGAGCTGTTGAGACTCTATGCCGAACGAAAGCTTGTCCCAGGTTATGCCTTCAGTGGTGACAGCCCCTGGCAGCGCGAGTTTGAAGACACGTTCCCTTACGAGCTGACTGTTGACCAGCGTGCAGCGATTGTAGACATGAAGCGCGACATGGAAGAGCCGCGACCTATGGATCGCCTGTTGTGCGGCGATGTGGGCTATGGCAAGACCGAGGTGGCGATGCGTGCCGCATTCAAAGCAGTGATGGACGGAAGGCAGGTCGCGCTGCTCGCTCCGACGACTGTGCTGGCATATCAGCACCATCAGACTTTCCGCTCGCGATTTGCAGCGTTTCCCGTCTCGATCGATCTTCTGTCGCGCTTTCGTTCGCCGAAAGAGCAAAAGGAAGTTGTTGCCGCGGTAGCGGCGGGCGGCGTCGATATCGTTATCGGCACGCACCGCATTCTTTCAAAGGACCTCCAATTCAAAGACCTTGGTCTTCTGGTCGTCGACGAAGAGCAGCGATTTGGCGTTGCTCACAAAGAGCGGCTCAAACAGTTGAAGAAGCGCGTCGACGTTCTCACGCTGAGTGCAACGCCCATCCCACGGACGCTCAACATGTCGCTCATGGGACTCAGAGATATGTCGGTGATCGAGACTCCTCCGCGAGATCGACTCGCGATCCAGACCAATGTGGTTGCGTTCTCTGAGCATGTCATCCGTAGCGCCATCGAGCTCGAGCTCCAGCGTCAGGGACAGGTGTTTTTTGTTCACAACCGCGTCGAGTCGATCTTTTCAATCGCGGATCTCGTCAAACGGATCGTCCCTGAAGCGCGCGTAGTGGTGGCGCATGGACAGATGGGCGAGAAAGAGATGGAGCAGGCGATGCTCGACTTTATCGCATACAAGTACGACGTGCTGGTAGCGACAACAATCATCGAGAATGGCATCGACATTCCGCGAGCGAATACGATGATCATCAACCGTGCTGACAACTATGGCCTCGCCCAACTCTACCAGTTGCGGGGACGAGTCGGCCGTTCGAACCGCCGCGCTTATTCGTATTTGTTGATCCCGACTGACCAGGAATTGACGCCGCTCGCGCGGAGGCGGCTTGCAGCCATCAGGGAGTTTTCCGATCTCGGTGCAGGCTTTCGCATTGCGGCACTCGATCTCGAGTTGCGCGGCGCCGGCAACCTTCTTGGCGGGCAGCAATCCGGGCACATCGATGCGATCGGATTCGATCTTTACTGCCAGATGCTTGAACGAACGGTGGCAGAGCTGAGAGGCGAAGATATAGTCGAAGAGGTGAGCACACAACTCAATCTTGGAATTGAGACGCGTATTCCGGATGAATACATCTCCGACACAGGTCAGCGCTTGCGCACATACAAGAGAATTGCCTCAGCACGTTCAGATGAAGAACTGGAGCGGATTCGCGAAGAGATTGCGGATCGCTACGGACGCATTCCAGAGAGTGTAAACAATCTCTTTGCATATGCGCGCGTGCGGCGCGAGGCCGTGAGGCTGGGAATTGTTTCGATCGATCGCAGCGGCGAAGTGCTCGCGATAAAACTGGATGAGAGGCATAAGATTCCGCCTGAGCGGCTCGTAAAGCTGCTCGAAAAGGTAGGAGGAGCAGGAGTTTCCGCTGGAGGCAACATCAAGCTGCGAATCAGCACTGACGGTGATGTGCTCGATGACGAACGAGTCATGAAGGCGATACAGCTGCTGTTGAGTGAACTCACCTCGTAAGTTGTACCGGCTTTACGGTAGGAAGGTCGCCGAAGGCGGCTTCCACCGCTTTAGTCTCCGCCGAGTGATCCGTTCATCACGGCTGAGCCGCGCACTCCAAATGCTCGATGTCTCATTCTGTTCTGAGTGCGACCATCGGATCGACTTTCGCTGCTCGTTTCGCCGGAAGATAGCAGGCGACCAGTGCCACCAGCGCAAGAATGACAGCCACCGCCGCAAGTGTCACCGGATCGGTGGCCGTTACTCCGTAAAGCAGGCTTTGCATTACGCGTGACATAGCAAGAGCGGCAATGACACCGATTGCAGTACCAATAACAACTAATGTCATGCCTTGTCGCACGACGAGCCGAAGAACGTCGCCGGGCCGGGCTCCCAGTGCCATGCGAATTCCAATCTCGTGCGTACGGTGGCTGACGGAATTAGCCATCACACCATAGATTCCGATCGACGCGAGTATGAGAGCAACGAGCGCAAAGACTCCGAGCAACGTCATCGAAAACCGCTGCGGAGCCAGAAAATCGTAGAGCCTTTCCTCCATCGAACCGACGTCGAAGACCGGCATCTCCGGGTCCACTTCCTGAATTGCGCGAGTAATCGAACCGGCCATTCCATCCGGATTGGCCGGATCGGCCGTAGTCCGCGCGACCAGATACATGCTCCTCGGGTTGAGCTGGAATGCGGGATAGTAGACCGTGATCGGCGGCTCCTTCTCTGAGCTGTATTCCTTTGCGTCGCTGATGACGCCGATAACCGTTCGCCAGGTTTCGCTCGAACCGCGTTTCAGCCTCCGTCCGATCGGGCTTTGACCCGGCCAGAACTTTGCTGCGAACGCCTCGTCGACAATTGCGGTTTCAAGCTCTCCTTTCCTATCCTGATCTGTAAAGTAACGACCTTCAACCAGCGAAACGCGCATAGCAGGGAAGTAGCCTGGACTGACAATGCGCACGTTCGAAATGATTGTCTCGTGAGCAACCTTCGGTACGTACCCTTCTACTGCAATGGGCTCCCACGCAAACGCGACGGAGCTCATAGGAAGAGAATATGTAGTTCCGACAGCTTCTATTCCCGGAACAGATTGAATCTTGTCGCTGACCTGATGGTAAAAAGTTGCCACCGTTTCCGGTGTGGCGTATTTGGCGGCGGGAAGCGAAAGACGCATCGCGAGGACATTCTGCGCGTCGAATCCAAGCCGCGCGTTCCCGATTCGCTGGTAGCTGCGAATCAGAAGGCCTGCGCCAAGAAGGAGCACCAGCGATAAAGCAACTTCTGAAATCACGAGAAGCTTGCTCGTAAGGTGTCTGCTGCCGCGCCCTCCACTACCACTTCCTCCCGCGGTTCGTCCTCCTTCTTTGAGAGCCTCATTGAGATCGATCCGCGACGCGCGCAGTGCCGGAGCTAACCCGAAAATGATCGCAGTAAGAAACGTAATGAAGAACGTGAATCCAAGGACCCGGACATCAATTCCGATCTCATTGAGTCGTGGAAGATTTGCAGGGCCGAATGCTTTCAAACCTTTGATCGCAAGAACCGCGACAATCACGCCCGCAACTCCACCAAGAACGCCGAGCAACACGCTTTCTGTCAACAACTGGCGAATCAGACGGTACCGGCTCGCACCGACTGCAGTGCGAATCGCAGATTCTCTGCTTCTGATTGCGGCGTGCGATAGAAGGAGATTCGCAACGTTCGCGCACGCTATCAGCAGCACCAGACCAACTGCGCCGAAGAGCACGAGCGCGATGAAATCTGTCTCGCCTACAACTTGTTTGCGTAACGGCACGACGCTGATTGTCAGACCGCCAGTTGGAGGATAGTTGGCGGGATATTGTTGCTTCATCCGTGCAGCGATCACGTCCATGTCAGCCTGCGCCTGGGTGAGGCTGATTCCAGGCTTCAACCGGGCGAGAATGTTGAAGTCCTCGTTTGCTCGATTTGCTCGTGCAGCATCGCCGAGCGGTAATGGCAGAAAGATGTCAGCGCGCTCGATCGCGTTAACCGTTGGCATAACCTGTCTTGTCAACGCGAAGCCCGGCGGCAATACGCCGATGATCTCAACGTTGTTGCCGCTCAGATTGAGCGACTTTCCAATGACCCCTGGGTCCGAGCCGAACCTTCGCTGCCAGAAACCGTGACTCAAGATTGCCGTCAGTCCTCTGCCTGGAACATCGTCCTCGGCCTGGAACAAACGACCAAAGATGGCGTTGGTGCCGATCAGCGGGAAAAAGGACGATGAAACCCGCGCGGCATCTACGTGTTCCGGTCCGCCCTGACCGGTAAGGTTGTAGCTGCCTCCGATCGAGACCGCCGTCTGATCGAAAACCGTGTTTCCGGTTTTGACATCGAGGTATTGCCCGGGTGAGAACCAATCCTGGTCTATGTTGAGTCCAGGTGAGCGACTCCACAGTATCGCGAGGCGCTCAGCGTTCGCGTAAGGCAGCGGACGAAGCATGAGTGCGTTGACTACACTGAAAATCGCACTGTTGGCTCCGATGCCGATGGCAAGCGACAATACTGCTACCGCCGTAAACCCGGGATGCTTGAGAAGCATGCGTACGCCAAAACGAAGGTCCCGCAACAGATTTTCCATAGTCTCCCTTGATTAGAGTTCAAGCGTTCAGAAGCCTCACAGCAGAACACACGAAGAAGTCACGCGAGAGAGCACGGAGACAGACGCAGAGAATCTCAAGAATCAATTCCGTGTCTTTCCGTGTCTTCTCTCTCGTGTGTTCACGTCTGCGGCTTTCTCCGAACGCTTGAACTTCATTCCTAAATCACACCGTCGTCGCGCAACTCCTGAATCCGCGTCCGTGAGTAACCAAGAAGTTCACCGTAAACTTGATCGTTATGCTCGCCCATCTCAGGCGCAGGGTGCTCGAACCCGGTTTTCGCGGCCGAAAAGCGTATCGGCAACCCGGTCCCGTACACATCGTCAACGTGGCCATATTTCGGGTGCTCGAGTGGCATCGTCTCTTCTCGCGCTACTACTCGCGGGTCACGCACAGCTGAACGGGGGTCACGAACTTCGGCGGAAGGAACTCCGGAGGCGTCCAGGCGCGCTATCAACTCGGCGATCGTCTGCTTTCGCGTCCAGGTTTCCACGAGCGTATCGATCTCCGTCACGTTTTTTACTCGCAGATCCCGTGTCGCAAAGCGTGCATCCCTCATCAGTTCGGGCTGCTCCATAGCTTCAAAGAGACCATTCGCAAAGATATCGGTTGGAGCACAGATCGCTATGAATCCATCAAGTGCCGTGTAAATTCCGAATGGAGCCAGGCGAGGCACAGTCTGGCCCGTACGCGTTGGAACGCCAAGCCGTTCAAGGACGTCGAAAGGTTCTCCAGCTACGAGCGAAGTCATGGCGCCGAGCATCGAGACGTCTACAAACTGTCCCGTTCCGGTCGCCTCCGCCATTCGCAGCGCAGCAAGCACTCCGATCACGGCAAACAGCGGCGTGATCATATCGGCAAAGGGCACACCCGCACGAACAGGAGGATCGCCTGGAGCACCTGAAGTCTGCATCGAACCGCAGAGCGCCTGAATGATCGTGTCCATTGCCTTGCCAGTACCAGGAGACGGCTCGCCGTCACTGCCAAATCCGGTGAGTGCACAATAGACCGCCCGCGGATTCATCTCGCGAACGAAGCTATATCCAACACCCAGGCGATCGAGTGTTCCACGGCTGAAATTCTCGCAAACCACGTCTGACTGTTTCACGAGGTCAGCATAAACGGCGCGCGCTTCCGGGTGTTTCAGATTGAGTGTGATCCCAAGCTTGTTGCGCATCCGATTGAGGGTAGACACAGAGACATCATCATCTGCCTGACGAACAAGGGTCGCTCCGTTACGTCCAAGGTAAGGGGCGTTGCTGCGCGCCGGGTCGCCCATTAGAGGATTTTCAAGCTTGATCACGCGCGCGCCGAGGCCCGCCAGAAGCAGCGTCGCATAAGGGCCGGCCAGGGCAATCGTGAGATCCAGTACAGTGACCCCTTCGAGTGGGCGGGGGTGCGGTAGGTCGGTCATCATTATCAATAAATAATGGGTCAAAGGCCGCGAGTTCAAGCGTTCTTATGGAGTGCAGGCCGTTTACGGGCGGTTTGTCGCCGCTTTCTTTCAAAGAAATAGACTCGACGTGACCTCGGTGTTCTTGCGAGCGTGGTCATGACGTCGTAAAATCTAGTGTTGACCCTCAAGTTTTGTCCTCAGATACTAATGTTGAACAGGTCTTCAGTCTTACCCGTGATTCTTCTGTTCGGCATGGCAGCAGGCTGCAAGACTGTACGCCTCAGGCGAGTCGCCCACCTGCTGAGTCTCCGGATAATTCGCCTATCATCGTTGAAATAAACGGTGCGCCAGAACATCTGGCTGCGTTTGAGCGCTTTGTGAAGGCCAGGCTATCGGACTTTTATCCGCAGAGCCTCGAAAACCAGGGGGATAAGGACAAGCTGCGGAGCGGTCTTTTCGATGCATTCGTGCTCAGGCAGCTGGTCGTTCACGAAGCTCGAAGCAAAGGTATGAATGCATCAGAGGACGAGGTGGGTCGCGTCATCGAAGAGCAGCGGCAGCAGACGCGAACAGAAGGAAGCGAGCCGTCACCGGCGACCCTTGCGAGCACCGAACGTCGCGCCGAGATTGCGAATGATCTGCTGACACTGAAGTACTACCGGACGGAGGTGATCAAGGGCGTAGTGGTGACTCCCGAAGAGATCGAGAACGTATTATCAGCAGAATTCGGCCAAATACCAGCAGGCAAATGGTTTCTATGTGCGCGAGATAAGAGTCGATACCGAGGATGAAGCCGGGAAAGTACACACGGAGGCGCTGCGCAAGCCGGATGATTTTGCGACTCTTGCACGTCAGCATTCGAGCGCTCCCAGTGCAGACAACGGTGGGCTTATGTTCTATGCGACCCAACAGCTCCCGGCAGTGCTTGAAGACGTCGATCACGCCGTTAAAGGTAGGCTCGATCAGTAAGGTCGTGAAATCGAACTACGGTTTTCACATATTTCGTCTCGAGGCACGGGCAGAGCCTTTGCCGTTAGAAAAGGTAAAATCACAGATCGAAGAAGAGATACTTACGGACAAAGAATCAGGCACTGATCGATGCGTATAACGAACGTGCAATGACAGCCGCCAGGATCAAGATCTTTTTCGATCGGCTTGGCTTCAGTTACAACGGCAATCTGAAGCAGGCAAGGACAGAAGGGTAGAATAAAGAAAGTGCTGAGTGCTGGGTGCTGAGTACGGAGTTCAGGCTTTAGCCTGCAGGGCACGTGGGGCTTGCTGGAGGATTTGTTAATGAAGTTTTTTCGTATTTTGATGATCTGTGCATTGGCAACCATTCTTAGTGGTGCGGCAAGAGCACAGGAAGGTGAGGCCAAGGTCGTCGATGCGGTCGTGGCCCGAGTCAACGGGGCAGTCATTCTGAAGTCCGCTTATGAAAGGGCTCAACAGGAACTGCTTGATGATCTTAAGCAGCGGGGACTGAAGGACGCAGAGCTCGAAAAGCAGTTCAACGAAATCAAGCCGATGATTCTTGATCAGCTGATCGATTCCGAGTTGCTTGTTCAGAGAGGGAAAGAGCTCTCGGTTGATGTCGAGCCGCAGGTCAACCAGCAATTGTTGCGGATCATGAAGGATAACAACCTTCAATCCCTGGAAGACCTCGAGGTCAAGATGCGCGAGGTCGGTGTCGACATAAGCGAAGTCAAACGGCTGCTCAGAACACGGTTCATGACAGATGCAGTCCGTGGCCGCGAGGTGTTCAGCAAAATCTTTTTCCGACTAACGGAAAAAGAAAAGCGCGATTACTACGAGAAGAATAAGCAGGCCTTCTCAGTTCCAGGAGAGCTGACGCTGAGCCGGATCTTCATCAATGCAGGTAAGGACGAAGCGAGTGCTCTTGCAAAGGCGAAAGACATAGCGTCGCAAGCGAAGAGCGGAGTTGCGGACTTCGCCGCACTTGCCCGCCGCTACTCGGAAGAGGAGCTCGGGAAAAAGGGCGGGGTGATCGGTGCGATCAAGCTTCCCGACCTCTCGAATGAAGTCAGGACCGCGATCGGTGACGGGCCAAAGGGGACCGTGACTGACCCTATCAAACTCGAGACCCCAACGCCGGGTTTTGCGATCTTTCGCGTGGATGAGCGCAAAGAAGCTGAGGTCAGGTCATTCGATGACAAAGAGATTCAGGAAGAAGTAGCGCAGCGACTCACCTATGAGCGTGGCGCGACTGAAATGGACAAGTATCTCGAGAAGCTTCGCAGCGACGCGTTTATCGAGGTGGATCCGCGGTATCAACTCGCGAACAGCAAGATCAAGTCCGCGCAAATAAAGCGGGTACCTTACTCGGAAGATCGCGACAAGAAGAAGAAGAAGAAGAAGAGAAAAGAAGAAGGAAGAGGCAGAAAAGGCCTCGAAGGCATCCACACCCAAACAGCCATAGGGTATGTTGTACCGCCTTCAGGCGGAATCTTCGGACGTGCGAAGGTTACCTCGGAAGATTCCGCCTGAAGGCGGTACAACATACCTGGCGCAATATTGCAATGAAAACGTTCATCCGAGATCTGGTTGCAAACCAGACGGTCAGTACAACCTTCCTTGTGAAGTCCAAAGAGCTTCGCAACAAAAAGAGCGGCGGCCAGTTCGTTCTTGTGACGCTTTCGGACAAGACGGGCGATATCACCGGTCAGTGGTGGGATAATTTTGAGGACACCATCAACACCTTTGATAAGGACGATATAGTTTTCGTCCGAGGGCAGGTGAACATCCACCGCAACCATCTTCAGATTGCGATTCATCGCATGCGCCCGTGCGAAGAGCGCGAGATCGACCTTGCCCACTACTTTCCGACGACGAAGCACGATGTCGAAGCCATGTTCGCCGAGCTGACTTCGCGGATAGCCGAGTTTGAGAATCCGTTTCTGCGCCAGTTGCTCCAGAACATTTTCAGTGATGAAGCGACCGTCCGAAAGTTCAAGCGCGCGCCGGCTGCCAAGACGATGCATCACCCCTATCTTGGGGGTCTTCTTGAACACTCACTTTCGCTGATGCAGCTTTGCCGGAAAGTCGGGAGTCACTATGCCGGGTTGGATGTCGAACTGCTCGAGACTGGCGCGGTCTTGCACGACTTTGGAAAGATTGACGAGCTTTGCTACGAACGCGCGTTCGGCTACACGCTCGACGGCCAGCTGATTGGTCATCTGGTTATGGAAACGATGATGGTTTCCGAGCAGATCGCACACATCCCAGACTTTCCTGACGAGCTGCGGCGACAGGTTCTGCACATCCTGCTCGCACATCACGGGAAACTCGAGCACGGATCGCCGAAACTCCCGATGACACCTGAGGCTTTGGTGGTGGCGCACCTTGACGACCTCGACTCTAAGGTTGAGGCAATGCAACGGTTGATTTCTGAACCTCATGCCGCCGGCGACTGGACGAGGATTTCGCCGATGTTCGAGAGACCGATATACCGGCGCCGGCCGGGCGAAGCGTCACAAGGCGCGGAGACGGAAGCGACTGACGGAGGCCGGCCCGCGAATGCAGAGGTAGAAGTGGGTGATCCCATTCCTGCCAGCTCGAGCGACGGCGCGGTTTCTGGCGCAGACGAGAGGCGCGACAGGGCAAGGCCTTCGTTAGCATCTTCTTTCAATACGCCTTTTGCGCAGCTCGCCGATTTGATAAAGAAGTAAGCATGGAGTTCAGGCGTTAGTTTTGCTGGCATGCTGAGCTTTGAACTCAAACAAAAGGACAGAGTGCATGATTTCAGGACTACTGCTCGCCGCCGGGGAATCTTCAAGGATGGGAGGTGCGTTCAAGCCACTCTTGAAGTGGGGAAACAAGACTGTCATCGAAGCTAGCATCGATAACCTGCGCCGCTCACGTCTTGATGAGATCATCGTCGTCCTGGGCCACAGAGAAGCAGAGATTCGCGAGCGCCTGGCAGCGAAAGGCATTCAGTACGCCATCAATCCCGATTACACTCTTGGCATGTTGAGCTCCATCAAGACCGGCTGGGCTGAGATCAGCCCCCAGACTGATGCGGTCATGATAGCCCTGGTAGACCAGCCAATGATCTCATCTTCCATTATCGACGCGATCATTGTCCGGTACCGGAGAAATGGGAAAAAGATTGCTGTACCAGTTTTTGAAGGCAGACGCGGACATCCGGCAATTTTCAGCCGCGATCTTGAAGAAGAGCTGATGCGTCTGGATGAAACATCTCCCGAGGGAATGCGCGCGCTTCTGGCGGCGTACCCCGATGAAATTCTGGAAGTACCCGTTGAATCGTCCAGTGTGGTCGAAGACATCGATCAACCCGAGGACTACGAGCGTCTGAGTCGGTGCCGTAACACCTGTTTACGAGCACCACAAATGGCACCCCTGATGCATCGCTTCAAGCGTTGCTCTCCCGCATTTTCTAGTCTTAACTTAACAGAATGGCTTACGAAGACCTTCGTGAATTCGTCAAGGTTCTCGAGAAACACGGTGAGCTGAAGCGGATCAAGGCGCACGTCTCGAGCGACCAGGAGATCACCGAGATAACCGATCGCGTCTCGAAACGCGGCGGGCCCGCTCTCATGTTTGAGAATGTCGATGATGGGCGCATACCGGTGCTCATCAATGCACTAGGCAGCCGGCGTCGCATGGAGCTCGCGCTCGAAGTCGATAATGTCGAAGATGTCGCCGCGCGGCTGACCGAATGGCTCGACTTCAAATCGCCGCAAGGTCTTATCGAGAAGGTGAAGATGATCCCGAAGCTCGCTGAGTTGGGGAAGTACTTCCCGCGCGAAGTAAAGTCGGGTCCCTGCCAGGATATTGTCAGGCGCGAAGGCGAGTTCTCACTGCTCGAATGGCCGATTCTAAAATGCTGGGAGGCAGACGGAGGCAGGTTTATTACCTTCCCGATGGTCTTCACGCGCAACCCACGAACTGGGAAACGAAATTGCGGAATGTACCGCATGCAGATCTTCGACGAGAAGACCACGGCCATGCACTGGCAGATTCACAAACATGGAGCAGCTCATCATCGTGATCTCGAGAAGCGCGGTGTCGAGAGGATGGAAGTCGCCGTTGCCATCGGCGCCGATCCGATCACAAACTTCGGAGCTGCGATGCCTTTGCCGGATGACCTCGATGAGATGATCTTCGCAAGCTTTCTCCGCGAGAAACCGATCGAGATGGTTCGTTGCGTCTCAGTCGATCTCGAGGTTCCGGCGACAGCCGAGTTGATTCTGGAGGGCTACGTAGATCCGGGCGAAAGGCGAACTGAGGGTCCGTTTGGTGATCATACGGGCTTCTACACGCTGGAAGAGCCGTATCCGGTTTTTCACGTGACAGCGCTCACGCACCGGAAGAATCCGATTTACCAGACTACGATTGTCGGGCGGCCTCCGATGGAAGATTGCTGGATGGGCTGGGCGATCACGCGCATCACGCTGCCGGTCCTCAAAAGACAGTTTCCCGAAATCGTTGACATGAACCTTCCGTTCGAAGGTGTTTTTCACAACCTGATGTTCGTGTCGATTCGCAAGCAGTATCCCGGGCACGCGCGCAAAATCATGAATGCCATCTGGGGACTTGGTCAGGCAATGTTCACCAAATGCATTGTCATAGTTGACGATGACGTCAACGTTCAGGATGCGAGCGAAGTTGTTTGGAAGGTGCTCAACAATATAGACCCCGAACGCGACATCCAGTTCATGCTCGGTCCGATCGACGTCCTGGATCACTCTGCACGCCAGATGGGTTTCGGCTCAAAGATGGGGATCGACGGTACTCGAAAGTGGAAAAGCGAAGGATTCGATCGTCCGTGGCCAAACGAAAACCGAACCAGCGACGATGTCAAGCGCAACGTCGATCAGATGTGGAAGAAACTGGGATTGGATTAGGGTTGGAAAGGAAGAAGAAGACTAAGAAAACAACGCAGAGGGAGAAAATCATTTGAGATTTGAGATTTGAGATTTGATCGCATTGTATTGCTGAGCACGCTCGGAAACAAATGACAGATGACAAATCTCAAATCTCAAATCTCAAATGGGTTTCTCGCCTCTGCGTTGTTTTCTTCTTCTTACCTCTACTTACTTACGCGCCTTCGTGGCCTGCCTCCGACTGCGGCTCGTGATGACCAAGCAGATGCCGTCCTTCCTCGCTCCGTGGATCGATCGTGCGCACGTGCTTCCTTCCGCGCATTTCCCAGATCGCGGTGATGTTTCCATCCTTCTGCACTGCGTGATACGAGATCTCATCATGACCCGCTGCGGCAGCTGCGGCAGTCGCTGCGTCAGTGGCAGCATCAGTGGCAGCGTCAGTGGCAGCGTCAGTGGCTAGACCGTCAGTCTTATTCTCTTCGTCCATTTATGATGACTCCTGATATATAGAATTCAAATGTGGTGTAACGCGGAATTGTGCCACACACAAGTCGGGCCGTCAAAAGCTGCGGCCCACGATGCGGCCACGGCATTCTCCGAGCCCAATGTGACGTGCCCCCTCGCGCTCGCAGTATCCGCGCAGAATCAGTTCGTCACCATCTGCAAGATATGCACGCTCTTCTCCGCCAGGTAACCTGACGGGGCGAGAACCGCCGTGTGTCAACTCGAGCAGACAGCCACACGATTCCGCCAGCGGGCCGGATATCGTTCCACTCGCTAGCAGGTCACCCGGCCTCAGGTTGCAGCCGTTGCTCGTGTGATGGGCCACCATCTGTGCAATCGTCCAATACATGCTGTTGAAATCGCCTCTGCTGAGCAGCATTGGTGCGATCCCATCATTCCGCATCCTTTCGGACTGAATCAACGCTTCGACGATCAGACTTATCCCTCCACGTTCCTGGTCATCTCTTGAGAAAAGATGAGGCAGCGGTTTCGGATCCCCTTCATCGCGCTTGAAGGCTGGAATCCTGAAGGGCTCTATCGCTTCCATCGTAACGAGCCAGGGAGAAACCGATGTCAGAAAACTCTTCGAGAGAAACGGCCCTAATGGCTGATATTCCCATTTCTGTATATCGCGCGCAGACCAGTCATTTACGAGACAAAGGCCAAAGACATGCGCCTGTGCACTCTCTATGCTTACCGGACTTCCCAGGCTGTTTCCTGGTCCAATGAAGAACCCAACCTCAAGCTCGAAGTCGAGTGCGCGACTTGCCGTATACACAGGTGACGCGGGATCACCCACGATGATCTGGCCGTGCGGACGAGTGACGCCGGTTCCACTTACAACTACCGATGATGCGCGACCATGATAGCCAACCGGGAGATACTTGTAGTTCGGAAAGAGGGGACTATCCGGCCGGAACATCCTGCCCACGTTGGTCGCGTGAAAAATCGAAGCATAAAAATCAGTGTAGTCCCCAACTATCGCGGGAAGATGCATCGTCGCATCGGCGAACTTAACGAGCGGAAGAGACGTTCGGGCCGGATTGTCCTCGCGCAACAGGTTGCTCAACTCTTGGCGCAACTCGGACCAGTGTGTTTTCCCGAGAGACATGAGCACGTTGAGAGTTGGTTGAGTGCACGCGTGGCGCGTATCCGGATCAATCCGATCGAGCAGCCCTCGCTGCACGGATTCCGCCAGGTCAAGAATCCGATCTCCAATTGCAACGCCAGGTCGCGGTAACAACGCCTGGTTCACGCTTGAGAAGACGCCAAAGGGAAGGTTCTGGATCGGGAAAGCGCAGCCGGGAGTATTTGCAGACTCTACCGATGACCGCAGCTCTGGATCGTGAGTCGAATTGATTCCGTATTCGTTGCTCATAGCAGCCCAAGCGATTTGAGGTCTTCAATGGGTTCGTCGAACGAGCAGGAGCCGAACGAGTGTGCGAAGTTCTTTCGCGCTTCGATGATCCGATCGATGCCCAGAGCTTTGGATCTCCATCTTACTTCATCAGCGCCGAATGAAAGATTCGCCTCATGGTTCTCCTCGAGCAGTTCGATCGCGGCATCGAGCTCGAGGCCGTTCAGAATCCACGCGGCTGCAAGGAAGACATTGAGAAATCCGTGCATAACACCGGCTGGAGAGTCAGGCTCGTAGGTCAGCCGGTGAGCGCTCCGCAAAGGATGATGAAGGCCTGCTGTTGCTTTGAACGCGACGTTTGCGCGGGCGCAGGCAGTAATGAAACGCGCGATGTTCTCAGCCGACGGAATTGCTTCGGGAGTCAATCCTCCGGTTCTGAGCTTGGCATAACGCCTGGTCGCGCGAACTTCTCCCAGAAGATCATCAAGCGCCTGGTCTGGCGGTAGCTCAAAGTAAAGTGCGAGTTCCTTTGGCACTTTCTTCGCCGCATCGCGAATCTCGGCCGCATTTTTGACTTTCATCTCAATGGAATCGATCTTGAAGTTGTGCGATTCATTGATACTCGCGATGCGTTTCAGGTCACGGTCCAGATTGGATGAGACCAACACTGAAAGCTTCCATTTCAGATCAGATTCGAGTGGCTCTGCCGCAGTCAGAAATTCATCGAGCATCTCTGCCTGTAGAACGAAACGGCCAAGAATCCATCCATGATGGCTGCGAGCGTACTCCGCATACTTTTCGCTCGCTTGTTTGATGCTCAAGGAGGCCGGAGGGAAGAGACCTGCGTAGTCGATGACGTGAACGAGCAGTGCCGCGAGAGAGCTCATCGTGAAAATAGTCTGGGGAGATCCTGCCAGCAGTTGCGATAGTCGCTTTGCAGCTCCGAGGTCTCCATCGCAAACCGCGTCGGTCGGATTACGTATCGAGATTCGAACATGAACGCGAGTGTATCACCGATAAATTGCGGTTTGAGGTCCCCGGAAATCGCCTTTGTAAAAGCCGCCGTGTCGGGCCCATGCGCCGACATACAATTGTGAAGACTCGATCCGCCCGGAACAAATCCCTCGACTTTGGCGTCGTACTGACCTTTGATCAGCCCCATGAACTCACTCATCACATTTCGATGAAAGTAGGGCGGTCGAAAAGTCCGGTCAGCTACTGTCCAGCGCGGCGGAAACAGAACGAAATCACAGTTCGCAGTTCCGATGCTCTCAGAAGGCGACGTCAACACGGTGAAGATCGACGGATCAGGGTGATCATAGCTCACCGTATTGATCGCATTGAATCGCGTGAGATCGTATTTGTAAGGCGCGTAATTGCCGTGCCACGCTACGACGTCGAGCGGAGAATGGCCGATGTTTGCCGACCACAAAGCACCCTGGAACTTGGTAATCAGCTCGAAATCACCCTCCACGTCTTCATATCTCGCAACCGGAGTCAGAAAATCTCGCGGATTAGCAAGACCATTTGCGCCAATCAGGCCCAGGTCGGGCAGTCGAAACATCGCGCCGTAGTTTTCACACACATAACCACGCGCGGCATCGTCTGCGAGCTCGACGCGAAACTTGACCCCTCGCGGGATCAGAACGATCTCGCCAGGTTCAACATCGATGCGTCCAAACTCGGTAAAGAACCTTAGTCCACCCATTTCCGGCACTACGAGGAGCTCGCCGTCAGAACAACTGAAGTACCGGTCACGCATCGAAGCCGTTGCTCGATAAATGTGAACACCGATCCCATAACACGACCGTACGTCTCCGTTGCCGGCCATTGATGTGATTCCATCGACAAAATCGACACGTTCTGACGGTAACGGAAGCGGGTTCCAACGAAGCTGATTCGGAGACGCAGGCACTTCGTCAAAGGGCGCAGTCTGCCAGTGAAGTGAATAGCGCGACTGAAACGTTTCGTGAATTACAGAAGGCCGAATGCGGTAAAGCCAGGACCGGCGATTCACTGCGCGCGGCGATGTAAACGACGTTCCGCTGAGCTGCTCAGGATAAAGCCCCAGTGGCGCTCGTTGGGGCGAGTTCTGTCCGCGTGGAAGCGCACCCGACAATGCTTCGGTCGCGAACTCATTCCCAAAGCCCGATTGATAACTGATGTCGCCTGATGCTGGTTCACGCGCTGACATCAAAGGTTTCCCCGTTTTGCCTGCTCCTCTTCGATTGAGACAAAAAGCGCTTTGAAGTTGCCTTTGCCAAAGCCACGGCATCCTTTTCGCTGAATGATCTCATAGAAGAGCGTCGGACGATCTTCAACCGGCTTGGTGAAGATTTGCAACAGGTAACCTTCATCATCGCGATCCACGAGGATTCCGAGGTCTCTGATCACATCAAGCGGTTCGTCAATCCGGCCCACGCGATCAGGGAGCATTTCGTAATACTCATCCGGTACCCGCAGGAACTCAACGCCCTGTTTCTGAAGTCGCGATACCGTTTCGATGGCGTCGCCGGTTGCGAGTGCAATGTGCTGCGCGCCAGGGCCGTTGTTCGCTTCGATGTATTCCTGTATCTGACTCTTTCGACGTCCGGGTGCAGGCTCGTTGAGTGGAAACATTATCGAGTGCGACTGATCCGACATGACAATGCTCATGAGCGCGCTGTATTCAGTCGAAATGTCCTTGTCGTCAAATGTAATGTACCGATCGAAGCCAAGAACGTGATGATAGAAATGCGCCCATTCATCCATCCGCCCCAGCTCTACATTACCCACAATGTGGTCGATTCGCAGTATCCCTGTATCGTTGCCCTGCACGTTCACCGATTCAAAGCCGGGCAGGAAGGAGCCCGCGTAATCGCGTCGCGATATGAATGAATGAATAGTGTCGCCGTACGTGCGGATCGCCGCGCGACGCACGCGGCCGCGAGCATCTTCGATTGTCCGCGGGTCCATGGCTGGCACCGCGCCGCGGCTGACTGCGTATTCAAACGCGCTGTCTACGTCGTCCACTTCAAAGGCAATATCGTGGACGCCATCGCCATGCCGTCTTAAATGCTCGGTCGAAGGGTGATCAATCGAAAGTGGGCTTGTGAAGACAAAGTTTGCTTTACCCTGCCTCAACGCGTAGGACGACGAATCTCGCACTCCGGTCTCAAGGCCGCTGTATGCAAACTGAGAAAAGCCGAATGCCTGACGATAGTAATATGCCGCCTGCTTCGCGTTCCCGACATAGAACTCAACGTGATCAATTCGCTTCAGCTTGAGTGGATTCTCTGACATTTAATCCTTGTAAGTGAGCTTCAGCTCGCTTCAGCGGAATGTCTACTGCCAGTGCAACTGAAGCTTGAACTCCGTCCTTAACCTCCAAAGCCTTCAATAAACTTTCGTGTTGCTTCCTTCAGGTAACCATAGCTCGGAATCACGAAGAGAACCGGCTGCATATCAGAGTAATCATACGGAGTATTGATTACCTCCTCCAGATCGAAAGGCCTTCTTTCGACATCGTCCGAGAATGCATGCTCGAGCTCGCTGAATGACGACAACAGGCCCGCGCCAAAAGCCCGGAACGAATCGGCCTCCTCGACCAACCCGAACTCAACAGTAAACCAGTAAAGACGGCCGAGCTGCTCGAGCTGATCGTCGGTAGCCAGTCGAGCCCCGCGACCGACAAACTGCGAGAAAGCAGCGAAGTCCTCATTTGTAAACGAAGGAATATGCCCGATCGCCTCGTGAATGATGTCCGGCTCTGGCGTGTAGTCGGGACGCGAATCGTGACGAACGTATTGCGTGCAGAGCATCGTTCGCTTTTCGAGCCAGCTCAGGAACGAGCGCGGCTCAACCAGACCTTCGACCGGCGCTAGTCGAAATCCTGTCAGGTCGCGAAGCCTCCGGTCCATGTCTTCAAGTTGCGGAATGCTCTCGCGCTTGATACCCAGTTGACGTCTGGCGTCGAGATAGAAAGAACACGCGCGGCGACTTTGAACTTCCTCGAGCTGGTCAAAAACGTATCTCCAGACTTGAGTCTCGGCTTCAGTGTAATCAATGCGCGGAATCGGAGGGCGCTTTCCACTGCGGCACTTGTTGCGAAACTCGCGCGCCAATCGCGCGATGAAATCGCGACGCGTCCGGTAGTCGACGTCGTTCGCTCCAGGATGATCCAACGAAAGCAGGCTGATCTCTTCGGTCAGCATCTCCTCGAAAACTGGCGCCGTTAACGAACCAGTGGTGCTCTTGTGATCTGACGTTCTCATACCAGCCTCTCTCGACGACTTCTCTCGTCTATCGTCTCGACCGTTGGATGATTCCGGCGCTAAGCAAGGATGCCTTGCAAGTCCTCGAGCTCTCCAGCATTAACATAGTCGAGCCATTCCGGATGGCTCTGGCTACGACCGGAGGTCACGGCAAAGTACTCCTGTTGAATGCTTGTCGTAATCTCACCCCGGCCTCCCTGGGCGCCGGGTCCAATGACGCGTGCGTCTATTTGTCTTATTGGAACGATCTCTGAAGCGGTTCCCGTGATGAACGCCTCATCTGCACTCAGCAATTCGTCAAGATTAAACGCGCGGATTTCCACTGGAACTCCGAATCCGCGTGCAATCCGGATGGTCGTATCGCGCGTAATTCCCAGCAGGATCGACGACTGCTCATCGTTCGTTATCAGTTTTCCGTTCTTCACAATGAAGAGATTCGCGACCGAAGCTTCGGCAATGTTTCCCTGCGCATTCAGCAAAATGGCCTCGTCAAAGCCTCGAGCTGCTGCCTCGCTCAGGGCCAGCCGTGAGCTCAGATACTGTCCGGCAGCCTTAGCCGTTGTCGGGAGCATGTCCGTTCCTATCTTGCGCCACGGCGAAATCGTTGCTCGGATACCGCCTTCAAGCCCGGCCGAGCCGTGATGATTGGTCCATTCCCACGCAAGTATCACCACGCTCACCGTACACTTCGAGCGAAGCCCGAGGTTGCCTTCGTCAAAAAAGCAAAGATGCCGGATATATGCGTTGCCCAGGCGATTGGATCGGACAACTTCATGCGTCACGGTTGCAAGCTCATCAAATGAATAGGGAATCGTCATCTCATAAGCTTTGGCCGAGGCGAACAACCGATTCAGATGAGCTTCAAGCCGGAAGATTGCAGTGCCATCTTCAGTCCTGTACGAGCGCGTACCCTCAAAGACACCCGTGCCGTAATGAAGACCGTGGGCGGAACTGTGAACCTGCGCTCGATCCCAGTCTACGAGCGATCCATTCAGCCAGGCGTAGCGAGATTTCTGTGACGACATGATCCCCTCCTTCGTGATCATCCTAGTCCTGAACGCCAGGTGTTTGAATAAGGGTTTGACGTTATTCTTTGAGTTGTGCCTTAATTATTAAAGCAGGGGAGGCATATGGCATTAGATTCTGAGAAACTGCTGGATGAAATCGGCTGGCATATTCTCCGAGAGTTGAACGAGAACGCTCGCATCTCTTTTGCCGAGCTTGGGCGACGCGTAGGGCTCTCAGTTCCGGCAGTTACCGAGCGTGTCCGAAGAATGGAAGATGCGGGAATCATCCGAGGTTACCGCACAGAGCTGAACCTGGCGAAAGTCGGTCTGCCGATAATCGCGTTCATGCGACTGAGCATGGTCGGCGACGTCTATTCGCGGTTGACTGCTCTCTTAAAGGAGATACCCGAAATCGTAGAATGTCACCGCGTCACCGGCGGCGATTCATTTATTCTCAAGGTTCATGTATCATCCGTTGAACATCTGGAAGAATTGATCGACAAGTTCACCCCAATAGCTACGACGGTCACAACCATTGTTCTTTCAACTCTGGTAGATCGAGCTGTGGTGGAAAGAAATCGAGCAGAAAAGTAAGGAGATTCAATGGAGTTAGCCAAGTTGATGTCGAAGCCACTTTACAAAACCCTGCTTGTACTCGTCTTCATAGCATCCTGCACGCTAACAATCGCGGCTCAAGGCCAGGTAGATATCGTTCCGGACGTTGTCTACGGTCACAAGGATGGTATGGCGTTGACCTTCGATGTTCTGAAGCCTCGCGCAAATTCAAACGGCGCAGCAGTGATCTTTATGGTGAGCGCAGGCTATGTGTCCGCATATTCGCCACCCCAACAGAGTGCCACTCGCTTCAAGGCACTCCTGGATAAGGGCTTCACGGTAATCACTGTGCGTCACGGAAGCAGTCCAAAATACCTCGTCCCCGAAATCGTGGCAGATGTTCGGCGCGCGGTACGTTTCATTCGCTTCAACGCGAAGCAGTGGGGAATTGATCCGGATCGGTTGGGCGTTTTTGGAGGCAGCGCGGGTGGACATCTTTCGCTGGTCCTCGGTACGGCCTCGGACGCGGGCGATCCTAATGCGGCCGAGGATTTCATGAAGGTCAGTGATCGTGTGGCTGCAGTGGTTGCCTATTTTCCGCCAGTCGACATGCGGAACCTGGCGCGAGGCGTTGGTGCCAAGCCCACTGGTGGCACGCTGGATCGCTTTCCTGCATTGAACTTCGAGAAAGAAAAGGCGCCGGATTACTCACCTATCGTCCACGTTTCGCCGGACGACCCGCCTACGCTTCTTGTCCACGGTGATAAAGATGATCTGGTTCCGATCAGCAACAGCAAGATCATCTACGAAGCGTTTCAGAAAAGTAACGTCAAGTCAGAGTTCATTACTATCGAGGGTGCCGGCCACGGCTTCCGCGGAGAAGATGCAACCCGAGCAAGCAACTTGATGGTTTCGTGGTTTGAAAAGACCCTGCTCAAACAGGGTCTCAACGCGAGCAAATAAGAAGAGTGCGAGTGCTGGGTGCTGAGTGCTGAGTTTGAGTTCAAGCTTTAGCTTGCTCTTTCATTCGAGTCCGCCAAGAGCAAGCTAAAGCTTGAACTCCATACTCAGCACTCAGCACTCAGCACCCAGCACCAGCACTCAGCACCCAGCACTCAGCACCCAGCACCCAGCACCCAGCACTCAGCACCCAGCACCCAGCACTACAAAAGCCGGCTACCTCCTAATCAGGTTCAAGAGTTCATAACCTGATACAAGAGGTCTTACGGGCGTTTGTGTTCTATTCACAAGAAGTACACGTCTATTGATCGTACGAGCCCTGAGTAGAAAACCACACCGGACGGCTTTGCTGGGATAACAAAGGGCGGGTGAAGGGTATCGCCTCTCCATCACTATCATCATTATCAGCCGGGGCAGTTGCCCCACATCGGACGGAGGTCTGGTATGAAACCGCACGCTCAGAAGCGTAGTGTCTTTCAGCTGTTGGTCACGGCAATGGGTCTGGTAGTTCTTCTGATTGGATGTTCACCCGTTACGTGGGCGCAGTTACGTATCGTTGGAGCAATCTCGGGTACCGTTCAGGATCAGGCTGGCGCGGTGATTCCGAAGGCCAAGGTTACGCTGACGGACACCAAAACCGGGATCACAAGGGAGGCTTTGGCAACCGAGCACGGAACCTTCCTCTTCTCGGACCTCGCGACCGGTTTTTATGAGCTGACAGTAACTGCTCCGAGCTTCAAAACCGCGCGCCGGACCGAGATCAATGTTTCAACCAGCCAGACAACAGATGTGAAAATTACGGTTGAGGTCGGATCGACCAGTGAAACGGTTCTTGTAAGCGGCAGCGATGCGCAGGGACTGGAGACCTCTTCGCAACTGGTGGCGAGCACGCTGGCCACAAAGACGATCACAGAACTACCCGTCGCCAACCGGAGCAATGTACTGGCGCTTGCGAGGCTCGCACCTGGAGCCTCTCCTCCGTCGGGCGGCAGCACGCGTTACAACAACCTGGCTGGGGGTGCTGTCAACGTGACCGTGGATGGAATAAATGATGCTTCAAATGGGTTCAAGAGCGGAGGTACTGTCTTCTTCGCCACTGTACCCGTTCGGTTGGGGGCGGTAGACGAGGTCTCGGTAGAGACCGCCGGTCTCGGCGCAGATTCGGGAGCGCAGAGTGGTGCAAATATCAAGTTCACTACACGCCGCGGAGGCAGCCAGTACCATGGCAGCGCATTCTACGAACAGCGCAGCGAGCAGTTCAATGCCAATGGCTGGGCCAGAAATGCTAACGGTCTGGCGCGTGTATACACTCGCAATCATGACTATGGCGGCAACTTCGGCGGACCGTTGATTCCATTTGGCTCGCTCAAAGAGAAAGTATTCTTCTTTATCAACTACGAGAGAGTGTACAACCCGCTAGCGACTGCACGCACGATAGCCGTGCTGACACCTCAGGCTCAACAGGGCATTTACACCTATGTAGTAAGCGGAACGACAAACCAGCTTAGAACAGCGAATGTGCTCGAGCTGGCAGCGGCTCGCGGTTTGCCGACCGCGCTCGACCCGGTCGCACGCGATATCGTTGCGGTCAACAACGAGCGTACCAAATAATGCCCGGCAGATAGCGGACAATGATTTCAACCGTGACACGTACACGTGGAATGCCGAGAACAATCTCGATGCCTATTTCCCGACCACCAGAGTCGACTATTTCGTGACTCCGACACAGCAGCTAACCTTCAGCTGGAACTACCGTCACAGCTGGCAGCCAGGCGAGAGGCGGCTTCCTGTTCCGGACGTTGAACGGACCAATCCGTTCCGTCTTGGATACTTCGTCTGGGCGGCGGCACTTCAGTCTACGTTCACACCAAGAACGTTGAACGAGATAAGATATGGCGTCCAGCACAGCGGTGACACCAATACCCGCGACGAATATGGTCCCTATTACACGTACAACGGCAAGCCGCTGCGCATTGGCGGTACGCTGCCGTTCGGGCCGCTGGTGCCGTTCATCGATCAGCAAAACGTAACCGGGCGCCATTTCATCACAACGGTGTACGACACGATGACACTGACTCGCGGTCAGCATACGATCACACTCGGTGGAAGCTTTCGTAAGACTGTCTGGAACGATGTTGCGGTCATTTATCAGGTCCCGACTTATGCAACGGGTACGCCGGCGGGTGATCCGCTTCAAGCTTCCCAGGCTTTCACCACCGCCACGATGCCCGGGATCAATGCCAACGACCTCGGCAATCCGCTGGCCCTCTACAACACCTTGACGGGCAGGGTCTCGGCGTCAAACTTCACCCGGGTTGTCAACCCTGAAACGCTTCAATACGACGGGGTCCAGGAGCAGAACTATACCTGGACCAATTCGCTAATGGGTGGGGTGTATGCTCAGGACCGCTGGCGAGTTAATCGGAGCCTGACGTTGAACTATGGGCTGCGCTGGGAGGTGCAGGGCCCAATGAAGGACGGTAAGGGACTCACGGCGGCGCCTGACCTCGCGAGCCTGTATGGTCCTTCGAAGAGGCTGTTTGCGCCAGGTGAACTCAGCGGCAACAACAATCCGACGGTCGAAGTTGGCCGCATTCCATATGAAACTGACTGGCTCAACTTTGCTCCGAACGTGGGCTTCGCGTGGAACCCGTCGTTTACGAGCGGCTTTCTCGGCAAGGTTTTTGGTGATGGCCTGACGGTCATTCGCGCGTCGTATTCGAACATCGTTTACGACGAGGGCACACAGTTCTTCGCCGCCAACCTCGGACCGAATGCAGGCAAGACAATCGATGCTACGCCTCTTGTTCCGGGTCAGCCTGGAGCGACTAACCTGCCGCCGTTCTACACGCTGTCGGCCATCGTCTCCAATCCCTTGACCGTGTCGAACTTTGCATTCAGCACGACCGAATACAAGAAGGTCATCAACCAGGCGGACCAGACGTTTGCTCGAACCATCAACGGATTCGACCCCAACCTGCGGGCACCCTATACCGTAAACTACACGCTTGGTATACAGCGCGAGCTGTGGCGCAACAGTGTCCTCGAAGTTCGTTATGTAGGTAATCAGTCCAAGCTCGCCTGGCGAACGAGCAATCTGAATGAGGTGAACATCTTCGAAAACGGATTCCTCAACGAGTTCAAGAACGCGCAAAGGAACCTTGCAATCAACCAGGCGGCCAACGTAGCCAGTTTCGCGAACCTGGGACGCCCCGGCCAGGTTCCGTTACCGATTTTTGACGCTGCTTTTGGCCCGCGCGGAGCCCTCGGAGCGATCGCGGCTGGTTCCGGTTACACATCGACGGCTTTCATTACCAACCTTCAGAACGGCGAAGCCGGCGCTCTCGCGAACACTCTTGCGACAAACCAGAATTACGTCTGTCGCATGTTCGGCAGCAACTTCAGCCCTTGCGCTCGCGTTTTACCGACTGCGAACGCGCCCGGGCCCTACCCGATAAATTTCTTCCTGCTCAATCCATTCGTTGCCGGCCGCATGAACTTCATAGATAACGGCGGCTGGCATGGCTACAACGGTCTGCAGGTGCAGTTCCGGCAGCGTCTCTCGCAGGCATTGAATTGGACAACGAACTACACCTGGAGCAAGAGCATGACCAACCTTGCGGCAGATAACCAGAACCAGAGTCTCGACTATCGAACTCTCCGCGATCCTGGGTTGAACCGCCGGGTGTCTCAGTTTGATATTCGCCATGTCATCCAGTCGTTCGGAACATATTCACTTCCAATTGGACGCGGAAGAGGCGTGTCAATCGATAACCGCTACCTCGATGCGTTCATTGGCGGATGGACGCTGGGTTCAATATTTGTATTCAACACCGGCCAGCCGCTTCAATTGACAGGCGGATTCCAGACAGTCAACAACACAAACAATCCGGCGAATAATGGTGTGAGGCTCGCTCCGGGAGTCACGCTGGATCAGATTCAAAAGATGTTCGATGCACAATTGACGCGCGTCACGGGCAGGGCTGGTATCACAGACCTGCAAAGGCTTGCGGTGGATCCGGCATTGATCGGGCCTGATGGCCGGTCCAATCCTCAATTCCTGTCGCCAAACAATACACCAGGTGAGTTCGGGGCGCTTATCTTTGTGCGAGATAAGAACACATTTCAATGGGACTTGTCGCTCGTAAAGCGCTTTCGAATCACGGAAGGCACGAGCTTCGAGCTTTTTGCAGGTCTCAACAATGTGTTAAATCATCCGAGGTGGGCGTTTGGCGACACTACAGCCAATCCCCCGGGTTCGCTGAACGTGTTCAGCACAACGTTCGGTATCATAGACGCACCTGCAAATACAGCGCCGGCCGCGGCCCGTGCCATCAACCTGCGCGGGACGCTGACCTTCTAGTTGCCTGTAACGACTACATTGGTTTGAGTTCAAGCTTTAGCTTGTGGTTGGCACTAAATAGGAAAGGTCCGCCGAGAACGATGCATTCTCTTTGAGGGTGACGGTGCAACCACAAGCTAAAGCTTGAACTCAAACCTCGTAGGCGAAACTGTTTGGGTTTGAGTTCAAGCCCCATCCCTAATCTTGTCTGCTCTGCATTCACTACTCCTTAAACCCGCGATGTTTCTATTTAGACGACTCGGTACGGAGGACTCGTATGACTAGATCAAGATCAATTGCAGTCATCGCAGTCAGCGCAGTAATGCCGGCCCTTGCCCTGGCGCTCGCTCTGAGCGCCGTGGCGATTGTACCGGCGCAGGAGCCGCCGCCACGGATCAACCCGGCGCCGAATCGAGGCGCTGACGAAGGACGGGGGCCGTTCAAAACCCTGGTCATCCGCGGCGCCATGCTGATCGATGGGACCGGCGCGCCGCCGCAAGGCCCAGTGGACATCGTGATCGAGAACAGTCGGATCAAGGGGATCCGCAGCGCGGGTACGCCCGGATTGCCGCTCAAGTCCAACCGGGAGCCGCAAAACCCCGATCACGAAATTGACGCCACCGGGAATGTATGTTCTGCCGGGATTCGTTGACATTCACGCACACGCTGGCGGCGCGCCGAAGAACCCCGACGCGGAGTATCCGTACAAGCTCTGGCTGGCCCACGGCGTCACGACGGTGCGCGGCGTGCCGCTCGCCTCAAATCAGTTCACGGTCAAGGAGAAGGAGCGCAGCGCGCGGAACGAGATCGTCGCGCCGCGCATCTTCAACTACCAGCGCCCTGGAACCGGTTGGGACAAAGGCCCGATTGACACGCCCGAGGCTGCGCGCGAATGGGTTCGCTGGGCGGCCAACAGTGGCGTTGACGGATTGAAGCTCAACTCGCACCGGCCGGAGATCATGGCGGCGCTGCTCGATGAGGCTAAAAAATTCGGGCATGGGCTCAACGGCTCATCTTGCGCCAGACCGGCGTCGCGCAAATGAACGCGCTCAAGGCCGCGCAATTGGGCCTCGGCACGGTGACTCATTTTTACGGCCACTTCGAGGCGCTTCTCAAAGATTACGTGGTGCAGCCCTGGCCGGTGGATCAGAACAACAGTGACGAGCAGCATCGCTTCGGCCAGGTGGCGCGGCTGTGGGACAAGATTTATGAACCGGGCAGCCCGGAATGGAAAGAGTACCTCAAAGCTCACCTGAAGCTGGGCACGACCTTCGACCCGACGATGACCGCCTACGCCGCAAGCCGTGACCTGATGCGCATGCGCAACGCCGACTGGCACGACAAGTATACGTTGCCCTCGTTGATGGATTTCTACGCGTCGAGCCGCAGCAACCACGGTTCCTATTTTTACTACTGGACATTGTGGGACGAGATCGCGTGGCGGAACTTCTATCAGGTCTGGTTCCGGCTGCTGAACGATTACAAGAAGATGGGTGGACGCGTCACGGCCAGCGCCGACGCGGCCTTCATCTACAACACCTACGGCTTCGGTAACATTCACGAGATGGAGCTGTTGCAGGAGGCCGGCTTCCATCCGTTGGAAGTCATTCAGGCGGCGACCATGAATCCGGCGCTGACGCTGAGCGAACCCAGGGGCAAGCCGATCGAGTTCGGTGTCGTGAGGTCTGGCCTGTTGGCCGACCTGGTGATCATTGACCAGAACCCGCTCGAAAATCTCAAGGTCCTGTACGGAACCGGCGCACTCAAGCTCAATGACAAGACCGGCAAGACTGAGTGGGTCGGCGGCGTCAAGTGGACGATCAAGGACGGCGTCGTCTATGACGCCAAGAAGCTGCTGGCCGATGTAGCGCGCATGGTCGAAAAGCAAAAACAGGAACGGCTCAAGACGGCGGCCGGCGGTCAAGGTACTCAGGAGGAGTGACCGGAGGCAGCTTTGTCCATTCACGTCGTCGGAGTAAGCGGACTTGTCCTCATCTTCCTCATTGGCGCGTTGCGGCCCATCAACCTCGGGGTCCTTTCACTGGTGATGACGTTCCTCGTCGGCGCGATCTTCGTGGGCGAGAGCGTAAAGGAGATGTACAGCGGATTCCCCGTCGAACTGTTGGTGCTGCTCACCGGTGTCACCTACCTGTTCGCAATCGCGGAAAACAACGGCACGGTTGGGCGCGTCGTAGAGGGGACGGCGCGCCTGGTCAAAGACCGGCGGGCGCTGATTCCCTGGGTCGTCTTCGTCGTCGCGGCACTGCCGGCAATGGCGGGCGCGCTGGGATCGGCAGGTGTGGCGTTGCTGGCGCCGCTCGCGCTGCGACTTGCGCGACGGTATGACATCGACCGCCGGATGATCGGCCTGATGGTTGTTCACGGCGCAGCGTGCGGAAACTTTTCGCCGCTGAATGTGCTGGGCGCGATCGTCAGCCAGGCGGTAGCGCGCAACGGCCTCGAGATGTCTTCGTCGGCACTCTTCCTGGGGAACCTCGCGTACAACGTCGTACTCGGCGCCGTCATATACCTGGTGTTCGGCGGACTGCGGCTCAGCAGGCGAGAGGCGAAGAATCCGCAGCCTGCGCCGAGCAACTCTGTGCGACGCGGTCGAGCCGCGTCCACGACGTTTAGGTGGCGACCAGATATGCACGCTGTTTGCCATCCTGGCCGTGGCAGTCGCGGCGTTCGTTTTCGGTCTCAACATCGGATTTGTCGCCTTCGCTGCGGCGGCGGCGATGCACCTGATCTTTCCGGCATCGAGCGGCGAAGCCGACAAGAAGATCGCCTGGGGAGTGGTGTTACTCGTCTGCGGGATCGTTACTTATGTCGCCGCCCTGCAACGCTACGGAACCGTGGAGGCGGTCGGTCACGGCATTGCAGGGTTGAGCACCCCGCTTGTGACAGGACTGCTGCTCTGCGTCGTCGGCGCCGTCACTTCGGCCTTCGCGTCGAGCGCCGGCATTCTGGGCGCGATGATCCCGCTCGCCGTTCCGTTCATGGCGCGCGGGGACATCACTACGACGGGTCTGGTTGTCGCGCTGGCAATTTCGGCTACGGTTGTAGACGCGACGCCGTTCTCCACGGTCGGCGCGCTCGTGGTGGCGAACGCCGAGGATGAGGAACGACCGCGGATTTACCGGGGGCTATCTGCTGTGGGGAGCCGCGATGGTGGTCACCGCCCCACTGCTGACATGGCTGATCTTCATCGTGCCCGCCGGCTGAGAGGCGTAGTCATTTTCCAGGTCATGACGACAGCGTGCAACCTGGTCATCTGGCAGGTTGGAAATTAATCTACCGTAATATTTCTGAAGGAAGCCCATTGAAGATCACTCTGCTAGGAACCGGAACGCCCGCGCCGTCGCTCACGCGGCAGAGTTCCGGCTATCTCATCGAGGTCGGCGACGACCTCATCGTGATGGATCACGGCCCTGGCGCCCATCACCGGCTCATTGAGAGCGGGCATCGCGCCGTTGACGTGAGCTACGCTCTTCATCAGTCATCTGCACTACGACCACTGCATGGACTACGCGCGTCTCGTTCTCCAGCGCTGGGATATGGGCGCAGATCGGATCCCCGACCTCAAGGTCTATCGGTCCGGCGCCGATTGCGCGCATGACCGAACTGCTCTTCGGCGAGGAAGGCGTCTACGGTCCCGACATCCGCGCGCGCATCGAGCACGAAAGCAGCATCTTTGTGTTCGAGGAACGCGGCGGAAAGCCGCCACGCAGGCGTCCCGCGCCGCAGGTGAAGGAAGTGCATGCGGGCGACGTGGTCGAAGGCGACGGTTGGAAAGTCACGGTGGGCAAGGCGTCGCACGTTCAGCCGCAGCTTGAGTGTCTCGCGTTTCGCCTCGACAGCGACGAAGGCTCGATGTGTTACTCCGGCGACAGCGGCGGGGTGTGCGAGGAACTGATCGAACTTGCGCGGGGTTGCGACGTGGCCATCCTGATGAACCACTACTTAAGCGGAACCGAGCCGACGGCGAGTTACCGCGAGGCCTGCGGAAACCACCGGGACAACGCGGTGATCGCGCGGCGCGCGGGCGTCAAGACCCTGGTGCTCACGCCACGTCCTCGCCCAGATTGATCAGCCCGACATCCGCGAGCAGATAATCCGCGAGATCAAGCAGGAGTTCGACGGCAATGTGATCTGGGGAGAAGACCTGATGCGCCTTGAGGTGTCTCAGATCGATGGAGAAACACGTATGAAGCGATGCGCTGTCCTCTACTTCCGGTATTGCTGCCGTATTGGTCGCGGTCTTTTTGCGGTGCGAAGCCAATAGCCTTACCATCGCAGAGCAATTTGACCGGCGCCACAGTGCAACGACGGCGAGCGCGCAAACTGCTCAGCAGCAGCGACCGAATATCGTCCTGATCTTCCCCGACAACCTCGGCTGGGGCGAAGTGGGAGTCTACGGCAGCGTGCGCGGCGTGCCGACGCCGCGGATTGACCAGCTCGCCGCCGAAGGGATGCGGCTCACCAACTTCAACGTCGAGTTTTCGTGTACGGTCTCGCGGGCGGCGCTGCTCACCGGGCGCTACGCCGTGCGGACCGGCGCGGTGCAGAACTCCGGGATTACCCAGTGGGAGATCACGATCGCCGAAGCGCTGAAATCGCTCGGCTATGCGACGGCGCTTTTTGGCAAGTGGCACATCGGGGGCACTCAACTGGCAGAAGGGACGCGCGCCCACCAATCAGGGCTTCGACGAGTGGTACGGAATCCCGATGACCAGCAACGAGGCGCAGACGACGACCATGCCCAACTTCAACCCCGCCACGATGGAAGCGCCCTACATCTGGGAGGGCAAGGCCGGCGAGCCGTCGCGGAAAGTGAAAGTGTTCGACCTCGACAGCCGGCGCACCGTGGACCGTGAGGCGGCCGAACGAGGCGTCGCCTTCATGGAACGCAACGTCAGGGCGAACAGACCGTTCTTCCTCTACTATCCCATCACGCAGATCCATTTCCCGACCCTGGCGCATCCGGACTTTGCCGGGAAGACCGGCGCGGGCGACATCGGCGATGCGATGGCGGATGTGGATTACAACATCGGCCTGGTGCTCGATGCGATCAAGCGACTGGGGATCGAACGGAACACGATTGTCATCTGGTGTACCGACAATGGCGCGGAACATGCGGCGGCCCTGGCGCGGTTCTTCGGGCCCGTGGAATGGCTTCTACAACACGGTGATGGAAGGCGGGATCCGAACGCCGTGCATCATTCGCTGGCCGGGCCGGATTCCTGCCGGGCGGGTGTCGAATGAGATCGTCCACCAGATTGATTTCTTCCCGACGCTGGCGGCGGCGGTCGGCGCCGACATCGTGCCGAAAGACCGCGCGATTGACGGCGTGAATCAGCTCCCGTTTCTGGAGGGAAAGCAGGCCAAATCAAACCGCGACAGCGTCATCTTCTTCGCCGATCACCCAGCCCCGCGCGGTCAAGTGGAAGGACTGGAAGTTTCACTACGTCTTTCAGCCGGAACCGGGCGTGCCGGTTCCGCCGCTGATGAGGCTGTTCAACCTGCGCTCCGATCCGAAGGAGGAATCGGACATCAAGGACGCTAATCCGTGGGCGCAAAGCGCGATGGACAAGATCGTCGCCGATTTCACGGCGACGACCGAGCGCTACCCGCACGTTCCGCCGAATGCGCCGGATCCCTACATTCCGCCGAAGCGGAACTAGGATTTCCTGTAGACCGTTCGCGTCGTCGAGGGTGGGCCGCCCAACACGCCGCTCCTCGCCGTTTCGACTATCAGCGTGGTCGGCGATTCGAGCGAGAGCGTCTGTTTCACTTCGATCTTCATCGGCTGGCCGTTCGCAGGGTTTTCAAAGTTGTGCACCGTCGTGATGACCAGCTTGTCGCCATCCCAAGCGGTCTTCGATGTTTGCGTCTGAATGCCGCGCCCCATCATGACCGAGTTCTTCGTCTCCGATCCGTCGAGCGCGATAGACGAACTTCAGCGGCGGCTGCATATCGCCGCGTGCGAAGAACATGTACTCGACCGTCAGCCGGCTCGCATCCTGCGCGACGGTGATGTTCGAGTCCCCAACCGCTTCCCATATCGCCGGCGTGTTCTCCACTACGTCCGCCGGCGCCGGGCGCCTTCACTGTCAGTTCCGGCTCACTTGTCCAGCGGCCGGAGAAGTCGGGTCTCGTCTGGGCCGTCACGCTGACGGCAAAAAGTACGACCGTCGCTATAGTCAAACTATTCGCCACTCGTTTCATATGTAGTCTCCTGCGTCCAGTGCTCTGCGGCGCTAAGAGATCAGCGCTGACTGCTGCGTAGCGGCACCCCTGGAGATTTGACATTTTCGCGCCGAATTTGGAGTGCGGTGGCTTGGCACCGCCTTTCTCGTCCGCTACGCATCGTACTCGCACCATACTAAAGCGGTGCCAAGCCACCGCACTCCAACTTCCGGCGCTGCGTCGCTGCGCTTAGCGCCGGTCAGAGCACCGGCGCTCCAGACGCGGCCACGCCGCGCCAATCGTAGCCCTGTAGCCAGTGGGCGGCAAGTTTGCCGTGCATTACGCTCGGTTGACGTACCGCTAATCCGGTTCAACCCACCTTACATCCATCCAAGACATCCCAGCCCCAAGGCGTATTGTCTATATACAATGCGAATTCGCACGTATAGAAGACTGGCGTTTTGCGCGATCACTCTTTGCTCGTTTGCGTTCTTAGCGTGGTGGCGAACAGACGCCAAACTGACGCAATCGCTGTCGCAGCAGGCTTACGCCATCTTGAAGCAGAACTGTTCGGTCTGTCACGGCGCGGCGAAAACATCAGCGCTGGATTTGCGCACGGCGGAAGGCGTCCTCGCGGGCGGCGAAAACGGCCCAGTCATCGCGCCTTTCGACACGCAGGCGAGCCGCCTTTATCAATTCATCACGCATCGGGAAAAGCCGACGATGCCGCCGGGCAAGAAGCTCAGTGATGCCGAGATTGAAACGCTGCGCCGGTGGATTGAAGCAGGCGCGCCATTGGACGCATTCGAGAAGAGTCGCCGGCCGAGGGCGCCGTGAACGAAGCGGCCAAACTCATCTGAACGTCCGTTTACAGCGGCAGAACGCGACTTCTGGGCGTTTCAGACCGCCACAGCGAACCACTCCACCGCGTGCCTCTCTGGCAGGCTGGAACGAGAATACGATTGACGCATTTCTGTTCGCGCAATGAAAGCGAAGGGCTTAAACCCGCGCCGCGCGCGGATCGCCGCACGTTGATTCGCCGCGCTTATCTTGACCTGATCGGATTACCGCCCGCGCCTGAAGAAGTCGAGGCCTTCGCAAGCGACAAAGCGCCAGATGCTTACGCGAAGCTGGTTGATCGCTTACTCGCCACGCCGCATTACGGCGAGCGTTGGGCGCGCCACTGGCTTGACCTCGTGCGCTACGCTGATTCGGGCGGGTTCGAGTTCGACGTGGATCGGCCCGACGCCTGGCGCTATCGTGACTACGTGGTCAAGGCCTTCAATGACGACAAGCCCTACGATCAATTCATCCGCGAACAACTCGCAGGCGATGAGTACGCGCCAAACTCTCAAGCAGCCTCACAGGAAGCTATGATTGCGACGGGCTTCCTGCGACTTGGCCCCGAAGGCGGAGGCGGCGGCGAACGCGGGCGGCAGGACGCGCTGGATGATCTGATCACGACGACTTCGCTGACGTTTATGGGGCTGACCGTTGGCTGCGCGCGCTGCCACGACCATAAATTCGACCCCATCCCGCAGAAAGATTTCTACCGCATCCAGGCCATCTTCGCGCCGGGCCGACCGGTCAGTTATCCGCTGGTCGGCGCGGACGTGGTGGCCGCGCACAAGGCCGGGACGCGAACGCGTTGCAGCTTTGCAGCGTCCGCTGAAGGAGGCCAAAGACAAGCTTGAAGCGCCCTATCTGAACGCGCTGGTTGAGGAGGCCGTCAGTCGTTTGCCCGAATACCTGCAGATCGCCTGGCGCACGCCCGCCGAGAAACGCACGCCGGGCCAACGGCTCAATGTTCAGCAAATCAAAAAGACGCTCGAAGACGACACGCTTTCGCAGAAGCTGACCGAGAAAGACATCGTCGCGCGAATGTCGGATGAAGACAAACAAAAGCATCGAGCTCTGGTCGAACAGATCAAGTCGCTTGACAAACAGAAGCCGCAGCCATATCCGACGGCGCGCGCCATCGGTGAAACCGGCGCAAAAGCCGCGCCGACGTATTTTCTTCATCGCGGCAGCATTGATGCAAAAGGCCCCGAGATGACGCCGGGCGTACTGTCGGTCATTGGCGAGACTATGAGTTTCCCGCCCCGCCACCGAATGCAAAATCGAGTTGGCGGCGGCGCGGGTTAGCGGAATGGCTGACGAACAAACAAAACCCGCTGACTGCGCGCGTGATGGTCAATCGCATCTGGCAGCATCATTTCGGCGACGGGGCTCGTGCGCACGCCGAGCAACTTCGGTAAGCTGGGCGAACCGCCATCGCACCCCGAATTGCTCGACTGGCTGGCGGTTGAGTTCATCGAACGCGGCTGGAGCGTCAAGCAGATGCATCGCCTGATGATGACTTCGGAGACTTATCAGATGGCGAGCGATGACATCGCCGCGAATCTGGCGATTGATCCTGAAAACAGGCTGCTCTGGCGCATGCCGCGCGTGCGGTTGGAGGCCGAAATCATCCGCGATCAGATACTGGCTGTGGCCGGCAATCTGGATAGCGAGATTGGGCGGTCCGTGCGTCTATCCGTACATTGATCCCAGGCTCTTCCAATCGAGCACCAAGCGCACGTGGCCGGGCAAGCCGGATGACGATCCTTCGACGTGGCGGCGGAGTTTGTACGTCTATTCGAAACGCAGCATTCGCTACCCGTTGTTTCGAGACGTTCGACCAGCCGAATCTGATCAACTCCTGCGAGCGCGCAACCGCTCGACCATCGCGCCGCAAGCCTTGCTGCTGATGAACAACAACTTCGTCATCACTGGAGGCCAAATATTTCGCCGAACGTTTGCGGCGCGAAGCAGGCGACGATCCGCAGGCTCAGGTGGAGCGCGCCTTATCGGCTGGCACTGGGACGTGCTGCCGGTGGCTTTCGAGCGGGCAAAAGCGGTGGAGTTTATTCAGAGCAGTCCGAATGGGCTGACTGAGTTCTGCCAGGCGTTATTCAATCTGAATGAGTTTGTTTACCGGCAGTAGCAATACCGCAGCGGTGGACGGCCCCATAACGTCACGCTGACCGCTCCACTGATGATCAATTCACTTTGCTGTTCACGCAGAGAACTCTTATCCAGACTGGGCGGCGGCATCGCCGGCGTCGCGTTTGCCGACCTGCTTCATCGCAACGGGCTGCTGGCCCAATCCAAATCGCCGCTCGCGCCTAAATCGCCTCACTTCCCCGCCAAAGCCAAAGCGGTGATCTCGATCTTCTGCTACGGCGGCGTCAGTCAGGTGGATACCTTTGATCCCAAGCCGCTGCTGCTTGAAACGGCAGGGCGAAGCAATGACCGGCGTGGGCGAAGTGCGACCGACGATGGGCACGCCCGGTGGTTTGATGCCTTCGCCGTGGAAGTTCCGCAAACACGGACAATGCGGGATGGAGATTTCCGAACTGTTCCCGCACGTTGCCGAGCACGCTGATGATCTGGCGCTGATTCGTTCGATGGTAGCGCTCAGTCCCGGCGCACGGCCCGGCGATGTTTCAGATGAACACGGGCAGCATCCTCGCCGGCCATCCCAGCGTAGGCAGTTGGGTCACGTACGGTTTGGGCAGCGAGAACGAGAATCTGCCGGGCTTCATCGTCTTCACCGATTATCGCGGCGGGCCGATCAACGGCGCGCCGAACTGGGGCAATGGCTACATGCCCGCGGCCTATCAGGGCACGCCGTTCCGCGACAGCGGCGATCCGATTGTGGATTTGCATCCTCCCGAAGCCGTGGCTAAGACTCGCACGCCGGAGCAGCAACAGAAATGGCTGCGGCTACTGCGCGAGCTCAATGAAAAGCATCTGGATCACAATCCGGCTGACAGCGAATTGTCGGCGCGAATTCATTCATACGAACTGGCCTTCCGCATGCAAACGCACGCCAGCGACGCGATTGACATCAGCAGAGAATCGGCGGCGACACAGAAGTTGTATGGCGTAGGCGAGCAGCCGACAGACTATTTTGGCCGGCAAGCTTTGATGGCGCGGCGCCTGGTCGAACGCGGCGTGCGCTTCGTGCAGATCTTTTCCGGCGGCGGCAACTTCGAACCGAGTTGGGACGCGCACTGGGACTTGAAAGGCAATCATGGAATGCACTGCGCAGAGACCGACAAGCCGATTGCCGGGCTGATCAAAGACCTCAAGGGCCGTGGCCTCTTCGATTCGACGCTGATCATCTGGCACGGCGAATTCGGGCGGCTGCCGATTTCAGAACGAATGGACGGGCGTGATCACAACGGCAGCGGCTTCAGCGTCTGGCTCGCGGGCGGCGGAGTCAAAGGCGGGACCGATCGTCGGCGCGACGGACGAGTACGGCTATCGCGCGGTCGAGAACAAGAAGATCGATCTACGAACTGCACGCGACCATCCTGCATCTGCTCGGACTCGATCACGAAAAGCTGACCTACCGCTTCAACGGACGGGATATGCGGTTGACTGACGTTCACGGGCGCATGATCAAAGAGGTTCTCGAGTAGTGGGCATGGCGGAGTTCTGTATGTCACGAATTCAAATCAGAAACTGGAGCGTTCGACTGGCCGTCGCCATCTTCATTGTCACGAGCATTGTCGGCGCTCAGCAGATCAAAAACGCCTTTTCACCCGCTGTTCCAGATATCGCCCGCCCGCTGCCTTTGTCAGCAGTTCGTCTGACTGGCGGGCCTCTCAAACATGCGCAGAATCTGGACGCGGACTATCTGCTCAAACTTGAACCGGATCGCATGCTCGCGTTTTATCGAAACAGCGCCGGGCTCGAGCCGAAGGCGCAACCTTATGGCGGCTGGGATGGTGACGGTAGAAACCTGACGGGTCATATCGCCGGGCACTACTTGTCCGCCGTGAGCATGATGTACGCCGCGACGGGCGATGCGCGCTTCAAGGAGCGAGCAGATTACATCGTCCGCGAATTGAAAGAAGTGCAGGACAAGCACGGCGACGGCTATCTGGGCGCCCTGGCCAACGGCAAGGAGCAGTTTATCGAAGTATCGAAGGGTAACATTCGCTCGGCGGCTTTTGACCTGAACGGACTGTGGGCGCCCTGGTATGTGCTGCACAAGACCTTCGCGGGCTTGCGCGACGCATACCGCTACACGGGCAATCGCACGGCGCTCGATGTTGAGATCAAGTTCGCCGCCTGGGCCGAAGGGATTCTGGCGAAACTCGACGACGCGCAGTTGCAGAAGATGCTCAATACGGAGTTCGGCGGAATGCCCGAGGTGCTGGCCGACCTTTACGCCGACACTGGCGACAAACGCTGGCTCGATCTGTCGCATCGCTTCGATCATCACGCTGTGCTCGATCCGCTCGCGCGCGGGCAGAACATCCTGCCGGGTCTGCACGGCAACACGCAGGTACCGAAGATTCAAGGCTCGCTGGTGCGCTACGCATACACGGGCGACAAAACTGATGGCGACGCGGCGCGCTTCTTCTGGGAGACAGTGGTCAAACATCACAGCTTCGCCACCGGCGGCCATGGCAAGGACGAATACTTCGGACCGCCGGATCAGCTTGAGCGACCGCATTGACGGGCGCACCGCCGAGACTTGCAACGTCTACAACATGATCAAGATGACGCGGAAGCTTTTCGCTCTTCATCCCGACATCAAATACGCCGAGTTCCACGAACGCGCACTCTTGAATCACATTCTGGCCTCGATCGATCCGGAAGATGGCAGGACTTGTTACATGGTTCCCGTCGGACGAGGCGTCCAGCGCGAGTACCAGAACATGTTCTCGAGCTTTACCTGCTGCGTCGGCTCGGGCATGGAAAGCCACGCACTTCACGGCGACGGATATCTGATCTTCGACGAACGTTCGGGCGACAAACTCTGGGTCAACATCTACGCGCCCTCCACGGCCAGGTGGGAAGCCGCGGGCGTAGACCTCGTGATGGACACTAACTTTCCCGATGGCGAGATCAGCGACCTTGAAGCTCACGCTCAGCAGCGCCAAAACAATTCACACTGGCGCTGCGCCGTCCAGGCTGGGCAGGCGTTGGCTTCACCGTCAAGGTCAATGGTCAACCCGTGAAGCAAATTTCGGGGCCCGGCTCCTACGTGGAACTGAAGCGAAGATGGAAGAGCGGCGACACGGTGCTGTTGACGTTGCCCAAAACGCTGCGTCTCGAGCCGCTCGCCGGACAACCCGCGCGTAACTGCGATCATGTGGGGGCCACTCGTGTTGGCCGGTGACCTGGGGCCGGAACGCGCTCGGGGCCGTGGCGCGCAAGCCGCGGCGCAGCCCGCTGCGACACCAATCAACATTCCCTCGCTCGTTGCGGCGGAACGCCCGTTGTCAGATTGGATCAAACCAGTTTCAGACAAGCCGGGCGCCTTCCGCACGGAGGGCGTCGGGCGCGAGCGGGACGTGGAACTCGCGCCGTTTTACCGTCTGCACCGGCGCGCGTACTCTGTGTATTTGGATCTGTTCACGCCGGCGGAGTGGGAGAAGAAGGCCGCCGAGCTGCTCGCCGAACGGGAACGACAGCGGAAGCTGGAAGCGGCGACCCTCGCATACGTAGAGCCAGGCGAGGTGCATTCGAAGCGCGATTTCAATCAGCAGGGCGAAGAGACCAGTCCCGGTGCGCGTCGCGGGCCGGCCTGGCCGCAGCGCGCAGAAAATGGTTCTCTTTCGATCTGCCGGTTGACCCGGCGCATCCGATGAAGCTGATCGCGACCTATCACGGAGAAGAGCGGGCTACCGCGTACGTTCGAGATTCTAGTGGATGGCGCGCGTGTCGGCGAACAACGAATCGAACGGCATCGTCCCGGCAGCCCGACCAAAAGCTTCTTCGATGTCGAGTACACGATCCCCGCTGACGTGGTGAAGGGCAAGCAAAAGGTGACGGTGCGCTTCCAGGCCACGGGCGGCAATGAAACCGCCGGCGTATTTGGCGTCCGAATAGTTCGCGTGGACCAGTAGTGCTGAGTGCTGGGTGCTGAGTGCTGAGTGCTGAGTATGGAGTTCAAGCTTTAGCTTGCAGTTCTCAATTCGAAACATAAGAGCAAGCTGACGCTTGAACTCCACGCACTCAGCACTCAGCACTCAGCACTCCATCGCTCAGCACTCAGCACTCACTTCACCTTCCACTCCTGGATGCCAGCCGACCAGTTCGGCTGCATCGTGACTTCAAGGCGCAGCCCGGTCGTCGCCACGGGCTTGAAGGTGACTTTGTTAAAGCGATCCTTCTCGACGCCGTAGGGTTCGGTGTTTTCGACCGGCTTCCACTCTCGCCGTCCTTGTAGAGTAGCCGCCAGGAGGCGGGCATGCGGCACCTCGCCGCGGCCCGTGTCGTCGAACCAGTAGAGCTTCGGTTTCGGAAACCGTGGCGGGCTTCTCGAAGGCGTACTCCACCCATTCCGTCGTGCCCTTCGTGGGCCACCAGTGGAAGTAGATATCCGAGTCGTCCCTCGACGAGCGCGGCTCGGATCGATCGTTGATGGCGCGATCAGATGTGGGATTCTGGTTTTCCGATGCTCGAGACCTTGCTCGTCGAAGCGATGGTCGGGCAGCGGGCGGCATGCTTGACGTTCGATTCATTGTTGGGAATCCAGACGATCATCTCGCCGCGGCCGCGGTTGGCCCAGGCGTAATAGGGAATCGCGGTGAAATCCTGTTCGGTCTCTGATCGCCTTGCCCTCGGCGTCATAAGCCAGAGCGATGGCATTTCCCTTGATGACCGTGACGCCGTTGAGCAGGTCAGGCTTGAACTCGGCTGTCAGCTTCGCGCTCGTCCGGCAGCATCAGGTTGCGGACGCGACCGCCCGGATTGTCGGGCCACTCGGCGCAGTAGACAATCGGGCCGCGTTGCAGCGCCACTCGCCCGCGGTCAGCCTCTACCTTGTTCATTCGCCACCATGCGCCGGACTGGCATCGGCAGCGCCAGCTCGATCACGTCGCCTGGTTTCCAATTTCGATTCAGGCTCGCGTAGCCCTTCTCGATTTTGAATGTCACGGGCTTGCCGTTGACCTTGAGCGTGACCGGCTCATTCACCTTGATCGAGGAAGCGGTAGAGGTCGCTCGGTACGGCCTCGTTGCGCGCCCAGCCGGGGATGCGCACGTTGATCGTGAACGATGCTTCCGGCGTCTTGTCTGGATTGACAGTCATCTTGACCTGCGCCGTCCCACGGGTAGCGCGTCTCCTGAACCATCTTCACCTGTGCGGCCATTGTCCATCTTGATCTCGGCCGTACTGCCGACGAAGAGATTGACGTAGAGCGCGTCGCCCTGCTGCGCGTAGACGTAGCCGGGCACGGAGGCCAGGAACCGCGTGATGTTTCCCGGACAGCAGGCCACGCCGAACCAGGGGCTGCGCTGATGCTGCCCGTTGGACTCGAGCGGGTTGGGATAGAAGAACGACTTGCCGTCGAGCGACACGCCGGAGATCAATCCGTTGTAAAGCGTCCGCTCCATCACGTCAATGTAGCGCGCGTCGGCGTGCAGCAGGAACAACCGATAGTTCCAGTAATCATTGCCGATGGCGGCGCAGGTTTCGTTGTAGGCGGTCATATTCGGCAACTCGTAGTCGCGCCCGAAGGCTTCGCCGGAACCGCTCGCGCCGATGCCGCCGGTGATATAAAGCTTCCGGCCGACCATGCTTTCCCAGATTCTGTCAATCGCATTGAGATAGGCCGTGTCGCCGGTGAGCGCCGCGACGTCGGCAATGCCGGAATACATGTAGGTTGCGCGCACGGCGTGGCCAACCGGTTCGGTCTGCTCGACCACTTTCTTGTGAGACTGGTTGTAAGTGCGGCCAGCGCCCCTGTCGCCGTCCGGCCCGCGCTCGTCGAGCATAAACTTGGCCAGGTCGAGATAACGCTGCTCGCCAGTGACGCGGTAAAGCTTGACCAGTCCCATCTCCGTGATCTGGTGACCGGGCCAGATGGATCTCTTGCCCGGCCCGAAGGTCTGGGTGAGCAGATCGGCGGTCTTCAGCGCGATATCGAGCAGAGAGCGTTTGCCCGTGGCCTGATAGTGAGCCACGGCCGCTTCATAGAGATGCCCCAGATTGTACAACTCGTGGCTGTCGTCCTTCTCCAGAATCCCATCGTTCCTTCCCGGCCCACCGATGGGGATTCTCGGGATCAATCGTGCGGGTGGTGTAAAGATAACCGTCCTTCTCCTGGGCCGCGCCGATCTTCGCGATCAGGCTGTCGAGATAGGCATCGAGCTTGGCATCGGGTCGCACGCTGAGCGCATACGAGGCGCCTTCGAGCACCTTGTACGGATCGGTGTCGTCGAAGGGGTAGCCGGGCGGTCTCTTATCCTAAGTACTTCTCGCCTCGGAGCACGGCGGCGGCGCGCTCGAAATGATAGATGCGTTTCGTCTCCTCGCATTTCTCGAAGGCGAAAGGAATGGTCACCGTCCGGTTGATCTCGATTCGCGGCGCCCAGAAGACGTCGTTGAAATGGACGGCGGTGAAAGGCACAGGTTTGACGGGATAATCACGAGGCGCAGGTTCCGCTTTCGCAGGTCCCTTTCTGCGCGACAGTTGCCGGAGTCGCCCAAAGGCATGACGCCGCGGCTAAACCGATGATCAACCATTTCCTCTCGATTTTCATGATCGCTCCTACGGACTTTCTCCTGTTCAACGCTCAAGGCAATCTCGCAGCCGGCACGCTGGAAACGATGTGGACCGAGTTCAGAATTTGACCTCGATTGGCCGCCCTTCAAAGACGACCTTGCGCGCCGTTTTTTCAGAAGCGAGGCGGACTTCGATGTCGCGCCGTAGCGGCGGCATCCGCAAGCCCTGGCGCGAGCCTTGGCCAGGCGCAGTGAGAGCGTGCGGCGGACGTCATTCCATGCGATTTGAATTTTCCTCCATTCGCCGCGGCGGTAATTGAACGTCTCGCCGTCATCTTCATAAAGCGTAAATGCCGCGTCAACGCCCGGATAGACCACAAGCGTCAGAGGCCCGTCCACCTTTTCGCTCGTGTACTGTTTGAGTGGCCCGAACGGAAGAATCGCCCCGGCGCGGACATACAACGGCATCGTCGCCAAATCTACCGGACGATTGATCTCGCGCCCGCCCGCGACTCTTCTCTTCCGTCCAGAAGTCGTACCAATCGCCGCGCGGCAGATAAAGCTGTCGCGAGATTGCGCCCTTTTCTGTGACCGGCGCGACCAGCACGTCGCGGCCCCATAAATACTCGTCGCCGCGCGCGACCGCGGCAGCATCGTCGGAGTAATGCAGCCAGAGCGCGCGCATAATCGGCAATCCCGTCTCGTGGCATTCACGAGCGGCGGAGTAGAGATAAGGCATCATGCCGGTAACGCAGCTCGAGATACTTGCGACAGATGGGTTCCACGTCCTGGTTGCGCAATTCGCTCAGGTCGGGATTGGCGGCGCCGCCGGTGTAGTTCGAGATTTCGTTATGCCCAAGCTCGCCCGTGTTCCAGCCCCACGGCAGCCGTAAATGCCACGTTCGTCCGTGCGCGCGAAAGAGCGGACAGAAACTCCCGAATTGAAACCAGCGCACGTGCAGTTCGCCGGTGTACTCTTTGGTCGGAACAAAGCCACCGATATCTGTGCCCCAGTATGGAATGCCCGTCAACCCGGTGTTCACGGCGATAGGCACGTGAGTCTTCAGCGTTTCCCACGTCGTGTAGACATCGCCCGACCAGAGGAACGCGGCGTAGCGTTGCATACCAGCTTGACCATTGCGGTGGAGCGCAAATACTCGCTGGTTCGGACGAAACTGTTGCGAGCCTTCGTAATACATGCGAATGCGCGCCAGCCGCGACGGCGCATCCAGCCCATCACCTTGATCGGGCCACCAACCATCAATGCCTGCGTCATACAGCGATTTGTGAACTGGCCAGTAACAACTGACTTGCCGTTCGTCCGGCCACTTCCTGTCAGGAGTTCGCCCGCTCGGCAACGGCGCGGCAGTGCACGGATCATTGACCGCGCCGGTCAGCCGCCGCCCTTCAAGTACTGTGTGCAGGACGACCTTGAAATGCTGGCCGTGAAGCTCATCAATCTTCTTCCCTGGATCGGGAAAGTTTGTGGGATGCCAGGTGAACTCCCCGTTATGCGTGTTCCAGCCGGAAGGCGTGAAATCCGTGCCCAGGTAGATCAATGCATCACAGGGCAGCTTCTTTTCACGGAATGTGCGCGCCACCCAACTGATCTCCTCCGGCCCTCCCAGCGTGCGGTGCGATTGCAAGTAGCCGAATGACCAGAGCGGCGGCAGTTCCGCGCGCCCAGTCAGCCGCGCGTATTCGGCCATCACCTCTGCCGGCTCGCTCGCGCCGACGATAAAGACATCCAGCGGCAACGCCCCTGCAGGACTGCCCGCCAGGGCGCCTGCTACGCTGCTTTCCGGACGGTCCAAAGTTCCTGGAGTGAGGCGGCCTTCCGGTCCAGTCAGGTCAAAGGCGCCGTAGGGATGGTGGATGAACATCGCCCAGCCGCCCGTTCCAATCAGCCATTGAATGGGGACGCGCCCTCCGTGCGTTCGCAACTGGTAACCGCCCTGGCCGTTGCGATTGCTGTAGGTCGAGCCTCGCCGGTCAAATTGCGGGCCGCCCTGGCCGAAGGCAAGCACTGGTTTGTCCCCGGTAAGAAAATTCAGCGCTCCCGTCTGTTCATCCGGCCGCAGCTGCTGCACCACCCGCCCATCGGTTGTCTCGACACGAATCGTCAGCGGTTCAGGCGACAGCTTTACCAGCAAGGCGCCCGCGCGCACGCGTTCTTCGCGCGCGAGTGTCGTTACCCGGACGACTGGCTTTGGCCACGTGTGCTGCGCCAGCGAGCCATCCAAAGGAATCGGCTGCGGCTTGCCGTTTTCGATAGGCGCGATGCTCAGACGAACTGTCTGCTCGCTCACCGAAGTCACGGCAATCTCGACTGGCCGTCCGGCGACGCGAATCACCGCATTCTGAGCAAGAATCGTCTGCCGGGAATTCAACAGAGCGACTGCGCCTGCGGAACTGATTGTTTTGAGCGCATCTCTGCGAGAGATCGGTTTCGTCATGGCATACGAAAACGCGCACTGTCGGAAATCAGCACTCGCAGAACTGCGTCCGAGAATCTCTGAGTTATGCGCTGCTTTGCAGCGCCATGCGTTGCGAAGCCAGCTATGTCGCCGGAGGCGACAAATTCGATAGCCGGTGGCAACGCCACCGGAAATCGAAAGTGACCCACATTCCGACTCTGAAAGGATCGCGACCTTGGCTCGACCCTTGCAGGGTCGAACCATTCCTGGGCGTTCCGAAGACGTTGACCACCTGGCTACTGATATTTGACGCCTCCGGCGTCAAGGCAACCTCCGCAAAATGTCTAAACTCCAGGGGCTGCTTTGCAGCGCAAGAAATCTCTGCTCTCAATTCTGCTTGCGCCCGTGCTTGATGAACTCTTTCATATCACGGCCGGCTCTCGAGATGTGCCGTTCCAGCAATTGGCTGGCTGCCTCGGCGTCACGCTGGCGGCACAGTTCCAGGATCGCCCGGTGTTCATCTTTGGCGTGGCGGTGAGCGTCACGCGAAAACAGGATGTGCAAACGGATGTAACGATCCGCGTTGTTATTGATCGTCTGGATGAGAGACAGCGAGCGCGTCCGGTTGGCTGCCCAGTAGAGCGACGAATGGAATCGCCAGTGGAGCTCGCCCCACACGTCGAAGTCTGATTCGGCATTGAGCGCCTGCTCGTAAGCCTCGAGCGCCCTTTCAGCGCGCTCGAGATCCTCGTCCGTCAAGCGCGTCACGGCCTGGCGCAAGGTGACGCCTTCGAGCGCCGCGCGAATCTCGAAGAGCTCCTCGATCTCGTCCGGAGAGAGCGCCACCACCACGGCGCCCCGATGATCAATGATCTTGATCAACCCTTCGGCTTCGAGTTGACGAAAGGCCTCACGCACGGGAATGCGGCTGATTGCAAATTCGTCCGCAATGGCGTGTTGGCGTAACTGCTCGCCTTCGCGAAATTCGCCGCGCAGTATCTTGTCCCGAAGCCGGTCAGCGGCGGCCGAGGTCAGGGTTTGGCGGGGAATCGCCTGATTTGCACGGTTTGCCCAGCCCAATAGAAATCTCCTTTCACAGCATTCAAACGCCCGCGCCGCCTCAAGCTAAATCCTCGATGGTTTCGGACCTGAATGTCTTGAAGGAAACAAAGGGCGCTTGAATCGGATTAGGCTGCGACCCAGGGGCCTTATTGCTGCCCGGGCAGCGCCGCAGCTTGCGACTCCTGTTTCTTTCGCATCGTGTTCCAATCGGGCGGCTCGACGCCAAGCAGATGATGGACGAAGAAGTCATTTCGCTTTCTTCTCGCCGTAAGCCCCGCCCGGCCCATGTCCTCCGCCGGGGATGACGAGCAGATCGAACATCTTGTTGGCCTTGATCAGCGCGTTGACCACCTGCATGGTCGAGGCCGGATCGACGTTGGTATCCATCTCGCCGACGACGAGCAGCAGCTTGCCCTGCAGTCTGTGCGCGTTGTCAACATTGGAAGAGGCGGCGTATTCGGGACCGAGCGGCCAACCCATCCACTGTTCGTTCCACCAGATCTTGTCCATGCGGTTGTCGTGGCAGCCGCAGGATGAGACGCAGACCTTGTAAAACTCCGGATGGAAGAGCATCCCGCCGAGCGAGTTCTGCCCGCCGGCGGAATTGCCGTAGATGCCGACGCGGCTGATGTCGTAGTAGGGATATTTAGCGGCCACGGCCTTGTGCCACAGGATGCGGTCTGGGAAGCCGGCGTCGCCCAGGTTCTTCCAGGCGACATCGTGGAATGCCTTCGAGCGATTCGCCGTGCCCATCCCGTCAATCTGCACGACGATGAAGCCAAGTTCGGCCAGCGACTGCATTCCGTTGAATGGCGCTGAACGACTTCGGCACGAACGAACCTTGCGGCCCGGCGTAGATGTATTCGATCACCGGGTACTTCTTGAGCGGATCGAAATTTGAAGGCCGGAAGATGACGCCCCAGATTTCGGTCTTGCCGTCGCGCGCGAGCGACGTGAAGACCTCGGGCGCGCGCCAGCCCGCTTTCGATCAGTTCGGTGATCTCGCGCGCGTTCGAGTTCGGCCAGGACCTTTTTGTCCGCTGCCAGCCGCAGTTCTGATACGGTTGGTTGATCCACGCGCGACCACGTGTCGACGTAATACTTCATATCCGACGAGAAGCTGACGATGTGATTGCCGTCCGCTTCGGTGAGTGCGGTCAAGCCTGTGCCGTCCAAGTTGATGCGATAATTATGAACGAAGTACGGGTCCTTGCCGGGATACATGCCGCTCGCCTGGAACCAGATCTGGCGCTTCTCTTCGTCCACCTTGTCAACGCCGCGGACTACCCATTGGCCTTTCGTGATCTGATTCTTTACCGTGCCGGTCGCGCCGTCGTAAAGATACAAGATGATTCCAGCCGTCGCGCTCCGACATCCAGATGACCTCTTTCCCGTCGCTCACGTCGTAGCGGTATCTCTTGCCTGAATAACAGAAGAAGGTCTTCGGCTCTTCGCTGATGACGGCGCGCGGTTTGGCCGTCGCGGCGTCCACTTCGATCACGCGATAGACCTGATGCCCGCGCTGGTTGTATTCAAACGTGAAAGCGCGGCTGTCCTTGCGCCATTCGATTCGCGACAACTGGTACGGATTGGGAAAGAGCGTGTTGTCGATGATGAACTGCTTCTTGGTCTCGATGTGAAAAAGCACAGGCTGCGGCTGCGTCCAGCGCGTCGCCGGGTTTGGCGTAATCGATCGTCGAGTATTTCGGCTGAAGCTGATCGGCGGGCGAAGATTCGACGTACTGGATCTTGCGGTTGATAGCCCGGGCGCACGCGATAGGCCGCCATCTTTGTCGAATCCGGCGACCAGACCACGGACGCGAGCGCGTAATAGTTTCCTTCCGATCCATCGAAGCTCAGCGCAATACCGTCGCGCTTGCCCTTGGGCCGCACCCAGACGTTGAAGTTGTTGACCCAGGCTTCCCATTTGCCGTCGGGCGAGGTCTTTGTTTCGGCTGGTGGCACGTTGTAACGCGGCCCGGGAATGCCGCCTGTAGCGTTCCGCCGCCACGGCGTTGCCCGCAAACCTCCCAATCCACCTGGCCCGCCGGGCGGGAGTTTTTTGACTGTGTAATCCGCCAGTTCGCATCTCCACCGGGTTTCGCCTGGCGAGGAATTCGATGGCTTTTTCGTTGTCAACGAAGTGATCTCGTAAACGGCAGCTTTAGCGCTGTATATTTCTCGCCCGCCGCGGCCGAGAGCGAAGCGGCCAGCCTTTCGTGATCGAAGGCCGGTCTTTTGGCCAGCGTTTCCGCGTCAACCAGGACAAACTCATTTCCGCCTTTGACCGCTTTGCGATACCAGAAGCGGCTGGTCTTCTCGATCCAGTTTGCGCGTTCGGGAAGATTGACGGCCAAGCCCTGGTACTTTTCGCGCAGTCCACTGGCGCGTTCGTAATCGGCCAGCGTGCCTTGCGCGTAGCTCAGCGTTGTCAGCAACAGACAGAATGTGCCGATTTGCCAGTGGATAAGTTTGCGTTTCATTCGTCTCTCCTTCGGGTAACGCGGAATTGATTGGTGAACGATTTGCATGAGCCGGTTGCTATTGCGGCCGTCGTCTGGGCCGGATGTTCTTGCCGTGATACACGTCCATCGAGATGTGATGATCCGCGTAGACGCGACTGAGCAGTTCATACAGCTTTGGGTCGTAACGCTGCAAATCTTCCGGCGTCTGCACGCGTGTCTCGCCGTCCATGAATTCATAATTCGACCAGAACCAGGTCTGCGTGCCCTCGGCCCAATATTCGTTGGCGTTGGTCGAAGCGTAGTGATTCTTCCACAAGCCCCTTCGCCATCGCTTCTTTGTACGCGGCTTGAATCTCAGCGAACAGGGCCGAATCAGCCGTGCGGATGCCGACACCCATGATGGCGTGCGCGAACTCATGCACGAAAATGTTCTCGCCAAAATAACGCGTGCCGGGATAACCGAGCAGATTCTCCTCCGCGCAAGTCGTCGGATTGCCGCCCAGGCCCCGAGCGCGGCGGTCCCAATACTCCTTGTCGGTCATGCTCGCGATGCCACCGGGTTTGTCGTAGTTGGCTTTCTCGCGCGGCGTCAGGCGCATATCGTCACGGCCCGGTCTCTTTCTGTCTCTGTGTTCGGGAATGTCTGTCGTTGATTCTGATTGCGCCATCACGCCGACGCGCATCTTCTTCCTGACCATCTCCGCGCGCAGGTCGGGGCGTTTTGCCAGCATGTGAATCACGATGTCGCGCGCAACCAGCAGCGCCGCGTCGGGAACTTTTTCGGAACTCAGGATCGAGATTCCCAGCGCATCGGCATATTTCCTGTAGAACGGATCAACGCCGAGCGATGCGGGCGGCGATCCTACAACAGCTTTGACGTAATCCTGAATGAACGGTTTCTCTTGTTGTTGGGTTGGCGTCTGTGCGGCAATGCTTACTGCCAACAACATCGCTGTGACGATAACAAGTTTGCGCATCGTTACCTCGATAAATCGAAAAACCAGCAGCACTTGGTAAGGGTCAACGTCCACCCCGACAGCCTGGCAAGCGAAACGCGCCGATCCTGCTCGAGTATCTCGTCTCGCCTTTCTTGATGTAATCGCCGACGTACCAGATCGTGCAGTCGTCGCTCGGATCAATCGCTGTTTGCGTGTAGTCCTCCCATCGCATAGCGTTCTGCGCTCCTTCGCCTTCGACCAGCACCGTCTCGCGCAGTGTCAACTGTGCCGAGCGGGTCGTTGGCGAGCCGCCCGGCGAAGCGCTGGCCGGCGAAGTTCGGCGTCCCTCCGAACGAATAACCGATGCCGATGTTGCCAAACCGGTCGATGGCAGGGCTGGCCATCCAGCGGTAAGAACCATCGGGCGCATACGTGCCCTGTTGATGCAGGCGGACGCTGCGGTCCTTGTTGATGCGGAACTCGTACCAGCGCACGCCGCCGCCCCCGGCCGAGGTATTGACCGAGTGCACCGCGACCAGCGATTCGTCGCGCGCCGACCTTGCGATAGACGAGCCGCGCCATGATCTTGTCGCCCTGCGCGTCGAGCCGCCGCTCTGTCCCCGGCTGCGGCACGCAGTTCGTGAGCTGCCCGCCGCACAAGTAATGATACGGAGCCACAGCGATCTTCTCCGGGCCAGTGATCTTCGTGTTGGCCGGATTCTTCCAATCGACTTTGAATTTCCACACGAAGATGCTCGTCATCCTCGAGGACATTCTTCAATTGCGTGCCGCCCGCCGCCATCATGACGTTCGGCGCGCCCGGTCGGCGGCAGCCTCTTGCCATCGATGTCTGCGTTGTTCAGGAAGTTCACGCCGTCAATGATGACGCACTGCTCGCTGGCTGGCTCGCCCTTTAGCATCTTGTCGCGCTCCACGACGCAGGCATGTTTTTGGATCACGTCGTCGCCTGTGCTGGTCGGGACGTAGTAGCCGTCGGGCCAGATCGCCGGGCGCGGATAATCGGGGAAGAGCGGCCTCAGAAATTCGTAGCGATAGTAGGAGCCGAACGGATCGGGGCCGGCGCTGATCGCATAGCACATCGAGTATGGCCCTTGCGGGCCGGCTTTGCCCGCGCTGGCCGCCTTGACCGCGCGGTCGTTGTTGCTCCGGCTTGAGCAGGCGGGCTTGGCGCCGGCACGAAGAGCGGAGCCGCCGGCCCGGGCTGACCTGTCTGACCCGGCACGCTCATTTGCGCGGGATCGCCGGAGCGGCCGGGTTGCGGCTGATCCGGGCGGACAGCCCCGCGCCGGAAGATCGGCATCACGATCAGCCAGCGATCGGCGAGTTGGTCATAGCGAACGACGGCGTCGCCGTTGTTGGTAGCCTCGCACGCGCCGCCGAAGCCTTTGAAGACCGTGTTTGTCGGAACGGGACCGTAAAGCACTTTGCCCGTGGTGTCGATATCGCTTGCCCTTCTTCGTGAAGATGGCCATCCGCGTATTGACGGTCTGCATAATGTGGTCTGGCCCGACGGCGAGGCTGTTGTCGGACGGATTGCGCAATGCGGCTGTGCCCTTGCGGGCCTTCAAACCCGACGCCGAGCCCATCGAAGCTGGCGACAAGCGTCGCGCCCGGACGAGCGCCCTGTGTCCGCTGTTCAACTGCCGCCGCGCCCGGAGGGCTTGTCATCACGGGCGGAGTGATTGGCGCCGCAGGACTCTGCGTGCGGATTGGTGCGACCCGGACACGACAAGAGCGGCGAAGGTCACAAGGGCCGATACCAGCCGCAACAGCTTTGATCGTTTGAGAGGTCAGTTTCATATTTCTTCAAACGAAATCCATTTCTTGAAAATCTACTTCTGCGTCGTTGGCTTCTGTTGTTTGTCGCTCAATCCAGGTTCAGACATCAACTTTTCGATGTCCGCGATCTCGATTGGCACGAACGCCGAAAGATTCTCATAAGCGCTTTCTGTGATCAGGATCACGTCTTCCAGCCGGATGCCGATATGCTCATCAGGAATTGTCATCGCCGGTTCAATCGTGAAGACCTGCCCAGGTTCGAGCGTCTCGGTCGGCAGGCGCACATCGTGCACCTCCATCCCGATCGTATGGCCGAGGCTGTTGGCTTTGCTCGCTGCGATAACGTTCGACAAAACGCGTCGCGGCATCTTTGATCTTTGGGTCGGTGAATTTGAAATTCGCCATGACCGCATCCATCTTCACCACCGCCTCCTTGATGATGTCGCTCGGCCTGGCGTGGACTTTGATCGAATGTCATCAGCGATTGATAAAGGCGCAGGTAGATCGTGTAGAACTCGCGCTGCCGCGGCGTGAATTTGCCATTGGCCGGAAAGACGCGCGTCACATCGGAGACGTAGTACTTATAATCGGGCGCGTAGTCGAATTGGACCAGATCACCGTCCTGCAATCTGGCGGTGTTTTTGTGGTAGTGAGAATAGAGCGTGTTCCGGCCCGTAGCAATCAGCGCGAAGTATGCCGCGCCCTGCGAGCCGTGTTTTTTGAAGACGAATTCGGCGGCGGCCTGCAGTTCGTACTCGAACATTCCGGGCCGGGCATCGCGCATGGCCTCCATAATGGCCAGTCCGGTGATGCGCGTGGCTTCGCGGATGATGGCGATTTCGCGGGGGCTTTTGAAAGCGCGCATCGCGTCGAGGATCGGATCCAGGTTCTGCACGTTGACCTGCGGCGCGAGCGCCTTGAGCTTCCGAATGAAAACCTCTTCGCGTGATTCGCGGCCATCCCACGGATCGTCTTTGGTCGCTCGCGCTGACGCCGTCGCATCGCTCGCCGAGGCACTGCCCAGCACTTCGGGGCGAAACGGCGTGTAAATAGCGTTCGCCCCTCGCCGACGAATGCTTCAATCGCCTTGGCGAAATCATCGCGCGGGCGCACGGCTTCGATCCCGGTGGCCGCAGCTGCCGCGTCGCCGGGAACCATCGCGGTGCCGAACATGCGCTCGCGCCGCTCAGCGCCTCCATAAAGATAGAGTGTCGAACGCTTCGCCTTTCCATCAATCACCAGGATCGCGCGCGGCTCGACCACCCCTGTCAAGTAGAAGAACTGATTGCTCTGGCGCAGCGGCTGTTCACCCGGGCGCTCGGTCGCGCCCTGAAGGATGGCGACGCCGTCGCCGATCTGCGCCATCACTTTGGCGCGGCGCGCGGCGAACTCTTCGGGCGGGAAGATGCCGGTAAAAAGGGGTTGGGCGAACAACCCCGCGCTGATCGCGACCACTATGGGCAGCGAAAATGACAAACGTTTTGACACAGGTTGAATTGTCTTTGCCTTGGAGCGTCTCACCCACAAAAATCCGGCAGGCGTTAAGAGAGCGACAGCGCGCCGGTACGAAGCGTGCCAGATAGGCCGTTACCACTCGATGCTGCCGCGGAACTGAATCGTGCGAGTGCCGCTAGCCCGTAGTGATCTGGCCGAACGTGGTCGAGGTCGGGCCGGAGTTCCCGATGTCAAAGAACGGATGGTTCAGGAAATTCAGCGCCACCAACCGTAAGGTCACTCGCAACCGCTCGGTGATGCGGATGTCCTTGTTGACACTCATGTCCAAACGTGTAGAGGTTGTTTTGGCGCAAGTAGACGAACGCGGCGAACTGGCCCGGCGTCGAGGCCGGAGCGTAGAGCGAAGGATTCACCTGGCTCGTGCTGGCCGTGGCGGTTTGAGTGATCGTCGCGATGCTCGCCACATTCGAGATGAGCGCAGTGCTGAGAAGCCGCCCGCCACTGTGCTCAATGCCTTTTGCAATTGCTCGGGTGTGAAACCGCCGCCGAAAACCACGCCCGATTGAGTCAGATTGTTGACGGTGTTGCGCCCGCCGTTCAAGAGGAGGGGATGGCCGGAGGCAATGGTCTCGCGTCCGCCGATTGTCCAGCCGCCCACGATGCGATCCAGCACGTCGTTGTTTGACAGGAACCTGCGCCCCTTGCCAAACGGCAGATCATACGTCCAATAGGCATTGAAGACATGGCGCCGGTCGAAAGGCGACGGCCCATAGTTGAGCCGGGCATCGCGGTAGGTGTACCAGGTGTATCCGGCGGCCTGATCGGTTTCGTTCAGGATGCTACCCATCGCATGACTCCAGGTGTAGTTCGCGCCAAGCAGGACAAGCCATTGCTGTACTCGCTGCCTCACCTCAACTTGCAACGCCGTTGTAGTTGTTGTCGCCATTCGAATCCTGATAGGTCAGAGTGCTCAGGTACGGATTGGCCTGGAAGAAGTTGATCGGGTACTGACCGGCAACGTTGAACCCGGCCGCGTGACGCAAGAGGCGAACTTTGTTGCCCACCAGACGGCAAAAATTCGCAGGACTGGTCGCGAGCGTATTGGCCAGCGTGCCGGCGGTGCCCTGGTTAAGATTCTGAATAAAGGTCGCATTCCCGAACCCTTGGGCATTGGAAAGCGCCGGCTGGCTACCGATCGCTCCGAACGCGGCCTGAAAAATCGGGAGCGCCGCCTGCCCGGCCAGATTGTTGTTGACGAAGGTCTGCCCACGCCCATTGGCGACGTTGACGTCCAGGTTCTTCTTCGCCTGAATGAACTCATTCAGGAAACCGTTCTCGAAGATGTTGGTCTCCTGGATGTTCTGGCGGTGCCACATATGCGTGGATTTGTTGCCCACGTAGCGCATTTCGAGGACCATGCTCCGGGTGAGCTGGCGCTGAATACCCAAGCTCCAGTTCTGCACGTAGGGCGACTTCAGATTCCGGGTTGATGTAGTTGCCCGGCGACCGGAGCTCGAAAAAGAGTTCTGCGCAATCGGGAAACCGAACTTCGCGGGGAAAACCGGGATCGTTGGCGCCGGATGGCGAAGCTCGAGCGACCCTGCCGGGAAATTCACGCCGTTGGCCGCCGTCCCTGTTTGGCGTGAGGCCACGGCCTCCCGACAGCGAATTGGAAATCGAGTTCAACCCTTCGTTGTAGAAGGTAATCGAGTAAGCGCCGCGAATGACCGTCTTGCGATCTCCGAGCAACTTGCCTAACCAGCCGCCCCGCTCGCCCGATGGATTCCACGCGAAACCAAAATTAGGCGCCGGGTTCATGTAATCGCGCTTGTACGGATGAATTACCTGCTCGAACATGCGGGTTCTGGTTGCTGCTGAGCACGCCCGGCTGGAACAGCCCGGTGGACGGCCCGAAGAAGTTCGATCCGCTTGGTTGCGAGAGCAGTTCGTTGCCGCTGTGGATGTCGCCGTCGAATTGCCAGCGCAGCCCGAAGTTCAGCGTCAGATCGAGGGACGGATGCGGAAACTGTCCTGCACGTATAGACCGAAAGTGGTGAAAGCATAGCGTTGCATGCCTTCGCTGAACTGGCGGTACTCTTTCGTCTGTCTCGTCCGCATTCGTGGCGACGGAAACGCTGGTGATCCGGCCTGTCAGAAACGCATAGAGATTGAGCGCATTGTTGATGTCGGTGTTGTTAGTGGTGTTGATGTCGGGCAGCGCATTTCGCAACACGTTGTTTATCGGATCGTTCGCCACCACGCCGAAGTTGTATTGCGGCACGCCGGCGGTGCCCCATGTGTGCGAATAGAAAGAGGTGTGCAACAAGGTGCCGCCGAAAGTCATCGTGTGCCGCCCCTTGACCCAGTTCAGATTGTCGGTGAACTGGTAGACGGGGTTATTCCGCACGTCCGTCGCCACGTTGGGAATATAGGCTCCGACCAGCGGCGTATTGATAATGCGGTTGCCGTATTCGGCAAAACGCTTCGGGTCGGCGTCAATAAAGAAATATTCGCCGTTGCCCTGTACGCCGAAACTGGCGTTGTTGATCATGTTCGGCCTTATCGTCCAATCCACCGAGTTGGTTGCAACGTAGGGTGTGGCTGAGGAGTGAATATTGGCGCCATTGGGACCGACGAAATTGTATGGGCTGTTGGGATAGGGCGCTGTGCCGCTGGTGAAATCGCTGCTCCGCAGATTCCAGGTCCCGTGCCAGGCTACCGTCGGCGTGATCTGGAAATCCACGCGCGCGGTCGGAAATGCCTGCGTGGTATGTGAGGGACTGATTCCATTGCATGTTCTGCATGAATTCGGTCGGGATGCCAGAGATCGGTATAAAACCTGAAGCACCCGATTGCGAGCCGTTGATCTTTCAAGATGCCCGCGATAGTGGGATCAACCGTGCTGGTGAACCTGATTTCTGCCCGCCACTTGCAGGAGATTCACTGTCCGCTTTGTGCCGTCGGTGGCCGAGATAAGTGAAGTTGCCCTGTTGCGCCGCCGGTGTGAGCACCGGCGTTGTGCAGCGTTTGCGTCGCTCGGTTGCGGTTGGGCCTCGTAGTAAGCGAAGAAAAACAGCCTGTTCTTGAAGCGCTTCACATACGGCAGCAGCGGGCCGCCGATGGCGCCGACAGCAGTTGTGCTTGCGCGCTTTGTTGCGCGGCAGGTCCTGGATGTTCCGGAAGAACGAATTGGCGTTGAGCGCTTCGTTGATCTCCCTGATAGAGCACTTTGCCGTGATACTGCTCGGAGCCGCGCTTGGTCGTCATGCGAATCTGCATCGCGCCCTCGCCGCCGGCATCCGCGCCCAGGCCCGTGGTTGAAACGCTCACCTCTTCGATGGCGTCAATGCGCGCCGGAGCGAAGGCGAAGAAGCTCGTGCCGCCGCTCTTGAAGCGCTGCGAGTTGTTGTTCATGCCGTCAAGCGTGATGTTGAGCGAAGCATTGGGCAGACCGTTGAAGGTGCTGTTCCGATCGCTCGTGCTTCTGGATACTGCCCGCGATCAGCGCTGCGAAGTTCAGACCTTCGCGCCCGGCGTAAGGCAGGTTCTGAACCAGCTTATTGTTGATCGTGGCGCCGACTTCGGTCGTGGTCGTTTTGAGTTGCTCCGCGCTCGCCGCCACCTGGACTGTTTCCGATGTAGCGCCGACCTGCAGGTCAACTGACACATCGGTAGTGCGTCCTGATTCAACGGTGATTGTGCCAATGACCGTGGTCTGAAAGCCGCGGGCGGTCGCGGTCAGCCTGTATGACGCCAAACTGTAGAGTTGGGAAGAGGAACCCGCCATCGCTGGAACGAAATGGTGGAGTGCTCGATCCCGGTGGAGGTATCCGTCAGTTTGATCGTGGCTTGTGGAATCACCGCCCCGGATTGGTCGCGGACAATGCCGCGAATTCCGGTAGTAGTGATTTGGGCCAGCGTGGTCATCGCCAGCGCGGCGATGACGGCTGCGCAAACGAGGGCCAAAGCCATAATTCTGGCCATAATCCTGGGTAGTGCACGTGCTTTCATCAAATCCTCCGATCAATTGACTACCTGGTGTTGTTCCCACTTCTCAATCGCAATTGAGAATTTCGTGACCGCCGTTTTCGAAGAAAAAATGACAAATGCCGGGCTTCCTGGGGCCAACGGCTTATTGAAGAGTTCCGACATCGCGATCAGGTAAAGATCGCAGTAGACATAGTCAGTACCTAAATGAGCCAGTATTGTCTTGTATGTCCCTATGTCTGTTTGAATCAGCTTAGGGAGAGATTACATGCAGTTGGCTGTTGATCCCGAATTAGCGGAGGGAGGATGTCTCAACTACCAATTGTTTAAGAGGTATTGCGAAGGAATGGGATGCCGATTCAACAAGGATACGTGCGTTTTGTTGCTGAATTCTTGACCTTGGCGGCAGGCATATTGTATACAATCGTCATCTGACAGGACTCAACAGCTACCATCAACCCCAAGAGTTGGCTTTATCACCCTTGGGTCGGAGGTAGTACTGCAACCTAAATCCACTTGGCGCTGCTTCTGGGGAAACCGAAAAGGAGATGCTGCCATGTCCATGCAATTGCCTCCTGGAAGTTACTATGGTGAGACTTTGCGCAGCCGCAAAGTAGCGAGCTTCGAGCTTTCAGAGCGTGTCTATTCTCCGGGTTATCAAACTCCAAAACATACTCATAAACGGGCGCTGTTCTGCTTCGTGATGCATGGAAATTACACGGAAACCTATGGACGCAAGACGCGTGAATGCAAGTCTTCATCTCTGTTGTATCACCCGCCGGAAGAGTTACACGCGGAACATTTCCACGATGCGGGAGGGCGATCGTTTATCATTGAGATGGCGCCGTGGTGGTTGACTCAAGTTCGGCAGCAATTGATCGTTGCGGACAATTCCGCCGATTTTCAAGGTGGCGTATTTGAATTGCTGGCGCGCAAATTATACAAAGAGTTTGACCAACTGGATGACGCAGCGCCCCTTATTATTGAAGGCTTGATGATGGAGATGCTGGGCGAAACCACGCGCCCCAGCGCCGCGAAAATGCGCGACAACTCACCGCGCTGGCTCCAACAGGCGAAAGACCTGCTTCACGCGCGCTTTGCTGAAAATCTGACGCTGGCCGATATCGCCCGGAACGTCGACATCCATCCGGTTCATCTGGCCCAGACTTTTCACAAGACCTACCACTGCACTGTGGGTGATTATGTGCGCAATCTGCGCATCGAATATGCCTGCCACGAACTGGCAACCTCCGCCAGACCGATCGTGGATATTGCGCTGGCGGCGGGCTTTTGTGATCAGAGCCATTTCACCAGAACGTTCAAGCGCGCCATCGGCGCCGCTCCATCCCATTATCGTGAATTTCTCCGCAAGGCCTGACGTTCGCTTTCAGCACTAAATGCCGAGGCTGATCTGATCTCGCCATACGCCGGAGGCGTAAAAGAACGTAGCCAGGGGTTTTCGAAGACTCAACCCCTGGCTCAGTTCTCCGATCGGCAGCTGACGCGGCTCCGCCGCGCCTGCAGTGTGCTGGCTCCGCCGGTCAGGGACCGGCGCTCCCAGGTTGCTGACTAGAACGTGTAACGCAGCCCCATCAGGATGCGGCGATTGCCTCCGTTCGTGGACCACTGGTTGAGGAAGGCGGCTCCCGAGTTGATCGCCGTGTTGGGCGTTCCGAAGTTGCGCGTATTGGTCAGATTGAAGAACTCCGCGCGGAATTGAAGGTTGTGACCTTCAAAGATCCTCGTGTTCTTGAAAATACCAAAGTCCACATTCGCAATCCCGTCGCCTCGAATCGTGTTGCGACCGATATTACCCGTGCGCTGACCGGCTTGCAGCGCCCTGAAAAGGCTCGCACCGCCCGCCGCACGAATATCGATGAGATTCATGGTGGAGAGATCGAGCGTCGTATTCAGGTTTGGCCGGATGGCGTTGCCCACGAGGGCATCGATCCCCTGCAAGGTTCCCGCCGGATCAGCTCCGTTGAGAATCGTGAAAGGCGTGCCATCCTGCAAAGTGAAGAAGGCGTTTGCCTGCCAGCCACCAAGAATGTGCCCGACCACTCCAGCCTGATCGCGATAGAACGGGAACTCGTAAACCATGTTGCCCGTCAGACGATGCGGCCGATCGTAACTTGACCGCGCGCGGTCAGCGTTGCGATTGTACGGATCCTGCGGTGTTGCAACCTCACCCTGAGGTTGAGGGTTGAATATCTCCGACGCCGTATCAATGAATGAACTCCACGTGTAATGAACGCCCGCCGTGAAGTTCCGGCTCAGCCGCTTGTCCAGACTGACCTGCAGCGAATGATAGATTGACTGGGCGCAGTTGCAGCGCAGTCGTTCGACGCCGCGAGTCAGATCCACTCTGAGCGGCTGGTTGGTGAGCGTCGTTCCCGGTGGGTTGTACAGGTACGCCGGATCAGTGCGATTTGTGCGTCCCTGGACGACTGGATTGCCGTCGACCGTCTGGAAGAGGCCGTTGCCCTTTGTGGCTATATAGCCTACACGCATGACGATGTCCTTCGAGAGTTCGCGCGAAACCTCGAGGCTGAATTGATCAGCTGATGGTGCGCGGAAGTCTGCCCCAACCGTCGTTTGGGTAATGAACGGCCAGTTCCCAGTCGGGGGAGGCACTGCGTTCAGCAGATTGCTGTAAGCATTCGTGAGCGATGGGTTGAGCGCGAAAACAAATGGAAACGCGCTCGCGATGTTGAGGTTGATGTTGATAAACCCGTAATCGTTCGTGCGTGAATAGCCACCACGGACTACCAGCTTGTTTCCGCCAGTCAGCATGCCGCCGATACCGGAGTCTCCGAAATTTGGACTCCAGCTAAAACCGAAACGCGGTTGAAAGTTGTTCGTGTCGCGTCCCGGATTACGGAACCGCAAGACCGGGTTGTTGCCGTTGGCCTCGAGAATATTCTGGTTGATCTCTTCGAGGGAGCCAATCGAGTTTCCAGGAGTCTCGTAGCGGAGCCCAAAGCTAAGAGTAAAGTTCGGTTTAACTCTCCACTCGTCCTGCGCGTAGAAAAAGTAGTCGTACCAATTGTAGTACTGAATCTCTGAACCGCCGTTGACGGGTTTGTTGATTGCCGACGCAATGCGCCATGTCGTCGACGAACGTTTCAAGGTTCTCATAGGCAAGTCGGCCACGAATGGTCGGGAAGAAGAAACTCTTGACCTGAACTCGACGGAAATCGATGCCAAACTTCATTGCGTGACTGCCACGAGTGTAGGAGAGGTTGTCGATAATCTGATACGTATTGTTGTACCGGAATTGCGGCAGGTTGACAGCCAACCCGATCGCTGTGCGCGAAGTGGCGGCATTGAAACCAATCAGGCCCAGCTGATTGATCTCGATCGACGGAATCTCCTGAGATGAAGCATCCTGGGCGTCGGTAACCGAACCAAAACGTTGATAAGCAATCCGTACTTCGTTGACCAGCGAACTCGAGATCAGACTGGTAAAGCCGATGTTGGCCGATTGATTGCGCGAAGGGACGACGTTCGCGAGCCCTGTCGGAGTCGCCTGTCCGCCGCCGACGCTGGTCTGATTATTATCGAAGTAGCGTCCGTTGATCTGGTGTTTATCACTGAAACGATGATCGATGCGAACGCTCCATTGATGGTCGCCAAAGTTTATCGAGTTTGCGCTCGTCAACGACCCGAGCGGCACCGAGATACAACTTGGGTCTGGCTGCGCTCCACCTGTAGGATTGCAATTTGCCGCTACGTTTGGCGAAAAGCGCGCAAACGTATTGTTTGCGGTCAGCGCGGCCGGCAGGAACTTCAGCAGCGCCGCCACCTGCGGACGGTTGCCAACGGCTGTCTGCAGAAGCTGACGACCGGCTGCAGTCGGGGCGCCATTAATTGTTGCCCCGGAACCAAGTTCGCGATCCGTCCAACGCTGGTATGACCCAAAGAAAAAGGTCTTGTCCTTCACAATCGGTCCACCCATCGTCCCGCCGAACTGATTCTCGTTACGCCGCGGCGCCTCCAGGAATCCTGCAGCCTTGTCCAGGTTGCTGCGGGCGTTGAAGATGTCGTTGTTGTTGAACCAGAAGCCCGAGCCGTGGAAGCCATTCGAACCCGCTTTCGTGACTACGTTGACGACCGAACCGGCAGCGCGGCCATATTCGGCGGCAAACTGATTTGTCACCAGGCGGAGCTCCTGCACCACGTCCGGATTGTTGATCGGCTGCTGGGAGCCTGAGACGCTCGGGTCGTTGCTGTCCTGGCCATCGAACATGAAATTATTCGATCGCAGCCGCATTCCGTTGACCGAGAAATTCATACCCTGGGCGAAACCGGTCTGGCCGCTTCCAAGCTGGCTGACACCAGCGGCTGAAAGGGCTGCATTGAGGATGTTCCGGTTTGGCGCCAGCGGAAGCTCAGACAACCGCTTGCTGTCAAAACGAGTACTCACCTCGGCGTTGCTCGTATTGAGCAGCGAAGCGTTCTCAGCGACAGTCACGATCTCTTCGACGGTGCTCGGCTTGAGTGACACGTTGACGACCGCGTCCTGGTTGAGGAGAAGTTCGACTCCAGTTCGAATCAGCTTGCCGAACCCCTTGGCCTGAAACGTGACCTCGTATTCACCAAGAGAAAGATTCGGAAATCTGAATCGCCCGTCGCTATCGACATTGATCGTACGAGATTCATTAGTGCCGATGTTGCGAGCTGTCACTGTAGCCGAGGGGATAACGCCCTGTCGTTCGTCCGTCACTATTCCAGAAATCGCGCCTGATGTTGCCTGTGCATTGGCATGCCAGGTTGCGCTGACCATGACGGTAAGCAGCAGGGCGAGAAGCCGGATCGTCCTTGTCATTATTTGGCCTCCGAGGTGATTGGGATGGTTGGAAAAACAATATTTTGGATTGTTTCGCCATTAGAATGATGCAAGTCACGTTCCGAATCAACAAATGGAAGGCTGGCGCGTCAACACCCATTGTCTGTTGAAGTTATCTTCACAGGAGTTGAATGCCGTTTCCTTGAATTATAGAAATTTGAACGACGAGTTCAGATTTTTGGACAGGGAAGGAACTGGTCGAGGCCTTACTGTTTTCTGATCGCATCAACTGCTTCAGGGTTCTCAAGAGCTGTTATGTCCCCGGATCTTCGCCTAAATAAGCTGCTCGAATCACGCGGCGCATGACTTTCGCGTTTCTTGTCTTCGGCAAAGCCTCAACGAAGATCACTTTCTCGGGGCGCAAGGGCTTACCGAGCTCGCGGCCGACTATTCGCTTGAGGTCGCTAGCAAGTTCGTCACTTGCCGGAGAGCCCGTTGTGAGGACGCAGAAAGCAACCATGACGGTTCCCTTCAAGTCATCTGGAATGCCGATAACTGCCGCTTCGGCCACCATCTCGTGCGAGACGAGAATCGATTCCACTTCCGCCGGGCCTACTCTCTTTCCGGCGATTTTCAAGGTGTCATCGCTGCGGCCGAGAATGAACCATTGCCGGTCTTCATCAATCAAAGCCCAATCCCCATGCACCCACACTTCCGGGCCACCGTGACCAGTAGGTCTGCAGATACCTCTCATCGTCCTTCCAGAAGCCACGCGCCATTCCGATCCACGGCTTGCGGATGATCAACTCCCCAACGGTTCCGCGCACCGGCCGGCATTCGTCATCAACAACGTCGGCTGCGATTCCGGGACAAGGCGCGGAGAAGGCACACGGTTTGATCGGTAGAAGAGGATTGCTCATCACGATCCCTCCCGAGATTTCTGTTCCGCCGGAGTAATTGATGATCGGAATCCTGCATTTTCCCACCTCTTCGAAAAGCCACATCCAGGGATCAGGATTCCACGGCTCACCAGTCGAGCCGAAGATGCGAAGCCGCGAAAGATCGTAGTTCGAGTGATGTGCTTCGCCGCTCGACATGAGCGAGCGCACGAGCGTCGGCGAAATGCCTAACACCTCGACCTGGTTCTCGGAGCAGAAGGACCATATGCGGCCGGCATCCGGATAGTCGTGCGCACCGTCGTATAACACCATCGTCGCACCGAGCAACGTGGCTCCATAGATCAGCCATGGTCCCATCATCCAGCCGAGATCGGTTATCCACGCAATTCGAGTCGCACGTCCGACATCGGTTCCAAACGCCATGTCCTGTGCCGACTTGACAGGAAATCCACAGTGAGAGTGAAGGATGCCTTTCGGTTTTCCGGTAGTTCCCGAGGTATAGAGCACAAGCAGAGGGTCTTCGGCATCGGTGATCTCGATACCGCGCATTGCAGTGCCTGCATTGGTGCCGGTCTCGAGCAACGAAGCCCAACGAACATCCCTGCCGGTTACAAACTCAACTTTACGACCTGATCTTTCGACCACAATCACGTGCCGTACCGCAGGACATCGTTCCAGGGCCTGATCAGCAATCGACTTTGCCTCGACTTGAATGCCTCTTCGCGGAAATGAATCGCAGGTGAAGAGCGCTTTCGCCTCTACATCGCGCAATCGCGATTCAATAGCGGACGGACCGTAGCCCGAGAAGAGCGGGACCGCGATCGCACCAATCCTCCCGATCGCGAGCAAAGCAACAACAGTCTCAGGCATCATCGGAAGATGAATACCAATGGCATCACCCTTTCCAAGACCAAGTGACCGGAGACCACCTGCACACGTACTCACCAGGACATGAAGTTCCGCGTAGCTCAGAGTTCTCCGGTTGCCTTCTTCACCTTCCCATATCACTGCAGGCTGCGAAGACATCTCCGAGCCGAGATAGCGGTCCAGGGTGTTACGGGTGATGTTGAGACGGCCGCCGGCGCACCACGTGGGCCACTCGATACCTCTGGAGATATCAAGAACCTGCTTGTAAGGCTGATCGAATTCAAGCTCGAGAAACCGGATGACCTCGGAGGTGAACCATGCGACGTCATCGATCGACCTGGCATGAAGTGATTCAAACGATGCGAGCCCGCATTGTTTCAGGAAACGACTCAACTGAGCACGAGCACGTGTCTCGTCGTCCGGCGTCCAAACTATCGGGGCGCTATTCATCGCAGTATTGCGTAAGAGTTACCAGGAACACACGGAAAAGAGCACGGAAAACATCAAAAGATTTCCGGAATTCTTTTCCGCGTTTTTCCGTGTCTTTTCAGTGTGTTCCGTGGTAACTCTTCCAATTGATTCTAGATCAACTTCCCCCTCCAATCGCGATCACTATCGCAAATAGGCCTCCGATCAAGACAGCGCCGGCTATCCACCCCCACATAGGATTTGGGCGCTTGCCCATGAAGCCTTTGCCGCCGAAGTTCTTTCTGACTCTCTTGAGCTCGTCGAACCCGACATCGATCTCCCTCTTGAGATCGACCTCGGCGATTGAGAACTGTGCCTGCTCAATAGCGGAAACGGTGCCGTAATTCTCGCTACCGTCTTTGAAGATGACAGTGATCCTTCCCCCAATGCCGATCTTCTCGACGTCGCGGCGAATCTTTTCAGCCAATGGGTCGGGGCCCTGCGGCGAGAGCAGGCCCGCAATCAGCAGCGCAATATTCAAAATTCGCATCGTACCCTGGAAAGAGGGCAATCCGGATGCCGAGCAATAACGCCTGATGTTAAGGGCGGATCACTGATCTTGCTGCGTCGCATTCCACTGACACTTGTCAGCTTCGATTGGCGGGAGCGTTGACAGACGGTCTGATCTCCAGCAGAATCCCTTTGTGTACTTTGATCTTTTGATTTCGATTCTCGAGTAGAGGCGCGGTTTGCATCAGTACCTTGTTTGAGAGCGTGAAGGCTCGTTGAAGACAAGGGAAAGGGCGAGACCGCCGAAACTGGCGTTCGTGCTTCACGTGAATTCCAGTTGGTTTTCGGGGCCAAATCCCCGAGACTGTCACCGCAGTAGAAGAGCGGTGGAGAGCTACTCACAAGCCCTCATGCAGGTTCATAACGAACGAACTGTACGCGACCGGGCTAGTGAGTGTGTTCTCGCTAGCCCGGTTTTGTTTTTTGTGGAGCGTTGAGCAATATGATTGTGATGAAGTTCGGTGGAACTTCAGTCGAAGACACCACAGCAATTCGCAGACTCATTGAGATCGTCCGGCGCGAACGTGAACGCAAACCCGTGATCGTCGTCTCAGCTATGGGCAGGACGACAAATGGACTCCTTTCCTGCGCTAACCTGGCTGGCGATGGCAGAATCGAGGAAGCAAGGTCCGCGATTGATGCGATTGCCGCACATCATTCTGACACCGCCCGGCAGCTCGCACTCGCATCCGAGATTGACGACGTTATCAGAGGGCTGGGAACTCACTTTGATGCAGCGCGATCCTACCTTGATCAGATTGCTGCCGCCGCAAGTGTCAGCGCGCGCTTGTCCGATGCCGTGTCGGCGACTGGAGAACTGGCCTCGTCAGTCATCGTTGCAGCAGCACTTCGCGCGGCGAAGATTCCTGGAGTCTCGGTCGACATCCGGCCACTTATTCGAACGAACGATGACTTCACTCGAGCCGCAGTTGACTTTGAAACATCGAACGATGCGCTTCGAATGAGCCTTGCTCCAATGATCGATGAGGGAAGTATTCCAGTTGTCCAGGGGTTCATAGGTTCGGCCGCCGATGGTTCGACCACTACGATCGGACGCGGAGGATCAGATTATTCGGCGGCAATCATCGGTGCTGCGCTCGATGCCGACGAGATCGAGATCTGGACCGATGTCGATGGAATTCTTACTACCGATCCACGCGTGGTTCCTGGAGCAGCAAGGGTCCGCACGATTTCATTTGCGGAAGCTGCAGAGCTCGCATACTTCGGCGCGAAGGTCCTTCACCCGAGTACGCTGCTGCCCGCAATGAAGCGGGATATCCCTGTCTCTGTCAGAAATTCGCGGCGGCCTGAAGGAGAGGGAACACAAGTCGTTCAACACGCACCGGCAACAAAAAATCTTGTGCGAGCAATTGCATTCAAAAGAGGAATCACGGTCATTAATGTGAGTTCATATCGAATGCTCATGGCATATGGGTTTCTTGCACGGCTGTTCGATATCTTCGCCCGGCATCACACAGCAGTCGATATGGTATCCACGTCAGAAGTCAGTGTCTCGATGACGCTCGACGATACGCGCAACCTTGACAAGATAATTCCAGAGATCGAGGTCCTGGGAGAGGTCTCGGTTGAGCGCAATCAGGCGCTCGTGAGCCTCGTGGGTGAGCGATTGAGAGTCACTCCGGGAGTCGCCGCTCGAATTTTTTCGAGCATCGATCAGATCAATGTCTCGATGATTTCGCACGGAGCATCGGCGATCAACGTGAGCTTCATTGTGCCCGGTGACAAGGTCGAGGAAGCAGTGCAAGCTTTGCATTCCGAGTTCTTCGGTCAGATCGATCGCCAAAGTTTTGACCATACAGAGGCTGCGCTTCAAAGATGAGGATCGCTCTTGTCGGGTACGGGAAGATGGGACAACTCGTTGAGCGGGTCGCGTCCGCACGCGGTCACGAAGTCGTTGCGCGGCTTGATATCGACAACAACCAGGGCGCCAGCGGAATCACGAAAGAACAGCTCAAGGGTGCCGAGGTAGCGATAGATTTTTCGACGCCGGATGCGGTCATTGAAAATATTCGTGCTCTTATGAGCGTTGGCATCCCAGTAGTTGTCGGAACTACCGGCTGGCACGACCGTCTTGATCTTGTTCGATCACTGGTGACGAACAGCAACGGTTCGCTTGTCTATGGCGCAAACTTTTCGGTTGGCATGAATCTGTTCTTCCGGCTTGTTGATCAGGCGGGAAAGCTGTTCGCTGCACACGATGGTTATGACCCTTTTCTGATTGAGCACCATCATCAGTTCAAAAAAGATGCACCTTCCGGCACAGCGATCAGAATGGCCCAACTTCTCGAGTCGAGTTATCAGGATCGCACGCCCGTGCCGGTCAGCCTCCGTGCCGGATTTGCACCGGGAACGCACGAGCTTGGATTCGATTCCGAAGCGGATACGATTCAGCTTGTGCACACGGCGCGCAGCCGTGAGGGTTTCGCATCCGGCGCGATACTGGCGGCGGAGCGGATAGTGGGAAGAGAAGGCATCTTTGAGTTCTCGGAGATTCTATTCGAAGGAGAAAGTCAGAAATGATCGCTCGCGAAAGATTGCGTGGCTGCGGGACGGCGTTGGTTACACCATTTCGCAAAGATGAATCGATCGATGAAGAGTCGCTGCGAAGACTGATCGATGCTCAGATAGCAGGCGGCGTTCACTTCCTTGTCGCGTGCGGGACGACGGGCGAGAGCGTAACCATGACGGACGAGGAGCAATGTCGTGTTGTTCAGATCGCCGTCGACGTTGCCGCCGGCCGCGTTCCGGTTGTAGCTGGGGCGGGTGGTTACAACACGCGAGAGGTGATTCATCGGATCGGCCTGTTTACTGATCAAGGGGCCGATGCGATCCTGTCGGTCACGCCGTATTACAACAAGCCGACACAGGCGGGGCTCTACGAGCACTTCCGTGCAATCGCAGGGGCAAGCACGCTGCCCATCATTCTTTACAATGTGCCGGGTCGGACAGGATCGAATCTCGAGCCCGCGACAGTCGCGAAGCTTGCTGAACTTGGTGGCATCATCGGGATCAAGGAAGCATCGGGAAATATTTCTCAGATTGCAGAGATTGTCGCGCTCGTCGATGAATCGTTTCTTGTTCTTTCAGGTGACGATGCAATGACCGTACCGGTTGTGTCGCTCGGAGGAGCTGGCGTGATTTCGGTCGTTTCCAATCTGCTTCCCGACAGAGTCAGTCTTCTGACCGAAGCATCTCTCGACGGTGACTTCGCGCGAGCCGCGAAACTCAATCGCGAACTGGTTCCTCTCTTCAAGGCGCTATTTATTGAGAGCAACCCGATCCCCATCAAGGCGGCGCTCGCAATGACCGGAGCGATTGAAGAGGTATACCGCTTGCCGCTCGTGCCGATGGCGGAAGCAAACAAAGCACGCCTTCGAGAGGTTCTCAAAGAGAGTGGAGTGATCGCAATCACCGCGGAGCGGTGCGAGAACGTAGCCAGGGGTTGAGTCTTCGAAACCCCTGGATCGATTCCGTTGACGAATTGCATCCCGGAGGGATGCGAGAAAAGACGATCGGTTTCACCAGATCCGTTTCTCGCATCCCTCCGGGATGCACTCTTCTCTCTCAATGCAACCAGGGGTTTCGAAGACTCAACCCCTGGCTACGTTCTTCGGCGCCTCCGGCGTCAGGAAAGTCATGTCCGAACAACTTGAATCCAGAATCAACGAATTGTCAGGCCTCCCCGCGGATGCCCTCACGGGAGCGACGGCGGCCGAGGCACGAACCGTATTTACCTTATTCAAGGAAGAGCTCAATTCCGGGCGTATCCGAGCCGCCAGTTGCCAGGCGGATGGGCGCTGGGTAGTCCATCAGTGGGTCAAGCGCGGAATTCTGCTCGGTTTCAGGCTGGGCAACCTTACCGACTACTCGATAGACAAGACGTTTCGTTTCTTTGACAAGGACACGTATCCGACAAAAGAACTCACGGTTGAGAGCGGAGTCAGGATCGTTCCGGGAGGTTCGTCGGTGCGGGATGGCGCTTTTGTCGGGCGCGGCGTGACGATCATGCCGCCTGCCTACATCAATGCTGGAGCTTACGTTGATGAAGGCACGATGGTCGATTCGCACGCGCTTGTCGGATCCTGCGCGCAAGTTGGAAAACGCTGTCACGTGAGTGCCGCTGCGCAGATAGGCGGCGTGCTTGAACCCGTTGGCGCCCTTCCTGTGATCATTGAAGACGATGTGCTTATTGGCGGGAACTGCGGAGTCTATGAGGGAACCATAGTTCGTGCGCGAGCGATTCTTGCTTCCGGTGTTGTCCTCACAGGTGCGACGCCGGTCTATGACGCCGTAAAGGGCGTCATTCACCGAAGAGGTGACGATGGGCCGCTCGAGATTCCGCCGGGAGCAGTGGTTGTTGCAGGAGCTCGGCCGATAACTTCAGGCCCGGCGCGTGAGTGGGGACTTTCGATCTACACTCCAATCATCGTCAAGTATCGTGACGAGAAGACTGAAGCGTCGGTCCAGCTGGAAGACTTTCTTCGTTGAATTCTGGTACGATCTGCTTCGATTCCTTCCAGTCATATCATGAATATTTTCAATCTAACGCGTGAGCTGATCGATATAGAGTCCGTATCGGGCAATGAAGGCGAAGTGGGGAAGTTTCTTGGCCAATTTCTCGCCAATACAGGATTCCAGGTTGATCTTCAGGAAGTGGGGACCGGGCGGTTCAACGTGATCGCGCGCTCGGGCGATCCACGGGTCATGCTCTCGACTCATATCGACACTGTCCCGCCGTTCATCGCGTCGAGCGAGGATGACAGTACTATTTATGGGCGCGGAGCCTGCGATGCAAAGGGAATTGTTGCTGCTCAGGTCGCGGCGGGAAAGGCGCTGCTCGATTCCGGTGCCCGTGATTTCGGGCTGCTGTTTCTGGTAGGTGAAGAAGATGGCAGCGAGGGTGCAAAGGTTGCCAATACGTTGCCGAACCGCAATCGCTATCTGATCAATGGGGAGCCAACGGAAAGCCATCAGGCGATCGCGACCAAGGGTGCATTGCGATTTGTGCTCGAGGCCGAGGGGCGTACCGGGCACGCTGCGTACCCGGAGTGCGGCGAATCTGCGATCGAGAAGTTGCTCGACATTCTGAATGAAATCCGCGAAAAGAAATGGCCGGAGGATGCCGAGCTTGGAGCGACTACATACAACATTGGCACGATCAGCGGAGGCCGCAAAGCCAACGTGATTCCGGATTGATGCTGCTTCCGAGCTTATGTTTCGGACCGTGACGGATCCTGACGATGTTTTCTCACTCATCGAAGACCTGGTCGGCGGAAGAGCTAAAGTGCAAAGGGGATTCTCTATTCCACCGATTCACCTGCATACGATTGATGAGCTTGGATTGCCAAAAGGGGTCATGCGTTTTGCGACTGATATACCGTGTCTGACGAACTGGGGCAAGCCACTGCTCTTCGGGCCCGGCTCAATACACGACGCGCACACATCGCACGAGTTCATTTTAAAGGAGGAGCTGGTGCGAAGTGTCGATACGTATGCAAGAATGGTCAGGATACTCATTGAAAAGATTGATTCGGAGTGAGACTAACTTATGCCAACCGCAAAATTCAGCGCCGAGCCAGACACGCCGGAGTACCTTGCCTCAGACTGGTTGATTACGATTCACAATGCTTATCGAGCGATTGACTTCGCGATAGAGAAGTCTCCCGACCCGGCCGGATTTATCGAGAGACTGAAAGAGCGCGTGCGCCGCGACTACGAGCAGAATCGCGAGCAGATGGGCTGGTCTGAGCGAACCCGCGATATCGCCAGCCGATCGCTTGATATAGTTCTACAAACGCGATCGTAAAGTGTAAGAAGGTACGTTGTACCGCCTTTTAGGCGGAATCGTGAAAGCCTGGACTCTCGACAGTCACGATTCCGCCTAAAAGGCGGTACAACGTACCTTTATGCCTGCCCACGACTTATCTCTTCCACTACCTTCTTCACATCCTGCGAACTCTCGAGTTTTGCGACCAGCAGCGCGTCCTTTGTGTCGACAATGACGAGACCTTCGACGCCAAGAAGTGCGACCAGCCGTCCAGCGTCAGAAAAAACCAGATTCGATGCCGACTCGACCACCTTTGCATTTCCAATCAACAGGTTTCCGCTGGCATCGTATTCATCGGATCGGAGCTCATATAGTGCCTGCCAGCTTCCGACGTCACTCCACCCGAAACCCGCCTTGAGCGCATACACTGGAGCTTGAGTTCGCTCCATGATGCCGTAGTCTATCGAGATTGATTCGACGCGTTCGTATGCCTTTCTGACGATGGCATCATAGTCGCCTGATCCAATCGCTTTCGCGATCTCATCAAACTCGGCAGACATTCCCGGCAGGCAGGCTTTGAGTTCACTCAGGATCGTGCGTGCGGTGAATACAAAAATCCCGCTGTTCCAAAGGTAACGTCCGCTTGCGAGAAACTGCTTTGCCGTTCCCGCATCCGGTTTCTCTTCGAAGCGCACCATCCGAAAGCAGGGAACTTCGCTGGCTTCGTTCACCCTCTCGCCTATCTCGAGGTATCCATAGCCTGTTTCAGGCCGAGTGGGTTCGATGCCAATGGTGACGATCGATCCATTGCTCGCAATCTCACCAGCCGTTCTTAAGGTACTTGCAAACGATTCGACATTGCTTACAAAGTGATCCGCGGGAAGGACTGCGATTGGTTCATCGGGATCGACTGCATTGATGTGAACTGCGGCGAGAGCTACGCATGCCGCCGTATTGCGTCCAACAGGTTCGACAAGAAGCCTGCACCCGCTCTTATCGGAAATAAGTTCGGCGTGATTGGCGCCGACGACCGCATAGACTTTGCCTTCCTGTGCAAAGAGCCTCACGCGCGCGAGTGTCTCTTCAAACATCGTGCGATCGCTTGTAATTTTTAGAAACTGCTTTGGCAGGCTCTCGCGACTTGCGGGCCAGAACCTGGTGCCGGCTCCACCGGCCATGATGACTGCGAACATTCCGACCTCCTCTATATGGAACAAACTCGGAAATTGTGCCACAGTTCAGGCGGGAGGGCGCTATGAGCGGAAAAGAGCGAAACAGGCTACGTGACGTGTCAGTGACCCCGGAGACCGGATCGCTTGAAGGAAAGGGCGTTAAGGCGCAGGCGTTGCTTCGACTTCTCGAAGCGCATCGCGGTGAGCGCCACGTGATCGTGATGCAAAGCTTTCCCGATCCCGATGCTATTTCCTCGGCTTTGGCGCATCAGATGATCGCTGCACTATACGAAATTGAGTCCGACATAGTCTACGACGGGGCGATCAGCCATCTTGAGAATATCGCGCTTGTCGAACTCCTGAATGTCGCCATGCTCAAGGTCCAGGAGCGTGATGATCTCAAAAGTTATGCCGGAAGTGTGTTTGTCGACAACCAGGGAACGACCTCCGGTGTCACAGAGCGGCTGAAGCAGCAGAATGTGCCAGTCCTTGTAATCGTGGATCATCACGAGTTGCAGGGTATGCTCGACGCGCAGTTCACCGATATCCGAACAACGGCGAACGCTACCGCCACAATTTATGCTCAGTATCTCGAGCGCGGTATGCTGCCGCTCGATCACTCGAATCCAGAGCATACGCGTCTGGCAACTGCGCTGATGCACGGAATCAGAAGTGAAACGAATGGTCTCGTGAGGGCTGACCGCGACGATTATCTCGCGGCAGCTTACCTGGCTGACTTTCTTGAGCAGGAGACCTTCGAAGCGATTCTTTCGAGCCAGCGCTCACGCAACACAATGGATGTGATTCGCGGGGCGCTTGAATCACGTGAAGTCATCGACAACTACAGCGTCGCCGGTGTTGGATATCTGCGTTTCGAGGATCGTGATGCGATTCCGCAGGCTGCAGATTTTCTGCTCACGGAAGAATACGTCCACACTGCCATCGTCTATGGCATCGTAGTCAAGGAAGGTGATCGCGAGTTTATTGTAGGTAGTTTGCGTACCCGGAAACCGACGCTCAATCCCGATACTTTTCTGAAAGAGGCGCTTGGTGGCGCAGCGCCGGGGCAGTTCTATGGCGGGGGGCGTCGCGAAGCGGGAGGTTTCGAGATTCCGATCGGGTTTCTCGCCGGAAGATTCGACGACGAATTCACCAAGTGGAAATGGCGCCTCTACAACGAGCAGATCAAACGTAAACTCTGGGCAAAACTTGGTGTCGTTGATGAACGTGCGGAATGAGGAAGAAGGGTCGGGGGTCAGGGGTCGGGGGTCGGGGTATGGAGTTCAAGCTTTAGCTTGCTCTGTCGCAGATCTCAGACTGACGAACAAAGCAAGCTAAATCTTGAACTACAAATCTCATCCCCGACCCCCGACCCCCGACCCCTGACCCCTTTCTTTTCCTACGCTGCTCGACAGAAGAACGTCGGAGCGTCTTTGCAGGGGCGAAGATTGGCGTTCTCGACGTATGAATTCTCTGTCGGCGCTACCATCAGATATCCGCCTTGTCGAAGCGATTTCACGAGGCGACTCACCATCTGACGGACGGCAGAGCCGTGAAGATGGGCGAGCAGGTTTGTGCAGACGATAAGGTCGTATCGTCCATTCATTCTTTTCCAGAACATCTGATCGAGAAGGTTCACGCGCCGAAACGTCACCAGACGGCGAATCGATGGTGCGACTGCAAAAGTATCTGCATTCGGTGACGTAAAATACTTCTCGCGTTCGCCGGGCGACATCTCCTTCAGGGTACTGGCGTTGTATTGACCTTCGCTTGCAACCAACAGGGCTCGGTTGCGTACATCAGTCGCAAATATCTCCACCTGACCCCGGCCAGGTGATGTGCATAAGGCATCGATCGTAATGGCAAGCGAATAGGCTTCCTCTCCGGTAGAGCACGCAGCGCTCCAGACACGCAGCTTGTCGCCGCCGGAGCGGTTCGGCAGCATTCCGGGAACGATTACCCGGCGCAGCAATTCAAACTGCTGAGGTTCCCTGAAGAAATAAGTCTCGCCGGCGGCTGCCTCTTCGACGAGCGCGAGCATCTCGCTTTGACTGGTCGCAGCGATCTGGCAATACTCTTCCGCTGCGATCTGCAACCTATGAGCCTTGCTTTCCACGACGCTGCTCAGCCGCGATCTCGAGACAGGCGTTGCTGCCCAGCCGTACTCTTCGGCCAGGGAATCTTCGAGTCTCTTGAGCAGAATGTGGAACGTCATTCAGGTTCGATTCCAGTCGCCGGAACGGCCGCCTGCCTTGCTTTCAAGACGAATGTCCGTGATTACCATCTCCCTCTCGACAGCCTTGCACATGTCATAAAGTGTTAAAGCTGCTACCGAGACTGCGGTGAGAGCTTCCATCTCAACACCCGTCTGTCCGCTCGTTGACACTTTCGACAATATCCGTGCGCCGTCGTCATCCAGAGAAATCTCGATGTCGACATGCGTTAACTGGAGCGGGTGGCAAAGTGGTATCAGCTCCGAAGTTCGCTTTGCGGCCATAATGCCGGCGATTCTGGCGGCCTCCAGGGGATCGCCTTTAGGCGTGCGACGCTCTCTGATCGCAGCCACCGTGGAGGCTGACATGCGCACGCGGCCGCTCGCCTCAGCAACGCGCGAGGTGATGGGTTTTTCACCCACATCGACCATCACCACCCGGCCCTCGTCGTCCACATGCGACAATGTCTTTGAATCTCGCTTCGCCATTTTTGTTTGAGCGGCTCCTGTGTGCAGCGTTTACGACAATGAGAAGACGTCTGCAATCTCGCCGCTTGTAATCCGATCGACGTCTTCCGGAACAATGATCAAACTATCAGCTTTCATAAAAGCTACCAGGTCCGACGAGCCTCCCCATTTGAGCGGCTCTACCCATACCTCGGCCCCTTCAAGTTTGAGACGGCCCGGCTGGTGGCTGCGACGTGGAGGCGCTCCCTTTACGTCACGTGTGACGCGAGCGCGAATCTTTGGAAGATGAATCTCGCTCGCTCCCTGCATTTGAAACAATGCCGGACGGACAAAAATGTGAAATGCAACGGCGACGGAAACCGGATTCCCTGGAAGTCCGAAAATGACTTTGTCTCCCAGCCTGGCGAAGACCGTCGGTTTGCCGGGATGCATTGCAACCCGTTCAACAAAAATGCTGGCTCCGAGCTTGCCGAGAGCTGGTTTGACAAGATCATAGTCACCCATCGAGACACCGCCCGAAAGGAGAACGACGTCTGCGATCTCAGCCTTTGCGCGAATCGCACTGCAAGTCGCATCAATGTCGTCGAGAACAACTCCGGAACTGACGACTTCGGCACCGGCCGCTTTAGAGTATCCGCCGAGTGAGTAGACGTTGGAATTTCGAATCTGTGAAGGTCCTGGTTTCGTTCCTACATCCACCAGCTCGCTGCCTGTTGAAAGGAGGGCAATTCGCGGCTTTTTTGAAACGCGGATCTGGTCATAGCCAAAGCTGGCAAGAACAGCGGACATCGCGGGCGTGATTCGCTGACCAGCCTTGACCATGATTTCGCCTGCAGCGGCTTCGCTTGCGCGAGGGGTGACAAACTGCCCTGCCTTAACGGGCCGGTCGAGTGCGATCTGCCCGTTGTCGAGCAGACTGATGACTTCGATCTTTTCAACGGCATCGGCTCCGGCGGGAACCGGAGCACCTGTCATGATACGGACTGCAGTTCCCGGAGCTACGATTCCGTCGAATGAGTGCCCCGCCGCCGCTTCCCCGATCGATCTCAGGAGCACGTTTGATTGAGGAGAGCCAGTTGTCGTGTCCGAGGAACGAACTGCATATCCGTCCATTCGTGCTCTGTCGAAAGGTGGAAGGTCGATATCGGAAGTAATGACCTCTTTCAGGACTCGGCCGAGAGCCTGGTCGAGTGGCACGCGTTCGTCGGGAAGATCGGGAAGATTGCTGAGTATGAGCCTTTGAGCGTCTTCGATGACGAGCATGGCAAGAGACAGAAAAGCCGCTCACGAGATGCGAGCGGCCAAAGCAATCGAAAGAGGTTAACAATGATGATGGCGGAGCCGACGGGACTCGAACCCGCGACCTCCGACGTGACAGGCCGGCGTTCTAACCAGCTGAACTACGACTCCGCATTTTCAAACACCTGTCAGAAATAGATGGTAGGCACGGTGGGGCTCGAACCCACAACCTCCACCTTGTAAGGGTGGCCGTCTACCATTGACTTTACGTGCCTTCAACCCTTCAACAGGCAAGCGAGAATGATAACGGCCAGCATGACAGGTGTCAAGGAGCGTACGTTGTACCGCCTTCAGGCGGAATCGTGTAATGTGACGATTCCGCCTGAAGGCGGTACAACGTGCCCTCATATACACCTGCTACTTGACAAAGTTCAATCAATTATGTGACCTATCTCTAAATGGCAGTTTCGTTTCCCAAAGCTTCGCTTGCAGCGGTGGGGCTCTTCCTGTGCCTCGCGGCCAGCGCAGTTGCGCAGAAGACTGACAGGAATGAGGACCCAGGTACGATCCGCGTAGATACCGACCTCGTACTCATCGATGTCGCCGTAAAGGGAAGGGATGGAAGCTCGATCACTGGGCTCAAGCGAGACGATTTCGCAGTCTTTGAGGACGGCGTCAAGCAGCAGGTAGCACTCTTTACGACTACCGATGTCCCGTTGCACATAGTGCTCATGCTCGATACGTCGGGCAGCACTCGCAATGACATAACTCTCATGCGTCGCGCAGCGCGTCGCTTTCTCGAAGAGATTCGCCCGCAGGATAAGGTTTCAATCATCGGTTTTCATCAAACGATTCAATTGCTGGCGGGCTTTACAGCGAATCGCGATACGCTGGAGCACGCCCTCGGCAAACTCGAAGCGGGAAGCGGTACTGCGCTTTACGACGCCCTGATCATTACCATCCAGGACCTTCTAAGGCGCGTTGAAGGTCGAAAGGCCCTGGTTATTCTGTCAGACGGCGTCGATTCATTTGGGACCTACACTTACAATCAGGTCGTGCCACTCGTGGAAAAGTCGCAGGCATCGCTCTATTTCCTTGAGCTCGAAACCGAGGCCTTTACGGTTGAGCGCCTGCTGCTCAACTGTGAAGACGATCGCCATTTCAAGCTCTCCCGAAAGCAGATGAGAAAGTATGCTGAAAAATACGAGACCGGCTCGCCCTGGTGGAACACAGCCGATTATTGTGAGCTTCCGACTGATCGCAGACGAAAGCTTGCCACCAGGTTGTACGAGCTTGCACATGCAGAGCTTGGCGAACTCGCGGACCGAACCGGAGGACGAGTCTACCCAGTGAATGACAACCGTGAGCTTTCGGGAATCTTCAGCCAGATTGCCGCAGAACTGCGAACTCTCTATTCGATCGGCTACTATTCTTCCAACGACAAACGCGATGGTAGATGGAGGGAGCTGCGCGTGGACGTCAGAAAAGACGGCCTCGCTGCAGTAACAAGCCCGGCTATCGCGCTCCTATCGAGTGATCTCTGCACGATTCGGTGTACCAACCGTCAACTTACTGCCTGATATAGCGCATCGGAACATTCTTTCGTCGCATTCCGCCGGCTGGTCCGTAACGTCAACTCATCCAGATTCTCGGGTTTAGATCGAGCACGACGATCCGCGTCGCGTCGGCACGTGCTTTGCCCTAAAGCCGTCCATAAGAACGAATCGTGAGGAGGAAAAGGAAATGGCCGGAATCAGCGATCAACAGCGTGAACAGGATGAACGGTCACTCACTCGGTTTCTTGTCATAGTCAACTCTCTGCTCCTGGCCGCACTTTTAGTCATCTCATTTATGAACAGATAGCCGTTTTGATCTTCGGTCCCGGTTGACTAAGATGTGCCGATGGGTTCCATACTCAATCAGGCTGAGCTCAAGTCCAGGCGTGCAGCTCTAAAACAGTCGGACACTGTCGTCGTCTTCACCAATGGATGCTTCGATCTTCTTCACCCGGGACATGTGCGGTATCTACGTCAGGCTCGCAGTCTTGGTGATGCACTGATCGTTGCGCTCAACAGTGACCGGGCCGTTCGCGAGCTGAAAGGATCAGGACGTCCAATCCTGACTGAAGCTGAACGTGCTGAAGTCATCGCGGCTCTTGAATGTGTCGATTACGTGACGATCTTTGATGACGTCTCACCTCGCGAGCTGATCGCGTCCCTGCTGCCGGACGTATTGGTCAAAGGTGGTGACTGGAGAGTCGATCAGATCATCGGCCGCGAGGAAGTCGAAGCTGCAGGAGGACGCGTCGAGAGCCTGCCCTTTGTCGAGGGAGTATCAACGTCGGACATCATTGAGCGTATAAAAAAAGGTGCTGAGTGCTGAGTGCTGGGTGCTGAGTATGAGTTTGAGTTCAAGCTTTAGCTTGCTCTTGTGGCGATCGAATGCAACCCCAAGCTAAAGCTTGAACTCAAACTCATAATCAGCACTCAGCACTCAGCACTCAGCACTCTTCTTACGATTCCGCCTGAAGGCGGTACAACCTGCTAAGCCAAAGGTTCGATAGCTTTTCCTGCGCGCTGTTCATTCGCAGTCGAGCATCGAGGTTCGCAAAGTCAACCTCATCAAGCTTCTGATCCTGGTTGAAACAGGAAAAGACGAAGCCGGTTTCTGCACCTGTCTCTGGATCAACGTGCCTTTGCAGGCATTGAGCGCATACCTCCTTCATCATGCATTGCATCGGCGAGTTGATCGAACCGATCGCTAAGTGTCCTGGTCTGAAACAGCCTGCCAACAATCCAGAACGTCGAGCGACCTTTACGGCCCCCATCATCTGGTCCGATCCAATCGCGATGATCCGGTCGACTTCTGTCAGATCGAACAGCTGTTTGCCGGCAGTACCGTCTGAATACGCCCTCATCGCTTCCACGATATTGCCGGTGACGCAGTGGTCCTGCGGACGGTGAGGCTCAATCATTTCACCCCAGTCAACGCTCCAAATGACCTGATCCGTCGAGTTTTCTATCTCTTCGCGTTTGAAAAGGTCCTGTCGCTTTCGATACCCGGCAAAGTAGATCACCCGATTCCCGTTCTCCTTCAACGCTCGGGCGATCGAAAACAACACAGCATTGCCCAATCCGCCGCCCGCGAGAAGCACCGTTTCACCTGATGGAATCAGTGTCGGTGTTCCTGTGGGTCCCATAACGACTACACGCTCTCCCTCGCGGAGAGTGGCACAGAGCCGCGAGCTCGCGCCCATTTCAAGGACAATCAACGAGAGAAGCCCACGCTCGCTGTCGGTCCACGCTCCCGTGAGCGCGAGACCTTCCATCGCAAGCCGCGAGTCACCAACCATCTGAGCGGCCGTTTCGTAGTTCTGGAAGCGATAGAACTGACCCGGTTTGAACTTTCTCGCCTGAGCCGGCGCGCGAACTATGACTTCGACTATGGTCGGTGTCAGCCTGACCACCCGCTCTACACGTGCAATCAGTTCGCTGTCGAGCCGGGATGAAAGCGCATCGAAAGTGGCTTCGCGATCGGGCAGGCTCGCGGGCTCCAGATTCGCGATCTCATCGCTGAAAAGCCGGACAATCTCTCTGGCTCCGTATTTGGCCGAGGCCATCGCTTTCACAACGTTTCCTGCAAAGGCCGGGTGATTGTCGCCATAGAACGTGATGTACCGGCCATCATTCTCGTAGGAAGTGAAGAACCCCGGATTCTCGTTCTTAGGATCTACCGGCTCCAGCCTGCGATCAGCACCTTCTCCACTCAGTCTGAAGCTTTGAAAGAACTGATTTGCGCTGTCCAGCTTGAAGGTGCCGCTGTATTCCCTTTCATAGATCACGTTCGGACTTGTGCCCGCGGCAACACAGACACTGGCTGCCGGCAATTCAATTGTCTCGCCTGTCCCTCGCCATTTACCGGCTGCGTTGACCTCTTGATGCTCGAATCTGATAGCGGTGACATCGCCATGCTCGTCAGCAATTGCTTCAATAGGGCTCAGACGCTCGACAAAGTAGATGCCCTCCTCGAGGGATTTGATTACCTCTTCATGATTCAGTCGATATGCAGGTGAATCGGAGAGGTTCTTTCGATACACAATCGAAACTCCTCCCCACCTCCGAACGAGACCTGCAAAGTCAGGTTCTTCCCGCGCGAGCCGCGCGCGTTCGCGCTCGCGCCGGACTTCCCGTCCGTGCTCGACAAAACGCTCGACGGCCACGCGATCTGACGGATCGAAGCTCTTCCAGAAGCGGTCTTCACCAAGTTCCGCGGACAGCCGCTCGTACCTCATCAGAATCTTTTCAACCTGTTTCGGATAATAGGCCGCAAGCTCTGTAGCCGTGTCGATCGCTGTCAATCCACCGCCAATCACGATGGCCGGAAGATTCACCAGCAGGTTGGCAAGCGCTGCTTCCTTGAAGGCTCCGGTCAACTGGAGCGCCATCAGAAAATCGCTCGCCTTTCGGATTCCACGGATCAGGTTGTTCTTCATCCCGACGATAGTCGGTTTGCCTGCGCCTGTGGCGATCGCTATGTGATCGAAGCCATAGTTCCATGCGTCGTCGATTGTTAACGTACCGCCGAAGCGAACACCGTCGTAGATTCGGAGCTTTCGTCGTCTCGACTGCACCAGATGAATGAGCGTCAGAAAATTCTTGTCCCATCGCACCGTAATTCCGTATTCACTGACTCCACCGAATCCCTCGAGCACGCGTTGGTCCAGGTCGCGATAAAGCTCCGCCCAATCACGAATCGGACCATCAATCAGTTTTTGCGGTAAAGGCTCGATCTTTAGTCCATCGACGCCCACCACTCCGAATCCTTCGTTGAGCAGATGATGTGCGAGCGTATAACCCGCAGGACCCATTCCGACGACAAGAATGTTCTTTCCGTTGTATTCCAGCTCGAAGGGCCGGTGCACGTTGAGCGGGTTCCAGCGCGTCAGGAGATCAAAGATCTCGATACCCCAGGGCATCTTGAGCACATCGGTGAGAATGCCCGTCTCAATCTGCGGAATGTTTACAGGCTCCTGTTTCTGGAAGATGCACGACTTCATGCAGTCGTTGCAGATTCGATGGCCCGTTCCCGGACACATCGGATTGTCGATCATGATCAGCGCAAGCGCGCCAAGAGCTTCGCCCGACCGGCGAACCAGATGCGCTTCAGAGATGCGCTCGTCGAGCGGGCATCCTTCAAGCTCTATGTCCAGTGGATTCTTCCGGTACGACGCGTCTTTTTCCAGAAAGCCAGTTGAGCACGAGTCTTTCTGCCGCTCGTGACAATAAATGCAATAGTGAATTTCATCGAGGATTTCGCGCCCACCGAACCGCGGGTCAGTGAGCTTGAATCCATCGCGCCGCCTAAGCTTATGGGCCGGGCCTGCCATCAGGTTCTGGAGGTTGTGGTCTGGCCGCTCGATCTGAACGAGATTCGAATAGTCGAGAGGCTGCGGCTGACGCCACGAAACCCAGTGGCGAAATCTTGCCGGATTGACTACGGCGACAGCAGCCAGCCAGCTCTCGAGCACGTCGAGATCGTTTTGCGCTTCAGATGCATTCGATATGGCGCGCCACAGGCGCGCAGTCACGAGTTCATCATCAGCTTCTCTCTCATCAGGAGTCAGATGCTTCCGCTTCAGCTCCTCAACAGTCCGTTCGAGATCAGAAAACCGCGCTACGGCCGCCAGAGCCTTTTCAGCGTCCATCTTTCGCACACGCCGCTGAATCGAGACCTTCTTGAACTCAAAGATGACTGCCTCATCTGAAGCCCTGCTGATCAGAGCATTACGTTCGGATTCGACGAAGAACAATCGGGCGAGAAACTCACCAAGATAAGGAGCTACGCGCACGAGGAGGTCTGACTCCTTTGTTCGCGGCATCCCGTGCCCTTTGGTCTTGTGATAGAGATCGAACTCGCGAGCGAGGTCGGGAACCGTCAGTTCAAGGTGTTTGTGAAACTCGCCGGAAAGGGCCCTCGAGTCGGTCAGGCTTCGAAAGATCTTCGTAGGAAAAGTGTGCCAATTCCAAGTTGCATGAAGTTCGAGTATGTTGCACCGCAGTACGTCAGGCCAGCGCTCATGCACTCAGCACTCAGCACCCGAGCAGCTCAGCACCCAGCCACGGCGATGCAACTCCCTCTATGCGATGGTTGCCGGTTGTTGCTGAGTCACACAGTGGATCGCGCCCAGGCCCCAGACAAGCTGTGTGCAGTCGATTCCAGTGACTCGCCGTTCAGGAAACAATTCACCCAAAACGCGCAACGCTGTCGCATCGTTCTTGTGTCGATAAGTTGGAACCAGAACAACGTCATTCGCTATATAGAAGTTTGCATAGCTCGCAGGCAAACGCTGCCCATCAAAGAAAATCGGACCGGGCATCGGCAGCGTCACGATACGAAAGGGATTGCCATCCTCGCCTCGCATCGCGTGCAGTCGCTCGAGATTCTCGGCGAGCGGAAGATGATTCTCGTCTGTCGGATCATCTTCGATCATAGTAACGACCGTATCGTGCGAAACGAACCGCGTCAGATCATCGATGTGGCCATCAGTATCGTCCCCGACAATTCCATCTCCAAGCCACAGAATGTTCGAAACACCCAGGTACTCGCGCAGATACTCTTCGATCTGTGCTCGATCAAGTTGCGGGTTGCGATTGGGATTGAGCAGGCACGACTCAGTCGTTAGAAGAGTTCCACGGCCATTGACCTCTATCGAACCGCCTTCCATAACAATGCCAGGCTCGAAAAGTGGTTCGCCGCTCTCGAGTGCGATTCGCGAAGGCACAACATCATCGAGATCATACGGAGGGTACTTGTTGCCCCATGCGTTGTACCCCCAGTCGACGATCGCACGCTCTTTCCTGCCGTCGCCGGCATTCCTCAAGAGATAGATCGGACCGTGGTCTCGCGCCCAGGCATCGTTTGTCGGATTCAGATGGAAGCTGATTGCATTGAGATTCACGCCGCCACTTACGAGCAGCGCGCGTACGCTCTCCGCAAAATCGTGATCACTGACATTGATGCGAACCATCTCGCAACGTGTAAGCTCGCGAGTGATCTCCAGAAAGACCTGAGGGATGGATTCGAATGCACCGGGCCAGCTCTCTTCTTTGTGCGGCCACGAAAGCCATGTAGCTTCGTGGCGCTCCCATTCGGCCGGCATGTGATATCCGAGCCTGCGCGGTGTCTTGAGAGGATCAGGTGAGCGGTGAGTCAATCGTTAAGCCGCCTTGTGATGTCCTGGTAGGCGTCGATCCGGCGATCGCGAAGGAACGGCCAGTGTGTTCGTTGCACGTCAATCTGCCCCCAGTCGCATTCCGCGATAAGTATCTCCTCGCTTTCAATACTTGCCCTCGCCATTAACTGTCCTGCCGGGTCACTGAAGAAGCTTTGTCCCCAGAACTTGATTCCGCCATTTTCGGGGCCTTCATGACCGACTCGATTTGCGACGGCTACATAAAGCCCGTTCGCGACGGCGTGTCCGCGTTGAATCGTCTCCCATGATGAGTGCTGAGCTGATCCATACTTTTCGCGCTCACTTGGATGCCATCCGATCGCAGTCGGATAAAACAGAATCTGAGCGCCGGAAAGAGCGGTCAGGCGAGCAGCTTCAGGAAACCACTGATCCCAGCACACCAGCACGCCAACGCGTCCAAATCGCGTATCGAACGAACGAAAACCCAGATCACCGGGCGTGAAATAGAACTTCTCAAAATAGAGTGGATCGTCGGGAATGTGCATTTTCCGGTATCGGCCGGCGATCTGACCATCCGCATCGATGACCACAGCAGTGTTGTGGTAAAGCCCAGGTGCGCGCTTCTCGAAGAGCGAAGCGATAATGACTACATTGCGGTCCTTCGCGATGCTCGTCAGTGCTTCGGTGGAAGGGCCGGGAATCGTCTCGGCGAGCGAGAAATTGGAATGGTCCTCGGTCTGACAGAAGTATGGCGAGCGAAAGAGCTCCTGCGTCGAAATGATCTGGGCCCCACGCGACGCCGCCTCACCGATCCGTTCGACGATCTTGTCCAGATTTGCCTGCGGATTGTCACTGCAGCTCATCTGAATCAACGCAACCGCAGCTTTGTCGACCGTCTTTGGCATGTCAGGAATTATCAGGCATGAGGATCTGCGAGCGCCAACCGGGAGCGCCAGGCCCTGGGAGCGCCGGTCTCCAGACCGGCCACGAGCCGCGAAGCGTGCGAGTCTTCGATCTCAAGGACTCTCCAGACTCGCACGCTTCGCGGCTCGTGGCCGGTCTGGAGACCGGCGCTCCCAGGGCGCGCTCCCGGCTTGACAAATAGATGTTCATTCGTGTATTTAACTATTTGGTTAGTTAACTGATTGGTTCAATACGGACGATGTCTACAGATGAACTGAGCATTACATTTTCCGCACTGGCTGATCCGACTCGCCGGGCAATTCTGGCGCGGCTGGTCGAAGGCGAGTGCACGGTCACCGAGCTCGCTCAACCTTTCGACATGAGCTTGCCCGCAATCTCCAAGCACCTACGCGTGCTCGAGCGGGCGCGCCTGATTTCACGCGGACGCCATGCTCAGTGGCGCCCTTGCCGCATCGAGGCGGGGCCTCTCAAGAATGTGGCTGAATGGACTGAAAAGTATCGCCATATCTGGGAAGAGCGCCTCGACCGCCTCGACACCTATCTGCAGGAACTAAAAGCTAAGGAGAAAAAACATGGCCGTAAGCGGCGCAGCAAATAGCAAAACCTTCAAGACAACTACTCCCTCCGACCGCGAGATCGTTCTGACGCGCCTTTTTGACGCTCCCAGGCAACTCATTTTCGAGGCGATGACCCAGCCCGAACATGTCAGACGATGGTGGGGCTGCCTCGACGAGAGGTACTCCGTCATCGTCTGTGAAATTGACCTTCGCCCGGGCGGCGCGTGGCGCTACGTGGGTCGCGGGCCGCAAGGCGAATATGCGTTTCATGGGGAGTATCGTGAGATTGACGCCCCTGGCCGAATTGTTTACACGGAGATCTACGAGCCGTTTCCGGATACCGTATCTATTGTCACGTCGGAACTGACGGAAGAAGGCGGCAAGACTCGCCTGACGGTGACGGCAGAGTATCCGTCAATCGAAGTTCGTGACATGGTCATCAAATCCGGTATGGAAAGGGGAGCAGGAATCAGCTACGACCGGCTCGAGGAACTCGTCGCAGAACTGGGCGGGTAACAAATTGGGGCGCGCCTATTCGTACCTCAGTGCTTCGATCGGGCTCAATCGTGACGCCTGGACTGCGGGGTAGGAGCCGAACAGTACTCCGACTGCCGTCGATACTCCGAACGCGAGCAGGACCGACCACATTGTGATGATGGTTGACCAGCCGGCAAAAAAGACGACGAGGTATGCTATCGCGAAGCCGAGACCAATGCCGAACAGCCCGCCAAAAGCGCTGATAGTGACAGCCTCGATCAGAAACTGAACACGAATGTCGGTGCGGCGCGCCCCGACCGCGCGCCGTACACCGATTTCCCGCGTGCGCTCGAGCACGTTGGCGAGCATGATATTCATGATCCCGATGCCACCCACCAGCAGCGAAATGCCAGCGATGCAGCCCATGACAATATTGAAAATCTTCTGTGTCTGCTGGCTCTGCTTGAGCAGTTGTTCGGGGATGACCAGCGAGTAATCACTCTCTCCATTGTGCAGTTTCTCGAGAACCTGCGAAACGACGAGCGCAGTTGCCTGAGTCTTTCGCTCGTCGGCGACTTCAAGCACGATTCCATCAAGCTCACTCTCGAGCGATCTGAACTCGATTTTCTTGAGCGCGGTTGCGAGTGGAATGTAGATGTCGTTGTTTGTGTTCTGAAGTTTGACGCCCGCGAACTCCTCCTTGACAAGTGTCTGATCGGCGATCACGCCGACCACGCTGAACCAGACATTGTTGATCTTGAGCTGTTTGCCCACCGCACTCTCGAAGCCAAACAAACCCTGCTTCGCTGCCGAGCCGAGCACGCAAACCTGCTCGTACAGCGCCTCATCGCGATGATCGAAGAAAGTTCCTTCCACGAGCGTCAGTGTCTTGAGACTAAGAAATGCGGCATCCGCCGCCAGAACACGTGATTCGACCTTGCCGGACTCGGAGATGACCTGATACGCCTTGACGGTCTTTCTCCCTGCACCGCGGATCACATTTGGCGTTACGGCGAGCAGCGCCTCGAGGTCGCGGCGCGAAAGTCCGAGCGACTTCTCGCGAACTTTGCGCAGGTCTTCGGGCTGGTATTCCTTGCCTTCTATTATGATGTTGCGAAGGCCCATCTGCCGGATCACTTGCAGCGCCTGATCTTCTGCGCCCGCGCCGATCGAAAGCATCGAGATTACTGCTCCAACGCCGAAGATGATTCCGAGCATCGTCAGCAGCGCGCGCAGCTTGCGTTTCGTGAGGTTGTCGAGTGATTGAGCGATGCTTTCGCGGATATTCATCGGCCGATTTCCGCCGGGGAATTGCTCGAGGCGCTTTTTTGGCGTTGTTCTTTCGCCGAATCGTTGTTTCGTGGAGGGTTGAGAAGGACCGTGTCACCTTCCTCTGCGCCGGACTTGATTACTACGCGGGCCGTGTCACCCGAACCGATCTCGATTTGTCTTTTAGCTGGTCCTCCCGAGCCCTCGATCCAGATGTAGTGCTTAAGCGACTCTTCGACGATGGCTACACGAGGGACAACAAGAGCGCTCTCGTAACTCGCTGTAGTTATCTCAGCACGCAGAAGTTTTCCGGGCTTTAGAACGTCCGGGTCGCGTCCGGTCACACTCAATACGACTTCGAAATACTTCACTGGCGAATCGCGGTTTGGCTGGCGTGCCAGCAAGTCGATGGTTTCGACAGTCGCGTCAAATTTCTTGTCGGGATGCGAATCGATCTTCAGCATCGCCGATTGGCCCACTCGGACGTTTCCTGCGTCAGCCTCGAGCACCTGAGCGCGCGCCTTCATTGCCGATGTATCCGGAATTGTCATGAGCGTGTAGCCCGGCCATCGCGTTTCACCCACTGATATACCTTTGCCGGTCTCGTCTTTGCTCAACATCACCAGACCGTCGTGCGGAGCAAGGATCTTGAGCGAGCCGAGGCTTTGCTCGAGCATGCTCTTCCTTGACTCGTGCTGTTTTCGCTCGATGACGAGAATACCGCGTGAAACGGTACCGATATCCTTCCTGCTCGTGACTTTTCCGGTCCATTCGGTGACCCTGGTTTTGGAGAGATCGACATTCAACTCGCCCTCGAGGATCTGATGACGCGTGAAGATTTCAGCGTCTCTCGGGGCCTGCGTCTGTGCTTTGTTCAGTTCCATCTCGGCAATTTGCCGGTCTACCGTAATATTCTCGGTATCAGACGCATTGCGCAGTACCGATGCTTCAAGCTGGCGCAGCGCAGCGGCGAGGTTGCTGTCAGTCTCTTCCATCTGCTGCAGCAATTCGGACGCGTCGAACTCGACGAGCGTGTCGCCTTTTCGGACAAGACTCCCGTCTTTGATAATCCAAAAAACCTTCAAACCACCCGTTCGCACATTGGGCACGGAAACGTGAGTCGCTGTCGCGGTCTCCAGCTCGCCAACCGCCGGAACCTTGACGGTGAAAGGAAGCTTACTGAGACGGTAAGTGACGGGTTCAACTGCGGCGCCAGCGAACAGACGGTTCAACTCGGGCAGACGCCTGCTGGTAGCGACCCCGATTCCACCAACAAGCAGCAAGACGAACAAGGTGCCTGCGATCATCCATGTCCGTCGCGCCTTTCGCTGCGCGGGACCTTGCGCTGTTTGTTGCAGGGGTACAGGTGTCATTTTAAAGAATTACTTTCTCGCCTTCCTGAAGGCCTTCCACGACCTCAACAAACTGCTGGTTTCTTCTTCCAACTTTCACGACTCGCACCTCTGGACGTCCGTCGATTCCCGGAACCTTCACAAGCACCTGCCCGGCTTTCTCCTCGACCGCTCTTGCGGGCACGAGCAACGCCTCAGTCACTCTAGCCACTTCAACTCGCCCGCTTGCCGTCATTCCCGGATTGAGTTTCTCGGGTCGCTTATCGAGCTCGATGATTGCATCCACAACCTTCACGGGATTGTCCCAGCGGCGCATCCTTAATACCGTTCCGACCTTCGCCACGTGGCCGGTCAGTTTCTCCTCCGGCAACGCGTCAAGCTTGATTTCGACACTCTGTCCCACCTGAACCCGGCCGACGTCAGACTCTTCGACCATCGCTTCAAAGCGAAGTGTCGTCAGGTCCGGGATTTGAACGATCACTTCGTGATGACACGTCTGGTCGCCTACTTTGCGTCTTGTGTTTCCCCAAAGAAGTTTGTAGATCAGAGTGCCACCAATCGGAGCCCTGACCGTGCACTCGCGCTGTCGTTCAGCTACCTGCTCGACGCGGATGCGGATCTTGGCAATATTGTTCTCGAAGACCGACAACTCAGCTTTCGCCATTTGTTCCAGGGAACTCTGTTTCCCCGTAAGCAGCCGGGACGTAAGCTCGGCCTGTTCGAACTCAACCTGAAACTGTTTGCGCTCAAGCGCAGACATAAGCCCGGCATCCGCTTCGAGCTTGTGGCGTGCAGTCTCAAGCTTCACCTTGGCCTCTTCGAGGGCTACACGAAGGTCGCGCAGCCTTACGTCGTGCTCGAGGCGGCGTTTCTTCAATTCTTCTTCGTTCTTCGCGAGCTCTGCCTGGTACTCGGTCATCTTCTGGTTGATCTCCTGCGTATCCATCTCGAGTACCATTTGTCCCGCTTCGACGCGCGTGCCCTCCGGGATCATCTGCGCGATTTTGAACATGTGAGGATCGTTCGAGATCGGGGCGGTGATGTCTACCGATCGCGCCGCGCCCAGCGAGCCCAGAATCGGCACTTCAAGTGCGAGATCGCCTCTGCGAACCGTCTCGACGTTGGACGTCGTGGGTTTCGTGCGTGCTGCCGACCACCACGCGGCACCCGAAGCGGCGAGTGCTAATACCAGGATGAGCCAGACTAACTTGCTTCTGATGGACGGTAGTTTCATGAGGTCAACGGTTTGCGAGGAGTTCGTCGCCCTCCCGGATGCCTTCGACGAGGTACGATGTAGCGTTGCGCCTGATGACCTTCACTTCAATCCTGCCTTGAGTCACGTGCTGGACGAAGGACTTACCATTCTCTTCGAAGACCGCTGAGCGCGGCAGCAGTAAGCCTTCCTGTTCATCGATAACGATCTCGGCACGGACCGACATGCCGGGCTTCATGATCTGCGAGTCGGTGCGGTCAAGCTTGAGCCGTCCGACGAAGACGCGAACGTTGGAAAAACGGCGCAGGCGTTCGGCGACTTCGGGGATGTAATCGACCGTACCAGTAAACTCGAGATTGGCATGCGCGTCGACGACGATGCGTGCTCTTTGGCCGGGCTTGAGCAAACCGCCGTCCACTTCGCTGACGTACGCGCGCACCTCCATTTCGTCGAGGTCTACAACGCTGATCACAATCTGACCTGGAAATACCTGATCGCCAACCTGGAACTTGCGCGCAGGCTCGTTTTCGCCGCGATTCCAATTGTTGTACGAGGTCTCATAGAGCACGGTTCCAGCGACCGGCGCCTTCAGCTGCAGAGCGAAAAGGTCATTCTGGATGGTTTGGATTCGGGCGCGGCTCTGGTCGCGCTTGATTCGGGTCAGGGCGAGTTCTTCCTGAGCAGCTTTACGAATCAGGTCGAGCTTTTGTGTTGTCTTCTCGAATTCCTTTCTCGCGCGCTCGAAGTTGAACTGGTTGTCCTCCCAGTCGCGAAGCGAAATGAGGTCCTTGCTGATATCGATCTTCAAACGCGTCTTTTCAAGTTCGAGCTTTCGGGTTCCCAGCTCCATCTCGAGGTCCTTGATCTGAATGTCAAGCTCGGACTGCTTTCGTACCGCGTCGTTTTCGGCCCGCTCCAGGTTGATCTGTTCGTTATTGAGGCTCGCAATCAGAGGAGCATTATCGATCTGAAGCAAGGTATCACCCGGTTTGACAAGCGATCCTTCGGGCGCCATTGCCTGAATAGGCACGGCATTTCGTTCCCGGAATCGCGGAACACTCATCCGAACGGCACGCACGGGCGCAAGCTCACCGGATACGAAAAGCGACCGGACGAGCTTGTCCTTTTGTCGCGCGGATGACGGAAGTGCTGCTGGCATTATCGCGGGAACGGGATCGCCGGGAATCCCAGGCAGTGAAAGAGATAGTCGTCATTACGGCTAGAATCACCAATGCTATGACGGCGCGACGCATGCCGGTAACGATAGCGCTTGAACGCGATGCTTACAACTGGGAGCGTCCCTGGGAGCGCAAGAAGGTACGTTGTACCGGCTTTTAGCCGGAATCGTCACATTCGAGTAGCTCGAATGGAACGATTCCGGCTAAAAGCCGGTACAACGTACCTTCTTGCCCTCCCAGGGCGTATTGACGATATCCCATCAATCCCCATAAAATTAGAGTTTGTCGCCCTTTCTGCCCCCGCTAAACTTGGTATAGGAGCGTCTCTCGTGGAAACCGGAGCACTGAAGGAGAGAATTCCGACCGGAAATCTCAATGAATCGGCTCTCATAAACAGGGAACTGAGTTGGATCGAGTTCAATAGCCGCGTCCTTGATGAGGCTCTCGATCCGTCGCTACCTCTGCTCGAGCGGCTGAAATTCCTCGCAATCTTTTCAACAAACCTCGATGAGTTTTTCATGGTTCGGGTATCCGGTCTGCAGGAGCAGCTCGAAGCAAATCCCATGATGCTCTCGCCCGATGGGTTGACGCCTGCCACCCAGTTGCGACTCGTTTCTGAAAGACTGCGTCCTTTGCTCGATTTGCAGATGCGCTGCCTGCGTGAGCAGATTCTTCCAGGCCTTGAACAGTTTGGTGTCCGCATTGTCCATTACGGCGAGCTGACCGCGGGACAACGCGAGGAGATGCGCACGTTTTACAACGAGCGCGTATTCCCAGTCCTCACACCACTTTCAGTCGATCCAACTCATCCGTTTCCTTACATCTCGAATGTCAGTCTCAATCTGGGCACTCTTGTGATTCCAGAAGATCCGGATGAAGACGACGAGCCGCGGTTCGCTCGAGTCAAGTTGCCGCCGAATGTTCCGCGGTTGATTCCAGTGAGTGACGGCGGTTACACCTTCGTCCTGCTTGAGGAAGTGATTGCAGCGCACATCGAAACGCTCTTTCCAGGGATGCGTGTTCTCGAATGCCAGCCCTTCAGAATCACCCGAGACGCGGATATCGAGATTGAAGAAGATGAGGCGGGTGACCTTCTCAAGACCGTCGAACAGCAGCTGAGACAGCGACGATTCGGCTTTGGTGTCCGTCTTGAGGTGGCAACGGGGATGAGTTCCCACATGGTCAAGCTGCTCCGCTACTCGCTCGAAATGGAGGAACAGGACGTCTATACGATCGATGGACCGCTCTACATTCCGGATCTGATGGCCTTGTACAAGCTCGATTTCCCGGAGCTCAAGGACATGCCATTCAATCCCGTGACTCCACCGGCACTCGTAACCAAAGAATCGATCTTTGATGTTGTCCGGCATCAGGATGTTCTGCTTCATCATCCATACGAATCGTTTGCCCCGGTTGTCGAGTTTTTGCGGTCTGCCGCGCGTGATTCCAACGTCCTCGCGATCAAGCAGACGCTTTACCGGGTCGGCACGGCGTCTCCCATAGTTGAAGCGCTGATCGAAGCAGCCGAGCGCGGTAAACAGGTAGCTGTTCTGGTTGAGCTCAAGGCTCGTTTCGATGAGGAGAACAACATTCTTTGGGCGCGAAGGCTTGAACAGGCAGGAGTTCACGTCGTCTATGGTGTGCTCGGATTGAAGACTCACGCCAAGCCCGCGCTTGTCGTCAGACAGGAGAAGAACACGCTCCGCCGTTACGTGCATCTCGGTACCGGCAACTACAATCCGGTGACAGCGCGCGTCTACACCGATCTTGGACTTCTGACGGCTCACCCTGACTTCGGCGCGGACGTCTCTGACATCTTTAATTTTCTGACTGGATTCTCGAGGCAGTCGCGCTATCGCAAGCTGCTGGTGGCTCCGGTAAGCCTGAGGAAGGGTATTGTAGAACTGGTGCGGCGCGAGGTCGAGAATCACCGGAAAGGTCTGCCGGCCGGTATCACTGCAAAGTTCAACAGCCTGACCGACACAGAAATGATTGAAGAGCTCCACGCGGCGTCCCGCGAAGGTGTTCCGATCGATTTGCTGGTGCGCGGCATTTGTTGCTTGAAACCAGGGATTCCGGGACGAAGTGAAACGATTCGTGTCGGCAGCCTTGTAGGAAGGTTCCTCGAACATTCACGGGTTTACCGCTTCGTAAATGCCGGTGCGGATCAGATCTACCTTGGAAGTGCGGATATCATGAACCGCAACCTGGATCGAAGGGTAGAGATTCTGTTTCCAATCGAGGATGAGCGATTGAAGGAACGTATTCGCAACGAAGTTCTGGATACATCGCTTGCTGACAACGTCAAGATGCGATGGCTCGAAGCCTCAGGCCAGTACCTCAGACCGCGAGTCGCTGGTGAAAGCGCGATTGATGCCCAGAATACACTCCTGGCCCGCGGAGCAAGCTTCGTCAACTGACCCTGAGTGCAGCCGTATTTGGAGTGCGGCGAGCTTGGCGCCGGCTTATGGTCTCCCGAAGGCCGTCGCCTACGGCGCCGATGCAGCTAAAGCGGCGCCAAATCGCCGCGAGTCCAAGCTGTAGCTTGCAGCGCTCCCAGATATCTCTCGAACCATCACTTGCCGTCCTTCCCTTGCAGAAAGATACGCTGCCTCGATGATTTCGAGCGACGGACGTGCATCATGGCCCGTAACGAAAGGCTCTCCTCCGTCGCGGACGGCTCGAACCATATCCTCGATATGCCGCGTATGACCACGAATTGAAATCGCCGCCGGATTCGTTGAGCCGTCAGTTATCTGCTCGCCAATACCGCCGAGGTCGTCTGCACGTCCTTCGAGCGACATGAGTACAATGTCGTCACCGTCCAGAATGCAGGTTCCTTTCTCTCCGGAAATCTCGAGCCGCCGTCTGAACCCGGGAGCGATTGAGGTCGTAGCTTCGATTACTCCGAGAGCGCCACTCGCGAATTTGAGGGTCGCGACAAGCGTGTCTTCTGCTTCGATGTGAGGGTAGCGCAGCGCGCTCTGGTATGCGAAGACGCTTTCGACCGGCCCCATCATCCAACGCAAGAGGTCGACGGTATGGATCGCCTGGTTGATCAATGCTCCGCCGCCGTCGAGTGAACGCGTTCCGTGCCACGAGCCGGGCGCGTAATATTCTGGCGCGCGAAACCATTTGACGTAGGCATCCCCCAGGAAAAGCCGCCCAAAACTTCCATCGTCGATTTCGCGCTTCAGCCGCTCGACCGCGGGCAGCAGTCTTGACTGAAAGATTACACCCAGCTTTACGTTCTCGCGTTCACACTCGCTGATAAGCGCGTCTGCGCGGTCGAGCGAGATCTCGATAGGCTTCTCGACAAGCACGTGTTTCCCGGCACGAGCCGCCTTCGATTCCAAGCTCGCCATGGCTGCCGCTTGGCGTGCAGATGGTGACGACCTCGATGTCTTCGTCGTCGAGAAACTCATGAACATTCGTGAAGGCACGCGCTCCAAATTGCGCTGCAAACTCGTTCGTCTTTTGCTTGTCGCGTCCGCACACTGCGATCAGTTTGGCTCCTGATGCCGCAGCAATCGCTTCCGCGTGTACCTTACCGATCAATCCGGGGCCTATTAGTCCGAAGCCGATCTCCATTGGTTTGCCTTCCGCTCAAAGCGGATGAGAAGATTCCGCCTGAAGCGGTACAACGTACTATACTCATAAATGTCATGAATGGAGGTTCAGTTGGCTAGATTTATCTGGAAGAGTGTCAAAACAAAATATCGCGAGGAACGCCCGTCAAAGCACGGCAGCGAGCTCAGATGGATCGTTAATGATGAAACCATAGAAGACACAGAAACCGGAAAAACGATCAGGCGCGCCGCCATTCGGCATCCCGGAATCTGCGTAATTGTTCCGTTCATCGCGAAAGATCAGATCGTTCTTATGCAGCAGTATCGGTTCGCGGCAAATGAAGTATCTCTGGGAGCTTCCTGCGGGAACAATAAACGGCAAAGAAGAAGATAAACGGATGGCCGGAACTGAAAGCCCGGAAGCGTGTGCGGCAAGAGAATTGCTCGAAGAGACCGGATACGAAGCGGGCAGAGTCAGGAAGATTGCCGAGTGTTTTGCCATGCCGGGCACAAGCGATGAAATCATCCACGTCTTCTTTGCGACTGAGCTGACCGAGCGCAGTCAATCGCTCGACGAAGGTGAAATCATTTCCGAGATTCGCGCATTTACGGCAGGTGAGCTCGCCGGAATGATATCCAGGAATGAGATTCGTGACGCAAAGACGCTCGTCGGGTTGTTCTATGCTCTCAGCCGGCAACCGCACGGTCTGCAAATCTCATGATCGAGAATGGCGAAAGATCGACCTGACTTGTTCCGGTGAGGATCAGTTGCGCGATAGCCTCGGCCGTGACCGGAGAGAGCAGGATGCCATTGCGATAGTGTCCCGTCGCATAGTACAGCCCCTTGATATGCGGATCTTCGCCAAGAACGGGAAGTCCGTCAGCTGATCCCGGCCTTAGCCCTGCCCATGTCTCAGCGATCGTCATGTCCGCTGCGATCGGCATCGTCTCGATCGCCGACGCGATGATCTTTGCGATACCGCCTGCCGTCACAGACTTGTTGAATCCGGCATATTCCGTAGTCGACCCTGCAATGATGGCTCCGCTCGATCTTGGAATCAGGTAGCCGCGGTTCGAGTAAACCACGTGTCGCAGGCGAGCCTGACCGGATGAGAGAGCAATCATCTGGCCGCGAACTGGAACGATCCCGGCGTTGGCAAGCAGCGGAGAAGGAGTCGCGATACCCCCGCTCCAGCAACCGGCCGCGACCACCACGTTAGCGGCATCGAATCTACCGGTCGACGTCTCTACGCTCAGCGTCGATTGCCGAGGGCTGAGTCGTGGCGCCTGAAGCATCCGCAGCTCCGGTCGTATTGGTCACATTGTGTGCATCTACTCCGGAAAGTATCTCAGCCCCGCTTAAGACGGCGGCTTTCTCGAGAGCAATACTGAGAAGGCGATTGTCAACCTGATGATCGTCAGCGAAGCGGAGCGCGAAGCGTACCTGGGTCGAAAGTGATGGCTCGATCTCGCGAATCTGTTCCCGTGTCAGGCGCTCTACATTGAGCCCGAGTGATTTCTGTAGGGCAAAGCTGTCTTCGAGTTCTTCGTCGTCCTCGGGTCTTAGTGAGACGACGAGTGTACCGTCGCGACGGTACTCGACGGCCATCCTTGAAACAGCTTCAAGCTTGCGTACGAAATCAGGATATAGACTGCGGCTGGCTGATGCGAGCTCAAAGAAAGGCGTCCGAGGATCAGATTCCGCCTGGGCGGCAAGCATTCCTCCGGCGGCATAAGAAGATTCGCGTCCGGGCTGGCCTCGCTCGATGATCGCGACTTTAGTACCGGCCTCGGCAAGCTTCCAGGCAATCGCGCATCCGATTACGCCGCCTCCGATAATAACCGTGTCGAACGCCACAGATGCGGGACTCATCAGGGTCTAGACAACAGGATTCTCCGCGGCGCCAGGTGATTGAGCAGATCTATACTGATCCCGCATGCGGCGAGCATTTTCGAGGTGTCTCTCGGTGGCTTTGATCTCCTCGTCCACGATCCTGGTTACCGTATCTTTGACCCAACCGAGCGCGTCCTTCTTACACTTTGCAAGATCGTCTGCAGTCTGCTCAGGGAGACTTGCCCAGAAGGAGTCCGCGATGTAATCAAAAATGTTGCCATCACAAGCCGTATTTTCGGCCATTTCTAAATCCTCTCAGTCAATCGTGTAGGTCGCCGAGCATGTGTCTGTTTCCCACACGCGAACTTTGTAAACCTGAATTCGATTGTCGTTGACGCTGCGGCCAACTTCGTGCAGGAAGTACCCTGCAAGATGTTCCGCCGACGGGTTGAGCTCCTTGTCGAACGGAGGAAGTTCATTGATGTTCTTATGATCGAGATACTCGACCACACGACTGGTGGCTGCTTTGAGGTCCTTGAAATCGATAAGCAACCCGATGTCGTTGAGCTCCTTGCCTCGAACGTAGACCTCTACGCGGTAATTATGCCCATGCGTGTTTTCGCATTTGCCGCGGTATCCTCTGAGCGCGTGCGCAGAGGAGAACCCCATCTCGATCATGACTTCTCTCATCACCGGAATTATATCATACCGGGCTTTCAGCGCTTTATTGACAGTTTCCTGCACATCACGGATGCTTTAGGTCCTTATGCATAAGATAACTTTGATACCTGGCGATGGAATCGGCACCGAGATTACAAGCTCTGTTGTTCGCATTGTTGAGGCGACCGGTGTTGAAATCGAATGGGAGAGCTTCGTTGCAGGCGCCGAAGCCCTTTCGCGCTTTGGAGATCCGCTGCCGGAGCCGGTGCTCGAATCGATCAAGCGGAATCGGGTTGCTCTTAAGGGACCTCTGACGACGCCCGTCGCGTCGGGATTTACGAGCGTCAACGTCCGACTCCGCAAGACGCTCGACCTTTACGCCAACCTTCGTCCCGTGCGCACGCTGCCGGGCATCAAGACGCCGTTTGGTGATCTTGACCTCGTCATCGTTCGCGAGAACACCGAAGATCTCTATTCCGGACTGGAACATGTTGTCGTTCCCGGAGTGGTCGAAAGCCTGAAGATCATTACAGAGCGCGCGTCGACTCGAATTGCCCGCTTTGCCTTCGAATACGCGCGGAATGAAGGGCGTCGCAAGGTAACGGCTATTCACAAGGCCAACATTATGAAGCTATCTGACGGGCTTTTCCTCGATTGCTTCAGACGCATGGCAACCGAGTATCCGGAGATCGAAGCTGACGACAAGATTGTCGACAACGCCTGCATGCAGCTCGTGATGAAGCCTCAGCAGTTCGATATCCTCCTTCTCGAAAATCTTTACGGCGATATCGTTTCAGATCTTGCTGCCGGCCTTGTCGGAGGGCTCGGTGTAGTTCCGGGCGCCAATATTGGCGAGCTCGGTGCCGTATTCGAGGCGGTGCACGGGAGCGCACCCGACATCGCAGGAAAGAATATGGCGAACCCGACAGCTCTTATTCAGTCATCGATACTCATGCTCAGATACATCAATGAGCGAGCGGCTGCGGAACGAATTCATCACGCCCTGCAGCGAACGCTCTCTGATAACCAGGTCAGAACCCGCGACATCGGCGGCACGGCAAGCACCACCGAGTTTACCGAAGCCATAGTTGCGGCGATGAAAGGAATGTAGGGGAGAAGGGGTCAGGGGTCAGGGGTCAGTGGTCAGGGTCTGGAGTTCAAGCTTCAGCTTGCTGGCTTGTAGCTCGATTGATCAAGAGCAAGCTAAAGCTTGAACTCCAATACACTGACCTCCTGACCCCTGACCCCTGACCCCTTTCTCCCTACTTCTTCTCCGCCTCTCTGAATGCTGCGACGGCGCGGTCGTGATCGGCGGAAGTGGTTGAAAACTTGTGCGCGCCATTTCCACTCGCAGCATCTACGACAAAGTAAAGATAGTTGGTGTCTGCCGGATTCAAGGCTGCTTCAAGCGATCGTTTGCCGGGTGATGCGATGGGGCCTGGAGGCAAGCCTGCCCGTCGGTAGGTGTTGTAAGGCGAATCGCGGTCAAGATCGCTCTGATATATCTTTCCGCGATACTTGCCTTCGATCAGCGCCGCATAAATCACGGTCGGGTCGCAGGCGAGAGCCATTCCCAGCTTTAGCCTGCGATGAAATACAGACGAGATCGTCTCGCGCTCGCTGTCAACCTTTGCTTCCTCCTCGATGAGCGATGCGAGCGTTACCACCTGGCGCACCGACATTCCCAACTCCTTCGCGCGTTTCTGCATCTCGGGAGTCCAAATGCGCCGGAAACGGCGCACCATGTTCTCAACGATCTGCCGCCGCGTCGTGGTCGCCATATATTCGTAGGTATCGGGAAAGAGGTATCCCTCGAGGTTCTTAGCCTGCGGGTCAATATCGGCAATAGCGGAACAGTCACCGAGCAGCTCGAGGGTCTTCTCGGGGCTACTCGATGCATCGTCCTTGAGACCAGTCAGACTGCTCAATGTTCGTGCAATGTCGAACCGGTTATAGCCTTCCGGTATGGTGACTTGTCGCGTCGCTACATCGCCTCGAAGTATTTTCTCGAGCGCTGCTACAGTCGATATCGGCGACTTAAAGAGGTAATCGCCTGCCTTGAAACTGCGTCCGCGCGCACGAAATTGCATCCACAGCAGTGCAGGCATCTCGTGAGCCAGGATTCCTTCGGTATGAAGAAGAGATATGACGGAAGCCGTCGACGCGCCGGGACGAACGCTTACAATACGCGCTGCAGCGTTGTGAGAGCGCTGTCGACGCAAATCACTCCACGCCCATCCGGCGTATGAAAGAACCGCGATCACGACAGCAAGCAGGAGAATGAGAAAAGGCCGTCGAAGAATCTTTTTCCGCGTCATAACCAGATCAATCGGCACTCAACACTTCTTCCTCTGCTGTGATGCAAGATAATCCTCGAGAATGATTGCCGCCGCGTACTCGTCTGCTTTGTTCCGGCGCTCGCGCAGGCTCATACCTTGTTCTTTCAAGAGCTCATCGGCAGCGCGCGAAGTCAATCGCTCATCCTGTGTTACAACTGGAATGCTCACTTCGCTTCGCAGCGTTTCCACAAACTGCTCGACACGCTCGGCAGCATCGCCGCGGCCTCCGTCGAGCCTGAGTGGAAGTCCGACGACAAGCACGCCAATCTCATACTCGCTGCACAGCTCTCGAATACGCGCAATCGGGTTGTTTTTTGCTGGAATGGTGGTGAGGGGCCGCGCAATTATCTGCAGCTCGTCGGTAACTGCAACCCCAATGGCACGCGCGCCATGATCGACTGCCATTATCCGCATCCAACTAGAGTATAGGCAGTCATCCGCAGCGCGCGCAAATCAGAAGGGATGACGTTTCGCATAGTTATAGGCGGTATAGGCTGCAAAAAGATGACAAACCCATCCAAGTAAGCCACCCGATCCGATCCAGAATCCTGGTGTCACAATCAGCCAGAAGACCCCGCGCAAAATCCTGCCGTTGTATATCTGCCCTACACCGGGAACGATCAGACTTAGGAGCGCCGCAGTTCCAGGATCCCTCATTGTGCTATTCGTAACCTCCACGTAGCGATGTACGAAAGATTTCTCATCGAAGTTCGCGCCTAGCACCATTGGAGTGCGGTGAGCTTGGCACCGCTTTAGCTCCCGCCCGTCAATCCGTTCGGGATGACTAAAGCGGCGCCAAGCCGCCGCACTCCAAATGGCGCTCCAGGACTACTTTCGCTCCATCGTCATGATGGCCGCCATGACTTCGATTCCGTCCCAGAGGTTCTGCAGTCGCAGATTCTCGTTGGCGCTGTGCTGGTTGTTGTCGTGATTCACAATCGGTACGCCGATTGCCGGCATCTTCAGGAAATCCGTGAAAATGTAGAGAGGGACACTGCCTCCGAGAGTTGGCATCTTAACAACCGAACCGTGCAGACGCTCAACGGCCGAAATGATTCTTCGCGAAATCTCGAGATCCATCGATGTGCGCGCTGCATTGTAGCCGGTCTGACGTGTCACTCGGACGAGCTTTGAATACTTCTGTCTCATCGCGTCGTCGGGCTCGGCTTCGACAACGTGATAACCCTGTTTCCGAATGTGGTTGAGGACGCGGTCTACCGAGACCTTGTAATCAACCCCCTTTACGAGCCGGATATCGATCGATGCCGTCGCCGTCGAGGGAACAACGTTGCGTGCAGTCGCACCGACGGAAGAGCTCGAGATACCTCGGATGTTGAGCGAAGGCAGATTGAGAAGCTCGTTGAGTTTCTTTCCGCCGCCCTCTGTCCATGCAATCCCCAGCTCTCGCTTGATCATCTCGTCGTTTGTCCGAGACTCTGCAAGTGCTCGCTGCTCGGACTCACTGAGCGGTTCGATACCCTCATAGAATCCTTCTACCAGAACCCTTCCGTCCTCGGCTTTCATCGAGGCCAGCAAGCGGGCAAGCATCATCGCCGGGTTCGGTGCCCAATTGCCGTAGTGTCCGCTGTGAAGCTCACGTTTCGAACCGTAAACGGTTAGCTCAAGTCCCGTTACGCCTCTGACTCCAAAGTAAAGTTGCTGTCCGCGATCCTGATTGACCGGGCCATCGCAAATGATCCACGCATCCGCCGAAAGCAAGATCTCTGTGTCTTGCGACCGTCTCGCTGAGGTGCGGCGAACCGGCTTCCTCTTCGCCCTCAAAGAAGAACTTGATGTTCGAGGTGAGGGGAGTGTTGCTGGCACGGAGTGCATCGAGCGCGCGAAGAATGGCGACAATCGGCGCTTTGTCGTCTGAAGCCGAGCGGGCGTAGACGCGCCATTCCGGGTCCACTCGTTCGCCTGCCTTTGGGAAAGCGATTTGGCGGCCGCCGGCCTCCTGCGCCGCAGAAAAGATCGCGGGCTTGAATGGATCTCCGGTTGACCACTTAGCCGGTTCGACCGGTTGACCATCGTAGTGGGCATAAAAGATCAAAGTGCGCGTCGCGCCCGGCACGAGCATCTCGCCGTACACGACCGGTGGAACGTTCGCAGTCTCGAGTAATCGCGTGCGCACGCCTCGTCGTTCGAGCAGTGCCGCGATGTGTCGAGCATTCCTTTCGATGTTCGGGAGATCGGTTGCAACATTAGGGATCACAAGGAGATCGACGAGCTCTTTCAGGATTTCGACTTCATGGCTTTGACGATAGGAGCGAACTGAGGTCTGCGCTGAGGAAGAGCTGCCAAAAGAGCCGACCAGAACCGACAAGTACAAGTGAAAGCAATAACTTTGCGGATCGCATTCTGACTAGTATGCCCGTAGGTCAGGCGATAGAAAAGTCTCACGCGAAGACGCGAGAACGCGAAGAGGTCCACGAGCCGTCGCGAGACGTGATCACGATTCACGTTCTTATTTCTTCTTCGCGTCTTCGCGGCTTCGCGTGAGTCCTTCCTTGACTTGCTTCGGTTCGAGCCCCTATCATCCAAATTTGCTTTTTGTCGCGCTGAGATGACGAAAGTTGACAAGGGAGCTTTGCGGAGGAGGAGGATCGCGACGCATTCTTTATGGGCTTTGCCCTCGAGGAAGCGAAAATCGCGGCGCGCGAAGGCGAAGTTCCCATTGGCGCAGTCATAGTCCGACATGGAGAGGTGATTGGCCGGGGTTATAATCAACCCATCGGTCAACACGATCCGACGGCGCACGCAGAGGTGATTGCACTTCGTGACGCAGCGAGGCGGACCGGGAATTACCGCCTTACCGGGTCGACACTCTATGTGACGATTGAGCCGTGTGCCATGTGCGCAGGAGCTCTTGTGAATGCGAGGATCGATCGACTGGTTTTCGGGGCAAGGGACGAACGGTCCGGTGGCGTGACGTCAGTGTTCGAGATTTGTTCAGAAAGTTCTTTGAATCATCAATTGGAATTGCTAGAAGGAGTAAGAGCTCGCGAAGCGCGGACGATGATGCAGGAGTTCTTTCGCGCGCGGCGCTAAAGTTGATCGCGTCTTTTTAGGAATTAGAAGTTGTGGAGAGGTGCGAGAGTGGTTGAATCGGGCGGTCTCGAAAACCGTTGTACCTTTACGGGTACCGTGGGTTCGAATCCCACCCTCTCCGCCAGTAGCCGCCGGCGGAAAGCTCAGTGACCGAAACGCCGAAGAGCTCGGAGAGGTCGCCTAATTGGTATGGCACCGCGTTGGAAGCGCGGCGGGTCTAACGGCCTGTGCGGGTTCGAGTCCCGCCCTCTCCGCCACTTTCGAGCAGAACTCCCTCGCGCGTCTCGATTTGCCAGGCTCCGGCCACCGTGCAATCTCGAACTCATGAATCCCGCCAGGACCGGAAGGTAGCAACGGTAGTGCAGTTCAGATGTGCCGCGGTAGTCACCGGAGCCTGACCCATTTTTGAGGTACCATCCCGTACGCCAATCCAGCTGCGAGTTCGGAGAGCCGATCAGCCAGCCTTCAGGCTGTTTCGTTTTTCGGATCGGGCGCGCGCCCAGCGGCGCTTGGCGGCGAGGCTCAATCGTTTGCGGGTAGCGGCTGAAAAGGCTCGTTTCTTGGATGTGCCGGCTTTCTGTACAACTCGGGCTTTGAGCGCGGCGACTCGTGGACGTCCCGGTCCGACAGAAAGCAAGCGTGTTAACGCGCGCCGTTTCTCTTCCAACTCACGCATTTGCGCATCGATGCCGGAGATCGCCAGCCTGACCAGCTCCGTTTGATCGTGGCCCAATCGTGTTTTAGGCATGTGTTCTTCTCCTATTATTGGTCGTATGTGTGGTCGGTGGTCATTTGTGAAGCGTATTCGTGTCTCGTGTGCGTGATGTCAAGTGTATCAAGTGTGAGTTGGGGTACAGTTATAGTCATTTTACCCTACTCGACGGGGCAAAAGGCAAGCACAATAACAGAACTAACTTGATGGCTAACTTGAAGTCATAACAAATGTCAGACGATTCTACACTGCATCCGAAATGAGGTCTTCGTCTTGAATCACGAAGTCATCGCACGAAAATACCGTCCAGCGACGTTTAAGGATTTGACAGGCCAGGAGCATATCGCGCGCACCCTGCAGAATTCGCTCCTGAACGGCCGACTGCACCATGCCTATCTATTCTCAGGAGTCCGTGGGACCGGCAAAACAACAACGGCGCGCCTTCTCGCAAAAGGAGTCAATTGCATTACCGGTATCACAAATCAGCCTTGCCTTGAATGTGCATCGTGCCGCGAGATTGCTGCCGGTAATTCACTCGATGTGATCGAGATCGACGCAGCGTCCCACACGGGCGTCGATAACGTCAGGGATGTAATCATCAACAGTATTGCGTTCGTCCCCGCGCGCGACCGCTACAAAGTCTTCGTTATCGATGAAGTTCATCGACTTTCTGGCAATGCCTTCGATGCGCTCCTCAAGACCCTCGAAGAGCCGCCGTCTCATGTGCTTTTCATTCTCGCGACAACTGAGTTTCATAAACTGCCAGAGACGATTCTCTCAAGATGTCAGCATTTTGAGTTCCGGCAGATTTCGGTCGAAAAGATTCGTGGCAGGCTTAAAGAGATCGTTCGGGCCGAAGGTGTTACTATCAGCGACACGGCGCTTGGCGAGATTGCGCGTGCAGCCGGCGGCAGCCTGAGGGATGCCCTTTCATCGCTGGATCAGGTTATTGCCTTCTCGGGTCTCGAAGTTGCCGATGCTGATGTATCCGCAGCGCTCGGCCTCGTCGCCTTCGACCTTCTTGAAACTACAATCAATGCCATTGCCGACAGCAGAAGTGAGAAGATCTTTGAGATCGCGTCCGAACTTGAATCGCACGGGAGCGATCTCAGGAATTTTGCGAAACAGCTCATGACCACGCTCCGGCATCTTCTGGTGCTCAAGTCCGGGATCAAGGACGCTGAGAGTCTCGGCGTAGCCGAACAGGACGTTTCGAAGCTCGAAGCACTTGCAGCGAGATTCTCAGAAGAGGAGATCGTTCGCTCGTTTCACCTCCTGACCGAGGTTGAGAAGGAGATAAAGGATTCGCCTTTCCCTCGCTTCGCGCTCGAACTAGGTCTCGTCAAGATCGCTGGCGCCACGCGCCTTGAACCACTCTCCAATGCGCTCGAGCGGCTTGAAGCTCTTGAGGCTCGATTGACAGGTGGCCAGGTTCCACCCAGAACCTCAAACCCGCCATTGATGCCGCCATCGCAAAAAGCGAAGGTCCTTGATTCTCGCGAAGCCCAGGACTTCGACATGCCAGAGATTTCTGAACCGATCGATCTCATCGAGCCCGACGAACAGCCGTCTGCGAGCTCGAGGTTTAGTTCGAAAGTGAAGATGGTCATTGAAGAGCTTGGGCGGCAAAACCGGACACCCCTCATCATAGCGTTGCAGGACGCAAAGTCTGTTGAAGTGGACGGTAACAAACTCGTGGTCACGTTTGAGGGCGAGAGTGCGTTTTCCTCAAGACTACGCGACAGTCAGACATTGTTTGGCGAGATCGGGCAAAAGCTCTTCTCACAACCATTGCGAATTGAGCTGCGCGCAGGCCGGGGAACCATCGCCACACCGGCTCCACCACAATCAAAGCGCGACCGGATGCGCGAGCTTGCACTCCAAAACCCGGCTGTCAGGCTCACAGCAGACAAACTGCGCGGCGAAATAATCGATGTCCGTGAAGTCGGCGACGATCCGGCGGGATGAAGAAGTGCTGAGTGCTGAGTGCTGAGTGCTGGCGTGCTGAGTATTGAGTTCAAGCTTTAGCTTGCTCTTTACTCGAATGAAAGAGCAAGCTAAAGCTTGAACTCCATACGCTCAGCACCCAGCAGCTCAGCACTCAGCACTTGCACTTAGCATCAGCTACAAGTGCTAGAATGGACAATAAGGAGTTAGAAACATGAAGTTACCTGGCGGAATGAATCTGCAGGATATGATGAAGCAGGCTCAGAAGATGCAGGAGGACATGGCGCGCGAGATGCAGGCGCTCAAGGTTGATGCGACTGCGGGAGGTGGCATTGTGAAGGCAGAGATGAATGGCGCCAAGGAACTCCTTGCAATCAGGATCGATCCGGAAGCCGGCAGCGACCTCGAGATGCTTCAGGATCTTATTGTGGCTGCCGTCAATGAGTGCGGTCGTAAGGTGGACGAAGCTATGCAAAACCGGCTTGGAAGCGCGCTCGGCGGTCTGAAGCTTCCGGGAATGTAATCCTCATATGCTCGATTATGCTGAGCCGGTGACCCGGCTGATCGATGAGTTCAAACGGCTTCCTGGAATCGGCCACAAGTCAGCCCAACGTCTTGCTTTTCATCTTCTGCGCGTTTCGACGGAAGAGGCTGCACGCCTGGCGGACGCCATCCGCGAGGTAAAAGACCGGATCATATTCTGTTCGGTATGCAACAATCTGACAGATACTGATCCCTGCCGCTTCTGTGATAGTGCCACACGCGACCGATCGACAATCTGTGTCATCGAAGAGCCATATAATCTGGTCGCAGTCGAAAAGACGCGCGAATACCGAGGCCTCTATCACGTGCTGCACGGCGCGCTTTCTCCGATTCGCGGCATCGGACCCGAACATCTTCGCATCCGCAACCTGATTCAACGACTCAAACCGGATTCAAGCGGTCAAACCGAAGTCACGGAGATCATCCTTGCCACGAATCCAAATGCGGAAGGCGAGGCTACAGCCAACTATCTTGGCCGTCTGTTGAAGCCACTCGGAGTCAAGGTTACCCGCATTGCGATGGGCGTCCCAGTCGGCAGTGATCTCGAGTATGCAGACGAAGTGACGATGCACAAAGCTCTAGTCAATCGCCGCGAAGTCTAAGGTATGTTGTACCGCCTTCAGGCGGAATCTTGTTTTTTCATTCCATGGACGAACCCGACATCGACTACGCTGCCAGATACGCCGCCCTCAGACAGGCAAACGACCAGCTACGTGAACGTGGAAAGCAATGGCTATGGGATGCATTGACGACGATCTGCGCGGATATCAACGGCTCGGCCAGCGTCACTCCGGCAAGTCTTCTTCAGACGGCGCGACAGGAATGGAAATTCAATCTTGGCAAATCGGTTATGGTGGGCGAGCGCTTTGGAATCCGTTATCGAGGCAAGACCATGCTCGTCGAGGCCGGCTGGCCGAGAGAGCCCGAACACGGGTTCGTTCCTGACCAGGGTTTAGCACGTGCTCGCGTAAGCTTCAGCCTCAGCCCGATTCTCACAGAGAAGTTAGCAGAAGAACTGATTCTCAAGCCTCAGGGGAAGGACGGTGCGACCTGGTTTGTGATTCGTGCTGGAAAGATAGAATCAGAAATCACACGTCCGCAGATTCGCGCCTGGGTGGATACTCTGCTCGACGACGATGTCTAACCAATCGGTGCGAGTGTGCCGAGGATATGGTATCCACCATCAACATAGATGACTTCACCAGTAATTCCCCTCGATAGTGAACTCAGCAAAAAGAGTCCGGTGTCGCCTACCTCAGCTTGTTCGGTGGCGTGCCGGAGCGGGGCGACTTCGCGATGATGGTCGACCATCTTGCTGATCCCCGAAACTCCGCGTGCAGCGAGCGTTCTGATAGGGCCCGCCGATATCGCGTTTACCCTCACTCCGCGAGGACCGAGGTCGTTCGCCAGATAACGAACCGTCGATTCAAGCGCTGCTTTGGCCACGCCCATGACGTTATAACGGGGAACTACACGTTCACCGCCAAGATAGGTGAGCGTGATGATCGACGCTTCGGGACGAAGTAGAGGCAGCACTGCACGCGACAGCGCGACGAGTGAGTAGACGCTGATGTCCATTGCCGCCTGGAACCCGGAGCGCGAGGAGTTGATGAAGTCTCCTGTCAATTCCTCGCGCGGTGCATAGGCAACCGAATGCACCAGAAAGTCGAGACCATCGACTTCGTCTCCGACGGCTTTAATAAATGCAGCTATCTGTGAATCGTCTGAAACGTCACAGGGAAAGGCCTTTGCCCCGGGAAGCTCGGCAACCAGTTCTTCTACATTCTCCCGAAGCCGCTCGTTCTGATAATTCAGGATGAGACGAGCGCCTTCACGCTGCGCCGATTGCGCAATCGCCCAGGCAATGCTGTGCTTGTTGGCAACTCCTACAACGAGACCCTGCTTGTTTTCGAGAAGCATGAGGAGACTTTAGCATGGAAGAGTGGTCAGCGGTCAGGGGTCAGGGGTCAGAACATTTATGATTATCAAGCTTTAGACTTGTCATTTGTTATGTCAGCTTTCGCTATCAAATAACAAACTAAAACTTGAAATGCCAAATCTGCGTCTTCTGACCCCCGACCCCTGACCCACCCCTTCTTCTTCAATAACTAACCTTTATATTCGAAGGATCAGGCTCGTCACTGAGTTGATTCACTATCGAGAGCTGCTGGCCTTGAATCTCAAAAACCTTCCACAGTGTTCCTCCACCAGACGGCGGCGTGATAAATGCAACCTGTTGGTTGCCTATATACACTCGAACCACTACATTAGACGCGCCGAAACCCAGGCTTCCGTTCAGGTCGCGATTCTTGTAGTCCTGAACTGAGAACTTGTAGCTCCCGGCGGCGAATAGAGAAAGTGAGTGTTTCAGGACCCGCTCCACTTGCGTCGTCACGATCGAGTTGCGCCGTCGTCGGGGCGGGAAGATTTGTTTCACCATTCCACCAGACGTGATAGCGCTGACCGCCTCCGCCCGGACCTGTCAGGTGAGCGTCCAGATCGTAGCCATTCTTCCAGCTGACAACTACTCGAGCCTGATTATCTGCCAGAGGTGGCGTGAGTGCGATTGGAGCGAGTTCAGCCGCGCCCCCGCCAGCGATTGATGTAGCCTGCGATGCGGGGATGAACCCGGCGGCAGTTGCCTGCAGATTGTAGTTTCCCGGCGATATCACAAAGAGACTGTAGTCGCCCGCTCCATTTGTCACTGCCTGGCGCGGTGCACCGCCGCCTGACGGCTGAAGCGTAACGTTGGCCCCGCCAATACCGGCGCCGCTGAGTGCGTTGACTACCTTGCCCGCTGCCGTGCCAAACTCATTCTTGTTGGCTATTGCAATCGTAGTCGTCTTGCCGGGGTTGCTCGACTGATTCTTCAACTGCACCGAGAAGGGTGTTGCAAAGTTGGTTGCGAGACTTGACGGAATGAATACATTGATCTGCCACAGGCCGACATATCCTGGAGCGAGTCCGCTGAATACGACTTGTCCCTGGACTCCACCGATGACTACTGTGGTTACGCCGTCTGCAACTGCCAGCGGACCAAATGGAGATGGTTGCCCGTCAGCTACCAGAGGATTAGTTCGTCCTGCCCCGGTAGCATATATGGATACAAAGCTGCCGGTAACTTCGGGTCGTGAGCCGGGGAGTAGATCGAACGTGGCATTGTAAGAATAGTCAGAATTGAGTGCCGATGCCTGCTCTGATCCGATTGCATTGACCGTGAAGACTCCCGGAGCTGCCTCAACGATTGTTGCCGTTCCAGTTGAAACAGGTGCGGCGACGCCAGTTCTGAATACTTCTACATTGGCCGAACCAAGGTCGACGCCGCTTGGCACTTGAAGGTTGATTTGGTTCGCCGAAGCATAGAGGAGCGGCGCCGGCAACCCATCGATCCTGACCGAGACGCCAGCGAGCGTAGTCGGGAGCGGCAAGGTCGAAGCGGATTGCGGCTGCTCGGCCGTCATGCCCGGTCGAGAACAACGCACGCAAGCGATCCCGGCGCAACAATCTTCGCCGGGTCGTAGCTCGCCGCATTCACCAAAGCAGCACTGGCCGCTTGAGCGCGAGCACTCACCTGCCGTTCGGGCATTGCCGTCAGCAGAAGCGCAGCGAGACTCAGACAGCAGAGCACGACCTTGCGCGAAAGATTTGATTTCGGATGCGATTTCATACGCGACCCCCTCTACTATGATTCCTGCTCACTCGATCTCACTCGATAGCAATAGTTACTCGATTCGATGTCTGGCTGCCGATCCTGACGCTCAGCTCAATCGCATTGCCGACTGGAGCATCAGTTGGAATCAAGACGTTAAGCTGCCACAACGCAACGTAACCGGGCGTCAGCCCGCTGAAGCTTGCAACGACCGTCTTGTCGCCAATGATCACAGTGGCAGGCTGAGCCAGAGATAGAAGCGGATTGAAGGGCGAAGGCATTCCGTCTTCGACCGATGCCGGCTGGCCCGTCTCGCTGTTAAGGAGAAGTGACGTCGGCCGGTTGGCAAATATCATGACGCTGATCTCCGCGCTTCGCGCGCTTCAATTGAGGATCAATTGAAGAATCTCCGTTGAGACTGAAATCAGAATTAAGGATCGATCCCTGTCCGGTACCGAGGCTGTTTGTTGAAAACAGCGTCGGAACTACGGGTGCAACCTGGAAGCTGCCTGATGAAGCGATTCCGTCACCGCGATACACGACTACAAATGCCTGACCCGCTGCGGTGGTTTGCGGAATCTGAAAGTTGATCTGACCGCTCGAGACATAGAAGAGCGGCGCCTGAACTCCATTCACGTACACACGTGTGTTGCGAAGCGATCCGGGCAGCGGTAACACGTTTGCTGATTGTGGCTGACTGCCGACAATCAGATTCGCTCCAAAGACTGACCCGATCTGGCCTGGCGCGACGAGGTTCTGAAAACTTGCTGCATCTACGGTGGTCGCGGGAGTTGAAGTAACCTCCGAGGCAAGAACAAACGCACGCTCGCGCGTTATTCTTCCGTCAGCCAGCTTTACTCTCACCATGTAGACACCCGGAGTTGTAAGTTCACTCGCCGGGACTGTGCCGGCAACGCCACCTGGCACTGCCTGGGAGGTAAGAGCGAGACCATTGAAGACTACCTTTGCATCGGCACCAAACGCGCCGATCGCAGTCAGTGTGACGCTGCTCGAGAGGGAATAGTCGAGATAGTGAGATGGATTCGCCGGATTCTTTTCGAGCGAATTGAGATCCACACCGCTTTCGTCTGTGACTTCGAATGTCACGCTCTCGGTTGCGTCGAGCTGGCCATCACTCGCGCTGAACGTGACGGTCTGTGTTCCGATCTGATCAGGCGCCGGAGCGAACGTGAATCGGCGTGTGATTGGATCGAAGCTCGAATGCGCAAGATCGCTTGCGGCTAACGTCAGAGGATTCCCATCAGGATCACTTGCCGTCACTGAGAAGCTGATCTGATCGCCAACTCCTGCCGTTCGGTCCGGAAGCGCAGCGAGAACAGGCGCGCTGTTTGGCGCCTGGACAGTTACCGAGGTGGTATAGATATAGTCGTCTTCAGGGCTAACCTGATTGTTGGCTGCGTTGCCAATAGCGTAGAAACTTACAGCTCCCTGCGGAGATGAAGGTGCAGTCCAATTGAAAGTCCAACTGTTTGAGATTGCCTGACCGGGATACGTGCCGTCCTGTGACGCAGGCCGACCCTCCTCGGAGTAATGCGAGATATAGACTCGAGCAAATCCCGTAGCATCAGAAACGCGCCTGATGGTACGTATCGAATCAATCACGGCAAGATTGCCCGCCGTATTCGAAGTGCTGTCAGTGCCAATTGCAGTCACCTCGAATCCCCAGCGCCGGGCAGTCGGATGCGCGAGTGTAATCGTCACCGTATAGGTCTCGCCTGGTGTGTAATTCGCTGGTAATCCTGTTATCGCGAGACTACCTCCGCTGTTGGGAGGATTTGGAACACCAAAGGAGTAGTGACATCCAATGCAGGTACCTTCGCCGGGAGCGCCGGTGAATGGAATCGGCGGGCCTCCGAATACCTTAGCCTCTGCCGTTCCCGTTCGAAGATGATCGATGATGAAGGCCGTACCTGCCATAACCACAAAAGTCAGAACCAACAATCTTTTGATTGAGCGCATACTGCCCGGACTTACAGAAAACCCAATTGCGGGAAGCTGCCTCCGAGAACCTCGGCCGGGTCACCACCAAGCCACTTGGAAATGATCTCTGCATAGACCGATCGGAAATCGACCGACCACCTCAGATTCCCGTCAGTGAGATTGAGCAGATCGGGATCGGCACCGTACACGCCGCCTTTTACTGCGCCACCGAGCACAAACATATCTGTCGATGTGCCATGGTCGGAGCCGATTACTGGCATTGTCGGCTACGCGGCGCCCAAACTCGGACCAGATCAGCACGATCACTTTGTCGGCGATGCCATTACCCGCGAGATCATCATAGAAAGCCTTTAGACCATCTGAAACCCGTGTCAGCAGAACCGGGTGATCGGTAGTCTTACTCGCATGCGTATCGTAACCGCCCTGCGACAGATAAAAGACGCGTGTTCCAAGGTTCGGATTTGTCGAACAGACAAGCTTGGCGATCAGTCGCAACCCATTGAAGAAGCCCTGACCTGTCGGGTATGTCACGCCGGGGCAGTCTGATAAGAGCTCGCTGCCGCAGCAACCGATGCCGATCCTTCGATCGCATCGGTCGTTGTTGTCTCCCACAACTGCTGGTAAGGAATCGTCGACACCGCCGGGTCGGTAATTTTGGCGGCCGTTACCTGGTTGTTTGCATCGCCTGCCGGGTGCGCTGAAAGAGTAGCCAGTGGGATTGCCATTCGTCGTCAGCGTTGATCCCTGAAGCCTTGGCACCCGAAGCGTAGAGGGTCTTGTTGACACCGCCTATACCGATTGTATCGAGTGAATTGACATCGCTTCCGTAGAGTGCCGAATGCCGCCCGATCCACCCTGTTCCCTGGAGCGCGATATTGCTGGTCGGAATACCGGTGAGTAGATCCCGCCGCGAGAAATCATGTGAGAGATTCGGGCTCGGATAATGTGCTGATTGAATAACCGCGACTTTGCCGGCATCAAAGACAGGCTTAAGCGACTGGAAGTATGGCGCCAGGCCCATCGTCGGCTGCCCGTTGAACGTGGCCGAGCCGTAAAGCGGAAGCACGTTACCCTGCGGTATCGCAATCCTGGTACGAAAGCTGGCATAGGTTGAGTACTGCCTCAGCGGAACGATGGTATTCAGCATGTCATTTCCGCCGGCAAGCTCGAGAATCACGAGCACTTTGCCATCACCCTGAGCAACATCAGCCAGCTGCTTGACGATCGTTGTCCCCATCGCTGTCCGGTTGAGTACCGGCAGCGCAAGGCCCGCTCCGGCTGCTCCCGCACCCTTCTTGATAAAGTCGCGACGAGTCTGCTTTGACATAAGACCTGCTCCTTCGAATCAGTGATTCTGGTATTCGGGACGTGCCAGAAACAGATGAATCAAACCACGCAGTTTTGGATAGTTCCCGTTCTTGTCGGTGACTATCGAAAAGTTACCTATGACTCCTGCGTTGTTCTTCCTCAGATACTCGACAAGCGCCTGTCTGACATTCGGCGCGCAGCGTGCGCTGCACAAACAAACTCGTAAAGTAATCAACAACCTGCTCTGGCGTCGCAGTGTCGCCGAGTCCTCCCAGTGTGCGTAGCGCATCGATATTTGCGTTCGGAAAGTTCGTGCTGTGACGTGCAAACTCCATTTGCCCAGTTGGCTCGCGCAAATGTTTGCGACGTCGTGATCCAATCCTCGCGCGCCGGCCACCCAAAGACATCCGGCGGCCAAAAAAGCCATTGGCCCATAGCACGCGAGGTTGTTGTTGTTCGCGTTCCGGGCATTGATTGAATTTAACCCAAGCAATCGAAGTGTGCTGACCATGTAATATGCCGGGCCATTTGATCAGCGAATGCATCGCCCTCTCCGAATAAAACTCCTTCACATTCAGGAACAGGTCACGCAGCGCCGCCTTGATGTTGAAGTTGGTGCGGAGCAATACGGCAGCCATGTGGTCGACGATGTATTCTTCAGGGTCTTCATACGCGAAATGCTCGAAGAGCTTCGCTCCGAGCATGCGGGCAGCGTAGGTTCGCTGGGGTTCGTGATCGAGGACCAGATCGACGATGTCATCCCCATTGAAATTCTGCACGACCCCAAACACGGTCTTGTTCGTGTAATCGTGTTCGCGTGCGGCAGCCGAGTTATCATTGACGTTTGGCGGAATGGGAACAACCGAGAGACGGATCCGTCGCGGGTCCATTAACCTGGTTGCCAGTCGGTGCATCCAAACGCAACATCTGCCATCCCCAGCCGGTAAACGCTCGCGCCGCCTGCTGAACGTCCGGTTCGGTGTAGGCCCCGGCGTCGAAGGCTGTCAGGCCAAGCATGAACATCTCAAAGAGCTCCGCGAGCATAATTCTCGTTGGGACTTGTCCTGCGACTGGTGATGCTGTCGAGCCATCGAAGCATGGCCGCATCACGGTTCATCCCCTTGCTCAGTTCGCGAAATTTTCCCGGTTGCAAACTGGCGCTCGAGCTGATTCTGCCAGTAGAGATGCTTCGGTCCGTTCGGCGTGTTCACCTTCTCGAAGGATGTGGCGTAGTGATCGTGCCAGAACAATACCATGCGCTCGACGCAACGGCCGTTTTGTGCGGATCATTACCGTCAGCCACCATGTCGCGATGTCGTCGATGTTGAGAAGAGTGATATCGCTTGAGCCCTGAGCAGTTGTTGGTGCAACAGGAACCGAGGCATCCTCCTCAACCTGGTCGTAATTCACCAGCTCATCGACTGTAGCTTCGAGACCCTGGCTTACTCTCTGCTGGATTTCATTGGGTCTGGCGCCGAACGCGGCTCGTCGCATGAGGTGTGAGATCTTGTCGTATTGGCTTGGCATTTGCCCTTCCTCCAATAGCTGACTATCGTTCGAAGCTTGTCCATGGCGAGGTGCGGTCACACAGGGATTTTCCGCAGGGCGTGTGGGCTACCTTCTCCGACTCGCTGCAGTTGAGACTCGACAGCCGGCCAAAGAGTCTAAAAAAATTCTCGTAAACCGGAAGCACGCGTATGTTACTGAAAGACCAGTACCTTGTCAAAAATGAGGTAGGTTGAAGAATAACCACGGAACACACGGAAGGAGACCGGAAAGACACGGAAATAAAATCTGAGTCCTTCCGTGTTTTTCCGTTTCCTTCCGTGTGTTCCGTGGTTATTCTTCAACCATTAGCCTCAAAATCCAAAGATTTCATCACGCCGGTTTCCTCGTCACCGATATCTCACGATCCGCACATTTCTATGAAGAGGTCCTGGGCCTGAAGAAACTCGAGCGCCCCGATTTCGGTTTTGCGGGTAGATGGTACGACCTTGGAAACGGGCTGCAGCTTCACCTCATGGAAACTGACTCCATGCCGGGAAACTCGGGTCGTCCGAACTTTGATCGCCATATCGCACTTGAAGTCGCGGATCTCGACGACGCGGCTCATACTTTCGATCAATTAGGAGTCAGCTATTCAAAAGGGAGTGGCCGTGCCGGTTCGCCGCAACTCTTTGTTCGAGATCCTGACGGAAACCTGATTGAGCTCAGGTAGTCGAGCGGGAAACGCCCTCGATAGGACTGCTTGCACTTGCATACAGGCGGCGCGGCATTCGGCCTGCCCTGTAGGCTGAGTCGCCCGGCATTTATGGCGTGATTCATCGCCTCCGCCATAGCCCCCGGATCTTCGGCCTCGGCAATTGCCGTGTTCATCAGAATGCCATCGATGCCAAGTTCCATCGCTATACACGCGTCGGAAGCTGTACCGACGCCGGCATCGACAATAATCGGAACTTCGGTGATCTGTTCGCGCATTATCCGCAGATTCGCCGGATTCTGAATTCCCATCCCTGATCCTATAGGCGCTGCAAGAGGCATGACTGCCGACGCTCCCGCGTCGATCAGCTTCTTCGCCATAATCAGATCATCTGTGAAATAGGGAAGCACCGTGAACCCTTCTCGTACCAGGGTTCGCGTCGCCTCGAGTGTGGCTTCGTTATCAGGAAACAAGGTGATCTTGTCACCGATGACTTCGACCTTGACCCAGTCGGAAAGTCCGACTTCGCGCGCGAGAAACGCGGTGCGGATCGCCTCGTCGGCAGTAAAGCAGGCTGCAGTGTTGGGGAGAAGCGAATACTTCTTTGTATCGATGAAATCGAGCAGCGACGGCTGCGAGCGATCGGTTAGATTGACGCGGCGAAGTGCAACGGTGATCATCTCTGCGCCACTTCGCTCGAACGCCTCGACCATCTGCTCCATCGAGCGGTACTTTCCAGTACCGACAATCAAACGCGAGCGGAAGGTGCGGCCCGCAATTACAAGCTGATCCATACTCGAATCTTACTTGCATCCAGCGATAGCTTCAACGAGGCAGGGGTCGGGGGCAGGGTCAGGGATCAGGGGTCGGGGGAAGAAGATTTGTCATTTGAGATTTGAGATTTAAGTCTGTCATTTTCTTAGCTCTTCTGCTGATCAATGACAAATGACAAATCTCAAATCTCAAATCTCAAATCTTCTTCCCCGACCCCTGACCCCTGCCCCTGACCCCTACTTCCCGGTCAACCTCATAGCGAGCACTCTCCCTGCCTGGCAGTGTCCTTCGCTGCTGATGTAGCTGGCGGCGGTGCCGAGATGTTCGAGTCCGAATAATTTGTGCACATCGCTTCCGCGAACGGCAGGACCAATATCCTGGCGGGTCGACATTGCAAATCCGTCGGTCTCTCCCTGCAGGAGATTTCCGTGAGTTGCAAACATCAGTGCAAATGCACCGAAGAATGGACTGCCGACAAGATAACCATTTTCAAAGCTGACGATGACATCGCCACGATAGACTACGTGAGCACTGAAGCTGTCGAAAAGCCGCCTGAGCGGATCCGTATACTTGTGGTCGCGCGTCGCGAGCCACCAATCCTCGACGCTCGCGAAGCCATCTGCATCGAGTGTTCCATTCTCCGCCATCGCCGTGATTACCGGCTCAAGAGCAAGCGGATCTCTCTCGGTCGCTTCGTAACGATACCGTTCTCCTTCGCGATATATCCGCGCGCGGCCTTGTTTGCCGACGAGCGTTATTATCTTTCCTTCGTCTCCCGGCGCGTGATAGACCGCGAAATCAACACCCTTCGTCAGAGCGCATACCTCAGCCACACGCTGACGGTTCTCAGGATTTGTAAAAAGCACTCCCGCTCCGACCAATCCGTACCTCGGCAGCACCACACTAATCGTCGACTTGAGGCTCTTCTCCATTTTGAAGCCTGCCTTCTCGAGGGCCGAGCCCAGTCCGACATGACGATGAGTTGTGAAGTTGTTGCCGTGATCGGAAACCAATTCTACTTCGAGCGTTCCACCTGACTCTTTGCGCAGGTCTTCAATTGTGCGGTCGAGCGACTTGAGCAGCAGCTTTAAGGGGCCTTCGCCACCGAGGTGTGCAAGCGAATCGGTTGCGCCTACATAACCGACAAAAACAGGTTCTTTAGACTTTCGAAATGCTTTCGTGAATCCGGAGATGTCCGCCTGGGCGATGAGAATCGCTCCAAGAGGCTGACCAATGTAGGCAAATGAACCGCGAAGCGCCGGGGCGTGATAATCAAACTTCTCACGAAAAGTCCCGTGAATGAACTTACCGCCTCGAACGCGATCTTGAAATCCGCCCACCAGGCGATTCTGTTCCCGATCGAAATAATGGTCTTCGTACCCTTGCGAATCACTCGCACCCATAATTTCGATCATCGACGGATTCGTGAGCGAAGGAAACGTCGAAACCATCCGCGCGGGTGGGCGGAAAGATTTGAAGTGTCCTTCAGCTCGCAGCTCTTTGATCGTCTCGAATGGTACTCCGTCGAGTACGAGAACGATTCGTCGTGGTGTATCGGTCCTGGTCCCCATGAGCGGTTCCTCAGCATTCACCCATGAGAAGAAGGGAAGCAGGGTACAACAACATGCCAGGTAAGCCGGTAAAACTAGTTTCTTCAATCTCGACAATCCTTTTGGACCTCTTGCTATGAGCCGCCATGTGCCATCTGGACCACGCAAGTCTTGCGGTTTGGCATAAAGATGACCTGCGCCGCTGAAAAACGTTGACCGCCCAAGCCAGACAGAAAAACGGCCCCCGTCGCGACGCAGGTCTTTGAAAAATTCACGCGCGACAAATGTCGATGCTGAGAAGTGCAAGCTGGATGCCAGCACCCTCGACTGGGGTCTTGATCGACATAACTCACCGAAAATCTGCCACTTGGGACCATTCTCGAGCCTTTTCACTGCCGTCTGCCAGTCAGTCATAACTGTCATCCGTCGGAGGATTCCTGCACCCCGTCGCTCGTCACATAGCGCCGTGCCAGGCCAAGATCCTTAAGCTTTTGCTGGAGGCTTTGCCGGTGCATACCCACTTTCTCTGCGGCACGCGTCACATTGCCTCCGGTTTCGATAAGGCATCGCTCGATGTATGCACGCTCGAATTCACGTCTTGCTTCCCGAAAATCATCGAGATAAGGAACACTCAATGACTCAATGTCAGCATTTTGATCATTCGGCGCGACCGGCACGCCTTGCGTTGTGGTGCGGACGATCTCTACACGGCGCGCGCGAATCTCATCTGGAAGGTCATGGACCTCCATCTCATTTCCATCGGCGAGCACCGCGCTGCGTTCGATCGCGTTACGAAGCTCACGCACATTTCCCGGCCAGTCGTACGCCATCAATTTCGCGAGTGCTTCGGCACCAATCTCCCTGCATTTGAGATTGAATCTTTCAGCGTAGTTTCGCAGGAATTGAGTTGCCAGAAGTGGTATGTCAGTGCGCCGCTCGCGCAGTGGGGGCAAATCAATCTGAACTACTCGCAATCTGTAGTACAGATCCGGCCTGAATTTCTCAGAAGCAACCGCTCCGGCAAGATCACGGTTCGTCGCACTGATGACGCGAACGTCGACAGGAACAAGTTGTGAGCTGCCAAGCCGCTCGATGCTGCGCTCCTCAAGGACTCGCAGCAGCTTCGCCTGTGTCTGCAGGCTCATGTCGCCAACCTCGTCAAGGAAGATGGTGCCACCGCTTGCCATTTCAAACTTGCCTTTTCGCTGCGCGGCTGCACCCGTGAACGCGCCTTTCTCGTGTCCGAAGAGCTCGGACTCGATAAGCTCAGAGGGCAACGCCGCGCAGTTCATTGCGATAAACGCGCCTGCGCGGCGGTGTGCGCTGCTCTCGTGAATTGCGCGCGCGACGAGTTCTTTGCCTGTTCCTGACTCGCCGCAGAGGAGAACCGTCACGTCTGCGGTCGCTACTTTGGCAATCAGATCGTGCGTCCGCTTCATCGGATCGCTCGAGCCGAGGAGCTCACCGATCCCGCGTGCCTCACGCAGCTCCGCTTGTAATCTCTTGTTTTCGCGTTTCAAGCCCTCTGCTTCGAGGGCATTCTTGACGACCAGTCGAAGCTCATCCACTTCAAAGGGCTTTGCCAGATAATCATAAGCGCCGGCCTTGATCGCCTCGACTGCCGTCCGTTCAGAACCGTGAGCGGTGATCATTACTACCGGCGGCGAGCCGGGTTTTGCGGCGAGCTCGCGCAGATACTCGAGTCCGCCGGTACCAGGAAGGTTTATGTCGAGAATGACCAGTTCTGGCCTTACTGAATCAAGTTGATGTCGCGCATCCTCGACGCTCGAAGATTCGAACGTGATGTAAGTCTTCAGCGCGCGGCTAATTCCATACCGCGCAGCCTCTTCATCGTCGACTATCAGAATTCGTGGTTGAGACATTCCAGAGAATTGTAAATCAAAGCGCGAGCGGGTGCTAAGTATGGAGTTCAAGCTTTAGCTTGCTCTTTCATTCGAGTCCGCCAAGAGCAAGCTAAAGCTTGAACTCTTACTCGGCACTCAGCACTCAGCAGCACCCGAGCACTTAACTCGTACTTGGTTTGGTCCTTCTCACCCAGTCGCGGAACGTATGCCGTGCTTGCTTTCGGCCGTGAGTTTCGCTGTTCGACACAAATTCATCCAGATGCTCTGCGGCAAGGAAAGGGAAAGCGAGACTGAAGGACGCCCGAGCGTAGGCTTGATCGGCGAGCTGCCAGATCGAGGAGCGGCTTCCGTCATAGCGCCAGATTTCAGGCACGCCCATCGTCGCATAAATGTCAAACTTACCGGATGAATCGTGCGTCAGATCAATTTCAACCACGAGGTCAGGCGGCGGGTCATTGCTGAGATCAAGCTGATCCTTTTCACCGATCTCACTGGCGTGTTGAATGTAAAAGCAATCATCTGCCTCTACACCTTTTCTTCTCGGCTTTAGCCTTAACGTGGCGGAGCCATAGCTGAGGATTTCCTGATCCAGCTCGTCACTGAGAATGAGCACCAGATCGTGCAGGAGATTCTTATATTTTTCGTGCTTGGCGGAAGGACTCATGATCTCCAGCCGTCCCCGATCGTAGCTGATGCGGAAATGAGACCCTTCGCCGAGCTGATCAAGGAGTCGCTCATACTCCTCCCAGCCGATATCGTGGAGGGTTAGTCTTCCGCCAGGTGGCAGGTGGGTGACGGCATCAAGATAATCTACAGTTTGGGAGCTCATCAAGGTTGACCTCGCCCAAGCGAGCGAATTATAGCACGTGTACTGCTGCTGGCTGAGAACGACTCGTACCTCACTTTGTCAGGTTCAAGTCTTTAGAACAAGCTAGCTTGAACCCCATACTAAAAACTCATTGACTTCGGTACTGGTAACGGCTATTGTTTGTCGGTCCTGTTACCGGTAACGCCGCCTTCTCCTTTTACGTATCAGCGCACCGGTCCGGGGCCTTTGCTGGGATCAATTTTCGTCGCAAACAAGCAGGTTTGCTGAGATTGCCAGGCCGTTTATCCTGATGGGTGAGCCAGGTGCAATCTCTCCTTTTCTTTGGTTTCTCGTCAAAGAGGTCCATCAAGCCAGGAGGCGCAAATCCATGATCTCGAAACGAATCCCCGGCATGCTCTTGCTCCTGATCGCGCTCGCGACGCTTGCGTTCGGTCAAACTTCGACTGGTGAGGTCAACGGCACATTGACAGACCCGGCGGGGGCAGCGGTGCCCGGCGCGGCTGTCAAGCTGATCAATCAGGCCACACAGGTCGAGTCGCGGACAGTCCCCAATGCGGACGGGTACTTTACGTTTGTCAACGTAAGACCGGGGACGTATATGCTCCGCATCGAAGCACAGGGATTCAAAACGGCGCAGATCGTTCCGATCCAGGTTGGCGTCAGCCAGACCGTCACGCAAAACGTAACTCTTACGGTGGGTGAGGTCTACACAGACAGTGGAAGTGACGGGAGGTGTCGACCAGATTGAGCGTTCGACGTCAGAACTGGGCACGGTCATTTCGGAAAGGGCAGTCCAGGATCTGCCCTTGAATGGACGGAACTTCACTCAACTTCTGACCCTCTCGCCAGGAGTCACGCCCGGTCTCGACATCACAGAACAGGAGTATCGGTGGAGTCGAAGGTAATGTGGGAATTCCCGGGTCGGGATTCTCCGACCCGTCATTCCACGGGCAGCAGAACCGTTCAAAGCTCTATTTCTTTGACGGGATCATCAACACAAACATTCGCGGACCGACATACATTGTGATTCCGAACATTGATGCCGTACAGGAGTTCAAAGTTGTCGGTCACGACGCCAAGGCGGAGTTCGGCGGCGCTACTGGGGGCGTCATGAATATGGTGTCCAAATCCGGTGGCAATGGCATTCACGGCTCGGCCTTTGAGTACGTCCGCAACGACTACTTTGATGCGCGCAACACGTTCACGCGATCAACCTTCGCGACGGTCCTGCGCCATTCCGCCAGAACCAGTTTGGTGCGGTGGTGAGCGGTCCTATCATTAAGAACCGGACGTTCTTTTCCGCGGAGTTACGATGGCTGGCGTTACAGTCAGCCAGGCTCGGGCTTGTCATACTCGCCGACGGCCGCAGAAATTGCAGGCGACTTCAGCAACACGAGCGCTAACTTCCGCCGTCAAATATTCAATCCGTACTCGACGCGGCAGGTTGGCGCGAATTTTGTGCGAGACCCCTTCCGGTGTGATGCCACCGGCAATCCGCTGCCAGTAAATGCTCAAAAGCGTGCAGGACCAGACCGTCGGCGCTGTCTGCAACAAGCTGCCACAGGCCCTGATCTTCGCGCCGATGCAACAATACTTCCTGAAGTATTCGGCGACGCCAAACTATTCCGTACCCGGAGACGTGACGAACAATTTCATCCAGGTACGGCCGACGACCAATGACTCGAACAGCTATCAGGTGAGAGTGGATCACCGCTTCAGCGATGCTGACAACATATTCTTCCGCTATACGGAACATCGAGTGACGGTGTCGACTCCGATCGGACAGTTGGGATCGACCGGCGGCAGTTCGGCGGGCAGGAATTATGGCGGCGGCTGGACGCACACTTTCAGTCCGAGACTCATCCTGGACGTGCGCGGCGGCTATGCGGGCCGACCGGGCGTTGACTCTGGCCAGTCGAACCAGCACGAGGCCGGAATTGATCCGATGAAGCAGATGGGGTTTGGCGATATTGACAAGTATGGCGGCCTGCTCGTCACGGCTCGCGAACTGGACCAACGGCGGCAACAACGATTTCGGTGTGCGCGGCCCCGCACCGCGGGAAAACCCGAATTGGAGCGTCACGCCGAACCTTGATCTGGCTGAAAGGCAATCACAACCTCAAGACAGGCTTCTGGTACATCGAGGCGAAACGCATCCAGTTGAACACATTCCAGCGGTATAACTTCAATGATGAGCAGACTCGTAACCCGGCGGCGGCTTCAGGCACGACGGGCCTGTCACTGGCGTCAGCCCTGTTGGGTTTCCCCAATGATTTTCAAGCTCAACTGCCGATCCTGCATGGAGGCCCGGTCCAATTCAAGTACGCAGCCTGGGCAGCCTACGTGCAGGACGAATGGAAGCTGTCGCCTAATGTTACTGCTGAATCTGGGTCTTCGTTACGACTATCTGACGCAGCCGAAGACTCTTGATGGCCGGCTTTGGAACGCGCTCGATCTTCCGAACAAGCGCTGGATCATTGGTGCCGACTGAGATGCCACCGCTGTGCAGTGTGAGGAGGGAAGCGCCGTGCATACCTGATGCATTCCTCAATGATGCGCACGTCAAGGATGTGGTATTGGCGGGCAAGAGAATTCTTCGCGCCTCCGCCCGTAAAAGACAACTGGGGGCCTCGCGTTGGCGTGGCCTGGGCCCTCAATTCGAAGACCGTTCTCCGAGGCGGGTACGGCCTGTATTGGGATGCGGTTCCGGCCCGGAGCCAGTACGCACAAAACGATCTCGAGCTGGCAGTCTGGCCGGATGCCACAGCCTTTGCCGGCACGGCGAATACGACCGCCAGCTTCGCCAATGGTACTGCGGCGAACATCATTCAGCTTCAGGGACAGGGTTTCGCCACACCGTTGCCAACCACCAATCCGTGGACTCCTGGGAACACGTTCGGCGACGACCCAGCCTACAAGGATGGGTACTCGCAACAGTGGCACCTCGAGGTTCAAAGGGAACTGTCGTCTACGATGGTGCTCTCCGCGGCTTATGTAGGCAGCAAGAACGGGCGGCTGCCATATTCCGGTTTTGGTAACACGGCCAACCGGGCATTTCCGAATGGAACTCCTGCTGCGGTAGTGGATGCGGCGCGGCCGATGCCCTGGGTTGGAGCGAATATCAACTACACGAAGAGCATCGGATATTCGAACTACAACGCGTTGCAGACCAGATTTCAGCGGCGCTTTTCAAACGGCTTTCACACGCTGGTCTCGTATACGTGGAGCAAATCTATCGATGTGAGTAGCGGATACTTCAATGTCGAGAATGGCCCGGGCGGCGGTTCGACGCTGCAAAACTATTTTGATCCGAGCACGGCGCGAGGCGTGTCTCGTCCTACGATATCAGTCATTTCCTATCGTGGTACACGCTCTACGAACTTCCAGTCGGGCGTGGAAAGAGGTGGCTTCAGAGCGGTCCGGCATCCTGGATTCTGGGAAACTGGCAGGCGAACTATATCCTTCAGACGCGATCGGGTGCGCCGTACAACCTGCAAATTGCCGGAGACCTTGCCAACCTGAGAGGGAGTGCGCCAAGTGCGCCTGGCAACTATCTTCGGCCGAATCTGATCGCCGATCCATTCGTGGCCGGCCCGGTAGCTGCGAACCCTGACCCGAATTGTCAGAGGACCATCTCGCAGGGTGGGCGCGCTGCCGACGCAGTCCGCACGTCTACGAGTTGGTTTAACGCCTGTGCATTCGGGATTCCCTCGGGTGCGTTCGGAAGTTTTGGACGCAATGTGCTCAGGGGACCTGCAGTCTTCAACATGGATTTCTCGATGTTCAAGAGCGTCCCGATCACGGAGAGTATGAGTCTGCAGCTGCGCTTCGAGGCATTCAATGTATTCAACATTCAGAACTACGATGTTCCATCGGTTCTCACTGTGAATGCGAATGCAACCCAGATCGCCGCGAATGTGGGTCGCGTGACCGCGCTCGCGCAGGGCACGACGCCCAGACAGTTGCAGTTCGGATTGAGATTTGTTTTCTGATTTGGAGTGCGGCGGCTCTGGCGCAGTCTTGCGGTACGCGCAGTATGGCCGCCAAGGCGGACTCCAAAATTTGACACTCTCGCTGAGTCGCACGGTGCGCTGTTTCGTGCGCCAGAAAAACTGAGATTGTCGTGATAGCCGCGACGCCCATAATATAAAGCGCAATCGGCCACGAAGCGCCTGTTCTTCTCAGCAGGGCCGTGGCAATCAAGGGCGAAAGTCCACCAGCCAGTACTGACGACAATTGATATCCGAGGGACGCACCGGTGTAGCGGACCCTTGTTCCGAAGAGTTCAGAAAAGAAGCTCGCCTGCGGCCCGTACATTGCAGCGTGCCCGATAGCAATTGCGATTACTACGGCGAACACAAGCAGAACTCGTGTTGGCCTGGTCGACAATCGGAAAAAAGGGAACGCAAAGACGCCGGTAAAGATCGCACCGAACAGATATACCGGTCTGCGTCCGAGAAAGTCCGAAAGCAGTCCAAAGGCCGGAAGCGTAAACATCTGGAAGATTGCTGCAATCGAGACCGCAGCCAGAACGATGGAGCGAGAAAATCCGATCTGTGGCTGAGCGGCATAGGTCAGAATAAAAACTGTATAGATATAGAACACGGCGTTATCGGCCACGCGCGCTCCCATCGCAAGAATCAGATTCTTCGGGTGTTGTCTGATCGTTTCAAGGATCGGTATTCGGACTGCGGTACCGGCCTGTTTGATCTGAGCGAATTCTGGCGGCTCAGTGATTGCCAGTCTTATGAAAAGTCCGACGGCGACCAGCAGGATGCTCAAGAGAAATGCAATCCGCCAGCCCCAACTGAACAGCGCTTCGTCCGGGAGCCTTGAGATCTGCCCAAAAACAAGCGTCGACATCAGGAGACCTGCCGGAACGCCAATCTGCGGCCAGCTTCCATAGAAGCCACGCCGCTCTGATGGCGCGTGCTCCACGGCCATCAGAACGGCGCCACCCCATTCCCCTCCAACCGCAAAGCCCTGAGCGAGTCGCAGTACTATGAGAAAGATCGGTGCCCAGATTCCGATCTGACTATAGGTCGGCAACAATCCGATTAGCGCAGTTGCCACACCCATCAGCAACAGCGTAAAGATCAACATCGATTTGCGCCCGACGCGATCACCATAGTGACCACACACGATCCCTCCGATTGGGCGTGCGATAAATCCGACTGCATAGGTGCCATACGAAGCCAGTGTGCCGGTGAGCGGGTCGAAATTGGGAAAGAAAAGCGGACCAAAGACGATAGCGCTTGCGGTACCGTAAAGAAAGAAGTCATACCACTCGATCGTTGTGCCGACAAAGCTCGCAAAAGCGACCTTGCGAATTGAGGTATTGGAAGCATTTCCCTGGAATTTCATATGGTTCTTCGAATGCAAAAAAACTGCGAACTTGTCGAGTCGTGTGATGATATTCTGACAAGACTAAGATGAAAATCATTGGAGCGCTTATGGTCATGGGTCTCGCATTACTTTCCGCACGTAACTCTTTTCCCAGCGACAGTACGTGGGTCGTGTACATCGGAACCTACACTGGACAAACCAGCAAGGGCATCTATGCATTTCGGTTTGACGCATCCAGTGGCGCCGTGACTCCTGTCGAATCAGGAGGGCTGGCTGCCGAAACGAAAGATCCTTCGTTTCTGGCGCTGCACCCCAGTCAGCGCTTTCTCTATGCTGTAGGCGAAGACTCGAACGGAACCGTCAGCGCCTTCGCTATAGACGGCGGTACGCGACGGCTGAAACTTTTGAACACCGTATCGTCGAAGGGCAGTGCGCCCTGCCACGTCAAGTTCGACAGAACGGGCAAGTGGCTCTTTGTTGCGAACTATACACAGTGGGAGCATCGCAGCGTTTGCCGTTCATGATGATGGAACCCTCGGTGAAGCGACCGACGTTCATCCAACATTCCGGTTCCAGCAAAGATCCTAAGAGGCAAACGGGTCCTCACGCACATTCAGTCAACATGTCACCTGACAACCGCTTTCTTATGGTGATGGATCTTGGTTTGGACCAGGCACTTGTCTACAAATTCGACGCTACGAAAGGTTCGCTGACTCCCAACGATCCCCCGTTCGCGAAGATCACTGCCGGCTCTGGCCCTCGTCATATGACATTCAGCCCCAACGGAAAGTTCGCATATGTATTGAATGAAATGTCATCAACTGTGACTGTCTTCAATTACGACAAGAGACGTGGGAGCCTGAATGAGATTCAGACGCTGCCAACGCTCCCATCAGACTTCTCAGGCGTCAGTAGCGGGGCAGAGATACTCGTTCATCCAAAAGGAAAGTTTTTGTACAGCTCGAATCGAGGACACGACAGCATAGCAACGTTCGCTATTGAATCGAAGAAAGGTCTCGTGAAATCCACTGGCTGGGCTCCAACGCAGGGAAAGACGCCACGAAATTTTGCGATTGATCCTACTGGTGCGTACCTGTTTGCGGCGAATCAGGATTCAAACAGCGTTGTTGTGTTCCGCATTGATCAGAAGACAGGCAGTCTGACTGCGACCGGAACTGTTCTGGATGTACCTTCTCCAGTCTGTATTGTCTTTGCCAGCGGTCGGAGCGCTGGTCTCTGACTGGCGTGTGCTGCTTCGCCGAGCATTCACCGCGGAGCGGTGCGAGAACGTAGCCAGGGGTTGAGTCTTCGAAACCCCTGGATCGATTCCATTGACGAATTGCATCCCGGAGACATCTGAGATGTTTTGTCAATCCAATAGTCACTGGTCGCGCACTCCTAGCCTTCAAGCCGGGAGTGAGGCGCCATTGATGTTTCTTGCCAACGGTGACCCGTGCCGTATCAGTGCCGTCTGGTAGGTCTGCTCGTTGTAAGGAACTCTGTCCATCCAGCAGCGGTAGATTATCCGAATCCATTTGAAAGCCAGAGCCCGGAGTGCAGCGTTGTGACTTGTGCCACGGTTGCGGCAGCCTTGGTAATATGCTTTCGCCCATTCCGATTGCCGAATGGACTGCTTGGCATATTCCACAAATGTTTGATGGAAGAACTGTGGACAGGCGAACCTTCTGTGCACCCAGTTTGATTTTCCGCTTCGCTCTGTGACTCGAGCGATTCCGGAGAACTCTTCGATATCCTCAGGTGATGCATATCGGGACCGGTCTGTTCCCATGATTGCACACAATCGCGGTGCCAGGACCCTTCCAGCACCAGGAAAGCTCGCGAAGAGGTCTTGATCCGGGTGCAAGGCAAACAGCTGTTCAATTCGCTCTTGGAACTCATTGATGGACTCGCTAAGCAATCTCACTTCTCGGGCTGTTGTTCGAACCATCATAGCCATTGACCGGACAACGGCACCGTCAGTTGTTAGCGTTCTCGATTTACTTATTTCCCGCAGCAGCCTCTGGATTGTCTTACGCCAGCGCCCCTGGTGTGAAAAGAACTTCCTCAGGACATCGGGACCGGCCGCTTTCATCTCATCCAAACTGGACCAGGTTTCAAGAAATTCGCAGGCCTTCACCTCATCCAGATCCCCAGCCCACTTCAAAGCCTGCGGAAAATACGACTTAAGCCACTCGGTCAATTGCTGGGTGTGCCGTGTCCTCTCATCAACCAGCTTGCGTCGATACTCGACCATCATTCGAAGCTCTCGCCCTGCTTCATCTTCTGGATTCCACGCTCTGAGCCTGTCTCGATGCTTGGCTACCAGTTCGAGCAACAAATCCGCATCTGTCGGGTCATCCTTGGCCTTGCTCGGTCGAAGTGCCTCCCGAAACCTCGCTAGTGATTTTGGGTTGATCGGATAAAGCACTACGAAGTCATAGGTCATCAGAGCGTAGACCACCGCTCCCCGTCTCTGCTCTATGGCTATCGCAATCTTCCTGCCCCCAAATCGTTCACGTTGCTTGTGAACCCATTCGTGTAGAGCATTCGGGTCCTGACTGATCCTGTAGTGCTCGAGCTCTCCCGAATCTGTTTGCAGACTTACCTCGTGTGACTGATCTGCCCAGTCCCATCCGATCAATGCTGCCAACTCACTGGTCTCGCTCTTCATTTGTTCCACCTCCATCGCGATTCTGCTGAGACCACGCTTGGATTCGGTCGGCGCAAGCCTTATATTGAGTCTTCAAGAGACGACATCTGAGTGATGCGTTTCAACCGAATCGCTTCGTCCCGTTCGAACGTCTCCGTAAACCGTCACGCGGTCGGGTGCGATATTCGTAACGGGACGATGCGCGGTTCGGAGCCTAATCTGCACCTTCGGCCTCATCGTGTCCATTCTAATAGTCAGTCCCGAAGGCGTCTCTACGTGGATGATTGGAGGAGGGGCTGCCGCCCCTCCTCCAAACCTCCACCCCGCCCAAAAACACATATAAGGGATGCGAGAAAAGACGGCAGATTCATCATATCCGTTTCTCGCATCCCTCCGGGATGCACTCTCTCTCACAATGCAACCAGGGGTTTCGAAGACTCAACCCCTGGCTACGATCTTTTACGCCTCCGGCGTCAACGTTCCGAAGGAAAATTCGCCATGACAACCAAGCCAAAGACCATCGATGAATACCTTGCACGCTTGAGCGATGAAAAGCGTGCGGCGCTTGAAAAACTTCGAAAGACCATCAAAGCTGCAGCGCCAAAGGCTGAAGAGTGTATCAGCTACCAGCTTCCCGCTTTTCGTCAGAACGGAATGCTTGTGGGTTTTGGCGCGACCTCGAATCACTGCGCTTTCTACCTCATGAGTTCCTCGACGGTGGAAGCCCACAAGGAGGAGCTCGAGAAATACGATACAAGCAAAGGGACTATCCGCTTTCAACCGGACAAACCGCTTCCAACCGCGCTCGTGCGGAAGCTGGTAAAGGCGCGGATTGCGAGAGAACGAGGAGATTCTATGAACCGATATGTTGTGACTCGGCGCGAAGTGCTACGACTATCCGGGAGCGCAGGCGTTTCATGTATGTTGGGAGAAGTCATGACAGGTGCTCAACGACTGATACCCGCACATTCTGCCGTAGATCATTTGCTGCTTGGAGTAGCTGATCTTGATCGTGGGATTGCCTGGGTTGAAAACAAAACTGGCGTGAAAGCCATCGGCGGTGGAAGCCACCCTGGCCGGGGAACGCGAAACGCTCTGATATCGCTCGGTGGCAAACGGTATCTCGAAATCATCGCTCCGGATCCGGCACAGCAGGTCTATAACTTTCAGATCGACGTGCGAACACTCACCGAACCTCGATTGATCACGTGGGCGGCAACAACCGGAGACATCAACCTTGTGGCAAAGAGGGCTGGCGACGCTGGCTATCAAGTCTTCGGGCCCGAGAGGGTTCGAGGGCAAGACCCGATGGAAAGGTCCTAAAATGGGAGTCTCTCGGAGTTGCAAGCCAATTTGGCAGCCAGGGTGTTGATCCTGTTCCGTTCTTCATCGAATGGGCAACTGGCTCATTGCATCCATCAGAGGATTCACCAAAGGGATGCGAACTTGAAACTTTTGAAATAGAACACCCGAATCCTTCGGGCGTGATTTCAATGCTGACGAAGCTCGGTATTGAAGCGAAGGTCAAGCTGGGAAAGGAACCGCGACTCGTTGCCCTGCTGAAGACGCCGAAGGGCCCGCAACGCATCTAGCGCCAGCAGGCTGGCGTGGGCGACAAGTCTCGGACTTCATTGTTTAAGAAGCTGCCTACCAGCTGAGCCATCGGAAACACTACCACGAAGCGGGCACCACGATTCGAGGCGACGGGACTCTCGAGGCGTATGTCTCCGCCAAGCTCACGTACGCGCCGGGCAACGATGGCAAGGCCCAGCCCCGTTCCTCTTTGCTTGGTCGTGAAGAAGGGCTCGAAAATTCTCTCCTCGAGCTCTTCTGGAATCCCTGGTCCCGAATCTGAGATCGAAACTTCCAGATCGCTTTCGCGCGGTGATCTGCTTTCAATCCTAATCTCGGTGCCATCTTCGACCGCCTGTACCGCATTCAGGACGAGGTTCATGATCACCTCCTTCAGGGCGGCTGCCTGCTGCCCCTCGAGAATCGGATCGGCCTCGAGACTGGTCACCAGGCGGAGATACTTCTCCTCGAGGTCTGCTCGAGTAAGGCCCGTGACTGACGCGATGATCTCACTCAAGCGCTCCTGTGATGCGGCAACTACCGCCGGCCTTGAAAAGCTCAGCAACTGAGAAACACTCCGGTTAAGGCGGTCGATTTCGCCATTGATCAATGCAAGGTCGCGGCCGTATTCGGATTCGACTGACAGGGTCTTCGCGCATGACCTGCGCGATAGACTTGATAGAGCTCAGCGGATTCTTGATCTCATGAGCGATAGTGGCCGCCATTTGTCCCAAAGCTGCGAGCCGTTCGCGCGATGCAAGCTCTCTTTCGAGCTTTACCTTTTCTTCGAGCAGCAGACAATTCTCGATGGCAACGGCAAGATGACCCGCGAGCACCGATAGAACCTCTCGCTTCTCAACCGTCAACTCTGACCGGTGACCGGTAACAACCAGAAGGCCGACGACACGACCTTCGCGCCAGAGTACATAACAGGCAAGCGCGTCCAAGCTGGCGAGCCAGTCACGATCTTCGACTTGTGTCCACTCACGTTCCTCTGCGAGAGCCGCAAGTTCACGAGCCTTTGTATCGGCTCGATCGCGTGCTATCAGCATTACTTTGCTTAGTCCGAGCGAGTCGCGAATCCGGCGTTCTGCAAAATGGATGAAGTTATCAAGCTCACCATAGCTGGCCGCCTCGGCTCCCATCTGCGATACCAGTTCTCGATAGAGCCCGATTTCACTAAGAAAGAGCTTTTGCAGGTATTTTTCAGTTATTCGGCGCAAAGGACCTGCAAGGAACATCAGCCCCAGTATGAGCACTGTCTCGACGACATCCGATCGGATCGATGTTCGGTCTTCGACGGCGCGACTGAACGTTCGAATACCGTATACATAGATCATCATCACAAGCACAGCGAAGGCTGCATAGACGAGGCTCTGCCGGATAACCAGCTCGAGGAAACGATAACGATAAATGTAATAGGCGATAACGATCGTCGGCGCGATGGAAGAGAGGCGAGCGAATGTGTCGAGGTAAGGACCAACTACGGGAACGCTTCGCCCTCCGGTGACATATGTCACAAAAAACAGAATCCCAATGCCAGCAAGCGTCAATCCGAATGTGCGAAAGAATCCACTTTCGCGCGATCCGGTTATGCGTTTTGCCAGCCAGAAATCAATTCCTGCGCATTCGCCGAAGATCAGCACGAACCAGAGAACGAACGGCAGAAGGAGCGGCGCGAGCCGATCGATAGGTTCAAGGTAAGGTTCGCGCCAAAGCTGTGTAAGTGCCCATGGCAGGGTGAACACAACGGGAACGTAGCCGAGAATGATCAGTGGAGCGAAGAAGCGGCGCGGCGCGCGCTCATCGATCAACTCCCAGAGCCGAAAGTGTGAGTGCGCAAGCAGCGGCGGAAGCAGGGAAAGACCGGCGTAGGCGATAGTATCGGATAGCTTTAACCACCAGGGAGCACGACTACCGCCGATGAGGTCGTAGAAACTCGCGATGAAGTTGCCAAGGTGCCACGCGCCGAGACTGATGCCCAGCCCCAGAAGAGCGCGTTCTCCATGACGCAGACCCCGCCTGATACCAAGCAGCCATGCCAGATAAAAATGAAGTGCGGCTCCTGTCGCAAACCCAACCAGCCGGAATATGTCGAGTATCGACATATCGAGAGAGGTGCTGAGTGCTGAGGTGCTGAGTGAATGAGTGCTGAGTGCTGAGTTTGGAGTTCAAGCATTTAGGACTTGGGGTTGCATTCCGAGATCAACAAGTCTCGAATGCAAACCCAAGCTGAGAGCTTGAACTCCATACTCAGCACTCAGCACTCAGCACTCCAGCACTCAGCACCTTCTTCTTTCTATTTCGCTTCCGACTGCGCGGCGACGTAGCATCCGCGCGCCGTAGCGGTCAGCGGATCACTAGCCATCCTGACTTCAGAAATCTGCACAGGAAAACCGCTTGACTTGAGCATCCCGTCAAACTTCTGATGGAATCCCCGTGGCTTGGCGGTTCCTCCCGAGATCACCATTGGTAGTGGCCGGTCGAGCCGTGGCAGGTTGCTTGAATTCTCGAATTCATCCCGAAGTTTGTTTATCAGATTCTGGATGACTTCCTCGTAGTAGATGTGCAGGGCGCTGGTCGAGCTTGTCTTTTGGCGGGCGCGATAAATCCAGTGATTCCTCTTTCTGAAGTCGAACCCGGGTGACGGGCTCAGCTGTCACCTCCGCGACGCTCTCGTCAATATAGTCCCCAGCCTTCGGCACGCTGAAGCTAAGCACTGGAACCGAAAGGAACGCGACGCAAACGTTGCACATTCCACCACCAAGACTGATTCCGATCCCGGTGAAATTCTCGTTCTGTAATTCCGAAAATACTATCGCCAGCCCTTCGTTTACTGCCTTTGGCTGATAGCCGAGCGACTGAAGGAAGCTTTTAAGGACGGCTTCGTGATAGACAAGATTTGCATCCGCACTCGCACCCTTTCCAGGAACGCTGAAACAGAGAGTCTCGCTCTTCCGGGATTTGGGAAGTATGCCTTCGATGATCGCCTGGATCACCTGCTGTCCCATCGGCTCATGCGCATTCAGCACGCCATGCTGCATCGGTCGCCGGGGAACTGCATTGAAGAAGCTCGCAAATCGCTCGGAGTCGTTGCCATAAACAAAAAGCTCCTTGCCGTTGCGATAGTGGACCATGCGATTCTGATCCAGAATGTTCTCGGTCATCTTCGCGTACGGCACACTTACGAACGCATTGTGCTGCGACTGCGTTCGAGATCCATCAGCACCGTTGGCCACTACAACGCGGCTTGTTCCGATATCAAGACCCACAGCACCAGATTCCTGTTCTGTGGCTTCAGTCGGTAGATTCTCTGACATTGATTCCTCCGTATTAGGTTTTTGTGCGAGTCTCTGCTTCATGCCTTTGTCTTCCACTCGTGAGTCATTGACGCTTGTCTGTTACGAAGTACTCGGCAATGGCACCAGACCGTTTCAGCTGCTCGGCGTAGGATTCAGCGGCAAGTCGCGTCGTGAATGATCCAACGCGGACGTTATGCCAGTAGTTGCCATCGGTGCCCGTAGTCACGAGTCGAGCATCGATTCCGCGTTCGATGAGCCGCTCGGCTATCTGTCGAGCGTCGGCTTCCTTCCGTCTGGCGGCCACTTGCAACGTGAAGGCGCCGTTCGAACCTTCGGGAGCGGTTACCGTGCGCGCGCGGGTGGATAAGGTCCCATCCTGAGTGCCTGGCGGATTCGGTGCCGGGGCAACAGTGTCAGCGGTTGCGCCTGCCGCATCCGACGAAGGAGTCGGTGTAGGCCTGGGAGTAGTAGTAGGTGCCGGAGAAGGGGTTCCCAGTGTAGGAGACGGAGACGGATTCAGTAGTGGAGTTGCCGCGGCATCCGGATCCGGTGTTGCTTGCGCAGGTGTTTCAGTCGCGGTACCTGGAGCTCCCGGAGGCAATCCGCCGGCCGCAGGGCTAGCTGTTACTTCGCTGTCGGCGCGAAATATAGATGGAGCGGGCCCACGTCCAAACAGGTAGAAAAGCGCAACTGCACCGAGCGCGAGCCCGCCAATGACCGCCAGCAGGGCAGCGGATCGAGACCGTCGCTGAGGCTCCTCAGAGGGTGACAAACCGGCTTTCGAGTCAAACTCCTGTGGACTTGACGTGCTGAAGCGATCAACTGGAATACTGCCACTAATCTCCTTAACTTGTCGGTATGTTCTGGCATTGCCGAAGCCGAGTTCGAGAACTGGCGGGGAATTCTCGGTAACGTGCCTGGCCGCGGGAAGCGGCGGGATTTCGAGTATGTTGTCAATGTTGCCTGGCTTGCTTGGCTCGCTTGCCGCGCTTGGCTCGCGTCGAGAGTCTTCGCTACCCAAATCAGGAATCGAGCTGGGTTTTTGTACGGGCCGGATTCCCATGAGAATCTGCCAGGCATCGATGGGAGTTGAGCAATGACTGCATTCGAGGCGCCTGGTGAAGGCTACGACCACCTCACGGCAATTTGGACAGATTAGCTCCATAAACGAGTCAAGAATGCTGACAAATGCAATGATGGACGTTTTCCGAATGATCCCTGGGTAACAAGGCTCGAATTGTAGCGCGGGTAGATCGGAAATTCCAGAACGGCAGGCATTTGAAGCGGAATGTTCACAGGATTTACGCCCACAAACTGTTTGCCCCTGCGGTTTTGTACGGCTGGAGGTTGAAGTCAGGGGCCAAGGGTATTATAATACTCGACTTTATGTTGGAAGTTCAGAAAGAGGAGTGCACGCTGTGGCATATGCAGTCATCAGAAGCGGCGGAAAACAGTTCCGGGTAACGCCTGGAGAGGTTGTTCGCGTTCCTTCAATCTCGGGAAAGAAGGCAGGCGATTCGGTCGAATTCGCGGATGTCCTTGTCTCGGGCGACGGGAATGACGTTCAGATCGGAGTGCCCCTTCTGGACGGCGCTCGCGTTAAGGGAACGGTCGTCAGTCAAGGCCGGGCCCCGAAGGTCATCGTTTTCAAGTTCAAGCGCCGCAAACAGTACAAGCGGAAGCAGGGGCACCGTCAGGGCTTCACTTCGGTCAAGATTGATTCGATCGGATAGCTCGAGGAGAGGGATTAATGGCACACAAGAAGGGTGTAGGAAGCTCGCGCAACGGGCGTGATTCGCAGTCACAACGGCTTGGGGTTAAACGTTTTGGTGGTGAGACCGTGACTGGTGGCTCGATTCTCGTCACGGCAGCGCGGCACAAAGTTCAAGCCGGGCATCAACGTTGGCCGGGGAAGCGACGACACACTGTTCGCCAAGGTCAACGGTGTGGTCAAGTTCGAGGATCGGGGAAGCCGCGGTCGTTTCATCAGCGTCTACCCCGCAGAGCAAGGCTGAACTCGAGCAGCGAACGTCGATGTTCATTGATCGGGCCAGGGTCTTTGTGCAGGGAGGTGACGGCGGAAACGGCGTGACTGCATTCAGACGCGAGAAGTTTGTTCCTCGCGGTGGACCCTCAGGTGGAGATGGCGGCCGCGGAGGTTCAGTCTATTTCGAGTCTACTGAAGGACTCAACACGCTGCTTCACTTTCGCTACAACCCCGAACACAGAGCGGGTCGGGGGCGGCATGGAGAAGGTTCAAAGCGTCACGGGCAGGATGGAAAGGACATCATCGTCAAGGTTCCGGTAGGAACAGTGATGAATGACGCGGACACGGGCGAGCTGATTCACGATTTTACGCTCGCGGGTGAACGCATCGAAGTTGCGCGCGGTGGGCGCGGTGGTCGTGGCAACGCTCAGTTTGCGACGTCAACCAATCGTGCTCCGCGCTACCACGAAGAAGGCCGTGAAGGCGAGAAGCGAAATCTGGTTCTGGAGCTGAAGCTGATCGCGGATATTGGACTTGTAGGACTTCCGAATGCCGGTAAATCCACGTTGATTTCGCGCGTCTCCGCCGCCCGTCCAAAGATCGGCGATTACCCCTTTACAACCCTTGAGCCGCATCTCGGAGTGGTCGATCTCGGAGATTTCAAGACCTTTGTGGTGGCGGATATTCCTGGACTGATTGAGGGGGCGCACCAGGGCGCGGGGCTCGGAGATCGGTTTTTAAGGCACATCGAACGCACGAAGATGTTGCTTCATCTGATTGATGTTTCCTGTTTCGAATGCGATCCCGTGGCCGACTACCGGGCGATTACAAAGGAACTTGCAGCGTACAGCAGCGAGGTCGCGATCAAGCCGAAGATCGTAGTGGCAACAAAGATTGACGCTGTTTCCGACCCGTCAAAACTTGATGAGCTGCGCGAATTCTGCGCTCGCGAACGGATTGACTTTGCGGAAGTGTCAGCGGCGGCCGGAACAGGAATCAACGATTTGATTCGCGCCGCTGAGCGGAAACTGGATGGAATGCGCGAACTCGAGGCGCAGAGCGTACATGCCGGAGAATCTTTGAGGTGATGTATTGGGGCGTACGCGGATTGGAGTGTACGGCGGAACTTTCGACCCCGTGCATAACGGACACGTCGAAATTGCGCATGCTTTGATCTCCGCGTTTGGATTCGAGCGGCTGCTCTTTGTCCCGGCCTTCGTACCGCCGCACAAGCGCGGACGTGAGATCAGCTCGGCATATCATCGGGTTGCGATGCTGGCGCTGGCGACCGTGGACGAGCCAAAGATTCTGGTTTCGACAATCGAGCTCGAAATGCCGACGCGCCCGTATACGGTTGAAACGCTCGCACGACTCGAATCGATGGACGAGAGTTCGCAGTTGTTCTTTGTTATGGGAGCCGACTCATTTGGCGATATCGCTTCCTGGCGCGAGCACGAAACGCTGCTGACCAGCTATTCGATCGTGGTCGCGATGCGCCCGGGATACGGTTATCACGATCCGGCTGCTCACTTGAGCCCGGAGATCAGGGCTCGCGTAGTGGATTTGCGTGGAAAGAGGTCCCCTGGAAGCGATGTCCTTGGAGTTCCGCACGTGTTTTTGACCGATTATGTGCTTGCGGACATATCAGCGACGCGGGTCCGCGAACTGATGACCGCGGGAGAGGATGCGACGAAGTATGTTCCGCCGAGTGTTGCGAAGTACGCGGAGAAACACAGGCTGTACGATGAACAGGCATGACTAATACGAGCAGCAGCAGCAGTGAACTTTCGAATCAGGCGGCGGCGGTGAAGCAGGCTGCCGAAGCGGCCATCGACCGCGAGATATATTCTCAGGTCGAAGCGGCTGTTCGCGCGGCGGAAGACAAGAAGGCACGTGACGTGACGGTTCTTCGGCTGGTCGAGATCACGTCATTCACTGACTACTTTGTCATCTGTTCGGGCGCGTCGACCCGGCAGGTCCAGGCGATTGCGGACGCAGTCATCGGCGAGATGAAGAGTCTCGGATTGCGATCGCTGAATACCGAAGGTTATGCAAACGCAGAGTGGGTTCTGATCGATTTTGGGACGTTTGTCGTGCACGTTTTCACCGAGGCGTCGCGCCGGTTCTACGATCTCGAGCGACTCTGGCGTGATGCTGAGCGAGTGGAGCTTTATAGCAGGGTCAGTGGCCAGTGGTCAGGGGTCAGTGTATGGAGTTCAAGCTTTAGCTTGCTGTCAGATTACTAGAGTGGTGAGAGCAAGCTAAAGCTTGAACTCCATACACTGACCACTGACCACTGACCACTGACCACTGCTATGAAGCTCCACCTTGTGTGGATTGGAAAGACGAAGGATCGTCGATGCTCGGCACTGATCGATGACTATCTGGAACGCATTCGACACTTTGTCGTTTGCGATGTGAGCGAGCTCAAGGAAGTCGACGGCAGTGACGAAGCGCAGGTCATTGAAAGAGAGGGCGCGAGGTTGATTGACGCAGTTTCGCGAGATGACTTCGTTGTTGCTCTCGATGAATCGGGCGTTGAAATGAGTACGTTGGAGTTTGCAGATTTCGTAAAGACGCGACGAGACCAGAGTACAAAACGTCTCGCGTTGGTGGTTGGCGGCTTTGCCGGGCAGAGCCGGGAGTTGAAGAATCGAGCCAACCTTCGATGGTCGTTTTCGCGTCTTACGATGACGCACGAGCTGGCTCGCGTCGTGCTTACCGAACAGGTGTATCGCGCTTTTGCGCTTTTGGCCGGGCGACGGTATCACCGGTGAAATTCTCTGTAGAACTGAGGCAAGGCTAGGAGAGGAGCTTGATGGACAAGAAGAAGTTGAAAACATATCGCGACCGTTTGCTCTCGGAGCGGGACGCGCTGCTTGGAGTCGTTGGCCGGAATGAAGATTACGGACGGGAAGCTGATACGGAGGCAACGCAGGACCCGGCGGATAAGGCATCGAATTCCTACACGAAGGAATTACTCTTCAGCCAATCAACCAACGACCGGATAATCCTGACTCAAATTGGCGAGGCACTGGAGCGGATGGAGGAAGAGGAGTACGGATCGTGCGTCAACTGCGGCCTGGAGATTCAGCCAAAGCGGCTCGATGCAGTACCATGGACGCGCTATTGCATCACGTGCCAGGATCTGACCGAGCGCGGACTGCTCAACGACAACGAATAGAACCAGTTATTCTACCCAGACATTCTGCCCAGATATTCTGCTATGACGAATGCCCGAAAAAGGATCGCCACATGGCTAGTTTTCGCGGCATTCGCGTTTTTTACGTTCTTTTCCGTTCCTGGAGGATCAGGCGAGACTGTCCTTGGGCAAAGTGCACAGCGCGATTTCGGCTCAAAACAGAATCGCGAGAAGATCGTCCGGCTTGGCGAGCGACTGTTTCGCGAGAGCCGGTTTTCGACCACTGAAGGGGACCTGCCCGCCAGCTGTAGCAACTGTCACATGCTCGCCGAAGATCCTCAGGGGCTTCGCGCATACGCGGATTTCTTCAATCGCAGCTGGGTTTCATCAAGGATGCAGGACATCAGACGTCTTCATCCGCGAAACTCCCCGACGATCTTTGATGTCGGTGAGATACCGCGTCTGCACTATGACGGCGAGTTCGCCTCGCTTGAAGACCTCGTCAAAGGAACTCTTGCCGGCCGCCCGATGGGATGGCTGCCAGGCGAAGAAGGGAAGGCCTTTGAACAAGGACGTCAGCTCGTAGTAGACAATTACCGTCCTCAATTCGCTGCAGCATTTGGAGTCGACATCGCTACAGTCAACGCTGCTCGTTCGATGGACCTGGTCGCAAAAGCTATCTCTGAGTTCTGCCGCTCATTCAAAACTCCCAGAGATTCGGCGTACGACAGATTCATCGCAATCAACAAGCTTGAGCAACGGCCGGAACTGGCCGTGTCGCCGAGTCAAACCTTGAAGTTGACTCCTGAATTCGACCGGCGTGCTCTTGAAGGAATGAAGATATTCTTTAGTGCCGAACGCGGGAATTGTGTTACCTGTCACGCGCCACCGCTCTTTACCGACAACTCATTTCACAACAAAGGAACAAGTCAGCGCGAGTACGATCGAATTCACGGAGAAGGAACGTTCGCGGCTTTACCTATTCCGAAAGCGATGAACGCGACCAGACCTGCTCAGACATTTCGCGAAGCACCGTCATCGTACAAACCTGGCAATGTCGATCTCGGCCACTGGAATTTTGTCGATCTGAAGACTTCGTCGATGCGTCGCAAGAGCGAGAGCGATGACCAGTTCCTTGATCGGATGATCGCGACCTTCAAGACTCCTACTCTGCGAAATCTGAAGTACACCTTCCCTTACTTTTCATGACGGCTCGATCAACACTCTTGAAGATGTTCTCAGCGAGATGGTCAGGTTGAGCGAGATGGCGCGGGCCGGGCGCATTCGAAGCGCAGATGACGAGTTCGCGAAGGTGCGGATCAATCAGACGGACATTCCAGCATTGCTCGCATTTCTCGATTCCTTGAACGACGACCTTAAGAAGATCGCTACGAGATGATCACGCAGGGATGCAGGGTGTCAGAGAAGGGATCGGAGGTTTTGAGATTCAAGACTTCAGCTTGTCTTTCATCATTCCAGAACCTTGATGAAAATGCAATCTCAGAAGTCTCGAAACTCAAACCCTCGATCCCCCCTCCTCTGAGCACTCTGACTCTCTGCCGGTGAATCTCCCGCTCGATCCTATCGCTCTACTCGAGCACTTCCACCCTTCATTACTTTTTCGACTTCAGCCAGCGTTGCCATCGAGGTATCTCCGGGAGTCGTCATCGCGAGCGCTCCGTGCGCAGCACCATACTCGACGGCACGCTGCGCGCCCTGATCGGTCAGGAATCCGTAGATCAGACCTGATGCGAACGAGTCTCCTCCGCCTACGCGATCCAGAATCTCAAGGTTCTCGCGCAACGGGGCTTCGAAGAATCTGCCATCGGCATAGCAAATTGCTCCCCAGTCATTGATGGTTGCCGTTTTCGCGTTTCGAAGTGTAGTGGCAACAACGCCGAAGTTCGGATAGGCGCGCACTGCTTCTGCGATCATTCGTTTGAAGTTCGCCGCGTCAAGTTTCGACAAATGCTCGTCGAGTCCTTCGACCTTGAAGCCGAGAGCGGCCGTAAAATCCTCTTCGTTGCCGAGCATCACATCGATCAGTGGTGCAAGACTGCGGTTCACCTCCTGGGCACGAGCGCTTCCGCCGAATGACTGCCAGAGCGATGGCCTGAAGTTGAGATCGTAAGAAATGATCGTCCCGTGTTTGCGTGCCGTCTCCATGGCTTCGCGCGCCACGTCCGGAGTCGTCTCGGACAAAGCGCAGAAAATACCGCCCGTGTGAAACCATCGAGCGCCTTCGTCCCCGAAGATCCTTTCCCAGTCGATGTCACCGGGCTTGAGATGTGACACCGCCGTGTGACCTCGGTCCGAACATCCAAGCGCCGCGCGCACGCCATAGCCTCGCTCAGTAAAGTTGAGACCGTTGCGCACCGTACGGCCGACTCCGTCATATTTCATCCAGCTCAGATGCGAGAGATCAACACCCCCCTGCAACATCAGGTCTTCAACAAGTCGACCAACAGGATTGTCGGCGAGCGCCGTGACGACAGCCGTCCTCAGACCGAAGCAACGCTTCAGCCCGCGCGCCACGTTGTACTCGCCTCCGCCCTCCCAGACGCGAAATGAGCGCGCTGTCGCGACCCGCTCGTCGCCCGGATCGAGCCGTAACATAACTTCTCCAAGTGCGACGAGATCCCACCGGCAGTCAGTTCGGGATTTGATGTTAAGGGTTTTCGCTGTGTTCATCCTGTTTTCGCTGCGAGACCTACTGCCTCGGCCGCCGCTTTACGCACACGGTCGAAGTCGCCGTTATTCAACCATTCCGATTTGACCATCCAACTTCCGCCGCAGGCCAGAACTTGCGGGATCGCAAGGTATTCACCGAGGTTCCCTGCGTCAATGCCTCCGGTTGGGATGAATCTGACATTCGGGAATGGACCTGCCAGTGCTTTGAGGAGCTTGACGCCACCTATCGCTTCAGCCGGGAAGAACTTCAGCACGCCGATGCCGTGAGAGAGCGCGAGCTCGACCTCGGTAGGTGTGGCGACACCTGGAAAAATCGGCACATTCCGCGAGATACAGTGGTCAATTACGTGCGGGTTGGATCCGGGAGAAACGATAAACTGCGCACCAGCGTCGATGGCTCGATCAGCGTCGTTGCTCGAGAGGACCGTGCCCGCTCCCAGCAGCAGTTTCGGATGACGTTTCGCGATAGCGTGTATCGCGTCAGCCGCCACTTCGGTCCGGAACGTAATCTCGGCGCAGGGCAGCCCTCCTGCGAGCAGGCTTTCTGCCAGAGGAATCGCATTATCCAACTTTGCGAGCGTGATGACTGGAATGATTCTGATTGCGCGGAGTCGATCATAGATTGTCGATTTCATGACAAAGGTGAATCTACCATTCTCCTTATTGAACTTGAAATGGTAGGATGTCGCGTTTGTACCTCAATGACAAATAACAAGACTGCTCAAACCGTTGCCTACTTCATCGCCTTCGCTGCTCTTGGAATGGCGATGGCTTCTCTGGGACCGACACTTCCTGGTCTTGCGCAGCAGACCCGTTCGACTGTCAGCGATATCAGTTTTCTTTTCACGGTTCGCTCTTTTGGCTTTCTTCTTGGATCACTTTTCGGCGGGAGATTCTATGATCGTCTGCCTGGTCATTCGGTAATGGCCGGTACAATTGTTGCCGTCTCAGCCGCGATGGCAACGATGCCCCTGGTCGATGAACTTCCGCTCCTGCTGACAGTCATGCTCGTCCTGGGAACTGCAGAAGGCGCGCTTGGTGTGGGCGGGAATGCGTTGATGGTTTGGGTGCACGGAAGTCGCGTCGCGCCTTTCATGAATGCGCTCCACTTTTCGTATGGCGTGGGTGGTTTTATTTCCCCTTTGATCATCGCTCGCACTCTCTCGAGCAACAACGCCGTTCGAATGCCCTATTTTGTGCTCGCAGTTCTCATCCTGCCCGCGGCGATACTGCTGCTTCGGCTCGCGAGCCCTCAAAGTGCAACGGTAGAAACCGAAGACCGGCCGAGTGGAGGAAAAAGCAATTACTGGCTTGTATTTCTGATCGCTCTTCTGCTCTGTCTCTACATTGGTGCGGAAGTGAGCTGGGGAAGCTGGATTTACAGCTACGTGCTCAAGTTGAACATCGGCAACGAATCGATGGCAGCATATCTGACGTCGCTCTTCTGGGGATCGCTGACGATCGGAAGACTACTGGGCGTGCCGATTGGAGCGCGCTTCAGACCTCGTGCGATACTTCTGGCGGACCTTGCCGGCTGTTTTGTGAGTATTGGGATCGCGATCATTTGGCCGACATCGATCACTGCCATCACTGTCGCGACCGTTTGTGCCGGGCTATCGATGGCGTCGATCTACCCTACGGCGCTGACCTTCGCAGAACGGCGAATGAGGATCACGGGCCAGATTACGGGGTTTCTTATAGTAGGCGGAAGCGTTGGAGGGATGATCGTTCCGTTACTCATCGGGCAGATGTTTGAGTCGATAGGCCCACGAGTCATGATGTTCACGATACTTGCAGGATCTGGTGCTTCTGCTGGTCGTATATGTCGTGCTTGTGTCCAGGCATGTAGTCGCCTTCAGGCGGAATGGTTGCAACGCGAAGATTCCGCCTGAAGGCGGTACAACGTACCCTACATTACATGCCTGGATCGATGCGGATTACGGTGCGCTTGCGGCCAACGAGACGGCTATAGAAGTCTCCGATGCCTTTCTTCCAACCGTATTTCTTTCGAAGAAGGGCGTGACCGCGAATTGCCTCGTCTTCATCGACAATCTGAGCTTTTGCGTTGATCCATTCGCCTTTGAGATTACCGCGCAAGTCACACGGCGCTATCCGCACTTTCGGGTTGTTATGCACGCGCTTCACCTTCGGCGTATTCGTCAGCGTGTAGACGTAGATCGAACGGCCGGACTCGGCAAACCACATTGGTGTGCGGATCGCAGCGCCGTTTTTGCGATAGCTTTCAAAGTTGAGATACTCGCCAGATAGTATAGCCATAGAATCGATGGTCATTCTAATATCAGCAGCATCAGGGCGTCTATGAAACGACTTGTAAAACCCGGCGCGCTTGCACCCGGCGATCTCATTGCCGTGATAGCGCCGGCAAGCAATCTCAAAGCGGACCGTCTGGCACGTGGGATCGCCGAACTCGAGCGTCTTGGGTTTCGCTCGCGCTATGACCCGCAGATTCTGTCCAGAAATCGATACACCGCAGGGTCGGATGAACGGAGAGCGCGCGAATTGATGTCTGCTTTCGAAGACCCTGAGGTCAAAGCAATATGGGCAGCACGCGGCGGCTACGGTTCAATGAGAATCTTTGACCTTCTCGATGATTCTGTAATCAAGAAGAATCCCAAGATCTTCGTCGGCTACAGTGATATCACCGCGCTTCACCTCTATCTTTACAAACTTCTTGGATTGGTCACCTTTCATGGGCCGATGGTGGCCAAGGACCTGGAGGGTGGATCGGACCATTTCGACGAACAGACGCTGATGAATGCAATCACGTCGCGCGAACCGATGGGGCAGATTCAAAGCCGGGGTCTGCAGATACTTCACGGAGCGGACTCCGCAGCGGTTTCGGGCCCACTGCTCGGTGGCTGTCTGACGCTTATCAATGCACTTCTTGCGACACCGTACGAGCTGGATACACGAGATTCGATTCTGTTTCTCGAGGATACTCTGGCTCGACCGTTTGCAATTGACCGGATGCTGACCCAGTTGAAACTCGCGGGAAAATTCGACGGGGTGAAGGCCATCATCTTTGGCGAAATGACTGAGTGCATTCAGACGGCCGATCAGGGATACGCAATCGAAGACGTTCTCGCCACGTGCACGCAGGAGCTTGGTGTCCCGGTTGCCTGGGGTCTCGAGAGCGGCCACAGTCCCCGCGGCAATCTGACTCTTCCTCTTGGCGTGCGAGCAACATTCGATCCGTCGTTTCCGGTATTGCAGATAGACGAAGCTGCGGTGGTTTGATTAGACTGCAGAGGGGGAATGAATGACGCGCAGCAAGTATCTTCAAGGGCAGCGGATTGCGCCCGCACCGATTAAACGCGACACATCTATAGTTGGGCTGATTGAGAACAACTTCCAATCGTACAATGCCGCACGCCTTCGTGAGGCAGCGCAGCTTTTTGCCGGCAAGATGCTCGACGAGAATGTGACTGTGGGCCTGACGCTCACTGGAGCGCTCACACCCGCTGGCCTCGGTATTTCGGCGATCATTCCGCTCATCGAAGCCGGTTTTGTCGACTGGATCATCTCGACAGGCGCGAATCTTTATCACGACACCCATTTCGGTCTGGGCCTCGCTATGCACCGGGGAAACCCGCAGACAAGCGATGTCGTGCTGCGAGAGGAAGGCGTAGTTCGCATCTACGACATCTTCTTCGACTATGAGGTCCTGCTTTCGACTGATGCGTTCTTCCGCGAGATCATTGATGCTCACGAGTTTCAGAAAGAGATGTCAACGGCCGAGTTTCATTATCTCTGCGGCAAATATGTTGCTGAGCGTGAGCGCGTATTGAATCTCGAGAACCAGTCTCTGCTTGCCGCGGCGTATCGTGCAGGGGTGCCAGTCTATACATCATCACCGGGTGACAGCTCGATCGGGATGAATGTAGCTGCAAAGGAACTTCAAGGCAGCAAGTTAAGGATCAATCCTTCGGCGGATGTCAACGAGACTGCTGCCATAGTGCTTGCTGCGAAGCGGACCGGAGGGCGTTCTGCGATCTTCATTTGTGGCGGCGGCAGCCCGAAGAATTTTGCGCTTCAGACCGAGCCTCAGATTCAGGAAGTTCTTGGTATTGAAGAGAAGGGTCACGACTACTTCCTTCAGCTGACCGATGCCCGGCCCGACACGGGAGGCCTCTCGGGAGCGACTCCAAGTGAGGCGGTAAGCTGGGGCAAGATCGATCCTGATCAGCTTCCGGACACGGTCGTGGCTTATGTTGATGCGACGATAGGGTTGCCGCTGGTAACTGCGTACGCCCTGGCGAAGCGCGAGCCGAGACCCCTTAAGCGTCTCTACGATCACCTCGGTGAAACGATGGCGTTACTGAGATCCGAGTACGAAAAATCCGTAAGGAAGTAGGAGGGAGTTGGAGTTCAAGCTTCAGCTTGGGCGTTTCAGTGTAAGCCCAAGCTAAAGCTTGAACTCCAAACTGCCCTGACCCCTGACCGCCTTCTTCTATGAGCTATCGAGATGTCACAGTCGGTGGTTTGCTCACGCTTCTCGCGCGCGATTTGCCGGGCAACGAAGCCCTCGTCCATCGCGAGCGCGGATGGCGACTGAGCTTCTCTGAGCTGGAAGCTGAAGCAAACCTCATCGCTCGCGGTCTTATCGCTGCCGGAGTAGCACCGGGCGATCGTGTCGCCATCTGGGCAACGAATGTTCCTGAATGGGTAGTGCTCCAGTTCGCTCTCGCGAAGATCGGTGCGGTGCTTGTCACGGTCAATACTTCGCTTCGCGCTGCCGAGGTCAACTACATGCTCGATCAGAGCGAGACGGAGACGGTCGTTACCATCCGCGGCCACCGCGATGTGGACTATGTCGCTGCTCTCAGAGAGATAGGAGCATTCGAAAAACTCAAAAGGGTCATTTTCATTGGAGACGAAATCGTTCCGGGTGCGATGCCGTTTGACGATTTGCGCGGGCTGGCTCGAGGCGTAAGCGAAGCCGATCTTGAGGCGTGTTCGAGCAGAGTCCAGATCGATGACGTGATCAACATGCAATACACCTCGGGGACGACGGGATTTCCGAAGGGTGTTATGTTGTCGAGCCGCAATATTGTCAATAACGGCTACTGGCTCGGCCGCGGTCTGGCTTACACACCTGCCGACCGGTTGTGTCTTTGCGTGCCGCTCTTTCATTGCTTCGGATGCGTGATTGGAGTTCTGGGCGCCTATACACACGGCGCTTGTATGGTGATGGTTGATCACTTTGAGCCGAGGCGCGTTCTTGAAGCGATCGCCGAGGAGCGGTGCACTTCTGTTTACGGTGTTCCGACGATGTTTCTGGCGGAAATGGATCATCCGGACTTTTCGAAATTCGAACTCTCGTCGCTGAGGACCGGGGTAATGGCTGGCGCCCTCTGTCCTGAAGTGCTGATGAGGCGCGCAATCGATGAAATGAATCTGCGCGAGATCACCATTATTTATGGATTGACGGAAGCGTCTCCTGGGATCACGCAAACGCCTCGAGAGGATACGATCGAGCACCGCACGACCACCGTCGGCAAGGTCCTTCCTGAGATGGAAGTGAAGATCGTGGACCCTGGTATCCGGAAACCAGGTCGGAATCGATGAGCCGGGAGAATTATGTGTGCGCGGATACAACGTAATGCTCGGGTATTACAAGAACCAGAAGGCGACAGAGCAGGCGATCGATTCTGAAGGCTGGCTGAGGACAGGAGATCAGGCGGCGATTGATGCCGATGGCTACGTGAAGATCACAGGACGCATCAAGGACCTGATCATCAGAGGTGGTGAAAACATCGCGCCGAAAGAGATCGAGGACGTATTGAGACAACACACCGCGATTGCCGATGCTTATGTCTATGCAGTCAAGAGTCACTTCTTTGGCGAGGAGGTAGCCGCAGCGATTCGACTGAAGCCAGGAGCAGAATTAACGGAGGAAGAGGTTCGCAGTTTTTGCCGTGGCAGGATTGCCCGCTTCAAAGTCCCGCACTATGTGAAGTTTGTCGAGGACTATCCTATGACCGCATCTGGCAAGATTCAAAAGTTCATACTGCGTGAGAATCACGAAAGGGAGCTTGGCCTTTGAAACGTGACGACTGCACTTTCTGGATTGAGGTTGACGTTCGCTGGAGCGACATGGACTCGCAGCGTCACGTCAACAATGCTGTCTATTTTACCTATTGCGAGCAGGTACGGATCGACTTTCTGAATAAGGTGGGGATTCGTGGAAAATTTGGAGCCGAGCAGGGGCCGATGCTCGTATCGGCGTCGTGCGACTTCAAGCGTCAGGTGGTCTATCCGGCAAAGCTTGATGTGGGATTGTTGATCGATGAAATGGGTCGAAGCAGCGTGAGAATGCGGTACGCGATGTTTGAGAAGGACACTGATACGCTGGTCGCGCTTGGAACGAGCGTGAATGCGTGGGTTGACTACCGCGAATCCCGGTCTATTCCACTTCCAACCGAAGTGCGAGAACTACTCCAAGAGTATCAAAAGAGCAACGCAGGAAGGCTTAGAGTAAAACTCTCCAGTAATCAACGGGGTTCGTGTTCAACCACAAGCTAAAGCTTGAACTCAAACCTCGTCAGGTCACGCGTTACTTGACCGTTGAATGCGAAACCTATGTCGATAAGCAAAGATCCGTACCGGCTCGATCCGGAAGACGTTGCAGAGCCACCTGTTGGTGTGTTTGAAACCGTTCGCCGTATCGGTCCGGGAATGATCCTCGCGGCATCGATTGTCGGCTCAGGAGAGCTGATCGCCACTACTACACTTGGCGCTCAGGTGGGTTACGCTGCGCTCTGGATGATTGTTCTCAGCTGTCTGATAAAACCTGCGGTTCAGGCCGAGATGGGCCGTTATGTAATCGCTACCGGCGAGACGGGTCTCGAAAGCTTCAATAGAATGCCCGGGCCGCGATTCGGGCCGAGAAAGGGCGTGTCGTGGGTAGTCTGGTGCTGGGCAGCGATGGTTCTGCTCACGCTCTTGCAGGTAGGCGCGATGTTCGGCGGCGTCGCGCAAGTACTGAATCTGGTGATTCCGTCAGTGCCAGTGAATGCCTGGGTGCCGCTGATTTTCGTGCTCACGCTCGCGTTACTCATCGGAGGCGGCTATGAACGCATTGAGCGGCTCGCGATGGTCAAGGTTGGACTATTCACATTGCTCACCTTTCTCGCGGCGATGATTTTGACTCGAGCGCCGGGCTTCAGCTGGAGCGAGCTCGCGCGCGGTTTCGAGTTCCGAATGCCAGGTCAGGGGCTGGCGACAGCAGTGGCGGTGTTTGGCATCACGGGAGTCGGAGCAAGTGAGCTCTTCATGTACCCCTACTGGTGCGTCGAAAAGGGCTACGCGCGTTATTCCGGAAAACGCGAGAAGACAATGGAATGGGAGAGGCGGGCACGCGGATGGATTCGCGTGATGAATGTAGACATTGTTGCGTCCATGATCGTCTATACGGTCGCAACGGTCGCGTTCTATCTGCTTGGCGCCGGTGTCTTGAACAAGATGGGCAAGGTTCCCGCAGCCGGGGACATGATTTCGGTTCTTTCGAATACTTACACGCAGACGCTGGGCCCGTGGTCACTCTGGCTCTTTTATGTTGGGGCAATCGCAACTCTCTATGGAACGATCTTCGCCGCGACTGCTGCGCACTCTCGAATTTTCGCAGATATGTTTCGGTTGATGGGATACTTCTCTGCGGATGACTATGCAGCGAGGTTGAGATATCGCAAGGTCTGGGTCGTAATTCTGACCGTCATTCCTGTAATCCTCTATTTTACATTTGCCTCACCGGTGAAGATGGTCGTGGCTGGAGGACTTGCGCAGGCGTCGATGTTGCCCATCATCGCACTCGGGACTCTTGTTCTTCGCCATCGTCACCTGCCGCGCGAGATCCGGCCGTCCCGGCTTGTAACCGGAGGCCTGTGGTTCGCGGCGACGGTGATTGTGCTGCTGATGTGCTACTACGTGTTCAATCAGATTCGAGGGATGTAGAGCGAAGAGTTCACGCAGAAGACGCAGAGAGCGCAGAGAGAAGACGCAGAGGACTGATCTGAGTATAGCGGCTTTCTTCTTGCGTCTCTCTGCGTCTTCGCTCTGCGCTCTCTGCGTTGACATTCTTCTAGCCTTTACCCCTGCGCGAGATCTTCGAAGTCTTCGATGCTTGGGAGTTCTGAGAGGTCTTTCAATCCGAACTGGATCAGGAACTCCTTTGATGTGCCATAGAGCATCGGACGTCCAACGGTATCCTTGCGCCCGCGAGTTACGATCAGACGTTTCTCGAGAAGCGTCTTGATAGCGGAACTCGAAGTCACTCCGCGAATCTCGAGTATCTCAGGGATTGTTATCGGCTGTTTATAGGCGATCACCGCGAGTGTTTCGAGAGCCGGAAGAGATAGTCGCGCAGTCGGCCGCGTCTTTAGATACTTGCGTATGAAATCGTGGTACTGGGCACGGGTGGAAAGCCTCCAGCCTCCAGCCAGCTCTCGAATCTCCAGGCCACTTCCACGTTCGTCGTGCTCTCGAATAAGCTCATTCAGGGCTTCGACCACTACGTTCTCTTCGAGACGGCCGAGAATCTTGCAAAGCTGTTTGATCGCGAGAGGTTCCTCCGCAACAAAGAGAAGAGCCTCGATTACCGGCTTGATCTCTGAGTGAGCAGCCTGAAACTCCTCGTCGACACTCACCTGATTTTCAAAAGAATCATTCTCCGTCATTTTCTTTTTCTTTTCTTTTTCGCTCACTTCACGCCGTCTTGCTATGATCTCACCGAAGAGCTGTTGCTGAATGAAGATGATCTCCGCCTCCTTCACGAGCTCAAGAAAGGCAAGAAATGTCAGGATCATCTCGCGCCTGGATGCTGCCATGAGAAACACTTCGCGAACATTGAACTCGCCGCGCTCCCTCACCAGTGTCCGGATCTGCACGAGCTTTGCCGCCATCGTCATTTCATCGCGCTGAATCTCCATCTCGGCGACGGATTGTTGCCGGTCGAGAATCTCGCGAAAGACTTTCAGCAGGTCGAAGAGTGTAGCGGCGACTTCGGGATTGCTCGAATCCGTCTCGAGAGCGCCGCGCGTGAACTTGGCCGCCTCGACCTCTCCGCGCGAATAAAACATGTTGGCCGCTGATTTGAATTTCTGATATTCGAGGAGTCTCGCTACCAGCTCTGAGCGCGGATCTTCGGTCAGATCGCCGTCCCCTTCCGTCGATGGGTCGGGAGGCAGAAGCATCTTCGATTTGATGTAGATCAGTGTCGCTGCCACGACGAGAAAGTCGCCCGCGATGGCGATATCGAGCTCCTTCATCAGCGAAAGGTATTCGAGATACTGCTCTGTGATCCGTGCGATCGGAATGTCATAGATATCAATCTCGTCCTTCTTGATCAGAAAGAGCAAGAGATCCATGGGGCCTTCAAAGACCTCGAGCTTGACTCGATAGTCCGAGCCCGAGTCCTCGCCGGTGTGTTCGGTGGACAGTTCGCTCGCAGGTAAAGGCGAATCCTGTCGTTCTTTTGTTGTCACTTCACGAAAGCTCCTGCCAGTCGATCTTCATCGCGGTTCGTACTTCTCTCATAGTTTGATGAGCCTCTTCTCCCGCCTTCCGTGAGCCCGCAAGAATAATATCCCTGACTTCATCCTGATGCGCGCGATAGTACCCCAACCGTTCATGAATCGGACCCAGGTATTCGAGAAGCGCGTCAGCGAGCGCACGTTTGCGGTCGACACAGCCAATGCGCGCGCGAGCGGCAATCATCATCAAATCTGTCGGCTGTCTCGGGTCCAACAAAGAGCCGGTGCATCTTGCAGACATCGCAGGCTTCCGGATGACCGGGGTCGGTGCGCTTGATTCGCGTTCGGTCAGTGATCATCATCCTGACTTTTTCGCGAATCTGCTCGGGAGAATCCGACAGGTCGATTGTGTTGTTGTAGCTCTTCGACATCTTGCGTCCGTCGGTTCCTGTGAGCGTCAAGACCTCGGTGTGGAGTGCTTCGGGCTCCGGAAAGACGGGACCGTAGAAGTTATTGAATCTGCGCACAATCTCGCGAGTGACTTCAACGTGTGCTGCCTGATCCTTGCCGACGGGAACGTAATCAGCCTTGTACATCGCGATGTCGGCTGCCTGGAGCACCGGATAGCCAAGGAACGCGTAATTCCCGATATCCTTGTCGGTGATGTTCTCGCGCTGTTCCTTGTATGTTGGAACGCGCTCAAGCCATCCAAGCGGCGTCACATTTGAAAAGATCAGGTGGAGCTCGGCGTGCTCCGGTACGAGCGATTGCAGGAAGATCGTGCTCCGGGCCGGGTCGAGGCCGGCCGAAAGCCAGTCCGTGACCATCGACATCGTGTTTTCTTTGATCGACGAAGGATCTGCATAGTCGGACGTCAGTGCATGCCAGTCAGCGACAAAGTAGTAGCACTCGTAGCTGTCCTGAAGACGAACCCAGTTCTTGAGCGCACCTTCGTAGTTCCCGAGGTGTAAACGCCCGGTTGGACGCATTCCACTCACTATTCGCTTCATAAAGGAAAGATCTGCTCTCCGGTCGATCAGAGGCGGAGAAGGAGATCGACCACTCCTAGAACCGGTCTTACTATCATTCCCGTGACGCCGGTGAAGACAAGTAAGAGGAGGAGGATTCCACCGTATGCTTCGACTCGCTCGTAAAAATCAGCAGCACCGCCAGAAAGAACGTTTCGCAGAACGTGGCTTCCGTCGAGCGGTGGAATCGGAATCAGGTTAAAGACCATGAGCACTACATTAAGCGTAAGCCCAGTCTGTATCAGTTTGCTAATCGGAGTTGCCAGACTTCCGAGTGCCTCCGGATCAACAATGGGTCTGACAAACAAAAACTTTGCCAAAAGGAAGAAAACGACAACCAGGATGCCGTTGCTTAACGGTCCTGCAAGCGAAACCCAGATGTCACCCTTCTTCGGGTCCTTCATGTTGAGCGGGTTCACGGGTACCGGCTTCGCCCAGCCGAACATCATCGCTCCCGGAGTCAGCATACAAACCAATGGAAAGATTATCGTTCCGAAGATGTCGATATGAGGGATAGGGTTGAGGCTTACCCGGCCCATGTAACGCCCGGTGGGATCACCGAACTTGTCCGCAGTCCACGCGTGCGCTGCTTCATGAAACGAGAGAGAGAAGAGGAAAACGGCGAAAAAGATCGGAATAAACGAAAAGTCGATCTGGGACACCAGCACTCCTTACCAACCGAAAACATCTTCAAAGAGATCGAAGGTAGCACGCGACTGAAATCGCTGTCAATTTTGCCTCAGTTTTAACTCTTTGCCGCTCGTCTGGCGAGCTCCCTTGTGGTGACAACGTTAGCGCCCATCTCGACGGCCAGATCGTAGGTTGTGCCAGTGAGATCGTAATGCGGAATCGACTTTTGCTGAAACCACTCACGTCTGAGGCCTAGCTGGTGCGCAAATGCATGCAATTCTTCCAGCGATGTGTCAGAGACCAGATGCCCACAGCGCCGGTGCCAATACCTGACTGGCCCTTTGGCGCCGTTTTGAAAGGAGTCGAGAAGGATTGCCATTACTACTTAGGCTTCGTGACTCTTTGGGAATTTGGACGCGGCTGGCGCGCCGCCGCAGCTTTGGCAGCTGCAGATTTGAGAGTTTTCCTGGCCTTAGGTTTCGGTTTTGGCTTGGGCTTCGGCTTTGGTTTGGCTTCGGTTTGGGCTTTGGCGTGAGCTTGGTCTGGATCTTCTCAAGAAATCCTATTGTTCTCTCGAGCTCTTTTTCAAACTTCTCGTCGCCCAGCTTTCGACGAGACTTCCTGACGGCCCTCTTCACTCGGCGAATCAGAGCTTTCTTTGTCCCGGTCTTCATTTGTCTCGTGACTTGGGCATGCCTTAGGTCTCCTGAAGTAGTGGCCTAGTATAGCGCACGCGCTGCGAAGCAGCGCAATCACCGCGGAGCGGTGTGAGACGTAGCCAGGGGTCGAGCTTCGAAACCCCTGATCGATTCAATTGACGAATTGCATCCTGAGGTCGAGCCGACGGCTTACCAAATCGTTTCTCGCATCCCTCCGGGATGCACCTTCTCTCGCATCGACAGGGGTTTCGAAGACTCAACCCCTGGCTACGTCTGCACGCTCCGGCGTCAGTCGACAGGCCTGGCCAAACTTCAGCCTGGCGCCCAGGACAGCTTGAACTCCACACCCACATCGCGGATGATCCGCAGGGAACTCACCATGACAGTCGCATCCAGATTCTGATGCTGTTGTTGCTCATAGCGTCTGCAATCGTCAGTCAGCAACCTGGCGGCAACACCTCCACACGTAAAGTCAGCTTTCAAAAGATCGTCCTCGACCGTGAGTTTCGTTCTGAAGGCGTCGCGATAGCCGATGTTAACCGCGACAGGAAGATGGATGTTCTCGCGGGCAACCTCTGGTACGAGGCGCCCAGTTGGACACCACACGAAATTGCGCCAGTGAAGTCCTTCGATGCAGCAAAAGGCTACAGCAACAGCTTTGTAAACTACACCGCCGATATGAACGGAGACGGGTGGCCGGATCAGATTCTGATTGACACGCCCGGCATACCTCCTGTGGTGTGGCGCGAGAACCCTCGTGGAAGGGCAACTCACTGGAACGAACACAAAATCGTACAAAATGCATGTAACGAGAGCCCCGCATTCGCGTTACTTGCAAATGCGGGAAAGAATCCCGTGCTGGTCTTCTCAATCGACGATCAGCAGATGGTCTGGCTGGAGGCGGAGACGCGCAAGAATACAAATCCCGCATTCATCACGCACCAGATCAGTGAAAAGTTTTCGAGCGACAGAGCGAAGAACAACGGCGTTTATCGTTACTCGCATGGATTGGGTGTCGGCGATCTCAACGGAGATGCACGGCCTGACGTAATTGTTAGAACCGGATACTGGGAGGCGCCAAACGATCCGCGCGCCGGCCCATGGAAGTTTGTGACAACGAACCTGGGCGCAGACTGCGCGCAGATGGCGATCTATGACATTAACGGTGACGGGCTGAACGATGTCATCAGCAGTTCCGCACACAATATCGGGGTCTGGTGGCACGAACAGAAGAAAGCAGACGATGGGCGCCAGGTATTTGTCCAGCACACGATTGACAATTCCTTTTCGCAATCGCACAGCCTGATGCTAGCCGATATCAACGGCGACGGTTTGAAGGACATCGTCACGGGTAAGCGCTACTGGGCCCACGGTCCAACGGGAGATGTCAACCCGAACGACCCGGCGGTGCTTTACTGGTTCGAACTCAGACGAAACAAAGGCGCGGTGAACTGGATTCGGCACACAATTGACGAAGACTCAGGCGTCGGCACGCAGTTCACGGTTGCTGACATGAACGGTGACAAGCTGCCCGATGTGGTGACATCGAACAAGAAGGGCGTGTTCGTTTTTCTGCAAATGAAATGAGGTACGTACAACATACATCTTTGATGCCTCAAAACAAGAAAGTCTACGACGTCTGCGTGATCGGCTCAGGAGCGGCCGGCGGGTTCATGGCGCGTGAACTGACTGTGGCTGGTGCCGAAACGATTCTGCTGGAAGCCGGCGCTAAGGGACGTCTCGAGGACCTGTACATTCATGACTGGCCGTATCAACTGCCGAAGCGTGGTTTCGGATTGTTCAAACAGGCGTCGCTCTATCCGGATCGTATTTCGCAGCAGATTGAGTATCGCGGTGACAGCATTAGTGTGGACCGCATTCGAACACTTGGCGGGCGCACTTTTCACTGGAATGCGGCGTGCCTTCGTTTTTCAGCAGACGATTTTCGGGAGCGGTCCGTGAATGGCGTTGAAGAGGACTGGCCGCTCAGCTACGACGAACTCGCGCCGTTTTATGATTATGTTGAGCGTGCGATGCATGTCTTTGGTACACGCGAGAATCTGAGCGTTTTGCCTGACGGCAATTTTGTCGCGGAATCGCCGCCGCTTCGCTGCTCTGAAGTTATCGCGCGTAAGAAAATCGCAAAGCTCGGCATGAAGCTTATCCCTGCGCGGAAGGCGGTGCTGCTCAAGGGTCGTAAAGGTCGCGGTGCGTGTCACTACTGCGGACATTGCATGGACGTGTGCGATGTTCGTGCCATATGGTCGAGCGACGTGACAGTAATCCCCGAAGCTCTGGCGACGGGCAAACTGACGTTGCGGCTCAACGCGCTCGCGCGCGAGGTGCAGGTTAACGATGAAGGCATCGTGACTGGCGTCTCCATAATTGATCGCGCGACGGGTAGAGAAGAAGAGATTCGAGCACGTATCGTCATAGTCAGCTGCGCATCGATTGAATCAGCGCGGCTGCTCCTCAACTCAAAGAGCACGAAATTCCCAAATGGATTGGCCAACAGTAATGATCAGGTGGGACGCCATCTCGGAGGTCACATCATCTGGGGAGCGACGGGCTATCTTAAGGAGTTGGTTGGCAAACAGACCTTCTCCGGTGATGGGGTATCGGATCACAGCTACATTCCCCGTTTCAATCACCTGCGCGGCAAAAAGGATTATGCGGGTGGCTATGGGATGCAACTCAACTACGGGAGCTGGCAGTGGCCGTATCAGGCGAAGTCGATTGGCGGTTTCGGCGATGGCTACAAGCGACGCGTACGTGAATTGCAACCTTCGATGTTCCAAATCGGTGTATGGGGAAAAGTACTGCATCGTCCTGACAACCGCGTAATGGTCGATCCGAACAAGACGGACGCGCACGGTATTCCGATACCGGTTGTTCAGTTCACCTGGGGCGAAAACGACGTGAAGGTTTTCAACGATATGCGGGAGAGCGTTCTGGAAATCCTGGAGGCTTGTGGCACTGAATTGATGTTACAGGGAGGTAACAGGCCCGGCGGCTTTTCGAGTCATGAAGTGGGTACCGTGCGAATGGGCACTGATGCGAAAACCTCAGTGCTCAACTCCTATTGCCAGTCGCACGAGATCAAAAATCTGTTTGTTGTTGACGGAAGCTGTTTCACGACCTTTCCGGAAAAGAATCCTACGTTGACCATCGCCGCCATTGCCGTGCGCAGCGCGCGTTACATAGCAGAGCAAAGACGGATGGGAAATCTGTGATATGAAATTCGCGATGCATAACTGGATGCGTCCTGAGCCAATTGAGACGACGCTCGAACGTCTGAGCCGATTCGGCTACGACGGCATTGAGATCAGCGGCGAGCCGGCTCGATACAACACCGACGACGTGCGCCGTCTGCTGGACAGATACAAGCTCGAGTGCTGGGGAAGCGTGACGATGATGATGCCGGGACGCGATCTGATTCACGATGACAAGTACGTCCGTCTTGGTACCATCAAATACATGAAAGACTGCATAGGGCTTGCTCACGCGCTTGGAGGCCAGTTTTTCTGTGTAGTGCCTTCAACGGTTGGCAAGCTCAAACCGCTGGCCTCACCGGCGCAGGAATGGGAATGGGCGGTTGAGGGATTGAAAGAGGTTGCAGACTTCGCGCTTGAGTACGGTATTCGCATCGGGATTGAGCCGCTTAACCGCTTTGAGACCTACCTTATCAATCGCCACGATCAGGCGTTGCGGCTGGCTGAGGAAGTTGGACGGCCGAATGTCGGCGTAACCCTCGATGCGTTTCACATCAATATCGAAGAAGTCGACCCGATGGCTGCGATTCGCGCAGTTGGCGACAAGCTCTACGATTTTCATGTGGCTGATAACAACCGGAAACCCGCAGGTCAGGGAAAATACGACTGGCGTGAGGTGCTGAATACACTTAAGGAGGTGAATTTTCAGGGCCGTCTGACGGCAGAGTTCGTTCTTCCCGCCGATCGAACGCCACTCGCGCGCTCAGCGGAGAAGGCGGAATCCGATATGGGTGCCGCCGAGGGCGATCTGAAATTCATCCAGGAGCATGGTTCAGGGTTGATCTCGGCCGCGGAATACGACCAGGCCACCGAAAGTAACATCACTCACCTGAAGGCGATCCTGGCGGAGAAAGGTAGGGGTCAGGTTCAAGGAGGTACAGGGTACCGGAGTTCAAGCTTTAGCTTGCACATTCGAGTAACTCGAATGGAACGATCAAGCTAAAGCTTGAACTACGTACCTTCTTGACCCCTGACCCCCGACCCCTGACCCCTTCCCTGTTGACGCTCTGCTTCAAAGCAACCTATCATTCATTGTTCGCCCCCTCAGTACATCCAGATTCTCAAGGACTTGGTGACTTTCATGTCCGAATCTCGTATCGCACTCTTCAAGAAGATGTTGGACACCGACGCTGGGAACAGCGTTGTGCGGTTTGGTCTGGCTAACGAGCTGCTCAAGCTCGAGCATTGGGACGAAGCCGCGTCGGAGCTCCAGCTCTATCTTGCTCAAACCGACGATCAGGGAGCTGCCTACGGCAAGCTGGCTCAGGCTCTGGAGCGGCTGGGCCGCGTCGACGAAGCACGAACGGCATACGAACAGGGAATTGCGGCAGCGCGGAAGCATGGTCATCCAGGTCTCGCTCAGGATTTCGAAATGGCTCTTTCTGAGATGCTCTGATGGCTTACTCCGGCAGGCGGCGCAAAATCCTCTTACTTCTCGCCTCTCTTGTGGGGTTGGTGATCACTGCTGGTCTGATCGCCTTCCTCAGCTTTCGAATGGGCTATGTCGATCGATGGCTTACAGCGAGAATAACGAAGAAGCTTACAGAGTTCGGTGTGCGTCTCGAAGTCGGCTCACTTGGGTCGACTATCCGCGGTTTTACGGCCGAAGCTCGCGATGTGAAGCTGTTCGTCGAAGGGAACAGTGAACCCTTTGCAACGATCGATCGAGTGACGGCGGTTGTCAGTCTCAAAGACATCCTCGGATTTAGCGGTCCGACCGAAATCAATCTTCGCGAAAGCGTGCTCGAAGGAGTGCGCGCCAAATACGTAATCGATAGCAACGGGCGTTCGAATCTTGATGGGCTTCACCCATCGAGAGTGCGTGATGACAAGTTCGATTTTCGCTATCAATCGGCGGTTCTCACCATCAGGAATGCCGAGATACTCTACATCGATCAGCTGCACAAGCTTGACGGAACGGCTCGCAATGTGGCGCTCCAACTGAGTCCTGCCGAAGCCGGCAACATGCGCGTCGATGCTACCTCGCGCCAAAGCGAGTTTGTCTATGACGGGCGCTCAGCGAGCGACATCAACATCGATCTGACGGCGATTCTCAAGCAACAGGGAGCAAGCGTTCAGTCGCTCGAAGTGACCTCGCCGATCCTCGAAGCAAGGGTGAAGGGAGAGCTCAGGAGCTGGCGAGAGTTTGATTATGGCCTCGATGGCTCGGCGCAGGTGAAGCTCGGCGAAGCAGGACGCATATTCATCCCTGGCACACGGTTGAGCGGTCTGGCCCTTATCGATGGAACGGTCGAAGGCAAGGGAAGCGACTATCAGGTCACAGGAAAGCTCCGAGCACCAGGGGTTGTGGTGCGCGATGTCAAGCTCGACTCCCTCGCCTTGACTGCTTCGGGGTCAGGTAAAGGGTTTGACGCGGCCGCTAAAACGGAGATCGCGATCAATGCGCTCGAGGCAGCCGGATTTCGCGTGAATCGCTTTACCGCAGTTGGTGACTTCTCCGCTTCTCGTGACGAATTCTCGTGGAGCGGCCGTGCCAGAGCAGACCGGCTCGCCGGAAAGCTTGGTACAGAGGGAGTCACCGCATTTGGCATGACGGCTGACCGCGTAAAACTTGACGGGCCGTTTGATGACCCGTCTCAAATGACGGTCAGCGCTGGAGTCAGGCTTGAGTCGCTTTTGGCTGCTGATGTGCGTGTAGGAACGGTGCAGGGCGACCTGAAGGCGACCTCTCGCGAAGTGGTACTTACCGGACTTCACGGATCGGTCTTCGGAGGCGAGGTGAACGGGGGCGTTACGCTTTCGCTAGTCGATGGCGGACGTTCAGAAGTGGATGCGACAGTTGCAAGATTGAATGTCGATCAGGGACTGGCCTCAGTTGCGGGTCGCAGGCTTCCTCTGCGAGGGCTTGCGAGTGGAAAAGTTGACCTCAACTGGACCGGAACGCGATTTGAAACGGCAACAGGAAAGATAGACATTTCATTTGATGGCAATACGGCGAGCGCCGCCGGGCGCAGGCGGCACTGCGGACCACGGAGTACCTCTTAGCGGCGAGATTCACTTGATCGCAAAGGGGCGGGAGTTCCAGGTTGATCGCACAAGGCTTCGCACAGGCTCCACTGAGTTGAGCGCTTCTGGAACTATCAATCTGGACCGGACGGGCAATCTCGCCTTGGATATCAAGGCATCTGATGCGGCGGAGCTCGAAGACCTGGTTCTCGCGGTTGCTGAGGCTATTGACGATGAAAGAGCACGCTCTTTGATTGCGTACCGTTGGTGAGCATGACATAGAGGTTGCAGGCGACCTTCGGTTTCAGGGCAGAATCTCTGGAAAGCTCGATAATCCCGGGATTGTGGGTGACTTCTCTGTTGAATCGATTAGTGCCAGGAGAGCTACGCTTGGGCAGCTGAAAGGCGAGCTTGACTATCGCGGTAGCTCGGTCCGGGTCAACGATGGCCATATCGCGCAAGCGGATGGCGGCCGCGCCGACTTTTCGCTCTTCTATCCGTTTGAACAGGAGAATGGCATTTCGCTGACGTTGCAGGCTCAAAAGCTGGCGATTGGGCCTTTCGCGCGATTCATCACAGATGAGCGCATCGAAGGCTCATTGACTGGTAGTGCTGATCTCACTGGATTGCCGGGCGACATGCGCGGCAAGGGAACCTTTGTCGTTGATTCTCCGAAATATGCTGATTTTGCATTTGATGACCTCAGGGGGCGGTTGAGCGTAGAAGGGCCGCGCGCGCAGCTTGAGGAGGTGAAGCTGCGACTTGGCCAAAACTTCGTGACGGTTGATGGATGGTGGAACACGAGCTCGAACGGGTACCAGGTCAAGGCTTCCGGCGATGGCCTCGATATTGGAAAGATGCTGGATCTCGGAGGTGCTCAGAACACGGGTGTGACAGGTCTCGCAAGTGTGAGGCTTGATGCCCGCAGTGACTCAGTTGTGCGTCGTGACGAGGGCAGCCGGATTTTTGACAACCTGGTTGCAACAATCAATACGAGTGATCTCACGTACAAGGGGCAATCGCTCGGAACACTTCAGATATCAGCTAACGGGCAGAATAGCCTGGCTAACCTCGATCTGAACGCGCGCCTGCTCGATCACGATTACAAGGGTTCTGCGCAAATCGACTTTACCAGGAAGAACGCGCCGATAACGGGAAAGATTGCACTCGATGATGTTGCGCTGGCACCGATTGTAGAACTGGCGAGTGAACGCGAAGTCTCCGCGCCCGGCACGGTTGCCGGTGAATTGCGGCTTGGAGGAAATCTCTTAAGTTCCACAGACGGGCTGACGCTCGAGGCGGCACTGAGCAAGCTCGAGTTTGACTCAGCCGACGGCAAACTGGCTGCTCAGTCTCCCATCCTCATCAAGCTTCAAAAGCAGCAGATTGACCTCGGTCGCATTCGCTTTTCGGGGAAGGATACGAGTCTCGAGATCGACGGAACGGTTGCGATCGGGAGCCAGGGGCGAATGGCTGTATCAGCGAACGGCGATCTCAATCTTCGGATGCTGCAGAACTTCGTCAAGGACGCGAACGCCGAGGGAGTTGTTCGCGTCACAATAACAGCGACAGGCACGTTTGACCGGCCGCGGCTGAGCGGTTCGGCGACGCTTTCGGGTGGTGCGATGCGAGCCCGCGGCCTGCCCATATCGCTCACAAACGCGAACGGGAGATTGCTCTTTACGGCTGACCAGGCGCAGCTTGAAACGTTTACGGCAGATGCTGGCGGCGGCCGCTTGACGATGACTGGTGGAGCTGCACTTTCGGGTTTTGCCTTCGACAGATGGCGCCTCGAGGCCAGGCTTTCCAGAGTGAGAGTTGACTATCCAGCTGGTATCCGAACGACAGCCGATGGGGACCTGACACTTCAGGGTAATCGCCAGGTCCAGGTTCTCAGCGGCCTTGTGAGCGTCCGGCGAGCTGAGTACATTGCCGAGAATGACATCTTTGATCTTATCGAAGAGTTTGCGAGCGAGATCGGTGGAGGATCAATCGCAGAAAGTGGACAATTCGCCGGAGTCCCACCCACTCAGCTCGATCTGCATGTGGTTGCGTCGGATTCAATCGCAATCAAGAACAAGTCGCTCGATATTGTTGGAAGCGCCGACGTACGCGTCATCGGAACGCTTGAGGAACCTTTACTCAAGGGGCGAGTGACGGTGGCGCGAGGTCTGATCGAGGATCTCTTCAGAGAAGAGTACCGAATCACGAGCGGTCTGATTGATTTTCCTGGAATCAGCCAGCGTCCGCCTCGGTTGAGTATCGAAGCAGAAACAGTGGTCAGTGGTTACCGGTTGACTGTATTGATCGCGGGCCCCTTCGACAATCTGCGAGTCACGCCACGGTCTGAGCCTCCTCTTCCACAGGCGGATGTGATCGCGCTCATGACGTCGGGTCAGCTGCCCCGGGAGGGAGCAATCGACTCAGGAAGCCCGTCACAAGCACTGGCGTCGCAGACACAGTCGCCCAATCTTGCGACACTCCTTGCTTCGCCAATTTCGAGTCGAATCGGTACGAACGTAACGGGCCGGCTTTTCGGCTTGAATCGGTTTGCAATTGATCCCTTAGTTAGTGGCAGGGGAACCGACCCGACGGCCCGCGTCACTGTAGGTAGAAGAATAACGAAGGACCTTTCGATTACATTTTCAACAAACCTTGCTTCGAATCAGGATCAGGTGGTTCTGGTCGAGTACCGCGCCTCTGATCGCCTGTCGTTTGTCGCCTCGCGAGCAGAGGACGGCGCTTTCGGCATCGATGTGAGGCTGCGAAAGCGCTTCTGACGGGATGACGACTGGAGTGGGGAGGACGGGCGAGAGGAATGCTGAACCGGCTTCGGTCGGAAAATTCCGCCTGAAGGCGGTACAACGTGCGTGGATACTGTTTGCGGTTTGTGTTGCGATTTCGATAAGCGCGTCTGCTGCACAGGGTGTTGAAGACTATACTGGCAAGACCATTTCTCAGATTCGAGTTGTGGTTGAAGGAAGCAGCAGTGAAGCGTCTGGAGAGGGGTACCGCCGCGAGATTCAGATACGTGAAGGCCTGCCTTATTCGCTCCCTCAGATTCGCAATTCTCTTGCGAGTCTCCTGACTTCGGGCCTTGCTTCGAATGCTCGTGCCGAAGCCGAGCCCGGACCCAACAACACAGTAATCCTGACGTTCACAGTTGCTCCGCTTGCGCGGGTCGGCACTGTCGAGTTTACAGGTATCGACGCGCTGATCCCTGCCGACGATCTCCGTACGCGGCTGGGTGAGCTGGAGCGAGGGAACCCATATTCAGAAGCGGCAGTGCGCAACGGCGCCGATGAGATCCTCGAAGTCCTGCGTGACCTTGGGTACTACCAGGCGAGCATTGAGCATAACGTTACGATAGATCCCGCTTTTTCAACCGCGAAAATCACATACAACATAACTCCGGGAGTGATTGCACAGGTTTCCGACACTACAATTGGCGGCAATCCCAAGATCCCGGTGGCGGAATTGCAAGTGGCGCTTCAAGGCCGCCCGGGAACTCCGTTCTCTCGCAGCCAGCTAAACGCGGACGTGCAGCGGCTGCTCTCGATGCACCTCAATGCTGGATACCTGAACGCCAAGGTCGGGCCGGCTGATGTCAACTATGATCGAACATCCAACACTGTCGCGATCAGAATTCCTATTGAGTCAGGCTCGATATACACTGCCCGTGTCGAAGGCTACGAGATCTCGCCGAAGAAACTTCGCGAAACAGTGCCGCTGCTCAGGGAGGGCGGAATAGACGAATCGTCACTCGACCAGGGTGCTCAGCGACTGCGGACCTACCTGCAGGAACAGGGCTATTTTTTTGCGGAGGCAGCGCCGCCGGCCTTGCCTGACCCGGCACTTGACCGGGCCGAACTTGTCTTCAAGGTGGACCCTAAAGAACGCTATCGGCTGACCTCGATTACGATTGAGGGTACTACCAACCTGGTGATTCCGGACATCCTGAGTGAAATGCGGTCGAAGACCGAAAGCTTTTTCCCGATCCCCATTTTCTCGAAGTACACGCGCGGTCTGACAAGTGAAGAGGCGATGCGGCGGGATGCCGATCTGATTGTTTCACGCTTGCGAGATTCTCGGTTTTCGCCAGGCCCGGATTCTCAATGTGAACCGCGCAGTCAATCCTGACAACGATAAACTTTCGCTGATTTTCAATGTCGAGGAAGGGCCGCGCTCTTACATTGGCGAGATAGCCGTGACGGGAAATATTCTCACGACCGTTGATCAGATCAATGGCCTGGTTGGAACTAAACCGGGCGATCCAGCTTCGATCAGCACCATCAGACTCGAAGCAAACAAGGTGCTCGAGTATTACTTTCAGCGAGGCTATGCACTGGTGACACTCTCGAGCAGATTGATTGATGTTGCGCCGCAGCGCGTCAAAGTGATCTACGAGATCAAGGAAGGACCTCAGGTCTACATCAATCGTGTCTGGATGAACGAGCTGGGTTCACGGCAGCGCACGCGCTATGGAAGGGTCAACAACTTTCTGCGCTTCAAGCAGGGGGAGCTTTTGAGAGCCGATAAACTTGCTGAAAGCGAGCAGGACCTGTACGCTCTCGGGGCATTCCGGCGCGTTGTGGTGCGAAGCGAGCCTCTCGGACTCGAAGGGGAAACGGGAGTTGTGCGGCGCGATGTCTATGTCGATCTGGACGAAGGGAAATCGCGGAATATTACGTATGGTGTAGGGTATCAGACCGACGACGGCGCACGCGGAACGGTCGAGATTTCAGATCCAAACGTTTTTGGGAGGCTGACAATTGCGAGCTTGCGGGTGCGCGTCAGCCAGCGCGATCTGCTTGGGCAGTTGTCCTACACCGATCCAAGGCCTTTTGGTTATCGCCTTCCGACTCTGGTTTCGGCGTTCTTACGACACGAGGACCGTCCTGCGTTCAAATCGCGGCGGGCGACTGCGTTGATACAGGTAGTAAAGCGGCTCACGAATCATTCGCTCATGCTCTTCCGATACAGTTATGAAGATGTTCGCGTAATAATCCCGAGGGTGTGACAGAGCGTGAGGACGCACCGATTCGTCTTGGTCGAGTCTCGACATCATATCTGATCGACTATCGCGATAATCCGTTTGATGCGACGACAGGACGCTATCACACCGTTGACTTTTCTCTGGCATCGACCAAGTTTGGAGGAAGCGAGAATTTCTTCCGGTTTTTTACGGAACACCAATACTATCGGCCATTGACTAAGGACCGCCGGACAGTGGCCGCTTTTGACTTCCGGCTGGGGATGGCCCGGCGATACGGCGAGCTTCCTCCAACGACCGGCCTCCCAATCGAAAGCGAGTTGCTTCCTATTACCGAGCGATTCTTTACGGGAGGTTCGACTACGCTGCGTGGGTATGACTTTGAGCAGGCCGGGCCGCGCGATCTTAATGACAATCCGATTGGCGGCAATGCGCTGCTAATCATCAACGCTGAGCTCCGCAGGCCGATTTACAGGCAACTCGCATTGGTGGGGTTCTATGATACTGGTAATGTATTCATCACTGCGAGCAGAGCGCGCTTCAAGGATTTTACTCACACGATCGGCTTAGGCTTTCGGATCGTGACGCCGCTGGGACCGTTTCGGCTCGATCTTTGCTTATCTCGCATCGAGTCCGCAAACAGGCACATTGTTACCGGGGGCGATCGCGACTCAGGTGAATCTGCCGCGTTTTCAGATTCACTTTAGCTTTGGACAAGCTTTTTAAAAGAGGTGCTGGGTGCGGAAAAGAAGGTGCTGAGTGCTGAGTGCTGGGTGCTGAGTATGGAGTTCAAGCTTCAGCTTGCTGTTTGCATCTCGAGACTTATGCAGAAGAGCAAGTCAGAAGCTTGAACTCCATACTCAGCACCTCAGCACTCAGCACTCAGCACCTTCTTCAGCACTCAGCACTCAGCACCTACTCAACTTATGACAAAATACATATTGGCTCTTGATCAGGGAACAACGTCTTCGCGCGCGATACTATTCGATCACGAAGGCAAAATCGTCAGGATCGCGCAGCGCGAATTCCCACAGATTTATCCGAAGGCAGGGTGGGTAGAGCACGATCCGGAAGCAATCTGGAGCTCTCAGCTTAATTGCGCCCGTGAAGCTCTGCAGCTCGAAGGCATCAGTGCACAGCAGATCGCGGCAATCGGCATTACGAATCAGCGCGAAACGACGATCGTATGGGACCGCGCGACCGGTGTCCCGATACACAACGCGATCGTATGGCAATGCCGCCGCACCAGCGCCTTTTGTGAGCGGCTGAAAAACGAAGGCTTTGATCGCTTGATTCGGCGAAAGACGGGGCTTGTAACTGATGCTTATTTTTCGGGGACGAAGGTCAACTGGCTGTTGGACAACGTCAAGGGTGCGCGAGGACGGGCGTCGAAAGGCGAGCTCGCTTTTGGTACAGTCGACAGCTTTCTCATAAACCGCCTCAGCGGCGGGCGAACCCATGTTACAGACCGGTCAAATGCGTCAAGGACGATGCTCTATGACATCAGGCGCGGTTCCTGGGATGAGGAAGTCATGAAGCGGCTCAAGGTACCAGCTTCTGTTCTCCCTGAAGTGAAATCATCCTCCGAGGTCTACGCTGAAACTGATCCAACTATCTTTGGAAAGCCGGTTCCGATTGCCGGAGACGCGGGCGATCAGCAGGCCGCTCTTTTCGGGCAGGCATGCTTCCAACCCGGAATGGTGAAGAACACATACGGAACCGGATGCTTTCTCTTGATGAATACCGGTAAGAAAGCCATTTCGTCGAAGACCCGGCTGTTGACGACTGTTGCATGGGACGTTGGAGGGGTAACTGAGTATGCGCTCGAGGGTAGTGTCTTCATAGCCGGCGCTGCGGTGCAATGGTTAAGAGACGGACTTGGGTTGATCTCAAGCGCTGATGAGACCGAGGCTTTGGCGAGCGCCGTTGACGACAACCACGGAGTCTACTTTGTTCCTGCATTTGTCGGGTTAGGTGCGCCGTACTGGGACCAGGACGCGCGAGGAGCGATTGTCGGTCTGACTCGGAGCACCGGCCGTGCACACATCGTTCGTGCTGCTCTTGAAGCGATGGCATATCAGACTCGCGATGTTGTTGAGTGCATGCAACGTGATTCAGGAATCAAACTTCGCGAACTGCGCGTGGATGGAGGCGCCGCTCGCAACGAATTCCTGTGTCAGTTTCAGGCCGATCTCCTTGGGGTTCCGGTGGTGCGACCCGTAGTAACTGAAACGACTGCGCTCGGCGCCGCATATCTCGCAGGAATAGCTGTCGGATTCTGGAAGAATCAATCTGCGATCGCAGGGCAGTGGCAGGTTGAAAAACGATTCGAGCCGCAAATGAAGCGAAGCGAACGTGAAAGGTTGTACGAAGGATGGCTGAACGCCGTGGCCCGGACTCGGTCATAACGAGCGCTGCAAAGCGCAGAATTTGGAGTGCGGCGACTTGGCGCCGCTTTAGTCTCGTGCCACGAACTATTCGGGCACGAGACTAAAGCGGTGACAAGTCCCCGCACTCCAAATAAGGGCGCGATCTTGATCGTTCTGTGTCTCCTGATATCGGCTCTCACTTCGGACGTGAGCTCGCAGGATGCAGGTGATCTTTTCAGATGTCACCCGCGAGTCCGGTATCAACTTTATCAATGTGGCGACTGCAGACAAAAAGTACATCGTAGAGAGCATGGGTGGTGGCGTAGCTCTTTTCGATTTTGATTCAGATGGAAAGCTGGACATATATCTGACGAACTCTTATTCAGTCGCCGCCGCGCTAAAGCGCGAGCCTCGGCCGAAAGCTGGACTCTATCGCAACCTGGGAAATGGAAAGTTCGAAGAGATGGCAGCGCGGGCTGGAATTGCCGATCCTGGCTGGGCGATGGGAGTATCGGTCGCCGACTTCGACAATGATGGCCTCGATGATCTTTACGTTACGTGCTTCGGGCCGAACAAGCTTTACCGCAACGCTGGCGCCGGAAAGTTTGAGGATGTCACAGCAAAGGCTGGTGTCGGCGATGATCGTTTCTCAACCGGCGCCGCCTGGGGTGACTATGATCGTGATGGCGATCTGGATCTTTTCGTGACCAACTACGTTGATTTCAAGCTTACTGATCTTCCTCAGTTCGGTAAGGGACAGCTTTGTCAGTACAAGAGTGTTCCGGTTCAGTGCGGCCCGCGGGGGCTCCCCGGCGCCGGAGACTCGCTTTTTCGAAACAACGGTAACGGAACGTTCACCGATGTTTCAAAGAAGGCGGGTGTCGATGATCCGTCCGGCCACTATGGACTCGGAGTCACCTGGACAGATTTTGACGACGATGGCTGGCCTGATGTGTTTGTAGCGAATGATGCCACACCGAACTACGCGTATCGCAACAACCGCGACGGGACGTTCAAAGAGATGGCATTTGAGCTTGGTTGTGCGGTGGATGAAAGCGGCACGGAACAGGGAAGCATGGGGATTTCGTTTGGTGATTACGATCGCGATGGGCTTCTCGATCTTGTCGTCACCAACTTTTCTGATCAGTACAACACGATTTACAAAAAGACCCGTGACGGCGGCTACATCGACGCATCGCGCAACACCAAAACTGCCGATGTGAGCCTGCCCTATGTTGGATGGGGCACGAAATTCTTTGACTACGACAATGACGGATGGCTCGATTTGATGGTCGTCAATGGGCATGTCTATCCGCAGATTGAAGGAGCCTATCCGGGTGGGATGTACGCTCAACGGAAGCTGTTTTACCGGAACCGGCGTGATGGGACGTTCAACGAAGTTGCGAGTGAATTGGGAACCGCGATGATGGAGCGGCGCATCTCTCGCGGCGCCGCGTTTGGAGACTATGACGAAGATGGTGATGTTGACGTGATCGTCAACGATCTCGATGGCCCGCCGATGTTGATGCGCAATGATGGCGGCAACAAGGCAGGACACTGGGTGCGCTTGAAGCTCGCAGGGAAGAAGTCGAATCGAAATGCAGTTGGCGCGAGGGTGTCAGTTAAGACGGGAACTCTCGTACAGATCGATGAAGTAAGGGCCGGTGACAGTTACATCTCACATTCAGACTGGCGACTCCATTTTGGACTTGGAAAGGCAAGTGTGGTGGACGAGATCGAAGTGAAATGGCCCGGTGGTAAGACGGAAAAACTCACCAAAGTCGCCGCAGATCGCGTCATCACAATTACCGAAGGCGAAAAGTAATGAAGGTACGTTGTACCGGCCTTCAGCCGGAATCGTGACATCGAGGATGTGACGATTCCGGCTAAACGCCGGTACAACGTACCTTACTACTTACTGCGGCTTCGCGATCTTCTTTCTGTCCTCTTCCAGTTGCTTCGCCTTAAGCCTCTGCACCTCGGCAAACTCGCGTTTGGCATCATCGCGTCGTCCCAGTTGCTGGTAGACGCGCGCGAGCAGATATCGCCGCTCCTGATCAGTCGGCAATTTCGCTACAGCGAACTCGAGAGGTTTGACTGCTTCGCCTGCCTTGCCTTGCTTGAAAAGAATCTCGCCAAGCAATCCGTTGGCTTCGGGCGATTGCGGATCGAGTTTGATTGCTGCATCCAGCCGTTGTCGCGCGACTTCGACGTTGCCGTCATCAGCCAGTGCTTCGGCAAGGTAATACAATGTTGAAAAATCCTTCGCGCCGCGGGTAACCTCGTTCTCGAAAGCAGCAATCGCCTCCTTGTTTTGGCCAAGTTTGAAATGTGCCAGTCCCAGCGAGAAATGGACCCGAGGAAGGTCAGGATTGAGCTTCGCCGCGCTTTGTAATTCCTCCAATGCCTTCTCAAACTCCTGATCGCGCAAGAACGCGAGACCTTGAAGCAAATGCAGCGCGGGCAATCCTGCAGGGAAAGACGCTAACTTCTCCAGGGTCGCGCGAAATCCAGGTTTGCCGAGATGCAGGTAGGCGAGGCCCAGCGAGTAGAGCACTGCGGGATCAGGCGGGGCCAGCGTCGAGAGTCTGTTCGAGTTGCTTGATCGCTTCCTCGTCTCGGCCCAATGCGGCGAGCGACAAACCATAGAGCTGCCGCGCCTGTGTGATGTCGGGTCGCTGCTCGAGAAGCTGAGCAAGAACAGGCAAGGCTTCCTGAAACTGTCTGCCACGATAATGTGCAATACCAAGATTGAGCAGAATGGGCGCCGATCGTGGCGAAAGTTTGAGCGCAGTTTCGTAGAACTCGATGGCTTCAGAATACCTTCCCTGTTGCGCAACGACTACGCCGAGATTGGCAAACGCTTCGACATAGTCTGGTTTGCGTTTTACGAGCGCACGGTACTCCTGCTCTGCTTCTGCAAGCCGGCCCTCTTGCTGGAGCGCAACAGCGCGACTGAATTGCGCGGCAATATCGGGGCCTTGCTGGAATGAGAGAAGTAGTAGAAACGGTCAGGAGGAAGATGGGTCACAACTTGAATAGCTTAGCGCAAATGCTGGTACTGAGTATGGAGTTCAACTTAGCTCGCACTGCTTCATAGGATTACTTGGCTTCCCGCCTCTTTGCTGCGTGCTCGCCAGTCTGCTTCCAACTTTTTCAAATGTGCAGCGTCGGATGCATCGGGTTTTATCTTCAGGTAGGCGCGAATCGAATCGGCGGCTTCCTTATATTTCTTCTCGAGCGCATATATCTCGGCGAGGTAAACGTGAGCGCGGGCGGCGCTCTCCGGCCCAAGTTTTAGCGCTTGTTGCAGTGACTGCTTCGCTTCTTCGTAGCGTTTGAGCGACATGTTGCCGTACCCGAGCAAGAGGAGGGTAAGGGCTGCATTTGGTTCGAGTACAAAAGCTTTTTCAAGATTGGCAACTGCAGCAGCAAACTCTTTCCGTTGAATCTGACAGTAGCCAATCCCGCGCAGTGCCGGGGGGTACTTACTGTTCAGTTGTAACGCACGCCCGAAGTCAGCCTCGGCTTCGGCCAACTTGTTCCGCTGCATCAGCAGGTTCCCACGCTCTGTCAGCGCTTGAAAGTAGTCCGAATAGATATCAATAGCCTGATTGAACTGGGACAGCGCTTCGTCGGTACGATTCTCTTTTTGTAACTTAACCGCTTCTTCGTAAGCCTTGCGTGCCCCCCTGGGGATATTTTGCGCTGCCTCAGCTACGCTCACCGTGCCTGCTCTTGCGTCAGGCCCACTCTTGTGGAGCGGTAGCTTGAAGTTGATGTCAATCTGCAGGCGATTGGAATAGGCTCGATTAGTGTCAGCTTCAATCGGGTCGCAGTAATGATCGGGAACCTCCGGATTGATTGCATAAATGCGATAGCGTCCCCCGGTCAGCCCACGAATCTCGTAATTGCCGTCCATGTCGCTGAGTGTGTCCCGTTTGAGGCCATTCATCGCCTCAACGAACACCTTCATCCTCGTATTAGCGGGGCGACCATCGGGTAAACGAATGCGCCCAAAGATGACGAAGCCGCCACCTTGCTGAACTGCGCCCAGCTGAATCGCACTTCCGGTGATTGCAGAACTACCAAACAGTATCGCCAGAGTTACCAACACGTATTGCTGGTAGCGTCCGAAAAATCGCGGCAAAGACTGCGAACGATGACGTATCTGACATCGCGCGCCATGAAGAAAACACGGGGGTTGCAATTTTCGTGCAACCCCCGCGCTGGTTAATCGAGTTACGACTTTTGGCTAGAAGTAAATCTTCGCCGCAAGTTGAATCACACGAGCATTGGACACGGCACCGTGCAACGCGTTGACTTCGCCAACGCCATTGCCTATACGCGGATTGCCACTGAGGGTCTTGCCGCGCACATTATTGATGTTTGCCGTGCCGGCATCCCGACTTGCCAGGTAGGCGTCGAAGCTGTTCCACGTCACACCACGGTTCATGTCACTGAACTGTGCATGATTGAATACGTTGAACATCTCAACGCGAAGTTGCAGGTAGCGAGCGCTGTCGCCACCGAGCGGGAAGTTCTTGAATACTGAGAGGTCGGTCACGTTAATGCCAGGCCGGCTCAGGTAGTTGCGAGGAAAGGCTCCCTTTGCTGCCAACGCTTCGGCAATGCTGGGAACCGCGTCGTCTCCCAGTCGAAGTACCTGATCGCGCTCCTTGCTCGCATTCGGCTCGCCAGTGAAATATCCTCGCATTGCTTTCAGTCCAGCTTCCACCAAGACGCTGGCTGAGATTGATGTTGGCAATACCAGCGCCGACGTCCTCAGGCTGACCTGAAATGAACTGCGTAATACCGGTGATCTGCCAGCCGTTGATGACACCCTTCACGAACCAGTTGGCTGTCTTTCAGCCCGGGCAGCCGCCAGTCGTAGTTGATGACTGCGATGTGCGTGCGGTCAAAAGCGAGACGACGGTAGTCAGCGCATCGCGAGCAGACCGGGTTGATGAAATCGGTGTAGGTGTTGGTCGTACCCATCGCCTTCGACCAGGTGTAGGCCATACCAAAGTTAAACGATTGACCGAACCGCTTGCTCACCGTCGCCTGAAGTGAATGATAGTTTGACGATCCACCGAACGTGCGGAGACCGACCTGGTCATAGCCGGGGAACTTCTTCAGGAAGCCTGCCGGCAGGGCGAACTGGCCTGTGAACTTCACTCCAGCATCCCTGTAGATCTGCGGCAGGTCGGGTTCTTCATCCGGAACGATACCGCCTGCATACTTCGATGGGTCTTGCGCCGCTTTCGTAAAGAGTTCGCCGTAGGGACTGTAATTGCGGTTTAGCAACTCCTGGTTATGCCGGCTGAGCGTGCCGACATAACCCACGCTGACGACGGTTTGAAGACCGACGTCCTGCTGGAGTTGCAGGCTGAAGCTCTGAACACTTGGGACGAATCCCTCCTGATCAGCGGAGATCACGCTAGTGATGCCAAGAGCGAGTTGTCCGGTGCTCAGACCAACGGTCGAGAGATTCCCGAAGTTGAATGTCGGGTTGATAAACAGAGGCGGCTGGCCCACGGCCGCGAATGCCAGTTCGTTTCCTTGAACTCGGTCAAAGCCCCAGCGATAACCGCCACGCAGGACTGTCTTCGAGTTACCCATAACGTCCCAGGCGAATCCGAGCACCGGTCCGTATTGGACACCGCGGCTCTTGATACCACCCGGGAAGTTGCCTTGTTGCTGGCCTTGCATGCCATTGAACGGATCGCCCGAGCCGGGCACGATGCGCCGGACGAGATAGGTCGGAAGCAGCACACTCGGATTGGCCGGATCGTAAGCGCGCTGGTTTGCTGACGAGCAGCCACCAGCAGCGAACGTCCCGGGCAGGCAGGTGGGCCGGTACAGCCGCACAGCCTTCGATGGATCGTACTTGCTTTCCACGAAGTAGTATTCCTGCGCGCGCTTGTCGTATTGCGGGTAGATCAGTGAGAAGCGCATCCCGTAATCAAGTGTCAACCGGCGGTTTACCTTCCAGTTGTCCTGAACATACCACTCGACATTGGTCGACCGGTACTGTCCCTGGAAGACGCCGATGTTTGGTTCTCTAAATGTGTCGAACTCGCCGAGCAGCGCGTTGGCGTACGGATGCCCGGTGTTGTTCGGATTGTTCGTGTTGTGCTGAAAGAAATGGCGGCAGAATCGCCGGCGGCCTGATCCTTGCGGCTGCGCTGGTAATAGAAACCTGCCTTCAGCGTGTGCGAGCCCCAGACCTTGCTTACGTTGTCATAAATGTCAAACGTCGTGTTCGAGTTCTTGTATGGGAACTGGCTGTAACCAGTGGTTCCGCCAAAGTTCGTGGTTTGGGATGCCGCCGAAAGTGATGTTGAACCACTGTGATTCCGGATAGCCCGCGAACGGCAGCGCGAAAGTGAACCCGATACCTGAATAGCTCGCTGCATTGGCAACTGTAGGATCGAGCGTCAGGTTGTTCTGGCTCGCGCCGAAGATGAATTCGTTGGTCAGCGTCGGTGAGAGTACGGACGTCAAATTGAGCGTGCTGTTCCAGGCAGGCGCCTGTTTGAAAATCAGGTTATCGAATGGGATCTGGTTGTTGCCGCCCGTCCAGCCAAGGCCGTAAGGCATGATCTGCTGGTCAGAGTCACGCGTGTAGCGGACATAAATCTTGTTGTTGTCCGTAATATTGTAATCGAGGCGGATGCTCGATTCTTTTCGCGGATAGCTGACGCTCAGCTGTGAGTTGTGGTTGTAACGATAGCCATTATCCGCGCCTCCCAAAGGCTGTGTTCTCGAACCTTCGGAAAAGGTTGAGGATCTTCGTGCCATTTGGGTTGATTCGGCCTGCCGGGATGACGTTATTCGAGGAAGGGCTGCCCGGTCAGCGGATCGCGGATGACGATCGCGGACGCCGTTGCCGTCCCTCGTCTGGCTGAAATCACCAGCCAGTTCCAGTGCTGTCGGCACGCGTGACTGTCGGGCATCCTGCGGAACCAACTGTTCCTGCCACTCCTGCGACCAGAAGAAGAAGAGCTTCTCTTTGGTGGCTTCGGTCCCCAGCGGCCCGAAAATCTTCTTCGGGAAATAGATCGGTCCGCCAACATTGTAACCCTGCTGATTGTAGCGGTAGAGATTGCGCGGATTGCGCTCGACACCGTTCGTGGGGTCGCCAATCCTGCCGTTCGCCTTGTTCAGGAAGTTGTTGGCGTTGAACTGCTCGTGACGATGGAAGTAGTAGCCCGTGCCGTGGAATTCGCTCGTGCCACTCTTGGTAACAATCTGAATTGCGCCACCACCCGAACGTCCGTACTCAGCCTGATAGTTCGAGGTCAGACAGCTTGAACTCAGCAATGTTGTCGAGTGAGAGCGCAATGTGCTGCGTTCCGTTCGAGCCCGGTATCCACGTTGGTAGTGCCATCAATCGTCAGGTTGTTCCTGCCGGTTCGCGTGCCGTTGATGTCGATGTTACCGAGACCGCCAGGGCCGGACACGGCGAATCCGGTAGTGACAACCACGCCGGGAGTCAGCTTGAGCAGGTCAAGATAATTGCGCCCGTTGACGGCAAGATTCTGCAACTGCTCGTTGCTGATGGCAGTGCCCTGTTCGCCGCTCTCGGTCTTGATCTGCAGCCGCGCGGCGTCCGCGACGACTTCGACAACATCTCCGATCTGGCCAACTTCAAGGGCGATGACACCAGTCGACTGTCTGTCACTGGCATTGACTACCACATCGCTGGTGACCGCCTTCTTGAAACCTGTTGCCTCCACCGTCACCTTATATGTGCCGGGCTGTAGTACAGGGAAAGAGAAGGTGCCATCCTGGCCGGTCGTGGCCTCGAGTGAAATGTTCTTGGTCGAGTCAGACGCTTTCACCTTGGCGCCTGCCACGGCGTTGCCCTGCGGATCCTGCACCGAACCGCTCAAGCTCGCGCTGGTCTGACCAAAAGCGACTCGCAGATAAAAACAGGAGAACCAGCAGAGACGAAATGAACCTAATTCTGGGATACTCTAAATGCATTTTTCTCTCCGTACATTCGAGGCTTTCGCCGTTTGGAAGCAAACCCAGTCTGCAAACGGGATGGCGCGCGCACAGACAAGCGAACGAGTCCTATTGGATTAGACCCACTTGAATCGAGGAATTCCCAGGAAAGCGCTTAGTTGTCCCAGCTTTATTATTTGCGCAGGCTTAGATGTTGATGTCTTACTATCCTGCTTGGTTAACGATGGAGGGATTATCCAAGTCGGCCGCTTGATTGTCAAGCGGTTGGGAAGAAGAAAAGGCATGTAGTACCGCCTTTAGGCGGAACGCGTGGAATCCGAGGATTCCGCCTGAAGGCACGTACTTCATGCCTTGGTTGCGTTTCACGATTTCGGGGCGCCGGAGCCTTCGACTACCTTGATATACTTGTTCACATCCAAGTTCGTGAGCTTGTCGACAGCACCGCTCGGCCATTTGATCTCAACGCGGTCGATGCGTTTCGCGCCGCCGACTCCCAGAATCTCACGCGGGTCGTGCGATGAGAGGAAGCTTCCGCCACTTGTCTTGTAGCGGCTGCGCTTTTGTCCGCCTGCCTCCCATGTAATTACAGCTCCGATTGCACCGGGATTGCTCTTTTTCGCTATCAGCTCCAGTCCAAGCCAGTTGTTCCGGTTTCCGCCCTCGTTGCGCAGCAAAACCGGAGCCTCGCCGTTGTTGATCACCAGAACGTCGAGGTCTCCATCATTGTCATAGTCGCCAACCGAAAGGCCCCGCGAAGGAAAGCTTTTCTTGAATACCTCGCCGCCTTGCGCGCTCACATTGCGGTACTTGCCGTCGGCATTCTCGAACAGGACAAGCGGTTCCTTGTACTTCACTCGCGACGATTGCACCTCGACCATGTCATCCGGATGCCCGTTGGCGAGGATCAGGTCCGGATCGCCGTCGTTATCGTAATCAAAGAACTTCAGTCCCCAGCCGCTCAACAGTCGAGTGGCCTGCGCGATCTCGCCCGGCTTGTCGATAAACGTCAGGTCTTTCTGATTCTGGTAAAGACTGAAGAGCTCCTGATCGATGTTGGCGACAAACAGGTCCTGCCAGCCGTCGCCATCATAGTCAGCAGCATCCACTCCCATTCCCGACCTCGGGGCTCCCGAATCGCTGTATGCGACTCCAGCGATGAGTCCTATTTCTTCGAATTTGCCCTTGCCTCGATTGACGAACAGGAAATTGGCAACCGTGTCGTTCGCTACAAAGAGGTCCTGGAGTCCGTCATTGTTTATGTCAGTGGCGACCGCGCCAAACGCCTTGCCAAGCGATGCGGCAACTCCGGAATCTTTGCTCACATCAGTAAACTTTCCGCCGCCATCATTGTGGAAAAGATAGCTCGACCGCGGCTTGAACACGCGTGGTACGCAGTAGTAGCGCCGCCCAAGACGGTTGTCACCGCAGAAGATTGTTCCGGCCGCGCTGTACTGCACGAAACTCGAGACCCAGAGGTCGAGCCTGCTGTCATTGTCGTAATCGAACCACGTCGCAGAGGTCGACCAGTTCGGCGCGGCGACTCCTGCCTGATCTGTGACATCCGTGAAGGTGCCATTGCCATTGTTCCGGAATAGAACGTTACGCCCGTAATTCGTTACATAAAGATCCTGCCAGCCATCACCATCGAAATCGCTCGCAGCGGCACCCATGCCAAAATTGCCCATCTTTCCGCACGCGACTCCGGCCTTCTCTGTGACATCGCTGAATGTGCCGTCGCCATTGTTGCGGTAGAGCGCATTGCGGAGAGGTGTCTTCGGCGTAAAGAAGTCTGACGGACCGCTGTTTACGAAATAGATATCCATTCGGCCATCATTGTCGTAATCAAAGAACAGTCCGCCTCCTCCGCAGGTCTCCGGAAGATGGCGAGCATCGGAAATCCCGTTGTCGTGCTTCCACGTCAGTTTGCTTTCGCTCGATGGGACTTCAGTGAAGACTACTGGAGGTTGTTGCGCGGATCGTGCGACGATTGCGATGCACACTAAGAGCCACGATTCCGGCTAAAGCCGGTACAACGTACCTACTTATAGTTCTATTTCGGATAAGTTTCATTCGGCTTTACTACTCTGATGTAATGATCAGTGAATTTGAAGTGTGCCTGTGGCACGTTGACCCTGGGCATATGACAGGATGCGCAGTCTTTCTTTCCCACTTTGCAAAGCCTTGCTCCGCGCTCGCTCCCGGTCGAAGGTTGATGACAAGCATTACATTTGGCGTCGTAATATGTCTGCCTCCTGCCGGACCGCCTCGTGCGGATTGTGGCACGCAATACAACTGATCCGCGAATCATCTGAATAACATGGACTCTGAAAGATGCGATACGGTTGATAACGGACGTTGTTGATCTCCAGACTTCTAAGGAGCTTCAGCTCTTCATCGATGCGGTGACACGAAGCACAGAAGTCCTGTGTCAGCTCGTCTCCGCTGAGTGAGCGCGGGTTGAAGATCAAACCCGAATTTGCACGCCCTTCCTTGAGCGCCGAGACATGTGCGCCGCCCGGGCCATGACACGCTTCGCATCTGATTCCTGGCGTCATGCTCTCAGGATGAAGCTGGCCTCCCTTGACTGCACCCGTTGAGTGGCAGGAAAAACATTTCAGTGTCTCATCTCTCCCGAGCCTTCGTCCAAGCGCAGCTTTCAGTGATGCCGGAACGCCAGCCGGCTGGCCGATCGTAATATCGAGGCCCCGGATCTCGTCATAGAAACTGACGCGGCTTTCGTAAAATGCGCCATCGTGTTCGATGAGGTAGGTCTGACCGGCTTTTCCCTGACCGAAAACATAACGAACGGGCAACGAGATCGTCTCTTTGCCATCGCTGACAGTGTACATACTCTCTTTGTTGCTGCCGTGAAATCTCGTAAGAGTATGGGCCCGATCGAAACGTGAGTTTGGGAAATGCGCCAAGTATTCTCGACTCACTCACCGATTCCATAGCGAGCGCCATTGAACTCTTCTGGTGACTATTCACATGGCTCTGATGGCACTGGGCGCAGGCAGTATCACCAACGAACGTCGTGCTTGCCGGAACCTTTGTAGGCTGCCATTTGCGAGGTGACGTCTGCTCGCCGCTGGAGATCAGCTGAACGCTGAAGAGAGCGCCGAACAGTACGAGAATGGCAAGCGAAGTTCTGCGACGTGTCATTGAATGAGAGTACGTTGTACCGCCTTCAGGCGGAACCGTGTCAAAGCCGAGTGTCGTGAATTTCACCGATTCCGCCTAGAAGGCGGTACAACGTACCTGATCATGGCTGACCGCGGTTTGACTTTTCCAGGCGCTGGAAAATCTCGCGCTCTCTTGCAGCATCCTCACGGCGGCCCGCGCGAGTATATGCCCGCGCCAGAGCGTAGTGCATCTCAGGACTGTCCGGTGCAAGCTTTACGCCCGCTTCGAGCTCTTTAATGGCGCGGTCCACCTGTCCAAGATCCAGCAGTATTCGGCCAAGAGCATTCCGGGCAGGGAAGAGATTTGGCGAGAGCTGGACTGCTTTCTCCGCCCACGGCAAGGCGGCTTCGTTTTCATCACGTTTGAGATGCTCGAATGCAATCTGTAACATCGCCGGCACATGCTCCGGTGATATCTTCAGCTCCTGATGGAATTCGGCCAGAGCCTTGTCCGCATCCTGATTCAAAAGATAAATGCCGAAGCTGTAATGCACGTTCGGCGAGTTTGGATAGCGCGTCACGAGCTCATCAAACGATCGTCGCGCCACGTCGAGCCGGCGCGCGGCCATATTCAGACCACCACGTCCGGCGAGCAATACTTGATCGCGCTTGTCCGGAGGCATTTCGCTGGGAAGAAATGGCATCCGCAGCATCGCCATTCCAAAGGCTTCTATGACCTTTGGGCTTTCGTTTCCCTCCCGCAGGAACTCGCGAAGAATCTCGTACGCGATTTCAAACTGGTCCAGCCGGTTGTATAATGATTGCTGCGTGATAGCGCACGACAGACTCGAGCTGGGCGTTACCGCCGAGTCCAAGCGCCCTTCCACGCTGCAATGACACGACTGCCCGCTCATACTCACGCGTATTGAATTCGCACAGCCCAAGCATTCCCCATCCTGGACCGTGTTTTGGCTCGAGCGATACGAGTGCTCGGAAAGCATCGCGTCCGGGCGGGTAGAGGTCGCGTTCGTACAGAATCGTTCCCATCGCCCACCAGCCTTCTGCCCATTTAGGACGAAGACCCAGAGCCTGTCGATAGAGCTCAAGCGCTTCTTCGAGCCGGCCTCCGGCCGCAGCGTCAGCGGCCCGTTTGCTCAAGTCATTGAACGCGGCGTCAGTTGAGGTGGTGGTGGGGGGCAGTGGCCTTTCGGTGCGGGCCGGCGCCCTTTTGGAGTTTGAGCGAACGTGTCGAGAACTGTGAAAGCTGCAAAGGTTGTGAAGGCCGCTATGAGCAGCAACCGTGACCGAATTCTTTGCGAAGGAGAAAGGCGTCGCATCAATAATTGTTTCCTCGGGCGCAAGCTTACTGCGTCTTCGGGCGGACTCTCGATTGTTCTGATGCGGGCCGAGCCTGTTGCTCTGCCTGCAATCGTGCAACCTCCGCACTCTCGCGGTCGCCGTCGAGCTTTCTGTTCAAACGGTAGTATGCGGACGCGAGCAAGACCCGATTCTCTATGAAATCGGGTTGCTCGCGAGCAACTTCAATCAGTAATGGGAGCGCGTCCGCAGCCCTGGCCGCTGCCAGATAGGCTGCGCCCAGGTGATAGCGCGCGTACGAGTCGCGCGGGCGCAGCTGTAGTGCGCGCTGCAGATACACTAGCGCCTGGTCCATTTGACGATCCCGTTTGAGCAGAATTCCCAGGTAGACGTTTGCGTCGAAATCATTGGGATTCGCGCTCAACTCTTTCCTGAAGGCCGTCTGTGCGCGGTCACCGTCCCCTACTCGCATTAGCGCTCTGCCATACCACGCCTGCAATGACGACAATTTCGGATCGAGTGCGATCGCCCTTTCGAACTCCTTCAACGCTCCGTGCCCATCATCGGCGAGGAGCAGTATCGACCCGATCAGAAGTCTCGCTTCGGCGACGTCCTCTCCACGAAAGACGCGATCGATGAGTAACTGTCCTCGCGAGATCTGGCCATCGCTGATGAGCGCACTGCCAAGAAGATAGGCGAAAGTCTTATCTTCAGCGTGTGTTTTTTCCAGCGGCGAAAGCATATCAATCACTTTCTTGAACTCACCCAGCCTGACCAGACAGTCCGCAAGTAACAAGGTTGCCGTCTTGTTGCCGGGTTGATCGGCAACGATTGTCGAGAGCTCGCTGGCAGCTTCACCAAACCAGTTCGCTTTGTAGTAAGCGAGTGCCAGATTGAATCGAATCGTATCCTGTTTGCCGACGCGGGCGAGCGCTTGCCTGTACTGAGCGATGGCTTCTTCGTAGCGGCCAAGTCGCGAGTAGGCGGCCCCGAGATTCGAGCGCACATCTGGACTCTCAGGATACCTTTCGAGGATCGCTTCGTATCCTTTTATCGCGCCGGCTATATCGCCTTGCTCGTGAAGGCGCGTCGCGTCCGCGAAGGCGCGCTCCGCCTCCGCTGGCCGGTTCTGCGCGCAAACCTGGCTTGCAGACAGCGAAACCAGGAGGACGCACGCGGACATCCAACTTCCCTTCAATCTGCTCATGAAAATCCCAATATATCGCATATCAGAGGTTGGTTGTACCCTGGGAGCGCCCTGGGAGCGCCGGTCTCCAGAGGCCACGACCGCAGCGTGCGAGTATTCAGAGGCTTGCTACTACGCGCACGCTTCGCGGCTCATGGCCGGTCAGGCGACCGGCGCTCCCAGGGCGCTCCAGGGTAGATTTTCACGCGTCATCAGAATAAATCCCACCAAATGAAAACTGCAGGGCTCATCATCCTGGCGTTGGCTCTCTTGCAGCAGCCACAATCGAAACCTCAGAACGATCAGACGGTCCGCATAGGGACGGCTGAAGTGGCGCTCGACATTGTCGTTCGCGACAAGAAGGGAAGGCCGGTCAAGGATCTGACTGAGGAAGAGTTCGAGATCTTCGAAGATGGTGCTCGACAGAAGATAGAGTCATTTCGACTGGTTGCTCGCGAGAGCGGACCGCGCGCACTTGCAGGGAACAAGGCTGCGGCCGACGGCAGATGCCCGGTTTTCAAACGACTCAAATCCGAACGTGATTGCCATCGTCTTCGACCGGCTCACTCCCGAGGCACGTGGGTTGGCACGGAAGGCGGCTACGGCATATGCCGAGGAAGGGTTCAGCCTGGGTGATTTCACGGGGGTCTTTGCGATCGACCTCTCGTTGCGTTCGCTGCAGACCTACACTGATAACGCGCAGCTGGTGAAAAAGGCGATTGAAGACGCGACGATGTTGAGCACTTCGACTTATGCTTCAAACACCCAGCAGATCCGCAGTATCGGTGAACGCGCAGTCTCACTCGACAGGCAGGTTGATGCCGGAACTGCGGCGGCTGCAACCTCGGGCGCCGCTCGCGATTCTGCAGGCGCCGGATCGGCCGGTGCTTCCATTGGAGCGGCCGCGGCGGAAGCGAGCTCTCATCCAGATGCAGGCTCGAATGCTTGCCACGTTCGAAACGCTCGAGCGCGATCAGCAGGGCTACGCAACGATCAACGGATTGCTTGCGGTTATCACTTCAATGCGTAATCTGCCCGGACGCAAAACGATTATCTTCTTTTCAGAGGGTATCGCGCTTCCGCCGTCGGTTCAGGTCAAGTTTCCTTCTGTGATCAACGCGGCCAACCGGGCAGGCGTGAGCATCTATCCGATAGATGCAGCAGGCTTGAGAGCTGATAGTCCGAATGCTGAAGCGACGCGCGAGATAAATGCTCTCGCGCGAGCGGAGGATGGAACAGGTACATCGTGGCCGCGACGACAACTCGGGACCTCTCATGCGAGGTCTTGAACGAAACGAAGACCTGTTGAGATTGAATCCACACAGCGGGCTGAATGATCTTGCCGATCAGACCGGTGGATTCCTGATTCGCGATACGAACGATCTGGGGGCCGGACTGCGTCGCATTGATGAGGACATACGCGTTCACTACCTTCTTACCTATGTCCCGAAGAATCAGGTCTACGATGGTCGATTTCGTCAGATTGAGGCGAAGCTCAAACGCTCGAATCTCGATATTCAGACGCGCAAAGGCTACTACGCAATCGAGCCTGCCGGCGCGATCGCCTGTTCTGGATTACGAAGTGCCCGCGCTTGCGGCACTTGGGTCGTCGAATCGAGCGAACCCGTTTTCGGTCCGCGCTGCCGCCTTTGCATTTCCGGAAGCAAAGCGCCCGGGTCTGACGTCGATCCTTGCGGAGGTACCGCTTTCATCGATCCAGTTCACAACCGACAAAGAAAAGAAAACTTATAGTGCCGATCTGATCGTCGTCGCTGCTTTACGAGATGAGTCTGGACAGGTTGCCGCCAAGATGAGTCAGCGCTACGCCCTCAACGGACCGGCTGCCGGTCTTGAAGCTGCTGCGAAAGGCGAAGTTCTCTTTTTCCGCGAGGCAGAGTTACCGGCAGGAAAGTACAGGCTCGAGGCGGTCGCCTACGATGGAATCGCAAAGAAGGCGAGTGTCGGCTCAGTGAATCTCGATCTTCCACTGTCGGACGAGACAAAGCTCCGAATGAGCAGTGTCATGTTTCTCAAGCGGGCCGAGCGGCTGAGTGAGCAGGAGCGCCGCCGTGACAACCCATTTCATTTTGGCGAAGTCATTGTCTATCCGAATCTGGGTAATCCTGTACGCAAATCGACTACAAAGCAGCTTGCGTTCGCCTTTACTGCGTGGCCGGCTGCCGGTTCAACTGAAAAGCTTACAATGACGCTCGAGATTTTTCAGAATGGCGCTTCAAAGGGAAAGATCGCAGGCGATCTGCCTGCTGCCGACGAAAGCGGGCGTGTGAAATATGCGAGCGCTCTCCCGCTTGATGGCTTCCCGCCAGGCAGCTATGAGATGAAAGTGACGGTCAGACAGGGAGCCGCCTCAACGAGCAACTCCCGTTCGTTCACCGTCGAGCCGTAGAAGTGGAATAAGGTACGTTGTACCGCCTTTTAGGCGGAATCGTCCCATTCCAGAGTCTGGAATGCACGATTCCGCCTAAAAGGCGGTACAACGTACCTTCTTTCATTTCTGAAAGACTACGTTGTCGACGACGATGGTTCCTTTTGTCAGCGCGCACTGATTGCACGACGCGGTCACGTTAATCGAAGTAAGCTTTTTCAGATACATCCTTTGGATTCGCCTTCGTCTCTGCCCAACCTGGTTGCTTTACATTGCTTAATTGAACTCGGTAAGTGTTGAACCCTGGACTCACTTTGAAGGCCATTTGCGGGTAGCCCGTCGCCATGTCGATTCCGTGACCGCGGCTGATAAACTCGACGGTGATATTTGAAACGCCGGTCACGTAGAGTTGAAGCATCAGGTCCTTGTAGCCGCTCACATCATCCGCTACGGGCTTCCCTTCTTTCTCCTCCTGACCGTGAATTTGAACGCCGACGCCGGCATACTGATTTGATGCCTGCATTTCGTACTCAAACGTGATCGCCCTGTTGGGATTGTCCTTGCTCAATCTGACGAGTTCGGGTGCCGCGGGCTCGGCGCCTTCAAGTCCCTTCCACCGGCTCTTGAGTGTAGGCCGCTCTTCGTAGCCGAAAAGCTGTACGCGGCCGCCTCGACTGCTTACAGGGCGGTTTGCCAGAGACGTCTCAAAGTCGGCGTACACCAGCTTATCCACATCCTGAATCACGAATGCCACGAGGCACACCAATCCGAGTGTCACGAATCGCATATCACCAGAATCCTCTTATTTCTTTTTCAGCCAGCTTCTGACTTCGTCAGCGTACTCACCGTTTGGAGCTTCTTCGATATAGGCTCGATAGGAGCGCATCGCCGCCTCGCGGTCACCACGCTTCAGGAACAGACGGCCGAGATAGTAATGAGTGGCCGGAAATTCCCTCCACCCGTGATCAATGCTCGCGTCAACTCGCGCTCTGCGTTCTGTAGATCGCCAGTCTGAAGGAGTGTAATCCCGAGCCAGAAGTGAGCCACGGCTCGCGAAGCATCGCGTTTGAACAGCCATCCGGAACTGGGCAAGCGCGGCAAGCTGATCATTTCTTTCCACCATTACCAGCCCAAGATTGAATCTCGAGTTGAAATAGCTCGGGTCCTTGTCGAGTACAAAACGGAACTCTTCCGCAGCTTCGTCTACACGCCCAAGTTTCAGATATTGCGCGCCGAGGTCATTGTGCGCGACAAGATAACCGGGATGCACTTCGATCGCCCGTCGCAGACTGTCGATCGCCTGCCCGAGCTGGCCCTTCCCGGCAAATTTCATGGCCTGCTCGTATTCCTTGCGTGCGGCAGGCGGCGCATCTTCTTTCAGCCCTGCAGCGGAGATGACATTTGACCTGGCGCGGTGTTTGATTGTCTCCGGCTTGAATCGCAAGCCAATGGTCAATTGAACTACCTGACCGCGGCCAATCGTCACCATTTCACTTACAGGCTCAAACACTTCTTCGTTTCCTGAAGCCTGTACGTAGTAAATCCCTTCTTTCAGGTCGGGGAAGCGGAACTCGCCGTGCTCTGTTTGTAAAAAGGGTATTGAGAATCGATGTTGAGTTGCTGAGGGTAATCTTGATATTGAGTTCAGCAGACTGTCCTGAAGGCAACCGTACGCGGCCTTCGATTTGAGCGCTGCTCGGGTCTGCATTGACGTGCGGCGACGTCCATATGCGAGCTCTGTGCCGCGCTTCCTCCGGCTAGGGCAGCAGCAAGGACGAAAGCTCTGCCACAGCTCAGTCAGAATCTTTGATGGCTTCGGCCATAACCATAAACATAATCGGCGCGAGAGAAGCATTCCGCTTCCCTCGCGCCGGATTTCAGGTCAAACGGTTACGCACCGCGTTCTAGAAGATAGAACTTGAATGCAAATTCGATGATCCGGCGCCCACGCTTGTTTCTGATCAACCCGAAATTCGAAACGCGTCTCAGGCGTGTACCTGTACCCCCCGGCCGGATCACAGACGTTGGTTCGTACTCCTCCGGTTCCGTTTGGCACCTCGGGAACAACAACGTTACACGTCGTCTGAAGTGTCAGGTAGATATCGCTGTTGTTGGCATTCGCGGTATCGATATTCCTCGGGTATGCCTGGTTGAAGACGTTGAAGAGCCCTGTCCGGAATTGAATCTTCTTCGATTCGCTGATCTTGAAGTCCTTGAAGAACGAGATGTCAAAGTTGCTTCGGTTTGGCGTCCGAATGTAAAACGGCGGCTGATGCGGTCCGGTCTTACTGAATCGCGGGAATCTGAAGTGCACCGATGTCGAGTACCTTTTCGCCGACCTTGCCGCCGCTTATCCGCGGATCGCGAACGTAGATCGGCGGATCGCCCCGGTGCTTGCAGGCTGGTTGCTATACGCGTCGGTTCCGTACCACCCGAGCGCCGCTACCGCTGCTGCAATATCACCAGTGAAGCGCAGACCGAATCGGAATGCCTGACGAGAAGGTCGTAATACCTGACATCTGCCATCCATTCAGCACTCCGCGCATGAAGGCATTGTCCAGGCTCGCCGCGTGCTCCGTCCGGAATATACCAGTTGTACGACGCGTTGAAGATGTGCGTGCGGTCGAAAGGAAGCACGCCCCAGCTTCGTCCGCGCGTGTCGATCGGATCAGCCCAGTTCGCTCCGTCACTCTCGTTGACGGCAGTTGTTCCGAGGCCTTTCCAAACGTGTAGGTCAGGAAGTACTGGAGGTTCTTGCTCTTGCCGGCTCAATGTCGCCTGCAAAGAATGATAGGTCGAGGTTCCTGTGAACTGGTTGTAGCCGATACCAGTGTAGGCAGGATAGGGCTTGAACGTGTTGAGTACCGACTGGTCAAGTGCTGCACGATCTATTGGAATCGCCAGGTTGATTACCCCGACAGTTCCCGAGAGCAGTCTCCCATCAGGAACGAAATTGATCTGCCTCTGCTGCGGAAGGTGACGTCCCTGAGTGCCGACATAAGCAACTGTGGCGATGTTCTGCCCACGGCAGCCTCTTCTCGATCGTCAGGCTCATATTCGCAACCCGTGGATGCGCAATCGATTCCGGATTGCGCGAAGAAATGTTGACTGCTGAACCCGTGGCGAAGGGATCGATGTTCTGAAAGATTCCGAATGTCAATCCGTCCGGAACCGTCCACGGACCAGCTGTCGCACCGTATCGTGTTCGGCATCACTCCGCTCGAATAGTAATCATAGTTGCCCTGGACTCGATTGTAGAAAAGTCCGCCGCCCGCACGGACTACAAGATCCCCTTTGCCGCCGATGTCCCATGCAAAATTGAGCCGAGGCATCCAGGAAAGTCCCGGATTCTCGGTGAGGCCGAGTGGAATCTCACCGCGTGCGGCTGTCAGAATTCCGTTTGGTCTCGTCCTGTCTCCATTTATGAACAGCCCCTGACTGTGGTTGTATGCCGACGGGTTCGAATACGACACCGAGCGCCTTTCCTCTCGAAATTGAGCGGCATATAGGCCAGGCGGAGCCCGTATTCAAGTGTGAAGTTCGGACGCACTTTCCAGCTGTCCTGACCATAGAACTCATAATTGTAGAAACGGAAGTGATCGATTGGCCGGTCCGTTCCCATCGTCACCTGTCCCGGCCTGCCGACGATCAGGTCTCCGTAGTTATTGCCGGTGCCGTTTGGCTGGCCCCACTGGAACATTTCGATGTTGATGTCGGAATTGGACTGCTGTTTCTTGTTTGCCTGCTCAATAAACAACCCGAACCTGAGAGTATGCGAGTTCGTCACCTTCGTCAGGTTATCAGTGATTGCGAAACTGTCGTTGTGGTCGATGATCGGATAGCCATATGCGGTCGGAGATCGCCTCCAATTCCACCACCCCAAGCGTCAATGACTCCAATGGGCGCAAACGGGTTGCTGCTCTTGAAGAATCCGTTCAGCTTGATTCCAAGCGCCTGCATAAGACACCTTGTCCGGGTCAGCATAAGTAGTTGTCAAGCGTCAGCTTGCTGGCGCTGAACAGAACTTCGTTGGTCATCGTCGGGCTGATGATGTTGGTCAGATTGACGACGAACGAACGGCCGAGGTTCGTAGCCAGTCAATTGTCCCGGGAACTTCATATGCCGAAGAATTCCACCACAGACCACGCGGGAACCCGACCTCTTCGTACTCACGAGCAAGTCGAACATAAAGCTTTGTCCGGTCGCTGATGTTGTAATCGAAACGACCCACCCACTGGTTCCGATCCGTGATCCTCAGTACGCTGTAGACATAATTGTAACGATTGTTCGGATCGGTGAAATTCGGCAGCGGATAGAGATTCATCATCGCCCTGTCCGGTTCCAGTCGGATCGAGACACGGTCTCAGGTTGTTGTTTGGCGCCGGCTGGCCAACTACGTATCCAGGAGCATTGCAGCCCAGCGGAACATTGACAGTTCGTGCCCTGGTTCAGATTCGAGCCGACGTGCCCGTCAACAATTCACTGAAATCACCCGCCCGCTGTTTGAGGGTCGGAACGACGCTGAGGTTCGATCCTTCGTCCACACGCTGATAGTAGTATTCAAATCCCGTGAAGAAGAAAAGTTTGTCCTTGTTCTTGTTGAAATTCGACGCCAGGAATGTAAACAGGACCGCCAATGTTGCCGCCGGGATAGTTGAACTGGCTTTTTGGCCTTTCAATCCCGTTGATCGAGTTTGAACGATCATTGGCGCCCACCTGGTGTGGCCGCCAGTAGTCGTAGATCGAGCCATGAAATGCGTTCGTGCCCGACTTCGTGGTCGCCAGAATCTGGACGGCACTGCTGCCGTGCTCAGCCGCGTAGTTGCTCGTCTGAACCTTCACCTCCTGCACCATGTCGGGATTCGCGGTAATGATCGTTCCATTGTTGGAACCGATGTCCATCATTCGCGAACCATCGATCGTGACTGTATTGTTCTCACCGCGAATTCCGTTGACGAAGTACTGGCTGTTGGCGTTGGCGCCGCCGCCAAACGAGATGCTTTCGAGGGCGGATTGATCAGGAGCAACTACACCAGGAAGAATGCGCAACAGCTCGAGCGCGCTCCGGCTGATGATCGAAAGATTCTCGATCTGGCCTGCCGTGATCACATTCTCCTTCGCGCCTGTTTCCGTCTGCAATGTTTCAGCTGCATGCCGTGACGGTGACGGTGTCGGTAGGCGCGCCCACTTCCATCAGGATCTCCAGACCACGCGTATCGCCCGGACTGACCGTCAAATGCGTCTTCCGCTCAGCTGTCTTGAATCCGGAACTCTCCACCTTAACTGTGTAGACACCTGGATTCAGTGCGCTGAAGACAAAAAGACCCGAATCATTTGTCTTGACCTTGCGCTCATCCTTCGTCGCCTCGTTGATCAACGTCACTGTCGCGCCGCCTATCAGCGCGCCTTGCGGGTCCTTGAGGGTGCCTCGCAGTGTCGCGCTGCCTGTCGATTGAGCGAGTGCGGATGGTGTTGTAACCAGTACGAGTCCGATAGAGAGCAGAAGGGTGAGAACACGGACTACCTTGAACATGGGTATCCTCCAGAACATGGGCAGAACATGGCGAATGCGAAATCTGTTCTAAAATGCCAGAACGAATTATTTTTCTTGTTGCTTGAAGAGCGGCTTTCCGCCCCACATTTCACTGTTGAGTCCCAGCAAAGCTACTCAAGTGAACTACTTATTCAGAAATGCGTGAGGATAATATCCGACAAGATCACTTTCTGTAAAGGGATGGCGGACTATTTCGAAGGAGTTTCTAAGAATCCCGCAGTGCCCGCCACTCGCATCGCACTTTGTCATTCACCCAAGTTCGCGAGCCATCTGCGCTCGCAACTGAAACTCCCTGATCTTTGCGTTTCGCAGGAGCTGTTCCTGATTTGACATGCGATGTTCGCTGCGCGCAAGAGCCAATCGCAAGGCCCTCACTTCGGCTACAAGATTTGTCACTTCCGCTTCGAGCATAACGATCTGACTCAAAGCGCGCGGAAGGCTGTAATCAGCAAGTCGCTCAATCTGAGCAACTGCAGTCAGCGTCTTCTCTTCGGCAGAGTTGTTCTCGGCAAGTTCAGAATTAAGAGGCTGAAGCACGGCTCCCATCTAGAGACTCCTCGTCTTGGTTTGCCAATTCTCTTTAAATGTTGTCCCCGAACTACTGCTACTAAAAAATAAGTGCAAAAGCTGGATCGACCGTTCCGCCCAAACCAAACAATCAACCCAATATATAGGGGTCACTCAACCGGCAAACTCTACAGCTGGCTCTTATCGAATTCAATGGCCAGCCTCATCCCAGATGAAAAGCTCGTTAAAAGATCAAACCGACTACGCGTGCATAATAGCACAATCTTCGTTCCGTCAAAACGATTTGAAGTGGTCAGAGGTCAGCGAGGATCTCACGCGAAGCCGCGAAGACGCGAAGAGTTACCACGGAACAGACGGAAAGAGACACGGAAAAACACGGAATTAATTCTTGAAATTTTCTGGTTGTTTCCGTGTCTTTTATCCGTGTGTTCCGTGGTAACTCTTCGCGTCTTCGCGGCTTCGCGCTGATTCCCGCTCGACCACCGATCACCGACCCCTGACCCCTGACGACTGATTCGGAACACCCATGCGTGCCGGCTTGCTGATTCTGCATCAGGCGGCAGGTTGATGATCAAACTTCCGGCCTGCTGAAACCATTCAAGCTTTCGATTGCCGTCGCCGAGCAACTGGACCGAGTAACCTTTCCGGATCGGAACAGGGCTGTTGATAACCAGTTGCTCGCCAGGCCATTCGAGGGCAATGACGTAGAAAGCCTCGTTCCCCTTAAGCGTGAAGCGCAGGTTGCCTTCCTCCGAAGTCCTCCACCAGTAGTTTGTTCCATAGATGGCCTCGCCGTTTGTTGCCAGCCAGTTTCCGATCTCAAGCAACGAATTGCGCATGACTGGAGGAATTGAGCCATCGCCGGCAGGGCCGATGTTGAGCAGAAAGTTTCCGTTCTTGCTGACGATGTCTGCGAGCAGATCGATCGCCCCGTTCGCAGTCAGATATTGATCGTCCGGAGTCTGGGAATTGAATCCAAACGAGTGAGGATCGAGCCCGCGTGTCATCTCCCATTTTTTCGGATAAGTCGTCCGAAACGTGTCGTACTCGATCGTCACGAAATCGGCCGCATACGGAGAACGTTCAGGGTTTGTGACGCTGCATCGGTCGTTGATTGCGACCTCTTTCGGTTGCGGGCGGTTCTTTGCCTGATTGTAGTAATGAGCAGCAATGTCCGCAGTCTTCCAGTAGTCAGCCCCTCGGCTTGCCTCAAAGTCACACCAGATAGTGTCAGGATCGTATCCGTCTATCAGTTCACGCATCTGCGGAAGAACGTGGTTTACCACGTAATCGTTTATCTGTGGCGCTCCGGTGTAGGGAACTGGTTGCTGCGTATATGGATTGCGTGGAAGTGAGCCGGTGATTGCCGGGTGATACCACTCGTGGAGTGAATAGTAAACGCCTCTCTTCAGTTCCGGCGCATGAGTTTCTGCGGCGCGGAACAGTTCGCGTAGATAGTCGCGCTGCGGACCGAGCGCTACCGAATCGCGATCCGTGGTCGAAGTGTCGTACATCGCGAATCCATCGTGATGCTTCGCCGTGAAAACGAAATAGCGCGCTCCTGACCCCTTGATCAATTCGACCCACTCCTTCGCATCGAATCGAGACGGCTGAAAGCGCGGGATGAAGTCGTCATAGCGAATGCCGGGCCATAGGTTTGACGGTGATACGTGTGTGTCTCAAACGCGGGATCGCTCATGGCTGCCCAGTACCATTCTGCGAATATGCCGCCGACCGGTGCCCACGCCGGCACGGAATAGATTCCCCAGTGGATGAAAATGCCAAACTTCGCATTCTCGTACCACGTTGCCAAAGGATGTCGATGGAGCGAACTGTCAGTACTGACGTAATCGGGGGCTCCCAGCAACAGCTTGATCGGCACGGATTCCCTGATTCCGAACCTGCCTGTCACCCTTGCCTCTCCGGCAACTTCAGTCCCGCGCGGAAGTTTAGTCGTCAGGTGGACCTCGGCCTTGAAAACTTCTCCGGGAGCCAGAACATCGACCACGACCGGAGAGACCGTCGCAACGCCAGGCGCTTCGATCACAATCCGCATCTTGTGAATATCTGAAATCCAACTCGTACCAAGGTTGTGAATGTTGAGATGAACGATGTGGTGGCCGGCCTGTTCGCCAGTGACCTTAGGTCCCTCTAAAAGATCGAAGAACTCGACGTGGATTCCGGGAACAATCGGATGCAGGGTTAGCGCGAATAGATGTAGTCGCCGTTGTCCTTCAGGCGCTTGAGGAAGGGTGATGCCGACCAGATTGCGCCGGTTGTTAAGGCCGATTCGCAGAGCGCTCAGAATAACCGGATGCTCATCCCTGCCCCCGGTTGGATTATACCGAAAGGGAAGTGTGCGAACACCAAACCCGCCGCTGTACCAATCGGGCACGTCGAAACGTGCGTTCTGGGTTGTTCCGTCGTCAAAGTGAAACTTGAATTCACCCGAGGTGGCGCCATACGTCGAAGTGACGAGCATCGAAGTCGCACAATATTGTCCTGCCGGGACATCTATCCGCTGACCTTCGGCGACGATATTGTTCTTCTCGTTGATCCGAGAGCCGGGAAAACTGAAAGTCATGCCCCCGATCTTCGCAATGCCAGAGGCTGGCAGGTGTTCGGCCGGGTAGCTGTAGCCCGAGCCATCGAGATTACCGTTGGCGGGGTCCTCCCTGCTGGCGATTCCGTCATTGTTGAAGAAAGACGAGAGATCGACCTGAACTCCAGGTGCGGTTTGAGGTATCTCCTGGGGTGGACGCGGGGGTACGGTTTGGGCAGCGACCGCTTGTGGAGACACCAGACTTCCGAGCAACCCGGTCGCAACAATCACCGCCAGCACCTTAACGCCAGCAATATAAGGAATCTTCATTGCTCCAGGCTTCTTACACAACGCAGGTTCTCGTAGATTCTTGTGAGGGCGGTACTACATGCCGTTCGGTATTGTAAGATAGTCAACCTTTGAAACAAAGAAGGTGATATGTGTCTGCTAAGCCATTGATCGGCGCGCCAGTCGCCGAAAGAATCAGAGTCAGAGTAAGAACCAGGGTCGAAGAGCTCGGCTCCGATGGGATTCGTCCCGGCCTGGCCGCCGTCATCGTCGGCAATGATCCAGCTTCTCGCGTCTATGTTGGCTCCAAGGTCAGGACTTGCGAAGAGCTCGGTCTCTACTCCGAGAAACATGAGCTGCCCGAAACGGCGAGCACCGGCGACCTTCTCGAATTGATTGCAACCCTCAATTCACGTGATGAGGTTGACGGAATCCTTGTACAGTTGCCGCTTCCGTCTCACATCGACACGCGACAGATTCTCGAATCAGTCAATCCTGAAAAGGATGTTGACGGATTGAGTCCGGTAAATGTCGGCCGGCTGGTCGCCGGCGAGAAATCGCTGGTTGCGTGCACTCCTGCCGGCATCATCGAGCTGCTGGATTTCTATGAGATCCCAATCCAGGGGGCGCACGCGGTGATCGTCGGGCGAAGTGATATTGTCGGTAAGCCGATGTCACTGCTCCTTCTTCATCGCCACGCGACAGTTACCATCTGTCATTCGCGCACTCGCGATCTCGCATCGGTGACAAAGCAGGCTGACATCCTCGTCGCCGCGATCGGCAGGGCTGGCATGATCTCTGGAGACATGATCAAACCCGGATCTGTAGTCATCGATGTGGGAATCAATCGACTGACCAGTTCTGAGGAGGTTGTCCGTCTGTTCCCGGATGAGGCTGAGCAGCGTCGCCGCCTCGATGTTCTCGAGAGGCGCGGCTTCACGCTCACAGGCGATGTTGATCAACAGTCGGCAATCGCGAGGGCAGGTGCCTACACGCCTGTTCCCGGCGGCGTGGGTCCGCTGACAATTGCGATGCTCATGAGTAACACGGTCGCCGCTGCCGAGGCGCGGCGGGGATAATGCCGGATTTGGAGTGCGGCGAGCTCAGCTCAGCTTTAGTCTCGTGCCACGAATGTTCGAGCAGAGCTTAAGCGGTGACAAGTCCCCGCACTCCAAATAGAGGTTTCGATGCTCAAGGTTGGGTTGACTGGTGGGATTGCCACGGGTAAATCGCATGTTCTTTCGATTCTCGAAGAACTGGGTTGCGAGGTTCTCGATGCGGACGATCTCGCTCACGCCGCAATAGCGCCGGGCGAGCCTGCTTACTCAGAGATCGTCGACGCATTCGGAGAGAAGCGTCCTCGCGTCCGATGGCACTATCGACCGCGCCAGTCTTGGCCGAATCGTTTTCGCTGATTCTGAAGCCAGAGCTCGACTCAATGCGATTGTTCATCCCAGAGTATTTGAGGCACAAAAGCGATGGTTCGAGGAGCTAACGCTTCGACCGAATGACGGCCGTCCGATCATCGCCGTTGTCGACGCAGCATTGATGATCGAAACCGGCTCGCATCGCGGTTACGATTGTGTCGTTGTAGTCCACTGCCTTCCCGAGATTCAACTCGAGCGCCTGATGGCACGCAACAAACTCTCGCGCGAAGAGGCGCTCAAGCGAATCCAGTCGCAGATGTCGTCGGCAGAAAAGCTCAAGTACGCGGACTTTGAGATCGATACGTCCGGCACTTTTGCAGAAACGCGCAGCCAGGTCGAGGACCTATATAAGAAGTTGAAGGAGCGTCAATGAAGATCCATGACGTCACTGTCTCTATATCGAGCGAGACCCCGGTCTATCCGGGAGATCCGAGGATCGAGATCGTTAGAACCGCAAAGCTTGAGAGTGGAGATATTGCAAATGTCTCGCATCTGAGCTTTAGCTCGCACACGGGAACGCACGTTGATCCGCCATCGCATTTTGTTCCCGGCGCCCGCACTCTCGATAAGCTGTCCCTTGACGTACTGATCGGACCGGCACGCGTCGTGGATGTGGGTGAAGTCAACGAGATTGACAGAAGCGTGGTTGAGTCTGCGTCTCTCGAAGGCGTGACGAGGGTGCTGTTCAAGACGAAGAATTCCCGGCTGTGGGGTACACAGGAGTTTGTTAAAGACTTCGTGTATGTTGAAGAGAGTGGTGCGCGCGCTCTCGTCGAACGCGGTGTGAGGTTAGTGGGAATCGATTATCTCTCGGTTGAAAAGTTCAACTTTGATACTCCGTCGACTCACATCGAATTGCTGAATGCCGACGTCATCATCGTGGAGGGGTTGGACCTGAGCGCGGTTTCTCCGGGAGACTATGAGCTCATCTGTCTGCCGCTCAAGATCCGTGATGGCGATGGCGCTCCGGCGCGTGTAGTCCTGCGAGAGTTGAGGAGTTGATACCGGCGATGACTGACAACATCTGGAACAGCGCTCTTTATGATTCTAAGCACGCGTTCGTGTTCGAGTACGGAGAGGAGCTGGTACGCGTTCTGGCGCCACAACGGGGTGAGAGGATTCTTGATGTTGGTTGTGGTACAGGGCATCTCACAAAGAGGATTGCCGAGAGCGGGGCCAATGTGATCGGTCTGGACAGCTCAGACGAAATGATCGCAACTGCGCGTGCGAACTATCCGGATATTGAGTTCAGGCTGGCCGACGCATCTGACTTCAAGTTCGCAGAGAGCTTCGACGCAGTCTTCTCGAATGCTGCGCTGCACTGGGTGAAGCGAGCAGAAGAAGCAGTCATCTGTATGGCGCGAGCTCTTGTGCCATTTGGGCGTTTGGTAGCCGAATTCGGTGGAATAGGAAATGTGAAGCTGGTTACTTCTGCGTTTGAATCGAGCGTACGAGAAGCAACGGGAGCAGAAATCGAAGCCGTCAACTATTATCCGAGTATTGCTGAATACTCGACTCTTCTCGAGCGTCATGGTCTTGAAGTGCAAAGCGCGTTGCTCTTTGACAGGCCTACAAAGCTCGAGGGCGGTGAATCCGGACTGCGTGGCTGGATCGAAATGTTTCGCGGCTCACTTCTGGCAGAGGTCCCGAGCCAGGAGCGCGAAGGAGTTCTTACAGCCACAGAAGCGAAGCTGCGACAGGAGCTATTCAGGGATGGGTCATGGTGGGCAGATTACCGGCGGCTGAGGATCGTAGCCGTAAAGAAGCGAACGCAGCCAGAGTGAAATGAAGTCCGAGAGATCGAGTCCGAATTTTCGCAAACGCGTTTATGATCTTGTCTTGCGAATTCCTCGGGGCCGGGTGATGAGCTATGGGCAGGTAGCGCGAGTGCTCGGCGCAGGGTACGATGCGAGAGCAATCGGAAATGTGATGCACGCAACACCGGACGATGGAAGAAGCATTCCCTGGCATCGCGTGATCAATGCTCAAGGCGGATGCTCGACCGCGGGTTTGACACTCCCACCAGATCTTCAGCAGCGGCTTCTCGAAGCTGAAGGGATTGAGTTCAACGATAAGGGGCGATGCAAGATCGAACTCTACATATGGTATCCAAGGGAGTACAAGGTCAGGAAGTAATGCCGGACACGAAGGGGTTCGAATGCAACCACAAGCTGAAGCTTGAACTCAAACCTACGCTCACTTACGAGGTTTGAGTTCAAGCTTCAGCTTGGGGTTAGCAGCGAGTCTTATCATTATGAAACTCTACCGTACACGTAATCGGAATTCTCATCGAAGATCGAGGGCTCTTTTATGAGCTCACAGACACTACATGGGATGACCTCTTCAATCGAATTGGGCTTGAAGCCTCGCTGACCAGCACCACGCGAAGGGTCTCTCCGCTCGCTTCCGCATCTCTCAGCAAAGATCTCATCCCACCGATCGATGGGCAGGAGGTCTGGGCTGCCGGCGTCACCTACTTTCGCAGCCGGACTGCGAGGATGGAAGAAGCACAGACTGCCGGCGGCGGAGACTTTTACGATCGGGTCTATAGTGCCGAGCGCCCGGAGATTTTCTTCAAGGCGACTGCTCATCGCGTTGCCGGAAGCGGGCAAACGGTGCGAATCCGCAGTGACTCGCGCTGGAACGTTCCGGAACCGGAGCTCGCGATCGCTATTAACTCGGCGGGTCGAATCATCGGATTTACGATCGGCAACGACGTCAGCTCCCGAGATATCGAAGGCGAGAATCCTCTGTATCTGCCTCAGGCAAAAGTGTACGACGGATGTTGCGGTCTGGGTCCGGGCATACTCATAACCGGGGACCTGCTCGATCCGTCGACTGAGATACGTCTGAAGATTGTTCGCGGCGATAAACTTGTTTTTGAAGGATCAACACGACTCGCCGAGATGAAACGCTCACTCAATGAATTGGTCGAGTATCTGTTTCGCGACAACAGTTTCCCGCGAGGTTGCTTTTTGCTCACCGGAACAGGAATTGTGCCACCTGATGAGTTCTCGCTGTCCGCAGGTGACGAGGTGAGCATTACAATCGAGCCGATCGGCACTCTCGTCAATCAGGTCGCATTGAGCGGCTCAAAATAGCTTATAGCTGATGAATGACGATGACTTTCATGCGCTCGATCCCCGCGTCGTTACCTTATGGCGGCTGTCCTACCTGATTGGCTTTGGATTTCTGCTTTTAGCTTGCCTTCCACTTGTAGTGACTGCCTTTTTCATCTGGAGCATCTGGGGTTACCTGTCTCTGGCGGCGTGGCTGTTGCTGTTTGCGCTCGCTGGCTGGCTGACATACTGGCGACCTCCGCGTCTCTATCGAGCCTGGAGCTACCGCATCGATGGGAAGGTACTCGAGACTCGGAGCGGGCTCTTGATCCGGCTTGTCCGACTTCTGCCACTCAATCGATTACAGCACGTCGATCTGTCTCGCGGTCCGTTTGAGCGGATGCTCGGTCTTGCATCGCTCGTGCTGTATACGGCTGGAACGAGCATCGCAAGCATTACCATTCCTGGTTTGGAAGCGGGCGAGGCTGTTCGACTTCGGGATACGCTGATCACGATCGGAGGCGACGATGCAGTCTGAACAGACTCCGTTGCCTTTCGAAGGTGATCAAGACACGGAAGTCTCGTCGCGTGTAATTCTCGAAGGCCGTCTGCATCCCTGGACTATCGCGCTCGAAACGGTTCGGCTGGTACGCACCTTCGCGATCACTGCCATCACAGTTGCTTTTGTTGGCTCGCGCGGCATGTGGCTCTGGATTCTGGCGGTCTCTGTTGCGGTGTCACTGGCACGAGTGATCGCGCGCTACGTTTCCTTCACGTATCGCGTTCAGAACGGCGAACTGATCACGCGACAGGGTGTGTTTGCCCGTCGTGAGCGAAGTATTCGTCTCGAACGAATTCAGGAGGTCAGCACCGAGCAGGGAGTCATTGAACGAATTCTGGGTGTCGTCAAAGCCCGAATCGAAACCGCCGGTGGAAGCGGGGGCGACGGCCCGGAGTCGAGCCTCGAGGTGCTTTCACAGGCTGACGTCAATGCCCTCAGATCGGCTGTTACAGGCTGGCAGGCATCTCATGGCGGTCTACCGGGAAGCGCGGAGCTGACAGTCGAGCAAAAGGTCTCGGAACGGGTCTTGAAGTTGAGCCTTCGCGACCTGGTGGTCGCGGGTTTAACGTCGAACTTCCTGGTAACGGCACTGGTGTTTCTTGCCGGACTCTGGGCATTGGTCGATGACGTCGTGCCGGAACGATTCTATCGACAGCTGGCTGGAACGCTCTACGGTTATGCCGGAAGACTTTCGCAGGAGGGCGCGTCAAAGGCTATCCTGGTGGGGGTGGCCGGGGTTCTGGCTATCCTGACAATCGGCGCCATCGCGTCAGTTGTCGGCTCGATAGTCTTATATTATGGATTCGAGCTCAAACTGCGGGGTGATGCGTTTTATAGAACCTACGGTCTGCTGACTCGGAGGGCGAGCAGCATACAGAGAAACCGCGTTCAGCTGGTTGAAATAGAGCAGGGTCTTCTGCGCCGGCAATTGGGCTATGCGGCGCTGAAAGTCGATGTTGCCGGGACGCATGCAGGCGAGGGTGGGTCAGAGCGTTCCGGTCAGAATGTTCTCGTGCCAATATGCACGGAAGGCAAAGTCGACTCGCTCGCGGAGAAGGTCTTTCCTCAGCTCGAAGGAAGCGATGCCGACTGGAAGCCTGTTTCGCGGCTGGCGATTGGGAGGGCCACGATCGAGACAGGGATCGTCTTGCTCATAGGGACGCTCGCGGTTGTGGTCTACACCGGCGTATGGTGGTGGTTTGGGCTTCTCGCACTGGTTGGGTTGGTGCACTGGATAAACATTCGCAGATACGCCGAGATCGGGTATTCTTTCAGTGTCGCATTCTTTCGATCGCGTCGAGGCTGGCTGGGGCGAGTACTGCACATTGTTCCGACAGGAAAAGTTCAAGTGATAGAGATCCGGCAGAATCTGATTGATCAGCGCCTGGGACTGGCGACACTTGTCTGTGACACGGCAGGAAGAGCGTCGACAGATCTGGGACCAAGGGTAAGCAACCTCCCCGCGAGTGATGCAATGTCGATTGGACGACAGTTGGCCGGGTACGTTGTACCCCTTCAGACGGCATGTACAATCGAGTACCGGGGAAATCGCATGGCGGTACAAGTCATAAACTAATGAAACCTCAAATTCTGCTCTTACTCGTCAGTCTGGCGAGTGTGTATTACGCGACTCGTTCGAGCGCAGCTCACGAGCAGAGCAGCGCCTCCAAAGGAATCGACTTCAATCGTGAAGTCAGGCCGATACTGTCTGACAATTGTTTCTCGTGTCATGGTCCTGACGACAAACAGCGGATGGCTGGGCTCCGGCTTGATACTCTTACTGGAATCTCAGCATCTCCCGGTGTTATCACTGCTGGCAACCGGAACGAGAGTAAACTCTATCAGCGCATCAGTGCGAAAGACGCTGCGCGCCGAATGCCGCCTGTCTATTCAGGCCATACGCTGACGGAGGCTCAGATCGAGCTCGTCGGGAAGTGGATTGATCAGGGCGCAAAATGGAGCTCGCATTGGGCCTTCGAGCCGCCTCGGCGCGCTGAAGCTCCCAAGGTAAAACATGCCTCGTGGCCGAGGAACTCAATCGATAACTTTGTGCTTGAAAGACTCGAGCGCGAAGGACTCGCTCCTTCACCTGAGGCTGACAAGGCAACATTGCTGCGCCGAGCGTCCCTCGATCTGACTGGGCTTCCGCCGACTCTCGCCCAGATCGACGCGTTTCTGGCTGACAAATCGAGCGATGCATATGAAAAGCAGATCGACCGGCTGCTGGCTTCGACACACTACGGTGAGCGAATGGCGATGCAGTGGCTGGACCTTGCGCGTTATGCCGACACGCACGGTTACCATATTGACAGCCATCGCGACATGTGGCCGTGGCGTGACTGGCTGATAGGCGCGTTCAACAGCAATGCTCGCTACGATGAGATGACCATCCAGCAGCTTGCAGGCGACCTGCTGCCGAACGCGACGCGCGATCAGTTGATTGCTTCGGGGTTCAATCGGAACCACATGATCAACTTTGAGGGAGGTGCGATCCCGGAAGAGTATCAGGTCGAATATGTGGTCGATCGAGTGGAAGCGACTTCGACAACGTGGCTTGGATTGACCATGGGGTGCGCTCGTTGCCACACTCATAAGTACGATCCGATCTCGCATCGGGAGTTTTATGAGTTCTTCGCCTTCTTCAACAACATCACCGAGGAAGGACTCGACGGCCGGACAGGCAATGCAAAACCCTTTCTCGAACTTCCCACGGATGCCGAGAAGGCTCAGATGGAAAAGCTCACTTCAGCCATCAAGGCTCTCGAAGCGAAACTCGATGACAAAGTCGTAGGTCCGCTCGAAAAGCAATGGGAAGCGCCAATGACGACCCGAATCGCAGAGTCGCCGCGCGATGGTCTCACGGCGCAGTATGAGCTCGACGGCAACTTCTCAGATGCCTCAGGCAACCAACGGCACGGGCGCATGGTTACGGGCGATCCCACGTTCGGGAATGGCGTGATCGGGCGCGGCGTATCATTTGATGGCGACACGCAGGTCAGTTTTGGAGCCTCGCCTCAGTTCGATTCCGGTCAGCCGTTCACGATCGCGTTCTGGATGCGGGGAGGTGGAAACCAGCCGGCATCGGTTCTTCAAAAGATTGCAGCCGGCGACGGACGCCGTGGATTTGAGTTCTATCTTTATGATCGCGCGCTGATAGGAATCCAGCGATGGTCACAGCATCTTGTGTTTCGATTGAGCGAGAAATGGCCCGAGAGCGCGATCGAGATCAGGACCAGCGACCGGCTCTCTATGACCGAGTGGTATCACGTCACAGTAACAGGGACGGGGCGCGGAGGAGCGGGATCGTTGAGCATTTACATTAACGGCAGGAAACAGAACGTCGAAGTGCTCAAGGACACGCTAAAGGGTGCCGTTCAAACCAGCGCTCAACTCGAAGTCGGGAATCGAGAGCTTGGGAAGGCATATCGTGGAAGCCTTGATGATCTTCGTCTCTACTCGAGAGTTCTGACCGACGCTGAGATCGAGCACCTTGGAGTCTTCTATCCGGTTCAGGCGATTCTTTCAGGAGTTTATGGCAAGCGCACGAAAGAGGATTCGGCGCGAGTGAGAGATTACTTCATTACGCGGGTCGGGCCACGCGAACTGGCAGAAGCATCAACCTCGTTGAAGACTTTGCGAAAAGAGAAGGAAGAGCTTGGCAAGAAGACCGTCAGCGTGATGGTGATGGGAGAGAACAAGAAGCCTCGCGAGACTTTCATTCTCGCTCGCGGCGACTACAGGAATCAGGGCGACAAGGTGACGCCCGAAGTGCCTCGCGTTCTTCCAGCGTTGCCTGCAGATTCAAAGAGAGATCGTCTTGCGCTGGCGAAATGGCTGGTCGATCCGCGCCATCCCTTAACTGCGCGCGTTGCAGTCAATCGTTACTGGCAGATGTACTTTGGGAACGGCATCGTAAAAACTGCCGAAGACTTCGGGGCACAGGGAGACCCTCCGACGCATCCTGAATTGCTTGACTGGCTGGCAACTGAGTTTGTGCGATCGGGCTGGGACATCAAAGCAATGCAGAAGCTGATAGTGACCTCAGCAACATATCGCCAGTCATCGAAGATCGCAGGATCCAAAGAACTGCTCGAAGAAGGATCCGGAGAACAGGCTGCTCGCGCGCGGGCCGCGTTTCCGGCTTCAGGCGGAGTCAATTCGGGATGTGGCGCTGGCTGCTTCCGGTCTGCTGAACGAGAAGATTGGCGGTGCAAGTGTCTTTCCATATCAACCGCGAGGTATCTGGGAGGAGCTTGCCTTTGGTGACGGGTTCTCTGCGCAGGCATACAAGCAGAGCAAAGGAACAGATCTTTACAGGCGGAGTATGTACACGTTCTGGAAGAGGACGGCTCCACCCGCGACTCTTGCGATATTCGATGCTCCAGACCGGGAGAAATGCACCGCGCGGCGTCCGGTAACAAACACGCCACTGCAGGCGTTGGCGTTGATGAACGATCCCACCTATGTTGAAGCGGCGAGGGCGCTCGCAAGCCGGAGTCTGCGAGAAGGTGGTAAGAGCTCGGATGAACGGCTTCGATTTGCGTTTCGGCTGGCAACTGCTCGCATTCCGACAAAGGATGAGTTGGCAGTGCTTCGCGATCTGCTCGCAAAGCAGCAGCGAGAGTATGCAAACGATGCGAAAGCGGCCTCGGAGCTTCTGGGTGTTGGAGAATCAAAGTCGGATATGACAAACAAACAGGAACTTGCCGCGTGGACTGTCGTTGCGAGTGCAATCCTGAATCTGGACGAGGCAGTAACGAAGGAGTAGGTATGAGGTATGTTGTACCGGCGTTTAGCCGGAATCGTTCCATTCGAACTACTCGAATGTGACGATTCCGGCTAAACGCCGGTACAACGTACCAACTCCAAACATAAGCATGAACATCAACCGCGAAACTGAGCTTCATCTGACGCGCAGGCAACTGTTTGGTTCGTTGAGCAAGGGGATTGGCGCCGCGGCGCTGGCATCGATTCTTCCGGATGACTCTGCTTTGCCCCCCAGCGCGGGACACAGCTTCCGGTCAAAGCCAAACGCGTCATTTTTCTGCACCAGTCAGGCGGTCCCTCTCAGATCGATACATTTGATTACAAGCCGGCGCTCAAGAAAGCGCAGGGAACAGATCTCCCCGCTTCCGTGCGAATGGGACAGAGGATTACCGGGATGACGTCGGGTCAGTCGACGCTTCCGGTTGCATCATCTCTCTTCAAGTTTGCGCAGCACGGCCAGTCCGGAGCCTGGGTAAGCGAGCTGCTTCCTTACACAGCGAAGATCGCGGATGAGATTGCGATTATCAGGTCAGTCCATACAGATGCCATCAATCACGACCCGGCAATCACATTCATTCAGACGGGATTTCAGCAGCCGGGACGCCCGAGCATGGGCGCCTGGGTAAGCTATGGGATTGGCAGCGAGAATCAGAATCTGCCGGCCTTTGTAGTTCTGCTCTCACAGGCGCATGCACTCAACACGGATCAGCCTCTCTTTTCGCGACTCTGGTCGAGTGGCTTTCTGCCGTCGAGCCACCAGGGTGTCCGATTCAGATCCGGAAGCGATCCGGTGCTCTTTCTGGCGGATCCTCCAGGCCTGTCTCGCAAGAGCCGGCGTGAAATGCTCGACGCAGTGGGCAAGCTGAATACGCTCAAGGCGCAAAGTTTTGGTGATCCTGAGATCGAGACGCGGATTTCGCAGTACGAGATGGCTTACCGAATGCAGACTTCGGTGCCGGACCTGATGGACCTTTCAAAGGAGCCCGATTACATCTTCGATCTTTACGGACCTGATTCACGAAAGCCCGGCACGTATGCAGCCAACTGCCTGCTCGCTCGCCGCCTCGCCGAGCGCAATGTTCGTTTCATTCAGCTCTATCATCGCGGATGGGATCAGCACAACGACCTTCCCCGCGATCTGGCGCTGCAATGCGGCGGGACTGATCAACCTACTGCTGCGCTTATTACCGATCTAAAAAAGCGAGGGATGCTGGACGATACGCTCGTTGTCTGGGGCGGGGAGTTCGGACGTACCGTCTACTGCCAGGGCAAACTGACTGAGAACAACTACGGACGTGACCATCATCCGCGAAACTTTGTGATGTGGCTTGCGGGTGGAGGCATCAAACGCGGAGTGACGGTCGGTGAGACGGATGATTTCAGCTATAACATCGTCTCGGACCCGATATCAATTTTCGATCTTCAGGCGACGATTCTTCAATGTCTGGGAATCGATCATAAGCAACTGACCTATAAGTTCCAGGGTCGCCATTTTCGTTTGACCGACGTTCACGGCGACGTTGTTACAAAGATTCTTGCGTAATCGCCCGGAGCCGAACATCGAGATCCGACAAATGGTAAACGCCCCGCTCCGGTGAAACAGCAAACTTGTCGGCCACAAGTGCTCTGTGTCCAAGCCCGACTTCAGGACGTGATAGACCGATAACCCGCGAGAGTTCACCCGGCATGATCATTCCCGCGCCGGAGAGAAAGCATCGAGCAATCTCTCTTACGGCTTCGCTACGCTCAATTCGTGTCGAGAGCTCTTTTGGAAATCTTCCTTCGGCCAGGGTCCAGATGTATGTAAACTTTGGAACGTAGACTACCTCTGACGGAACGACGATCATCGCAGCCTGCAACTCGTCAATCGCACGAATAAACACTGAACGATCAGCGATACCGGATTCCTTCTTGAGGTCCTGAGTGGCCATTTCCCACTCCTTGCGGAGCACTTTCAGGATCGCGCGTGCTGGAGCGCTCAGCCTTCGCTTCTCCTGAGTTCTCGGGATTCCCCAGATTGCAGAAAAGTAACCGATTAGCCGTGGCGCGATGAAGGTAGCCTTGCCGCGAAGCACTTTCCCATAGTAGACGCGACCGCGCCGCGCAATCTCGTCCTTGAGTATCCAGGTGAGCGAGCTTTCCGGATCTTTTTGTACATTCCTCGGCATCTGCGCATCGCGACGGCCGCAAACTGCAATGTAGAGCGACGGGCCTGGCTTCCTGTTGTCCGTCATGAGAAACGAGAAGCCAACGCCTTCAATAAATCTTTCGGCTTCGATAGCGGTCTCAACGCGCAGCGTCGCCTCGCGATGCCAGCACGCGTCGCGATAGGTCTCTATGTCTGAAGGAAGTTCGCGTCGCATCGCGTGATAGAATGAAATTGATGGATTGGAAAGACAACCTGATCAATGACACGGCAGGAATAAGACAATTGCTCGCCGCAGACGAAACGGATAGCCGTTCTTGGGATCCGAAGTGAGCTCTACGCAGCCAGACCGGCACACTTCGTTCCTGCCTACCTCGCCGATGCAGGATTCGAGATCGTACCTGTTCCTGTTTACGAACCTGAGGTGACTACAATACTTGGGAAGCCTGTGTATCGATCACTTTCTGCTGTTCCAGGAAAGATCGATCTTGTCGATGTGTTCCGGCGGAGCGAGCACCTGGCAGGGCACCTTGACGATCTGCTCGCGGCGCGTCCTGCCGCGGTCTGGACTCAGGTGGGAATCTACGATGATAAGTTTGCGGAACGCCTTGCACGCGAGGGCATCAAGGTTGTTCAGGACCGCTGTCTCATGGTCGAACATCGACGGATGATCAGGTAGCGAGGAAGTTGTAGAAGTCAACGCGGAGAGCGCAGAGAAGTCGCAGAGACCGCAGAAGGCGCAGAGTCAGAAAGTGAACCGCCTTACGTCTGCGTTCTCTGCGTCTTCTCTCTGCGCCCTCTGCGTCGACTTCTTAGATCTTCCTAACGTACCTTCTTAAATCTTTCGCACCCAGATATTGCGGAAGCGGATCGGATTGCCGTGATCCTGGAGTTTGATCGATGCGGCACCGTGCTTTGTGTACTTCGGCTGTACTTCTTCGTGCGTAGTGGTTCCGAAGATCTCTGAGTTATCCTGGACAAGCACGCCGTTGTGCAATGCAGTCAGTCTTGCTTTCACGACAGCATTGCCTGCCTCATCAAACTTCGGAGCGTGGTAGATGATGTCGTAGACCTGCCACTCACCGGGCCCGCGGCACGCGTTTACAAGCGGAGCATACTGCTTGTAAATCCCGGCCGCCTGCCCATGAAAATAGGTCTTGTTGTCGAACGAGTCGAGAACCTGGAGCTCGTAACTCTCCTGCAAAAAGACTCCACTGTTGCCGCGTTCCTGACCCGTGCCCTTGACCTCGGTCGGCGTTGCCCATTCGATGTGAAGTTGAACGTCATCAAAGGTCTGTTTCGTAGCAATGTCGCCAGTGCCCTCTAACGACCTGCATCACACCATCCTTCACGAGCCATTTTGCTTCACCGCCTGCCGGCCTCGCACTTCGCCATTGCGAAAGGTCTTTCCCATCGAACAGAACGATCGCGTCCGAAGGCGGCCCGCCCGGGGACCGGGGTTAATGATTTTGGGTTCATTTGCGGGAGGTTTGATCTGCATTACTGAAAGTGACGCTATTGCGATGCTCGCTGCAATGGCCGTGAGCAGTATCGAAACAAGAGCCCTACGGGTATTCATTATGCCTCCGTGACCGAGTCGTAGATGATAATCTTCGACCAGAAATTCGCGCATTCGCGCCGGAACTCATCGTGCACCGGATGCACCTGGTACGCATCGTGTCCCTTTTCATCGGCGAAAACCGTAACGAGAGCGCAGGTATAGGAGCGATCGATGATCGGCCGATCCGTCTTCGCAGGCTTTCCGATCCAGCCATGCTTTACGCTTGGAAGCGTCGTCAGCGATCCGACGCCGCGCCAGAACTTTGTTACTTCGCCGCCAGTCAGCTCAGGCTTGAGCCAGAAATATACCGTGTGAATGAACATAGAATTGATTCCTGTAAGAAGAGGAGCCGCTCAAGCAATGATCTTGTTCGCCACCACACCAGCCACATCGGTCAATCGGAAATCGCGACCGCTGTAGCGATAGGTCAGCTTTTCGTGATTCAAACCAAGAAGATGAAGGATGGTCGCGTGAAAATCGTGGATATGCATCCGATCTTCAACCGCGTGATACCCGATCTCGTCCGTCCCTCCATAGACAAAACCGCCCTTGACCCCGCCGCCAGCCATCCATATCGAATAGCCATACGGGTTGTGATCCCGTCCGTCGCCGCCCTGCGAGACCGGAGTGCGACCGAACTCGCCTGCCCAGATTACAAGCGTATCCTTGAGAAGCCCTCGGGCCTTGAGGTCTTTCAGCAGTCCCGCGATCGGCTTGTCGACTTCACGCGCATTCTGCGTGTGAAGGTTGTACAGCTCGCTATGCTGATCCCATTTGTAGCTATGCGTGCACTGCAGAAAGCGGACTCCATTCTCCGCGAGGCGTCTGGCAAGAAGGCATTGCCACGCGAAATCCTGAGTCACCGGGTCATCAAGACCATACAGTTTCTTGGTAGCCTCAGACTCGGATTCAACTCGAAATACTTCCGGTGCTTCGGCCTGCATCCGATACGCGAGCTCGAATGCCTGTATACGCGCTTCGAGCTGCGGGTCGCTGTGACGTACCTCTTCGTGCCGCTTGTTGATATTTCGCAGCATCTCGAGCTCGAAACGCTGCTCGTCAGGTGACAAACGTTTTGCTGCCAGATATTCGATCGGCTCTCGCTTGATGTCGTCGACTTTGAGACCCGCGTGCCCGATCGCTGTCCCCTGGTAAGCGCCAGGAAGAAAAGCTGAACTCCAGTTCTTTGCGCCTCCGTGCGCGAGCGATGGCTTGATTGCGACGAATCCGGGAAGGTTCCGATTCTCAGTCCCCAGTCCATAAAGTGTCCACGAACCAATGCTCGGTCGAATGAAAGTGCTCGTTCCCGTGAATGTCTGCAGCAGCGCTGCTCCGTGATCGACTCCTTCGCCGACCATCGAACGAATGACGCACATATCGTCGACACAGTCACGCACGTGCGGGAAAAGATCGCTTACCGGAACGCCGCTCGTTCCTCCCGGACGAAATGTCCATGGCGATTTCATCAGCGGCCCGGCCTCGGACTTGTTGTCAAAAGCGAGCGGGCGCTTGATGGGCAGTGGCTTGCCGTGATCGCGTGACAGTCGTTCCTTTGGATCGAAAGTATCGATACTCGAGGGACCACCGTGCATGAAAAGGAAGATCACTCGCTTCGCCTTCGGCGCAAAGTGAGGCTCGCGTGCCGCGAGCGGACTCGCCACCTGACCAGATGCTTTCTGAGCGAATGATTCTGAAGCGAGCAACGCCGTCAGGCTCATTGAGCCGAAACCCAGTCCGGCCGCGCGCAGCCACGCGCGCCTGCTCAACGGCTCGACGCGCTGTCGATACAACATAGACAGCGGATCATGTTCGCACGGATCAATCATCGTGATTCCCGAATATCAATCGACATACATGAACTCATTCGACGCCATAAGCACTCGAACCAGGGACGCCCAGCCGTTCACATCGCTGTTCGTTCCGGGAAATCTGAGCCGATGCTCGCGCAGATAGCTCTCCGCTCCGGATATCTCATCCGGTGTCGCAGCTCGATTGAGAACTTTCAGGTATGCCCGGTTGATGGTTGCGCGCGAGGTCGGAACTCCGCTCTTCACCAGCTCCGCGGCGACATTCGCAGCCCGCTCGGTAACGAATTCGCTGTTCAGCCAGAAAAGGGCCTGCGTCGGCACATTCGTAAGCTGCCGCTCTCCATTCACCGTTGTTGCATCGCCAAAATCGAAAAGATTTAGAAGCGCAGGAAGGTTCGCGCGCCTGAGCGGGAGATAGACCGAACGTCGTTTTGAGCTCTCAGGTTTCAGACTCAACCGCTTGTTATCGTTCTCTCCATCCGTGCCCGTGCCCTTTTGCAGCGACCCACCCATTGTCGTGTCGAGCGAGCCATCTATTGCAAGAAGCGCGTCACGCATCTCTTCAACGTCCAGGCGTCGGCGATTGAAGCGGGAAAGGAACCGGTTCTCGGGGTCGCGATCAATAGCGTCTTTCGGCGGCAGGCTCGACATTTGATAAGTGCTTGAAAGCATCATCGTGCGATGCATCGCCTTTATGGACCAGCCGCCCCTGACAAACTCGCGAGCAAGATAGTCGAGAAGATCAGCGTCGGCAGGCTTTTCACCCATACGACCGAAATTGTCCGGCGTACCGACAATGCCATCTCCAAAATGCCAATGCCAGATTCGATTGACGATGACGCGTGATGTCAGGGGATTCGAAGGACTCGCAATCCATTCAGCGAGCTCGAGACGTCCACTGCCTTTGCCCATCGGCGGCTGCGGCGCCGCAAACGTCAGGATGGCGGGCACTGCCTTTGGAACGTCGTCACCCGGATTATGATAGTCGCCGCGAACAAAGACTTTTTGTGAGACCGATTCACCTTCTGCCACGGCGCAAGCCATTTCCGGCTCTTGCGGCGCCTGCTTCTTTATCCCGTCCCTCTGCGCGCGAAGCTGTTTGAGTCTGGTCACATCTGCCGCACTGAAGTCACCTTCGTCCTTCTCGGAGAATTGCAAGGGACCTTCCTTGCCGAAGTAGACCTGCGCAAAGAATCGGTCCTGTCCCGCTTCGAACTCAGGCTTGCCGGGAAGAGGCGATTTCTTCTTCGCGATTGCCTCATCGTACTTCTTGCGCCATTCAGCGACCTTCTTATTCCACTCGACAAGGCGGGTGCTGAAACGAGTCTGATATTCGTTCGCGACGCGTTCGATATCTGCCTGCGTCGCGTTCTCCCATTCAAGCAAGTGTTCGCGAGGTTTGCCAGGCTTAAGGTAGTCAACCCACTTCTGAAATCTATCCAGTTTGATTCCCAGCTTTTTCGCTTCTGTCGCAGGGTCCGCATTCGACGAATAGACTCGCCGCGCTGCAAGCATGATCGCCGCGAGCTGTCCCGCCGCCGCCTGGGCCGCAGGCACCTTTACCCGGTTGATGATATCGTCCATCTCATTCTGCTTGCGCTTCATGAGGTCTTCATTTGCGCGGCGTGCCGCTTTATAGCGATCGAAGCTGGTCTTCGGAACCAGAGGCGATGTCAGCGGTACCGAGACAAATTCCTTCGGTTTTTCGAAACTGCGCGTGCTCGCGAAGACCGAGATCATCGAGTAGTAGTCTCGGGTGCGGATCGGATCGAACTTGTGATCGTGACATCGCGCGCACGACACTGTGAGACCAAGGAACGCTTTGCTCGTGACATCCACCTGCTCGTCGTAGACGTCATAGAGCATCTTGGTCTTGTCCTGTTGCGCAAGAGCCTTGGGTCCGAGCGCCAGGAACCCGGTCGCAACGATGCCTCTTCGGTTGACGCCATTCGAAGGCAGCAGGTCGCCCGCAATCTGCTCGCGGATAAACTGATCAAATGGCAGGTCTCGATTGAACGAATCGATAACGTAGTCCCGGTAGCGCCATGCGTGGGGATAGCGGTGATCTTCGTCGTTACCGCTTGAATCTGCATATCGCGCGACATCAAGCCAGTGACGGCCCCACTTTTCACCATAGCGCGGCGAAGCCAGCAGCCGGTCTACAACTTTCGCAAAAGCATCAGGTGATCTGTCAGCGAGAAAGGCCGTGATCTCTGCGGGTGACGGAGGAAGGCCAGTCAGATCGAATGTGGCTCGACGCAGGAGCGCGACCTTTGTCGCAGGTGGCGCCGGGGTGAGTCCTTTGCTTTCGAGTCGTGCAAGCACAAAGCGATCGATTGGCGACTTGATCCATGCCTTGTTCGTCACCTGTGGCGGTTGCGCTGCGGACAGGGCCTGAAAGGCCCAGAACTTCTTTTCATCATCGGTGAAAGTGATGGCCGGTGCGGGCTCTGACCGTTTCGAAACTGAAGCCGTCTTATCACTCGGCTTTGTGTCACTCGGCTTGTCCCGGCCATGACGCGCCGGCTTTCACCCACTCGGTGACTGCGGCAATCTCTTCATCCTTGAGCTTGCCAGTCGGGGGCATTTTGAGCTTTTCGTCGTAGCTGATGACTTTCAGGATTCGACTGTTTTCGAGCTTTTCGCGATCGACTAGCGGGCCGGAATCCCCACCCTTGGCGAAGCCTTCGGCGGTCGAGAGATCGAGTCCGGCCATTCCGGCTTTCGCGTTATGGCAGACCTGACACTTCTGCGCGAGGATCGGTCTGATCTTCTTTTCGAAGAGTTCATCGGTGTTCTGGCGAGCGCTTGCGTCGCGGTTTGCAAACCACGCAATCGCCAGCAGAATCAGCGCGACTTTAGTGCTTTTACTTTTCATCGGGAAAAAGCAAGTATCAAGTCTGAATTCTGGATTGTCAATTTCGGAGGCTAAAGCTATGTCTCTACTGTTCATGCCGGAAATCGACTGGGGTTCGATCTTCATTCCCGTGTTGAATATTTTCGAGATCATGATTCGTGGAACAATCATCTATCTTGGGTTGTTCTTTCTGCTTCGCATCTTCAGGCGAGAAGCGGGAGCAATCGGCATTGCCGATCTTCTACTGATCGTGATTATTGCCGATGCGGCGCAAAACGCTTTCGGAAGCAAGTATGAATCGGTGACGGAAGGCCTTGTTCTGGTGGGAACGATTGTCTTCTGGAACTTTGCTCTCGATTGGATCTCGTTTCGTTTCCCGCGCATGCGCAGGCTGATCAGACCAGCGTCCGGTTCCGCTGATTAAGGAAGGCCACCTTCTCAGGCACAACCTTCGAAAGGAACTGATTTCGGTGGAGGAGCTTATGAGCCTGCTCAGGGAGCAGGGAATCGAAGAGGCGAAAGAAGTGAAGCTTGCTCAGTTGGAAGGCGACGGCCGTTTCAGCGTCGTCAAGTTCAAGGACGACACGCCAGGCAGCCCCGCCTGCGGGTGCAGTCCCGGGATCAATCTCCTGAAGGAAGTACTGCAATCCACACCCTTTTGAGTTCACTTTTGAGTACAATTGAAAGACATGATTCGGCGTTATCGAGTCTTTCGCGCTTGGCGCGCGTTTCCTCTGACAGTTTCCCTTCTCACTCTGTCCTTGCCGCAAACCGGCGCTCAGCAGGCGATTGCCGACTTCCAGCGTGATCCGGTCAGGCTTGTACTGGCACTCGGTGAAGGTGGAGATGACAAGAAGTCAGACCGAGGGCTGGCCTTTGATCTGGCACTCGCGGGCGAGCATGCCTTTGGTGCTGACCGCTGGTCCAAGCTCAAGCCGGAAGAAAAGGCGTCCGTGAGTCGGGCATTTGACCAGGCAGTTGACGAACAGTTAGAGGATTGGGTCGACGACTCGAGCGGATCAACTGCCGTTCTCCATCATCAGATCAGCGGGGCGAAGGCGACCGTCCTCACTTTGAGGGGCGCGGACCTTCTTAGAGTTTCACTTGTTTCGCGTAACAACGCCTGGTACGTCGTCGAGATCGAAGAATCTTGATAGTGCGATTGCGGTTCTTGGCCAGACGTTGCGTGGAGCGCTCGATCCTCGCGAGAACCGGCTGCGTCTTTTCGATATAGAGCCTACGAGGGCACTCAAAGAAATCGACGCTCTCATTTCGGTGCAGAAAGAGTCTGCCGAGTTGCTTCTGTTGAAAGCGCTGGTGCTCTCGCGCAGACAGTTTCTCACGGGGCTCGAAGCTTTGGATGAAACCAGGAAATCTGACAAGAAGCCGATTGATCCAAGAGACGAGGCTCATCCAGACTCTCGAAAAGATCATCCAGCGATGGCCATCATTCGCACCTGCTTACTATCAACTTGCGATCAGGCTGCCTGCCAACAGCGCGGACGGAAAGCGCAAGATTGAGCTTTACGAAAGCTATGCGAAGCTGATGCCTCTCGACCCGCGTCCGTGGAGCGCAATCGGTGAGGCGGCGGCGACGCTGGGCGATCCACTCAAGGCGGAAACCGCGTATGGCGAAGCGATACGACGGAATGAGAACGAGCTCGAGTTGCGCATGTACCTGCTCGAGTTTCATGTAAGTGTGAATCAACTGGAGAAAGCAAAGTCGACGCTTGCTGCTGCTATTAAGATCGGTGGCGCTGAGGAGGTTTTTGAGTGGCTGGAAACGCTGATCTTTCCAGGCTTACATGTGGACAACGAGCCGGAGACTGCGAGGAGATATGAATGGTTAGTGCTCCAGTTTCCGAAGGAGCTGAATTCAAGCAAGGCAGGTTTGCGCGTGCTGGCAGCGAGCTCGCGCATCCAAAAAAAGTACATGGAAGCCATCAAGGCGGTGGAGCGATCAATCCTCATCAAGGCGGAGACGGAAGACTACATCTTACTTTCTCAATTGAATCGCGAAGCGAATCGTTTGCGGCCCGCACTTGCGGCCGCGGATCAGGCGATCAAACTGAATCCGGAAAGTGGGAGTGCGCATCTCGAGCGGGCCTACGGGCTGGTTCGACTGAACCGGCATCAGGAAGCGCTGTCGTCACTGAAGCGTGCAACTGAACTGTCGCCCGATCTACGGGAATCTCTGGCAGGTGATGAGGAGCTCAAGCCTTTGGCCTTACTTCCCGCTTTCAAGGAATTGATTGAGAAGCCCTAGACATGTACTGGCTCGCCGCTTTGACAGATAATTGATCCGTTGAGCTCCCCCCTGAACAAAGGAGTATCTTATGAAAGCCCGTCCTATGATTCTCGCGTTCCTGGTTGCTGTCGCACTTAGCTTCGCTTCATTCCACCCTGTAGACAGCGCAGCTCAAAAGAAGAACAAGAAAAAGGCGACCGAGGCCACGCCTTCGGTTACCAAATCTCCGGAGCAGCCGGCACAGCCGGCACAGCCTCAAACCGGTCCACCAGCGGCGGATGCGGCTGCAACAAAGGACACGAGCGCGCCAATCGCGGCTGAGAAAGATCCGCAACGCGAGTCCTGGCGCATTGACGTCGCGCCGTATGCGATCCTCGGTAGTGGGCGTCCGGGAAAAACGGCTGCCGACTTCGACAAGCCTGATGGAGTAGCCTTTACGCCTCAAGGTTGGCTGCTGGCGACGGATGCCAAGAACCGTCGAGTGCAGATCTGGGATGCAAAGACCAAAACGTATCTCGGAGAATTTGGCCACGGCATCCTGGGGGGCGAGATCGTGGATATCGCCGTAGCGCCAAATGGAATGGTGCTTGTTACCGATCAAGTGCTGAATCTGGCTTACGCATTCGTGCCGCCAGCACCTGGCGAGAAGAATGAAAAGGGTAAACCGCTCGGTCCTTACGATTACGTTTTCAAAGGGACTCGCTTCGGAGAGCGTCACTTCGATAAGCTGGGAGGCATTGCGATTGATTCGAAGGGCCGGGTCTACGCAGTAGACGCGCATCTCAATGAAGTCTTCCGATATACACAGGATGGTGCGAACGACCCCACGTGGAAATTCCCCAGACAACGCGCCGATGGCGATACGTACCTACATGGCTGTGAAGGAATTGCGATTGACGAAGCAGCCGGCAATATCTATATCGCAAGTGAAAAGGACTTCACGATTCAGGTATTCGATTGGGAAACCGGTGCGTACAAGAACAAACTTGTCGGCGCCGGCTCCGACGGTTCGGGCAAACCGCTTGGCAAATCCATCTTCTCCGGAGCCGTCGAAGGACTGGCCATTGCGGGCAAGACGCTTTTTGCCGTTGATGAAAGTGTAGGCCACGTTCAAATATTCGATCTCAGTAGTCCCGACGTCTTCAATCACGATCTTGTGAGCTTAGGCCCGGTGCAGCGCGGAAGGAACCGTGGGTACAAAGGGTTCGTTGGCCATTCGCCACAGGTCGATTTTGATGACAAGACCAACAAGGTCTTGCAGCAACAGGTCAAGGACGGGGCTATCATTCCAGGTCAAGCCAATCCGCCCGGTTATTTCTGCTCACCCGATTCGATTGCTACGCACACAAAGGATGGCGAAACCTATATTGCGATAGCGGACCAATGCAATTATCGGCTTGCCGTCTACCGCTTGTCCGATATAACGCGTGCACTGTCACCCACTGTTGCCACGGCGACCCCTCGGCCAGCCTCCAAAGGACCATCGCAGAATGCTTCCGGGAAAGGCGGCAAGAAAAAGGGCAAGAAGTAACAAGAGTGAGGGGACCGCCTGGGCGCGCCCAAGTTGTGGAGTGCGGCGGCTGCCTGGCAGCCGCTTGTACGTCTCCCCATCCGGAGTTAACTCCACGGGGAGATCTAAAGCGGCGCCAAGCCGCCGCACTCCAAATTGGGCGCGCCCAGGTGCGTGAAAGCGTGTTTGATGCCGTATTCGTGCTACGATAATGGCCGTTATGGCGGAACACGAGCGCGACGAAGCTGTAATCACCGAGACCGAAAAGAAGGTGTCGCGCCCTCCGATGTTCAAGGTCCTGCTGCACAATGATGACTACACTACGATGGAGTTTGTAGTCTTCGTTTTGCGATCGATCTTTCTTCACGACGAAGTTGAGGCGTTTCGCATCATGTTTGCCGTTCACCAGCAGGGAATCGGCATAGCGGGCGTTTTTACGCACGAGGTCGCAGAGGCCAAGGCGGCGAAGGTGATTGCCCTTGCCAGAGATTATGAGTTCCCGTTGCTCTGCACGATTGAGGAAGAATAGCTGAAGGTATGCTGACTCGAGAATTACAGGCTACATTGAATCTGGCTGCTGATGAAGCGCTGCGACGGCGCCACGAGTACCTCACACTTGAGCACTTGCTGCTTGCCATCCTTTCCGACCGGATCGGCAGCGACTGCATCTCGAATTGTGGTGGAAACATCGATCAGTTGCGAACCAGGCTCGAAACCTTTCTTGAAGAGAATCTCGACGCGTTGCCCGATGATCACGATCAGCTTCCGGAGCAAACAGTGGCTTTTGAACGCGTGCTTCAACGCGCAGCGCTGAACGCGCAGGCGTCAGGGCGCGACAAGATTGACGCAGGAAATATTCTTGCGGCGATATTCCAGGAGTCGGCCTCTCACGCGCGCTATCTGCTCGAGCAGCAGGGAATCACAAAGCTCGATCTGTTGAATTACATCTCGCACGGAATCACAAAAGTGGGCGGAAAGTCCACTGCGACTGACCTTGAATCCGGCCAGTCTGATCAACCCGGTCAACCCGGTCAACAGGGTCAACAGGGTCAGCCCGGTCAACCCGGCCAGGAAGAGGACGAGGACGATCCGCATCCCGTCGCGCGATCCGCTCGGAGCTTTTGCAGTCAATCTGGTGGAACGCGCGGCCAAAGGGAAAATCGATCCGCTGATTGGTCGCGAGAACGAGCTGCAACGAACGATTCAGGTGCTTGCGCGGCGGCGAAAGAACAATCCGATATACCTCGGTGATCCGGGAGTCGGAAAGACAGCTATCGCCGAAGGTCTCGCTCTGAAGATTCACAAGGGCGAGGTGCCTGAGGCTCTGAAGAACGTTGAGATGTATGCGCTCAGATCTCGGAGCTTTACTCGCCGGCACAAAGTATCGCGGACAGTTCGAGGAGCGCTTGAAGGCGGTCATCAACGAGCTCAAGAAAAGGCCGGGCGTCATCCTCTTCATCGATGAGATTCACACGGTTGTCGGCGCAGGAGCGGTGAGCGGCGGCTCGATGGATGCTTCGAATATTCTCAAGCCAGCGCTCGCATCCGGCGAGCTTCGCTGTATTGGATCGACGACTTACAACGAGTACAAGGCCTCGTTCGAGCGTGACAGGGCGCTCGCGCGCAGATTTCAGACGATCGAAATCTCGCAGCCGGATGTTGCTGATACAATCAAGATACTCACGGGATTGAAAGGCTACTACGAAGAACATCACGGCGTTCGTTACAGCGACGAAGCTCTCAAGGCGGCCGCCGAGTTATCCGCCAAACACATCAACGATCGTTACCTTCCCGATAAAGCGATTGATGTTGTCGACGAGGTTGGCGCTTCCATCAAATTGCGCGATGCCGCGGATCGCCCGGACGTGATCGGCTCGGATGAAGTTGAGCTCGTCGTCGCTCGCATGGCGAAGATTCCGACAAAGACGGTTTCAGTTTCAGACAAACAGCGTCTGGCTGACCTTGATCGCGATTTGAAGGGCGTCATCTTTGGGCAGGATCACGCCATCGACCAGCTCGTTAGTTCGATCAAGCTTTCGCGTTCCGGCATTGGCCATCCCGAGAAACCGATTGGTTCGTTTCTCTTTTCTGGACCCACGGGAGTTGGCAAGACAGAGCTTGCAAAGCAGCTTGCCCGTTCGCTCGGCGTAGAGTTCTTACGTTTCGATATGAGCGAGTACATGGAGAAGCACACCGTTTCGCGGTTGATTGGCGCTCCTCCAGGTTATGTCGGCTTTGATCAGGGAGGATTGCTGACTGATTCGATCCGCCGAACTCCATATGCCGTGCTTGTCCTTGATGAAATCGAGAAAGCGCATCCTGACCTGTTCAGCATTCTGCTTCAGGTCATGGATCATGCGCACTTTGACCGATAACAACGGCAAGAAGGCTGACTTTAGAAACGTAATCCTGATCATGACTACCAACGCCGGTGCGCGGGAACTGAGCGGTGACCGCATCGGGTTCCAGCTCGGGAAGGAAGCCGGCATCGCGGGCACAGGCAGCAAAGCAAAAGGAGCGATCGAGCGCACGTTCAGTCCGGAGTTCCGCAATCGTCTTGACCGGTGGATTGCATTTGAACCGCTGAAGTTTGAAACGATCGAGCTGGTTGTCGACAAGTTCATCAATGAGCTTCGTGACCAGCTGTCAGACAAGAAGATTGCTGATCGAATTGACTGAGGCCGCGCGCGCGCTCCTGGCAAAGGATGGGTTCGATCCGCTCTTCGGTGCTCGGCCAATGGCGCGAGTAATTCAATCGAAGATCAAGGAGCCGCTTGCGAGCGAGATGCTCTTTGGCGTACTCCAGTCGGGCGGCAGGGTCGTTATTGATGTGCAGGACTCCGCGCTGCACCTCGCTTACCACGCAGCTGAGCCGGTCGCATGAAGCCATCACTCGAAGAATCCACCGCCTCCCATCTTCTTGTCGAAACGAGCGACAGGATTGCGCGAGTTACTCTCAACCGGCCTGAACGCCGAAATGCGCTTTCGCTCGACTTGATGCGCGAGCTCATCGATTGTTTCAAGACAATTGGAGCGAGTGCCGAAAGTGGGAGCGGCGGCGCAGTGTCAGTGTCGTTGTACTCGCAGCTTCAGGAAATGTTTTTTGTTCCGGGCACGACCTCAACGAGTTACAGTCGCGATCCGAAAGTGAATATCGCGAGATCTTTGACACGTGTGTCCAACTGATGTCCACGATCGAGCGCATACCGCAGCCGGTGATAGCCGAGGTTCAGGGAATGGCGACGGCCGCGGGCTGCCAGCTGGCGGCGACATGCGATCTGGTAGTCGCTTCGGAAGAGGCGAAGTTCGCGACTCCCGGAGTGAAGATTGGATTGTTCTGCAGCACGCCGATGGTCGCCGTCTCGCGAGTGATTGGGCGCAAACGCGCGCTCGAAATGCTCATGACGGGAAAGGCGATCGATGCACATCTCGCGATGGAATGGGGACTCGCAAATCGCGTTGTGCCTCGCGAAAGGCTTCGCGACGAGACGATGACGCTGGCGCGCGAGATTGCGCAGGCGAGCCCACTCGTGCTTGGGATCGGGAAAGAGGCTTTCTACAAGCAGATCGATCTCGACGAGAGAGGCGCTTACGAGCACACCCGAGAGGTGATGACTTCCAATTCGCTTGCCGAAGATGCCCAGGAAGGCATCGACGCATTCCTCAACAAGCGACCCCCGTCCTGGAAAGGTAGATGATATGGAGTCGCAGAGAGACTTGCAGCAGAGAGTCATGAGAGCGCAGAGAATGATCAGCAGTCAAGACTCGCCGAGCACTGCAAGTCTCCGCATCTGCTCTAGTGCGTCTCTGCGGTGAAATCTTCTGCGCGCTTCTACATGCCAGGCCGATACGCGCGCTCGAGGTTCTTCTTGATCTCTTCGAGTGTGAACCAGGCGGGCTTGAACTGCTGCTTCGAGTAGAGCGCTGCCTGATCGAAGTAGTGCTTCGATTGCGGGTCGGCACTCTGACCGAATTGCAAAAGTGATTGCGCACGAGCCCGCGGGCCAAACTCAACTACGCTTACGTACGAATGACCTGCCGTCCCATACCTTCGCTTCGTCCCTTTTGCAGCGGGAGAATAGAAGTTGAAAACAATACCGACATACTCTCCCGGGCCGCCGGCAACCGGCAGGCTCGGCTTGTCATCGCTGAAGGGTTCGATAGCGCCACTCGTGTGCACTCGTTGAATCCGGTTGATATCACCCCACTTGACTCGCCAGGTCCCCCAGGTCTTTGCCAGATCATCGAGCACGTACTCGAGGACAGCGATGTCGGGAGCAGGGTTAGCTTTCGTAAAAGCCTGCACATTCGGAAGACTTCGTGAATACGCCCAGAGGGTGAAAACAGTCATTGCTTCTGACTCGATTGTGCTCACACCATTCCAGCGTTTCAGTTCCGCAATCGCATCTGCGGTTTTTGCTGCTCGAGTCGCGTCTGAAGTCTTGAGCTTTTCCCACTCAGCGATCAGTGACGGTGTCAGCCGTTCGGCCTCGATGACACGCGTGTCGAATGCTGCTTTGGCCCAATCGTCGAAAGTGAACTTCGATTTTTCCGACAGCACGCGCCGCGAGATTCGGGACCTTGAATTGTCTCCCTCAGTAACCATGTACTTCGGGAATGTTTTCGCGTCCTGATTTCCACGAGTTTCATCTGTGGCAAGGAACGGAGTCGCGTTGCAGTTCTGCAACCAGCCCGCGGGAGGATTCAGGAGCTGCGGAAGTTCGTCGAGCGTATGGTATCCAAGCCATTCGGTACCCTGATCGCTGCCGTCAACCGGTTTCGACCAGTCGTATTTCGGATCGCGCCGCGGCACCGCTCCGTTATAGATGTACCAGATGTTTCCATCACGGTCGGCATACATCGTATTGAACATGGGAACAGACGTACGCGCCATCGCTGCACGAAACTCGGCAAGATTCTTCGCCTTGCCCATCCGGTAGCGCTGCTCAAGCACTCCGAAATCCTCGAACCTCGCCATCCGAACCGCAATCGACTTGTCTCCGCGCCTGGCGACGAGCGGTCCGTGATGGGTTTTGCGAAACTTGAAACTCCGTGACATCGGCCCCTGGTCAGTTTTGACGATCAAATGTTCGGTCCATTCCGTTGCCTTTCGATAACCGTTCCCGTAACGGTAGTTCAATGGATCTTTTGGATCGTCAAACGTTTCTTCCCAGAGATCTACGATGTCCGGAGCATTCACGGTGTGACTCCACCCGAGGTTGTCGTTATGTCCAAGACTTGGAAATGGAGAGCCCGGAAATGACGCTCCGGAGATGTTCCAACCGCTTTCGCTGTGCAGATGGCCTTCAATCCACTGGCCCGGCCCAAAGAAGGGTTGATGCGGGTTGATGAAAAGCATCGCATTCCCCGAGGCGCTGCGAGATGGCCTTATCGCCCATGTATTCGATCCGATAATGTCGTCGTCGAAACTTGTCTCGCGAACAACGTTACGGTCCCTGAGCGGCAGATTGTAAATAGTCTGCTGTACTTTGACCTCCCCGACGGCGGAGCGGATCTCGTTCTCGCGAACGCCTGCGCGGCGATAAATGAAGAGTTGATATTGAGCGAAACGTCCAAACGCGAGCACATGCCAGGGCTCAAACTTTGTGATCAGTCTTGGCTTGAGTGCCGGGTGCTTCAGAAGATAGTAGTTCAGCCCGTCAGCAGTCGCCTGACAAATCTCCTTCATTTCACTGCTGAGCTTCGGGAACTCGGCCTGCGAGATTCGTGCTATTTCGAGGGTGCGGTTCGTGAGATCCGCATCAAGACTCTTTTCGCCATAGACTTCGGAAGCTCTGCCAAGCGCCTGGATATAACTGTCTTCGATCTGCCAGAAATTGTCTTCGGCCTGAGCGTATACAAACCCAAAGATCACGCTCGCGTCGGTTGGACCGTAGACGTGCGGCACTCCGTAGCTGTCGCGATAGATCGTCACCGATTGCGCAGTCTTTTCGAGACGATCGTCTGCAGATACCGAAACGCAGAGGAGCAGCGCGGCGAGAAAGATTCTTTTCATATAGGCATGTAGTACCGCCTTCAGGCGGAATCGTCAAATCGAAGTTGCCCCTGGGAGCGCCGGCCTCCCGGCCGGCCTACGAGCCGCGAAGCGTGCGAGTCTTCAGCACATGGGCTGACAGACTCGCACGCTTCGCGGCTCGTGGCCGGCCGGGAGGCCGCGCTCCAGCGCTCCCAGGAACGCGGCACTACGTGCTACAATCATCATTTACCTGGTCTCAGGCAATTATGTCCTCTTTCATTCGCAACTTTTCCATCATCGCTCATATCGATCACGGCAAGACGACTCTTTCAGATCGTTTGCTCGAGATAACCGGCGCGCTCGAGCAGCGTGAAATGTCAGAACAAGTGCTCGATGCCATGGATCTTGAACGTGAACGTGGCATTACGATCAAAATGCACGCCGTTCGCCTCAACTACACGGCTCAGGACGGCCAGCCTTATGTTCTCAACCTGATCGACACACCCGGTCACGTCGATTTTTCATACGAAGTCTCGCGCAGCCTGGCAGCGAGCGAAGGCGCACTTCTCATCGTCGATGCCAGTCAGGGGGTCGAGGCGCAGACACTTGCCACCGCGTATTTAGCCGTCGATCACAATCTCGAGCTTATCCCGGTGATCAACAAGATCGACCTTCCGGGCGCAGAGCCCGACAAGGTAAGGGAACAGATCGAGCACGTCGTGGGAATTGGCACTCATAACGCTGTTCTCGTCTCCGCAAAAGCTGGAATCGGGATAAAAGAGGTGCTCGAAGCCATCGTCCGCGACATCCCTCCACCGCGTGGCTCCGTGGATGCGCCGCTCAAGGCGCTGATCTTCGATTCGTGGTTCGATCCGTATCGTGGCGTCATCGTCATGGTGAGAGTCATCGATGGGGAGCTGACACGCGGCTTGAAGGTGCGTCTGATGGCTCACGGGCGCGATTACGAAGTAGAAGATCTGGGAGTGCTGACTCCAAAACCGCGGCCAATCGACCGGCTCGGAGCAGGCGAGGTGGGTTTCATCGTCGCGAATATCAAGACCGTTGCCGATGTCAGCATCGGCGACACTGTGACCGAAGCAGCGCGGCCGACAACGGAGCCGTTCCCCGGATTCCAGGAAATCAAGCCGATGGTCTTTGCCGGCCTCTATCCGGTAGAGGCGAATCAGTACGAAGAGCTGCGCGATGCCCTCGAGAAACTTCGCCTCAACGATTCGTCTTTTTTCTATGAGCCTGAGGTTTCGACTGCGCTCGGATTTGGCTTTCGTTGCGGATTTCTCGGCCTGCTCCATATGGAGATCGTTCAGGAAAGGCTCGAACGCGAGTTCAATGTCGACCTGATCACGACGGCGCCCGGCGTCCGTTATCGCATCACCGACGTCAGGGGCGTAGTCCACGAGGTCGACAATCCGGCAAAGATGCCGCCGCCGGGCGAGATAGCCACATTCGAAGAGCCAATCATCACGGCGATGATCATGACGAACGAAGAGTATATCGGCGGGATACTGGCGCTGCTTGAAGAGAAACGGGGAGTGCAGAAAGGGTTCGATTACATTTCGACGACGCGCGTCTTGCTGACATACGAGCTTCCACTGAATGAGATCGTTCTCGATTTCTACGATCGACTGAAATCGGTTTCGCGCGGCTACGCGTCGCTTGACTACCATTTCTCCGGCTATCGTGAAGCCGAGCTGGTAAAGCTCGACGTACTTGTTGCCGGTGAACCCGTCGATGCATTGACTCTTGTTGTTCACAAGGACATTGCTTACAGCCGTGGCCGTTCTCTGGTCGACAAGATGCGCAAGCTGATTCCGAGACAATTGTTCGAGGTGCCTATTCAGGCGGCTATCGGCTCGCGCGTGATCGCGCGCGAAACGATCAAGGCACTGGGAAAAAACGTGCTCGCGAAATGCTATGGCGGCGATATTACGCGGAAGCGGAAACTGCTCGAAAAGCAGAAGGAAGGCAAGAAGCGAATGAAGCGGGTTGGGAAAGTTGAAATTCCACAGGAAGCTTTCCTCGCCGTGCTCAAGGTGAATGACTAGAAGTCTATGGACGCCTCAACGCGAATACTTCCGCTCTTTCCATTGCCACTCGTTCAGTTCCCGGGTGCAATCACACCACTCCACATCTTCGAGAACCGTTATCGAAAGCTTCTCTCCGACGTCCTCAGCACGGACAAGATTTTTGGGATAGTCTATCGCGGTGATGCATCTGAGACGGGTTCCGCCGATCCGGCCGAGGGCACCATCGGATGCTCGGTCGAGGTGATCGCCTCGCAGCAGCTTCCGGACGGCCGCTCAAACATTCTGTGTGCCGGTGATCAACGATTCCGAACGATCAGATATGTTGAGGGTGAGCCGTACCTGCAAGCTGAAGTCGAATTCTTCAATGACGCGACTCAGGGAGACTGTGAGAAAGAAGCCGCCAAGGTAGCGGGACTTTTTACGCGCGTGCTTGCAGCCGGGAGGAAGCTGAAGGACTTTCCGGTCCGCGACGACGCGAGTCCAGAGCTCCCGGAAGATCCCGAAGCGCTTTCGTTTCTGGTATGCGCCTATCTTGAGATCGAAGTGGCAGAAAGAATAGAGTTGCTGGAACTTCTTGATACGTGCACAAGGCTCAGGCGAGCCCTTCAGCTCCTTGAAACAGCCGCCTCAGATTTCGAGCAGCGTGCCCTCGTGAACGAGATCGCAAAAAAGAACGGCCACGCCGGCAAAACGAATCTACCACAGCTGGACAGTTAAGGTACGTTGTACCGGCGTTTAGCCGGAATCGTGACATTTGAGTAGTTCGGATGTCACGATTCCGGCTAAACGCCGGTACAACGTACCTTAAGGAACCTACCTGATTTCAGTGGAGCTCGTCGGGATCAGCGCAGTTTGACTGCAATCTCATTCTGGCCGACGTAATGGAGCTGTTCGCGTGCGGCCTGCTCAGTGGCCCTGGGATTTTCGCGAAGCTGCTTGACGCGTGCTCGTATCTGTTCGTTTTCCAGTTGAAGCTGTTTAACGCGTGCAGCAGTTTGAGTGTATGAGGCCTGGGAACTGCGCGCCTGTTCACGGGCACGCATCGCCGTCGAGATTGAAATAGCGAGTGCGGCTATCACGATCATTGCCAGCCAGACATGGCCGGGAACGGAAACCCCTCGCGCAGTTACTCGGGTGGCTGCCGCTTCAAGATAATCCACCCGCGAAAATGAAGAATTACTAGGCATTCCAGCATCCAACCTTTTTTAGAGAAAAGTTCTAACAACCCGAACGACCGGCACAAACTAGCACGGCTTCAAACAGCTGTAAAGCTTTTTATTTCAACAGTTTCACAGATGAAACTTAAAGCGCGACCTGATCCGTGGCGCTGGAAGTCGTTATGGACTGGAACGGATACCCGAAGAATTGGTCCAGTCTTAAGCAACTGCTTTATTCTGAGTAAATTATTGGCATCGAACACGATAGGGCAGAAGGCGGGAATCGAGGCAAGAAAGAGAAAAAGGGCGTCTCTGGAAGAGACGCCCTTGTTTTATCGATGAAATGCCTGGAGAGTTCGTTTCAGGCTGCGATCTTCTTGGCTCGAGACTTCTTGCCCGCAAGTGCCTGTTCGATCATCTCCGCGACTTCGTCAACGGAAAGCTTCATTACGTAGGCTATCTCGTTAAGAAGGAGCTGGCGCGCCCGCGAAAGTGTCTGTTGTTCTTCCGGCGAAAGGGTTTTGCCTTTAGAGAGCTTCACCATTGTTTTCAGGGAGTCCGCTACCTGGAATATCTCGCCCGAAGATATCCTTTCAGCGTTCCTGGCGTTCCGCTTGCGATGATCGCTCGCGACTTCGATGTCTTTCCCCAGGAATTTCAATAACTTGGGTATCTCGGTTCGATCGATCAGGCGTCGCACACCAACATCTCGAGCCTTATCGACTGGAACCAGAATATGAGTACTGTCATGATGGTCGACGGGTTTCAGGGAATAAAACTTAACTCCTGTCCCGCCAACACTTTGCTCGATTACTCCCACTACCCGGCAGATGCCCAGGCGTGGATAGATTACTTTGCTTCCGTCTCTGTAAGTCACCGTATTTAATCACCTCGCACATTTGATGTGCAGCGAGTATAACACAGATTCTTGTCAGGTTGGAGACGGCTTTTGGCCAAAGTAACTCATTTCACGCGAGAAACGGCCATTTAGTGACAAGCTTTTGCGTGTTCGCATCTTGATTTCGGTGCCCGTGAAAGTTTACGATGGGAAATTGCCGACCGCCCCCGCGGATTCAACTTGACATCAGATGCTAAAGGCCTTTTGCGAAATGCGTTACAGGCTTTGAGCCTTTGGACGGGATGAACTAAGAAACAGGAGTAAGGAACCAAGTCATGAAACGAATCGCTTTTGTGATGCTTTGCGCCGCTGGAGTCGCGATGTTCGCTTTGCAGGGCCCGTCGTTATTGATAACGGCCGAGGCCACGTCTCAAAACAAGGGAAAAGGTGCGCCGGTGCGGTCTACACTGCTCAATGCGCCAAGTGTCACGGGGCCGATGGAAAGGGAATCGCGAGTTTGGGCGAAATGCCAAACTTTACCGATGGCGCGTGGCAGTCATCCCGCACTGACAAACAGATCAGCGATGGGATCAGTAACGGTGCCGGAGTCATGCCCGGGTTTAAGGAATCACTCTCAGCCGCGGAAATTAGTGCTCTGGTGAAACACGTGAGAGCGTTTGGGCCTGCCAAAGGCAAGAAGTAACCGTAGCTTGTTTCCCCGGCATCACTTCTTGAGGGATTTGAGCATCGTCCGGAAGTCTGATTCTGCAGCCCGGACGGTGCTTGATGGCCCTGTCAACTTGAAGAAGACTGCACCTTCAGGTCCTTCCACAATTGCTCCCAGGAGCCGATAGCCGGGTTTTTTTGCCCCGCCACCTCCCATCATCGGACCTCCACCAAGAAATGTTCCACTGAGGTCTATTGCCGTCACCGAAATCCCGTTGATCGTCTCACGCTTCTGGGTTGCTCGCTCGGAAGATGGCTTCCCGTCGGGTTGCTCGAATTGCCCTATCCACCGATCAATGTTCGCCTGAACGGCTCCACCCTGACCCGGGCCAAAGAAGAAGACCGCGCATTCTCCTCCTTCCTTGTCGCCAGAAGCAGCTGGAACCTGGTAGGTCGCCGCGCGCATCGATCGCTCAGGACCTTCGGCCCATCCTTTGGGCGGTGTCCACGAGACTCCACCTGCGTTTGATCCGGACGTTTTCCCAGGTGTGCCAGACTGCCGCGTGGCAGCCTCAACCGGCGCAGCGCCTCCGTGCCCGACAGCGATCGTTGAACTTGATTGACCCTGTTGCGGAGATGGGCTCGGTTGCGCGGACGGACCAGGAACGTTGGCCGCTGATGGTTCATTCGCCGAGCAGGCGGCGAAAATCATGACTAGAATCGCGAGAATGAGAAGGTACGTTGTACCGCCTTCAGGCGGAATCGTTACATTCTCGATTTCACGCTTCCGCCTGAAGGCGGTACAACGTACTTTCATAACTGCACACCTCCGGCTGATACTGTTTCCCTTGCGACCAACATTCTCTGCTCCCTCACCTCGATCTCGAAACAGGAGCACGAACAATAAGAGAATCGCGGCCGCAAAGATCGCAGGTTTCCCCCACAATGGCTTCCAATCGATTGCGCGTAACTCTTCTCGACGGAGTTCAGCCTTCTCGTTTTCAAGTTGAAGAATCCTTGCATCGAGCGCTGTTCTGTCTGAAGTCGTCTCCACGTTGCGCTTGAGCTGCTCGATTTGAGCTGTCTTCTCGACCACTTGAGACGCAAATGCTTTTGATGCGTCAGTGGTGTGCATTGCCTCGACCACGCCGGCGACCTTGGCACCAATCGCCATTCCGAGACCGAGGGTAAAGAGAACCAGAAGGCCCTGGGCCTGAGCACGAATCTGCCTCGGCGCTACTTTGTCGGTATAGATCTGTCCGGTAACAAAAAAGAAATCGTAGCAGATACCGTGAAGAACAATACCGAAGATAATCATCCAGCGAACCTGAGCGGGGGCCCCGAGTGCGAAAAGCACATATCTAACGACCCACGCCAGCATGCCTACAGCAAGCATCCACTTCACGCCGAGACGGATGAAGAAGAAAGGCATGACGATCATAAAGAATATCTCTGACATCTGCCCGTAGGACATCGTCTGGCCTATCGGAAGTCCGGCCATTTCTACGATACGGCTGGTTATCTGATAGTAGAAAGATAAAGGAATGCAGATCAGCAGCGACGCCATCATGAAAATGAGATACGAACGATTCTTGAGCAGAACCAGCGCATCAAGTCCGAGTATTTGGCGGGCAGTCACCTTGCCAGTCGCTTCAGGCGGTGTGTGCGGAAGCGTAAAGCTATAGAGCCCGAGCAGGAGTGCCGCTGCCGCCGTGAGATAGAACATGTGAACGCTCTTCTCCCATCCCACCCACGAAAGGAATAGGCCTGCGAGAATCCAGCCGATAGTTCCAAATACTCGGATTCCCGGGAACTCCTTTTCGGGATTTGTCATGTTTTTCATGGCCAGCGTGTTGGTGAGCGCCAGCGTTGGAAAGAAGGTGAGCGTATAGCCGAACAGGACCAGATTAATAACGTCCGGGGAGGGTGTCTGCGTCTGCATGAGCGTCGTCGCGCCCAGCATGATGAGCGCTCCAAGAATATGCATCACGGCGAGGACTCGTTGAGCAGCGAAGAATCGGTCAGCGATCATGCCGACAAAGAATGGAGAGATCATCCCTGCGATCGGCCCAACCGCGTATGTCCATCCGAAGTCTTCGGCTGCGAAGCCGATAGTGCCGAGATAGTTCGGTGCCGTTACGTACCAGGCTCCCCAGATAAAGAACTGGATGAGCATCATTATGGATAGCTGAATGCGGATCTTTGGATTCATAGTTTTCGGATTGATGCAGTCGTTGAGCAGCATTCTAAGCTTTGAGTTCACTTGCTTGCCACGGCGCCGAAGGCGCGGTTCAGGGCTAAAGGCGATACTAGATGCTAATTTTCTTGTTGGCAATGGAGTATTCTTCAACCTGCGATTGGATCTTTCGAGCCTTAAAGGAGGAACTATGAAACGATTTCTTTTTGCAGCTCTCACCGTCGGATTGCTTGGCACCCTGGCGCTGGCGCAACCGCCGACGCGAAAACCTGGTGAGGAAGAGAAGCGCATCGGATACTTTGCAGGGACGTGGACTTCTGAAGGCGAGATGAAAGCTTCTCCGATGGGCCCTGCAGGGAAGACCTCCGGCCGCGAAACGTGTGAATGGTTTCCGGGTGGCTTCCACCTTGTCTGCCGAGGTGAAAGCACCGGGCCGATGGGAACAGGGAAAACCCAGTCCATTATGGGCTACGACCCCACAGAGAAAACGAACACGTTCTACATGAATACGAGCTATGGTGACGGATTCTTTGTGAGGGGAAACGTAAGTGGCAAGGTGTGGACGTGGAACTTCGAAAACAAAATCGAAGGCAAAGTCATGAAGGGACGCGTCACGATCACTGAGGAGTCTCCTACCGCCTACTCCTTCAAGATGGAGAGCTCGGTTGATGGTGGCCCCTGGACCCTGATAGAGGAAGCGAGAGCAAAGAAGGTGAAGTAAGTTGTGCGCCGCTTTTTGTACGCTGCGAAGCAGCGCAGAATTTGGAGAGCGGCGCCGAGTCGCCGCACTCCAAATGCGGCTCGTAATTGTCCAAACTTCACGCGCCGGTCAGAGACCGGCGCTCCCAGCTATTACAGGCTAGGCAGAGGTTCGCCTTTCTTGACAATTGATAGTGCCGAGGGCGGGACTCGAACCCGCACGGCCTTTCGGCCAGAGGATTTTAAGTCCTCTGTGTCTGCCATTCCACCACCCCGGCAAATCGGCTCTGTCTGGCGAGTTTATCAAAGAAGAGTCAAAAACTCTTCGACAGTGAGGCCGGTCTGGCGAATGATTGCGCGGAGCGTTCCGCGGTCGAGCTCTTTGTGATTCGGAATGGTGGTCTGTGCCGGAGGAACCTTGCGGACCAGAACGATATGACTGCCGCGTTGTCGATAAATCTCAAAGCCGATCTTTTTGAGTGCCGCTACGCATTTCGCGCCCGAGATGACGGGCAAATGGCTCACGCGGCGACCTCTACAAGCTCAACATGGTCTTCAGGTATCGGCTCTCCGCGTTCTAGCAAGACCTCTTCGTGCAAGGATATGGCTTCGCGCACATTTGCAATCGCTTCATCGCGCGTCTTGCCCTGGCTAACGCAACCCGGAAGGCTCGGGACTTCAGCAACGATAAAACCATCTTCGCCGGGATATAGCAGAACTCGTCTTGTCATGCTGAGATTCTAAACGAATTCGGACGTAGCCGAAAATGAGTAGCTGCGGTATTCGGATCACGCGAAGCCGCGAAGCCGCGAAAAGAACCAAAGAAATTCTGTCTTTGAATCACTGTTGTTCTTTTTCGCGGCTTCGCGGCTTCGCGTGAGATCCCCCTGAAGGCGGTACTACATGCCTAGCAGATGCGCGACGATTCTCTGGCTTGCCAGGCCGTCGCCGTATGGATTCACGGCTCGCGACATCTTTTCGTATTCGGTTGAGTCATCCAGAAGGCGGCTGACTTCAGCAATAATGGTCGATGTATTTGTGCCCACCAGCTTCACAGTTCCGGCAGCCACGCCTTCCGGACGTTCTGTGGTTTCGCGCATGACAAGTACCGGTTTGCCGAGACCCGGTGCTTCTTCCTGCAGTCCTCCCGAATCGGTGAGCACGAGATAACACGCCTTCATCAGGTGCACCAGTGGGAGGTAGTCGAGCGGATCCGTGAGAACTACACCTTCGCTGCCTTCAAGTCGCTCGACCACTCGCCGGACATTCGGGTTCATGTGAACCGGGTAGACAATCGTAATGTCGCCACGGCTGCCAATCTCTCGTAGAGCGCGACAGATTGCCTCGAGCGGCTCTCCAAAGTTCTCGCGGCGATGCGCAGTCACCAGAATAATTCTCTTTTCGCGTGACACCCGCCCAAGCGGACCACTGTCCCAGGCATATGGCCGCCCGGCGACATCGAGTAGAGCATCGATCACTGTGTTCCCGGTGACAACAATGCTCGTATTATCGATGCCCTCCCTGAGTAGATTGCTGCGCGCCTCTTCTGTTGGAGCAAAATGCAGATCGCAAACCGCATCAGCAATCCGGCGGTTGATCTCCTCGGGAAATGGATGATGGCGGTTCCAGGTTCTTAGGCCAGCTTCTACATGCCCGACCTTGACGCCGCGATAGAAGCCTCCGAGCGATGCCACCATCGCCGTTGTCGTATCACCTTGAGTCAGTATCCAATCCGGCGTCTCGGCAGCAATGACTTCGTCCAGACGCGCAAGGACGTTTGAAGTGACTGACGCGAGCGTCTGATTCTCCTGCATTATGTTGAGATCGTGGTCGGGTGCGATCTGAAAGAGGTCGAGCACCTGATCCAGCATTTCGCGGTGCTGTGCGGTGACGCAAACGCGACTCTCGATGCTTGCGGAGTGGAGGCGAAGCTCCTTTATTACGGGAGCCATCTTAATCGCCTCAGGGCGCGTTCCAAAAACTGACAAAACCTTCATTTGATAACGGATGCAGCGGTCGTTATGATACACACTTGAAAACGAAACAACCACTCCTTGTAGCATTGGATCTCGGCACTTCCTCAGCACGCGCCGCGCTCTACTCGAGTGACGCGGAACTAATAGATGGCGCCTATTCGCAGATCCAATATCAGATGACGACGACGCCTGACGGCGGAGTCGAAGTTGATGCCGATTATCTGATTGAACTGTTGTGCCAGGTTTTAGACGATTTGCTTGCGAAGTCTCGAAGCACAATACCGGATTTCGAGAGTTCGATTTGCGGTGTAGGTTGTTGCACCTTCTGGCACAGTCTTCTCGGAATCGACGACCAGGGGCGGGCGGTCACGCCACTCTTCAACTGGAGTGATACTCGCAGTCAAAGTGACGCCGAGGCTCTCGAGAGCAGGCTGGGCAGCGACTGGCTCCACGACCGTACGGGTTGCATGCCTCACTCGAGCTACTATCCAGCCAAGATTGCATGGCTGCGACGTGCACGCCCCCAACTCTTTTCACGTGTAGTGCGCTGGATATCCATTGGCGAGTACTTCTACCAGCGAATTTTTGGCCAGTGTGTGGTCAGTGTTTCGATGGCCTCAGGCACAGGCCTGTTCAATCCCAACAAGGGGACCTGGGACGACGAGGTGCTGCGCGCTCTCGATCTTTCACGCGAAATGCTCTCTCCGATCGGAGAAGCGGGCGCAAGGTTACAGGGGATTACGGGCGAATTTGCAGCTCGATGGCCAGAGCTCTCTCGACTGCCGTGGGCGCTTGCCATAGGCGACGGAGCCGCCAGTAACATAGGTTCAGGTTGTGTTACTCCTGATTCAGTAGCTATCAATGTAGGTACTTCGGGTGCAATGCGTGTCTGCTGGAAAGCCAGCAAAGTCGAGATACCACGCGGACTCTGGTGTTATCGTGCCGATCATAACTACTTTGTTATGGGTGGAGCGCTTTCCAATGGTGGCAACATTTACTCCTGGTGCCGGCAGACACTTCGCTTCGAGAAGGAAATCCGGAAGAGGGACTCGAAGACTTTCCGCCTGACAGTCATGGCCTGACAGTGCTACCGTTCTTTTCTGGAGAGCGCAGCACAGGATGGGCAGATCACGCTCGGGCAGCGATTGTGGGAATGAGTCTGAACACCGGGCCGGAAGATATTCTCGTGGCAATGCTCGAATCGGTAAGCTATCGTTTCGCCGCGATCTTCGATCTGCTCAAGCCTGAGCTCGCCGCCGGCACGCGAATAGTTGCGTCGGGAGGTGCCATTCTCGGATCGGAGTATTGGACGCAGATGATGGCGGATGTCATCGGCGTTCCGGTGATTGCATCACTTGCCCGCGAGGCCTCGAGTCGTGGCGCCGCGATCTTTGCGCTCGCTACGCTCGGTCAGATCCGGGACATTTCGCAGATTCCAGGACCGCTTGGAAAGACGTACGAACCGCGGTCAGAACGCCATGAAGTCTATGTCAACGCTCGGCTCAGACAAGAGAAGGTTTACGAGAAGCTCGTGGCAGAGCGATGGAGTCTTTGAGCGATGGATGGCGTTCGCCAAATAGCTCTCGTCATATCTGACATCGATGGCACACTAGTCACATCGAATCACGAGGTGACACCGGCGACGAAGCGATCAGCGCACGCGCTGCTTGCGGACGGAATCCGGCTGGCACTTGCAAGTTCGCGTCCTCCTCGAGCGATCAAGCCGATCGCTGCTGCGCTCGGACTTGAAGCCCCATTTGCTGCTTTCAATGGAGGGCTAATCCTGTCAGGCGATGGAAGCGGAATTGCCGCGAGTACACTCGATGCCTCTGTGACTCTGGCGATAAAAGACATCGCACGCGACCTTGGGCTCGATGTCTGGTTATACGATTCGCACGACTGGTGGGCATCGGAGCGAACACCATTTGTAGACCGCGAGGAGCACACGGCGGGTTTTGCAGCGACTTTTAGTGGGTATGATGAACGCCTGCAGATCGCCTCTTAACAAGTTGACCGTCGTCGGGAGACCAGATCACGTCGAGCTGGCCGAAGCAAAGATCCTCAAGGAACTTGATTCGCAGGTCTCTGCATCACGATCAAAGCCAAGGTTTTTGGACATAACTGCACACGGCTGGCACAAGGGTGCCGTAGTCTCCAGGTTTGCTGGTATCTTTGGCTGTCAGGAAGCAGATATCGCTGTTATCGGAGACGGGCCGAATGATGTCGAGATGTTCGCGCGCGCAGGCGTCAGCATTGCAATGGGGCAAGCGGTTGAGTACGTCAGATCGCACGCACGTTTTCTAACAAGCTCGAATGACGAAGAAGGCTGGGCCCGAGGAATCGAAAAGTTTGTTCTCGGCGTGGAGCATGGGAGCGCCAGGCTGACCTGGCGCGTGATTGGAGGACAAGCTTTGACACAGCTTTAGCTGGTGCTCGGAGATTGGCATTGGCAGTGATCCGCTGACGCCGGAGCGTCACATCGTAGCCAGGGTTGAGTCTTCAAACCCCGGTTGCATTAGAAGAATGCATCAGGGATGCGAGAACGATTGAACCTGCCTTTGCTCGCTCCCAGGTCAATTGAAGATCATGCAACACGCTTTACGCATCTACAAGATTCAGCAGAACTCGCGCTCAAGGCAGCGCGGCATTTCGCTCGTCTGGCGGATCAATACGTCCTCGGGAATGGACGCTTTACTGTTGCGCTGGCGGGCGGATCGACACCCAAAGCCATGTATTCGCTCCTCGCTCGAGCGCCATTTCTTGACACCGTTCCATGGCAATCGGTCTTTTTCTTTTTTGGTGATGAACGAACCGTTCCACCCGAGCATGCCGAGAGCAACTTCAGAATGGCCAGCGAATCGCTTCTCTCAAAGGTTCCGGTACCGCCGGACAACGTGTTTCGCATCGCAGGAGAAGAGGCTGATCCGCATCGCGCAGCTGCCCTCTACGAGACTCAACTCACTTCATTCTTTTCCCCAGGCGTTCCCCGGTTAGACCTCGTGCTCCTTGGGCTTGGCACCGATGGTCACACTGCGTCCCTTTTCCCGCATTCGGAAGCGCTCAAGTCTACAGATCATTATGCGGTTGCCAATTTCGTTGAAAAGTTTCAAGGCTATCGGATAACACTTACAGCAAAAACCATCAATCTTGCGTGCAATGTTACTTTTCTTGTTTCCGGTAATGACAAAGCTGAGAGCATTACATCGCGTAATCGAAGGTACTTTCACGCCGAACGAGCTTCCAGCCCAGATGATTCGACCAGGTGATGGAGGATTGTTATGGATGGTGGATGAAGACGCTGCTAGCCTGCTTAAGAATCCGAGATTCTGAACTATGAACGCGATACGTCCAGGAGCTATGGTTGAAATAGTCCAAAAGCAGGATCAGCGGTCGGGAAAGCTCACCCGCGGAGTTGTTAAAGACATCTTGACGAAATCGGCTTATCATCCGCACGGAATTAAGGTGCGGCTGGTAACCGGAGAAATCGGCAGGGTTCAAGCCGTCATCAACCCGTAAAGGAGACTCGTAAGGTATGCGATTGACAAGACTCAGTCTTTGCGCTCTTCTCGCCGGGTTTTTGTTCATTTCAATGTCGAAAGCGCAGGAACAGCACCAGCACCAGCATCAGCACGACACATCCGAAAAACTCGGTCAGGTGAGCTTTCCTGTGAGTTGCACGCCTGAGGCTCAGAAGCAATTCAATCGGGCCACGGCGATGCTCCACTCCTTCTGGTATGAAGAGGCGGGAAAGGCGTTTTCGGAAGTTGCAGTGACCGACCGCGCCTGCGCTATGGCGTATTGGGGCGTCGCGATGAGTCTTTATCATCCCCTTTGGGCGCCGCCTGACGCACAGGATTTGAAGCGCGGGTGGTCCGCTATTGAGAGGGCCAGGGCGGCTGGAGCGAAAACAGAGCGTGAAAGAGACTACATTGGTGCAATGGAGGCCTTCTACAAGGAGTCCGACACAGTCGATCACCGCACTCGGAGCATTGCCTACGAGAAAGCCATGGAGCAGGTCTATCTTCGCAATCCAAAGGATCGTGAAGCGGCGATCTTTTATGCGCTTTCGCTGCTTGGAACGGCACTGCCTACTGACAAGAGTTATGCCAAGCAGAAGAAAGCCGCTGAGATACTCAACGGGATATTGCCTGCGGAACCGGAACATCCTGGCATAGCTCACTACATCATACACAGTTTCGATTACCCGCAGCTTGCTGAGCTCGCGTTACCGGCAGCTCGAAGCTATGCGAAGATTGCGCCATCGTCGCCGCACGCACTGCACATGCCGTCGCACATATTCACGCGGCTTGGGCTGTGGAAGGAGTCGATCCAGTCAAATATAGCTTCTGCAAATGCTGCCAGCCGTCATGTAGCAAAGACGCACCCGGGCCGTGCTTCGTTTGATCAGCTCCACGCCATGGACTACCTCGAGTATGCCTATCTCCAGGGTGCCGAGGACATAAAGGCGAAGCGTGTGTTGGACGAAACGAAAGCGATCACGAAGGTAGATATTGAAAATTTCGCAGCTGCATATGCCTTTGCAGCGATTCCGGCGCGCAATGCCTTCGAGAGGCGCCGCTGGGCTGAAGCTGCAGCACTCGAGATACATCCGGCTGACTTTCCCTGGGAGCGATTTCGTTATGCTGAGGCGATAACGATCTTCGCTCGTGCTATTGGCAAGGCCCGCAGCGGTAACCCTGCAGCCGCTCGCACTGACATTGAGAAGCTTTCCTCTATTCACAAGGCGCTGGTTGGAAAGGACGCCTATTGGGCGAGCCAGGTTGAGTATCTACCGGCTCGAAGCGTCAGCGTGGATTGCGCGCTCTGAAGGCAAGACCGAGGAAGGATTGAAGCTCCTTCGCTCTGCTGTCGATCTTGAGGATTCAACGGAGAAGCACCCGGTCACACCGGGAGCGATCACGCCAGCGCGAGAGTTGCTAGGGGATATGCTCCTTGAATTAAATCAGCCCGGCCCGGCTCTACTCGAGTTCGAAACATCGCTTCGCAATTCCCCCAGCCGCTTCAATGGTCTTCATGGAGCAGCGCGTTCTGCGGAACTCGCGGGACAAAATGACAAGGCGCGCACTTACTACGCTCAGCTTGTCGCGCTTTGCGACCGGAGCGACACGACAAGGACCGAGCTTCAGAAAGCAAAAGCCTTTCTTGCGAAAAAGTAGTGTCTACGTTGAGCCCGGTACAACGTGCGAAGATCACGCCTTAAGTCGATCTGCTTTCTTATCCCAGAAAACGGCTTTCTTTTCTTTGGCCGCGATATTGATCATATGCGCGACTGAGGCGGCATGGTGTCCGGCGACGGCATCTTCGACTGGTGCCTGTCGGGTCCTCACGGAACGCAGAAAGTTTTCGAGATGCGTGTAGGTGCTGTTCCTGCCCCGTGGAAGCCAGGTCTCGGTTCCAGGAATCACCTGAGGGGGCCACCGGCGAGGCATCTCGGTCTCCTGCACCTTCGGGTCTTTGAAATAGGCCTCCTGAAGTGGCCGCGGCCACGAATCGACAACCCAACCGTTATCCTCGATTGTATGATCCGGTATCAGTGTGAGCGTGTCTCCGAGTTGCAAAGTGCCTTTTGTCCCGAGAATCTGAACCCCGCCTTCACTTTCGTATTCGTTGTTGAGCGTTGCGCTCAGGTTGAGAGTGAAACCTTCGGGATATTGAAGCACCGCGTTCAGGGTGTCCGGGACATCCCTGGTTCCCTTCCATCGATCAAGCGACCCGAGCGCCGTCACCGTTCCCGGCATACCAGCGCCCATAACAAAGTGAATCGACGTGATCAGGTGAACGAAGAGGTCCGTAGCGACACCTCCGGAGTAATCTTCAAAACACCGCCAGCGGAAAAAGCGCTCCGGTGAAAACTCGCGCCTGGGCGCAGCTCCGAGGAACATCTCCCAGTTGACAGTTTCACGGGAAGCATCGGGAGGAATCGGATAAATCCACGCGCCTCCTGCCGAGTTTCGTGCGAATGTCGCGCGAATCATCGTCACCTGTCCAAGCTTGCCGGATGCCACAATTTCCCGCGCGCGCGCCTGTATGGCCGAGCTCACTCCCTGACTGCCGACCTGCAACACACGCTCGGATTTCTTAACCGCCTCGATGATCTCGCGTCCTTCGTCGATGCTATAGGTCATCGGCTTTTCACAGTACACATCCTTGCCGGCGGCGAGCGAAGCGAGCACTTGCGACTTGTGCAGGTGATCCGGCGTGACAACAAAGACTGCATCCACGTCGCGTTGGGTCAGCAGTTCGTTCGCGTCCCGATAGACCTTTGCGGTTTTGCCTGCACGCTCGGCTGCGCGCTCGAGCCGTCCGCGATAGGCGTCGCACAAGGCTACAATCTCGACGCCGTCAATTTGACGAAGCTCCTGCATCAGCTGCTGCGCCCTTGCGCCAGCACCGATAAATCCTACGTTGATCCGCGCATTGGGACTGGCTTGAATTGAGCCTGTCGCCCCCGCCTCGGTGCTTGTGCGCAGACCTGTCATGGCTACGGCTCCGGTGGCCGTGCTGCGTCGAATAAATTCGCGTCGATTGATGCTCATAAAACCTCCTGGGCGAGAAGCTCTTTCACGAGCTGCTCCATCTCATTCTTGACGATTCCAAACCTGTCACCCGCAGCTTTGCCTTCAAAGCCAGTATGAATGCGCCTCACGAGACCATCACGTCCGACAAAGAAGGTAGTCGGGAAAACATTCGTGAACTTGCCCAACTGAGGAAGCTTGCGCTCGACATCGCCTTCGTCGGTTGTCCCTGCAACAAGCACCGGAAATTTCAGCTGGAGTCTTTTTGCAAAGATGCGTACCTGTTCTGCATCGCGAGCAAAATCGCCGGTATACTCGAATGACAGACCTACTACCTCGAGCCCCTCGGTGCGGTACCGGGCATAGAGCTCATCGAGAAACGGTGCTTCATCATAGCAGTTGGGACACCAGGTTCCATTGAGCGTCACAACCACGACTTTACCGGTGAACCGCTCGTCGGTTGATGACACGATCCTGCCATCGACATCGGGAAAACTGAAGCGAAACGGTTCTTTTGGATTGCGAATCGTTGACTGCGCAACCGGATCGGGAAGAGACGCGAGGTTGGATGCTGTTTCCCGTTCAGCCACAAAACTCACGGGACCCGTACGTGCACCGCTATCGATCGAGCCCTCGAGTCGGCCCTCAGCTGCGGAGCGCGCGCGAACCACCCTCGCATTGATCCCGTCAAATCGCGTCAACACAAGTTCGCCGTCCCTTATGACTCCGGCCAGAGTTCCCCAGTCTCCGCTGATGGTTGAAATCGTGCCACGAACCTCGCCCGACTCTTCTCTCAACTGAGCACTCCACACGCGAGCACTCTCGCCGGATCCGACATTCAAAATCCAGGTGCCCGTGAAGGGTGAACTCGCCTGAGCGTTGACTGCGTTTGCAGCCTCAGCTCCTGCCGGAACCGCCTGGAATTCCCGAACGAGCATTTGCTTGCGCCACTGTCGAGTGAACTCGCCTTTGAGATCGCGATCGATGCGACGCACTTTCAGACTTGCATCGTAGAAATCAAACCTCAAATCGAGCACGTCACCCGCAATGGAACTGCTCGTCGATTCGATTCTCTCGGTACCGTTGATCATAGTGCCGACCGGACCCGCGGAACCCGGAGCGATTTCGAACCTGAACGCTGCGCGACCGTTCGAAGGAGTCAAAACGTAAGCATTCCAGTTGCCATAGAATCGGTTTGCAGAAGTACGCTGGCAGGATGCTAAACAGAGCAATGCCAGAGATAAAAGGATGATCGGACCGGGTTTCATAGACGAGATCAGCAGTCTATCATAGGTATGTTGCAGGTACGTTGTACCGCCTTCAGGCGGAAGCGTTGGATCGAGTATGTGACGATTCCGCCTCAAGGCGGTACAACCTACCTTGGTAAATAGTCGACCGGTTTGTTAGATTGATTGTTTGCGCATGAAGCTTCGTGATCTGCTCTTTCTTGCGATAGTCATCCTGGTGGTCGGGGGTCTTTACTATCTCTCCACCAGGGACAGGGCACGTCCAGTACCCTCAACTCCGGCACATCTTGCGGCAAAACATCGCGACGAGTGTCTGGTCTGTCATACGCCTGAGAAGTTGGGCGAACTTGAGCTAAAGCATAAACATCCGGGCAAGTGGCGAGACGCGCGCGTCAGTTGCTTGCGTTGTCATCACGCGCCGGGCCTATGATTGTGTTGCGCGTAATCCGAGAGAGGTGTCATGGTCGAGGCTAAGGCAAAACTGAACGCCAAAGCTGAGTTTTTCAGAAACTATATCGGCGGCCGATGGATTAAGCCGGATGGCGGCGCGATGATGGAGAACCGAAATCCGGCTGATATTCGAGATGTCGTCGGGCTTTTTCCGGCATCGACCTCTGCCGATGTAGACCGCGCAGTCGAAGCAGCTTGCGATGCGAGCAAAGCATGGTCCGAAACACCTGCCCCACGACGCGCGGAGATGCTCTTTCGACTTGGTCAGATTCTGATCGACCGCAAAGAAGCATATGCTCGCGAAATGACGCGCGAGATGGGCAAGGTGCTCAAAGAGGCGCGCGGCGATGTTCAGGAAGCCATCGACATGACTTTCTACACGGCGGGTGAGGGGCGAAGGTTGCAGGGTTACACGACGCCGTCAGAGCTTCCCAACAAGCTGGCGATGTGCGTTCGCCAACCGGTTGGTGTCTGCGCTTTGATCACTCCGTGGAATTTTCCGATGGCAATCCCATCGTGGAAACTCATGCCGGCGCTCGTGTGCGGCAATACGGTTGTCATCAAGCCGGCCGAAGATACTCCTTTGTCAACAGTCAATCTGGTTCGCGCAGCCGAGGAAGCCGGAGTGCCCGCGGGAGTCATCAACATGGTGATTGGCACAGGGGAAGAGGCGGGGGCACCACTCACGGTACATGAATCTGTGCGCCTGATCTCGTTTACGGGATCAACCGATACGGGGAGAGTGGTCGCCGAGTCTGCCGCGCGCGAGGGAAAGACTTGTTCTCTCGAAATGGGTGGAAAAAACGCCATCATCGTCATGGACGATGCGGATCTCGATCTCGCAGTTGAGGGGAGTGTGTGGGGTGGTTTCGGGACATCAGGTCAAAGGTGCACGGCTTCATCGCGGCTGATAGTGCACAAACGTGTTTACAAAAAGTTCGTGGACAAGCTGATTGATCGTACTCGCAAGCTGACCATAGGCGACGGAATCGACCCTGCGGTCGAAGTCGGGCCGGTCATCAGTGAACAGGCCGTTGAGAAGATTCTCGGTTACATCGAAACGGGAAAAAAGGCTGACGGGGCGAAGCTGAAGGCTGGCGGACGACGTCTTGTAAGCGGTGACTATCGCTACGGATTCTTTATCGAGCCGACTATCTTCACGGATGTTGCAGCGGGAATGCGAATTGCCCAGGAGGAAATCTTCGGACCGGTTGTCAGTGTCATTCCGTGCCGGGATCTCGACGATGCGATCGACATCGCGAATGGCGTCAAGTACGGGCTTTCGGCGTCGATATTCACAAGCGATGTCAATCAGGCGTTTCATGCCATGGAGCGCATGAACACGGGAATCTTTTATGTGAACTCGTCAACCATCGGCGCAGAGGTCCATCTGCCTTTCGGCGGAACAAAAGCGACAGGAAACGGACATCGCGAAGGCGCCATGCTGACATCACTTGAAACCTTCTCGGAGTGGAAGTCGATCTACATTGACTACAGCGGGCGTCTTCAGAAGGCGCAGATTGATACCGCCGAAGATTCCGCCTGAAGGCGGTACAACGCAGCCTGAGGTGATATGAATATTGGATTGCCCAAAGAGATCAAGGATCAGGAATCGCGTGTCGGGCTGACTCCGGCGGGAGTCAGAACGCTCAGTGACCGCGGGCATACGGTTTTTGTCGAAAAGGGAGCCGGTTTGGAGAGTGGTATCACAGATGACGAGTTCCGGCATGCAAAGGGTCAGATTATCGATTCTGCAGACGAAGTCTGGGAACGTTCTGACATGGTGGTCAAAGTAAAGGAGCCGGTCGGTCCTGAGTACGACCGAATGCGCGATGGTCAGATCCTTTTTACTTACCTTCATCTTGCCCCATTGCCTGAACTGACCGAAGCCATGCTCAAGCACAAGGTTTCGGGCGTGGCTTACGAAACGATCACAAACGAAGAAGGCCACCTGCCACTCCTGACACCGATGTCTGAGGTGGCGGGTCGCATGGCGGTACAGGTGGGCGCGCATTACCTCCTCAAGCCTGAGGGTGGGCGCGGTGTGCTTCTCGGTGGGGTCCCGGGAGTGTTGCCCGGCAAGGTCGCGATCATTGGAGGAGGGGTAGTCGGGATCAATTCGCTCAAGATGGCCGTTGGTCTTGGAGCTTACGTCGTCGTTCTCGACCGGAATCTTGACCGCCTGCGATATCTCGATGACATTTTTGGTTCGAAGATCAAGACTCTGGTCTCTAACCCGTACACTGTTCAGGAAGCGATCGCAGATTCTGATCTCGCGATTGGCGCGGTGCTGATCCCGGGAGCTTCAGCTCCGAGGCTCATCACGCGCGAAATGCTGGGCTCGATGAATCGAGGCGCTGTGATCGTTGACGTGGCTGTCGATCAGGGAGGCTGCATCGAGACTACGCGGCCAACAACACACAGCAATCCTACGTTCTATGTCGATGACGTGCTTCACTACTGTGTTGCCAATATGCCCGGAGCGGTTCCGAGAACTTCGACATTTGCGCTCACAAATGCAACTCTGCCTTTCGCGATTACCCTTGCCGACAAAGGTTTCAAGGATGCCGTCAGGTTCGACCCGCACCTGAAGAATGGCGTCAATACGTATCAGGGAAACATTACGTACAAGGCAGTGGCTGAATCACAGGGAAAGAAATATCGCAGCCTGGACGAACTGATTTGAGCATGAGTTCAAGCTTTAGCGTGTGGTTTGAAGGTTGTAACGCTAAGAGCAAGCTAAAGCTTGAACTCAAACATAAGATGGCAAAGGGAATCAAAATTAAAAGTATTGAGCCGGACTCGCTGGCTTCTGAGATCGGGCTCGAGACTGGGGATCGTATCTGGACGATCGGTGGGCGGCGCGTGCGCGATGCTCTCGATTTCATGTTCCTGACATCGGGAGAAGACGCGCTCGAATTGGAGGTTGTTAAAGCGTCGGGCGAGGAATGGCAGGTCGACGTTGAAAAGGACGAAAACGAACCCTGGGGGATCGATTTCGAGCCGATGACGCCGCGTCAGTGCGGCAATGACTGTATCTTCTGTTTCATTCAACAGAATCCTGAAGGTTCTCGCTCGTCGCTCTGGGTTAGGGATGAGGATATTCGCTTCTCATTCATGTATGGAAACTACACAACGCTCACGACGATCACCAAATCTGAGGTTGAGCGAGTGATCGAGCAGCGATTGACGCCTCAGTATGTTTCGGTGCACACGACAGACCTGGATTTGAGGGCATACATGCTCGGCATCGAAGCGCGTGATGACGTCATCGCGAAGATGAAGCACTTTATTGATCACGGTATCGAGATTCACGCGCAGATTGTCCTCTGTCCGGAGATCAACGATGGACCCCATCTCGAGAAGACGGTCGAGGATCTCTCGGCTCTTCATCCGGGCGTTGTCTCGACCGCGATCGTGCCCCTGGGCGTTACTGACCGACATAAATACCGTGACAAGCTGACGGCAGTCGATGACGAGTACTGCGCGCGTGTGATCGATCAGATGACTCCAATTCAGCAGAGGCTCAAGGCGAGGCTTGGCACCGTCTTCGCATTTCTTGGCGATGAGTTCTACATTCGTGCTGGAAGGCAGGTGCCGCCCCGGTCGCACTATCGCATCGTTCGCGCACGGAGCACATCGGATGACAGCTACCCTCAGATTGAAGACGGCGTCGGAATGGTGAGGCAGTTTGCAGAAGAGCACAGCCGGAGAATGAGACTACTCAAGTCACGCCGCAAACGCGGACTCTTCGACGAAGAACAGGCTCACCGGATTTACGGAACGATCGCTACAGGAGAGATCTTCCATCCGATTCTCGAAAAGAAGGTTGATGAGCTGAATGTGCAATTCGGAACGCGGCTCACTGCAGTCAAGGTTCCAAATGTGTTTTTCGGAGCCGGCGTGACAGTCGCGGGCCTGCTTTCAGGGCATCGATTTCGTGACGTCGCGCGAGCATTTCAGAGGTGAGTTTCTGATGGTGCCGTCGGACAGTTACCGCCAACACGACGAGCGCTTTCTGGATGGGATGACGGTGGGCGAGCTGGCTGGAGAACTGGCTCTCCCCGTAATGCGATCGTGGAATGATCTTTTCGGCATTCGTGAAACCAAAGAAGAGAAACACCTGCCAGTCCTCTCCCACAATTACGGCTCGGTGACCTCTGTCTCCCTGTGATGATGAACGAGCCCGCAACGATGAAAGACAATCTCACTGAACGCCTCCTCGAAATGTACGAGGTGCGCGACGCGATTCTCAACCGCCTGTCGCCCGATATCGCCAGTGTCATCGATATCGACAGATTCCTGCAGACCGCAGTGACAGAAGCAGGGCAGCGTCTTTCCGTGGACCGTTGTAACGTGATTACTCCATCCGACGACGGCGGTTTCAAGGTGAGTCACGAATATCTTGCCGATAACGGGCTGGCGCCTGGAACCGGTCTCAACATTCCACCTTCGCTCGTGCCCACCGAAACGATCAAAAACTATCTTCCCCGCGGAGGGCGTCATTTTGCGATCGACGACATCCAGACGGCGGATCTTCCAAGCTGGGTACGGGCCACGTGTCAGTTGATTGGAACACGCGCCGTGCTGATTGCACCGTTCGTTTTTCGCAATGAGTTGCTCGGTGTCATGGCACTTCACTACTGTCGCGAGCCGCATCAATGGAACGACACTGAGAAGCGCCTGATCGAGTGGCTCTCGAGTCAGGTGACCATCGGTCTTCAGTATTCGCGGCTTTACCGGGAGAAGGAAAAGGAGGTCGAGCTCACCAAACTCCTTCTCGAGATATCGAACGACATCAACGTTCGAAGCGATTTCAAGGAGATCGTCGCATTTGTCATCGACAAGGCACTCGAGCTGCTCGGAGCGGATTATGGATGCCTCGCAGTGCTCGACTCGGATGCTGATCATCTGAACTTTGACTCGTTCCGGGCGAGGCGTGGGGTGGATCTCAGAAAGGCTGTGGAGGCGAAGTATCGAGAGGCTCGGACGATCCGGCTGCCCGATCATCCTGTTGTCAGGGAAGTGCTCGAGCAGGGTCACACGCTCAAGCTCGAAGGACCGGATAACTCACCCGTTGCCTCGTATTTGCTGACTCACGTCATCAAGGGAAGGTCGGCGTTGATTGTGCCGATCAGCTCAAAGGAGCGAACCCTTGGCGTGATCGCGCTCGTGTGGGTGGCGGAGGAAAACCGTTTTTCTGATTTCGACGTTCAGTTGCTCAACGGAATCTCGAGTCAGATTGCGGTTGCGCTTGAAAAGGACCGGCTATCAGCCGAGGTGTTGCGACTCAAGCGTGAGCTCAATGATGCTCGGGCTGGCGAACGGATCATCGGGTCATCACCTAAAATCAGAAGGGCTATCGAGATGGCTCTTTCGGTAGCCGATAGCCGGACAAGCGTTCTCATACAGGGAGAGTCCGGCACCGGCAAGGAGCTGGTGGCAAGTCTGATTCAGTCCAATTCGCGCCGCAATGCGCGTCCTTTTGTGAAAATCAATTGTGGAGCGATACCGCCTACGTTGCTTGAAACCGAGCTTTTTGGCCACGAACGCGGCGCTTTTACCGATGCGCGGTCGAAGCGTATCGGTCGATTCGAAGAAGCTGACGGTGGCACTCTTTTTCTCGATGAGATTGGCGAGATGAGTCTTGCGGCGCAGGTCAGCCTTCTCCGTGTGCTCCAGGACGGTGAGTTCAATCGCGTCGGAGGAAATGAGGTGATCAAGACCGATGTGCGCGTGATCGCCGCGACAAACAAGGATCTTGAACAGGAGATTGAAGCAAATCGATTTCGTCGCGATCTCTATTACCGGTTGAATGTATATCCGATCATCTTGCCGCCACTGCGCGAGCGAACCGAAGATTCTCGAGCAGCTCGTCGCTTTCTTTGTCGATCGTTATCAGCAGCGAAGCGGAAAGAGGGTTACAGGTATCTCGGACCGGGCACTCAAGGCGCTCAGAATGTACGGATGGCCGGGCAACGTTCGAGAGCTCGAGAACTGCATCGAGAGAGCAGTCATCGTGGCGGCTGGCAGGCAGATAAATGAAGAAGATCTGCCTGAAGCGATCCGGGCGCACGCAGCGCCGGGCCACGTCAGTCATTTTGAGCTGAGCCTTCCGATGACAATGGAAGAGATCGAACGCGCGGCAATCGCGCAGGTGCTGGCACTTACTGCAGGTGACAAGGCCAAGGCAGCGCGTATCCTTGGAATCGGACGAAAGACGCTCTACCGCAAACTGGAGTCGTATAAAGTTTCGCCTGCGAGTTAGACAAATGGAACCTCTACGCGATTTCCTTCGTTGGCTCCATTGAGACCCTCGCCCGAACAGGTAGCCGGAGGAATTGCAAGCAGGGAGCAATACGAGTAAAGAGGCCCGACGTGGGCTGTTTGCGATGGGATGGCATGCATCCTTCTCCTGCGACCAGACATCAAACCCCAGTAAGGTTAATGTTGTGCAAGCCGCGATGCGCGCTTCGTTCATAGATTGCAACGATTCTATTGCCTTGATTTTGCTTTGCTTGGTCCCTAATATTGATATGATAGTGTGGGAGGGGTGAGAACGATGAAGGTCTGTCCGACTTGCCAACAGCAGTACCCGAATGGGTTTCAGTATTGTCCGACCGATACTGAATTTCTGCTAACCGCAGAAGAGTATCTGCGGAGAACGCAGCCAGTTGCGGCGTTGCCCGTTTCGAAGCAGCCGGTTTCGACGCAGCCACCCGTTTCGAAGCCGCCGGTTTCGACGCAGCCAATTGTCGAACGAGTCGTGGAGCGCGTTGTCGAACGCGAGAAGCCCGTGCAGGCCGTCACCGAACAGCTTGTAAGCGGGCATGCTTTACCGCCTTCAGGCGGAACGCGAACGCAGCCTATCCCGGTCGCGCCCGTTCAGCGGCCGACCGAGCCCATGCCCTCGGTTAAGCCTTTATCGCAGCCGGAGCCGGTCTCCCCGCAGCTTTCATCGACGAGCACGTCGAGCAACAGCCGAGCCGGGCGGATGGCGGAATGTCATTTATGCTGCCCGAGCAGGGGAGCATTGGAAAGCAGCTACGTGAGGGCTTCGGAGAATTCGTCAAATATTTCGGCAAGAAGCAGAAGTCGGAAGGAAGCGCTGCGCTGCTGGAACAGCAGGGAGGCGTGATCTCGAACATGGGCGAGGGGATTGGTGTTTTCTTTCAGTATTTCGGGAAGAAGCAGCAGGCGGGCGGCGCCGAGTTTCTTATTCCTGAAGAAGGAAGCATCATTGCGCGCCTGAAGGAATCCTGGAAAATATTTGTCGATGATTTCGGGAAGAAAGCGCCCGAATTTCATCCGGGTGAAATGGGTCTGCTTCCCGATGACCCGATACTTTCGCGCTTTAGCGCGGAAGTGAAGGTGGCGGCAGCCGATTTCCGTCGCGACCCGAAGGGGTTCATCGTCTCTGTCATTAAGGGTGATGGCAACACCCGAAGCAGACAGAGGTTGATACAGGCGGGTGTCGCAAGCGCGATGATCACTTACGCGTTTATCTTCATTGCAGTCCTCCTGACCGGACTCATCCATTTCGGCAAGGTACAGGGACAGCAGGACGAGGATAAGGTCGAGCAGATTGCAGATCTGATAGTGCCGACATCCATCACTAAGGAAGCGCCTAAGGAAGCTCCCAAAGGCAAGGGCGGTTTTACCGGCGGAAGCAAGCCGAAGGTTCAACAGGCACGCGGCGGCGGTGGCGGCGGCCGTGAGCAACCCGAACCTCCAAGCCTTGGACGGCCTCCTCAAATGGCGTTGACTCCTCAAATAGTTCCGCCTAACCCGGAGCCGCCAAAGATCAAGAATCCTTCGTTGCCGGTTCCGATGACTGTCTATGGCGACCCGAAAGCGTTGCCACAACTCAAAGGGCCAATCGGTGACCCGCGTGGAGCTCCCGCCCCGCCGTCAAGCGGACCTGGTTCAGGAGACGGTATTGGAACAAATAAGGGATCAGGTGTAGGCAGTGGTGAAGGTCCTGGTGTCGGTCCTGGTCGAGGCGGCAATGCCGGTGGTGGCGACATGGGGCTCGGTGGCGGGCCGCGTGGAACCGGGAGTGGCGGAGTCGAGACCCAGGGCGCAAACGGAGTCGGAAGGATTGTCATCCTTTACAAGGAGAAGGCGCGCTACACGGAAGAGGCACGTCAGAACAAGATTCAGGGACGCGTGCTGCTGAGCGCCATATTCACGGCTGATGGCCGGGTGACGAATGTGCGAGTGGTGCACGGGCTGCCGGACGGGTTGACTGAGAAAGCTATCGAGGCTGCTCAGAAGATAAAGTTTCAGCCGGCCACAAAGGGTGGAGCACCGGTGACGGTCCGCGGGCAACTCGAGTACACGTTCAATCTCTATTAGGGACACAGTTTACATTAGGGGTTGTTAATCAGCCCCTCCATTCCTAAGGTTTCCGGCTCTCGTTTGTGTTGATGAAGTTGCTCCACGCGAGAGCCGGAAGAATCCGCAAAACTCTTGACGACTTTTGGGTTAACGGCTAATATTTGCCGTCGGTTTGAGGCCGCAGAGTAAGTTGAGGCTTCTCAAGTTCCTTGAGTTTGGTGAAAGTAAAGTGACTTGAAGCATGGGCCGTTAGCTCAGTCGGTAGAGCATCTGGCTTTTAACCAGAGGGTCGCAGGTTCGATCCCTGCACGGCTCATCTGTTTTTGACTTACTCTGGCACCCCCGACTCTGGCACGCACGAGGTGATTGGTGATTGGTGACGGGTGGAAGTTGAGCGGAGGAATGGGAGTTTTTCGAGCGATTGGCGTTCATCAGAAAAAGAAAAACTTCTATTGCCCTGAAACCGCCGACCGTGGTATAACGGCAGTTGCTGCACCGCGGGCTTTCCTCACGACCTGACAGCATCCCAATGAAGGCCTGCGAGAAAGTAGAATGTTTTCGTAATAACAGGGGAGCGAGATAGCTGGTGGGCTGTATATACCTGCGATCTAATCCCGCTGTACGCTGTTTTTAAAAATGGGCAGAGCGCTACGGCGTGTGCTCAATTGCTTTCATCTCAAAAAGGTGCGAGCGGTGCACGCGAAAAGAAACAGGCGGACCGCCCGCAACCATGATTAACACTAGACAAACTCAAAGGAGAAACTCGACAATGCGAACCTCACGCAAACTCACACAAGCCCTCTTGGCGATGTGCGCGCTCGTGATGATGGCATCGGCGGCATTCGCTGCTGACCCGGGTCTGCCATATCCGGCGGCTTCGGAGATCAGCGATCAGAAGGCTGGCTCGGTGCTCTTCTATGTTCTTTACACATCGAGCACGACTTCGCCGAACACGACAAATACACAGATCAGCCTCACCAACACGAGCTCGTCGTCAGCTGCATTCGTGCATCTCTTCTTCGTGGCTCAGAGCTGCTCGGTCGCGGACCGCTTTATCTGTCTGACCGCCGGCCAGACGACACGCTTCACGACTTTTGATGAAGACCCTGGAATTCAAGGGTATCTGATAGCCATCGCGGCGGACGGAGCGAATGGCTGCCCGAGATCGTTCAACTTCCTGATCGGGGATGCCTTCATCAAGGCAGGCACACACCAGGCCAATCTTGGAGCAGAGGCGTTTTCGGCACTCTACCAGGGACATCATCCTGACTGTGCGAGACGGACAGTTCCAGGGATCGCAGCAGGTAATCCTTCGTGCTGATTCGACGGCATCCAGTACAACAAGGGTGGCAAGGTTCTTGCAGTCGCAAGCGTTCCATCATTCCTTGATTCGAATGACACGCGACTGGTGATTGTCCGGGTTGGAGGCGACCTGGTTGCAGGTCCTCGCAACATCGGCACGATCTTCGGTCTGACGTTCAACGACGCAGAGCAGGGATTCAGCTGGAGCATCAATGTCGGCTGCCAGTTGTTCGCACGTCTGACGAATGATTTCCCGCGCACCGTTCCGCGGTTCACGGAGATCATTCCGCAGAATCAGACGGGATGGATTAAGTTCTGGACGCTTGGCCCCGGCGGTCCTGCGCATCATCGGCGCGGTAATCAACGCGAATCCAAATGCCGGAACATCATCGAGTGCGTTCAACGGCGGGCACACCCTGCACAAGTTGACGCTCACGAATGATGCCGCAACGATGCCGCATATTCCCGCCGACCTGCTAGTGGAACGGTTGCGGGCTGGTTGCGATGAGGTTCTCGCGCGTTCCGCCATTCGGCAAGTGAGCCGGATGGCGGAACCGGGAAAAGAAAAGGCAACCGGCCACGGGACGAGCAAGAAATTGACCTTGAAGCACGGAGGAGACTCGACAATGCAAACCTCACGCAAATTTTTTAATGCACTGCTAGCCGCAGCGGCGCTCGTCATCATGAGCGCGTCTGCTTTCGGCGCAGACCCCGGCGATCCGTTTCCAGCGGCGTCGGAAGTCAGCGATCAGAAAGCCGGCTCGGTGCTCGTCTATAACGTCTATACTTCAAGCACGGCAAATCCAGCCGCGCAAAACACAACGATGGCAATCACGAACACGTCATCGAGCTCAGCTGCATTTGTGCACCTGTTCTTTGTTGCAAACAACTGCAGTGTTGCGGATCGATTTATATGTCTGACTGCGCAACAGACGGCATCGATCGATGCGTTTTCGGAGGACCCGGGAATCACGGGCTTCCTGATCGCAGTTGCCGCTGACGGAGTCTACTGGCTGCCCGACGAGCTTTAACTTCCTGATTGGCAGCGAGTACGTCAAGTTCTCCGAAGGCTACTTCGGTGCACTTGGCGCCGAGGCTTTCGCAGCGCTCTTCCAGGGCACGGTTCCTGGTTGCGACGCGAATTCGGTTGCGGCTACTCTTCTCTTCAACGGTGCTGCCACACGGGTACAACCGTGCACCGTTGGTTTTGGCGGCTTCGAGCCTTGGCTCGCGAGCTGATCAGACCTTCCATCGAATTTTCGTAAACAGCATGAACGGGAACCTGTTCACTTCGGTGAATTCGTTCGGAAACCTGTTCGGCATCGTCTACGATGAAGCAGAGCAATCCTACAGCTGGACGATCCCCGGCAACTGCCAGTTGACGGGAGTTCTGGGAGATGCGAATTTCCCGAGAACTACGCCCCGGTTTGAGGTGATCATTCCTGCGAATTCGACGGGATGGATGAAGTTCTGGGCGACCGCCAACGTTGGCAATTATCGGAGCGATATTCACTCGCAACCCGACTGCAGCGCAGAATCAGAACGCGTTCAACGGAGCGCGCAATCTGCACAAGCTGACGTTGGCACCACTTGCTACCTTGGTTCATGCCACTATTCCCGCCGACCTGCTAAGTCAGGTCGATGGGTTGAATCCAGGAGCGGTGCTGACCTTCGGGTCGGCACCGCCCTTGCTTTTTGGGAGCCAGCCGCCCCAAACACAATGTCCCTCAGGATACCAACTATCCTTGACACTGACAGCAAGTTGCGCGAGAATCCGCGCGCACACAAATACCGGCGTGTCAGCCGGAAGTACGATCACTGGAATACGATCACTGTAGACCACCTCAAAGGAGAAACTCGACAATGCGAACCTCACGCAAACTCACTCACGCTTTCCTGGCGATGTGCGCGCTCGTGATGATGGCATCAGCTGCGTTCGCTGCCGACCCGGGTCTGCCATATCCGGCGGCTTCGGAGATCAGCGATCAGAAGGCTGGCTCGGTGCTCTTCTATGTTCTTTACACATCGAGCACGACTTCGCCGAACACGACAAATACACAGATCAGCATCACCAACACGAGCTCGTCGTCAGCTGCTTTCGTGCATCTCTTCTTTGTGGCTCAGAGCTGCTCGGTCGCGGACCGCTTCATGTGTCTGACCGCCGGCCAGACGGCACGCTTCACGACTTTTGATGAAGACCCTGGAATTCAAGGGTATCTGATAGCCGTGGCAGCGGACGGAGTGAATGGCTGTCCGATATCGTTCAACTTCCTGATCGGGGATGCTTTCATCAAGGCAGGCACGCACCAGGCGAATCTTGGGGCAGAGGCCTTTTCGGCACTCTACCAGGGACTCCATCCGGACTGCGCGAGACTCGACTCTTCCGGACGCGACGGCGCAGCAGGTAATTCCTGGTCTTGTGGTACTTCAATTCGACGGTGTCCAGTACAACAAGGCAGGCAAGGTTCTTGCAATCGCGAGCGTTCCATCATTCCTTGATTCGAATGACACGCGACGTGGTGGTGGTCCGGGTTGGAGGTGACCTGGTTGCAGGTCCCCGCAACATCGGCACGATCTTCGGTCTGACGTTCAACGACGCAGAGCAGGGATTCAGCTGGAGCATCAATGTCGGCTGCCAGTTGTTTGCACGTCTGACGAATGATTTCCCGCGTACCGTTCCGCGGTTCACGGAGATCATTCCGCAGAATCAGACGGGATGGGTCAAGTTCTGGACGCTTGGCCCGGCGGCCCTGGCATCATCGGCGCGGTGATCAATGCGAATCCAAATGCCGGAACATCATCGAGTGCGTTCAATGGCGGGCACACCCTGCACAAGTTGACGCTCACGAATGATGCGGCAATGATGCCCATCTTCCCGCCGACCTGCTAGCTAAGGGCGGGAAAGGCACATAACCTGGACTTTGGAGATTCTCAGGAGAGTCGATTATGCAAACCTCACGCAGACTTCTTAATGCACTGTTCGCCGCAGCCGCGCTTGTGATCATGAGCGCGTCTGCTTTCGGCGCTGATCCCGGCGACCCGTTTCCAGCGGCGTCGGAAGTCAGCGATCAGAAAGCCGGCTCGATGCTCGTCTATAACGTCTATACCTCAAGCACGGCAAATCCTGCCGCGCAAAACACAACGATGGCAATCACGAACACGTCATCGACCTCAGCTGCATTTGTGCACCTGTTCTTTGTTGCAAACAACTGCAGTGTTGCGGATCGATTTCTGTGTCTGACTGCGCAACAGACCGCTTCGATCGATGCGTTTTCGGAGGACCCGGGAATCACGGGCTATCTGATCGCAATTGCCGCGGACGGAGTTATTGGCTGCCCGACGAGCTTTAACTTCCTGATCGGCAGCGAGTACGTCAAGTTCTCCGAAGGCTACTTCGGTTCACTTGGCGCCGAGGCTTTCGCAGCGCTCTTCGCAGGGCACGGTGCCTGGTTGCGACGCGAATTCGCAAGCTTCGCCGTTATTAGCGCTCAACGGTAGCCCCCGTTTGGGCTACAACCGCGCACCGCGGGTTCTGGCGGTTTCGAGCCTTGGCTCGCGAGCTGATCAGACCTTCCATCGAGTTTTCGTCAACAGCTTGAACGGGAGACCTGTTCACTTCGGTGGGTTCGTTCGGCAACCTGTTCGGCATCGTATACGATGAAGCGGAGCAATCCTACAGCTGGACGATCCCTGGCAACTGCCAGTTGACGGGAGTTCTGGGCGATGCGAATTTCCCGCGAACTACACCCCGGTTTGAAGTGATCATTCCTGCGAATTCGACGGGATGGATGAAGTTCTGGGCGACTCGCCAATGTTCCAATTATCGGCGCGATATTCACTCGCAACCCGACTGCAGCGCAGAATCAGAACGCGTTCAACGGAGCGCGCAATCTGCACAAGCTGACGTTGAGCACCGACGGCTGCATTCATGATGCCACTATTCCCGCCGACCTGTTAGCGACGGGATTTGCAGTAAGTCTAAGAAGGCGGTTTTTGACGTACACGTTGGAGACCGCCTTTTGTTTAGAGTTCAAGCTTCAGCTTGCTCTTCGAGCGCGACACTTCAGGAGCAAGCTAAAGCTTGAACTCTAAACAACGTATTCCTCCTCCGACAAAGTGGACGATTTCCAGCCGGGCGCCATCCTGAAGGAGAAAGCCAGCCCACTCGGATCGAGCGAGAATTGAGCCGTTGTATTCGATCGCAACGCGCTCTGGTTTGAGATCGAGTTTTGCGATCAAATCCATGACCGTGCTTCCCGTTTCGATCGTTACGTCTTCGCCATTGACGACCACCTGAATCTGCCCGGTCTCCATCCCCTCACTCTAAGCGTCCTTGACACTCGGGAGCAACCTTGGCGAGAATCGACGTTGCTGGCCAGAGTTAACATTTGCGCTCGATCCACCGTTCCTCAAAGATGAAGGAAGAAGAGTCAGAACTCGCCGGTTTCTTCGCGTGGGCGCGGCCTCGTGTCTACCGTGAACTGGATGCGAGACTGAAGAGCGATTCTTCTTTGGATCCCAATTGGACCTTCTCGGACATAATGCAGGAACTGCTGGAAGAGTATCGCCTATCGATCGCCAAAGACGTCGAGAAAGGACAAAACAATGTGGATTCGCAAGTGTGAAGCAGACCAGGATCGGGCAATTCACTCTCCCATACCAACTGAGCTCTGCTCGAATGAGGAGTTCTATCCGCCCGAACAGAGCGAGGACCAGAAGCGCTGGGAAGCACGCATTGGAGAGCGGGCAGAAGCGTGCGCGAGACGGCTCGGCGTTTCTCGCAGGCACTTCCTCGGAACGACGGGTGGTATGGCCGTTGCCATGCTCGCCTACAACGAAGTCTTCGGCGCGACGTATGACATTGACGAGATCGAGGCTCTTGATCCGGCTGCGTACGCTGAAAAGTGGCCGAAGAACGAATTCATATTCGACAATCAAACGCATCATATCGACGTCGAGAGCAAGTGGTTTGAGACGACCGAAGTCGGCAAGCAGGCCGCGGCATTCCTCAGAAACTTCCGTAGCCAGGCAGGCTCGACCGCCGAAGCGCTCGCACTCCTCAACCAGACTCACTACGTCAAAGAGCTTTTCATGGATAGCGACACTGTGATGTCCATCATCAGCGGCGTCCCGACATCTGAATGGCGCGAGAACATCCTGCCGCCGGACAAGATGGTCGGTACACGAAACGCGATCAATCGTCTTGCGGGTGGATCGCAGCGACTGCTCAGTCACGGATTGCTTCGTCCCAATATGGGCAAGGCAGAGATGGAAGAAATGGACCGCCAGGCAAAGGTGCTCAAGATTGACTCGTGGAAGATGTATCCCGGCTCCGAGATCGGTGCTGGCGCCTACTGGCTGGATGACGAAAAGAACACGTATCCCTTCTGGGAGCGGACGCGCAAGCTGGGCATTAAAAACATCTGCATCCACAAAGGTCTGCCGCTGGGACTTTTCAATGAAGAGCACTGTCATCCAAAAGACATTGAGAAGGCGGCAAAGGATTTTCCCGATCTGAACTTCATCATCTATCACTCGGGCTGGCATCCTACCTGGAAACGGCCAGAGTCGCAGGCAGCAAATCCACAGTACATCCCGTGGTGTTCAGAGCTGATCGATATCGTAAAGAGAAGCAACCTGCGGAACGTTTATTTCGAGGTTGGGAGTACGTGGAACGGCATGTCGATGGGGAATGCAGTGGCGGCAATGCATTTTCTGGGTCAGGTCCTCAATCTGCCCGGAGGCGAGGATCGAATCATCTGGGGAACAGACTCGATATGGAACGGCAGCCCGCAATCTCAGATCGAGCGTCTGCGACGTTTTCAGATGCGTGATGATGTGATGGCGAAGTACGGCTACAAACAAATCACGCCTGAGATCAAGGCGAAGATCTTCGGATTGAATGCCGCTCGGCTCTACAAGCTCGATGTGAAAGCGAAACGCCAGGCAATTCAAAGCGACAAGATAACGCAGCTCAAAGAAGAGTACCGATCGAATCCTCAGCCGAGCAACACGCAGTTCGGATGGGTCTGGAGAGGTTAGGCACGTACCTGGGAGCGCCGGTCTCCAGACTCGTGCGCACGAGCCGCGTAAGCGTGACTCGAGCGCTGCTTCAGTAACAAGTGACTCTCACGACAGACTCGCACGCGTTCGCGGCTCGTGACCGCGTCTGAAGACCAGCGCTCCCAGGTAATCACTGATGATCTGGATAATCTCCCTACTGTTGTTTGTATTCCAGGCGCCGGCTCCAGCGCCTGCGACCGAGCATATGGTCGCGATGCGCGACGGGGTGAAGCTGGCGACTGATGTCTATTTGCCGGAGGGCAGCGGACCGTGGCCCGTAATATCTCATGCGAACACCGTACAGCAAGGGCATGCGCGGTCAGGCGACGCCGTGGCTCAAGGAGGGGTTTGCAGTTGTCATGCAGGACTGCCGCGGACGATTCAAGAGTGAGGGGCGCTATCTGCCATTCATGGATGATCATCTCGATGGATACGACACCGTTGAATGGATAGCTGCTCAACCGTGGTCGAACAAGAAGATCGGGATGTATGGCGGTTCAGCTCTCGGTATAACCGCGAATCAGGCGTCGATCATGGCTCCGCCACATTTGACGGCCATGTACGTGACTGTCGCGCCTGCGTCAGCATACCAGCACGCGATATTTACCGGCGGAATCTTTCGTCGTGAAATCAACGAGGTATGGCTCAAGAGCCAGAATGCTCTTGATGTGCTTGCCGAAACGCTCCGGCACTACAAACAGGATGGCTACTGGGATATACGCGAGGGGCGTCTGCACTGGTCGAAGGTTCGAGTGCCCGTCTACAACCAGGGTGGCTGGTACGATGTATTTCTGCAGGGCAACATCGACAACTTTGCAGGGTTGCAGCACCACGGCGGTAAGGGCGCGCGCGGCAACCAGAAGCTGATGATGGGCCCCTGGGCTCATGGTCCTGTGGAAGAGGTCAAGTATCCGGAGAACTCCGCTCAGCCTCAGCGTGAGGCAGTGCGCTGGTTTGAATACTGGCTCAAGGGCATCGATAACGGGATCATGCGCGAGCCCGCAGTGAAGTATTACGTAATGGGCGATGTTACGGATCCGAAGGCCCCGGGAAACGAGTGGCGGACGGCTTCGGACTGGCCACCCGCATCCAGGAAGGTGTCGCTCTACTTCGACGAAAAGGGCCTGCTGACTTCCCAACTCCCGTCGTCCCAGGATGCGCGAACGAGCTACACGTACGATCCCGCGAAACCCGTACCGACCATAGGGGGTTCGAACCTGACGATCAAGAAAGGTCCTATGGACCAGCGGGCTATCGGCGAAAGAAAGGACGTGATCAAGTTTCAGACGCGGACACTTGAAGCTCCCCTCGAGATAACGGGGCCTGTGAAGGTGGAATTGTGGAGTGAGTCAGACGTTCCGGACACTGACTGGATGGCTAAGCTCATAGATGTCTACCCGGATGGCACCGAGAGGCTGATCCTCGATTCTGCGCTACGGGCGCGATTCAGGGAGGGCTTTGATCGGGAAGTAATGATGGAGAAGGGAAAGATCTACAAGTTTGAGATCGACCTCTGGTCGACGAGTCTGATTGTCAATCGGGGTCATCGGATAGCGGTGCATGTTACGAGCTCAAACGATCCGAGATTCGACCCCAACCCGAATACAGGCAAGGCCTTGCGAGCTGACAAGGAAGTCCGGACAGCCACCAACACGATTCACCACAGCCGCAAATACGCGTCCCGCGTGGTTCTTCCGGTGGCAGGAGGTTTAGAGTTCAAGCATTAGCTGCGTGCAGCTTGACCTCTAAACTTTGCAACCTATGGGGTGTTGGTCTGCGTAATACGAAGTGCAGGCGGATATTTTAGCAAAAAATGACTGAGGATTCATTCATTTTTCGTGATATATTGTCTGACTGGTCAAGTAAAGATCGGAGCGACAGCCGCACGCAGACTTGATCCACGTGTAAGTTGCTCTTGAATTTGAGTTTATGTCCACGCTGATACGTCCGTCAGCGTGACTTTGAAATGTCACAAGGAGATTTTTCCCAATGCTTAGGAAGCGATTTGCCCTTCTCGCCGTCATCTCTTTTACCCTCGCACTCGCTCTCTTCGCCGTCGACTCGCCATCCAGCGTGTCCGGCAAGACGGCTCCTGCAAATGTAACCTTCAATAAAGAGATCGCACCGATATTCTTTGCCAAATGTGCGGATTGCCACAAGCCTGGAGAAGCCGCACCCTTTTCCGCACTGACGTTCAAAGACGTACGGCCGTGGGCAAAGTCTATTCGAGAAAAGGTAGTCAGCCGCGAGATGCCACCCTGGCACGCCGATCCGAGCCACGGTACCTTCTCCAATGACCGTCGACTCTCGCAGGCAGAGATCGATCTCGTGACCGCCTGGGTGGATCAGGGCGCAAAGGAAGGCAATCCCAAGGATCTGCCGGCAGCTCCAAAGTTCGTAGAAGGCTGGAGCATCGGCAAGCCGGATCACGTGATCACGGTTCCGGAAGAATTCACCATTGAAGCCAGCGGACCGGATGAGTATCAGTACGTCGACGTGCCTACCAATTTTACCGAAGACAAATATATACAGGCTGTCGAAGCTCGACCGGGGAATCGCAAGATTGTGCACCATATCCTTGCTTTCATAGTTCCTCCTGGCGCCCAGAACATGGCGAAGATGACAACTGAGCAGCGCTATAAGGCAATGGAGGCACAGCTCAAGAACTCACCTTTCTATCGCGATGGCTTTCTGATGCGAATCAAAGCTGATCAGCCGGTAGTCGACGATGGCTGTCAGCCGGACTCGATACGACGCGGTGGAGGCAACGACAATATCCTTACGGGTTATGCGCCGGGTCATAACGCCGACGTATGGGCTCCGGGTATCGGGAAGCGCATTCCGGCCGGGGCAACGATTCGGTTTCAGATTCACTATTCAAAAGTTGCCGGAAAGGTCGAGAAGGATCGCTCGTCCGTTGGAATGATCTTTGCCAAGGAGCAACCTCAGAAACTTATCGGCACGCGCTCGGTTGGCAACATTACTTTCAAGATTCCTGCTGGCGCTGAGAACCACAAAGTTACGGGATGCCAGATCATTCGAAGGGACACAGTTATCCATGGACTGATGCCGCATATGCACCTTCGCGGCAAAGCCATGGAGTATAAAGTATTCTATCCGGATGGACGGTCTGAAGTGCTGCTCAACGTCCCGAACTACAGCTTTGCATGGCAAACGAACTACCTGCTTACCAAACCCAAGCTGCTGCCGAAGGGAACGAGGATTCAGGTAACCGGCGTCTTCGATAATTCGGCTAAGAACAAGTACAATCCGGATCCTGCAAAAGACGTAAGATACGGAGAGCCGACATACGACGAAATGATGCTTGGGTTTATGGATTACGTCATTGAATACCCGACCGTCGCAAAAGTCGAAGCGAGCGTTCTCGAACGTTACGTCGGAAAGTACGATGCCGGCATAGTTGGCAGTGTGACAGTGACGTTGGAAGGGAATCGACTGTTTGGACAGCTGCCCAACCAGCCGAAACTCGAGCTACTGCCGACTTCCGACACCACGTTCTATGTTAAGGGCTCAGACATGGATGTGACCTTCGTCAAGGCCGGCAGCGATGTCAGTGAAGTCGTGCTCGATACGGGTAGCAGAACAATCAAGGGTAAGAAAGTAAAGGAAGTCGCAACTGGTGGGAATTAGTTTGTGGGCGCCAGGCTTTCTGCCTGGCGCGTTGGAGGGATAATGACGCGTCGAATCGGAATTGCTGTAGCACTCATCTTCTCAATTGCGATTGCTGGTGCAAGCTCGAAGACAGAAAAGAACGTAACGTTCACCAAAGACGTTGCACCGATCCTGTTCAAGAGCTGTGCCGAGTGTCACCGGCCCGGCGAAGCGGCGCCATTCTCGGTGCTTTCGTACAAGGATACGCGTCCGTGGTCGAAGTCCATTCGTGAAAAAGTTGTGTCTCGTGAAATGCCACCCTGGCATGCTGACCCGAAGGTCGGAGTCTTCGCGAACGACCGCCGCCTTTCTGAACGCGAGATCAACACTATCGCATCGTGGGTTGATGCCGGCTCTCCGGAAGGTGATCCGAAGGCCCTTCCGACGGTCCCCTCGTTTGTGGATGGATGGTCGATCGGCAAGCCCGACATGATTATTCCAATGCCAGAGGAGTTCACTCTGGCAGCTTCAGGACCGGACGAGTACCAGTACTTCGAAGTTCAGACAGACTTTAAAGAGGACGTTTTTGTACAGTCGGCTGAGGCTCGTCCCGGCAACCGTGCGATCGTGCATCACATCATTGCTTTCGTGCAGCCGCCTCAGAAGGGCGGTCAGCCGGCTCCAAAGATGACAAAAGAAGAGATGGCAGAAGATGCGCGAGCAGTGGGAGCGCGAATCGATCCTGTATCGTGACGGCTTCCTGATGCGCACTAAGAAGGATGTCCCTGTCTACAACGATGGCTGCGCAACCCCGAGTGGCGGCGGCTGGCAACCGGAGGGATGGCTCTGGTGAAGAGAACTATCGGAACCTTGCTTGCCGGTTATGCCCCGGGAATGAATCAGGCCAGGTTCGACGTCGGAACGATCAAGCGAATTCCTGCTGGCGCCAAGATCGTCTTCCAGCTCCACTATTCGAAGGCAACGGGTAAGGCAGAGAAGGATCGGTCGAGCGTCGGTCTGGTGTTTGCGAAGATTCCGCCACAAAAGGAACTTCATACGCACGGCATCTCGAACAACTTTTTCATGATTCCTCCGGGCGCTGAGAACCAGAAGGTCACGGCCTGCTGGACTGCGAAGGACGACATCCACATAACCACGTTGATGCCTCACATGCACCTTCGCGGGAAAGCGATGGAGATCCGGGCATTTTATCCCGATGGAAAGAGCGAAGTTCTGCTCAACGTTCCGACGTATAGCTTTTCGTGGCAGACGGTCTATTACCTCAAAGAGCCAAAGGGTATCCCAAAGGGCACGAAGCTCGAGGTGACGGGTTACTTCGACAATTCAGCGAAGAACAAATACAACCCGGACCCGACGCAGCCCGTAAGGTTCGGTGAGCCGACTTACGATGATATGATGATTGGGTGGATTGACTACACCATCGACAACAAACCGCTGAAGACAACAGCGATGAAATAGACCACGGATCGAACAGAGAAACGAAAGAATATGAAAAGGACGGTTCTGATCGTACTGATAGGGGCTGCAGCGTTGTTCGTGGGGAGTGATCGTGGCAGCGCTCGCGAGGTAACTTTCTCAAAGGATGTGGCCCCGATTGTCTACCGTAGCTGTGCGGAGTGTCATCGGCCGGGCGAAATTGGACCGATGTCGCTCTTGAGCTACAAGGATGTCCGGCCATGGGCAAAGTCAATTCGCGAGAAAGTCGTCAAGCGCGAGATGCCGCCCTGGCATGCTGATCCGAAGTTCGGGAAATGGAGTAATGACCGTAGTCTTTCGCAGTCAGATATAGACACCATTACGGCCTGGGTTGACGCTGGAGCGAAGGAAGGCGACGTAAAGGACCTCCCGCCCGTTCCAAAGTTTGTTGAAGGATGGAGCATTGGAAAGCCTGACGTCGTCGTCTCTGTTCCGGAGCAATCGATTCCTGCTCAAGGTGTTGTCCCCTATCAATACATCACCGTTCCCACGAATTTCACAGAAGACAAATGGGTAAGTGCGGCCGAAATCCGTAGCACCGGGCGCACTGCCATGCATCACGTCATTGTCTTCATGCAGGAGGCGAATGGCACGGGTCGCGCCGAAGGAAATCTATTGACCGGCACGGCGCCAGGGGAGCAACCCACTGTCTACAGTGAAGGCTTTGGGAAAAAGATCGCTGCTGGAACCAAGTTTATCTTCCAGTTGCATTACACGCCTAATGGCACCGCAACGAAGGACGTAACTTCGATCGGCCTCATCTTCGCGAAATCGCAGGTCAAGCATCAGGTCTTTACGCGGCCGATAATGAACAACAGATTCGTGATACCACCGGGGGCGTCGGCTCACGAGGTCAAGTCAAACTTCACGTTCCAGGACGATGTGCACATTGTGAGCTTCATGCCGCACATGCATCTGCGCGGAAAGGATTTTGTATACAAATCAGTTTCGCCCGATGGAAAGGAGCAGACGCTCCTCAACGTGCCGAAGTATGATTTCAACTGGCAGACATACTATGTGCCGGCCGAACCGCTGGCGATTGCCAAGGGGACCCGAATCGAGTGCGTCGCTCACTTCGACAATTCGTCCGCGAATAAATACAATCCGGATCCGGCCAAGGAAGTTCGCTGGGGCGATCAGACCTGGGAAGAGATGATGATAGGCTGGACGACTTTTTACTATGACGTTCCTCCAGCAGCAAAACCTCCGCAGGCGGCGACAGGTTCGACAAAGTAGTATCTGTGGAAACAGTGAGCACGTCCGCGCGCTCTTCAGACACTCACCGCAAGCGATGGCTTCTCGCCTCGCTTGCGGTTTCCGTCTTTGCCCTCTTCTTTCCGATCGCAGTCGTCTCGCACGAGCCCGTGACGACCAATGTTCGATTCAACAAGGAAATAATCCGCATCCTCAATGCTAAATGCGTGGTCTGTCACAGCTCGGAGGGCATCAAGAGCGACATACCACTGAGCACGTTCGAAGAAGCGCGCCCCTGGGCGAAGGCTATCAAGGAAGAAGTCCTCGAGAAACGAATGCCGCCCTATCAGGCCGTCAAAGGGTTCGGCACGTTTCATACCGATTACGGGTTATCTCAACGGGAAACCGATCTCATAGTCTCGTGGGTTGAGGGTGGCGCGCCAAAAGGTGAAGAGAAAGACCTGCCGCCGCGCGAAGCAGCCGCCGTAAACGGTGGATGGAAACTTGGGAAACCCGATCTCGAAGTGACTGCGAGCGAGCCGGTGAAGGTGCCTGCGAAGGAATCGGCCGTCCGGTGTGTGGTCGTTCCGGCGAAGCTTGGAACTGATCGCTGGATTTCAGGCTACGAATTTCGTCCCGGCAATGCGACTGTCGTCAATCGCGCGCTGTTTAGAGTTCAGAAAACGGCTTCTTCGTGTGCGACTGGCGAGCTGTTAGGTACATGGGTTCCCGGCGAGATTCCAGTCAAATACCCGGCTGATGCAGCGCGACTTTTGCCGGCGGGGTCCAACATCGCTATCGAGATTGAATACCGCGGTACCGAAGAGGCCGTTTCAGATCGCAGTTCGCTGGGCTTGTATTTTGCCGATAATGAGCGCGCGAAACAGGTCCAGACTCTGACATTCGAATCCGCCGCGACACGCATCGCGGCTCAAGCTAAAGGCGTAAAGGTTTCAGCACAGATGACACTCGATCAGGACGCTGATGCTATTGGTGTCCGGCCGAGACTCTTTCCCTATGCTCAGTCGCTCGAAGCGCGCGCTGTTCGACCCGATGGCACTTCACAGGTGCTGGTCTGGTCCCGCAATCGGCGTTTTGAATGGGAGCCCTCCTTTCTCGCGAAACGCCCCATAAAACTCACCAAAGGGACACGCATCGAGGTGGTGGCTTATCTCGATAACTCCGAGTCGAACCCGCGACTAAATGACGACCCGAAGTCCTTTGAGTTCAACGGTCCTCTTTGCGAGATCGTCATTGCTTCGCCGCGCGGAAGAGACGTCAGTCAGTCTTTCCGTAGAAGTGCAGAGCTCAGCTGCTCAGCACTGCGGCAGCTCAGCAGCTTATCTCATCCATCGACGTATCACCAGAACCGCACCCAGGATACTTCCGAAGATCAATAGCTCGTATAAGCTGATCTGCAGAGCTCGCAGTACCAGGATTGCCGGAGGGTCGAGGCGCGAGTCAGGATAGAACGCAAAGTAATCGATCAATCCAAGTTTGTAGACCTTCGACGAGAAAGGCCACAGCAGGGCCGCACCGCTGTAGGTTCTTTTCATCGCGGCATCAAGAAGGCCGTGTGTCAGCGCCGCACCCATGAGCAATAAAACCAGCTTCCTTGAGCGCACGCGGATGAGCCGCGCAGCCAGAACTCCTGAGGTGCACGCGAACAGAATCGAGTGCGTGAATCCACCGTGCCATTGAATGCCAAGACCGAGAATCCATGGGAATATGAGATCAATGTCGGGAAGTGCACCGAGCACGCACGCAGCGATGAGCCCCCGCCGTTGCTGCGGCTTCAGAGCCTCGGCCTCCCCCGCAGCATATATTGTCGCTCCTGCAAGAGCGTGTCCGACGAGTAACGGCATTCGAAGGTACAACGTGCCTTAGCGCGAATATATCCGATCGAGAATTTCAGAGACTGCCCGGCCTGTGCTTCCATCTACACTCGGCGCTCGATCATCGAGAACGGAATTTACGAAATCATCGATAATAGGTTGGTGCAGATTTGACGCTGGAGCGTGAGATTCGTCGACCACTCCGGACGGTGTTATAACCTTCAACTTCCCGGTGTTGAGAGATTCAACGTGTAGTGATCCTTCTGTGCAATACAGGTCAAAAGTGTCGCGCGGCTCGATTGCTGCATGCGTGCACGCAAGAGATGCGATCGCGCCGGACGTAAAGTTGAAAGTCGCCAGCGTCGTATCCTCTACCCGGCGCTCAAAGAGCAGGTTCTTGTGCGCTGCACTCACTCTCTCGATTGGGCCCAGAACATCAAGCAGTATTTCGATTCGATGGCATCCGAAGTCCATCATCGGACCTCCGCCCGATTTCTCGGGCTCCAGAAGCCAGTATCGATCTGAGCCAGGCTGCGGATTGAATCGCTCAAATGCCTCAATGCGAGCGAGAACCGGCTTGCCGATGGTTCCGTCGGCTACGAGGCGCCGTATCCGTTGAATCAATGGGTAGAGATGCCGGTAATAGGCCACACCAAGCTTGACACGTGCTTCGGAGCACGCGGCAATCATTCGATCGCACTCTGCAACATCGAGAGCCATCGGCTTCTCGCAAAGAACGTGCTTGCCGCTCTGTGCAGCCTCGACTGTCTGCTCGCAGTGAAGGAAAACGGGTGTGGCAATATAGACTGCGTCAATCTCATCCGATCTGACCATCGCCTTCCAGTCAGAGAAGACACGGGCATCATAGTCGCGAGCGAAATCAGCGGCGAGCTCTGTGCGCGCCCTGCTTACAGCGCGCAGCTCTGAACGAGGTCCTGTACTCAATGCAGATGCAACGCGCTTTCGCACGATGTCACCGCACCCGATCAGACCCCACCGCAGTTTCTTCATTGAATCGCTCTGTTGCTCGAGGAAACGAAGTGTCACAATAGATTTCGTACAAGCAGCGTGTCAAGACATGCCAGCATCTATACAACCAACAATCCCTACGGTGGATGGCGTCTACAACCGCACCTTTGAGGCTCAGATCGATTGTGTGGCCGCGGATGAGCTTTTTGTGCTCGGAAAGATGCGCGATCACCGGTTCGAGATGACTCAAAGCTGGCGTCTCCGGACACCCGCTTATGAAGTCCTCGAAGCGAATGCCACGCTCGTATTTGGTTCCGACGTCATTGCCCGCGAGACCTGCGAACGCTACACCGGAATCGCCGGCGTGCGGATAGGGCGCGGGTTTTCTAAACGTATTCTGGAGGCAACTGGAGACGGGCGTGGTTCGCAGGAGATTCTGCTGTTTGCGATTGAAATGGCCCGTGTAGGTCAACAGGTATATCAATTCCCGCCGTCACTTGATGAAGAGTTCGCATCGACTTCGACTGACCCGACAGAAGTTGCACGAATCGCGTGGCTCAAGGACAGGGCGTTCATGCCAGACCTCGCAAATTCGTGTCACACATACCGCGATGAAAGCGAGAAGTTATTTGCAGAGCGTGCCATTCGATGCGGATTCAACTCCGAATTGACCCACCCTCGTCCGGGAGACAGCCGAGCCTTCTGGAGGCGGAAGCAATTGAGGATCGAAACAGATGACCGGGGTGGCCTTGGCTGCGAAAGCGAAATGCAGGATTCCATCCACGATATCGCGGTTCGTTTCGTCGATTGGAACTGATGGAAAGATTCGCGATGCTTCGAGTCGTGGACTGAGACTACCGTATCACGGGTTGTGCGAAGATGCTCAATTCCGGACTGAATTGTTGAATGGTGTGGAACTGACGCCGCAATTCATGAAACAACTCGGCGAAACAATCGGCGGAAGCTCCGGGTGCACTCACCTCTTTGATCTCACCGTCGACTGTTTGAGACTCCTGAGCTGGGACCACGCTCCTAACGATCAAGAGGCTCGCTACCAACCCCAAGCTGAAGCTTGAACTCAAACCTCAATGAGTGTGAGTCTCAATTGTGGTTTGAGTTCAAGCTTCAGCTTGGGGTTGCATTCGAACCCTCCTGCTGGCCGATCACTCCGTCGAAACCGCCCGTTCGGCCCCCTCAAGTGCTGCTCTCAGCGTGTGCCACGACAGGCTGGCGCATTTGACGCGAACCGGGAACTCGCGGACGCCGGCAAAGATCGAAAGACGGCCCAGATGATTGGACTCGAGCTCCGGATCCAGCTCGCCGCGAACCATCTTGTGAAACTCGTCGAAGAGTGTCTCAGCTTCTGCCCTGGTCTTGCCCTTGACTGCCGTCGTCATCATTGACGCCGCGGCCTTTGAAATGGCGCAGCCGGAACCCTGAAATGCTACATCCTTGATGACATCATCATCGACGTCGAGGTATACGACCAACTGATCGCCGCAAAGCGGGTTAAACCCTTCCTGTTTCCGAGCCGCACCCTCGATCACCCTGAAGTTTCGCGGCTTGCGGTTGTGATCGAGAATGACCTGCTGATAAAGATCGCTTACGTCTGCCATTTAACTGAAGACTTCGATCACGCGGCTAATGCCGTGGCTGAGCGTGTCGATCTCCTCCTTTGTGTTGTAGAACGCAAACGATGCACGTACCGTCGCTGGAACACCGAACCTGGTCATCACCGGCTGGGCGCAATGATGTCCCGCGCGGATGGCTATTCCTTCCTGATCCAGAATCGTGCCCGCATCGTGCGGGTGTACGTCCCCGATCGTGAACGAAAGTACCGCTGCCTTCTCCCGCGCTGTCCCTACCAGCCGAACTCCTCTGATCGAACCGATAAGTTCGGTGGCGTAGTCGAGCAGCTCGTGCTCGTAAGCTGCTATTCGGTCCAGTCCAATCCCGTTCAGATAATCAATTGCTGCCCCAAGTCCGATCGCGCCTTCGATGTGAGGCGTGCCCGCTTCGAACTTGTAGGGAAGAGTATTGTATGTTGTCTTCTCGAAGCTGACGGATGCGATCATGTCTCCGCCACCCTGCCACGGGGGCATCGCTTCGAGCAATTCGCCCTTTCCATACAGCACGCCGATACCCGTCGGAGCGAACATCTTGTGTCCCGAGAGCGCATAAAAATCGCAATCGAGCTCACGCACGTCGACCTTGATATGAGGAGCAGCCTGCGCTCCGTCAAGCAGGACCGGTATGCCACGGCTGTGCGCTATCTCGATAATCTGCTTTACAGGGTTGATCGTGCCAAGCGCATTCGAGACGTGCACAACCGCCACCAGCTTTGTCCGCGGTCCGAGCAGCTTCTCGTACTCATCGAGCAGCAATTCTCCATCGTCATTGATGGGAATAACCTTCAATTGTGCGCCGGCACGCTCGCAAAGCAGCTGCCACGGCACAATATTCGAGTGATGCTCCATCTCGGAGATCACAATTTCGTCACCCGCGCCCACAAAGCGCTGGCCAAAACTCCACGCCACGAGGTTGATCGATTCCGTTGCTCCGCGTGTAAAGATTATCTCGCTCGTATCAGAAGCATTGATGAATCGTTTGACACGCAAGCGCGCATCCTCATACTCGCGCGTCGCGAGCTGGCTCAGGAAATGAACACCACGATGAACATTCGAGTTGGCTTCGGTGTAGTAATTTGATATCGCATCGAGCACCGAACGCGGCTTTTGCGTTGTCGCGGCGTTATCGAAATAGACCAGGCGATGCCCATTCACCTCGCGGTCAAGTATCGGAAACTCACTGCGAAGTCGTTCGACGTCGAGGTTATGACTGCGGGTTGCTTGTTCGGTGATCCAACTGGCTTGAGACATATTGTTACCTGTATGTTACCTCAAGACTCTCGTGAAGCTTCCCAAGCACGATTCGATCGAGCTGCTCACGCAATGACGCTATCTTGATCCTTCGTATTACATCTTCGGCGAACCCGAACGTCAGCAAAGAACGTGCTCGTTCCGGACTGATTCCGCGGCTCTCGAGATAAAAAAGCTCTTCGTCTTCGAGCTGGCCAACCGTTGCACCGTGCGCGCACTTCACGTCGTCGGCGAAAATTTCCAGTTGAGGTTTCGTATCGACCTTTGCGCGGTCTGACAACAGCAGGTTCTTGTTGAGCTGTCTTGCATCAGTAAGCAATGCGCCTTCGCGCACAAAGATCTTGCCATTGAAAACAGCTCGCCCGTTACCATCGATGATCCCTTTGTAAAGCTGGCTGCTCGCAGCATGAGGCTTTCGATGATCAATTGTCGTGTGGTTGTCGATATGCTGGTCCGAGGCAGCAACATAAAGCCCATCGACTATGCACTCGGCACGCTCGCCGTCGAGAACGACATTTAGATCGTGCCGCGCGAGCCGCGCGCCCAGCGAGATAGCGCAGGAGCGGTAAGTGCTTTCGCGGCCAACTCTCGCCTCGGTCGTCGCAATGTGAAAGTGATTCTCGGGCTCTTCCTGAACACGGTAATGATCGAGATATCCCCCGTCCTCAACAAAAACTTCCGTCACCGCGTTCGTGAATCCGGAATCGGTAGCGAGTCCTGAGTAGCTTTCAATGACTGTCGCCATCCCGTCTCGTTCAACTCTCAGCAAAACTCGAGGAAAGACTGCCGTATTCTTCTCGCAGTCCGTCGTCACGAAGTGGAGATGAACAGGAGTTTCGATCACTTTGCCGGCCGGTACGTTCACAATGGCGCAGTCAACCATTGCTGCTGTATTCAGCGCCGTAAAGATCGAGTCGTCAGCCTTCGCCGCTGTTCCAAGATTCTCATGTGCCGTTCCCAGCTTGTCCGCCCGCCCTGCCTCGAGGTTGGTGACGGTTACACCTTCCGGAATCCCCGAAAGATTCGAAAGTGCCGGCTCAAAGAGGCCATTGACGAAGACCATGCGGCTACGTGCTGCATCTGAAATCGTCAGGTGCTCTACTCCTGCGAACGTGATTCTACTCAGATCGTGATCGACGAAATGGTGAAATCGCGTCTTCAGAATCGGGGCGATATTGGTGTACTTCCACTCTTCGTCGCGGGTCGTCGGGAACTCGAGCTCGGTGAATCTTGCCGCAGCCTCACGTCTCAATCCGACGAGCCACGCCGGATCCGAGCGGCGCGTCAACGCGACCTCTTCGATCGCGGACAGAAAATCTTCCTTCTCTCGTGTAAGAATCGGTGTCATCGCTCGCTTCAACGTTCAGGCTGTTACGCCACGACCGTTCAATTCCTCCCTGATCCAGTCGTAGCCCTTCTCTTCGAGCGCCAGTGCCAGCTCCTTGGTTCCGGATTTCGCGATCCGGCCCTGCCAGAGGACATGAACGAAGTCGGGCTCGATATAGTTGAGCAAGCGCTGATAATGCGTTACCAGGATGACTGCTTTCTCTGGAGTGGCGAGCTTGTTGATGCCGTTTGCAACGATTCTCAGGGCGTCGATATCGAGCCCTGAATCGGTCTCGTCAAGCACGGCAAGTTTTGGCTCGAGAACTGCCATCTGAAGAATTTCGTTGCGCTTTTTCTCGCCTCCCGAAAATCCCTCGTTTACCGACCGGTTGATAAAGCTCGCATCCATCTCGACTACTTTGATCCTCTCGCGAATCAAATCATCGAACTCGAGAGGGTCCAGTTCTTCCTCTCCATGGTGCTTGCGAATTTCGTTGTAAGCCAGCCGCAGAAAGTTGGCATTGCTCACACCCGGAATCTCAATCGGATATTGAAATGCCAGGAAGACGCCCTCGCGCGCACGCTCGTCCGGAGCAAGCTCGAGCAGATTCCTGCCCTCGTACGTCACTTCACCCTTTGTTACTTCGTATGATGGATGCCCCGCGAGAACCTTTGCGAGCGTGCTTTTGCCCGAGCCATTAGGCCCCATGATGGCGTGAATCTCGCCGGCATTGACTTTGAGATTGAGTCCGCGAAGTATCTCGCGGCCCTCAATGCCCGCGTGCAAATCTTTGATCTCTAGCACTCTCTTTCCCTCACCATTCCTTTTCCTCCGATTCCTCCGCGTTGCCTATCCAACGCTTCCTTCAAGCTTCAAGCCCAGCAGACGTGTGGCCTCGACGGCGAACTCCATCGGCAGCTCGCGAAAGACTTCCTTGCAGAAGCCGTTGATGATCATCGAGACCGCGTCTTCAGTCGAAACTCCGCGCTGATTGAAGTAGAACACCTGCTCCTCACTGATCTTCGAGGTCGAAGCCTCGTGCTCGACTTTCGAACTGTTATTGCCTACCTCGATGTACGGAAACGTGTTCGCACTGCATCGTTCACCGATCAGAAGGCTGTCGCATTGCGAATAGTTGCGCGAGTCGTGCGCCTTCGGCAGGATTTTGACAAGACCCCGGTAGCTGTTGGATGAACGGCCTGCCGAGATGCCTTTCGAGATGATCCGGCTTCGAGTGTTCTTGCCAATATGAATCATCTTCGTTCCAGTGTCTGCCTGCTGAAGATGATTCGTCAGTGCTACCGAATAAAACTCGCCAATTGAGTTATCACCCAGCAGAATGCAGGACGGATACTTCCAGGTAATCGCAGACCCGGTCTCAACCTGCGTCCAGGATATCTTTGAATTTCTGCCCAGACATTTGCCGCGCTTCGTCACGAAGTTGAAAATGCCACCCTTGCCATTCTCGTCGCCTGCATACCAGTTCTGCACAGTCGAGTACTTGATCTCTGCGTTGTCCAGTGCTACCAGCTCGACGACTGCGGCGTGCAACTGGTTGCGATCGAACTTCGGCGCCGTACATCCCTCAAGGTACGAAACGTGCGAACCCTCTTCCGCTACAATCAACGTTCGCTCAAACTGGCCTGATTCGGAATTGTTGATACGGAAATAAGACGAGAGCTCCATCGGACAGCGAACCCCTTTCGGGATATAGCAGAACGAGCCATCGGAAAAGACTGCCGAGTTGAGCGTCGCGAAAAAGTTATCGGTATACGGAACCACCGAACCCAGGTACTTGCGGACGATCTCAGGATGATTCTGTACCGCTTCCGAGAACGAGCAAAAGATAACGCCGGCTTCGGCGAGCTTCTCACGGAACGTCGTTGCGACTGAGACACTGTCAAAGATCGCATCGACTGCAACTCCGGCAAGCATTTTCTGTTCGGTCAGCGGGATTCCGAGCTTCTCGAACGTATCGAGAAGTGCGGGATCGATTTCATCAAGACTCTGCTTGAGCTCTTTTGGCTTTGGCGCAGAGTAGTAAATGATGTTCTGGTAATCGATCTTCGGATAATGGACGTTAGCCCACTCCGGTTCAGTCATTTGAAGCCAGTGTCTGTAAGCTTTGAGACGCCACTCGAGCATCCATTCCGGCTCATTCTTTTTCGCTGAGATCGTGCGGACGACATCCTCGCTGAGACCGCGCGGAATGACGTCGCTCTCGATATCGGTGACAAAACCGTATTTGTATTCGCGATCGAACTTGTATTCGCGTTCGGCTACAGCCTCGTTGGTTTTCATGTCTTCACTCTGTGAAACACGACTAAAAAGTCAGGTTTCAGTTCAAAAAAATGCCGGGACTATTTAAGAGACCCTCGCTACCTTGGGTGTGCTTCCGAGCTGCACGAGCTGCACATCCACCTCTCCGTGTGTCAGAACAGAGATCGGGATCTTATCGAAAACGCTGTGCACAAAATCGGTGATGCTCACCCACACGGGGCGCAACCCGCAATCGTTCTGATGCACGCAGATGTCATGGTTTCCGGTAAATTGAGCGCAGATTTCATCCTTTGAAGGTATGCCTCCAAGCACCCTCATGACCTCGCCAATCGAGATTTCCGAGCAGGGTCGTGCCAATCGATAACCACCTCTCGGACCGCGGACGCTTTCGGTAATTCCGCCGCGGCTGAGAAGCCAGAGAAGCTTCTCGACGTAGGCAACCGAAAGTCCTTCACGCTCAGCAATATCGCGGACGGTCAATGGCCCGTGCGCCTCGGGCGGCAAGGCACCTTCTTCACGCGCCAATTGCATAATGCACCGCAAACCGTATTCTTCCTGCGAAGTTATCTTCATCGGAACAGGAATTCTACCATAACCCTTACACATTTGTCAGGTACGTTGTGTATGGAGTTCAAGCTTCAGACCTGCTCTTGCGCCTCGAAGCGTGTGAAGAGCAAGCTGAAGCCTTGAGACTCCATACCCAGAAAAAGAATTCCGTTGAAATCAAAAATGCGTTCGCCTATACTCCGCGCCGTGTTGACCTCAGCCAAAGCCAACCGTGGTCCTTCCAGACTGAAAACTTCCGAATCTATTAAAACCACACACTCAGAGTTCAGCACAAAGTAGAGCTAACTTGCTCGCTCTTTGAAATCCCACCGTCTCTCTCTTTAACACTCAGCCAAAGGAGTAACATTGTGAAGAAAGATAAGACTGTCCATTCCCCTATCCAGACTGCATGGCAGGTAAAGGGTGTCGTCCAATGGGATGACGATCGCTCCCCTGCGTCCGGCCTGACCGTTGAAATGTACCTTGCCGCTAAAGCTCAGGCATCTCCGGCAGGAGCCGGAGAGACCGATGAGTATGGCCGCTTTGGAATTCGTTTCAAGGATCACGAAGATGCGTCCCAGCACGCGGTCGGCGCCAAAGCCATGTTTGTCGTTCTCGATCGCGCACGTCGCGTAGTCCTGTCGACGCGCGACACGCCGTTCTCGACAGCCGGACCGATCTGGGAGATCACACTTCTGGTTCCCGCGGCGGCGAGGGCGCTCGTCGACCGGAAGCGCATTCGACAGCGTCCGCAGATTCAGATTGGCCCACTGATGCTCGATGCCGAGGAAGTCGAGAAGGCGAAGCCTGCTGTAGTCATGGACATCGCGCGATTGATGTCCGGTCGGAAGCTCTCAGACGCTGCAATCAAGCAAATCGAAAAACTTTCCCCCGACCTGATTCCCGAGCGACTTGGACGGCGCACCCTGTGCGTGACGGCGATCCACGAAGCCATCGATGAGCTTATCAGAAGGAAGAGATGGCCACGTGCAGTTGCTCTCGAGTTTGATCATATTCTTCTTCTGCGCGATCTCGCGTTTGCCGAAGAGACGTATGAGTGTCCTAACTTCATTATCACCTATCAGACATCAGGTCCCGCCGCTGTGCCCGCTGACACGTCGGCGCAGGATGTGATCGAGCCAGGATCAAATCCGCCGGTCGTCATCGGATCGCTGCCCGCAGGCGCGCCGCCGACATACATCAAGCGCCTCTGCTTCTGGCTCGAACGCGCCCTCAGTTCCTATGTCAACGCCGCCCTTTAGCATGCTCAATCCCGCGGCTGGTGGAAAGATTCCGGTCAATGTCATAGCGGAGACCTTCGGTGGGGCTAACCCCTCAGGTTTCCACATCGGAAACGCACTGCCGAATGACCTCATGTGCGCGGTTGCGGTTCACGAGCTTTTCCACATGGTTCAGTACGAGTACGGAGGCACCGGCTTGTGGCGGCAGTCAGTATTTGAGGGTGGAGCCACTTTTGCTGAAGACAGCGCGGCTGAGCTCATGAATCGCTACCTGGACGAGGCAGGAACGAACTTCAATGGAAGCGGTGTCATGGCGACTCCGAATCAGTCGATCTCGACGGCAGTCGTACAAGTGTTCACTCTTCTGGAGGTATGTGGCCGAGCAGCATTCTCCTCTGATCACTCTGGCAGACGAGCCAAAGATAGGTGTCGAGACCTATCGAAAAATAATCGAAGAATGTTCAGCCGGAAGCTATACCACTGCCAACGTCAAGACCGCGCTGCGCAATCTGCCCTGGTACCAGGATTTCTATGAGTACGAGTATCTCGATCCGATGAGGCTCGATCTGACGCGCGCCGAGACAACGCTGGGAAACTACGCGCTTGCTTGCTACCTCAAGGACCTTGGAACCAACATCCCGGATCGTCGCTTCGATTTCATGGAGGATGAAGAGAACATCTACATTGACGAAGTGATCAACGCCATTCTGGGAACGCCATTGCAAACTACGCTCGCATCAGTTGCGCTTTCAGGAAACGGGACTGTAACCACGGCGTCAGCTGTGTCGTTCTCTGGGAGTGTCAATACGTTTGCCAATCGGTACTACGAGGTCAACGTCGATCCGGGCGTCACGAACGTCACTGTGCAGTTTACGGCAGGGGCGGGACTCACAAGCTCTGTCTTCCAGATTGCGCTGATCGACGAGAATGGCGCAGTGCGTGACATTCATCGCACCGACAAGGCGGCCTACACCAAGCACATTACGAATTCCAGAGACGGCGTAAAGCTCAGCAAGCTTGCCATTGTCGTTACCGGTGCTGACAGCAGCGGCACTTTTGCGGTGAGCGCCACGTCAACAGCCGCAGCCCCTGACGTCATGGTGACGCGGTGGCATTCGGTAATGAAGAATGAGTACGAGATCGATTCACGCAACTGGGCCTGGACCTGGGTCTCTCCTGACATCTGGGTAGACAACGATGCAGACGGAGCCGCCGATGGACAGGTCTTTTTCAACTTCGACAACAAGCTGCACATCCGGCTTCACAATAAGGGCAATCTCGAAGCAACCGGGATCCAGGTGGAGTTCTTTTACCAGGACGCTTCAGGCGGGCTTTCCAATGCCGCGTGGCTGCCAGTTCAAAACACAGGTGGCACGACACAGGTATTGACGGGGCTGACACTGGCCGCAGGTGCGACCAATGACTGGGTCGTCGATTGGTCACCGTCGTCATCGGGCACAAGCAATCACTTCTGCATCAGGGCAATTGTTACTGTCCCTGGCGACCCCAACACCGACAACAAACGCGTCCTTTCAAACTTTGGCAACGTAATTGTCAAGCCGGGCAAGTTTGTCGATATCAGGTTGATCCGGCACGCGATCGAACGATTTCCGCAGGAGTGATCCGTCTGCAGGTCGTTCCGCGTCTGACACTGGACTTTGAGCTTTCACTTCGTGATCTCAGAGAGCAGCGAGTAAAGCGTCTGAAACCAGGTGAAACGGCGCTCGACGAGATCAGACTCACTCACCGGAAGTTGCGACAGCACATCGTTCACGAGCCCCATCACGACCACACACCAGGGCCGTGCGTCATTGATCCAAAGAGGCTCGAACAGACTCCCGACCCGAGAGGAAACTACAAGACGGATCCGCGAGCGCTGCCACCCGGAGTTGCAGGCAAGCCGATGGTAACCGTCGTTCACGAAGTCGAAGGTCTGCCGCTCGGAGGAGTCAGCTTCATGGTGACGCTTGACAACGGAAAGACTGCAACGGCTTGCAAAGCCTGCGACGAAGAGAGCGCACTGTCGCACGCGTTGCCACCCGCAGGAGGAAACACTGATGGCGATCGACCAGGGAACTCTGCGGCGTCTGGTGGTCTCGGCAATGGCCGCGGCGATAATCGCGCTGATTGCCATGCTGGTGATCTACAGATTCAATGTTCCGACAACGGTCCTCGTCCTTCGCCACGGAGAAAGGGAGGGTCCACCGGCTGATCCGGTGGACCCGCCTTTGAGTGCTGCCGGTCAGACAAGGGCGCAAGAGCTGGTGCGTGTCGTCGGTGAAGCTGGCGTCACGGCGATCTTTGCGACCGAGTTCCAGAGGACACAGCAGACGGTTCAGCCGCTCGCGACCGCCCGTGGTCTGACTGTCATTCAGCTTCCCGCAGCTGACACGGCGGGCGTGGTTAGTCAGATCACATCGAATCACAGGGGAGGAACCGTGCTTGTATGCGCTCACAGCAATTCGGTCGATGACATCATCGATGGTCTTGGCGGAGGCGCAATGGGCAATCTCCCTGAGTCGCAGTTTGACAACCTCTTTGTAGTGGTTATCCGTCGATGGGACTGGACCCGCGTTGTGCATCTGAAGTACGGAGCGGCAACGCCTTGAGACGAGAGGAAGTAATGAAAGAAAGAAACACAATCAAGACGATGATCATCGCACTTGATCAGAGCTTCGGTGCGGTGCGACTCGCTCGCGAAAAGAGCGGGCCCAAGGTATTTGGAATTGATTTTGCACCGGGTATCGAGAGTGGGCTTAACAGGGTTAAGAACTCAGGACTTCGCATTGTCGTGATGCTGACCGAAGCCTTGCCGGCCTCTGAGGTCAAAGTGCTTTCCCAGTATCTACCGCAGGCCGACTCGATCATTCCTCCGGGAGATACTTTCCTGAGCATGCTCGCGCAACGCATCCGAGAACGGCGCACACTCCGTGCGCTCCAGACGCGGGATGCGGTCTTCGCCTGGCGGATTCGCAGCTTCTGAAATGGTTGTAGCAGCGGATCGCGTTACGCGAGGGATGGCTCGTGATGCCGGCGCTCTCGCCGCTTCTCATCTCCTGATCGCCGAGATGATGCTCAACAAACGCTCTCCGGACTTTGTGCGCGCTGTCGGCGATCGTGAGACCTTCGATCGATTGAAGGAGGTCGTGCCTTACTTCGTCGAAAGTGGAGAGAATGGCCACGTAAACGTCCTTGCCTGCATGTCTCGAAGTGCAATTGCCGAGGCGACCGCCAATGGACTCAGGGTAGAGATTCTTCAGCTCGATCTTGCGACAGAAGATCCGATCTTTGTCCATCTCGATACGATCAGCCCTCGCGTCGCCGCCGAGCTCAGCCGACTGAAGGTCCTCCTGCGAGAGCCAAACCGTGTACTCGTAGCGCTCGGTCCGGAGAAGCGAAACGATGCCCTTCAACTTCACGGACGGCACGGACATTTCATTTCGCTGAACCCGAATCCAGCTCTCTTCTACGCGGCATCACCGTCATCGAGTGCTCTCCGCCGCGCACGAATCGCAACCGGAAGGTTGCCTATCGAAGACCTCGAATTGATCTGGAACCCGAATGGCATCGACCTCGCGCACTTGCCACTGACCTGCCCGACGAATGCGACGGCATTCCAGGCGGACGTGGATCGATACGGTGGTGCTGCAGACCTTGACGCGGCGGGGCCGATAGTCTCGCGGCACATCGATCATCCTGACAATGCACGCGCGGTTCAAGCCTTGCTCAATGACCTCAACGCGATCGGTTACTGCGCCTACACACACGATTTCACTCACGGCGGAAGAACCCTTCAGAATGTGATTGCAGACCTTCCCGGCAAAGGTTTTTTCAGGATCGACCCGGATATTCTCAGGAGGATTCGTGATGTCCTCATAAGGTTTCCATTTCCTGATCCGCCTGATCCGTGGATTTCGAAGATTGCTGAGATCACGGGAAAAAGGTGGCTCGAAGCCAGTGGCTTCATCGGCCTCGAACCGCTTGCTCTCCAGTCGGAGGATCGAGACACTGCTCGAGCTCCGGCCATGCTTTCCGTGGTGGTTCAAGCTGTGTCTGCTTGCCGGATATGGAAGTGAGATTGTGATCGTCGGTTGTCATCTCGATTCGACGGCATCGCGCGCATCCGGATACAACCCGGCAGTTGATCCGGCCCCAGGTGTGGATGACGACGCGAGTGGTATTGCCGCAACTTTGTCGCTCGCACGTTATCTATGGGGCTTTCGAGGAACATTGCCGCACACAGTGCGGTTCTGCTTCTTCAACGCAGAAGAACACGGGCTGGTTGGCAGCCGTGCCTATGCGGCGATGCTGAAAGCGGCAGATGCCCCAATCAGGGCAGTCGTGTGCTCGGATATGATCGGTTACAACAGCGATGCCCAGCGGCTCTTTGAGGTGCATGCCGGATACACAAATGCAGCCGTGCGTGACATCAGTGTGCCATTGGCTGATACGATTGCCTCGTGGGCGGGAAGTCTGGGCGCGCTGGCGCCGGCGCAAATCTACCGCGGTACAAATGGTGGAAGTGGCTCGGACCGGAATGTTTTTGACGGGGCGATAAACCGCAGTGACCATGCCGCATTTCACGAACAAGGCTATCCGGCCGTCGTGGTATCTGAGGATTTCTTCGTGAATCTGGCCTCAGAGCCAGGGGCAGATCCTAATCCCAACTACCACGATGAAGATGACCTCGTTATTGATAGCGCCTACGCTGCCGACATCACCTGCGCGGTTGCGCACGCCGTGCGAGAGTTTGCGGGTGGGTGAGATATGTCTCACGCGAAGCCGCGAAGGCCAGGAGTACACGGAAGCACGGAAAGAACGGGAATCCAGAATTCAATGCATTAAAGTGATTTTCCGTGTCTCTTACGTGGTTCGTGGTAACTCTTCCGCGGCCTTCGCGTGAGATCCCTCCTTAAGGCTCACATGCCTCACTGAAATGCTTCGAGGTATTTCCCTCCGGCGCCGGTGTTGAAGAGAACGACGTTGTCTGTCGGAGAAATGTGGCCTTGTTCGATCAGTTTCCTCAGTGCGGGAAGACACGCGGCTCCTTCGGGCGCGCAGAAGATGCCTTCACTCGCGCCGATCTCCTTCGCGGCTGCGATCATCTCATCATCCGGGATCGCAATCGCTCCGCCACCGCTGCGGCGCAGTATGTCGAGCATTATGAAGTCTCCGATTGCGCGCGGCACTCGAAGTCCTGACGCAACGGTGTGTGCGTTCTCGAACTCGGGTGCTTCGTCCCATCCATTGTCGAATGCTCTTACAATCGGCGCGCATCCTGCTGCCTGTACGGAATACATCCGCGGCCGCGCGCTGCTGATCCAGCCCATCTCTTCCATCTCATCGAATGCCTTCCACATTCCTATGAGACCCGGTACCACCACCTGTGGGGTAGAGGATCGCGTCCGGGAGTTTCCAGTTCATCTGTTCGGCAAGCTCGTAGCCCAGTGTCTTCTTGCCCTCGATTCTGTACGGCTCCTTGAGAGTAGATACGTCGAACCAGCCCTCAGCGTCCTTGCGCCGCGCTACTTCAGCTCCGCAATCGGTGATCAGACCGTCGAGGAGCGTGACCTGTGCACCGGTCATGATGCACTCGAGCTGATTTGCAATGGGCGTATCGCGCGGCATAAAGATATGCGCTTCGAGACCTGCGCGGGCGGCATAAGCAGCAAGAGCACCGGCAGCGTTGCCCGCTGAAGGAATCGCGAGCTTGCGAGCGCCAAGCTCTTTCGCCATCGAGACAGCAACCGAAAGCCCGCGCGCCTTGAATGAACCAGTGGCATTTACCGACTCATCCTTGATGAAAAGCTGGTCCATCCCGAGCTCCGCACCGAGTCGCGGAACGTGAGTAAGTGGAGTCCAGCCTTCACCAATCGAGAGAACGTTATCGTCGTTGATTACAGGAAGAACTTCGCGATATCGCCAAAGCGTCGGAACTCGGCCGGCCAGCGATTCCCGTTTGAGACTCGACGACGCTTTCCTGAGATCATAGCGGACGAGAAGCGGTTTGCTGCACTTTGTGCACAGCTGTTGAATGCGATTCGGTTCGTGTCGTGTGCCGCATTTGGCACATTCAAGAAATGTAACATTCATGAGAGATGAGTGGTCAGGGGTAAGGTGGGGTTTGAGTTCAAGCTTTAGCTTGGGTTTCATTGTAACCGCAAGCTGAAGCTTGAACTCCAAACCCAGTCCCCGCCTTTCCTACTTGTACGAAATAACGGCCGAGCTCATCCCTTCCAGTACTGGATGAATCTCACTGCGCTTGAAGCCGGCTTGCTTGAACATATTGTCGATCTCAGAGAACGTGTATGCATCACCGCTTGGCGTGCTGGCTAGCATCATCATGCTAAACCCTGCGGCACCGGGCGGAGTTACACGGTCGTCATTGGGAACGAACTCGAGCGTCACTACGCGGCCTCCGTCAGCGAGCGTTGCGTGAATCTTCTTGAGTAGTCCAACGATTGTCTGGTTGTCAAAATGGTGAATGAAATTGGTGAGTAACACGACGTCATTACCCGATCCGAAATCGACATCGAAGGCGCTGCCTGGAAGTGTATTGTATTGTCCCGCAACACCAGCTGCCGCAGCATTCCCCTTTGCGACCTCAAGAACATTTGCCCAGTCGACTGCGGTGACTTTGACTCGCGGGTTCTGCTGCGCAAAAGCAATCCCGAAGAGACCGTGACCGGCAGCGATGTCAAGAACCTTTACCTCGCGATCTTTGGCAGTCGGGACAAGCTCAGAGATGATGCGGGCAGGAACTGCCATGAGGGCTGGCCATTGCCTGTGCGAACTTCACCCAGACCGGGTTGTCGTCTGTAACCGTGCCTTCATCGGGCAGCACAGTGCCGCCTTTGCGTACTGAAGCGGTTAGATTCTCGAACGCCGACAAAAGCGTAGGGGAGAGAAGAAAATCGATCGAACCGCCTAAATAGGCGGGCGAGCGCCGATCCAGGAAAACTGCGGAATCGGGTGTCAGCGCGTATTCGCCGTCGCTCTTTGTCATGAAGCCGATGATTACAAGATAGTCGCAGAGAATGCGCGCTCCGCGCTCAGCGATCTGGCAACGCTCTGCAATCGATGAAGGTTTGGTGTTGCCTTCTGCAATTGCGGTGAACAGGCCGACCTCGATTGCTGATCTGAGAGCGGCGGTCCGGACGTGTGAGTTAACTGAATCGAAAAAGTGAACTGGTGAAACGTTCATTAAATTAGCTCCTAAAGAAGATTCCGGCTAAAGCCGGTACAACATACACTAACGAGAAGCCTTGCGAAATGCGCGTGGGGTCATTCCGGTTGCTTCCTTGAATACATTTGTAAAGTGACTCTGGCTTTCGTAACCAACCTGCGCTGCAACCTCATTGATCGCGAGATCGGTCTCTGCAAGGAGTCGACGGGCCTGGTCGATCCTGATGCGGGCAAGATAGGCTCGCGGTGTCGTGCCGGTGAGTGACTTGAAGAGATGCGCGAAGTGAAATGTGCTCAGATATGCCGCGCGCGCAATGTCAGCGAGTTGAAGTTCGCGCTGAGAGTTGTCGTGCATGAACTCGATCGCCCGCCGAAGCCGCCGGTCGACGATCCCGACGCGCGAAAGCTCAATAGCGTCGCTGCGCTCGATGTTGGCGTGGGCTCGGAGTACATGAATCGATATTTGACGGACGAGCGAATCTACAATTTCACGCCAGCCGGAATCAGCAGCTCTGATTTCCTTCTCGATCGATTCAAGCAGTCGCGCTAGTTGAGCGTCCCGAACCTCCTTGAGCGTGCTCCGGAGCGTGAGATGACTGCCCGCGCGCAACATCTTCAATCGCGCGGCGGTCTCGACGAGCAGTCGTGGCGAAATCCTGAGGAACAGCAGATCACGTTTTGATGAGACGGGAGGCAGGTGAAATGCCTGCCCGGGTTCTGCGAATATCACGTCAGGCGATCCAGGGAAATGCAAGATAACATAATCGGTGTGAGATGAGATCTCGGTGGTTCGTCGACCACGTACCAGAAGTTTCAGACGCTCTACGGAAAAGTCTGCTTCGATTACGACGCGCGGGCCTTCCATCAGACGGACCAGTGCGGCCAATGGGGATCGAAGACACGATAGTCTATCTCCTGAAAGATCGTGTCCTTGCTTTCGACGTCCTTGAGCCAGGTTTCGTCGATGACACCTTTGGTAATCATTTCGTACAAACGCGTGAAGCGATGAATGTGATCCTTAAACCGTTTGACTGCGTACTGCACCATGGTTCCCGTCGTAATGATGAATGCCCAGTCAGAGGACTGGGCGAGCAAAAGCTCGCGTGCAGCCTGCTTGAGTGCCCTCTCGACCAGCGGCTCGGCTGATGGGAACATCTCAGCCAATTCCACCATTCTCGTTTCAGCAACCTGCTGATGGAGGTACATCCAGTCGGTCTGACGATTGATCCACACCCGGTTGTAACCTTCGGCTCCCCAACTGGACGCTGATGGCGTTTGCCGCTGATTCTCAGGGAAGATATTCAGATAGTCGACAGGCGAGATCATCTCGATCTCGTCCTGATCATAATGCAGTTTCTTACATAGATAATAGATGAACTGCGGACCCTCGAACCACCAGTGCCCGAACAGTTCCGCATCGTACGGAGCCACCACGATCGGCTCCCTTCCAAGCGAAGGGTAGAGACTTCGCGCCTGCGCCTGTCTGTTCGCGAGGAAATTACCGGCATGATCGGCGGCGCGCTCCGAGGCCCACTCCGGCACGTAAGGTTCCTTGAGATGTAACGCCACGCGTCCCGTGATCCTGAAGTACTTGATCCCGACATTTCGTCTTACACCGTCGTCGTGCAGGTATGGACGAATGTAATCATAGTCCTGTGCATCATAGCCAAGATCGCGATAGAACTCGCGATAGAGAGGATCTCCGGGATAGCCGATCTCTGAGCTCCAGACCTGTTCGCTCGTTTCCGTGTCCCGCGCAAAAACGGCTACACCCTCGGCGCGTGATCACAGGCGCGTAGATTCCGCGTCTGGGACGAGGAGTGCCATAGAGAATCGCATGTGCATCCGCGAGGAAGAAATCGATACCAGCTTCGCGCAGCAGACGATCGTCACCCGGAACGAAGGCGCATTCGGCAAGCCATATCCCTCTCGGCGCGCGTCCGAAATGCTTGATGTAGTTCGTTCTCGCAACCTGCAGCTGTGCTCGCTTCACCTCATCGTTCGACATCAAGGGAAGGAAACCGTGTGTCGCGCAGCACGTCAGGATCTCGATATAGCCGGCATCCTGGAGCTCGCGAAATGCCCTGACAAGATTTCGATCCCACGCATTGAAGACATCACGGCATTCGCGGAAATGCCGCAAATACATGCGCGCAGCCGACTCGAAATTGGGGTCCTCCCTTGCCGTTCTTTCGACTTCCAGTTCTGAGAGCTCGCACAATCGATCAAGATGATTCGCGTAACGTGTCTGCAGCAGAGGATCGCTGAGCATCTCGCAAAGCGGAGGCGTCATCGACATCGTCAGCCTGAATCGTACCCCTTCCTTGCGCAGCGTGTTGAAGGCGACAAGCAACGGAATGTACGTCTCGCTGATCGCTTCGTACAGCCAGTCCTCCTCGAGAAAGTCGGGGTACTCGGGATGTCTGACGAAGGGAAGATGCGCGTGAAGGACTAAGCTCAGATAGCCGATCGCCATGAGAAAGGTGAGGACGGAATCACTACAGGGTTGCGCTTGGATGCCATGGAGCGCCAAAACCGCGGTCGCCAGCGCCAGGCCTGACCTTGACCTGGACTCGGCGCCGATATTTCTGAGCCTCCCAGGCCCATTTTGCGCGCGAGATAAATACTTATTGGCTCATCAATCTGAATCTCGCCCTCAGCGCGCAGCGCGCGGCGGAGCAACTCTGGCATGTACCGGAGAAGGAGCATATATCCCGTTTCTCCCTGACCGAGCCTGCTCATTGTTTCGAGAAACTCGCGCACAACGGTCGAAAGCTCCTCCTGGTTGAGGCGCTCCCAGAGCCGATCGTAATCGCGACCCGCGTGAATATCGGCAACCGCACTGAGAATCCTACGGAAGGATTCGGGAAGTTGATCCTCGATCGCGGTCCGTGCTTCAGGTGCCGCTGGAAACACTGCCCTGAACCATTTTTCGGGATTGCGTGAGTGCTCGGAGACAAGATGGCTCGCTTCGAGAACTCGCGTGTAATCATCAACACTCACGCGATACTGCACCTCCTCCGCAGTCTGATCTGACGGGCCGCCCCGCGGAGTTGTGACTGGCTGCGACGTTAGCAGCTTGACGTAGCCAAACCGCGGTGAGCGGACTCCAAGCTCGACTCGATAGGTTCGGTCCGGAAAGACACTGAACCAGTATTCACGCGCGAACGCAGCATCGAAGAGCACCGAGTATCTGATTCGTCTCATCTGTCAGCTTGAGCACCGTATGAAAGGTGCCTGCCCCTTCGCCGGGGAATATTCGGCGCAGCTTGTCATAGGGATTCTCTTTTAGCTGCCAGTGGACGAAAAGATGAAATGGGTCCTGCACCATCGCCCGCATGAAATCGATTTCGTAATGTGAAGGAATCGGCAGTCCGGTGTCGACGATCTCTTCGGCGGGAATCTCCTCCGGCCCGGGCTCAGCCGGGACCTCGTCTTCAACCTTGACAGGTGAAAACGGATTCTTTTCGACTACAGGAATCAGTGACGAAAGGTCAAAGAAAAAGGGCATAACGAGAGCCTAAGAGTGCGATGATGTCTTGTCAAGGTTCAGGGTGCCCGCCTGGGAGCGCTTGAAAGAAGGTACGTTGTAGCGGCGTTCAGCCGGAATCGTGACATTCGAATAGCTTGAATAGTCACGCTTCGCCGGCTAGAGGCCGGTAGAGACGTGCCTTCCTTTTCAGCGCTCCCAGGCGGTGCTCCAGCGTACAAAATCGTATACTTTGAGTGTGATTGCATGGTATAAGGGCGCGGATTCAGATCGGGCGTATCCCGGTGGCCATGCTGAAGATACATTGTCTGAAAGCCCGGGGTCGTTTTTGATGTCGACATCCTCAGTCGAAGGGTCAGCACCTACC
>CAWEYR010000027.1:0-114492 GCA_963813345.1 uncultured Acidobacteriota bacterium | reverse complement strand
TAAGCAATGCAAAGTACGGAATTCAAGCTTTCAGCTTGCTCGTCGCTGACTTGAGCGATGAGAGCAAGCTGAAGCCTGAACTGGAGATTGTACATTTTCGCGCCGAATTTGGAGTGCGGCGGCTTGGCGCCGCTTTAGTCTCCCGCTGAGTGATCCGATCGGGACACTAAAGCGGCGCCAAGCCGCCGCACTCCAAATGTCGCGCTGCTAAGCAGCGCACGCAGCTGCGAAGCAGCGCACTGGAGTTCGGCCATTTGCCGCGACGCGGCCTCCGCGCCGAGTGGGTGGCAGGTAACACCAGCAAAATCCACAATCTGTAGCCCAGCTCGGCCTTCCGACTAAACAGGTGCAAGGTTCGTTGCTGTAGTACCCACTCGCCGGCCGGAGGCCGGCGTTCCCAGGGCCGCCAGAGGCCGGGCGCTCGACGCTTCGGCACTGCTTCGGAGCGCATGCCGTCGCCGCAGATGGCGCTCCCAGTTTTCTTTGAGACTACCTTAAGGAATCTACCTCCGAATTCCGGTTGAATAGATAACAACCGCCTGGGAGGAAGATAGAAAAATGAAAAGACGAGGAATCTCATCATTTCTGGCTATCATTCTAGTAGTGGGAGGCGTTGCGCCGGCCAGCCTAGCACAGCAACAAGTTGACACCAAAGTCACTACAACCCCACCCGTGAGTACGACGGAAGGGAGGAGCAAGATCAAACCCGCTCAAGGCTCAGAAGGGACCGGCGCGAGCTTACAGCTTCCTTCCTTACAGCCTGCCGGGTCAATTTAACTGTGACTTCAATTCGGACGGCACACCCGACCGGATCGAGGTGCTTCAGAACGCGCCGTTATCCAGCGGCAACGCGTTTCTGTACGAGAATAAACTTACCGAGTACACTGGCGACCGGCTCTTCAATGGTGAGATTGGCCGGGGGAATGTCTTATCGGCGGCTTTGATGAAAATGGGGCGATCGGCTTTAACGCGCCTTACCCGGCTGAGGTCGCTAACGGCAGCTGACGGTTGAATTTTACGGCGGTTCGAATCCGAATACAGTTTTGTTGCATCCCTACTTTGTGTCGCAGGACGCGTCGACGCTCTCGAACCGTGCGTCGTGGGTCAAGCCGCCTTATGTCACTGACGCGTACCGTGGTCGAGCCAACGCCGCCGAGTTTCCAATGCACCACGATCTGTTTGGCCTCTCCTGAATACTACCTGAGGAACCTCGACGGGCTGCCTCGTGGAACTGTGCTGATCGGTGGCGGCGGCTCGTCCATCAGCACAAGCAACATGACAGCGATGCGGCTGGCGCTGGATGTAGGGGCGTCGGCACAGAATCAATTCAACCGGCAATTTGTCGCCGCGCAACTGAGCCTGCTCGTTGCGACCGGACCGGATGTCGCGGCGTTGAGGAGCAAGCTTGGCTGCTATGGGATACATTTCGCGCCGGTGACGCTTAGCCAGGGCACGACCATCACTCCGAACTCCTCGTTTGGCATGTTGATGGAGACTGCCAGGCAAGCAGCTCGCGCGGTAGCGTCGAAGACTTGACGTCGCTTGCCAACCTGTTCGCGCAATTGAATGGCAATTGCAGACGGTATAAAGGGGAGAATTGTCGAAAGATGGTTACTAATGTGGCGATCAGGCAGAAAGAATCGGAGCAATATCGCTAAAATAGCGTTCTGATCAAATTGCGCTAACCCTCTCGTGCATGACGACCGACGATGAGCCAAGGATATTCGCTGGAGTACACCAGACGAGTTTCCCCGAACTCGCTATGATGAGAGTTTCAGTCGTCATTCCCGCTTATGATGAAGAACAATGCCTCCCGGAAACGCTTGAGCGAATTACTAAGGCCTTGTCCGTTGCCGCGCATCCATCTGAGATTATTGTTGTTGACAATGACAGTCAGGATGGAACGAAACAAGTCGCGGAAGCTTTCGGGGCGAATATTGTAGTGGAGAAGGAACACAACATTGCCAAAGTCAGGAATACCGGCGCGAAAACCTCTACTGGGGATGTACTGATTTTCATTGATGCAGACACGCTTGTTCCAGAAACTCTTTTTCAAAAGATTACCGTCGTGATGGAAGATGAAAAATGTTTTGGCGGGGCAGTGACTGTTGAGTATGAAGATTTCCAGCGAAGGTGGATGAAGTTCTATCTTGCTGGCTGGAGGTTCTGGGGTAAGTTTTTCAATATGGCACAAGGTGCGGCGCAGTTTTGCCGCAAGTCTGTTTTTGAAGAGCTCAAAGGCTATGACCAAACCATCTTTATGGGCGAGGATATTGAGTTCTACTGGCGACTTGCCAAATACGCCAAACAAAACGGGGGACATTTGCATTTCGTCGAGCATCCGAGAGTCATAACGTCCGCACGGAGATTCGACAAGATGAGTCTTTGGAAAACCTTCTTGCTGACGCACCCGCTCTTCATTCGCCTGACCTGGCGAATGAAATCTTTTTGGAAGGATTGGTATGAAAAACCCGTTCGCTAAAACGCTGGGCCTGCACCGCACCGATCGATCTTCGTAGCGAGCGAAGTTTGGGACGTATCGCCGTGCGACTCCGGCGGAGCGGCTCTGTTCTAAGTTAATGCCGCTCCTCCGAACTCGCATTACACTGACGAGGTATTGAGTCCTCCGACATCGCTTTCGCTCGCCCGACGCGCCTTCGCGACGGCGAAAAGCTGAAGCTTGAACTCAGACTCGCTTGATTAATTGCAGCGTCCGGTGGGATCTCCGCCGTTGAGCAGTTCCAGCAGATTGGCAACTTGCTGCTGGTCAATCACGTTATCGGAGCGTCCCGCAAGTTGCGCTTGATCAAACAGTTCGCCGAGCGTCATCAACGGACTGAGCGCGACGCCCGTGCTGAGCTGTGTGGGTCGGAAGTTCAACTTGTAACAGAGCAGGTCGCTGCGAAGCACCGCCGCATTGCCGCTCGCGTTGGCCAGCAAGCTCAGTTGCGTCGCGATGTACTGCTGGTTGAGCTCATGCAGCCTCGAAGTGCCGCCCTGCAAAAGAAACCGCATTCGTGCAGTATCGTCTGTGCTCACCCCTGTGTTGTTGACACTTCCGGCTACCTTCACCAGACCGTGCGGCAGGCGGTTCACGTTGAGCGCGTAATACTGCGACGAGCGCATGCAGACCCGCGCGACGCAGACTGGCTTCTGCCGCACACGAATACCGTGACAATCGGCTCGTTCCACTCCTGCGGCGTCGACGTTGCTAATCGCAACCACACTTTCGAGCTCTCCGCCTTTGCCATCCTGATCGATCCGAATAACGCCCAGTCCTGGCGTGCTGCCAGTCGCAGCATGCGGGCTCCCACTCAGAGGATTGGGTCCCCTGAGAGACACAAAGATCCGATCACCTGAAGGAGAAATATCCGCGAGATCTGGCGTGGGGTGCTCACTCGAGTGGTGGGCTAGCGCGACTGTATTCACATGCGTGTCAGACGAGGTATCAAAGACTTCCGCAACCCTCCGCGCACGATCTAAAACCCAGACATAACGGTTATCCCTGGTCACCGCCAAGCCGTGCGCATCTCGTTCGTGCTCTGGGGGCACGGTGTCATCCGAGTACACCACCATTGGGGCCGGGGTGTTGGGTGGATTCGAGGCGGCGTATCCTGAGAGCGGAAAGCGATACATATCAAATTCCGACGCATTCGTGGCAGCACCACCCGCTCCGGAGTTGATGTATATGCGGCCGTTCGCCTGTATGCCCCCGAAGCCATTTGCGTGTACGGTCGTATTATCGTACTCTGCCAGGATTTCGATCGGCGTGGTCCTCGGGTCGACGACAAATAGACCACCGCCGCGCAGAGTGACGAAGGCCCGGGTACTGGTAGCGTCCGGCACGACTATGATGGGCGCGTTGTCGGGCCTTCCCGCGAACTCCCTGGGGACGCCATTCGGCGTCAACCCGTTAGCGAGGTCCAGTGAGGCGTCGAGCACAAACGTGTTGTTGGCGTAATCCGAGGCGATACGGTCCAGGCGTTTGCCATTCTGGTTTGACACGAGAATGTACGAATCGTCAGGTGTGGGCTGCGCGGCGTGTGCCTGTCGCTGTCCTCCGGCGCCGACCGTGGTTCTGACACAGGCGACTGGTGTGCGCGCCGCAGCGTCAAAGACGACGACGTGTCCGCTTGCTACGAACGTCAAGATGGCGTGGGTATGACTGGCATTGAACGACAACATGTGCGGTCGAACCGGGTCGGCGCCAGTCTGACTTAAACAGGCGGCAGCCGTGGCACCGCCTAAATCGATCTTATCCGGCGTTGCTGAGGAGGCGTGCTCACCGTTGAGTTCTGACCCCTGGTAAATATAGACCGTTCCACCGTACGTTTTGCCAACCGAGTCTGACTGATCGACCAACCACACTTCGAAATCACGAGCAGAGTCAGAGGGTGCTACGGTGAGTCCAAGCAACATAAAGGCAAGAGCGAACATCCAGGGGCGCGTGAGGACAGAGTAGAGCATTACAGTCTCCTTCTTTTTTTGTGGATACTAGTTTGTGAACAGACAAAGGTTTTCAGAACGATTTGGCGGACGGATCAGTAGTCAGAGGGGAGAACAGAGTATCTGATCCGCGTTCATCGATCAGGCAAAATCCCTTGAACTTGTGGGGATTGTGTATGGCAGGAGATTCTTTGTCAATTGAGTTAAACGACCGATGCTGACTAGAAACGACACATCAGGTACCTTTATGAAGGTTTCATAAGTCCTTTACGCGATCTTTACGGCTTCTGTCATAGCATCGATTCGTGCCATAGGAGTGGCCTTGAGATGGAAATCGTAACCGCGAACTTGCTCAACGCACAGACGCGCAGCGAAGTAGACACATCGTATCGTGAAAAGAGGCGGAATTTAGTCTCAATGGCGGGCTTATCGGTTTGATCAGTGGAGCGCTTTCGCCGGTGTTCGGGTCATATTTACGGCCACGTTATTGTTGGTCGGGAATGATGGCTCTGGTTATTCACTGCACAGATTGGGTTCAATTTTTCTGATCTCGACCATTCCGATCTTGCTGATAGCCGGTTTTTGCATGGATGCCTATGAGAATTGGGCCGCCAACAGCGCAGCATTACGCCCTTTAGATTAGCCGCGCGCCAGCCCAGATGATCAATCGCACCCGGTAATCGCGGAGGTCTGGGGGAGTGTACGACTTACGCCCCAACGACTACTTAACCGAGTCCGGCAAAATATTCGAGTCGCCGTCATCGCGACTTTCTGCGCGATGCCATAGCGATACTTCACGCCGCCGGGCTGTTCTATGCCCCATTTCCATCTGCGAACACGTTCGGAAATTGCCCATCCGTGTTGCGGTCCGAGGGCTACGGTCTTGAGGATTAACAGGTCCAGTGTCCCTTGCGGTAATTCTATAGGTGCGTCTGCCATGTTCGTGTTCCCCTTCCACTGCTACAACACACCCTACTCGCGCTGATGTCGGTTGGGGGAAATCAAACGACCGACCACTTCGGCGCGCATGCGGAGTGAACAACGATATGATTCTCAGCTGCTGATGAGAACGATCTCGATTTCGGAAGAGAGTTTACGCTCAAGGTGTTGCGCGAGCGTCACGCCTCCGAAACCACCCCCGACTATAATTACCTCTCGTTTGCTCATGGCCGCTGTCTTTCCTGTTTCTCCAGACCCCTGGAGTTGCTTGATCTCGTCGCGGAGTGCGCGAAGATAGTGCCTAATGCAAGCTATTGCTGCCAGCCGCCGCCCAGCGCCCTATACAGCAACACCAGTGCCGCCAGCTCGTCCCGGCGGACTTGTGCAAGGCTCAACTCAGCGTCAAACAGATCGCGATCCGCATCCAGAGCATTGAGCAAGGTATCTACTCCTCCTTGATACCGCATGTAGGCCAAACGCCGACGATCTTGTAACGTGGTAACCAGCAATTCCTGTTGCGCGCGAATCTCTCGGACTTTGCGATACTCCACCAGCGCGTTCGAAACATCACTGAAGGCGGTCTGGATCGACCTTTCATATTGAATCAGCGCAATTTGTTGTTGTGCCCTGGCGAACCTCACATTCGACTTGATCCTGCCCGCTGTAAAGATCGGCTGAGTCACCTGAGGCACAAACTGCCATACTCGTGTCGGGCCTGTGAACAGGCTGGATAGGCTGGTTGCTCTCCGACCCCAGAAACCCCGTCAGGCTGATTCGGGGAAAGTAAGCCGCCTTTGCGACGCCGATGTTGGCGTTTGCCGCTATCAGATTCTGCTCTGCGGCCCTGATGTCCGGGCGCCGTTCAAGCAACGAAGAGGGCAACCCCGCAGGCACCGAAGACGGTTGTTCCTGCTCAATCAATGTGCGGCCGCGCGTCACGGGGCCGGGGTTCTTACCCAGCAGCAAGCTTATCAGGTTCTCGGTCTGCTCGATCAGCCGCTCGATGTCGGGGATGGTTGCGGCGGCAGTGTAAACCAGTTGCTCCGCCTGGCGTACGTCCAACATCGTCGCCACCCCGCCCTGCTGGCGCACCTTGATCAGACGCAACGACTCCTCGCGGGTCACGAGCGTGCGCTTGGCAATCTCGAGCTCGGTGTCCAGCTCTAGCAGGCTGAAGTATGTGGAAGCCACATCGCCCACGAGGATCGTCATCACCGCCTTGTGATCTTCCTCAGAAGCGCGCCACTGGGCGCGCGCCGCTTCGGTCTGGCGGCGCAGCCGTCCCCAGATATCCACCTCGAAGGAGAGCAGGTTGAGTAAGACGCTGCCGAATGTCCGTTTCGGAGATAAGACTAAGCCCGCAGAAATAGGCAACGCGCCGCTCGTGGAGTTGCGCAGCGTCGTGATGTCGGCGCTGGCCGCGACGTTCGGGAACTGATCGGCCCGTATGATCCCAAGATTTGCGCGGGCAGCGCTGACTCGCGCAACGGCATCGCGGATGTCGTAGTTTTCGACGAGCGCCGTGCGGATCAACTCCTGGAGTTGCGAATCCTTGAAAAGCTCAAACCATTTGAGGTCGGCAAGCGAATTCGGGTCAGGCGCCGCAGTTGGATCCGCAGTTCCGCGGAATACATCAGGTGACGTTGACCTTCGGCCTGCGGTATTTTGGACCGACGGTGCAGCCCGCCAGCAGGCTTAGAGTGACAGCTCCAATCATCAATCGTTTCTTCATAGCATGTTCACCTCTTTCATTCTCCATTTGCCGTTTTCCATTATTTATTGCATTGCAGGCGCCGCGCGACCTCGGCAATGACAAATGAAAAAGGACAAGTGGAAAATGAAAAATGAAATCAGTCTCCTGTTGCGGGCACTGGCTCTGGCTCTTGCGGCTCGGCCCCGGTCGCGCGCTTCCTCTCCGCGCCCGAAAGCTTCTCAACCACATAGAAGCTCACCGGGATGATGAAGATGGCGATCAACGTGGCAGCCAGCATCCCGACGATCACGACGGTTCCGAGTATCCGCCGCCCCGCCGCACCCGAACCCGACGCGATCCACAACGGCACGCAGCCCCCAATGAACGCGAACGAAGTCATCAGGATTGGGCGCAGACGGACACGCGCTCCCTCGAGTGCTGCGTCTACCAGACTACGTCCCTTCTCCAACTCGATCTTGGCGAACTCGACGATCAGGATCGCGTTCTTTGCCGCAAGGCCAATGAGTACGATCAGACCGATCTGGGCGTACACGTTCAAGTCGTAGCCGCGCAGCAAGAGGCCGGCAAAGGCGCCGAAGATCGCAATCGGCACCGTCAGCAGCACCGAGAACGGCAGCGACCAGCTTTCATAGAGCGCCGCCAGGATCAGGAAGACGAAGATCAGCGACATGGCGAAGGACGTCATCGCAGCCCCCGAAGCTTGCCTCTCCTGATAAGAAAGATCAGCCCAGTCGTAGCCCATCTCGGGCGGCAGGACTTCCTTTGCCACCTCTTCGAGCGCGGCCATGGCCTGACCGGAACTGTAACCGGGCGCGGCGCCGCCGATGACCTGGGCGGCGCGGTAGAGATTGAAACGGTTGGTGTATTCCGGACCGCTGATGTTGCGCGTGGTGACCAACGCCGAAAGCGGAACCATGTTTCCGTCATTGTTCCGCACAAAGTAATTTCGGATGTCCTGATCGCTCCTGCGCTCTTCCCCTTCCGCCTGCAGAAACACACGCCACTGCCGGCCGAAGCGGTTGAACTGGTTCAGAAAGAGGCCGCCCAGATAGGCTTGCAGCGTTTGGTACACGTCCGCTACGGCAACTCCCTGCTTCAATACTTTGTCGCGATCCACATCGGCGTAGATTTGTGGGACGGAGGCGGTGAACTGTGAAGCGACTCCGGCCAGCTCCGGACGCTGGCGGCACGCAGCAAGGAACCTCTGCAGGTTCTGGTCGAGAAATTCGACCGTCCCGCCGCTGCGATCCTGCAACCAGAACGAAAACCCACCCGCATTGCCGAGTCCGGGAATCGACAGGCGGCATGAAAGCAAATGCAATCGCCTCCGGCACCTGGGAGGCCAGAGCCCGGTTCAGGTCATCAACAATCGCTCGCGCTCCAAGCTGCTCCTCGGTGCGCTCGTCCCAGGGCTTGAGACCCACGAAGAAGAAGCCCTGGTAGCTGGCTGAAGTCCGAGTCAGCAGACTGAAGCCGCCAACCGTGGCGTAGTACTGCACGCCCTCGGTCTGGCCGAGCATCCCCTCGATCTTCTTCAACACCTCATCCGTCCTCGACAGTGAAGCTGCCGGAGGAAGCTGGACGTTGAGCAATGCGTAGCCATAGTCTTCTTCAGGTAGAAAGCCTGTCGGCAGACGGCTGCCGATGAGGCCATCCGCCAGGGCGAAGCCGGCGAGAATCAACATTGCCACAACCGCCTTGCGGATCAGGGCGTGGCTCCAGTTTACGTACCCGTGCGTTGCCTTCGTAAACACCCGGTTAAAGCCGGCGTAGAAGCGGGCGAGAATGCCTCGCGATTCCTTCCGCGGCCTGAGCAGGAGCGCAGCGAGCGCGGGCGAGAGGGTCAAGGCGTTGAAGGCCGAGATGAGCACGGAGACCGCAATCGTCACCGCGAACTGATTGTTTAGCCGTCCCTGGATGCCGCCCATGAACGCCACCGGCAGGAAGACCGAAGCGAGGATCAGCGCAATGCCGATTACCGGCCCCGAGACCTCCTTCATCGCCTGGATCGTGGCCTCGCGCGGCGACTTTCCCTCCTCGATGTGATGTTCGACCGCTTCTACGACCACAATCGCGTCGTCCACGACCAGACCGATAGCGAGCACCAGACCGAAGAGCGACAGGGTATTGATCGAGAAACCCAACAAGGGAAAGACGGCAAAGGTGCCGACGAGCGACACCGGCACGGCAATCGCCGGGATGAGCGTGGCCCGCCAGTTCTGCAGGAAGAGGAAGACGACGACGATGACGAGGATCATGGCCTCGATCAGCGTTAGGACTATCTCGCGGATGCCTTCGCTGACCGGCAGCGTGGTGTCGAGCGCGACCACGTAATCGAGGTCGGCTGGAAACCGACCCTTCAGTTCCGCCATCATCTTTTTGACCCCAGCTCGGCAACCTCCAGCGCATTTGAGCCTGGAATCTGAAAGACAGCGATGATGGCGGCAGGCTGGCCATTGAGCCGCGACGTCTGCTGATAGTTGAGGGCGCCGAGTTCGATCCTGGCGACATCCTTCAACCGCACGACTGAGCCGTCGGGATTGGAGCGGACGACGATCTGGCCGAACTCCTCCGGCGTTTGGAGCCGCCCCTGCGCGCGAACGGTGTAGGTCTTCTCCATTTTCTCCGGCACAGGCTCGGCGCCCACCTGGCCAGATGGGTTGACGGCGCTCTGCTGCCGGACCGCGCCCGCAAGGTCAGGAACCGCGAGACCGAGTTTGGATAGCAGATCCGGCTTGACCCAGATCCGCATCGCGTAATCCGTAGCCCCAAAAATACGTACTTCCCCAACGCCGGGGACTCTGTAGAGTGTATCGTTGATATTGATATTGGCGTAGTTTGCGAGGAACAGCGAGTCGTAACTGTTGTTTGGTGAGACGATCGAAATCACCAGCATCGGAATTCCCGTGGATTTGCGCACGGCTGATCCCGAACTGGTTAACGTCGGCGGGAAGGTTCGGTTGCGCCTGCGCTAAGCGGTTCTGGACATTCACCTGATCGATATTGACGTCGGTCTCAATTCCGAACGTCACGGTCAATTGCATCGTCCCATCATTGGCGTTGGTCGACTGCATATAGAGCATATTGTCCACGCCGTTCATCTGCTGCTCGATCGGAGTGGCGACCGATTGCTCGATGGTGACGGCGTCCGCTCCGGTGTAGGTCGTGGAAGCGACGATCTGGGGTGGCACGATCTCGGGAAACTGCGCCAACGGCAGACCGCTCATGGCTATGAAACCTAAGACGACAGTTAAAATGGCGATGACCATCGCCACGATCGGGCGCCGGATGAAGAAGTTGGAAATCATGGTGAACTCCTCTCCTATTGCGCTGGTGTTGGTGAAGGCGCGACAAACGGCTTCGGGTTGACGACCACATCCGGTCTGACTTTTTGTGTGCCTTCGGCGACGACTCTTTCGCCCGGATTGAGCCCTTCCTCTATGATCCACATCGAGCCGACGCGATTGCCGACCTTGACGGGACGAAAACTCACCTTGTTATCACCGCCCACAACGGCTACCTGGTAGCTACCCTGCAACTCGGTGACGGCCCGCTGCGGCACGAGCAGCGCGCCTTCTCTGATGCTGGTCACCGCGCGGACTCGGCCATACTGGCCGGGGCGAAGAATGTCCCCGGGGTTCGGGAAGATTCCGGCAACCCTGATCGCTCCCGTCTTCTGATCGACTTGCCGGTCCGCGACGAAGAACCGCCCTTTCTGTGGGTAAGTTGTGCCATCAGAGAGGACCAGCTCCAGCTCAAGCCTCCTGCCCGCTGCGTCCCGTTCGCTTTGAGTCGGGTTAAGTCTGGTAAAGTTGAGATACTCCTGCTCGGCAGGGCGTGAAATAGACCTTGATCGGATCCACCGTCGAAACCGTGGTGAGAGCTTCGCTGGTCGGGCTGACCAGGTTGCCGACCTGCGCCTGAGCGATGCCGGCGATGCCATCAATTGGAGAAGTGATTTTGGTGAAACCCAGGTTGAGCTTGGCAGTCTCCACCGCGGCTTCAGCCGCCGCGACCGCAGCTTTGGCGGCCACGATCGCCGCCTTGGCCGTCTCGATCCCGGCGAGAGCCGCTTTGACTTGAGCCTTGGCGGCGAGATTGGCCTGGACGGCATTATCGAGTTCCTGGTCGGTGATGGCCTTCTCCTTCGCCAGCGGGGTGTAGCGATCCACGTCGAGTTGGGTCCTGCCCTGATCGGCCTGGCGCTGTGCGAGCTGCGCATGGGCCTGTAAAAGTTGCCCTTCAGCTTGTGTCACTTGCCCTTCTGCCCTGGCGAGTTCCGCTTTAGCCTGATCAAGCGCCGCCTGAAACGGCCGCGCATCGATCTGAAACAGCAACTGCCCCTTCCTGACGAAAGAGCCTTCAGTGTAGTTCTTGCTGAGCAGGTAGCCGGAGACCTGAGCCCTGATTTCGGCGTTGACCATGCCATCGAGCGTGCCGATCCATTCGCTGTAAATGGGGACATCCTTCTGCTCGACCTGCGCCACCTCAACCTCGAGCGGGGCCGCTGGCGGCGTCTGCTTAGTCTTCGAGCGACCGAAGGAAATAAACAGAACGACAATCACCAAAGAGCCGATCATCGCGCCAATTAGCAGCTTGTGCTTCAAGAAATAAGCCTTCATTCTAACCTCCGAATCTGCTCAGATTGTGAGGTCAAGCAACTTATAGGGCTCGCCGGGATTCGACCGTCGAGGTGAGCGCAGTATTTGGCATTCCATCGAGACGCGGTATGGAGGATATGCGGAAGCCGCAGCGGTGCTGCACCGTATGGGCGGGGCTAGATACGATTCTCACAACATCTCCCATTGGGCGCGCGGCATCGCTTCCATTCATGACCAAGTAGGAACACGCGGCAGGTTCAACCCCGGGTAGATGCCGGTGACCGTGGCGTCATCCGGTGTGACAGATTCCACTGCTTCCACCCGAATCCGGACGTGACCCACACGGGCTCGGGAATTGACCGTTCCACCACTCGAAGCCTGTGCCGGGCTCATTGGAATACTTCTACTGCTTTGCATATGTCGCTCACGGGCCTCCTCTTTTCATCTCATCTTTGTCCGCAGTTGACTCTACAGCGTCTTATGTTTGTTTCTCCCGCAGCGGTTTCAACGCGCCGCCCCAGGCGATCACCTGATCGAGCATCGCGTTGACAGACTTCTCATGTTGGGGAGCCGGCTTGAAGACGCTGAAGTCTTCGAAATCGTGGAAGAGGGAAAGACCGACCTGCGCTCTCACGTCAGCGACCTGCAGTTCCCCCATCACTAATCGCAGATTCTCCACCGCGCGTGTCCCTGATGCGCCGCCGTAGCCGACGAATCCAGCCGCCTTGTTGACCCACTCGTGGTAGAGGAAATCAATTGCATTCTTGAGCGCGCCCGAAGTCCCGTGGTTATATTCGGGCGTCACGAAGACGTAGCCGTCGAAGGACGCGATCTTCGCAGACCAATCCTTTGTATGCTGATGGGTGTACTGGCCCATCATCGGCGGCAGTGGCTCGTCGAGAAGAGGCAGGTTAAAGTCCTTGATGTCCACAAGTTCAAACTCGGCGTCGCTACGCTTTTGCGCAATTTCGTAAACCCATTTGGCCACGGCCTCGCCCTTGCGTCCGGGCCGCGTGCTTCCGATGATGATGGCAATCCTAAGCACAAACTCCTCCTGTCCTGTTTCCGTTACCGACACTCTATCTTTGTCGTAACCCGGTTAAGAGATTCATCGTTCGCTGGCGTCTTCCCCAAGCGACGAGGCCCGTGACGACTAAAAGAATAATCGCCATCAAGGGGCTTCCGCCGACGATGAAGACGTGCGTTATAACCGCCCCGGCCATCACCCCGACGAGCATCAGTGCGCCCAGCCCGCTCGTGCGCGGGATCAAGAGCAGGACCGCGCCCCCGACTTCCAGCGTTCCGGTCAGGTAACGGAACCACTGCCCGACGCCGATGGCCTCAAAAAGCCCGACTAATTGCGCATCTCCCGACAGTTTCAATAGCCCCACCATCAGGAACATCCCGGCGGCGGCGATCTGTAAAATCCAGAGCACGACGTTAATGATCTTTCCGGTAGAAGCCGACTTTGTGCCTTCTGTTAATACCTGTGCCATGCCATTACCACTCCTTCCAACTTCAATCATTCACGAATGATTTCCTCTTTTACTACTCTGTCGCTCGGCAGAGTGGAGTCGCGTGTAGTTCATCAAATGGTCTACACCTGTGCGAAGCCGCCATCCACAAACAATTCCGTCCCGGTGATGTAGCTGCTGTCGTCGGAGGCGAGAAAGACTACGGCCTTCGCGATCTCATCGGGTGTGCCCCACCTGCCGAGCGGAATAGTGTTGGAAATGGTCTTCATGGTTTCCTCGGCCTCGTCTATGGAATGCCATGGAGGCGTGTCGGTGTAGCCTGGACTCACCGCGTTCACGCGGATGCGGCGATCCTTTAAGTCCGTTGCCCATGTCCGCGCGAACGAACGCACGGCGGCTTTTGTCGCACTATAAACACTCCACCCGGGCGCGATCGCTGTACTGGCGACGGTGGACGCAGTCAAGATGATTGAGGCGCCATCCGGCAGCAGCGGAAGCGCCTTCTGAACCGTGAACAGCAGACCTTTCACATTGCCGTTAAAGAGTGCGTCGTAATGTTCTTCCGTAATCTTGCCCAAGGGGGCGAAACTCGCGCCACCGGCATTGGCGAACACAATATCGAGCTTGCCCTTCTCTTTCTGGATTTGCGTGAACAGTCGATCAAGATCGCCAAGGTTTGAAACGTCTCCCTGTACGCCGGCTACATTTCTTCCGATCTCCTTTACCGCTGCCGCCAACTCGGGCTCACGGCGTCCGGTGACGAAAACGTAAGCACCTTCTTTAACAAACTGCTTCGCCGTCGCCAGACCAATGCCGCTATTGCCGCCAGTAACAAGTGCAATTTTTCCTTCAAGCTTGCCCATCTATTTCTCCTTAAGTGTTGCCCACATCAGCGTTCGGACAATTGGCGCCTCGATCAAAGCGTTGCTCGCCAGCCAGGTCGCCATGCCGGCAAGCCGCTGCGGAGACCACGCCTGTGGCTCTACCAAGCGGTCGCGCCGCCGTCGACCGGGTAGTTGGCGCCTGTGATGTAAGACGCCCGGTCAGAAGCGATGAAGGCCGCGAGCTCCACGAGCTCCTCGGGTTGGCCGAAGCGCTTGAGAAGCGTCTTTCTGGTTATCGCGTCCCGGGCCGCCTGGTTGTCGCCGAGGTCGCGGTCGGCGGCCGGGGTCAGGAAAGGCCCGGGACTGATCGCCACCGCACGGATCCCAAAGCGCGCGCCTTCAAGCGCTAATTGTCGCGTCATGGCGATGACGCCAGCTTTCGCTGTGGCGTGCCCGACCATCGGGGGGGTCTCGTGGGCGATCATGCCTGACACGGACGCGACGTTTATGATGACACCGCCACCGCGCTGGACCAGGTGCGGCCATGCGAACTTCGACACGAAGAAGGGAATGTCGAGGTCGCCAGTTATGGTCGCCCGCCAGTCTTCGATAGAGAAATCGGGCATCGGACCGAAGTATTGTATGGCCGCGTTGTTGTAGACCACGTCGAGCCCGCCGTAGGCGGCGACGGCATCCTCAACCATCTTCCGCGCCTGTTCGGGGTCGGTGAGATCGATCGGCGCGATGCCAGTCATCTCACCGCCGGCGCGACGTATGAGTTCGACCGTCTCGTTGTTGGCATCAACCTTGATGTCGCACCCGACAACCTTTGCGCCTTCTCGCGCAAAGGTCTGTGCCGCGACGCGGCCCAGACCTCCTCCGGTGCCGGTGATCAGCACGACCTTGTTGTCAAGTATTCCCATAGCTTCCTCCTGGTCTCAACTGTCTCAGGCCAATCGACCCTGCAACGACAAGCGCGTCGCTGCCACGTCGATGCCACCCTCAATCTTTTTCTCTTTCCATCCATTCGCGAATATATGGAGCGCAGTTCTTAAGCTTCACGCCATGCGCTTCGCAATGCACGAAAAAACCCACGACGTCGCGATCGACCACGCCAACGTCTTTCAAATCTAAAACAATGTCGGAGAAGTCCGATTGGAGTTCAAAGAGTCTCCGCAACTCGGCTATCGCCTGTTTTTCGATTCGGCCACTGAGGACGAACACTGCGAATCTCCCTCGTGCCGTACTCTCAATTCTAAAAGTCATCGATAAGGCCATTTGACCAACATCGCAGTCGCGTTTGTGCTGCACTGCATTCCTTCCATCCGAGCACCATCACGAGTAGCGCAAACCGCGTACCCAATTGGATTTCATTGAAAACAGGGCTTGAAAAAGAAAATTTGAGTGACAGAATGTTAGGAAGTGCCAGAATTCTGGGAGTTCAACGAGGGGACTTAGCGGCTGGTGTGTTTCTTTATATTGAGCTGTTTGATTTTCAAATCTAACGTCGAACGCGGAATTCCGAGTTTGGCAGCCGCACCATTCGGCCCAGCAACTTTTCCGTTGCTTTCGGTAAGAGCCGCTTCGATGAGTTCCTTCTCAAAGTTCTGGAGGTTTTGTTTGAGGGGACCCGATGACTCCAGGTGAGGTGCGTTCTGAGTTGAAAGCCAGGCCTCATCGACCCAAAAGATATCCCCCGTGCACAGGATCACGGATCTCTCAATAATATTTTGCAACTCACGAATATTGCCGGGCCAAGGATAAGACTGACATAGCTTAAGCGTATTTTTGTCGATCTTGCTGAACTGCTTCCTTGCTTTGTCTGCATAGCGTTTCACAAAGTACTCTACCAGCATCGGAATGTCTTCTTGCCGTTGCCGGAGAGGCGGCACTTCAATTGGGAAAACATTGAGGCGGTAAAAGAGGTCGGCTCGAAATGTTCCTGACGCAATGGCAGCCGGCAAATCGCTGTTGGTGGCGGCGATTATCCGAACATCGGTCGGGATGACGCGGTTACCCCCCACTCGTTCAAACTGGCGCTCCTGGATTACTCGAAGTAATACAATTTGGGTTTCCGCTGGAAGCTCGCCGATTTCATCGAGAAAAATCGTCCCCGAGTGCGCCAACTCAAAACGACCTTGCCGGCGCTGCATGGCGCCGGTAAATGCGCCCTTCTCGTGGCCAAACAATTCTGAGGCGATGAGCGAAGGAGGAATCGCGGCGCAATTCACACTAATAAAAGCGTGGCCGGCACGCTGCGAACCCTTATGTATGGCGCGCGCAATTAGTTCCTTCCCGTACCCGTTTCACCCGTAATCAGCACCGTAGAGTCGGTCGGGGCAACTTTCACGATGCTGGAGAGGACAGTTTTCAAGGCGGGAGAGGAGCCCACGATCTCCTCAAACATGTAGGCCTGATCGATTTGCTCTCGCAACGCGACGTTCTCCTGCCGTGTTCTGTCCTCGGCCTGTTTGCGATCGTCGATGTCAGTACCGGTCGCATACCAGCGGATGACATTGCCGTGTTCGTCCAGCAACGGGTTGTATTGGATGAGGAACCAACGATACTGACCATCCCTGTGGCGCACTCGTCGTTCGTACTCGAATGGAACCCCTCGCGAGATCGCCGCCTCGCGTTGGTCGTGCAATCTCTCAGTATCCTCCGGATGAAAGACGTCGCCAAAGCTTTGGGAACTTACTTCTTCTTTCGTCAAGCCGGTGTAGTCCAGTACTGCTTGATTTGCGTTCAGAAATTTTCCGTCGGCCCCGATAGCGACGATGAGCTGAGGTATCGCATCGATTATTGTTCGGAGTTCAGCTTCGGATTTGGCAATTTCGTCGAAAGCGCTTCGTTAGCGCCACCTCAGCGCGCTTCCGCTCGTCGATATCCGTCGCCAGGTTATACCAACGGACAATGCGACCTTCGGCATCACGTTGCGGACGAGCTCGTATTTGAAACCAGTGGTACACGCCATCGGCACGACGGCTACGATTTTCAACATCAAGTGGCTGCCCAGTTTCGATGGCGCGCCTATAGGCGTCGATCATGTGAGGAAGGTCATCTGGATGGACAGCGTCGCTAGCGGCCCAATTCTTCATTTCCTCAATCGTCTTGCCGAAATATTCCAGGACCTGGCGGTTGACAAGTTCGACCTCGCCTGCCGCATTCGCAGTAGACACAAACCCAGGAATGGTGTCGACGATCATGGCGGAGGCTTTGCTCATTCGACCGAAGGGCATCCTCAGCTCGTTTTCGGTCGTCAATGTCTGTTAACAGCATGTACCAGCCGGTTATATGACCTTCCGTGTCTCGCGTGGGCAGAGCGCGAGATTGGAACCAGCGGTACACACCATCCGCACGCCGTTGGCGAAACTCAAGCACATAAGGCTGCCCGGTTTCGACCGAGCGCCTCCACGCGTCGATCACGCGAGGAAGGTCCTCCGGATGGACAGCGTCGCTAGTGTCCCAATTCTTCAATTCCTCAGTCGTCTTGCCGAAATATTCCAGGATTTGGCGGTTGACCAGTTCGACCTCGCCCGCGGCATTCAAGGTACACACAAACCCAGGAATGCTATCGACGATCAGGCGAAAGCGTTCTTCACTCTCCTGGAGCGCCGCCTCGTTGCGCTTGCGCTCAATCGCAACCGCCGCGAGGTGCGTCATCTGCTCGACGACTTTTTGTTCCTGCTCTGTTGGGCTGCGCGGCTCGCGCCAATAGATCGCGAAGGTGCCCAATACAAGACCATTCGAGGCTAGTATCGTGGTCGACCAGCAGGCTCTTAGACCGTGCGTCAACGCTGCCGTGCGCCATCCAAACGTGTCCCATTGGGTGTCCGCAGCCACGTCCGACACGATCATCCGTGTCTTTCGCAGCGCTGCCACGGTGCAGGGTCCTCCTTCGCGATCCACCGGTGTGCCTGGAAACCGGTCGTTGTAGCTGGATGGAAGGCTCGGCGCAACTGCCTGCTGAATTTTCGAGCCACTGGGATCGAACAAAAGAACGCTGCAGTAACATCCGCTCGGCGATCTGTTCTACAACTCTGCACAATGCTTCGAGAATCGATTCCAGCGGATTGCCCTTAGCAGTCATTTCCAGAACGAGATTCTCTCCGGCCAGCAAGCTTTCCGCGCGCTTTCGGTCTTCGATATCGGTGTTCGTTCCGAACCATTTGACAACCCTTCCATCGTTGTCGAACGACGGAGACGCACGGAAGAGAAACCAACGATACACGCCGTCGAAACGGCGTAGTCGTCCTTCAATCTCACCCGGCTCGCTGGAAGCCAGAACGGAGCGCCAGTAATCCACAAGTCCGTTCAGGTCGTCCGGGTGAAGGGCAACCGTCCAGCCCCAACCATGCGCCTGTTCGTCTGACAGTCCGGTATAGTCGAGCCAGCGTTGATTGAAGAAGTCAGCGGAGCCGTCTGAAGAACAGGACCATGCCAGTGTGGGGCTCGAGTCGATGAAGCCTCGAAGCTCGTCTGCCGAACAGTTCATTTCGAAAGATTTCCGGAATGCCATTCTGTCCACCTCCCGCTTGGCAAGTACGTTATTGTAGCTCGTAAAGCTGCAGCCGAACAAAACCCGCGCAAGGGCACTTACAGACCGAACAATGGGATTTGATGGAAGTTGATTTTGGCGAGCGCCGGATCGCGCTTCATTTCTGCCGAAGAGTTCCTCAGACTCAGCGACGAGGAAACAAGCACTGGTTGAAATAAGGACTACTCTGGCTGACGCGGTGAAAAAGCAGCGGGGGGAACCACCGCTTGTCGCAAGACGCCTAGCTTGCGAATGAAATCAAGCCAGTCGTGCATGGCCAGATTGAACCGGGCGATCCTACCATCTCGCGCGATCTCTTGGTGCGCGCGCACAAAGCGGCGCCAAGTCGCCGCACTCCAAATCGGCTCAGGCTCGTCACGGACTGAACACAGCACTCCAGAATGCCGGCCAGGCAGATTTTAGCGTAGTGTCATAGTGAACCTTGCCACTGTTCACAATGACAATCGTCCTGGCTGCAATCGAACCCAGCAGTGTCCCCGCTCCCGAAATGCTCGCTCCCGTCTGCGGTGCGTAGACCATCATGAACACGTTGTTGCTGGAGACAATATTCACACCGACGCTCCGCTATAGCTCGAAGATATCCGCAGGTTGCCGGGAATCCCTGTGGTGTTGTTTACACTCGATGCCCCGCTGACATTGAATGTCCCCGTGAGCTTGATTACTACAGGACCATTGACCCTTAGTTGTGCACTATTCGTCAGCGTCAGATTGCGGAAGCAGTAAGTCCCGTTTGCAAGAGTTGCAATGTTGGTGCCACTTAACGTCAGATCACCAGTAGCCGCGTTGTAGGAATATGCCCCGCTGATTCCGCTATTGGAGCTGTAAGGTGGACCGCACGCCGGGACGGAAGGGAGAGTCATCAGTGGAGCGATCGCATTATTTGTGATGCTGCCTCCGACACTCGCACTCCCCGAGGTGGATACCAACGTACCTGCAGTCGCATTTCCGGTTACCCGTGCCGCTCCCGACAAGACGACACCTGCCCGCGTGGATCGGACATTGCCTTTGACTGACCCGCTGTTCGCCAGCGTGATAGTCCCATTGCTGTAGACATTGGCGAGGCTTCCCTTTGATGCAGAATAGCCAAGGCTCGAATCGAAGCTGTCGGCATATGCGGCTCCACTGATCGAAACGCTATCCAATCCAATCAGTGAAGTCAGCGCCACTGTCACCTTGAAACTGCAAGAGGCTGTGTTCTCCGCAGCATCAGTCACCGTAAACGTATTCGTCGTGGTACCAGCAGGAAAAATGGATCCGCCGGGCAATCCCGCGGTCTGCATTGTTACTGCACCGGGCCGATTGTCGGTGCCTATCGGTGCAGTGTAGTTCACCACGGCTCCGTTCACGGCCGGATCGAAATCCGCAATGATGTCCGAGTTACAGCTGATCACGGGTGGTTGTGTATCCGGCAGTGCAATCACCGTTACATTCACAGTTCCGATAGAGCACAGGAAGTCAGCCGCACCTCCGGTTGTACCATTGTCACAAACCTGATAGTTGAATGACGCCGGTCCGCTGTAGCCAGGATCGGTGAATACGAAACAACACCATTTGCCAATGTCACGGAGCCGTGCGTATCGGCTGTTGCTGTCACATTGATCAGACTGAGTATTTGCGCACTCTCGTTCGCAGGTCCTGCACTGTCGTTGCCTGTGAGGGTCGCGACTCCGAGATTGAGCGTCATGTTTTCTGTAGTTACTGCAGCATCGCCGTTGGCAGTAACCGCGTCGTTCACCTCCGGCACACTAATGCTTACCGTTGCCACGTTTGATTCAAGACTTCCGTCCGTGACCTTGAAGTTGAAACTATCGCTCCCGTTGAAATCCGTGTTCGGAGTAAAGAGTACGGTAGCGCTGCAGCTGCCACTCGTGCACGAAGCCGCGCTGATGCTGCCGAGCGAACCGTTCAACGGCCCATTTCCTGTAATGCTGAATATGGGCGTGTTGTCGTTGGGCATCAGTGCTTGCAACGTGATTGTCACCGCTGAATCTTCTGTCGTACTTGCAGTCTGATTTGCAGTACCTGGCGGGTTCACTCCGTTCACTCCGGCCTCAATACAGCTCTGCACGTGCCTCCGGCAGGTTTGAGAAGAAGTTGTAGCCTGTCAGCGCCTCGATCGAATCCACCGTGGTCAGATAGTTCTGCCACGGATCATTTCTGATCCCCTGTGTGTTTGGCATCAGAATGGCCATCGTCCTGGATGAGCAGCTGGCGCGTGAAATGTCGTCGTCGCCCAACGGAAGAACCAGAACCACCTTCCAGGTGAATGCCGGAACTGTTACCTGCCCACCTGCAATCGATGTCGTGATGCCGCCATTCGAGCCCGTTCCACCAACTCCGTGAGCGCCGGAAATGATGTACATCTCCTGATTGCCGTTTGTTGTCAGCTCACTGCGAAGGAAATTCTCAAAATCAGCCCAGGGTCCCTGATTATTGTCCGGCGACTTGCGGAACAATGTTCGTCATCAAGTAGGTCTCTTGATTGTTTGGAATGCGATTCTCGTTATCGCGATCCGCGTTTGGCGTCATATGACCGCGATCAAAGCCGCTCGCGAAATAATCGGTTGACTGGACACGGTACCAGTCAGGCGGAACGCGGGGTCAGCACGGAATGTATCAACTCTCGTCAAGGTCCCGAACCACGCCGGCTCGAGGTGCCAGCTGACCCAGTTCGGTATGCCTTTGTCTCTGTTGTAGGAGATCGCCAGGGCTGGCTTCTCCATCAGGTAATTGTTTGGGATCTGACAAAAGCGGAGTCGCATTCGATGGATTCCCCATCGTCAGATGGACGCTCGGCGGGTAAGGCGCCGGAGCTCCCGCCCCGACCACCAGGAATGACCAGTTGTAGTCCACCAGCAAACCGTCAGTATCTGCACCGCTGTCATCCGTATCCTGATCGTGAACCTTGTCCTTAAAGATAGTGATCGTGCACTGCTCACCAAACTGAAAGCTGACATTCGGAGTGATCAGAAATCCCTTTGAACTGTTGTAGGAGGCGACGGTCGCACTGTTGTGCTGGCCGGACGGACAGCTGATATCAAACCAGCCGGGATCGACAGTGACGGGTTCGCTGAAGTCGACAGTAATCGTCGCGTCGTACGGCGCGTTTGCACCGCCTGTAATGGGATCAGTATTTGCCACCCACGGTCCCAATTCGACTATGGGTGCGGTGCGACGCGGATTTGGAACTCCACTGATGAAGTCGGCACTATTTTGATCAGTGTCCGTGAGTCCGTTCGCTTTTCGCAACAACGCCGTGGTGTTGGTTCCGGTCGGAGCATTGGCACTGCCCTCCCGGCAGTTCGCAGTTGTTCCGTAACCGACAAAATCGACGATGTCAGGATCAGCCCCTACAGGACACGCTCCGGCAAGTGAGTCAGAGTTTCTGACGAGTGCAATCTTGCCTGCGCCTGCAGCCATGTTCACTTCGCCGGAAATGTTCGGAGCAACTGGAAGCGGCATCCCGTTTGCCCCTCCGATGCCAGGCTGACAAGAAAATACTCACCCGGTCCGATGAATCCACCGATCGGCTGTTTGTTTGTCCACGATGTACCGGCGGCCGAAGAATACTGCAGTGTCCAGCCAGTGACCGTCACAGTTGCTGCTGTCGGGTTGTAGAGCTCTACAAAGTCATTTGTGAAAGTCGCACCCGAGTTACCGCCGCCACCGTAGACCTGACTGATCACCAGGTGATCAGGCGGGCCTGCCGACAGGACACTCAGAGCAATGCTCGTCGCGAACGAACGGCCCTCGGCATCCGAGATCACAATTGGCAAAGATTTCATCCCGGCTGTGGTCGCCACTCCCACTGTTGCGACGAACGAGAATGTATTTCCTGCGCCAGTGAATGGCTGGCTGACAGCGCCGCCAATTGAAGAGAGGTCACCGACTACAGTGATGCCGGTACTTGGTGGATTCGGAGCTGGAAAGACAACGACCGATAAGGTGGTGGTGTCTCCCGCCTGAACCGTACTGGGATTCGCTGATCCAGTACCTGTCAGGATGGTGCAATCGTTCAGCGGAGACGAAGTATTCCGCGGGTTTGGCGTGCCGGCGATAAAGTCACTAGCATTGTCGTTGGTATCGCGACAGCCACCATTGCCCCGTATCGCTGCCGTGGTATTCGAGAGAGTTGGCGCCGCACCTGATCCTTCAAAGCAGTTCGCTCCACCGTATCCGACAAAATCCATGATTGCGGGGTCCGAAGGACAATTGCCCGTCAGCGGCGTAGCGTTGCTGACCAAGAGCGATCTTACCGGCGGTCCCACCCATGCCAGATTGTCTCCTGTGGCGTCCGGTGTCGGGAGGTCAACGCTTCCGCCGGTTGTACCGGCAGCTTCCTGAATGAGGTAATACTGACCAGGCTGAAGGACAAAGTTTGTGCAGTGGCGTAACCTGCCAGTTGGCTTGCGTCGCAGATGCGTATTGAACCGACCATCCACTCAGATTGACTGCGCTGCCGCTGCGATTGATGATCTCGATGAAATCGTTCTTGAGTGTCGCGCCGCTATTGCCGCCTCCGCCATATACCTGACTGATGACAACGCCTCCGCCAGGAACCGGAGTTGGTGTGGGGTCGGAGTAGGAGTCGGAGTCGGAGTAGGTGTGGGAGTCGGAGTCACCACTCCTGCGGCCGTGACCGAGAAATCGTCGATCGCCAGCCCGTGATCGCTGCCGCCGTCATCAGGGTCCTGCCATCTCAACCATATCTCCTGACCAGGGTTCACTGAGACTGGCAGCGTCGCGGATATGGCGATCCGGTTTCCAGTTGCATTTCCATCGAGTGCCGCAGCAGTAGCTGCCGGTTACCGGACCGGTGAAATTCAGACCCGCGAATGGAGTCCAACCGCTTGACGGACTATTCGCGCCGGTTACGGCTCCGGGATTTGCGATCTGATACTGAAACGTGAGTGTATGAGAAGTGGTATTTCCGCCATTTCGCCATTGTTCACCAATGTAACTAATGTTCAGGGACGTGATCGTCGCGCCTGTGTTGTTCGTCAGCCTCGCAGCCTGATAGATCGTTCCGGTACTTCCGGAGGCAACAGAGCCCAGGGCGCGATCGGTGACGGGATTCACTCCCGCTACGCCAAAGCTATACAAGGCCCCGGTATTTGAAGATCCCGTCCCCGAGTTGTACGTGGTTCGGGTCGAGTACCAGCCTGGAATCGTTGAGTTGTCCGTCCAGGTGCCTGTCGACGCGAGCGAGTCGAAGTTTTCCACCAGCGGCACGCCCAGAGCTGTGATACTGCCACCATTGGTAAGCGCGAAAGAGGAACGCACCAATGCGAGCATTCCAATAACGAGGCAGAGAACTGCGGCTGTACTTAACGAAACAATGGATCGTAAACGAATTGCGTGGTGGCCAAAGGTGGACATCGATTCTTCCTTATGACGTGACTGTGAGGGATGAAGACGCAGTCTATGGAAGGGCTCTGCGCACGTCAAATCAAATCCACGCTAACTTTTGGAGCACGATTTGGAGTGCGGCGACCCGGCGCCGCTTTCAGTCTTCGTGACCGACTATTCGAGCGGACTAAAGCGGCGCCGAGCCGCCGCACTCCAAATGGGAGTTTCACTTTCCCAAAGCGTACAAGTAGCCTTCGGTCCTCAAGTAGATCTTGTCTTCGACAAGGGCCGGAGTAGCAAGGATCGTACTCTCAAACTTGTTCGTGGCGAGTATTTTCAACGTTGCGCCGGCATCCAATACAACTACTTCGCCTTCGGCGGATGCAATGTAGATTCGGTGGTCGGCGGCAACAGGTGAGGAATAGTAATACCCGAGTGCTCCCAGCCTGCCGCTATAAATCAACTCGCCGGTTTTTGCATTGCGACAGAAAATAATTCCGCCGTTCTGCACAGTGTAAAGTCGTCCGTCATAGTACAAAGGTGAGGGAACTCCGGGCACGCCCTTTCGCTCGGTCCATGCAATGCTTGTCTGATTGATTTCACCCTTGCTTCCAGGCCGAACAGCCATTACTCGAGACGCGTTGTTAGCGTAAATCTGAGCTGCTCGTTCAGGGTTTCGTTTCTCCGCGGCCACTTCCATGATGATGTCGGGCGCCGCGAAGAACAGGAGACCGCCGCCGATGACCGGCGTGCTCTTGCCGGCATGGCGGCAATCCTCCGACCCACCATCGTTCCGAACCATCCGCGAGACTGTATGCCATCAGACGCTGGTTCGGCTCAAAGTCGCCTCCCAGCACAACGATCTCGTCGACGCCGTCGTGACGCCAGTGAACGGGAGTCGACCATCCATACTGAAACTTTGATCGATCCGTTTTCCAGACTGTCCTGCCGTCGCGGCGATTTACGCCGAGCAGGTAGGACTCCTTCCCTTGATGATTAAGCACCAGCAGGTCACCGGCAACTATTGGTGAGGCGACAGCCCCATAGGGATTCTCGGGCAAAGCGAGGCGTCGCTCCCATTTCTGATTTCCGTCCAGGTCGTAGCACAGTAGTCCGTAAGACCCGAAGTAGACATAAACACGCTCACCGTCCGTGACTGGCGTGGAGCCGGCAGGGCTGCTGAGGTCGTGGACCTTTTCGATCTGTTCCGGCGTGACAGCACGCCGCCACAGGACCTTGCCGTTGCGCCGATCGATGCACAGAGTTGCGAGTTGTTTCTTCGCCCGATCAAATTCTGTCAGGAAGATACGCCCTTCCCAGATGATGGGCGATGACAGCCCTGACGCTACGGCGGTCTTCCAGAGAACGTTTTGGTCGGGGCCAAATTGAACGGGCGGTCTGCCCTCACCAAGTCCCGCGGAGCCCGGTCCTCTAAATTGAGGCCACCAGGCTTTGCCAACGTTCTGCGCCGAAGCCGCAATAGTTAAAAGGACGAAGGTCGCCAGCAGAGCGATCCAGGGTGCTCGTTTCATGATGGACTCCTCTTTTTTTGAAGATGACCAACTTCATGTCATAGAACGAAACCGGGCCCCCTTTAGTGCCCGGTTTTTGATACGTGAAAACATGTTAATGCTTGACTTGGCTTTGTTTCAGGCGATACTGACCCCATTGAATTGCTGGATCAGGCACGCGGACGGCAAAGCGCGCGGCTCATCATAGTCCGGACTAGCTTTGTAGGGGCTTCCACATCCATTCCCTGGCGACCTGTATGCTAAAGGAGGGACGCGATGAAACTCTCGCAAACGAAATTCCAGCTACTCCTCGTTTTGACCTTTCTGCTCGCATTAACTGTCACTGCAAGCGCTCAAGTCACAACTGCCGATCTCGTTGGCACGGTTAAAGACGATTCCGGTGCAGTCGTGCGCGGTGCAAAAGTCACTATCACAAATGAAGCCACCGGCGTCGCCGATCATTGACGACTGCTTCGGACGGCAATTACGTTTTTACGTCGTTGCAACCTGGACGTTATGCGCTCACCGTCGAAGCTCAGGGCTTTCGCAAGGTCGAGCGCACGGGAGTCGACTTGCAGGTGAATCAACGTGCGCAGATCGATGTTGATTTGCAGGTGGGGCAGGTAGGCGAAACGGTCCTTATCGAAAGCACGTCGCCACTGCTCGAAAGCCAATCGTCTGTTCTTGGAAGCGTCATTCAGGAAACGCAGGTGCAGGATCTGCCGCTCAACGGGCGCAACTTTGTGCAGCTCGCAATCTTGAGCCCCGGCGTTACGGGCACGGGATACGGGATGCGAGGCACGATCATGAGCGGAACGCGCCCGGACGATCTTCGGCCAGGCACCGAGCTCTTTGTGAACGGGAATCGCGAAAGCTCGAACAATTATCTTTACGACGGGATAGATAATAACGACCGCCTGACGCTTGCCATCGTGGTGCGCCCTGCAGTCGAAGCCATCAAAGAATTCAAGATCCAGACCAATCTGTTTTCCGCTGAACAGGGACGCAATCCTGGCGGACAGGTGAACGTTGTCACTAAGTCTGGCGGCAACCAGTTCCACGGAGTGGCTTACGAATTCCTGCGAAATGACGTGCTTGATGCGAATAACTTCTTCGCTAATCGCGCGGGACAAGAGAAACCGCCGTTCAAGCAGAACCAGTTTGGCGGTGCGATTGGCGGGCCGATCATCAAAGGCAAGACGTTCTTCTTTGGTGACTATGACGGATTTCGACAAAGGCTGGGTCGCGTCTTTGTAAACACCGTGCCGACACTCAGAATGCGGCAAGGAGATTTTGGCGAAGTTGCAGGAGGTATCTTCGATCCAGCGACGACAGTTCAGACCGGCACGACTTTTACGCGCCAGCCATTTCTTAACAATCGCATCCCGCAAGACCGCTGGGACCCGGTCTCGGCCAAGTTGTTAGCCGCTTATCCGCTACCGACAACTTCAGCTCTGGTTAACAACCTGGTTACGACACCGACGCGCAAGCAGGACTGGGATCAATACGACATTCGCATAGACCACAGTCAGAACGAAAGCCACAGCTTTTTTGGTCGCTATTCGTGGTCGAAGACAGCGACTACGAATCCGTTCACATTTGCGCCCGTTCAGCTTCCCGGCTTGTCAAAGGCTGTTGGTCTCGGCAATGAAGACACGTTTGCCGGCACTTCGACGTTGCGTGCGCAGCATGCAGTGCTCAATTGGGTGTACGTGATCTCGCCGAAGATGGTTCTGGATCTTAGAGCGGGCTATGCGCGCTTTGACCTCGATTTCACTCAGGCAGATGTCGAAGAGGGCGATCAACTCGGGATCAAGCTCGGTGTGCCAAACGCCAATCAGCAGGAGCAACAGAACGCAATTCCGATCTTTAGCCCTGCCGGATATACGGGCATAGGTCATAGCAGATCGCTGCCGATTCTGAGGGTCGAGAACACGTTTCAATACGTGGGGAATCTGACCTTCACGGGAAGCGCGCATACGGTCAAGACCGGGCTGGACATTCGCCGACGCCACTTGACCGAGTACCAGACTAATCGCGGCAATGGCCGCTTCAACTTTGCGCCAAACATTACAAACAACCCCGCCAACAATACCGGCGGCAATGCAATGGCCGCATTTCTCCTCGGCGCGCCGAGCCTGATTGAACAGGACTATCTGCTCGCGTGGGTCGGCATTCGAGGGACTGAGTACAGTTTATATGTCGCCGACGATTGGCGCGTGTCGTCCAGACTGACATTGAACATCGGTCTTCGATACGAACTCGATACGCCTTACAACGAAGTTGCCGATCGATGGGCGAATTTTGACCCAACGACAGCAACTGTTCTTGTGGCGGGGCGCAATGGTGTGAGCAGGAGCGCGGGTGTCAACACTTTCAAAAAAGGCTTTGCTCCGCGCTTTGGTTTTGCTTATCAGATAACGCAAAAGACTGTAGTGCGCGGAGGAGCCGGCATCTTCTGGAACACGGCCGGCCATGGCGGCAACGCTTTGAGGCTGCAACGCCACGTACCATTCGGACCGATCTACAGCTTTTCGCCTGGAAACTTTTTTGTGACGCGGCGCGTGAGTGACGGTTTTCCGACGATTCCACCGCTCGATCTGCGGCTCGCAGACAATCCGAGTGGAAGCGTAATCGGCGTTGATCCGGACTATCAACCTGGTTATGCCGAGCAGTTCAATCTGACTGCTCGAACACGAGCTGCCATCATCGATATTGCTCAAAGCATCGTATGTCGGGAATCTCGGCCGTCATCTCGACGCGAACTACAATCTCAACCAGGCGGTGCCGGGTCGCGGGCGCGGTCAATAATCGCAGGCCATTCTTTGCAGTGAGGCCGACGCTTGCTGATGTAACGTGGGCAGTGTCTGATGGCCTGGCCTCATATCATGCATTTCAGTTCAGCGCCGAGAAGCGACTAACGCACGGTCTCACGGGATTGCTCTCCTACACCTGGGGTCACTCGATTGATACGGTGGGCCAAAGCTTTGGGGGGGTGCCGATGGCCCGCTACCGCAAGACCCGCGAAATCGCTGGGCTGATCGCGGTAACTCGCCGTTCGACATCCGGCATCGATTCAGCGTTGCCTGGAATTACGCGCTGCCTTTTGGAAAGGGGCGCACATGGCTCAATAGCGGCGGTGCGGCCGAGTACGCGCTCGGTGGCTGGCACATCAACGGGATCTTCTCGACTCAAACGGGGCTGCCTTTCACGCCGACAGCCAATTCGGCGACGGTGAATACCGGCACTGGCAGCCGTCCTGATCGCATAGGCAGCGGCGAGTTGGAGGACCCGACAGTCGACCGGTGGTTCGACACCACAGCGTTTGCCACGCCCGCACAATTCACTTATGGAAACTCGGGCCGGAATATCCTTTATGGTCCGGGGCGAACGAACTTCGACTTTTCGCTCTTCAAGGAGTTCCGCATCGTTGAAAGCGTCAAGCTGCAGTTCCGCACTGAGTTTTTCAATCTGTTCAACACACCGCAATTCGATTTGCCAAACGCGGCCATTGGCGCAGGGAATGCCGGAACGATCACCGGTATTGTCGGCACTCCACGACAGATTCAGTTCGGTTTGAAACTGATCTTTTGAGCAATTCAACAACGGAAGATAGCCGGGGGAAAACTATGCCATCGGACAAGAAGGACACCGACAGCGCCGATCTGCAACGGCGTTCGATGCTGAAGAACAGCGCTGCTGCAACTATTGGACTCGGAGCTTTGAATGCGGTTTCGGGCCCCGAAGCGCATGCAGAGGAGATCATTCAGCCGCGTACGCCGATACCGGAAATCGCACAACAGGGCACTCGACCCGCTGTTCGCGAAAGCGTGAAGATCACGAGGCTCGAGACTTTTCTCGTCAAACCTCGCTGGCTCTTTCTGAAGGTCCATACAAACGCAGGTGTGACTGGCCTTGGAGAACCGATCACCGAGGGTCGAGCGGTGACCTGTGCTGCGGCAGTCAAAGAGATCGAACCGTACCTTGTAGGCAAAGATCCGCGCACAATAGTGCATCACTGGCAGGCTATCTACCGGCATGCGTTCTATCGTGGCGGACCGATTCTCACGAGCGCACTCAGTGGAATCGATCAGGCACTCTGGGACATCAAAGGCAAGCTGCTTGGTGTCCCGATCTATGAGCTGCTTGGCGGTCCCACGCGCCAGCGGATTCGCGTCTACGCGCATGCCGGCACGCCCGATCTGATACGCGAGCGCAAGGCGCAGGGATTTACTGCGTTCAAAACCGGTCCTGGTCGTTTGAATGGCCGGTATGCGCGTGCAGTGGAGAACAAGGCGTGGATAGAAAATGCGGTCGCTCAGTTCGGTCGGCTGCGCGAGATCGTCGGCAAGGACGGTGACATTGGAATTGATTTTCACGGAGCGGTTCCACCTGCTACCGCGAAAATCCTGATGAAGGAGCTGGAGCAGTTTCAACCGTTTTTCTACGAAGAGATCATCAACTGTCAGAACGTGGACCTGATGGCGGAGCTCGCCAAGACCACCCACATCCCGATTGCGACAGGTGAACGTGACTTTACCAAGTGGGGTTTTCGCCAGATTCTAGAGAAGGGAGCGGCAACGATTCTGCAGCCGGACCTTTGCCATGCGGGTGGCATCACTGAAGTAAGGTTAATCGCTGGAATGGCGGAAGCGTATTACGCGACGATCGCGCCGCACAATCCGCTCGGCCCGATTTCATTGGCTGCAGGGCTTCAGATTGCCGCATCGATCCCTAATTTCCTGTGTCAGGAGCAGGTGAGTCTTGGTGATGGTTACATCAAGGCGCCGTTCAAAGTGCGTGACGGTTACGTCGATCTGCCAACGGGACCGGGACTGGGGATCGAGCTCGATGACAACGCGATGGCCGATAAGATTGGTCACGAGTGGCGCAACGCAGAGACGTACGATCCCGATGACGGATCGGTGGTTGACTTGGTGAAACGCTGCGCGTAGGGCACAATGTTCTGCTGAGCAGTGCAATCACCGCGGAGCGGTGTGAGAACGTAGCCAGGGGTTGAGTCTTCGAAACCCCTGGATCGATTCCATTCGACCAATTGCACTCCCGGAGGGATGCGAGAAAAGACGCAGGCTTCGCCATATCCGTTTCTCGCATCCCTCCGGGATGCACTCTCTCGCACAAATGCAACCAGGGGTTTCGAAGACTCAACCCCTGGCTACGATCATTAGACGCCTCCGGCGTCAGGCGATCAACGCCAAGTCGCCTGCACTCCAAATTGAGAAAACGATGACTCGAGTCCAAGTTGCCAGCGCTATGCCGGGACGCACGCAGGTCGACTTCGATCGCTAGTGACAATTCTGTGTTTTGGAATTGCGATTACGCCGGCTGCAGGGGTAACAAGGACCGAAGGAGCTTTGCCAGCACAGTCTCCTTCGCCGGCCTTTGCCCTCTTTGGAGTTCATGAAAATCCAGCCCGGAAAGACCGAGGAATACCGCAAGCTGGAACGCGATGTCTGGATGCCGATTCACCGCGAGCGCGTCCGGATGGGCCTGATCAAATCCTGGACGCTTTGGGGCATGCGCTTTCCAGGCGGTACTGCGCGCGAGTACGACACGATCGCCATCACGACTCACGACAAGTTTGCTGATGCCGAGAACAGTTATCCGGCCGAGGTCTTCAAGAAAGTGCATCCGAAAATGACTGATGTTGATCGCAACGTTTGGACTGCAGCTGCGCGCAGTATGGTTCGCACTGAACTCGCGACGTTGCTCGACATCACGCAGCCTGGCACTTCCACTCAGCCGTTGCGGTACGCGTTTATTGGTTTCATGAAACCCGAATATGGAAAGAACAGGCAATATGTCGAACTTGAGCGCCGGTTCTGGAAGGGGATTCATCAGGAGCGTGTAAACCGGGGAATCCTCCGATCCTGGGCGTTGTATGGCGTGCGATTTCCTGGAGGCACGGACAGACAATACACTCACTTCACAATTCAGCTCCTCGAGAAGTTCCAGGACCTTGAAACACAGTATCCCGAAGGAATCTGGGACAAAGTTCATCCCACAACCAAACAGGATGACATTGATGCGCGGACGAATGCCGCACGCAAGATGGTAAAGACTGACGTTCTGACGTTGCTCGAACAGGTTCAGTAAGCAAAAGAAGATTCCGGCTGAAGCCGGTACAACACACCCGGAGATCAGAATGACCAAGTTTCGTGGGTTTAGCTGTGGCCTTGAGTGCGGTTCTTTATCTCGCAATCGCATTCGCACAAAGCGAACACGCCGGTCACGTGATCATGATTTCGATAGATGGACTTATGCCGGACAATTACACTGCGCCCGAGCTGCGAGGGCTGAAGATTCCGAATCTTATTCAGATGAAGAACGAAGGAGCGTATGCGGAAGGAGTCGAAGGCATCTATCCTACTGTTACCTACCCTTCGCACACCACGCTCGTTACAGGTCAACGGCCAGCGTTGCACGGCATTGTTCAAAATCGGATCTTTGAGGCGCCAACCGCGCCGCAACTCGTGCGTGGTACTGGTATGCGGAGGCGCTCAAGACGGATACGCTCTGGACAAGAGCAAAGCAGGCGGGACTCGTGACGGCGACTGTCGGATGGCCAGTGACGATCGGAGCCGAAATTGATTACAACGTCCCGGAGATATACAAACCTGGCGAGAATCCCCCGACGTGGACACTCATAGCTCAGCACTCGACTCCGGGTTTGCTTGAAAAGGCGTTGGGACCAGACATTGGCAAACAGCTGAGTATTGATGAACGGCTCACGAGAGTAAGCGAATTCATCATCAAGTCATATCGGCCAAATCTCCTGTTGATTCATCTGATCGAGCTTGATGGCGTGCAACATCGCAACGGTCCAGGCTCGAAACCTGCGATCGAGATGACCGAACAGAGAAGATGGTTATGTTGGCCGTATTATCGAAGCTACGCGTCAGGCCGGAATATTTGAAAAGACCACGTTTTTTGTGGTGTCAGATCACGGATTCTCACGTATCAGCAAAACATTCTCACCGAATGTGGTATTGGCCCGGGAGAAACTGATCACGCTCGATTCCGCTGGAAAAGCGACTGATTGGAAAGCTGCTGCGTGGCCGGCGGGAGGTTCGTGTGCCATCGTAGTAAAAGACGCCGATGACAAGGCAACAGAAACGAAGAGTCGCTGAAATATTCTCGAAGCTGGCGGGCACGTCTGACAGCCCGATCAAACAGATAAGCTTCCCGGCGTGATCTCGGTCGAATGGCAGCAATTCCCGAGGCCTCGTTGATGCTCGAAGCCGCACCTGGATTTTCAATTGATGACGCGCTGACAGGGCCGGAAGTCCGGGACTCGGGAACGACCTATCAAGGCACACACGGCTACTCTTCCGACAAATCCGGAGATGCGGGCATCACTGATCGTCTATGGCGCGGGCGCTCGCAGCGGAGCAAAATTCCGGCTCGCACGGATGGTTGACATTGCGCCGACTGCGGCTCGCCTGATCGAGACTAAGTCTTCCACAGGCTGAAGGTAAGCCGATCGAGCAACTCCTCAAACCTGTCAAAAGCTCGTCTAGGTAGTTAATACTGTCCGACTACGAAATTCCAGTCGGATCTCAGTAGCTGGTGCCGGCAGTCTGACGTCGTGTGAGCTGCAATAAATGAGGCAGGTCGCTTGCTTTTGCTGAGGCGATGCTGAGTACGCGAGCTCTTAGCGCGTGAATGGTTACTTTGTAGATCTTCAGCAGTCACAATTCCAGCTAAACACTCAGCACCCAGCACCCAGCACTCAGCACTATTCTCATCAGACGACGTCGTGGCGGAGGGTTTTCAGCAAGTCTTCTGCAATTACTCTTAGACGCCTGATAGCGTCTCGCGATTGCTGTCGCAGGGCGGGTGATGGTGATAGAGAGGCCGCATTTGGCGCGAGCGGCAATTCGGGTTGCGGGTGTGCTTCGGTGGCGCCAGCTCCAGTCGGCACCACCTTCAAACGAGAGTTGGCAGCGCGGCTCTCGGTATGCAGTTTTCGCTTTGCTCCAGCAATTGTGAAGCGCTCATCATAAAGCAATGCCTTGATGCGAAGCGCCATCTCGACATCTTTGCGACGATAAGTGCGCTGCCCGGCCCGGTTCTTCTGCGGTTGAAGCATCGGAAACTCAGTCTCCCAATAGCGAAGGACGTGAGCCTGTACTCCGACCAGCTCACACACTTCTCCAATCTTGAAGAAGAGCTTGTCCGGGATTGCGATGGCTGTTTGCATGCCGGAAAACGACGTCTGGAACGTTAGACTGACTTCATCCCGCGCGCTGGTCGAAAGACCAGAGCGCGCTTCCCAAGGAGATCCATCGCTTCGCCCGTAACCGGATTGCGGCCCCGGCGTGGCTGGCGTTCGACAATCTCGAACGTTCCAAACCCGACGATGTGTATCTCCTCACCTCCGAGCAATTGGTTCTTGATGATCGTAAAGATCAGGTCGACGATGCGAGAGGCATCCTGAATCGATACGCCGCCGTGTCGGTTGTAAACTGACCGGGCGAGATCTGCCTTCGTCATCGCGGCTACCCTTGCGAATCTAAGTGCGCAGTCATCCTATGACTTTTAGCGTTCAAGTGTCAACTAGTGATAGTGTTATACTTGCCACTTCAGTCGAATCGCCTCGCTATGGAGATCACCAGCCCCGCCAACAGTCAGCTGAAGTGGGCGCGCCGCATTCGCGAATCACGCGAGCCAGGACTCATATTTATTGAGGGAGTAAGACTTGTCGATGAATGTCTCAAGTCATCGCTCAAGTTGCATTCAACATTCTTTCTCGCGGATAAGAAAAAAGAGTTACTTGAAGTTCTTCGTGAGCTTGAGAGACGGAAGTGTCCGCTGATTGAGACCGGATTGAATGCATTTAAGACGATCAGCGACACCGTCAGCTCGCAAGGTCTGATCGTGATCGCACACGAACCCGAGCGACGACTCGAGGATGTCTTCAGGGTACCGGTTGGCGCAAATCCTCTGATTATTGCTCTCGATCAGATTCAGGACCCTGGAAATGTGGGAGTGATCATCCGCAGCGCAGAGGCAGCAGGCGCGAGCGGGGCGATCGTCCTTCCGGCACCTCAAATCCTTTCTCGCCCAAAGCGCTACGCTCGTCTATGGGCTCCGCGTTTCGCCTTCCGCTCGCTTGATGCGATTGACGTCATTACGGCAATCGAAGCCGCAAGGTCGAGACAAGTAACTCTGATTGCAGCTGATGCTCGAGCCAATCGTGCTTACACAGACTATGATTGGAGCGCACCGACGCTGCTATTCTGTGGGAACGAAGGAAAAGGAGTAAGTCCTGAAATCCTGGATAAATGTGAGATCAGAGTTCGAATCCCAATGTCGTCGTCAGTTGAGTCGCTGAACGTAAGCGCGGCGGCGGCGGTTATGCTCTTTGAAGCCGCGCGGCAGAGAGATTTGAATCACAAATAATGGATATGTTGACAACCAAAGCGTCCGGCTGAACGTATAAGGTGAGAGCAATGAGTGCCTCGCTGATTGAAAGGTTTGAAGCAGCCATCCGTCGGTTCTTTTCGCGGTTCGGCGCCGCTCTCGACAGAACTATCGGAGGTTCGTCTTCATTTGACCTTGCGTCCATTGTTCCACTAGTCGAACAGGCAATCGAAGCCGGTCTGAGAAAGCAAAAAGACCGCATCGAAGCGCCAAACCGCATCGACCTGCGCTACGATTACGAGACTTTTGCTCGCCTGACACGTGAGCAGATTGATTATCTGCGTCGCGAGATTCGTTCAAACGCGATCGAATTCGCCTTCAACAGGCGCTACACAATTCCAGGCGAGCTCAAGGTGAATGCGAGCTTCGACCCATTCGCAAAGAAGATCAAAGTTGAGACTGCCTTCGATGGTGACGCGCAGACTTTCCAGCAACTGAAGCAGAGCGCCAGGCTGCCGGCGTATGTTATCGGCTTGAGGCTGACGGGTGGAGCTTTCCCCTCGTTGCTCAAGGCTCCACTGGTGGCCGGTTCTGAATCTGCTACGATCGGTCGCAGCCGCGATAACGCAATTGTCGTCGACCACTCTTCGGTCTCGAACTTCCATGCGTCCTTCACGCGGACCGCCGATTCGAGTCTCTGGCTCGCCGACCTTTCGAGTAGCAATGGCACGTTTGTGAATGGGATTCAGGTGCTTTCCAACGAGCGCAAGTTTGTCAGAGCAGGTGACCGGCTGCGCTTCGGCGATGTGGATGCCACGCTTGAGATTTCTGAAGAGACGGCAGGAACCAATTGAACTTCTCTTTTCTTGCAACTTTGATTTTCGTGGTTGGAATAATCATGGTTCTGCTTGCACTGATGGCAGGCATGTGGCGATCCCGGGGCCGCAAGGAAATCGATCAATCAGACGCATCCACTCAGTCGATCGCTGATTTTGGTCCTGCAAGGACCAGCTCACGACTTCGGATCGTTCGGGGAGCGGCACTCCTGCTTGCGTTCACCGCAATCGGGTTTCATGCATTCTGGGCCCTTTTTGCAGCGGGCCCGCTGCGCGAGTCGCCAGAGTTCGCGCTTCTCAAGAACGTGCGCGATCAGCGAAACCGGCGCGAGAGCGAGAGCCATCTTCGAGGGTGGGTTTTCGACAGACACCGTGAGGTAAGAAGGGCATTTGCCAAGTATCGGTACCTCGACAGAAAGATTATTCGTGACTATCCATTGGGCCCAGGTGCCGCTCATTTGATCGGGTACACTGGACTCTTGCGCGGCGAGGCGCAGATCGAGCGAGCTCTCGACAAGCTGCCACCCGTCGAGCCGAAGTCCGAACCAACCTGGTGGGAGAAGACATTCCAAAGCGAGAAACCGGAGGTAGTGGGTCGCGATCTGGTATTAACTGCGGATTTTGATCTTCAGAAAGAGGCATCTGCGCAGCTCTCGGGCAAGGCAGGAGCGATCGTCATCATCAATCCCCAAACCGGCGAGGTGCTCGCGCTTGCCAGCAATCCGTCCTTTGATCCGGACGATGTCAATAACGACGCGAAGTGGCTCGAGATCTCCCGCGATCTCAGGAATCGGCCGCTGCTCAATCGCGCCCTCAATGAGTACTATCTGCCAGGTTCGACATTGAAGCTGCTCACCGCATCAGCAGCGATCGAGGCACGGCTCGACGGAAAGAGATTCACATGCCGAGGTGAGGGCTGGACCCCGCCGGGTTCCACACGTCCCATTCGCGACGATCAAGGCGAGGCGCACGGTGGAATCGAGTTGTTCGATGCAGTGACCCATTCGTGCAATCAGTACTTTGCTCAGCTGGGAGTCGAAGTCGATCGCGTCAGGCTCGGTGAGGCTGCTGGCCGGTTCGGGATGAAGGTTTTCTCAAGTCCTGACGATTCTGTCCGGCCTGGTCCGTTCAGGAACGTCTGGAATACTGATGCTCAGGCGTTGTCTGATGTCCTCGCTCCACTCTACTCGACTTATGTCGCCGGGCGCAGAACATCAAAGTATGACCTTGCGCTCGAATCGATAGGTCAGGGATATGTGCAGTTGACTGTCATGCAGATGGCCATGGTGGTAGGGGCGGTGGCCAACAAGGATGGCAACGTTATGCGGCCAATGATTGAGCTCGGACGAGAACCTCGCGCGCTCAGTCAGGCTATGAGTCCTGAGACGGCGAAACGACTGCGAGAGATGACGAAGTCCGTTGTGGATCGTGGCACGGCGGCGAATGCGTTTGCATCTGTACGTGGAAGCCTTACAGCGGGCGGAAAAACGGGAACGGCACAGCGTCAGGTAACGGTGATCGACGCTAAGACGGGAGAACCGGTGACCTACCGAGACTCGCGCGGTATCGAGCGGACGAAGAAGGCATTCAGAATCGACTCGTGGTTTGTCGGCTTCGCACCGGCCGAAAAACCTCAGGTAGCGATAGCGGTTGTGATTGAGGCTGGCGGCTACGGCGGCAAGACCGCCGCCCCGATCGCGGCGACACTACTTCAGAAGGCACTTGCGGCGCGAATGGATCAGGATTGAAGGAGTGCGCCTGGGAGCGCCGGTCTCCCGACCGGCTACGAGCCGCGTTAGCGTGCGAGTCGGAATACATGCTCGAAGCTCGCACGCTTCGCGGCTCGCAGCCGGTCCGAGACCGGCGCTCCCAGGTCAGCACTCTCCTATCGGCCCTTGGCGACCAATTGGAGTTGATTTATTCGGGTGCGAAGTGCGTCTGTAAAACAGGCAGCGTCTTCGGGCGTCGCGCCGCTGGATACGAGGCCGGATTTCAACTGCGCATCAGTGATTCTGCCAACGTATTGCATCACCCACCTGACATCCTCGACCTTGATGTTCTCTTTGAAGTCTCCAGAGTGCTGACCCGAGTATCCAAACTCCACGAGGCCGTTCTTGACACCTTTTACAAAATCTTTTGACTGTCCGCTGAATCCCTTGCAGTCCCATTTCTCGCGCGACATGACGCCACCCCATTTGCCCAGGGATCCGCCCCAGTCAGTGACGATATAGCGGGACTCACTGGCGGTCTGGTGGATTCCGGTATTGGAGCCTCGTCCTGCATCGCGCTGATCTTTGTTATCCCAGTTCGAGAGCAGCATAAGCACAACCTTGAGACCATTGAACTCTTTTGTTCCGACGAAGGGACCGGCGACCCAGCTCCAGCTTTCCTCACCTTCAAGCGTCTTCACGCCTTTCGCGCGCCGCTCAAAGCGTGCATCCACGAAGCTGCCGTCAGGCTTGACCTGACTCTTCGCACGGTCCAGACCCGTAACACCTTCAACTTTACCTTGTCTTATAAAGTAGGCTGCTTCGACAAAATAGCCTGCTGCCCAGACAACCCGTGTCGCGAAGGTCTCAGCGTTCACTTCGCTGCCCCACTTTACTGCCCATTCGGTCCCGGCCGCATCCTTGACACGGATCTTCGGGTTGGTCCCCTTGGTGTTTTCCTCGAGGAAAGTAAACGGCGGCCGCGGCGCGCCTTCTCTTCCGCCGACCCCGTTAGCAAAATCGAGTCGTTCAACGGCGCCGGGATCTTTCCAAATGACTGGTTTGAGTCCAGTGGAAGCTCCTGCCGCTTGGGTGGATGTTGCAGTTGACCGGGGAACCGTCTGGCCAGCAGTGGAAATCAGAGCTGTCCCCGAAAGTACCAAAATCAGCATAGTCGATCGAAGAATCTTGCTCATGACCAGAATGATAACTCTAAGAAGCTCCAGGCTCCAGTCTTCTCCGTCCGGAAAAGCTGACGGTCGGCGGGATGCTTGAACTCTTTTCAACTCCTGATAGTATAAGAAGCTGTTGGCTGAAGTTTGGTTGGAATCGGAGAAGACACGCGTGAGAAGAATCTGGACACGAACTCTATTTCTTTCACTTGCATTGGCCCTGGCCGCCACCTTCCTCCTGATGAGCCCTCAGGCGGCTTCGCAGGATTTTGCGGCTGAGAACAAACTCAATCAGGATTACGTTGCCGCTACCGAGCTCATTCAGCAGAAGTACGTTGATCCTCCCAGCTACGAGGTGCTCAACCGAGCCGGTATTCAAGGAATGTTGCGGACACTGGATCCGCATTCAGTCTTCTACGATCGCAAGGGTTTTGAAGAGCTGCGCCGCGAACAGCGGAGTGTCTATTACGGCATCGGAGCCTCGATTCAACAGCGTTATCGCGGTGTCTACATCATGGAGCCGTTCAGAGATACACCGGCTTCGCGCGCGGGCTTGCGCTATGGCGACTACATCCTGACCGTCGATGGCGAGAACGCAGAGAACTGGAATGTTGATCAGGTGAGGAATCACCTTCGTGGCGAGCTTGGGTCCAAGGTGAAAGTCACGGTAAAACGAGCCGGCGACGAGACGCCGGTGACCGTGACGATCGAACGCGGTGCGGTCGATCTTCCGTCGATTTCAACTCATTACATTATCAAGCCTGGCGTTGGTTACGTTAACCTCTCGCGCGGGTTCCACTCGACAACCAGCGATGAGCTCAGCCAGGCGATCAATGATCTGAAGGCAAAGGGTGCTAAATCACTGGTTCTTGACCTGAGGAACAATCCGGGGGGATTCCTCGATCAGGCGATCAAGGTCTCTGACAAATTCCTCGAGCGCGGCCAGACAGTGCTGTCGGTCCGTGGACGTGAAGGACGCGTGCCCAGCCGTGATTGGCCTGCAGAATCTGGCTCGCCGGAAACGTTTCCGCTGGTCGTAATGATCAACCGCGGCTCAGCATCGGCATCCGAGATTGTTGCCGGAGCAGTACAGGATCACGACCGTGGATTGATCGTCGGGCAGGGAAGCTTTGGCAAAGGCCTTGTCCAGACCATCTTTCCTCTTCCCGGAGGGACTGGACTAACGCTGACCACTGCCCGGTACTACACGCCGAGCGGCCGGTTGATTCAGCGTGACTACTCGAACGGTTCATTCTACGAATACATCTGGCGGCGAAACGCCAACGGCGGTCAGACTCCGGCACCAAGTCCTACAACCGAACAGAAGCAAACGGACCTCGGCAGGACGGTTTATGGAGGCGGTGGCATCGAGCCGGACATAAAGATTGAACCAGCTCGCGTAACCAATCCTCAGTGGGCCATCTGGACAACCGGACTTTTCATGTTTGTTCGAGACCTGACTGCGGGCAAGGTCGCAGCCGCTCCAAACTTCAAGATCAACGGGATCAGTTTTGGACGTGAAGCGCGTGCAGACGAGTATGTCGTTACTGATGAGATCATGGCCGCATACCGCGCTTTCATGACCGATTTCTCCGCGAAGAACCCGGATATCGGAATCACAAAGGCAATGATCGAAGAAAACTTCGCCTGGGCCCGGCAGAAGATCCGCGAAGAGGTTGTGTTTGCGGCGTACGGCGTTGATGCGGCTCAGAAAACTGTTTCGCAAAACGACGCTCAGCTGCAGCGGGCGATCTCCGAGCTACCGAACGCTGCCGAGCTTGCCAGCCGAGCGCGAAAACTGACTCGTTCATCGCCTCGAAACTGATTCGTGCGAACTGCCTGGGAGCGCCAGGCTGGCGAGCCTGGCGCGTGTCTCCAATTCCAACGTCTTAAGTACAGAATCACGCGCCAGGCTGCAAGCCTGGCGCTCCCGGGTCGATAACGCACCTATGGCTAAGCCGCCCCGCCGTAAGACCCGGATTGCAATTCTTGCTCTCGCCGCGATCTCGCTTGTTGGGTGGCTCTATTATCAAAGTTACTCGCGCGTCGATTTGGCTGTTTACGTTCCGAAGACAGCGATTGGCTTTCTTGAACTCAACGATTGGACACGGCTGGCTGACGATCTCACGTCGAGCAAGGGTTGGGCCGATCTCGCGCCGTCGTACGGCATCTGGGATCGGTGGAAGTATTTAGGTTTAGCTGCCCGAGCCATCCGCTTTACCGGCGCGGGAACCAGTGACTATGTCTTGCTCTCGCGGTCGCAGGTCGCCGTCTTTGTTACGAGCCTCGAAGTCAAAGGTGACGAAATACGGCCGCGACTCGCGTTCATCGCTGAGACTCATACTGCCCCTTACCGGCTGGAATCTGTCGTCAATCGAATTGTGCCGCAACTGGCTCGGCACCTCCTCGGTGAAACCACCGAGGAAGCGTCAGTGTTTCAGGAAACGCCTGTGCGCATTTTCAGAGCGCAGTCGACTGAGCGTCGACTCTACTCAGCACAGATTGCAGGTGAGTGGATAGTGGCGAATCACAAGGAATCCATCGAAGCGGCCATCAATACGCGCAAAGGTCGAGTCGCTTCGATGACGAACGACGAAGCTCTCGTCAAGGCGCGTGCAAGCGAGGCTTCAGCTCGAGGCCTTTTTGGCTTTGTAACCGGTGAGGGCACTTCGCGTCTTGCGCGGTTTTCGGCGAATCTTTTTGCACGGCGTGTCCTTGGTGAGAGCATTCTTCTGGAGAGCCTCGAAAGTATTGTGGCCGATCTTACGTCAAAGACGTCGAAAGGGCTTGCGTACCGGCTGAATTATGAAAACGGTCAGGCGGTCGAGACCTGGCGATGGCTCTGTCCACCTGACATGGCAGGTCAGCTTCGAGAAGGCATAAAACCGCGCACCTCCGAGGCTGGAATTCTCAAGCTGGTTCCAGATGTCGCCTCAGGCTTGACTCTGGTGAACATTGAGGACCCGAAGAAGGGACTCGAGACGCTTGAAGCTGTCGTGTCGGCGCGCATGGGTGTTGCTCAGAGCTTTCTCTTTCACCGTTTTCTCGTCGGTGCGCGCGAAGCCCTCTTCGGCTTTAAGGAAGGCGAAAGTGCAGCAGGCATCCTGGGAAACGAAATCGCGATAGCCAGCCTGGGGCCGGATCCTGCAGAGCAAACATGGTTGATCAATGTCGTTGACCGTTCGCGGCTCGATCCGGTAGTCGAACGATTTCTTTCAGCTGGTGGCGCGCGAATCGTCCGGGAAATGAAGAACGGCTATTTGATTCTGACTTCGAGTGATGAGCGCCGCGGGGCAGTTGCGTTCCTGGACGACGTAGTGTCGTTCGGATCGAGAGCCGGAATTGCAAGACTTGTTGAAGCGCGTTCCGGCGGCAAGGCGCTGGTTGAAACAGGTGGTTTCCGGTCGGCTTCGAGACCGCCGCAGCCGGGAATTCTTCTGTCGTTCTCGTCTGTCGCCGAAGAGACGCAGAGAATGATGGAATCGCTTGCTGCGTTTCTGCCTCGCCGTGCTGCGATCGGAGATTCCGCGGCTGCGCTCGAGAGAGTGCCACTCGCAGCGAGCACCGTTCGACTTGAAGACTGGGGAATCCTGATCGAATCACACTCAGCGTTTGGAAGTTTGACGTGGCCCGCGGAGTGGTCGGTGGGCAAGTGGGCAGTGAGCAGTGGCCAGTGGCAAGTGGTCGGGCGAAGTCAGTAGCTCACGCGAAGACGCGAAGCCGGAGGCGCCTTCAAGCTCAGCTTGACTCAAGCATCGCATTGGCTTCGAGTCTTCGCGTGAGTCCTCTATCCCCGGCCCCCGACCCCTGACCCCTGGCCACCGGATTAGGTCGATCATGACTCAAGCCTGGTTACGAGCAGAGCAACTGACAAAGGTGTATCGCACCCGCAACGAAGAGATTGAGGTCTTCAGGGATCTGAATTTCGAAGTTGCACGCGGTGAGCTCGTCGCCATCGTGGGAGAGTCCGGAGCAGGCAAATCGACCTTGCTGCACCTGCTTGGTGGGCTCGATCGTCCCACATCAGGGAGCGTGTTTTTAGGCAAGTTTGACATCGTCAAAGCACGTGAGCTAGACTTGAGCCGCTTTCGCAACCGGCAGATAGGATTTGTTTTCCAGTTTCACCACCTGTTGCCGGAGTTTTCGGCGCTTGAAAATGTAATGATGCCGGACCTGATTGGCGGTGCGAGTGCGCAGGAATCGCGCGTGCGTGCTCACCGGCTACTGGATCGGGTCGGGGTTGCGGAGCGCGAGGGCAACCGGCCAGGTGAGCTTTCTGGGGGCGAACAGCAGCGCGTCGCAATTGCGAGGGCTCTTGCCAGTTCGCCGCAGCTTCTGCTGGCTGACGAGCCAACCGGTAACCTGGACGCGAGGACGGGTGAAGCCGTTCTCGATCTCATTCGAAAGCTCCAGGTTGACCAGGAACTGACCGCGGTAATCGTCACGCACAATCGGAAGCTAGCCTCTCGCTGTGACCGCGTCTTCCTCCTTGACGCAGGACGGATCAGCGAGCTTCAAACGTAGTATAATAATTCCCAACCTTGATTCGTTGAGGGGTATGTTCGAAAGGTATACGGAGAAAGCGCGCCGCGTGATCTTCTTCGCGCGATATGAAGCCAGCCAGTTTGGCGCGGCTCAGATCGAGGCGGAGCACATTCTCCTCGGGCTCATCCGCGAGGACAAGCACCTGACGACGCGATTTTTCAACCGCTCGCAAAGCAGCGTTGAATCGATCCGCAAAGAGATCGAAGGGCGCACGATACTTCGTGAGCGTATCTCGACTTCGGTCGACCTTCCGCTTTCACTCGAAGCCAAACGAGTCCTCGCGTTCGCAGCCGAAGAATCTGAACGACTCGGGCACCGCCACATTGGCACCGAACATCTTCTTCTGGGACTGCTTCGAGAAGAGAATTCGATTGCGGCTGAGATTCTCTATGATCGCGGACTGCGTCTTTCTGACATACGGCACGACCTCATGCGTCAGGCGAACCTCGAGCGCAGCGCGAGTGCCAAACGCGATACGCCTCATCTGGTGGAGTTCAGCCGCGACCTGACCGAAGCTGCGCTCGACGGAAAGCTGGATCCACTTGTAGGACGCGAACACGAAATCGATCGCGTGATACAGATCCTGTGCCGCCGCACAAAGAATAATCCGGTGCTTATCGGCGAGCCTGGTGTTGGCAAGACCGCCATCGTTGAAGGACTGGCTCAGCGAATCGTGTCCGGCGAGGTCCCGTCATTTCTGGTGGACAAACGCATCCTCGCACTCGATCTGAGCCTGATTGTTGCAGGGACCAAGTATCGTGGCCAGTTCGAAGAGCGGATGAAGATGATCATGCGCGAGCTGATCGACAATCCTCAGTATGTCATCTTCATCGACGAGTTGCATACGCTCGTTGGCGCGGGTTCGGCCGAAGGCAGCCTGGACGCGGCCAACATTCTCAAGCCGGCTCTTTCGCGCGGCGAGATCCAGTGCATCGGTGCAACGACACCTTCGGAATACCGCAAGTCCATCGAGAAAGACCGCTCTCTTGAACGGCGTTTTCAGGCAGTCAAGGTGCCTGCACCAAACGAAATCGAAGCCATCGGAGTTCTCGAAGGCATCAAGGACCGTTACGAATCGTTTCACAATGTTCGCTACGCCGAAGACGCCATTGAGGCGGCAGTCTATCAATCGTCACGTTATCTGCCGGATCGGTTCCTGCCCGACAAGGCGATTGATGTCATCGACGAGGCAGGAGCTCGCGTCAAGCTGAGGATTCAGAGAGAGAGAGGTTATCCGCCACTGCAGCGGTACCAGCGCGAAGGCGATCGTTCGCCGGCAACACGGCGCGGCGCGCGATTTGACGAGACGCTCGACTTCGGCGATGCGGCGTCTCTAGTCTGCAAAGGCGACATCGATGACGTTATCGCGAGATGGACTGGTATTCCTGTTTCATCGCTTCAGGAGGAAGAGTCCGCGAAGCTGCTTCGGATCGAAGAAGAGCTTCATCGGAGAATCATCAGCCAGGAGTCGGCCATCTCTGCTCTTGCGCGCGCGATAAGACGATCGAGGGCAGGCCTGAAGAGTCCGAATCGGCCCGTGGGATCGTTTCTTTTTCTGGGGCCAACCGGTGTTGGCAAGACTGAAGTCGGGCGGTCGCTTGCAGAGTTTCTCTTTGGCGCGGAGCGGGCGATGATCCGCTTCGACATGTCGGAGTTCATGGAGAAGCACTCGGTTTCGAAGCTGATCGGTTCACCTCCAGGTTACGTAGGTCACGAGGAGGGCGGACAGCTGACTGAGAGGATCCGGCGCAATCCTTATTCGGTGCTTTTGCTGGATGAGATTGAGAAGGCGCATCCGGACATATTCAACATTCTGCTGCAGGTATTCGAGGATGGTGTCCTGACCGACGCACTTGGCAACACGGTCGACTTCAAGAATGTGATCGTCATAATGACGTCGAACATCGGAGCACGCTTCATTTATAAGCGCGGTTATGTTGGATTTCAGTCGACCGAGGACGCGGCACTTCAGAAGACAGAGGACAGAATACTGGCAGCGGTCAGGGAGACCTTCAATCCGGAGTTCATCAATCGGCTGGACGAGATCATTGTCTTCGACCCGCTTTCAGATGAGGACCTTCTTAGAGTTGTTGGATTACTGATCGAGCAGCTGAATCGGACGCTGAGTCATCGTCGGCTTGAAGTCAGGCTGACGGTGGAGGCGCAGCGATGGATCGTCGAACGCACGTGCACGGACAGAAGCTACGGTGCGCGACCGCTGCGGCGAGCATTACAGAAATTTGTTGAAGACCCGCTGGCAGAGGCTGTGATCCAGGGTCGTATCGGGCCTTCGGCAATGGTTGAAGTTTACGCTGACCCAAATGGTCTGAATTTCCGGCCTTTCGTCGCCGAGGATGCAGACCAGGACGCTGATGAATTGCTGGTACATTAGAGTGGGTCAGTGGTCAGTGGTCAGTAGCTCAGTTGACTTAGCTGATTAGTGACCACTAATCAGCTGATCCACTGGTCCCTGACCCCTGACCACTGAGTCGACTGACCACTGGCACCGGTCCTCATTACCCCCACATACCGTGCACCGTCAACATTCTCACAACGTTCCTCCCGCAAGAGAGGGGTGAGACTATCGCGCGCCGGGTTGATAGCTTATAATATCCGGTCCACTTAAAAGGGACTGCAATTTTGATCCTGGCGGCCGTTCATATTCCAGACGTAGAACAAGCCAGCAAGATACCGTTAAACGGGGGATGTTTCATGCCCAGACGTAGAGGTTTGAAGGCAAGTCTTTACATACAATCGCTCTTCATTTGCCTTTTCGTGTCGCTTAGTCAGATCGCGTTCGCTGGCTTCAGCCAGGATCCGCCTGCCGGGCAGGACGCTGTCATTGATGATGTCGAGATTCGTGGCAACCGCCGGATTCCAAAGGAATCGATTCTCTATTACGTTCAAAGCAAGCCTGGAGACCGCTACAATGCCGACCTCGCGAGACGCGATCTGGAATCGATCCTTACTCAGGGGTGGTTTGACCCATTGAGGACGCGGATTCTCCTCGATGATGGAGCAGCGTGGCGGCAAAGTGCTGATCTTCGAGGTGCGCGAGTATCCGATGATTCGTGCTATGGACTATCGCGGCCTCAAATCGGCGACCGAGAGCGAGATCCTCGAGCGGTTCAAAGAGCGCCGGGTGCAGGTGAGCAAGGATTCTCAACTTGATCCGGCAAAGGTCAACGCCGCCCGTATCGTGTTGCGAGAGTTGCTTGGCGAAAAAGGTCATCCCGAAGCCAAGGTCGAGCTCGAAGTCGAAGAGATCTCAGCATCAGCTGTGGCCCTGATATTCGACATCGAGGAAGGGCCGCGCGTTCGCGTCAAGGAGATCGACTTTGTCACCGATCGCAATGTGTTCTCCGAAAAACGCCTGAGAGGGGCGATGAAGCTCGTCAAGGAAGCCGGGCTGATGACATCGTTCACCTCCAAGGACATCTATCACCGCGATAAACTGCTTGATGATTTGGAACGCGTTCGGTTCTATCTCGGCCAGAAAGGTTACATTCAGGCAAAGATCGGAGAGCCTCAAATTGAGCCGGCTGGCAACGTCTCGGCCGGAATTCCGCTTCCCGGACTGAAGAAAAAAGGACCTGGTCTCAAGCTTACGATTCCGATCGAAGTTGGACGTCGATACAAGATTTCGAAGATCGACGAAAAGGGCGTCACTGTCTTTCAGCCGGGCCTCGTGACCGCTGTTTCCGGGCTCAGGGTGGGTGAGTACGCTAACGCAAAAACGATCCAGGAAGGCGTCTACAAGGGCGTCAAGGATATTTATGGCGAGCGAGGCTACATCCAGGCCAGCACTGATTTTGTTCCGACAAGCTATAAGGACATCGACGCGGAAGAGGGCGAGGTCGAGGTGACGCTCGAAGTGGATGAGGGTAAACAGTTCACGCTGCGCCGGCTCGAATTTGTGGGAAATTCGAACACGCGCGATAGGGTTATGCGTCGCGAGGTACTTTTGAATGAAGGCGATCCTTACAACAAGAAATACTGGGACCTTTCGATTCTGCGTTTGAATCAGCTTGGACTTTTCGAAGAAGTCAAAGAGAAGGATGCCATTACTCGAACGAATGAGCGTGATCAGACCGTCGATATCGACCTTCAGGTGAAAGAGAAAGGCCGGCAACAGATACAGCTCAATGGCGGAGTCTCGGGATACGCGGGCAGCTTTTTCGGGATTGAGTACTCGACGAATAACCTCCTGGGTTATGGAGAGACTCTGAGCTTCGCGCTTTCGGGAGGAAACCGTCAGCTGTACGCGATGATAGGATTTACCGAACCCTATTTTCTGGGTAAACCCGTGAGTCTCGGTTTCCAGCTCTTTGCACAGAAGTATCAGTTTATCGGGTCTGGTTTCAACGCGGCGAATGCCGGGACTCTGTTGCAGTCAAGCGTCTTTGGTCTTTCGAGTGTCGATGCGGCGACTCTCTTCACGCAGAGCACAGCGGGAGGAACCGTCAGCCTGTCGTCTCCGATGGCACTCTTCACCGGCGGAAGATTCCGCAGGTTTGCAGGGTTATCGCGGCTCGGTCTTTCGTACTCGCTTACGGGAAACAGCATCGCGGACCCGGATGTTAACCGGGACGATAACCCGGCGAACGATATTCCGGTCACGTATTCACAGCCGCGAATTATCACCAGCCGTATCACGCCATCGCTCTATTTCAATTCGCTCAATGCTTCGATTGATCCAACGCGTGGCAGTAGCCTCTTTCTGGGTTTCTCACTCGCGGGCAGCTTTCTTGGCGGCGATGTGAGCACCTTTTCGCCATCGATCGAGTACAAATGGTTCAAGCCGGTCTTCAGGACGCGGACGGAGCATCCGCACGTGTTTGGAATGCGTTTCATGGCCGGGCATATTCGCGCATTTGGAACTCCGGTTGATACACAGTCGTTATCCTTTGTAGGCGGGATTCCGGTCTACGAGCGATACTTCATCGGCGGTGAGGATACGATTCGCGGTTACAACGTGAGATCCATCAGTCCTGCAGTTCCGACGGCGACGTTCCTCTCGACTCGCAATGTTACGCCTCATGTCGCTGACTCGGCGGGTACGCTCACTCCAGCGCCGACCGGCACGGTGGCTCCAAGTGTGCTGCGTCGTTACACATTTGACGCGCCCGAGGGTGCATGCGCTGCGGTCCCGATTCCGGCGAATTGCAATGTCCAGAGCGGTGGCATCTTCTTTACGCCGATTGGTGGAGACACGCAGTTGCTCCTCAACCTCGAATATCGAGTTCCGATCATCGGACCATTGTCCGTTGCCGCTTTTGGAGACGTCGGAACGTCGGTCAATATAAACAATTATGAGAATCAGCTGGTGACGACGAACTTTTTATCGCAGCTTCTGACTCCTGGCGGTGTAACGCTCAATCCTGCCGGGCGCGAGGCGACTCCGGATGAGCTCGCAAGTGCACCGACCGATCTAAATGGGAGTCCAATCGGTTATCGACAAATCTTCTTGCAGGGAGAATCGAGACGCTATGACATCGTTCGCACGTCGCAAGGCAACGCTGCGTTCTTAAGACAATTGCGGGCGTCTGTCGGACTCGAGTTCCGCGTGCAGATGCCGGTCATCAATGTGCCGTTCCGGTTGATCTTTGCATACAACCCGAATGCAAAGACTGATCCCAACGATCCGACGGTCTTCTATGTTGAGCGCAGGACTGTGGTTCGTTTCAGCATAGGACGGACTTTTTGATGACTCTTAATATCGCTTAGAGGGACAGCAGACGTGCCTCTAAAGTTTTGATGGAGAATTTGTTCAACATGAAATTGGAAACGGTTTTTGATTACAGTCGCCGTGACACTTGCCGTGGCACTTACCGCGACGCTGACATTTGGTCAGACACCTTCTACGCCGGCGGCGCAGTCCGCACAACCGGCGGCGGGCGCTCTGAAGACCAAGGTTGCACTGCTTAGCTATCTTGCTTTGAGAGAAGAGATCCAGGAGCTCAAGCAGAGGTACCAGAAGCTGCAGGCCGAGTTCGCTCCGCGTGCCACTGAGCTCGATTCAATGCAGAACTCGATTGAGAGCAAAGAGAAGGTGCTCAGCGAGAACAAGAATCTTACGCCTCAGCAGGCACAGAAGCTTGCAGGAGAGATCGAGGGCCTAAAGAGAGATTACAAGCGCAAGGCTGAAGACTCTCAGGAGGCTGCCAAGAGGCGTGAGAATGAAGAGACGATGCCGGTTCTCGAGAAGATCAGCGCGTTTCTCGAGAAGTACTGCCAGAAACATAATATCACCCACGTCTTCGACGTCGGTCGACTGCAGGAGACGGGCTCGGCGTTGTATGCAGCACCAGCTGCCAATATCACCGTTGATTTCGTCAAGGAGTACAACAAGGCGAACCCGCCTGGAGCCGCTCCGACGGCCAATGCGCCGGCTACAACTCCGGCAACAAAACCTGCGGCAACCAATCCGCAGCCTGGCGGGCAGCCTCGACGTCCCTAGATGCGCTCGATCTGTTCGGCGCGAATTGAGCGTGCTTGATCAGATCGAGAGTGTAAGTCATAATATTTTGCTTGGGTTCACGTAAGAAACTGTGAGGAGTATGAAACTAATGAAGAGATTTTCTGGCGCCCTGGTATTGTGCGGTTTGTTGTCTGCGGTCGCTCTGGCCCAGACACCCGCTCCGCCGCCACGTACGAACGCTCCTGCCACTTCCACTCCGGGAGCTGCTGCACCGACGGGCGGAACCGGCGCTGAGGGGAAGGTAGCAATTGTTTTCTTTGGCGCTTTCCGTGAGGGAATTGGCGAGATGAAAGCCAAGCTCGATTCGCTGAACAGCGAGTTCGAGCCAAAGAACAAAGAGATTCAGGCGCTTCGCGACCGGATTGAGAATCTGAACAACCAGATCAAGACCCAGGGTGGCACGGTGCAGCCCGCGGTCAGGCAGCAGTGGGTTGATGAAGCGACCGACAAGGACAAACAGTTGAAACGGCTTGCCGAAGATACGGACGAGCTGGCGAAGCGTCGTTTTCAGGAAGTCGGGCAACCCGTTCAGGAAAAGATTCTCAAGTATCTTGAATCGTATTGTCAGCAGCGCGGAATCGTCATGGTGTTTGAGGGTGGTGCTTTGCAGCAGGGAGGACTTGTTCTCTTTGCGTCGCAGGCAACAAACATCACCGATGACTTCATGAAGGAGTACAACAAGACGAGTCCTTCTGCGGGACCGGCACCGACAACTTCGAAGAAGTAAGGTTCCAGAAACAGTGAGAAGCAAAAGCTCGGGCGGCACAAGGCAATCGCATGTGCCGCTCGTGCCTTTTGGCCCAGGGGTTCGCATTCAACCAAGCTAAAGCTTGAACTCAAACTGTCAGTTTGAGTTCAAGCTTTTAGCTTGTGGTTGAATGCGAACCCCCTGGATTTCATTCTCCATCTATGCGATCAGCAGACCTTGCCAGAGCGCATTCAATGTGAACTACGCGGTAACCCGGACCTCGAAATCACGGGTGTGGCTCCACTAGGGAATGCACGCTCGGGAGAGATCACGTTCGTTGCCGACACGCCGAGAGTCGACGACGCAATCTCGACTCCGGGCACGGCAATCATCGTCAATCATAAAATCGCCGAAATCGATGCACTCAGCGGGTTCACGCTGCTCGTTTCTGCGAACCCGAAACTCGCCTTCGCTCGCGCGATCGATGTATTTCATCGTAAAGACTATAGCCCTCGAGGAGTCAGTCCGGAGCTCGCGATTGGCGCGGGATCGAGCTATGGGGCCGATTGTTCGATCCACCCTCGGGTCACGATCGGGTCTGAATCGCGAATCGGTGACAGAGTAACGCTGCATCCAGGAGTCGTAATTGGAGATCGCGTTATCGTGGACGATGACACGACCGTCTTTGGCAATGTGACGATTTACGATGCAACCGAAATAGGAAAACGCTGCCGGATTCACAGCGGCACGGTGATCGGAGCCGATGGCTTCAGCTTCGTTGCTGATGATGAAGGCCGGCAGTTCAAGCTCTGGCAGGTTGGCCGCGTAATCATTGAGGACGACGTCGAGATCGGAGCCAATTGCTGCATCGATCGCGGAGGATTTGGCGAGACTCGCATCCGGCGGGGAGTCAAGTTCGATAATCTGATCCAGGTAGGTCACAATTGTGACATCGGCGAGGATACAGTTGTCGCAGCCCTCGCAGGCTTCTCCGGGGGCACGACAGTTGGCCGAAACTGCATCATCGCAGGTCAAATCGGCACAAATCAGCATATAACTATCGGCGATCGCGCAATCATTACCGCTCGTACAGGCGTGACCAAGAGTGTCGAACCGGGTAGATTGATGGGCGGAATGATGCCGGCCATGGATTATCAAAAATGGCGACGAGCTCAGTCGCTCTACGCCCGTTTACCTGAACTCTTTGAACGGTTGAAGAAACTGGAGAGAATCACTGCTTCCGTAAGTGAGCCAGAATAGGACTCACCCGAATGTAGGACACACACGAATGATGGACATCAACGAGATCCAGTCGATAATTCCGCACCGTTACCCGTTCCTGCTCATTGACAGAATCGTCGAAATCGAACCACTCAAACGGATCGTGGCGATCAAGAACGTGACGATCAACGAGCCGTTCTTTCAGGGCCATTTCCCGGGCGCTCCCATCGTGCCGGGCGTGATCATTATTGAAGCCATGGCGCAGGCAGGCGCGGTGCTGCTCTTTAGTGAGGTAAAGGATCGCGAAAACAAGCTGCTCCTGTTCACCAGCATTGAAGAGGCAAAGTTCAGAAGACCTGTAGGACCCGGAGACCAGCTTCGGCTCGAGGTTTCGGTGATCAAGTACAAGATGAGTTACGCGAAACTGCGTGGCGAAGCGCGAGTGGATGGACAGCTAGTGACTGAAGCGATTATTGCCTCCGCTCTCACCGACAGGAGCAGGAAAGAACGTCAGTGAGCATTCATCCGACAGCCATCGTGAGTGCTCGCGCCGAACTTGCGCCGGACGTTTGTGTCGGGCCGTATGCCGTCATCGGTGACGATGTTGTATTGCACGGCGGCATCAATGTCGGAGCGCATGTCGTAATCGAAGGGCCAACTGAAATCGGCCGCAATTCGCGCCTCTTTCCATTCGCTTATGTTGGGGGGGCGCCTCAGGACCTCAAATACAAGGGTGAGCGAAGTCGTCTTGTCATCGGTGAGCGCAATACCATCCGCGAATATACAACGATGCATCGAGGAACTGAGGGTGGCGGAGGCGTGACATCCGTGGGAGACGACAATCTTTTTATGGCTCAGTCGCATGTTGCTCATGACAGTCGCGTCGGGTCACATTGCATCTTTGCAAACTGCGCCACGCTTGCAGGGCATGTAGAAATCGCAGACCACGTAACACTCGGTGCCTACGTGGGTGTGCACCAGTTCTGCCGCGTCGGCACGCATGCGTTTGTCGGCGGCTATTCCGTAGTGGTCAAGGATGCGCTTCCGTTTGCGCGCTCAGTCGGCAATCACGCAAAGTGTTACGGAGCCAACTCGCTCGGGCTGAGACGCAAAGGCTTCTCGAACGAAAGCATCCGGCTCATCCATCACGCGTTCCACCTGCTTCTCTCTTCAAAGCTCAACACCTCTCAGGCGCTTGAACGCATCAAAGCAGAGATGGTGGGTTCGCCTGAGATCGATTACCTGGTCGGATTTATCGAAACGTCGCAGCGCGGAGTGATCAAAGTGACTAGCGCCTGGGAGCGCGTGAAGCAGCAAGATCGTAGCCAGGGGTTGAGTCTTCGAAACCCCTGGTTGCATTGTGAGAGAGAGTGCATCCCAGAGGGATGCGAGAAACGATCTGGTCAAAGCCGTCGTCTTTTCTCGCATCCCTCCGGGATGCAATTCGTCAATGGAATCGATCCAGGGGTTTCGAAGACTCAACCCCTGGCTACGTTCTCGCACCGCTCCGCGGTGATGGCGCTCCCAGGTTCACTGGACTATGAGTCGTTATGGTCTGATTGCGGGCAATGGTCGGTTCCCATTTCTAGTGCTCGAAGGGGCGCGTCGCGATGGTGTCGAGATGGCTGTCGCAGCGATCAAGGAAGAGACCGACCCGGACATCGCGCGTCTCGCACATAGTATTGAATGGATCTCAGTCGGCCACCTCAGCAAACTCATCAAGTTTTTCAAAAGCCAGGGCGTCACCACCGCGATCATGGCCGGGCAGGTCAGGCATGTTCAGATATTCAAGTTAAACGCTCTTCCCGATCTCAGAATGGCAAAGATGCTGACTCGGCTTCGACGTAGAAATACTGATGCGCTGATCGGCGCCGTAGCCGATGAACTTCAATCTGAGGGGATCACGCTGATCGACTCCACCCTGTTCATTCAGCCCTTGATCGCGCGTGAGGGAGTATTGACCAAAAGGAGGCCGAATCGGCACGAGACCGCCGACATCGAGTATGGTCTGCAGGTCGCGCGCGAACTTGCGCGGCTTGATCTTGGTCAAACGATCGTCGTCAAGGACCAGGCTGTCGTCGCGCTGGAAGCGATGGAGGGCACTGACGCGACTATCAGGCGCGCATCAGAACTCGTACGCGGCCGACCTTTGACCGTAGTCAAGGTTGCAAAGCCGAATCAGGATATGCGGTTTGACGTGCCTGTGGTCGGGTTGGAGACAGTTGAGGTAATGAGAGCGTGCCGGGTGACCGCGCTGTCTCTGACTGCTGACAAGACATTGCTCTTTGACCGCGAAGCCACGCTGGCGGCGGCGGAGCAACACAAGATAGCTATTGTGGCGCGGAGCTAGAGAGGTATATGTAGCAAGCAAATCAAGATTCCGCCTGAAGGCGGTACTACATGCCGTCCTTGCCTCGCATCTCCGGTTTCGATAGCATACCGTAACTCTATGGCATTCGCCTGGATAGTCTGGTTGATTGTCGCTGCAATCTTCATCGGAGCAGAGGTCCTGACTCCGGGGTTCTTTCTTTTGTGGTTCGGTATCGGGGCTCTTGTCGCCGCTCTCATGGCGATGCTTGGAATAGGCACGGTTGCCGCGCAACTCCTGGTCTTCCTCATAGTTTCAACCTTCCTGGTCATAGCTTCGCGGACTATCTTCGATCGTTTCCTGTCGCGTACTTCTTCGCAGGGAGAGCTCAAGTCGGGTGCTGAGACGATGGTGGGCCAGGTAGGCACAGTGGTTGAAGCAAGCAAAGGCGCTCTTAACGAGGCTGCGGTGAAGGTCTTCGGTTCCGTGTGGACTGCTTTCCCGAGCGAAGGCGAGACCTCACTAGTTGAAGGAGAGACGGTAGCTGTCGAACGGATCGTTGGTAATTCAATCTATGTACGGCGCACATCGCGTCGCGCACTTCGTTTCAGTGAAGACTCAGAAAAGGTATAGCGGAGTAAAACAATGGAGCTGCTGATTCCTCTGTTCGTCATCGCTATTGTGGTGCTCTACGTCGCCGCCAAGGCGATTCGCATTGTTCCTCAGGCAACGGTTCTCATCATCGAGCGCCTCGGTAAATTCGATCGCGTCGCGGCGAGCGGTCTCAATATCATCACTCCGTTCCTCGATCGGCCGCGCGGAGTCCTATGGACCGGACAGCGCCCGAATTCGACCGCGATCGATCTTCGCGAGCAGTTTACGGACCTGGCTCCGCAGCCGGTCATCACGCGCGATAACGTGACGATCATGGTTGACGCGATCTTCTACTGGCAGGTCACCGATCCGACCAAGGCAGTTTACGAAGTCAATGATCTCGTTGGCGGCATCATTCAGCTAACCATTACTGCGATGCGCAATATCATCGGTGAGCTCGATCTTGACCATGCTCTCACTTCGCGTGACACGATCAACAACAAGTTGCGAGGAATTCTGGATGACGCGACCCACAAGTGGGGTGTAAAAGTGACGCGCGTCGAGCTGAGAAATATCAACCCTCCTGAAGATGTCCGCATCACGATGGAAAAGCAGATGACAGCTGAGCGCAACCGTCGCGCACTGGTGCTCCAGGCCGAAGGTGATAAGCAGGCGGCCGTTACCCGCGCTGAAGGCGAGAAACAGGCAGCTATCACACGCGCAGAAGGCGAGAAGCAGGCGCAGATACTTCAGGCGGAAGGTGGCGCAACAGCGAGGCTGACCGCAGCCTCTGCCGAGGCAGAGTCGATTCAGCGCATCGCGGAGGGCATCATGCAGGGTCAAGGCAATCCGGCCCAGTACCTGATAATGATGAAATACATCGAGTCACTACGCGAGATGGCGCGAAGTCCCAATTCAAAAGTCATCTTCATGCCCGTTGAAACAAGCAGCGTGCTTTCGAGTATCGGAGCGTTCAAGGAAGTCTTTGGAGAGAGTGGAGCTGGGGAGTCCAGGGTCGAGAATCGGCCTCCGCCGCCGCGACTCAGGGAGTAGCGGACGAGAGCCCTTTGAGAAGCCGGGCATACTCGGGTGGAAGCGAGCGGGCCTTTCCAGCGGAGTTGCGGACAATGTGATGCGTTTCACCCTCCGCGAGGAGCAAGTCGTCCGACACGCGCCGCGCCTGGTATTCAAATGTCATTGCGCGACTTTTGATGGAAACCACTCGCGTGCGGATCAGAATCTGATCATCATAATGTGCCGGATTGCGAAAGCGGACGTGCACTTCGATAACTGGAAGATAGGCGTCGGCGCCACGCTCCATATCCCGATAGTTAAAGCCGTGGTCCCGGCAAAGCTCAACTCTCCCAACCTCAAACCACACAAGGAAGTTTGAATGATAGACGACTCCCCCCTGGTCGGTCTCCGCATAGCGAACTCTAACCTGTGTCTCGCACCATTTTGATTGAAGATTGTCTGCCATTTCGCGTGAGTGTGATGTAACGAGAGTCTGAGTTCAAGCTGCGCCGAGAGCGCCAGGCTCCAGCCTGGCGCGTCATACATGCTAAGGTTTGGCTACGAAAGCGCCAGGCTGGAGCCTGGCGCTCCCGGGCACTCCACATGGACGTAGACCTTCTGATCAAACTGAGCCCGCTTGTGATCGCAACGCTGCACGGTTACGGGGCGGCCTGGCTGGCGGTCAAGATGCTCTTTCGGCCGCGCAGACCGATCACGGTGTTTGGCTATCGTCTGCCCCTGACTCCTGGAATGCTGCCCAAAGAGCGTGAACAATTCATCGAAAAGCTGGCCACAGTGATTGCCAGGCATCTGCTCGACGTTGAGACCATTGCTGATGAGCTCGCTAAGCTGAATCTCGAAGGTGAGATCACGTCGCTCGCTCGACGTGAGTATCTCGACCATTCACAGAAAGAGACGACGATCGCGCTGATCGTCGAACATCTGAGGTCGAGGCTTCATACGCTACGCGACTCTCAGGAATCGAGGGGCGAGATCGCAGTTGCACTGCGAAAGGTTGTCGACACCGAGGTCGGAAGAAGATTCAGCCTTCTGCGCCGGATGATTGTCGATTACCTTCTCGATGAGAAAGCGCTGGACCGGATCATTGGAGATTCGATCGGGCAGCTCGCGGAGCAAATCACAGAGAGTCATTATGTGCGCGCGACAATCTCGCAGGCGATGGCTCAGATTCCGGATGCGCTCTTTGCGCCTGAAGGTGGAACATCTGTTGCCGCCATCAATCAGCTTGTGACCTTACTCAGTCAAAAACTCGATTTTCGATCAATTCTGATCAAGCGACTGAGTGAGCTGTCGAATGAAGCGATCGAAGAGCTGATCATGGAAACGGCGGGAAAGGAGATCCGTGCAATCGTCTGGTTTGGTGCAGGGATAGGGCTGATTGTCGGTGCGATTCAGACGCTTATCAATTTCCTCTAACCGTCACAAAGACGGAACACGAGAGCGCGGATAACGTGAAAGAACCATGTATAATCGCGGCGTCGGTTAGCTGATCATCCAAATAGAGCAGCCGCTCCAGGGGTCGCCCCATCCGTGAAGATTATCGCTGGAACTCGCTTCGGTCACTACGCAGTCGTATCGCCAATAGGCTCTGGCGGGATGGGTGAAGTCTATCTGGCTGAAGACACGAGACTCGGGCGGCGCGTTGCCCTCAAGGTCCTTCCTTCAAAGTTTACGAGTGATGAGGACCGGCTCCATCGATTTGAGCGGGAAGCCCGGGCTGCGAGTGCGCTCAATCATCCGAACATTATTACGATCTATGAAATTGGCGAAGTAGAGAACACGCGCTTTATTGCCACCGAATTTGTCGAAGGTCTGACGATAACGCAGAAATCAGGAGGGCGCCCGATCGATGCGGTCGAATGCGTCGATATCATGATTCAGGCCGCAAGCGCTCTGCAGGCCGCGCATCGCGCCGGCATCATCCATCGTGATGTGAAATCAGAAAACATCATGGTGCGCACGGATGGGTACGTTAAAGTTCTGGATTTTGGTCTGGCCAAGCTTACCGAAGCATTTCCTTCCGGGGATGATGTCGACCCGGAAGCCGAGACTCGTCGCCTGAATGCGACTTCGCCGGGGATGATCATGGGCACCGTGAGCTATATGTCGCCTGAGCAGGCTCGCGGCTTTCGTGTAGACGCGCGTAGCGACATTTTCAGTCTCGGTGTGGTCTTTTATGAAATGCTCACCGGAAGGCTTCCGTTTCCGGGCGAGTCAGCAAGCGACATCATAGCTGCAATTCTCAACCAGGAAGCAGAGCCCCTGAACCGGCACCTGGAAGACGTTCCGGACGAGCTCGAATGGATTGTTCGGAAAATGCTGGCAAAAGACCGCAGCGACCGATGCCAGAGTGCTTCAGAAGTGATCGACGTTCTCAAAGCCCTGAGACAGCACCTGGAGTCGAAAGGAACAGAAAGACGAGCCAATCAGCCGACGCTAGCGTATTCCCAGGACGTAGCTCACAGCACTCCGTCGGTACCTCGCAAGCCAGGAGGCTGGAGTTATGACACAAATCCTGTCGAGCTTCAGCAGCTCTCGCCGCTTCGCCGGCTTGGTTACCGGTTGAGACACCTTCGCAAGGGTGCGCGCGCGGCGATCGTGGTTGGCGGAACACTTCTTGTTCTCGGAGCGATTGCTTTTTCTTTCTGGATGAACAGACAGGCAGCGCGTGCGAGCGCGATCGCTGTCATTCCCTTTATCAATCTATCCAATGATCCCGCAACTGGCGAGATTGCCGACGGAGTAACTCAGGGATTGATCAAGAACCTGTCGCGCTTGCCGAAGCTTCGCGTCAGGCCCCTGGTTTCGGTGCTGCGATATCGTGCGAGCGGGCAACAGGGCAGCGCTCCAGATCCGCGTGCGATTGGAACCGACCTTGACGTTCCGGTGATCCTGACTGGACGGGTGAGCAGGCCGCAATGGCGGCGTCTCGATCGACATCGAGCTCGTTGACACTCAAGACAACAGCTATATCTGGGGCCGGAAGTACGAGCGCAAGGTCTCAGATATTCTGGCACTCGACGAGGAGATCACCAGGGAAGTCTCCGAACAATTGCGTCTTGACCTCGACGAGAAGGAGCGCGCCGAGCTCGAAGCATTTCAGTCATATCTCAGAGGACGCTACTTTCTTGGGAAACGCACGACTGCTGATGTCAAGCAGGGAATCGAAAGCTTCGAGGCAGCGATCCAACGTGACTCGAGCTTCGGCCTTGCGCATGCCGGCCTTGCCGATGCCTACAACATTCTGGCGACATATGGCGTGCTCGCTCCGAGCGAAGGGTTTCCGAAAGCGAAGGCAGAGGCGGAAAAGGCGCTCGCGCTGGATGCGCGCCTGGCCGAGGCGCATACTGCGCTTGCTTACGTGCGACATCGATACGAATGGGATTGGGATGGTGCCGAAAGTGAATTCAAGAGAGCGCTGGAGCTGGATCCGGACTACGGGCCGGCGCGACAATGGTATTCAAGCCTTTTGGCAGCGCTCGGACGGACGTCTGAGGCGATAACACAGGCAAAGCGCTGTCAGGAGATTGCCCCGTTATCGATGATTGCCAAGTCTCATCTGGCCTGGATACTGTATCTGAACGGCGAATACGAACAGGCGATCGCGCAATGCCAGGCATTGCTGGCGAAGAAATCCGACTTCTTTCCCGCGTTGCGGTATATGGGACTTGCACAGGAGGGGGCAGGGAACTTCAAAGTTGCGATTGAATCGCTCGAGCGTGCCCGCGTGCTTTCCGGGAAATCGCAGGTGATTCTGGGCGCGCTTGGCCACGCTGAAGCCGTCGCCGGAAATCGCGCCCGTGCACGCGAACTTCTCGAGGAATTGATGACGGCAGCCCCGAACGGCCGCTTTTCAGCTTATGAAGTAGCCGTGATTCATTCCGGATTGGCAAATCGCGAGCAAGCATTCGAATGGCTCGGGAAAGCGCTATCGGAGCGTAATGAGTACCTCAATTACCTGCTTGTTGATCCGCGGTTCAAGAATCTCAGAAACGACAAACGCTACAACGATCTGATCGCCGCAATCGGCCTGGGACATCTTGTGAAGGGAAAGTGAGACAGGGGAGCGTTGGGCTCCAGAGCATTTGGCTTCGAGTCGGAAGCTCGATCGCTGAAGACCAAGCTGACAGATCTTCGAACTCATCCTCAGACCCTGCACTCCCGCTCTATCCTCTCAACCTCAGGCTCTGCATTATTCTTTGAAACGACTGTTGGTAGTTGCCAAGCTCGGTCTCGGGCGCAATTGTAATCACATAGAATAGCTTTCCGTCCGAAGTTGCGGTCGTGTATGTAGTGTCGATCTCCGGTACTCCCGTCGAGTTTGACGGTCCGGAAATCACTGCCGCGAAACCGGGTTGCCCTCCAAAATCGATCTGCTGAGGCTCACGCACGATTCTGAAGTCAGGATTATCCTGAATCTGCTTCTCGATGAAAGCTCGAGTGGCGGAACCCAGGTCGCGTGCGAGAGGCGGAATGACTCCGATAAAGATGCCGTGCGTTACCAAAACTGAATCCTTTACCTGAGCGAAGGCACCTTCCGGCGCTACGATGTAGTTCCCTGCGCCTGTTCGCGCGACCTTCCAGTTTGAAGGGAACTCGAGAGCAAAGGAACCATCCTCTGCCTGAAATCCGGAGAACGAGGTCGATGGAGGCGGGGGACTTGTCCCCGGTGTATTTCTTGTAGGGTCTGCGGGACCAACTCGCGCCAGCGACCGGTCCGAGAGCGAAGGTGCCCGGCCAGTCAGTCGGGCCTTCACATTCTCGAACTCCTGACTGGTCCGCGTCGGGTTGGAGCTTACAGACAACGACGGGACAAGAGCGTTTATCGAAGCAATACGATTTCCCGGATCGGGATGATCGCTCAAGAACTCAGGGACGCCCTGGCCTCCCTGTTCCTGAAGCGTTTTGAAGAATGCAGCCATATCCCGCGGATCGTATCCGGCTTCCGCCAGAATGCGCGCGCCTTCAATATCTGACTGTTTTTCCGCAGTCCGACCAAACTTGAGAAACAGCATGTTGGCCCCGGCACCGCCCATCTGCGCAAGAATTGCTCCGGTACTTCGATCTGTCCCGGCGGCCAGCGATCGTCCCAAGAATTCCGAGACCAGCCTTTGCAGCGTAAGACTTGGTTGCCTGGCTGGTACCGTGCCGCAGTGCGACGTGCATAACCTCATGAGCCATTACGCCCGCAAGCTCACCTTCATTGCGCGCGGATGCGATCGCACCCGCATTAACGAAAATGAACCCGCCGGGAAGCGCAAATGCATTGATCTGCTTATCGCCAACCACTTCAAAGTTGTACGGAAACTTCTCGCCTGGAGCCTTTGCTGCGAGTTTGGCGCCAAGCTGTTTGATGTAGCCTGAAATCTCCGCGTCCCGTATAAGTGGCATCTGGCGGACAATCTGAGCAGCAGATTGTCTGCCCATCTCAATATCCTGTTGAGGGCTGAACAGATTGAATCCAGGTCTTGAAGTGGGGAGAGGTGGGAGCTTTGGATGCGTCCGCCGGCCCGTCGCTATTCTCGTTCCTGCCAGAACTGCAAGCTGAAAGAACTCCGATCGTCAAAGCAATAACGACATGAATACCTGCTTGTTTTAGTTTCATTCTTCCTGTCCTTTTATGAAATCAGTCAACTCGCGGAATCGCGAACTGGCGGTAGAGTCTCGCGGCAGCACTGGTAACGAAGGAGCGGGAGAACATCCTCTCGGCAATAACCATGGCCCGATTTTGTGCACCGGATACGACATAACTCTTGCCCTTCTCGAGAGCTTCGAGACCCGTTCTTACGACCTCTTCCGGCGTTTGTGTATTTGCGGGCGGGCGCTCTCTGGTACTTCCTGCGACTTGATGAAAGTTCGTGGAGGTTGGGCCGGGACAAAGCGCCAGGACCTTCACATTGCGCTCGCGACATTCGACGGTCAGTGCTTCGCTGAAATTGAGCACAAAGGCCTTGGTGGCAGAGTAGACGGCGAAGTAAGGCACTCCCTGAAACGCGGCGGTCGATGCAACATTGATGATAGCTCCTGATCTGCCTTGCCAGCATAGGCTTCAGAAATAAGTGCGAAAGAGCAACCAGCGATGCGATGTTCAACTGGACTATCTCAAGCTGGCGCTCGAGCGAAAGCAGATCAAAGTCACCCACGAGACCGAAGCCTGCATTGTTTACCAGAAGGTCGACTGATAAGTTCCTGCCTTCTGTCGCGTCGAAGATCTTTCGCGGTGATTCGGCGTCGAGAAGATCGGCCTCGATGATGTCTGAACCTGAGCTCCGTGCTTTGCGCGCAAAGCCGCCGCCAGATTCTCAAGCCGGTCACGCGACCTCGCCGTCAATATAAGTCTTGCGCCTTCGGCGGCAAGAATCGATGCAAACGACGCGCCAATACCATACGAGGCGCCCGTAATCAGCGCAGTTCGATCTTTCCAGATTGACATTGCATAGAAACCATAAATGATGGTCGGGAGCGTGGTCAAACATGCAAGTACTTGAGAATCGGGTTGCTGTCATAACTGGAGCCGCAAGCGGCATCGGCAGGGCGATTGCACTGCGGCTCGCGAAAGAAAAATGCGCTCTGGCGCTGGTTGACATCAACAAGGACACGGCGTTGGGACTTTCGGGCCTCGACGAGTGCGCGGGACTCTGTGAACAGCTCACGAGTTCAGTCTCTGTGCATCGAACCGATGTCTCCGATCGCCTCGGAATGTCCCGATTACCGGAAGAAATTGTTGCCAGACATGGAAGAGTCAATCTGCTTGTGAACAACGCTGGCGTTTCGCTTGCCGGATGTCTGGATGAGATCAGCATTGACGATCTTGAATGGATCGTGGGCGTCAATTTCTGGGGCGCTGTTTACGGCGTGCAAGTACTTTCTTCCCGAGCTTGAGCGGTCGGGTGAAGGTCACATCGTCAACGTGTTGAGCGACTTTGCACTCATAGGATTGCCAACAAAGACCGGGTACTGCGCAACAAAGTTTGCACTCCGCGGATTCAGTGAAGCGCTGAGAGCCGAGCTGGCCGGAAGTGGGATCGGTGTTACGGCCGTTTATCCGGGACCCGTTGCGACGGCGATCATTGCGAACGGCCGGAATGTTGATCCCGGAGAAAGCGAAGCTTGAATCAGAGTTCATTCGGAAGCGAGCGATTGATGCGGACTTAGTGGCCGAGCAGAGTCGTGCAGGGGATCAAACGCAATTCCGCACGAGTGCTGATCGGCAAAGAAACATATCTTATCGATCTTGCAACACGCCTTGCGCCAGCGACTACCGCCGCCCTGGTTGCAAAGATGAGGAAGCGTATTCCATTCTTATGAGCTAAGTTGTAAGGTACGTTGTACCGCCTTCAGGCGGAATCTTTGCTTTTAACCATTCCGCCTGAAGGCGGTACAACGTACGAATCGTTGACAGCCCCCTCACGCAGCGTACAATAGCCCCAATTCCTCCCACTTTCTGAATGTGCACAGCCAATCACCAGTGGAGGTGAAACATGGCCTGCAGAATCACACGCATCCCCAGCGTTAGTAGTTCGATCAGATTGCCTGTTCGCCGCGCCTTCGCTCTCTTGATCGTGACGCTATTTTGCGTTTCAGCGCTGACGTTTGCCGCCGGCGGCTTAAGCGTCGCGCTCAACAGAGTCAAGAGGTGCGTTCGCTGGAACCGGGCAAGCCAATTCAACGAGAGCTATCCTCCGGTCAATCGCATTCTTACCAGATCACCATAACCTCAGGCCAGTATCTTCATTTAGTGGTCGATCAGCGGGGTATAGACGTGAGGGTCGCGCTGTTGAAGCCTGATGGGAAGAAGTTGATCGAAGTAGATAGCGAGCACCAAATCGAGGGCTCCGAGACAGTGTTAGTGGTCACAGAGGCGACCGGCACGTACAGGCTTGAGGTTTGTGCTTCAGAGAGAACAGCAAGGACAGGGCGCTACGAGATTAAGCTGGAAGAGCTGAGAAAGGCGACTGCTGAAGATAAGCATCGCGTTGCCGCAGAGTCAGTCTTTCGAGAGGCAGAGCAACTACAGGAAGGAACGTCAGAAGCCAAAAGAATGAGCATAGAAAAGTACCATGAAGCCCATGGTCTGTATCGAAAAGCGGGTGACCGCAGCCGGGAAGCTCAAGCACTTAATAAGATTGGTATGGTCTACGAGGCTCTTGGGGAAATGCAGCGGTCGCTGGAAAAGTCTAACGAGGCTCTGTTGATCTTACGCGCAGCAGGTGACCGGATCGGGGATAGCTACTACACTTAACTACATCGGTGACGTCTACATCACTTTGGGCGAACCACAGAAAGCGCTCGAGGGGCTCAATGAGGCACTGCCGATCTCACGGGAATTACGTGACCGCACCGGGGAAGCTGAAACACTCAACCTAATCGGCGAAGCCTATTTCTCATTGGGAGAACCGCAGAAGGCGCTCGACAAGTTTTATGAGGCTCTGCCGATCAGAAGGGCCGCAGGCGACCGCAGAGGGGAAGCTGCTACTCTGAACAGCATCGGTAAAGTCTATCGGTCACTGGGAGAACCGCGGAAGGCACTGGACAAATACAATGAATCTCTGCCGATCAGAAGAGCCATGGGTAACCGAAGAGGGGAAGCTGTCACGCTCCACCTTATCAGCACTGTCTATAAGTCATTAGGAGAAATGCATAAGTCACTCGAAACGTCAAATGACGCTCTACTGATCTTCCGAGAAGTAGGTGACCGGAACGGGGAAGTTAGAGCGCTCAACCACAGCGGCGATGTCTACGCTTCCTTAGGAGAACCACAGAAGGCGCTGGAAAGCCTCAATGAGGCTCTGCCGATCGCTCGGGCATTAAGTGACCGCAGCGGTGAAGCTGGAGCACTCCACTTGATCGGCGAGATCTACTTTGCTTTAGGAGAACCGCACAAGGCGCTTGACAAGTTCAATGAAGCTTTGCCTATAAGAAGGGCCGTAGCTGACCGCCGGGGGAAGCGTCCTACTCTTAACAGTATCGCTGTAGTCTATCGGTCACTGGGAGAAGCGCAGAAGGCGCTGGACAACTACAATGAAGCACTGACGATCAGAAGGGCCATCAGTGACCGAAGAGGGGAAGCTAACACGCTCAACAGTATCGGCACTGTTTATAAGTCATTAGGAGAAATGCAGAAGGCGCTGGACAAATACAATGAAGCTCTGCCGATCAGAAGGGCTGTTGGTGACCGCAGTGGCGAAGCTACAACACTTCACCACATCGGCGGAGCCTATTTCTCATTAGGAGAAATGCAGAAGGCGCTGGACAAATACAATGAAGCTCTGCCGATGAGAAGGGCTGTAGGTGACCGGAGTGGGGAAGCGGCTACCCTGCTCGGTATTGCACGAGTGGAACAGAGACACGGCGACCCGCTCCAGGCTCGCAAGACCATTGAACAAGCTATTGGGATTATCGAATCCGCGCGCGCCAATATTGTGAGCCACGACCTTCGCGCGTCCTACTTCGCCTTTCAGCAGGAGTATTATGAATGCTATATCGATGTGCTCATGAAGCTGCACCGCCAGCGACCTTCCGCTGGATTTGATGCGGCCGCATTGGAGGTCAGCGAGCGTGCTCGTGCGCGCTCCCTGCTGGAGCTGTTGACGGAAGCGCGCGCCGACATTCGTCAAGGGGTTGATAGTTCACTACTGGCGCACGAACGAACCCTGCAGCAACGACTCAACGAGAAGGCATCAGCACAGATCAGCCTGTTAAATCGTAAGCATACTCCCGCAGAAGCTGAGGTCGCCGCCAAAGAGATCGCCGCTATCACTACTGAGTACGAAGATCTCCGGGCACGGATTCGCGCGAGCAGCCCACGATACGCTGCGCTGACCCAGCCTCAGCCACTGAACGTGAACGAGATTCAACGGCAGGTGCTTGACGATGACACACTGCTTCTGGAGTACGCGCTCGGCAGAGAGCGCAGCTACCTCTGGGCGGTGACACCAAGTTCATTCGCTGTTTATCAGCTTCCCAAACGTGCTCAGATCGAAGCCGCGGTTCGGCGTGTTTATGCGTCTTTCAGCAGTGGCAACAGTGGCAACAGTCAGCACTGGGAGCCCCGGCGCTGCTCCAACCGACACGCAGGGAGCTGAGGCTTCCCGCGCCTTGAGCCGAATGCTGTTGGGGCCCGTGGCAGGGCAGTTGGGAACCAGGCGACTGCTAATCGTCGCGAGCGGCGCGCTGCAGTATCTTCCCTTCGGCGCACTGCCGGTCCCTGAGAGCAGGAGACCAGGAGAGGCGGAATGCTCTGTCTCCTAACAGACCGCTCATCACCGATCACGAGATCGTGAATCTACCTTCGGCCTCGACGCTCGCGGTGTTGCGGCGCGAGCAGAGTAGCCGCCCATCAGCGGCAAAGCAGGTCGCTGTGCTGGCCGATCCGGTATTTGATCCCAAAGATCCACGCGTCAAAGCGGAAGCGGGAGGACAGGCGAACAGGGATGAGGTCAATCGTCTTCAATTGGAGGAAAGCGGTCAAGGAAGCGGGACTCGACGGGCTTCGACCGGCTGCGCTCGACGCGGCGTGAGGCTGAAGAGATCATCGCCTTGACCCGTGACGGAGAAAGCCTTAAAGCGCTCGATTTCGATGCGAGCCGCGCGATGGCCACGAGCGAGCAGCTCGCTCAATACCGCATTGTACATTTCGCGACGCATGGGCTGCTCAACAGCCGGTACCCGGAATTGTCCGGTCTGGTACTTCTCGCTAGTGGACGAAAAGGGACAGCCACAGAATGGATTCCTGCGCGCGCATGAGGTGTACAACCTGAAGCTCGGCGCTGAGCTGGTGGTGCTGAGCGGATGCCAGACGGCTTTAGGGAAAGAGGTCCAGGGCGAGGGGTTGCTCAGCCTGACGCGCGGTTTTATGTACGCAGGTGCGCCGCGCGTAGTGGCGAGTCTGTGGCGCGTTCCGGATAAGGCCACGGCGGAATTGATGAAGCGCTTCTATCGCGGCGTGCTTGTTGAAGGGCTTACTCCGGCTGCAGCGCTCCGGACGGCGCAGATGGCGCTGTGGAAAGAGAGTCGCCTGTCCGCGCCCTATTACTGGGCTGCTTTTGTTCTGCAGGGGGAATGGAAGTAGGGTGCTAACGTCACTCGCGTTCCTCCGATCCCTTATTCAGAGGATCGATCAACTGTGCACGTTAGCGCCGCGAGTGATACCCAGCATAGGGTTAATCTGGTCCGCCGCATTGTGGCCGGCGACCAGCAGGCTGAAGTCGAGCTGGTCGAGCATTACAGCCGCGGCGTGATGTTCATCATCCGCCGTGAGTTGGGCGGCGCGAGCGTGGCGGATGATCTTTACCAGGAGACATTTCGCATCGCGCTGGAGAAGATTCGGCGTGGAGACCTGTGCGAGCCCGAGAAGCTCTCCGGCTTCATGTGCGGCATTGCCCGCAATCTCGTGATAGATTATTTCCGCCGGGGCGCTCGGGAGGAGAGCCTGTCTGAGATCGAAAAGGTCGCGCCGCTGGCGCATCCCGCGCCCAACCAGTTCGACGAGTTGTTGCTGAAAGAGAAGGCCGCTCTCGTCCGGCAGGTGATCACTGAACTGCCCACGGACCGCGACCGCCAGATTCTTTTTCGCTTCTACATCGCGGAAGAGGAGAAAGAACGAATCTGCTCCGACCTGGGATTGACCGGCCTCCATTTCAATCGCGTGCTCTTCCGCGCTCGTGACGATACCGGGAGTTATATGAAAAGAGGGTAACGAGGCGATAGCAGCACGAGGCTCGAGGGTGGGAATGAGCTTGTAAAATATCTTTGGCGGTGAGATTTAAGTGACCCTGGTCGCACTATTACAACAAAGAGGCAGGTTTCAGGCAGAGGATTTGATGCGGGTGCATCATCGACCCCCTGTCACGATTATCGTCAACTTTTACGATTAGACAGTAGCGATGGGCGGGTGCCCGGAAGTGCTGATGGATCATCACTATATCGAAGAACACAACATACCGGACCGGTACCTGCTGGGGAAGCTTCACGCTGAAGAACGAGCGCAATTTGAAGCGCACTTCATTGATTGTCGTGAGTGCCTCGACCGGCTGGAGACGACCGAAGACTTTGGCGGCGCGTTGCGCAGTGTGGCAGCTGAAGAGGTCGCACGCGGCTACGCGACGGCGGGATTGCTCACCCGGGTGAGCGCGGCTCAGCCGTGGCAGGCAAGCGGCTCTGATGCTGGGGGCGATCCTGCTGCTGGCTGCGGTGCCGGTGGCTTTATTGATCAGGGATGGAGGCCGCTCGCGCGATGAACTCGCGAATTCGCCTGCTGATTGCAGCGCCAGGTTGAAGAGAGCCGGCAGTCGGCCGAGCGGTTAACGCGTGAGCTGCAAGAGTCGGAGCGACAATCGAGTGAGCAGCGCCGCCAACTCGAAGCTCAGCTTGCGCACGAGCAGCAGGAGAGCGCCCGTCTGGCTCAGGAGCTGGAGAAATTGACGGGGCCGCGGGCCGGTGCGCCAGTCTTCATCCTGAGCATGGTAAGAAGCGGCGGGACTGATCAGCCCGTCAATCGAATCTCCCTGCCGCGCTCATCACCGCGAATCATCCTCTCGCTCGGAACTGGAAAAGGATCCCGATATTCAATCCTACCGCGCGACGCTTCAGACGGCAGACAATCGGAATATCTGGAGCGCGAGCAACCTGCAGCACAATTCTCCCAACTCTAAGGACGCGCTCCGCCTCAGCTTGAACACCAGCCTCCTTGAGCCGGCCAATTACCTCCTTATCCTCGAAGGACTCACCCGCCAGGGTCTCTATGCACCTGTCGCCAGATATCCCTTTCAGGCGATCAGACAATAACGTTTGTTTCGTACTCTCTCTTTCCCGAAATAAATTCTCGAAAATCAGGTGAGATAGTTACGACCCTGGTCGCACCTTACTGGTGACAAGAGGCCTTTTCACCAGCCGATGATGAAAGGCTGCAGGATTCACTCAGGACATAGAGGGATGCCGCCCCATTTCGCCTCACCTCATTAGTGAAATCGACACGAAGGGAGAAGTTCATGAAGACAGGAAGCACATTCACGAAGGCGCTGTTGGTCGTCCTGCTGGCCGCGATATTCGTTGCTGTCATTTCTTTGTGGCAGACACGGCGAGCTCAAGCCATCCAGGACTCCGAAGATTTTCCGTCAGATTTCGGGTTCATCGAGCTCAGCGCGGGACAGTCCGCGCGTCTCAACGCAGTCATCGGCAACCCTAACGAAACGCCAGGGCCGGACCCCGTCGCACGTCGCGTGCGGTTGACGTTTGACGTGTATGCTGAGGAATCCCCCAGGCTTGATCGCGACCACGCGCTACCGCTTCGCTCGCCGTGAGGAGCGCGAGGTCTTGCTCAGGCCCGGTCAGGCAGTGTCCTTCGACTTTCTCGCATCGGCAGCCACAAAAATAGACGCCTCAGTCCTTTTCATCGGCAATCCAGACGAACGGGATCAATCCCCTCACACTCCGGAACCGCATCTCGCTGCGACTCTTGAAGTGCGTGAGAGCGCACGCACCATCTTTCTTGTTCCGGCCGTCGCTAAGGGCTTTAACCCGCAGCCCGACCCACCCGGCCTTCCGCAGTGAGCTGCTGATGTGCACGGTGAAGATCAATAACGTCATGAAGCCATAAGGGGTCGTGTCATGTTGTCAAATCCAAATCGTAATGGTCGCCTCATCTCATATGCGTTGGTGGTCACGCTGATCGCTTCCGCTTGCTGGTATTCATCGAAAACTCGAACCTCGGTCACGAGCATCACTGAAATCAAAGAGCCGGAAGCGAATGCCTCTGCCAGGGTGAAGTCGGATTACGGCAAGCTGCCATTGAGCTTTGAAGCCAACCTCGGGCAGACCGACAACCAGGTGAAGTTTCTGGCGCGCGGTAGCGGCTACGCTTTATTTCTAACGGCAAACGAAGCTGTAGTGAGCTCACTCGATAAACCCTCGAGCGGGCGTGTTCAGCATTCAAATGACACGCCGCCGTCAGTTCTGCGGATGAAACTTGAAGACGCGAATACAACCCCGCAGATCTCAGGTTTAGAAGAGCTGCCTGGCAGGATCAACTACTTCGTTGGTAAGGATCCCCAGCGGTGGCGGAAGGATGTTCCCACTTACGGAAAGGTCAAATACGAAGCGGTCTATCCAGGCGTGGACCTGGTCTATTACGGCACCCAGGGGCGGCAGTTGGAGTATGACTTCATCGTGGCGGCAGGCGCCGACCCTCGGCAGATCAAGCTCAGCTTTGCGGGCGCGGACCATCTTGAATTGGATGGCCGCGGCGATCTTGTGGTGCATAGCTCCGGCAGGCAAATGCGTATGCTGAAGCCGGTTGTGTATCAGGAGAAGGAGGGAGTGAGAGAGGAGGTTAACGGCAGTTACACGCTCAACAAAGAGCACGAGATTGGCTTTGACATCGCAGCCTATGACAGCACGAGGGCGCTCGTAATTGATCCGGTTCTGGCCTACTCGACCTTCCTTGGCGGGACAGGAGAGGAATTTGGAGTGGAGATTGCGGTCAGCGTTCATGGCAATGCCTTTGTGACGGGCCTTACGACTTCAGTGAACTTTCCGACAAAGCCGAGCGGTGCGAGGTTCGGACCTGGTGGTGGTAGTGATGTCTTTGTGACGAAGTTCAGCGCGGAGGGCAATCAGCTCATTTACTCGACCTATCTGGGAGGCAGCAGCAACGAGAACTTCTACGACGTTCTGGAACTTCCTGGCGTCACGTATGGCGGCATCGCCATCGATTCGATTGGCAATGCTTACATCACAGGATCAACCAGGTCCTCCGACTTTCCGACCACATCGGGCGGATATCAGCAAACGCTCAAAGGCCTCTCCGACACCTTTGTGACCAAGCTGAACGCGATCGGAAATACGATGCTTTACTCGACGTTGCTGGGACAGAACGGTGTCAATGCCGCAGACGGCGGTCAGGGTATCGCAGTCGACGCTTCAGGTCAGGCCTATGTAACCGGATTCGACTATTCGGGAGGTCTACCTGTCAATGGCTTCTCTGGCCATTCGGCGGGCTGCGATGGCTATATCGTAAAGCTCAACACGAGTGGAAGCGGGCTCATTTACTCGACATATTTAGGCGGCAACAACTGCAATCTTGGCTGGGCGATTGCAGTGGATGCAAATCAGAACGCCGTCGTAACTGGAGAGACATCCTCAACCAACTTTCAGACGACTGGTGGTGCTTTGGACTCTACTTGCGGCACGGATGGTCTGTGCAACGGCAAGGATGACTTCTTTGTCACGAAGGTAGATACAAAACTCGCAGGGCAGGGATCACTTATCTATTCCACGTATCTCGGCGGAAGCGGCGAAGAACGGGCCACCTACAACGGCAGCGTCGCAGTGGACGCAAAAGGTGATCTCATTTACGTGACCGGGCTGACCTCCTCGGTTGCTCCGCCGGACTTCCCGATTAAGAATGCCGCGCAACCGCTGCCTGGTGGGAACGCAGATGCATTCATCACGAAACTGGACATCTCATTACCATTGAAATCCGGTCCGGATCAGATCGTCTATTCGACTTATCTGGGCGGTCCAGGGACCGAAATCGGTACCGGGATTGTTGCGGATGTAGACGGTAACGCTTACGTAGCTGGCGCAAGCGGCGGCACGTTCCCGTCCACGGAGGGATTGTCCACCTGCATCGATCCTGGTGCCTTTGTGGCAAAGCTGAGTGCCGCTCGGCGAAATCAAATTCGCGACATGCATCAGCGGACTTGGACAGGACACCGGCCTGGACATCGCGATAGACCCTGCGGGCTGCGCCTACGTGACCGGTTTTACCGAGTCGAACAACTATCCGACAGTGAAGGCATTTCAGCCACTCTTCGCGGGAGGAACGGGCATCACGCCTTCTGATGCGTTCGTGACGAAACTCTGCAGTGGTCTCGATCACTTCAAGTGCTATGACGTACGAGCAGAGCAATCCTTTGTGCCTTTCTACGTCACGCTCACCGACCAGTTTGAGGAAGAACTGGTGCTCGTGCAGCGTCCGGTTACGCTCTGCAACCCGGTCGCCAAATGTATTGACGATGATAACAACACCTTCACACCACCGAGCTGCTCGCAGGTCTTGAATCCCGATGACCACCTTGTCTGTTACGAGACCAGGGATCAGAGCGCCAAACCGTTTTTCGAAAGGCGTGAAGTGACCGTCTCGAACCAGTTTGGCAAGCAACAACAGCTAACGGTCTTACGGCGCACAAACCTTCTTTGCTTGCCGTCATTAAAATCGAACGTGAAACGCCAACCTTGAGGAGGGAGGAACCTATGATAACTCGCGACACGATGGCTGAGTTCATCAATAAGATCACCAGGACCTGCGCGAACATCAAAGAAGCTGGTCGTCCACAGTCGCAGGGCTTTTGATGCTCAGCATCACGATCGCTGCAGTCGTTCGGCAGGCGCCCGTTCCTGCGACACGCGTTCCCATTTGTGTCAAGAACAACGGCCAGTTGCGAATGTTGGTCGGTAATAACACTTCCTGCGATCCCTCAGAGCAACTGACGGAGTGGGTGGTTGGCGGACAAGTCACTGACATCCGCCTCGGCCAGGGTCTTGTCGGACGGCGCGATGATGGCATCGTCAATCTCGCGCTCGATCCTTCCATCATCGAGGGCGCGAGTCACCCGGGCGGAAGAATCTTTGCCGGGTTCGACGACGGTCCACGCGAGCTCGCGAATTCCCGTTTTGGCGGGGAGTTGCCACCGATCGCAAAACTAGACCTGCCTGCTGGAGACTACGCGATCTTCGCCAAGCTCCAGGTCACTGCAAGTGAGCTTGAAGATGCGTCTTTCACGCGCAAGGAGTTTGTTTCATGCCAGCTCGTTGCCGAGAACGATTTCGACCGATCAAGCGCACTGCTCGAAGTGCAGGACGATCGCCCGATTCTGGCGCTTCAGAACGACCGGGTTGTGCTGACTCTCGAAGTCGTGCACCGCTTTACGCAACCGGGAGAGGTGGTGTTGAAGTGCGCCAAGGTGTTCGCAGGTTCTTCGACAATCATGGAGGTCAGGAATCTTAAGATCATCGCTCTCGAAGGCTCTGGTATCTCGAACGTCTTTCTTGGCAGTAACTGAGAGAACGGAGAAGAGTAAGAGGAGAAGATCATGCACAGGTTCCAACATCCGAGCGTCTGGTTGTGGATGCTGCTCCTTAGTTTCACAGGTGCGCAAGCGCAAACGTCGAACGTCAGGACTATTAAAGCCGACAACAAGAGTGTCAAAGGTGGCGGCACTGCCGGACAACTTCCGAAATGGACCAATCCCGAGACGATTGGCGATTCAATCGTCACTGAATCAAACGGCAACATCGGCATCGGCACGACTACGCCTGGCTCGAAGCTGACGGTCGCCGGGCGCATCGAGGCTTTCACGACGGGTGTTATTCCTGCCGTACTTGGCCAGAGTCCGGGCGGGAGCGGAGTGCGTGGCAACAGCGACACCGGCTTCGGTGTTTTTGGCTCGAGTACGACTGGCAATGGCACGCAGGGTTTGAGCAGCAGTGGCAATGGTGTCTTCGGTTTCAGCCTCACCGGCAACGGTGTGCGCGGTGATACCGGCAACAGCGGCACGGCAGGCGTCTTTGGCGTCAACAGCGCGACTGGCGGCTACGGCGTTTTGGGCCAGGCCTTTGACGGCACGGGCGTGCGGGGCATCAGCAGCACGGGCTTCGGTGTCGTTGGCAGCAGCTCCAACAGCTCTGGCGCTGGCGTTTCAGGCTTCAATTTCACTGACGGGATCGGCGTGAGTGGCCAAACCGGCACGGGACTCGGCGTGTTCGGAGCCAGCCAAAGCGGCGTTGGCTTACTCGCCCAAAGCACCGAAGGGACCGCTGTTATGAGCATCACAGGCACCGGCTCGGCAGGCGAGTTCATCGGCGATGTCTCTGTCTCTGGGACGCTCACGAAGGGAGGTGGTTCGTTCAAGATCGACCACCCGCTCGACCCGGCCAACAGGAACCTATCCCACTCGTTCGTTGAGTCGCCCGACATGATGAACATCTATAACGGGAACGTCACGACCGATGCCAATGGCGAAGCGACAGTCGCACTCCCGGCCTACTTCGCAGCGCTCAACAAAGATTTTCGCTATCAATTGACGGTAATCGGCCAATTCGCGCAGGCCATCGTCGCAAGCGAAATATCCGACAATCGATTCCAGATCAAAACCGACAAGCCCACTGTGAAGGTTTCATGGCAGGTGACAGGCATTCGTCAGGATGCCTGGGCCAATAAGAATCGCATCCCGGTCGAGGAGCCGAAGCCAGACCGCGAGCGCGGATTCTACATCCATCCCGAACTATACGAACAGCCGGAAGAAAGAAACGTCGAGTGGGCGCGTCGCCCTGAGTTAATGAATCGAGTACGGACGATGAAGCAGAAGCCGTAGCTAGGGCAGAAAGATACGGGCGATGACACCCTGACGGCTCATATTCCACAGTCAAACTGAGTCACAGCAAGCCAGGAGAAATACCATGAAAAGGTTTAGAAACGTCTTGCTCGCTTCAATCGGCCTCATCTTCATTCTCACGCTCGCGCTTGCACTGACCGGCGCGCGGTCGCGCTGTCGCGCAGGGAACACGTGAGTGTATCAAGATCTGCGACGACGCGCCCCTCTCGACGGTGGTGAAGAACATCCTAAGCGTGATTGGCGAGGTCAAGATCTCCAACGACTCCGAGTCGCCCATTCCGGCGCGGGTCACCGGCCCGATCCAAATCGCAAGCTCATCAGACTAATGCCGTACGGACGAAACCCGCGCTGCAGGTTACCGACACTTTTCAGAGGGAGGTCAAGATCACGCTAGAGCCGAATGACTATATCAGCACGACAACCTTCAACGTGCCTCAATCCAGGCTTCTGGTTATTGAGGGGTGGGGAGGCTTCGCACAAATGGGCAACCCCGTGCAGTACCCGGGGGTCTATATCAGGACGATTGCGAACGGCTCCCAGGTTAATATGCTTGTGTTCGCTGAGGCTGGGGGCGGTGGCTGGTTCCTATCGGATCTGGGCTCGGGCCTCACGGCCCATGCCGACCCCGACAGCACGGTTGAGGTTAGCTTCGCGCGCAACAGTGCAATAGGAAAGGCCACAATGACCCTGGTTCTCACGGGGCACTATGTTGACCAGTAGAGTGATGATGATGATGACCAGGTTTCTTTGCTTGACGGTACTCTCCATATTCGCACTCGCGACTACGGCTCAAAGGAATGAGCAAAACCGTCCGCCCATAATTGACGTTCACGTGCACGCATATGCCAAGGACGAAAGGTGGACTGAAAAGGTCCCCAACCCTCGGACCGGACAACCACTGATAGCTACTACTGAACAGGCTCACATGCAGGCTAGCTTCGCGGAGATGAAAAAGTACAACATCGTGAAGGCTGTTGTGAGTAACGAGTATCAATCGGTCCTGCGATGGAAGGCCGCTTCATCTGACCAAATAATAGTTTCCTACGGGTTTGATGACCCTTCTACGTTGGACCTGGCGTTTCTTCGTAGCGAACATGCTGCCGGCCGGTTAATGGCTTTTGGCGAGATCGGAGCACAATACGCGGGGATAGCCCCGAATGATCCGAGGATGGAACCTTTTTGGAAGTTGGCCGAAGAGCTTGATATACCCGTTGGCCTTCATACCGGCTTAGCTCCCCCGAACACTCCCTATAAGTGTTGCCCCAAATTCCGCACGTCGCTCGGGAACCCGGCGCTTCTGGAGGAGGTGCTGGTTCGACATCCGAAACTGCGCGTCTACTTGATGCACGCCGGCTGGCCGTACTTACAAGAGATCAGAGCCATCATGCACATGTACCCGCAGGTCTATGCAGATTTGGGCGCGATTGATTGGCTCAGACCGCGCGAGGAATTTCACGAGCACCTGAGAGCGCTCGTGCAGAGCGGGCTGGGCAAGCGGCTGATGTTCGGGTCGGATCAGATGGTCTGGCCCGAGGGGATCGGGATGGCCATCGAAGGGATCGAGTCGGCCAGCTTTCTAACGGAAGAACAGAAGCGCGATATTTTCTACAACAATGCTGTGAGATTCTTTCGATTAGACAAGTGAACGACTCTCATAAGTACGTGTACCGCCTGGGAGCGCCGGTCTCCGACCGGCCACGAGCCGCGAAGCGTGCGAGTTCACGCGACAGTCTCCGTGAACTCGCACGCTTCGCGGCTCGTGGCCGGTCGGAGACCGGCGCTCCCAGGCGGTACAACGTACCTTCTTTCATTTCACGAATCAAAACACCTCCACGCAGGGCTCGACGTGCGATTTCGGAATCAGCGCAGGCCAGTAGGCGATGATCTCTTCAGGCTTTGGCCGCCCGCTTCCAAGCCCGGAAACAGTTGGGGGGCCATTAAGCGCAAGCGGCGCGATCTCTTTTGTGAATCTGTCTACCGCTGCACGGTTCGCCGATCGCACTCCAACTCGAAGGACGACTTCAGGCGCATCGCTCGACGGGCTTCCGGCGAGTGCGCCGTGAAGTGAGTTGCCGCCGACAAACTGGGTCTCGATCGCGTCAAACTGAAGTCCCAGCGCTTCGAGACGCTTCCGCAGCGTCGCGTCTGCTGCTTTCGCCTTTTCGAATGCATCCGGCCACGAATAGATAAGCATTCCCACGGCCTTAAATCCTGCTTCGTAGCTGATCGAAACTTTGAAAGAGTCCGTCGGAGGCTTGCCCTGGATGTTGCTCACGCGAACGCGATCCTCGCCGTCATCTGCAAGCTGTATCGATGTGAAGTCTGCAACGCAGTCAGGCGTGATGTAGGACTTTGGATCACCCATTTCGTAAAGCAACTGCTCCTTGACCCCGGCAACCGTGACGCGCCCCCCAGTCCCTTTGTGCTTGGTTACAGTGAAGGTCCCGTCTTCTGTCGCCTCTACGATCGGGTATCCGATATCCCACAGATTCGGAATGCTCTGCCAGTCGACCTGACAATTGCCTCCTGTGCACTGAGCACCACACTCGATGATGTGTCCTGCGATTGTGCCGGCTGCAAGTCTGTTAAAGTCGTCCATCTTCCATTTGAACTCATGAATCATCGGACCGAGTGCAAGTCCGGTGTCGGTCGATCGCCCGGTAATCACGATCTGCGCGCCGCGATCGAGTGCTTCGGCGATCGGCGCAGCTCCAAAATAGACATTCGCGCTCTGTACCTTGTGTCGGATGCTCGCAAGGGACTCCCCGGTCTCCATGTTGTTGAGCGTGACTCCCTGCGCAATCAGATCATCGAGCCGGTTCATAAGATCATCGCCAGTCACCACACCGATCTTGACGCGGCCTTCAAGATTGAGCTTCCGTACTACATTCATGACAGCCGTGCAGCAGGCCTCGGGATTAACGCCGCCAGCATTCGCAATAATCTTTACGTTGCCATCGATACAGTCCGGCAACACGCGTTCAACCGTTGTCACAAAGTCGGTGGCATATCCCGTGCGTGCATCGCGCGATCGCTGCTTCTGCATGATCGACATCGTAATCTCTGCAAGATAGTCGAGAGTCAGATAGTCGATTGGTCCGCGCTTTACGAGTTGAACCGGAGCTTCAAGCCAATCGCCCCAGAAGCCCTGCCCGTTTGCGATTCGGATAGTTTTCATATGGTTGGCCGTGTTGAATTAGCCTGGGAGCGCCGGTCTCTGACCGGCGCGTGGCGTGAAGTACTCATTCTTCCCCACGCGCCGGTCAGAGACCGGCGCTCCCAGGTATATCGCGAATGATCTGTTCGCGAAGTTCGAACTTCTTTACTTTGCCGCTTGCGGTAAGCGGAAACGAGTCGACAAATCGAATGAGTTTCGGGTTCTTGTGGCGGCTGATGCCTTCTCTGCAGAAGTCACGAACCTCTGCCTCGGTCAGAGCTGCACCCGGTCTCACGCGGATCACGGCTGCGACTTCTTCTCCCATAAAGTGGTCAGGGATACCTACGATCTGCGCTTCGGCTATAGCCGGATGACGCATGAGGAATGCTTCAATCTCGGCAGGATAGATGTTCTCACCGCCACGGATGATCATATCTTTGACACGGCCGACAATATTCAGGTAACCATCGCTGCGCATCACGGCGAGGTCTCCCGAATGAAGCCAACCTTCCGGATCGATCGTCTCGGTCGTGCGCTCCGGCATATTGTAGTAGCCCTTCATATTCGAAAAGGCCCTGGAAACGAGCTCGCCGGATTCACCGATCCGGGCTGTTTCGCCAGTCTGTGGGTTGATGATTCTGATCGACGTATGTGGTTGCGGGAGACCAACCGTCGCAGCTTTCAGCTCGAAGCTATCAACAGGAAACGACTGAGTGACAGCGCCAGTCGTCTCGGTCATCCCGAAGACAATCATGCAATCTGCGCCAAGCTTGTGTTTGAGTTGCTCCATCAAGGCAACAGGTACAGGAGTGGCACCGGTGAAAATGATGCGGAGCGATGATAAATCAAACTCGGAAAAGCGGGGATGATTCAACATCGCGATCAACATTGTAGGTACTGCAAAAGTGAATGTTGCTTTCTCCTTTTGAATGAGCTCGAGCTTCTTCAACGGATCGAAAGCGATCAACTCGATCAGCGTGCAGCCGAGATAGAGCGAATAGATAACGGCGCCAAGACATCCGGCGACATGAAAGAGCGGCATAGCCGATATCGCGCGCTCATTCCTATCGAGACCTCCACGAAGGACGCTCACGCGGGCCTGGTTGACGAGAGCATAGTGCGTGATCATCACTCCCTTCGGAAATCCTGTAGTTCCACTTGTGTATTGGATCTGCGCGACGTCGTGCGGTTCGACAGCAGCCTTTCGCTTTCGCAACTCTTCATCGGAAACTCCGTCAGCGAGTGCGAGAACGTCGTCGAAGAGGAGCATTCCGGGATGAGGGCTCTTTGAAATGAGCACAACGTGCCTGAGTTTTGGAGGCGCTATTTCAGAAAGCGAGTTGACGAAGGAGTTGCCCCGGAACTCTGCCACCATGAACAGGGTTGTTACATCCCCCTGGTTAAGCAGGTATTCGATCTCAGAAGTCCGGTAATTCGTGTTGGCTGTGACGAGTACTGCACCAATCTGAGCAAGTGCTATCTCGAGCAGTATCCATTCGGGCAGATTGGGGCTCCAGACTGCGACATGCTCACCTTTGGCGATTCCCATCGCAATCAAACCCTTTGCCAGTTTTTCGACGCGGTCGCGGTACTCCCGGTACGTCCACCGGAGATCGAGCCCCAGCTCCGGATAGCCGTAAACCACGGCTTCCGCATCCCGCAATTCGTCGCATCGCTGGTCAAACAGCGCGCCAATCGTCAGATTGCTGAGTTCAACTCCGAAGTCTTCTGCTTCCCAGAAGGCAAGGTCACCTTTGAGTCCCATGCGTCATGCTCCGTGTTTTGTCCGAAAGAGCGCGTGAAATTCGGCATTCGGAATCATTCCTGTTGCCTGAGCCATGCGATTCGTGAAGTTATACATTGACGCTATCTCAATGATGTCCCATACCTCCTGATCCGTCAGGCCGAGTGCTCTCAGACGATCAAGATCGGCCTCGAGGCATTCGTGCGGTGCCTTTGTAAGCTTGACCGCATAATCGAGGATAGTCATTAATCGCGCATCGAGGCCGGCACGTCGATAGTCGAGAGTTATTCTATCGGCGAGTACAGGGTCTCCCAGCGCCTCGCGCAACGCCGCACCGTGCGCGACCAGGCAGTAAAGGCACGCGTTTGCCATCGACACGGCAACAGCAATCATTTCGCGTTCGGCTGCGCTCAGTTTGCCGGTCGGCTCATGAAGCTGGCGATAGTGAGAGAACCAGGCACTCAGACGTTCGGGGCGGAAGCTGAACACTCGAAAGACGTTTGGAACAAAACCGACTTTCTCTCTTGCCTTGCGAAAGAGGCCCTGCAAATTCTCGGGCAGTGACTCCTCGGCGGGCACAGGAAACCAGCTGATGCGTTCTTCTTGCTTTGCACTCAATTGCCACCTCCTCGAGAACTGAGTTTAGCATGGTAAGTTTGAGTTCAAGCTTTAGCTTGCCGCCGGCGCCGAAGGCGGCGGCGGAAGGGCTTACGAACTGTCGGAAGTGTCCCCCAAGCGCCGGCCGGAGGCCGGCGTCCCGACCTAGGGAGGCCGGCCTGGCAGGCCGGCGCTCCCAGGTTTCTTCCGCCTAAAGGCGGTACAACGTACAATGTCGGGGCCTGAATGAGACGAATCAAGTCGATTGCCGATCTGCAGTCAGAAACCTTCAAGACCAATTATGCGGCGATGTCAGCGGCCCTGGAAAAGCTGCGCGCAGAGCTACGCCGCTCAACGGCCGGAGGCGGGGAGCAATACGTCAAGAGACACAAGGACAGGGGACGTCTGCTCCCGCGAGAGCGGATCGAACTGCTGCTCGATGAAGGATCTTACTTTCTTGAAATTGCTCCGCTCGCCGGCATTGATATCGATGGAGAGCACATCGGTGCTGGCGTCATTGGCGGCATCGGTCTCGTTTCAGGTCGTGAATGCCTGATCATAGCCAACGAGGCGACCGTCAAGGGCGGCGCCGTCAGCGAGATTGGCCAGATCAAGAATCGCCGCCTGTCTGACATTTCGACAGAAAATCATTTGCCTTGCATATTCCTCGTAGAATCGGCCGGCGCCGATCTGCCCGTCCAGCACAAGATTTTTGTTCCCGGTGGACGAGGGTTTCGTGAGATTACCCGCCGTTCGAAGCTGCGGATTCCGAACATTTCAGTTGTATTTGGAAACTCGACTGCCGGGGGAGCATACCTTCCCGGAATGTCAGACTACGTTGTCATGGTTCGAAAGCAGGCTCAGGTGTTCCTTGGAGGACCGCCGCTGGTGAAGATGGCAACGGGTGAGGTCGTTGACGAGGAATCTCTTGGCGGCGCCGAGATGCATTCAAGCATCTCAGGGCTTTCAGACTACCTGGCAGAGAATGAGGTTGACGGGATCCGAATTGCTCGGGAGATCGTGGCGCATTTGGAACGAAAACCATTGGCGCTTGCACGAATGACGGATTTTAGCGAGCCGGTCTATCCACGTGGATGACCTGCTTGGCATTGCGTCCTCGGACATTCGAGTCCCATTCGAGATTCGCGAAGTTATTGCCCGAATTGTGGACGGATCGTGTTTCGAAGAGTTCAAGTCGAACTACGGTTCGACACTGGTTACGGGCTTTGCCTCCATCCACGGCTTACCGGTTGGAATTCTCGGAAACAATGGCGTGCTTATCTCGGAAGCGGCAGGGAAGGGAGCTCAGTTCATTCAACTTTGTAATCAGCAAAACATTCCTCTGATTTTCCTGCAGAACATCACGGGCTTTATGGTGGGCAAAAGCTTCGAAGAGCAGGGCATCATTCGAAACGGAGCCAAGCTGATCAACGCGGTCTCGAATTCTACAGTTCCCGCAATCACTGTGATGGTTGGAGGATCGTATGGAGCAGGGAACTATGCGATGTGTGGTCGGGCTTACGACCCGCGCTTCCTGTTCACCTGGCCGAATCATCGAATAGCAGTCATGGGTCCTCAGCAATTGTCGGGCGTCATGGAGATCATCAAACGCGATGCCGCCGCCAAACAGGGACTGACGGTGGACGAGGCAAAAATCACGGCAATGAGGGACGCTCTTGAAGCGCAGATCAGAGCCGAATCAGATCCTTACTTTGCAACGGCGCGGCTATGGGATGACGGAATCATCGATCCCAGAGATACCCGGACAATCCTCGCGATCGCACTCTCAGCCGCTTTGAATCGGCCGTTTGAAGGCACGATGGAGTGGGGAGTTTTTCGCCACTAAATCAAAGATGGAGACTCGGAAGTTCCGCACGATACTGATCGCCAACCGCGGAGAGATTGCTCTCCGCATAATGCGCGCGTGTCGTGAACTTGGCATTCAACCGGTTGCAGTCTACTCAGACGCCGATGTCCGTTCGATGCACGTCAAGGCCGCAGACAAGGCGATTCGTCTGGGTGGCGCGTCCGCGGCCGAATCGTATTTGAACTCCTCAAGAATAGTCGAAGCGGCCCACCTCGCCGGTGCGGATGCGATTCACCCGGGTTACGGGTTTCTTTCTGAAGATTATCGATTTGCAGAAGCGTGTCGCGAGAATGGCCTGGTTTTCATCGGACCATCAGCCGATTCGATACGAGTCATGGGACCAAGAGCTCAGCCCGCAAAGCTGCGCGCGCGGCCGGCGTTAACCCGGTACCCGGTTACGATGGCTGCGATGGTGATGACCAGGAGACGTCGAGCCTCGTGGATCACTGCATGCGAATCGGGTTTCCCGTAATGATCAAGGCGTCGGCTGGCGGAGGAGGCAAGGGAATGCGCCTTGCTCAAGGGCGCGACGGGCTTGAAGACGCAATTGATTCGGCGCGCCGCGAGTCTTTGAGCGCATTCGGTGATGGGACACTCCTTATCGAGAAGTATATCGAGCGGGCACGACACATCGAAGTTCAGATTCTCGCCGATAGTCACGGAAACATCGTTCATCTTTTCGAGCGGGATTGCTCACTGCAACGACGCCATCAGAAGGTCATTGAGGAATGCCCGGCGCCAGGGTTGAACGCGGAACTTCGCGATAGACTGTGCCGCTCTGCGATCGCAATCGCGGCCTCAATCGGTTACCAGAACGCCGGTACGATAGAGTTCCTTGTTGCGCCGTCATCCGATTTCTACTTCCTTGAAATGAACACAAGGCTTCAGGTGGAACATCCTGTGACGGAAGAGACTACTGGGGTTGACCTTGTCAGGCTTCAGATCGAAATCGCCGAAGGCGAAAACTGCCGTTCAATCAGGATGACCTGCGATTGCGCGGCGCTGCGATCGAGGCGCGAATCTATGCCGAGTCTCCTTCCACCGGGTTCCTTCCTTCCACCGGTACGATCCGGATGGCGAAGATAGCCCAGGAGATCAGCGGCATTCGTATCGAGACAGGAATTGAAGCGGGCACGGAAGTGCCTATCCAATATGATCCATTGCTTGCAAAAGTGATTGCACGTGGCGATGACCGGGAATCTGCCATACGAAGGCTGGAGCACGCACTAGGCTCTTTCTACATAACAGGTGTGGAAACGAACCGTGACTTTCTGCTGAAGCTTATCAGGAACGAATCGGTCATCTCAGGAGACGTCCATACGGAGCTCATCTCAGCGAACCTTGACGATCTTCTCGAACCGATTGTCGATAACGCGAGCGAGCTGGCTGCAACCGTGGCTGCTCTTTATCTTCAGCAATCATGGCGCGAGCAGGACACTCGCTTGAGGCATCTTCCAGCGTCGTTTCGCAACAATCCATTTCGCGAACCCTCGATGAAGGTGACTATCGAAGGTGAAGAGATTGAGGTGGGATGGCGCGAAGTATCACCTCTGATCTATCAGGTCAGTGTGAGAAGCCGGAATATGACTGCCAGGCTGCTCGAGTGGCGTCCGGGTTACGTGGCTCTCGAAATCGATGGTGTCTATCGATGCTACGACATCACCGAAGGTGATGACCTGATCGAGATCGCTTCGGCGGCTGGAATCTGGCGCGTGCGCCGGTCGGCGCGCTTTCCGGAAGTCGAAGGAGGCGGGAACCGGAACTCGGCAAATGCGCCGATGCCCGGACAGGTCTTGAAGATTCTTGTGTCTCAGGGGCAGCATGTACAAACAGGCGAGCCGCTGGTGATTCTTGAAGCAATGAAAATGGAGCAGGTGATCCGCGCTTCCATCTCTGGTGTGGTCTCCAGCGTGGCAATCAAGTGCGGCGACCTCGTTTCGCCAGGTGATCTTCTGATCCATATTGAAGCAGATCGGGAAGAACAGGCCTGAGCGTATTTCTTAACGTTCTGGAGGATTGACACACAATGATAGAAACGGAAGAGAAGGTAGCCTCTGCTTATCCGTACTTCTCGGACGAGCACGTGATGCTGCGAGATACCGTCAGAGAGTTCACCAGCAAAGAGCTTGCCCCTCATACAGAAGAATGGGACGAAGCCGGAATCTTTCCGCGCGAAGTGTTTAAGAAGGCAGGCGATCTTGGGCTCTTTGGAATAAGGATCGATCCGAGGTTTGGCGGAAGCGGGCTCGACTGGTGGGCAACAACGGCTTATCTCGAAGGGCTGTCGTATGCCAGTAATGGCGGAGTGCAGATGGCCCTGATGGTCCAGTCAGACATCACGTTGCCAGTACTTGATGAGCTGGGAACCGACGAACAGAAGGAAGAGTTCCTGAGACCGGGTGTGTCGGGAGACTATGTCGCAGCGCTCGGAATAAGCGAGCCGGGAGGAGGCTCGGATGTAGCCTCGTTGAAGACCAGAGCCCGAATCGATGGTGACGATTTTGTAATCTCGGGGCAAAAGTTATGGATTACAAACGGCACGCGCGCCGACTTCATAATCCTCGCCGTTCGCACGGGCGAAGACGGCCACCGCGGTGTATCGATGGTCATCTTCCCTACGAATACGAAAGGCTTTTCGGTAGGCAAGAAGCTAAAGAAGGTCGGAAACCTCTCATCTGACACGGCAGAGCTCTTTTTCGACAATTGCAGAATCCCGCGCAGGTATCTCCTGGGTGAACTCAACCGGGGCTTCTATTACACGATGCACAATTTCCAGGGCGAACGGCTGGCGGCGGCAATCGGAGCTGTGGCCTCAATGGAACGTAGCCTCGAGCTTGCGATTGCTTACGGTCAGGAGCGCGAAGCATTCGGACGCCCGATCGGACAGAACCAGGTCTGGAAGCATCGATTTGCTGAGCACCTGACAAGTGTAGAAGCGGCGAAATGGCTGACATATCGGGCGGTCGATCTCATGAATCGCAAAGAGCAGTGCTTGCGCGAGGTGACGATGGCGAAACTGTTTTCGAGCGAGCTTTGCCAGCGCGTGATGTATGACTGCATGCAGATCTTTGGCGGTTTTGGCTACACGACTGAATACCCGATCAGCCGGCTGTGGCGCGATGTCCGACTGCATACAATTGGCGCCGGAACATCAGAAATCATGAAGGAGATTATTGCGAAGGACGCACGTATTTAGTGCTGAGTGCTGAGTGCTGAGTGCTGAGTGCTGAGTGCTGAGTGCTGAGTGCTGAGTGCTGAGTGCTGAGTGCTGGGTTCTCGAGTGCTGAAGTACGCGAAGCGCGAAGAGGAAGAGAGAATGCCGTTAACTAACGCGGGTTCTTATTTCTTCTTCGCGGCTTCGCGTCTTCGCGTGAGAAATTCCATCCTAAGTCATCCGCGTGTCTTTTTTCGTGGTGCCACCTGACGCCGTGAATGGCCGTTCCGGTTATTCTTCTCGTAGTCGTGAATCCTCTTGCTGAGAGTGTTCCGGTGGATTCCGAGCGCAGCTGCTGCTTTGGAAAGGTTGTGATGTTCGCGTTCGACCATGTTGAGAATGAACCGTTTTTCGAACTCCTGAATTGCTTCTTCAAAGAGAACGCCACGCGAGATCATCAGATCAACTAGTCGCTCAAGATCAGCTTTCATTTCAGCTCCCTTCCCGTCAGTAGCCTGTACGCATCGTGGTATTTCTCACTTGTCCGAGTGACAATCTCACACGGGAGCTCGGGCGCGGGTGGCGTCTTATCCCAGTCAAGCGTTTCAAGGTAATCACGAACATACTGTTTGTCGAACGAAACCTGCGGTCTGCCTTGCTCGTAATCTTCGAGCGGCCAGAAGCGCGAAGAATCCGGCGTCAGCACTTCATCGATCAGAAGAATCTGCCCGTCCCTGATTCCAAATTCAAACTTCGTGTCGCATATGATAATGCCGCGTTCGGCGGCATACGTGGCCGCCTCACTATAAAGTCGAATGCTCGTCCGTTCCAGATATTCCGTCGTCTGACGGCCGACTTTGTTTGCCATCACGTCGATCGAAACGTTGATGTCATGTCCTGATTCGGCCTTGGTCGCCGGCGTGAAGATAGGTTCGGGAAGCTTTCCTGATTCACGGAGCCCTGGCGGAAGCCTGTGCCCGCAAACGGCGCCTTCCTTCTGATAGTCCTTCCATCCGGAGCCTGCAAGATACCCGCGCACTACGCACTCGAATGGAATCACATCGGTGCGGACAGCGAACATCGATCGTCGTGCAAGTGCAGTGCGTGAGGCTTCAGATAGACGCGACAACAATGTGTCTGGGAATTCGTTTACTTCAAAAGTAACGATGTGATTTGGTGTGATCTCAGCAAAACGTTCAAACCAGAAGCGCGATAGTTGAGTAAGAACTTCTCCCTTTCGAGGAATCGCGTTGGGCAGGATGCAGTCGAACGCCGAGATGCGATCGGATGCAACGAGAAGAAGATGGTCGGCGTCAACCTTATAGAGATCGCGTACCTTGCCTCGTCTGAGAAGTTCGAGCTCTGGGACTTGACTCGCGGCGTGAGACACGGTCGGCTTACCTCAAAAGAATGTGCGGCTCTATAGGGGGATTCGAACCTGCTGAAAGCGTCACGCATTATTAGCGCGTGCACGAGTCTTGTCAAGGAAGCACTAGTCATTTTTCATTTCAGATCACAACCAAATGACAAATGACTATTGACAAACGGAAAATGAAAAATGTTTCCTACTCAGCACTCAGCACTCAGCACTCAGCACTCAGCACTCAGCACTCAGCACTCAGCACTCAGCACTCAGCACTCAGCACTCAGCACTCTCTCTTTATTGGCTTGATGACTTCTCGGAGCCTTTGCCCTTCTTGCCTTTTTTCACAGGTTCGGGCGTTGAGCTGGGTTTTGCTTCGGCTCTCACCGGTGCGGGAGCCTCAGCTACCTTGGGAGGGGGTGGTGGTGGCGCGGCAGGCGCCGGAGTCGGAGTTGGAACTGGCACCGATCCCAGTGGATCGAGATTGGGAATGTCACCGCTTCCAGGCAGGACATCTCCTGTGCGCGCTTCCATCCGAGCCAGTTCGGCAGCGCGCCTCCTGGCAAGCGCAGCCTGAGCTTGTCTCAGCTCATCAGGTGCAGGGGGAATAGGCCCAAATCTCTCTTTTGGTTTGCCCTCGAGATAGTCGTTCATGAAGTCAAGCCAGAATGGCAACGCCGCTGCGCCTCCCGATTCACCCTTTCCGAGCGGTTTCTTGTTATCGCTGTATCCGATCCAGACACCACAGGCAGCTGACGGCGTGTATCCAACGAACCATGCGTCGGTGAAGTCATCGACCGTACCAGTCTTTCCCGCAACCTCGCGTCCCAGCGATGTCGCGGCACGCGCCGTTCCTGAAAGGACGACGCCCTGCAACATTTCGTTCATCTGCGCGGCAACGTAGTCCGAAAGGACTTTGTAAGACTTGGGCTTGACCTCCTCGATTACGTTACCGTCACGATCTACTACCTTCCGAATGCGAATCGGCTCGACTCTTATCCCGTTATTCGGAAATGTGCTATACGCCGAGACCATCGAAATGAGCGGCTCCTCAGTCGCTCCTAAGGCTGACGGAAGAAACGGCGCCATCGGATTCGGAAGGCCCAGGCGACGGACCAGCTGTGCTGCGTTGTTCACGCCGATTTCATCAAGAATCCGGACTGCAGGAATGTTGCGCGATAACGCGAGTGCCTTACGTAAAGGCATAGCTCCCATGAAAGTTCTGTCGTAGTTGTTGGGAACCCAATTCCCACGCTGGAACGGAGCGTCATTGACGATATCATCGGGCCGAAGTCCCTGCTCCAGTGCTGCAGCATAAACGAATGGCTTGAATACGGAACCCGTCTGCCGGTTTGCCTGTGTCGCATGATTGAACTTGCTGGTCGTGAAGTTGTATCCGCCGACCATGGCCTTGACTTCACCTGTCTTTGGCTCGATCAGAACCAGCGCGCCCTGTACCGATGGCTCCGGGTCCAACCTGACCGTCAAAATCCTTCTGGCGGAATCAACAGCAAGAACTTCAAACTCGGCAAGGTCTCCACGCTTGAAGAGTTTTGCCGGAGTTCGATTGAGCGATTCCGTTTCACGAGCCGTCAGATTTGCACTGTAGCTTCCGAATGACGCCACCGTAGCGCGCTCACTGACTTCTTTTATCAGGCCGGTCATGAAATCACCCGGCTGTGGCACTGCATTCCACGACGGATGCGTGAACGAATCGAGTGACGCGCCCGTAGTCAGGACGTTGTCGAACTTGACATGCCATCCGTGGCGCCGCTCGTATCTTCGCAAACCGTTGCGTACGGCCTCTGTTGCCTGCTGCTGTGCATGAGCGTCGAGTGTTGTGTAGATGCTCAGGCCCGCGCGATAAATGTCCATTGCGTCCTGAGAGTGTTTTTCGACCACCAGCAGACGCTGAAGTTCCTGACGCACATCCTCCACAAAATAGGCATAGGGCGAGCGATCGTTCTTGCCGCGAGAATCCTCGAGATTCAACCCGAGACCCTCAGCCTTGGCTGTTCCGCCTCCGACTGTGCGATGAATCCGGTATCGACCATCGACTGCAACACAAGATTCCGCCGTTCACGCGCCGCCTTTGGATGCAATACCGGCGAGTATTGTGATGGCGCCTTGGGTATCGCGGCCAGCAGCGCGTACTGACTCAGCGATAGCTCATTGACCTTCTTGCTGAAATAATAGTTCGATGCTGCCTCGAAACCGTAAGCCCCTCCACCAAGAAAGATCTGGTTGCAATAAAGCGTCATGATCTGTTCTTTGGTGTAGACCCTTTCGATCTGCACTGCATAGAAAATCTCTTTAACCTTGCGCGTGTAGGTCTTCTCAGGGCTCAGGAAAAGAAGGCGCGCAAGCTGCTGTGTCAACGTCGACGCACCCTGTGCGCGTCTCTGGCGCAGAATGTTCTGCACCGTTGCGCCCACCATGCGAACGGGATCGATGCCCATATGCTCATCGAACCTTGCGTCCTCTATTGCCAGAACTGCCTGTTTGAGCCGCTCGGGGAGCTGTGTGTAGGCGAGAGGGATTCTTCGCTCGAGAGAAAGCTCTCCAATAACGGTCTTCCCATCGTCAGCGTAAACCTTGGTAATCTCCGGTGGCCTGTATTCGGCGAGATTGTCGACCTCTGCGGCAAAGCTCGAAAAGCTCGCCTGGAATGCGAACACGAGTCCGGTCAAGCCCCCAGCAATCATGGCCAGAACAAGCAGCGCGAAGAACGTCGCCCGCCGGAAAAAATCTTCCAACGTAACCGCTATGTCTGTTAGCTTATCGGCCAGACCTGAACTTGAGCCACTACTCGAGCCGGACGGCATCGGGTATCTGTCGGGCATAACAGTAACATTATACCAACGGAAAGGCGGAAAAGTCTTGTGATGCCACAGCGAACACTTCTTTTCTTGATCATTGCTCTCTTCACAAACAGTCAAACGGCTCCCGATAGCATAAAACTGGTGCTTGAAAAGCAGGTCACTGCCTGGAATGCGGGTAAATTAGAAGAATTTATGACAGGGTACTGGCGATCACCCGACCTCACTTTCTTTTCGGGAGCCAGAATGCTCAAAGGATGGGACGCAACTCTCGACCGTTACCGAAAAACTTATCAGGCCGATGGAAGGGAAATGGGCAAGCTCACTTTCAGCGAGCTCGATATCCAGACCCTGGGCGACCGGAATGCAGTTGTCCGCGGAAGATTCGAACTGCTGCTTCGAGACGGATCAAAGCCTACCGGTCTCTTCACCCTCGTCTTCCGCAAGTTTGACGATGGCTGGAAGATCATCCACGATCATACGTCGTCGAATTGAACAGGAACGATAGTTGGATTGCTTTCATGTCGGAACATGCAAATGACAAATCTCAAATCTCAAATCTCAAATGGATTCCCTGAAGGCGGTACAACGTACCTGCTTGCTTTTGATGCTCTCGGCTCTTACACTCTCGCTCTTATGAAAATCCATGAATTTCAGGCGAAGGAGCTTCTTCGCCGTTTTGATGTCAGGATTCCGCGCGGCCGCGTCGCACGCACTGTCGCTGAGGCGGAAGATGCCGCTCGCGAGCTTGGGCTTCCAGTCGTAGTCAAGGCACAGATTCACGCTGGAGGGCGCGGCAAGGGTGGCGGGGTAAAACTTGCGCGCACCGCTGACGAAGTGCGCGATTCCGCCAAATCCATACTCGGGATGACGTTGATAACCCATCAAACAGGTCCCGAGGGACGCCGTGTCGGCACGCTCCTCATCGAAGAGGGACTCAAGATCAAAAAGGAGTTCTATCTGAGCATAGTCCTCGATCGGGCTTCATCTCAGCTTGTGTTCATGGCCTCGGCAGCCGGCGGCATGGACATCGAGGAAGTTGCAGCCAAGACGCCGGAAAAGATACTGAAGGAATACATCGATCCCGGAGTCGGGCTTCAGGCCTTTCAGGCTCGCAATCTGGCCTTCGGCCTGGGCCTGGCGCCGGAGCTTGCGGGAAAGGCGACGAAGTTCATGCTCGCGCTTTACCGGGCCTACGTTGAACTCGATGCATCCTTGCTCGAGATCAATCCTTTCCTCCTCACGGAAGACGGAGAGCTTTATGCTCTCGACGCGAAAGTAAACTTTGACGACAACGCTCTCTATCGTCACAAGGAGTTCGCAGAGCTTCGCGACCTCGACGAGGAGGCTCCTCTGGAAATCGAGGCTTCCAAATACGACCTCAATTACATCAAGCTCGACGGTAACATTGCCTGTATGGTCAATGGAGCCGGCCTCGCGATGGCTACGATGGATATCATCAAGCTCGCGGGAGGAGAGCCCGCGAATTTCCTGGATGTTGGTGGTGGTGCGTCTCAGGAGCGAGTCGAGAACGCTTTCCGGATACTGCTGGCGGACGAAAATGTCAAAGCAGTGCTGATCAACATATTCGGTGGCATTGTCCGCTGTGACATGGTTGCACGCGGAGTTGTTGAGGCAGCACGCAACCTGAACGTGACGAGACCCATCGTCGTTCGCCTTGAAGGTACAAATGTAGAGGAAGGTCAGCGCGTCCTGCGCGAATCAGGCATGAATTTTCTCATCGCGAACGGTATGAAGGACGCAGCCGAAAAGGCTGTCGCGGCAACAAAATGAATGAAGGTACGTTGTACCGGCTTTAGCCGGAATCTTCCGTTACACCGTAGACACGATTCCGCCTGAAGGCGGTACAACGTACCTTATTACCTTCTCTTCCACCACACCCACGCGCCCGTTCCGATCACCGCGAGCGGGAGCAGCACGACCAGGAACCAGAAGAGCAGGTTCTGCTGGCTTCCCGTCAAGTCAACGCGGCGATTGGTCCCGCTCTTGGGGCGGATTGAAATCAGGTCCTCGTCCTGCGCCAGCCAGTTGATCGAATTCAGGAACAGGTCGCCATTGCGCTGAAATCCGAGAACACGGTTGGTTGCAAAATCGGAATCACCGATAACAACCAGCCTCGCTTCCTTATCGCCAATTGGTTTGCTGGCCGCCACCCCAAGTGAAAGGGGACCTTTGAGATCTTTGCCCTCAGTCATCTCCGGCGTCGAGCCTGCCTTCAATTCTGATTCACCCCAGCTCTGTTCAGACGTCTCGAGAAGGGAAGTCCCGCCTTCGCCGCCCTTCACCGATCGGGCAATCGGGAAAATCGTCATCGTTCGCCCGAAATCCTTTGTGATCGGATGCGATCCATACTTCATTACAAGCGGCGCATATGGCCCTCCGCCGAACATCTGGCCCGCTGCGCTCACATCAATCACCGTGTTGTTTCCGACCTCGATCTTCCACGCCTTGAAAACCTCATCGAGCCCAGCATCAGTGTCGGGTTCCACGAGCAGCATCGCCTTACCACCCGCGTCCAGATACTTGCCGATCATTGCTGCTTCCGGCTGGAGGAGCGGCTTCTTTGGTCCGGGCACAACAAGGACATCGCAATCAGCGGGCACCTGAGTTTGCGATGCCAGCGCCACGGTCTTTACGTTGTAGTTTTCATTCTTGAGAATGCTCTCGACCGACGCATAGCCTTCAGCTTCAGAGTTCGAGAGCGCCTTCTCGTCGTGTCCTTCAATAAAGCAGATCGTCTTGAGAGTGTCGCGAGTGACTTTCAGGATCGCGTTCGTCAATTCCTGTTCGCTTGTGCCTTGCGGTCTCTCGATCCGGCTACCCGAAGCTACAACAACCTCGCCCATACGGCTGACCTGGTATTGCTTCGCGATCTCGGGCTTGACCCTGGGATCGACCTGCTCGTACGTCAGACGATTTGAGAGGTCGCGGTATTCCGTCATCTGGTCTTTGAGCGACTGATCATCCTTTTCATCAAACTTGATGATCTTGATGTCCTTCTGAAGACCGGAGACTATCTTGCGCGTTTGATCGGAGAGGCTGTAGAGCTTCTCGGCAGTCAGATCAATGCGTTTGTGATGACGATAACCAAGGAAGTTGACGATCGCGAAGAGGGCTATCACGGCTGCGGAAAGAATTGCAGTATTCGCGCCCAGGCGGGCCGATCGGCCCCGGAAGGCATCGATGATCTGTCTGAAGTTTGCAGCGAGACTGATCAACAGCAGGACCGCGCCGGCCGAGACCATACCGATCTCCCACTTCGTCCAGACTGAATGAATCAAATAACGTCCGTATCCCGCCACAAGCAAACCGGCACCCAGATAGCCGGCGATTTTGATCAATTCGTTTCGGTTGATTTTCATGATTCAATTGCTAATAACGCTAAGCTATGCTCTTCGCCACCTCATCGAATCGAGGGCGCGAAGTGTCAGGAACACGCCGAGGCCGGCAAGGCTGATGTAGTAGACAATGCCAGTAGTGTCTATAACTCCACGAGAGAAATCATCGTAATGCCTGATGATCGAAAGGTATTGAAGAACTGATCCGAAGGTCGACGATGAGCCGCGTACACCGAAATCGATGACCCAGAGGAGGAGAAACACTACAAAGGTAACGACCGCCGCCACAATCTGGCTCTCAGTGAGCGACGATATGAATGAGCCAATCGCGATGAAAACCGCCCCGAGAAGCAGAGTTCCAAGATAACCTGCCCACATCACCTTCCATGGCATGCCGGGATCACTGTAAGCAGCCATAATCAGCATAAAAATGATCGTTGGCCCGATCATGATTAAATACAGCGTCAGCGATGCGAGGTATTTGCCGCCTACGATCTGCCACTCTGTCAGCGGTGACGTCATAAGCATTTCCATCGTGCCTCGCCGCCGCTCTTCGGCGTAGACCCCCATAGTCAACATCGGGACCATGAAGAGCGAAAACGTGCTCATGATCCCCATGAAGTTTCGGAGCACCAGACTGGGCACATCCATGTCCGGAGGGCCGCCCATTCTTTGAGCCTGCATCGCCATCATCATCTGTTGTTCGATGATCGCGGAAAGGATGTTGTAGAAAAAGAAGCCGGCGATGAGCAGAAAAAAGCCGATTACGATGTAAGCTACGGGAGAGACGAAATAGCTGCTCATCTCACGCCGGTAAATAGCCAGCAGACCTTTCATTCAGAACCTCCCGTTCGCTCCGCTTCATTTTCGGATTCATCCGAAGAACTATCTGCATCAAGAGCAGCGCCTTCAGCGGCATCATTTGTCTTTTCGGTCTGTTGCGTCTCTTCAGTCGTAAGCTGCAGGAATATCTCTTCAAGGCTAAGGCTGACTCCGCGCAGCTCAAGAAGCTCGAACCCATTGCCGACCAGGCTTCCGGCTATCCGGCTCCGAAGATCGAGTCCACTCTCACTTTCAATGGTTGCAGAGACCGGTGCGCCTTCCGACTGGTTCGCGGTGTCCAGGTCGAGGCGGTTGATACCTTCGATTGACCACAATGTCGAGCGGAGCTTTTCTGCGTCACCACGCACCTGAATCCGAACGCGTTCTCCACCCTTCAGCTGTGCCGTCAGGTTGTCTGGCGTATCGATGGCCGCGATTCGGCCTTTGTTTATGATTACGACCCGGTCGCACGTGGCTGATACCTCGGGCAGAATATGTGTTGAAAGAATCACCGTGTGATCTTTTTTCAATCCCTTGATCAGCTTGCGGACCTCGATGATCTGCTTGGGATCCAGGCCGACAGTGGGTTCGTCAAGAATGACTACATCCGGGTTGTGAACGATCGATTGAGCTATACCGACGCGCTGTTTGTACCCGCGCGACAGTCGCTTGACCAGTTCTGTCCCCTTGTCCTCGATGTTTGTCATCCGCATCGCACTTGCAACACGCGACGCGATGTCGGCGGCAGGCACTCCCTTGATCCGTGCGACGAATTCGAGGTACGTGCGCACGCTCATCTCGGGGTATAGCGGCGGCGTCTCGGGGAGATATCCGATGCGCTTGCGAACCTCGAGAGATTGTTCAAAGACGTCGAATCCCGCGATTCGGGCCGAGCCCGCCGTCGCCGGCAAATAGCCCGTAAGGATGCGCATCGTGGTAGTCTTCCCGGCGCCGTTCGGGCCGAGAAACCCCAGAATCTCACCGGGTTCTACCTTGAATGAGATGTCATTGACGGCGCGGGCCTGTCCATAGCTCTTGCTGAGATGATCAACTTCGATCAAACGAGCCTCCGTGAAGCATTGTTGTGCTACGGTTCATCGGTGTGAAGACCGCACTGGTGGATGAACCCATAGGTGTCAAAGGTTAGAAATTCTAATCACTACAGAATCGTGCGTCAAGAGGAGCAGGGTCGGGGGTCAGGGGTCAGGGGTCGGGGTATGGAGTTCAAGCTTTAGCTTGCTCGTTACACTCGATAGCTTGACAATGCAGCAAGCTAAAGCTTGAACTCCATACCCTGACCCCGACCCCTGACCCCCGACCCCCGACCCCTATTCTTTCCGTTGCGTCATCAGCGACACGATCACCAATGACAACACCGATAGCGCAATCGCTGGGATCACGGGGTCGACTCCGGTGCTTGCGCCGTAGCCTCCGAACTCCCAGATAAGAGTCGTACCGACTCCAAGAATTATTGAGACGAGCGCGCCCTTTGCCGTCGCCTTCTTCCACGTCAGAGCTGCCACGAGCGACGGGGTTATGCCCGTTCCGTATATGGTGTAGGCCCGCAACGCGACATTCAAAAACTGTTCGGAGAAAGTCGAAATGAAGTAGGCCAGCGTACCAAGCACGATGACCAGGGCTCTGAGCAGCCATACAAGGCTTTTTTCGCTCGCCTGGGGATTGATAAATCTCTGGTATATATCGCGGACGATTGCTGTTGCCGGCACAAGCAGATAAGAAATCGCGGTCGAAACAATGATCGCCATAATCGTCGTCAGAACCACCGCACCAAGCCACACCGGCAGGTGGTCACGCGCTACATAGGCAATCACGCGCCCGGGTCTTTCAAGGTTGCCTCCCTGCCACTCGATAGCTGAGCTCGCCCAGGCAGTGAAGATGATCATCATCTCCATGTAGGCGACACCAATCAGCAACCAAATGGTTGCGCGTCTCGCCATCCCCGCGTTCCTCGCCGAGAAGAACCGCTGGTACATGTTCGCGTCACCAAGTACAAGCAGCCCGGCCGGAAGAACCATACCCAGCGCCTGAACAAAGCTGACCGGACCGAAAAACTTCATATGATCGGGTGGCAGTGTCGCTGCCATTCCTGCATAACCTCCGGCCTTGCTCCACACGTAGGGCAATGTGATGAAAATCCCGATAATCATGGTCACGCCCATGGCGACGTCCGTATATGCCACGGAGAACATGCCAGCCATCGCTGTGTAGACAATAATGAAGATCGCCACAATGATTACCGCGACCTTGAAATCAAGCTGCGGCAAGGCGAGGTTAATGACGGCGCCGGCAGCGCGGTACTGATAAGAGACGATCGTAACCGCTGTCAGCACAAGAGTGATAACTCCCAGCACTCGCGCCCATTTGTTGTAGCGATGTTCAAGAATATCCTGAACGGTGATCGCTTCCAGATTCCTCGCTTTGCGGGCCAGAAACGAGAGCACTATGATCCCCGTAATCCCTCCGAGAGGAAGAATCCACGCCGCGATTCCGACCTGATAGGTTCGCTCGGCAAAGCCAAAGATCGATCCGGTTCCAATCCAGGTTGCGAGCATCGTACCGAACAAAACAAACGTGGAGAGCTGCCGGCCGGCAACGGAAAAATCCTCCTGGCTGTTGACGCCGCGACTGCGAATGGCGCCGATGCCGATCAGGAATACCATGTAGACGACGATCGTCCAGAAATATACAGAGGTCATCTATGCTCCATAGAGTGGGGAGTAGCGCGTTGCTTCACTTGCGCTTAATGCGTTCTTGACGCGACAGCCTAACACACGACAGCAATATCCTGTAGCAATCCCCTGTGTTTTGGGATTACACTTTCGTCATGGATGAACGAGATTTCTACACCGAGAAGCCCGAAACCAAAAGTGCCAGGTATACATGCCCGAAGTGTCGAGAGTCGTCTGAGTTCGAAGTCCGATGGCTTCGCCGGTCGCGTAAGCGCGAGATCCCTCGCGGAGCAAGTGACTTCGATCGAGCGAAATTCGCTAAGGCGCGTGACTATCTCGTGCGCGTTGACGACGTGATCTTCTGTGCCCGTTGCCGGCACCGCTTCGAGATCCCCAATTCGCAGTCCGTGGTGTTCGTCTAACTCTCCCGTCACACCTCATGCATGGCTACCGAGACCAAACCTGACGAACCACCAGTTCAAAACCCTGAAGAAGCGATACGGAGAGAGCGGGTCTTTCTCGAAGGCCCGCAGAAGCGCAGCACCGATTTCCTGGATCTCTGCCGGATTATGCGCGAGTTCTTTCGGGGATTCCGCCGGTTACACTTTGTAGGCCCCTGCGTTACGGTCTTCGGTTCGGCGCGATTCAAGGAAGATCATCCTTACTATGATCTTGCCTATCGTGTCGGATCGGGTCTTGCCGACCTTGGATTCACAGTCATGACCGGGGGAGGACCGGGCATCATGGAGGCGGCTAACCGCGGCGCCAAAGAGGCCGGCGGCCGTTCCATAGGATGCAACATCAAGCTCCCCGCACGAGCAGCTTCCGAATAAGTATCTCGATATGTGGGTCGAGTTCGACTACTTCTTTGTTCGGAAGGTGATGCTCATTAAGTATTCATACGCCTTTGTTGTTCTTCCGGGCGGGTTCGGAACGATGGACGAGCTATTTGAGGCGATGACGCTGATTCAGACGCGGAAAATACTCGACTTTCCGATAGTACTGATGGGCCGGGACTACCATCGTCCTCTGCTCGAGTTTCTGCAGAAAATGGTCACGAGTGGAACGATCACTCCGCAGGACCTTCATTTACTGATGGTGTCGGATTCGGTTGATGTCGCGATGGCGCACATCAGCAGGTATGCTATCGACAAATTTGGCTTGCGTCGTATCCCTCAACCCTCGCGCATCCTGGGAGAGAAATAAGAGTTTAACAGATGGCAAACTTAAGGAAGCGCGGAAACGCCAAATTCAGTCTCTACGTTTCCTTTGACTCCTTCTGTTGAACTAATCAGGCAACACCTGCGCCGCTTCGGGCTTGAATAGAATGAAGACGTCCATTCCTACTGGCGCAGATCTTAAAGAACTCTACCGCTGCAAACATTGGAATCCGGATGCAACCATGACTCGCGGGTTTGAATGGTACCTGCTTATGGCCGTGAATCGCGATACCGCCGACAATGTAGCTCGGATAATAGAGCTCACCGAGAGGACTCTTCTTCCAGCCCTTGATCTTCTTCAGAACGCTGAGATGTCCCGCAGGCGTGACGGCGGTTCGCCAGTACCCCTGGGCCTTAAACTCCTCGCCGCTGCCAGTCGATACTGGAAGGATTCGCTGCACGGCCGCGTTATCATCGACCACGAAAAGAACCTGACGCTCGAGATCGACTTCGATATGCGCGGGTCCAGCATTGACCGGCATCGGTCTTTCGCCGCGCATCAATGCGGCGCGTTCAGATCGATTCAACACTCCCGTTAGTTTTCGGCCCGTGACTTTCTGAAAAGCGACAAGTGCGTGGCGCGAACCTTCGTCAAACTTGCCATCGATCGGGCCGGTCCAGTAGCCCAGGTCTGAAAGGCGCTGTTCCGCTTCTTTGATCTCACGAACATTGAGCGGCGCCTGTTTTGGTTCTTTCGCCGGTTTTCTTGTCTTTGAAGACCCTGAGGATTTCGCCGTTTGCGCGTCAGCCTCCGTCTGTGTGGGTGTGGTTGATTTAGTAGACTTTGTGGGCTTGGTAGGCTTCGAAGTCTTGGTCGACTTCGACGTCGTCTTCTGCTTTGCAAGTGCAGCTGTTGCCGGCATTGCAAGCCCGCAAATAATACATGCGAGTATGAGGAACCGCGCGAGCATCTTCATGCCTTGGAAGTATATCAAAATCAGTCAAGATGAGGCATTTAATCGTACTCGGGCATCTATGATCGTGATCCCCTCACCCTGGGCGTGGACAATCACTGGATTCAGATCAATCTCCGCAATTCGAGGGACACTCTCCGCGAGCGCTCCCAATCTCAGCAACAGCTGCTCGAGCGCGTCGACATCTGCGGCCGGCATGCCCCGATAACCCTTAAGAAGACGGGCAACGCGCGAGCCAGCGATCATTTCCTTAACGTCGCGATCCGTGAGCGGCAACACTCTGAAAACAATGTCATCCAGAATCTCGACGAGAACCCCTCCGGAACCAAAGGCCACGAGCGGCCCAAAGACCGGGTCGTGGGTGACTCCGGCAAGCACCTCGACACCTGATTGAGCCATCGGAGATATTGTTGCGGCGTCGAGCTCGATTTCGTGTTTGCCGAGTTGCTCTTTCAGCTTCGCGTAAGCTTCGCCAGCCTCATCGGGCCTGATGTTGAGCAGCACTCCACCTACATCAGATTTGTGCAGGACTCGAGGATCGCTCACCTTCATTGCAACCGGGCGTCCGAACGTTTTCGCGAAGGTTATCGCATCTTCCGGCGAGCTAATGAGCTGTACTGCATTGATCTTGATTCCAACGGAATCGAGCAGCTTCTCGACCGCGTCGTGTGGCAACCAGCTGTCGCCCGGGTGAGACGACAGTACTTTCTGCACCTCCTCGGAGTTGACTTCAATTGAAACACGATTCCCGAGCGGAGCATTTCGCCAGGTTCCGTACCGCACAGCCGCACTGAGCGCGGAAACAGCTCCCTCGGGAAAGTTGTAGACCGGAACGCGTCGACTGCCTGCGGGTATCGAGACCACTGTTGAATGCGGGTCAAGAAAAACGGCTGCTACGGTCTTCTCGAGATCCGCGTGTTTTACTTCGCGCTCGCTCAGAAGCTCTCCAATGGTCCTCGCGACCTCTGACGACGGCGTCAACAATGGCGGAATGAAAATGACGAGAATCGCATCGATGTCAGGATCGTCGCATAGGATCTCGAGACATTTGCGGTACTGATCGGGACCAGCGCCTGCGATCATGTCGATCGGGTTATCTATTGCCGCTTCCGTTGGAAGCACTGCACGCAGGCGATCTCTGGTGGACTCGCCCAGGAGCGGTACATCGAGCCCGGATGCGATAGCAGCATCGACGGCCATGACGGCCGGCCCACCTGCATTTGTGAGGATCCCGATCCGATTGCCGTGGGGCACAGGCTGAGACGAGAGGAGACGCGCCACAGAAAAGAAATCGTTAAGCGTGTCGACTCGTATAATGCCCGTCTGATTGAATAAGGCATCAGCCGCGCGATCAGAACTCGCGAGAGCCGCTGTGTGACTGGAAGCTGCCTTCTCTCCGGCGGATGTTCGTCCTGATTTGACCGCCACGATCGGCTTTGCTCTCGATACCCTGCGCGCGATTTGTGCAAACCGGCGTGGATTACCAAAGCTTTCCAGGTAGAGCAGAATCACGCCCGTGTCGTCATCAAGCTCCCAGTATTGCAGCAGATCATTGCCCGAAACGTCAGCCTTGTTGCCTACGCTTACAAAGGAAGAGACGCCGAGGCCGAGTTGTCCGGCCTGAGCCATAAGCGCGAGCCCGAGGGCCCCTGACTGCGAGCTCATCGCAATGTTTCCGTGCGGGGGATCCACCGGCGCAAACGTGCCGAGCATACGCACACCAGGCGCGGTATTCACAATTCCCATGCAGTTTGGTCCGACCAACCGCATTCCCGATGCACGGCAGATGCTCAGGAGTTCACGTTGCCTCTGCTTACCCTCAGGGCCTGCCTCGGCAAAGCCGGCTGAGATGACACATAACGCGAGAGTTCCTGCATTCGCACAGGCGCGCGCTGTTTCAAGCACCAAAGACGCGGGGACAACAATGATCGCGAGCTCAGGTACTTCAGGAAGCTCTGCGACGCTCGCCGCTGCGCGGACTCCCGCAATCGAGCGGGCCGCTGGATTGACCGGATAGATCGCGCCTTCGAATCCCCAGCGCAGCAGATTGCGAAAGAGTGCCCCGCCAACCGAAGCAGGATCGCGGCCGGCGCCTATCACAGCTATCGAGCGCGGCGCGAAAACTGCACGCAGTGAGGCGCGTTCGGCCTCGCTTTCCTGGGCAGCAATTCGAGCTTCGGCGACTTTGCTCGTAGCAATCGGGAACTCGAGGTGGGTAACGCCATAGCTGATATTCGAAGAGACTGCGTACCCGGCCTTACGAAAGACAGACATCATTTGCCGGTTATCAATAAGAACGTCGGCTGAGAATCGTTCGATCTTCTGCGCGCGTGCAATCTCGGCGAGCGCATCGAGCAGCACGGTTCCGATTCCGCGCCGCTGCATACTGTCTTCAACCAGAAACGAAACCTCAGCGAGGCCGGGCTGTCGCTCGATGGCGACGTATCGTCCGACTGCCACGATCCTTTCGCCAGTGCGTTCTCCGTGAAGCACGACAAGCGCTACATGGCGCGAGTGGTCCACTCCCACTACCAGCTGATCAAGCAGGGAATCAGGAAGCGATGTGATGAGGCGGAGGAATCTGTAGCGTCTGGTTTCCGGAGAGCAGCGATTGAAGAGCTCGATCAGGCCATCGCGATCAGAGTGACGCAAGGATCTCATCCTGAGCACCGCGCCGTCACGCAGGATGATGTCGCTCACAAACGTGTCGCCATCAAAGCTGTTCTGATCTGGGCTTGCAGATTCTTTCGCCGGCATGCTTATGTCACGTGCTTTTGGCGAACCGCGCAGACATCGAGGCCAAACATCCTCGAGATTCGATGCCGGTAACGCGCAAAAAGCTCTATAGATTATGTGTTCGCCAAGCAGCAGAAACGGCAGGGCATAAATGATTGCGACGAGGATCGACCACGGTCGAAAGTGCCAGAAAAAATAGTTGATTGCAGACGGGCCCGACCGGACCTCGCCCCGTTCAGTAATAAGTTGTAAAGCCTTCTCGCAGTCGGCGCGCTCAAGCCCGGCAGTTTTTAGCTCGAGTTCCGTGAATGATTGGAAAGGGACGATCGTGAAGCGATTTTGCGCATCGATCCGGCGGATCCAGCGCGCAAAGTGCGAACAGATGCCGCAGGCCCCATCATAGAGTACGGTATCGAACACAATGCCAGACACGATGCAAGGATTGTAACAGACTCAGGTGAAACTCTTGACCAGTCCGTCGTAGTACATTCGGGCGGCCATCTTCGCAAGCTTCCAGGCTTTGCCCCATTGGATATTGATTATTCTCGCCATAGATCAGTTTCTTTAGTATCTGGTCGCGCATAAAACGTCCCTCGCGTTTGAGCATGAACTCCTTGGCGAACGGACGCGCGACATCAAAGAAACTGAAGTTCGGATCCATGGCGATACCTATACCTTCAAGCGTCATGATTGCCCTGATGATATAGGTAAAGTTTGCGGGAATCGTGAAGGGATACTCATACATTACCTCGGCCAGCTCGTATGTCAGCTCTTTGAATCGTATGTCCCCGAGCCTGAGGTTGAGATAGTCAGAGAAGAGCTTTTCGACCACGGGCCGAATTGTCGCCGGGTCAACTTTTCGCGTCAGAAAATCGAGATTGATCAGGTCCTGGGTCAGCCCGCGCACATCACGCTCAACGATATGAAAGAAGGCATCAATCATCATGCTCTGCAACTCGAGGCGTGATGCGGCCAACCATTCCAAAATCGAAGAATGCGAGCCTGCCATCAGGCATGACTCGCAGGTTCCCTGGATGCGGGTCAGCGTGAAAGAAACCATCCTCGAGAAGCTGCTTGAGATAAGTTCGTGCAATCAGCTTGATCACGTCCGGCGGATTGATGCCGCGGGCTTTCAGTCCTTCGAGATCAGTTACCTTTGACCCTCCGATATACTCCATCGTGAGGACGCGAACTGAAGTATGCGTCCAGTAGATCTTCGGAACATAGACTTCGCGCCACTTGCTGAAATGCCGGCGAAAGGTCTCTGCGTTCTGTCCCTCCTGGACGTAGTCCATCTCCTGGAAGATGACAGTCGCAAATTCATTGAGCGTCCCCTGCCAGTCGACTCCACGCACAAGCCTTGGAAATCGCTCCATGAATCGCGCAATACTCCTAAGGACGGCGATATCAAAGTTGATCACATTCGCGAGGTTCGGGCGTTGCACTTTGATCGCCACGACCTCGCCCGTGTGAAGCCGCCCGCGGTAAACCTGCCCAAGTGATGCGGCTGCAACCGGCTCGTCCTCTATTTCGGCGAATGCATCCTCGACCTTCTTTCCCAGCTCCCGTTCGATAGTTGCCATTGCCACTTCACGCGGGAATGCGGGAACGCTGTCCTGAAGTTTGCTGAGCTCGTTGACGTATGCAATCGGGAGAAGATCAGCGCGCGTCGAAATGGACTGGCCGATCTTGATGAATGTGGGACCGAGCTTCAGCAAACGGCTGCTGAGCCACGACGCCTGCCATCGGAGATGGCTTTCCTCGGACTCCTCCTTGGCGCCAGTGAACCACCCGCGATGATAAGCAAATACGAAAAGCTGGTAGAGCGCAAAAGTCCATACGATCTGTGCTGCGCGCAGATACCCTCGGAAACCGTGTCCCTTTACTTCCTCGAGCGCGTTGAATCGCGCGACGTTCGAAGCCGCCGGAATCAGTGCCTGCTTCTCATGCTGCGGTAGTTCGATTTGTCGCCTGGCAATCGCCATTAAGTACTTCCTCTAGGGATCAGTGGTCAGTGGTCAGTGGCCAGTGACAGGGATTCAGGGTATGGAGTTCAAGCTTTAGCTTGCTGTTCACGATGTAACCACAAGCTAAAGCTTGAACTCAAAGCCCCTGACCCCTGACCACTGGCCACTGACCACTCTCTTCTCCTCCTGATACGCTTCAACCTATTCTCAGGTTGCGTTTTACGAGTTCTGACGAAAAGTATCGAATGGCTCGATCGCGATCCCGAAATATCTGAGCCTTAAGCTCTTCCAGTCCCGAAAACTTGCGCTCGGCGCGCAATCGGTGAAGCAGGCGCACGCGCACGGTCTGGTTGTAAAGATCGCGTTCATAGTCTATCAGGTGCGTCTCGACCTTAGATTCCGAATCTGCCCCCAGCGTTGGTCTCTTGCCGATATTTGTAACGCTCCGAACCCAGGTTTCATCAACCAGAGTCAAAGTAACGTAAACTCCGTCCGCAGGAATGACCCGGTTCTGCACCTCCAGATTTGCTGTTGGCAAAAGCAATTCCTTCCCGACTCCGCGGCCTGTCGTGACAACTCCTTCGATCCCATATGGTCTCCCAAGCATGCGGCGCGCAAGATTGATTCGACCTGCCCGTAAGAGTCGCCTGATCATTGTGGAACTGATGCGGTGACCTCTGACTCTTACCTCTGCCACTTCGTCAGCAACGAACCCGTACTTTCGGCTCAAATCTCTGAGCACCTCGATATTTCCCTGCCGGTCCCGTCCGAAGGCAAATCCTTTGCCGAGATACACCTCGCGTGCCTCGAGTCGTTTGTGAATGTAGCTCTCAACAAACTCCTCGGCCGAAAGCGCAGCCAGTTGCGCATCAAATGGGAGGACCACCACCTGCTGCATGCCGAGCGCACGCAATCCCTCCATCTTCTGATGAAATGTCTGCAAAAGGGGAGGCGCCGTCTCGGGCTTCAGGACTTGCCGCGGATGAGGGTCGAACGTGATCAGCGTTGACGTAGCTCCGGTGAGCAACGCGCGCTCTACGACCTGCCTGACGATTGCTTGATGACCCAGGTGGAGCCCGTCAAAGACGCCAAGGGTCAGAACCGTCGGCTTGCGAAGCTGAGCGTCGTCAATACCGTGAAAAACATCCATCAGCATCAAAGCTCTATCTGGAGCCCATCAAAGCCAAGCTCGACACCATCAGGCAAGGTGCGGCCAACCACCTCGTGCCTGATGTCGTGGCTCATATGGATGAGAACGGAACGGCGCGGGCGCAACTCATCTATATAGCCGAGAGTTTTCTCCAGATGGAGATGGGTCGAGTGTGGTTTCAATCGCAGTGCATCGATGATCAGAAGGTCAAGATCGCGAAGCCTCTCAAGCGATGCATCCGGAATCGCATTGCAGTCGGTAACGAAGCCAACCCCGCTCCTGGCATTACTGAAGCGAAAGGCGTTGACCTTTGTTCCGCCATGAATGACGTCGATGCTGCCCACCTTCAAGCCACAGATCTCCTGCTCATTCTCCAGAATGTTCGGAATGATCTGGGGCAGCCCGCCACCCACGTGTTTTGCTTCGAAGATGTAATAGAAGACCCTTCTCAGTTGTTCCCACGTCTCTGTGCTTGCGTAGACCGGGATCGGTCCAAACCGGAAGTTCAAGGGCCTGATGTCATCCAGTCCAAAGACGTGGTCGGCGTGGCAATGGGTGATCAGAATCGCGTCAAGCTTGTTCAACCGGGCTCGAAGCGCCTGCTGGCGGAAGTCTGCAGATAGATCGACTATCAGATGCTTGCCATCGTGCTCAATCAGTAGCCCCGTGCGCAGCCGCTGGTCCCTTGGATCGCTCGAAGTGCATGTCGGGCACTCGCAACCGATCATTGGTATCCCAACGGATGTACCTGTTCCGAGAAACGTCAGCCTCATCCGGACTGCCGCCTCATCGATACAAACTGCATCTGCAGATCACCCAGGAGTCCGTCAAAAAACTGTTCCTCTTCCCTCGTCAGATTGCCTTTTGTCTTCCCTCGCAAGACCCGCAACATTTCAATCGACTGCTGCGCGGCCGGCAGATTCACCTGAGGCTTTCCTGTAGCCGGATGCTCCGCCATTCCAAGATGGATGAAAGCGGGCGCCGCAAGGTCCATGACCACCTCCATAAACTCTGACATCTCGCCTTGACCCGCCGCGGCCTCCTCTTCGGGCGATTCCGGGATCTCAACGACCTTTTCGGCGCTTGGTATATCCGGTGCGGGTGCGGGTGCGGGTGGCGCTACCACCTCGACGTCGTCTCGCAGCGAACCGTCAGGATTGAACGGGCGCCGATCCGTAACCTTGAAACTGCCTTCACCTTCCTCAGCCATGTTCCGTCGTTTCTCCTTCACACAAAAGCATTTGCAGCAAACGGTAATATTAGCACCAAAAAGGCATGTAGTACCGCCTTAAGGCGGAATCCAGAAAGTCTCACGCGAAGGCGCGAAGACGCGAAGAAGAAATAAGAATGTGTCTTCTTCGCGTCTTCGCGCCTTCGCGTGAGTCGTTCTTCTCTAGTTCGTTGTCGCGCCCTTTAACTGAATACTGTTGCTTGCCAGGGTTGTTGACACAGAGCGCTGAAGCTCTGCGACGGCCTTGGTGTAGTCGGTAAGTGCTTTCAGCTCACGGCCTCTTGCGGATGACATTGCGTTCTGGCGATCGAGCACCAGGAAGTTTGTCGATTGGCCGGCGTCGAACTTTCGAACCTCGCTCTCATACTGAAGCTCGGCATTGACTCGCGAATTCTTTGCAGCTTCGACTCGCCGCCTCGACGTGTCCACAGCCTGAAGCGCATTGCGCACTTCAACCTCGACCTGTTGTTCCATCTTCTGGCGCTGCACATCTATCTGCCGCCCCTCGGCAAGGGCACGGCCATACTGCGCTTCGGCTGTCCGGTTTCGGAGCGGAAGATTGAAATTGACTCCCACTCTCCAGGCGCGGAACTCGTTCTTCAACAGGTTCTGCAGGCTCTGGCCATATCCGCCGAGCAGGCTCGGATTGAGAGTGCCATCGATCGCAGGCGGAGGAAGCGGAGGCAAGCCCGCAATCGCTGAGAGCTCATTGACCCGGCTATATAACGCTATATTCCCCGCCGTGATTGGATTCTGTTCGGGCCGCAGGAATCCGGCAAGTCCGACCGCTCCGTAAGTCATGAAGAAATCAATCTGAGGTTTGGTCTGATTGCGAAAATAGTCGACGTCGACCTCATTGAGATCGCTTCTAAGTCGATATTGCTCGAGCTCAGGACGGCTGCGATATGCGAGCTTGACGGCGTCTGCGAGAGGAATAGAAGCCGAGGTGTCCACTTCGGGTGCCTCGGTTGGTTCGACTGGTCGAGCTCCAGAGCTCTGCCTTCCCGGGCTCGAGCATCAGGTTCTTCAGAGCATTCTCGGCGCGCTGAATCGCTTCGAGTGCGGCTTCAGCTTCATCGGTGCGTCGCTCAACCTCGACGCGCGCAGAAATCACATCCGCTGGCGCAAGCTGTCCTGCGTCAACCCGGCGCTGATTCGAATCAAGCTGAGTGCGTGCCATCTCTACCGCTTCGCGCTTTATGTCGCGATCGCGGCGCGCGAAGACAAGGTCCCAGTAAGCGCGCTGTACCTGAGCGATGATTTCAATTGCCCGCTGCCGGAACTGGCTGTCGGAAATGTCGAGCCGCTTCTTTGTAATCTTGATCTGACGTCGAGACGAGTCTATCGAGCGATTTCGCCAGATCGGCTGAACATAAGTGAAGCTGAGCGTCGTCTGATATTGAGGATTCAGCACGTTGAAAGGGTTCGCTGTCGTTGATCTGTTGTTGTCGAAGAGAACTTCGTAGCTTCCGCCCTGCCACGGTGTCCGCTGAGTCAATCTGGCATTGCCTATTACATTGTCTGTTTTTCCATTCGCAAAGAATGACGTCGCTGGAATCAGCCGGCGATCGTAATAGATGCTGGCATTCAGAATCGGATCGTAGGCCCCCTGTGATCCACGCAAATCGAACTCGTTGAGCTGCACGCTCAGTCGATCCACCTCGATATCACGATTATTTTCGAGTGCCAGACCGATCGCTTCGCGGAGCGTCATCCGAACAACCTTCGAAGAGTCGACGCCAATCCTTTGATCCGTTGCTGCCGGCGTCGCGACCGCAGCCGGTCTGTCCTGAGCAAGCACACTATGAGCAAGAGCTGTAATAGTAATAATGAGCGCAAAGCAACTCGCTTTCAGATGTCTATTCCACATACTCAAATCTCCTTCCCCAACCCGCGCTCGCGAGCACGTTGATAAACGATCGCAGCGACCGCTATGTCCTCGATTGCTATCCCGAGTGACTTGAATAAAGTAATCGCACTTTCATCGCGTCTTGCGGAGAACTCACCATTGACTACCTGACGGAGCTCGCGGACGCGCTCCCACGAGAGCAACCCCTTCTCGACAGCAGAAACAAGCTCACCGGCTTCGATTCGTGCCTGGTCGATCGCATCCACGACAACCGCGGAAGCGCGCCCAATGAGCTCATCATCGACCTCTCGCCTGAGAAGCGAATTACCTCCAGCGGCGTTGATGTGAGCTCCGGCGGAGACCCATTTGTTGAGAAGAACCGGCTCGCGAGAGGTTGTGATTGTGATGATGATCTCAGCTCCTTCGGCCGCTGCCTCAGGCGTCGAAACAGCGTGGATCCGATCGAACGCGAGCTCAGCGCGCATCTCTTCACAGAAGCGGTCGCGATTTGCGGCAGAACGACTGTAGACCTTGATTTCCTCGGGAGCCCGAACGGCGGCAACGGCTGCAAGCTGGCTTCGCGCCTGCCATCCTGTTCCATAGACCGCGATGCGACGCGCATCCGGATTCGACATGTATCTGGTGGCAATGCCGCTCGCCGCTCCCGTGCGTATCTGTCCAAGCCGGTCTGCCTCAAGAATCGCGACGAGCTCGCCTGACTGGGCGTTGAAAAGATTCACAACGAAACGCGCGCCGGACCGGCTGACGGTGTAAGCCTTGAGTCCGAGCCAGGAATTCGCCGCATCAGGCCCAGTCACAGCTCCACTCATGACGTGAAGGGTGGTTCCCGCAGCGCGCACGCGGCGTCGTGGCTCGTTTATCGCGTTCCCATTCGCGTGTGAACGCAGGACGCTTTCAACAGCCGCAAGCGCATCTTCCATAGTCAGGAGCGATGCAACGTCATTCTCGGTCAGATAAATTGCCATCACGTTTTAGTCGCTCTGTCGCCGAAGGCGACAAATTCAATAGCCGGTGGCAACGCCACCGGATACTAACAGCGAACAACATCCGACCCTGAAAGGGTCGAATACTGCGCAGGACTTCGACCCGTTTCAGGTTCGGGAAATTGCTGTTGTTCAAACCGGTGGCGTTGCCACCGGCTACTGAATATGTCGCCTTCGGCGACACTGCAATCCATTGCCAGACTCTTGCTAAACACCGTTCATCGGTTGAAAACTCCAAAAAACGACGACGTCGCCGCCGCTGTCTTCCGTCGCGCCCACTCGGTCGAAGCCTGCCATCTCGCGCGCATCCGCGCCCATACCGGTGAATTGATGGCATCGTCAAAGAACGAATAGGCAACGGGCGTCATAAGCAGCGTCAGTAAAAGACACAGCGTCTGGCCACCGATCACAACCACAGAGGTTGAGCGGTTGATTCCCGCGCCAGGTCCGCTGCTGATTGCCAGCGGCGCCATACCAGCGACGAATGCGATCGTCGTCATCAGGATTGGACGCAACCGGTCGCGGCTTGACTGAACCAGGGCCTCGTGCCGCTCCATCCCCTTGGCGCGTAGCCCATTGGCATGATCAATCTGCAGAATCGAGTTCTTCTTCACCATTCCGAAGAGCACGAGCAGGCCAAGTGCTGTGAACATGTTGAAGCTCTGACCTGCAATGATCAGAGAGACGATGGCAAATGGTGCACTCAAGGGAAGCGCCATAAGGACAGTTACAGGATGGATAAACGACTCAAACTGCGCTGCGAGGACTATGTACATGAAGACAAATGAGAGGACGAAGGCGAGGATAAACCCGCGCATTGTCTTGCCCAGCTCCTTTGTCCTTCCGGCGAGCCCGACAGTATAGTCCGCGGGCAGATTCATCGACTTCACTTCTTTGTTAAGCAGCTCGATGATCTGACTCTGAGAAAAGCCCGGCTTTAGATTTCCGGTCAGCAGCACCTGCTTTTGCCGGGCGACGCGGTCAATTTGTGATGGGCCGGTTGTCTCTACAAGTCGTGCAACGTTGTCGAGACCGATACTGCCCACCCGCGTCGAAGGCACATTCATGAGCGCGATGCCGCTCGAGTCGCTTCGAAAGCCTTCCTGTGCGCGCACGTGCACTTCGTATTGCTCGCCGCCTTCGTTGAAGGTTGAAATCTGGTCTCCTCCAACCAGCAGTCTCAGACTTTGAGCGATATCAACGACGCTTACGCCGAGATCGGCAGCTTTTGCACGATCAATCTGCGCTCGCAACTCGGGCTTACCGATTATCAACGACGTGTCGGCATCAACTACACCCGGCATCTTTTTCAAACGTGCGAGCAGTTCGTTCGAGTAGGAATTAAGCTTCTCGAGGTTGGGGCCGCGAAGCTCAAACGCCACGTCTGCGTTTTGCTGCGCACTGCCGCCGATCGTGGCGACAGGATTTACCGTGGCGCGAAGTCCTAAAGAGGCGAACTTTGGGAGCACCTTTTCGCGCGCCATCCCCATGAGGTCGAACTGTGTCAATTCTCTTGTGCTCAAAGGTGCGAGCTTGACGTAGACCTTTGCCAGATTCGGCCAGCGCTGCGGATTGTCGCCAATCGTTGTTATCGTGTAGGCAACATGCGGAAGCTCCCGAATCTCTTTGGCGACCCGCTCCGAGATGTCGAGCGTTGATTTGAGCGACATACCTTCAGCCGCGCGAAGGCTGACTTCGAACTCGTCCTGATCATCCTGCGGGAAGAAATCCTTTCCCACATACATGAATAGCGGAACGATCGAGATCATCACGAGTATTGCAATCGATGTAACCACCAGGCGATGGCGCAGCGAGAGCTTCAAAAGCCTCGTGTAGACGCGGTCGAGCCAGCGGAAGAAGAAAGAATCCTTCGAATCGTGATGCTTTGGTTTCGGAAGTGGCTTGAGCGCTCTCGTCGCCGGATGCTCATCATCACCCTTTCCCCGCTTGAGACGCTTGAGCATCCTCGCACTCAGCATCGGGGTCAGCGTGAAACTTACGAGCAGTGACACCATGATCGCGAATGCCATCGTCAGCGCGACGCTCTTGAAGAACTTGCCCGCGATGCTCGGCATGAATGCTACCGGAAGAAAGATCACAACCAGCGAAAGGGTTGTTGCCGTGACTGCGAGCCCGATTTCGCGGGTTGCTTCAATCGCCGCCTGAAATGGCGAATAGCCCTTTTCTTCGATGTATCTGAAGATGTTCTCGAGAACTACAATCGCGTCATCGATGACGATTCCGACCGAAAGGGTCAGCCCGAGCATACTCGGGACCATTAAGGGTGATTCCCGCATAGTCCATCGCAAAGAAGGTCGAAATGATGGAAGTCGGAATCGCAATCGCTGCAATCAGTGTCGCCCGCAGATTCCGCATGAAGAGCAGCACAACGAGCGATGCGAGAAGCGATCCGATGACCAGATGTTCCCGGACAGTGTGAAATGCGGCGATAATAAACGCCGACTGATCACGTACGATTTCGACCGAATAGCCGCCGGGAAGCACTTTTCGCAGCTCTTCCAGCCGCTCTTTTATCGCGTTTACAACGTCAACAGTATTCGTCCCGGACTGGCGACGGACCTGCAGAAGCAGTGCCGGCTTGTCGTTGAGCCGGCCCGCCGTGAGCTCGTCTTCAACTCCGTCTTCGGTGTATCCAATATCGGAAATCTTTACAGGGTAGTTGTTCCTCTGTGAGACGACGACATTGTTGAAATCCTTCGAATTCTGAAGACGTCCGAGCGTGCGCAGCGTCAGCGTGCGGTCAGTCTGCTCGACGCGTCCACCGGGAAGTTCGAGATTCTGGGCCTGAAGTGCCGCACTCACCTGGGCCACACTCAGGTTGTAAGCGCGCATCTTCTCGGCATCGAGCACAACATTGATCTGGCGCTTGCGCCCGCCGATGATGAGAATCTGACCGACTCCGCTGACTGATTCGAGCTGGCGCCGAAGCACTTTGTCGGCGAACTCCGTCATTTCACGAACCGAACGGCTCGAGGCGACAGAGATTGTCATGATCGGTGCGGAATCAGGATCGATCTTCTCAACCGTCGGCTGGTCGATGTTTCGCGGCAACAACGGTAGAACGGTGTTGATCTTGTCACGTACGTCCTGGGCGGCAATATCGATGTCACGCTCGATGACGAAGGTCACAAAGACCTGTGAAACTCCCTCTGCTGAGATCGAACGCAACTCTTCGATGCCGCTGATCGTGTTGACTGCCTGTTCGACCTTGTCCGTGATTTCGGTTTCGATCTCCTGAGGAGCCGCACCGGGAAGAGCGGTCGTCACAGTAATGGTCGGAAACTCGACGCGCGGGAATCTTTCGACAGTCAGCCGGTTGTAAGAAAAAATGCCCATCACGACCAACGCCATGATGAGCATGGTCGCGAACACCGGACGGCGAACGCAGATTTCAGCAAGTCTTTGCATAACGCCTCTTAATTGCGCCTACTGGCGGACCCGTGAACCCTGGTGCAATTGATCGAGAGCGCTGGTAGCAACCACGTCGCCCTCATTCACGCCGCTGAGAACTTCGACCAGATCGCCATCCGTGACTCCCGTTTGCACAATCCGCTCGCTCACAACTCCATTCTCGATCACAAAAACTTTCGAAACGCCGGCGGTGTACTGCACGGCTGCCTGAGGAACCATGACGGCGGATGCGCTCGGATTCACGACTACCTGAGAGCGGGTGAACATACCCGGACGAAGAAGATTGCCGGCATTGCCAACCTCAGCCTCGACAGACAGTGCTCTCGTCTGTTCATTGAGCGATGGTCCGATCCTCACAATTCTTGCGGAGAATGATCTTCCCGGAAAACTGTCAACCGTGAACGTCGCCGTCTGCCCGATGCGAATATTGGCTGCAGAAGACTCGGGGATGTCGGCCCGAACGCGCAGCGGATTGAGGCGTACCAGCGTCACGATCTTGCCGTTGACTGGAAGGTAGGTTCCGCGCGACGCCAGTTTTTCTTTTACGGCCCCGCTGATCGGCGCGCGCACCACAGTGTCCGAAAGTTCGCGGCGCGCAAGCTGAAGTGTTGCCCGCTGCTGTTCGAGCACTGCCAGTTGCTGCTGCACCTGATCAAGCGCTGCCTGATGACGCGCTGAGGCGAGCTGATGATTGATCACGGCCTGGTCGTACGTCGAACGGGAAATGTCGCCTTTCTCCACCAGACGCGTGGATCGCTCGAGGTCCATATTTGCCCAGTCGAGTTGCGATTTGGCAACTCGCACATCGGCATTCTTCTGTGGATCGAAGCGGTCTCCCTCCTTCATTCCGAGACGCGCGAGTGTCTGATTGATGGCGGCTTGTGCCTGGTCGACTTTCAACTGAGCATTTCGCTGATCAAGTTGTGCGATCGTCTGACCCTGTCGCACGAAGCTCCCGAAGTCCACATTGATACTCGAAAGCTCGCCCGCGACCTGTGCTGAAACGATGACCTCCTCGTCAGCCGCAAGCGACCCCACAACCTCGACCGTTCTGGCGTTTGAGCGGCGAACCGCGGCTGCTGTAGTTATCGAAATCGGCTCGCCCTCGAGGCTGGCCGCAGAGGGTGAGGGTGCAGCGTTTGCAGCAGGGCCGGACTTACTCCGACCTCTCATATAGAATGCGGCTGCTCCGATCGCAATTACGGCAAGCAACAGAGGCACGACGTAGCGTGCCCGGCCGCGACGCGTACCAGCGTGCTCGCTCCTGGGTTCGTGAACGTCCTTCTCCTCGAGTAATGTCGAATGCTGATTCATGACTTTGATCCAGTCTTTCGCGTCTGTGAGGGCGCGACTATTCCAGTGAAACAGATGTCTGTGAATCTTAGCGCTGCCTGGCGGTTTGAGATGTTGAGCAGACCAGTTCCGTAAAACCGGTTCATTTGAGCGTGATAGAGCACCATTCCGATAAATGCACGGACTGTGGTCATCGGGTCAACCTTCCGAAATGCTCCATCGGAAACTCTGGTTTTGATGTAACCCGCGAGATATTTGTAATAGTAAGTCACCTGGTTTCGATGAAACATTTCAGCCAGCTCGTGCCGCTCGAGTGCCGAATAGCAGAGCAGTCGCATGAAGGCGTCATCCTCATCGTGCTGATCGAGGATATGAGACGCGATAGTTTCAAAGACGGCTCGGTCATCCTTGCGGGCCATTGCCAGGTCGACGGTGGCCTCGACTGCGTGCGAATGGGAAAACTTGCGGTCGAGGATGGCGGAATAAAGATCTCGTTTGGTGCTGAAATGGCGAAAAATGATCGCTTCGTTGACGCCTGCTGCGAGAGCAATTTCCTTGGTGGTGGTGCCGCGAAAGCCCTTTTCCGAGAAGAGGCGAATGGCGACATCGATAATCTGCTCGCGACGGCTCTGAGCGCTCATGCGCGAGGAAGGTTTATCCGGAACACTGTTAAGAACCCTCAATTGATACCCCTCCGTACTGGACGTAAGTAAGCACCTACTTACTTATCATAAACGAAGGCGCGCACGCAAGAGTTCCTTGTAAGTGAATACTTACGTGAGGGGCTCCGTTCTGCAATTTCGGTTTCGTGTGCTAACCTCTCAGTTTCCTCGCACATCCGTTTCTATCAGGAGGAGTTTTGAGCGTACTCGTCGATAAAAATACCAGGCTCCTGGTCCAGGGCCTGACCGGAAAAGAAGGCACCTTTCATGCATTGCAGATGAAAGAATATGGCACCAATGTTGTCGCCGGCGTTACTCCCGGCAAAGGCGGCACTACGCACGAAGGTATTCCCGTCTTCAATACAGTTGACGATGCCGTAAAGAATACCGGAGCCAACGCTTCGGTCGTTTACGTCCCACCCGCCTTCGCCGCCGATGCCATCATGGAAGCTGCTGACGCGGGTGTTGCGCTCATCGTCTGTATCAGCGAAGGCATTCCCACCATCGACATGGTGAAGGCGTTCAATTACGTCAGCGATCAAAGACACCGGAGCGTTAGACTTGTCGGGCCGAACTGCCCGGGCGTTATTTCACCGGGCAAATGCAAAGTCGGTATCATGCCCGGACGGATTCATAAGGAAGGCCGCGTCGGTGTCGTCTCTCGAAGTGGCACGTTGACTTACGAAGCTGTCGGTCAGTTGACCGCCCTCGGAATTGGTCAGTCGACATGCATTGGCATCGGTGGCGACCCTATCATCGGCACGTCACAGCGCGATGCCCTTGAGCTTTTCAATCAGGATGCGGAGACTGATGCCATCGTCATGATCGGCGAAATCGGCGGCTCGGCCGAGGAAGAAGCGGCTATCTACGTAAAAGAACATGTCAAAAAACCCGTCGTCGGGTTTATCGCCGGGCAGACGGCACCTCCAGGCCGGCGAATGGGTCACGCAGGAGCGATCATCGCAGGAGGGAAGGGGACCGCAGCTGAAAAGATGATAGCCATGGAAGCGGCCGGCATTCATGTCGTCAAGAGTCCCGCTGAAATCGGTGCTAAGATCAAAGAAGTCTTGAGGTGACGACGCGACCCAGCCTGGAGCGTCAGGGAGATAATATGAGGCGGTCATTTTCTGTAGTTCTGATAGGGCTGATGGCTATTTCCTCTGCGATCGTCTTCGGCCAATCCGGTCGCAAATCGAAAAAAGCTGAATCACAGCCTGCTATTCAGGGAGTAAATCAGCCCGACACGCGTGTCGTTCCAGAGCCCGAGGCTCAAGCAGCGAAACCTAAAGAGAAACCTCTGACTATCCTCATCGCGTCTGATCTGGCGGACATAATGGGAGCGACGTTTTATGCCGATATCGCCCGCCAGGCATGCGTCGCCGAGTTGCGCGAGAATCGTGCACTCGATATTCAAGAGCAGAAGGATGCCAATCGCGCCGAAGCGTCAAAGCGCGCCAAGCAGGATGAAATCTTTGTTGTTCATCTCGAATTGCGCACCATTCCATGGGATCGTCGGGTGGTGGCAGCAGCTTTGACCTGCTCTTCACGATCTTCGAGCCAAAGACAGGAAAGGTTGCTGGATCCGGATCAGGCTATCCGTCGCAGGGGGGCGCAAGGATGCCCATTCCCTCGGGTGGGTATGGTTACGAGCAACGCAATGTTGAGATGATGGGA
>CAWEYR010000026.1:0-296942 GCA_963813345.1 uncultured Acidobacteriota bacterium | reverse complement strand
ACACCGACAGAAGCCGACGAATCAGAATCGAATTCACGAAACGCACCGGCGAGAGCCTCAGCGGTCGCACGGTCAACCGCATTGCGCACATCCGGCCGGGAAAGAATGATGGTAGTAATGTTGCCAGCCTTTTCAACTTTGACGTTCATAGCTTGTACATCTGCAAAGCGTTAGCTGCTGGCGTCGTCGCCTGCGGCGCGCGGCAAGCTATGCTCAAACCTCTGGGTCGAAGCGCCGCGTGTGCAGCTCATAGCCGGCGCTCCCAGGCGTTCGCGGAGTTGCAACGACCTTCTGATTGTTTCGTACCGAATAGAGCGACCCTTCGGCTCCGCTCGATTTCGTTAGCGTTTGCCATGCATCGACGTACTGGGTGACCTGGGTTCGATATCGGTCGATGAGCTCCGACGCATCCTTCACCTGGTCGGTCTTGTAATCGAGTACGTTCCAGCCTTCATTCGATCTATACACGAGATCGATGATGCCATGCAGGACTGACGGAACTCCGTCAGATGGCCCGGGCAATTGAATCGCGAAAGGCGCTTCGACGTGGCATTCGCCTGCTTCACTCGCTTCACGCCAGAAGTCTGCCTTTGAGACGCGTTCAACAACATCGACCGCGCTTCCAATAAACTCTCGCAAATCGGGAAACTCAACGGTTAACCATCGTGCGAGACGTTCGAGGTCCTTACGTGTTGCATCTTTTCGTGCCATAGCGTGCTCGAGCAAGCCGTGAATCAGAAGGCCCCACGCATAGCCGCTATCAGCACCATGGCTTGGAGTATCGTTGAGCACTGCAACGTCATCCGGTGCAATCGTGGCTTCCACAATAGGTTCATCAGCTAATTCGCGTCTAATTCGCTTCGCCGGTCCCCGGTGGTGCACTGCATCGGTGGCACTGGTCACAGTCCACGATGGTTGACGAAGGCTCTGAGCTCTTTCATCGCGAGCAGATGCCGCAACGCTCCGGACTGCCGGCGAGCAATCGGGAATCCCGCGATCGCGCATTTGCGGCACGGGCAACACTTCGAGTTCTTTTGCCCTTGAAAGGTAAGAGTCAAACGCGCCCCATGCCTTGTTTGCTGATGCTCCGCCTCCCTGTTTCACAACTCTGCTGATGACCAATAGATCGCGCGCACGTGTAGCTGCGACGTAAAGCAGGCGATTTACCTCGGCGTCCATGTAACGTTTTTCGATCTCTTCGTGCGTGCTCCAATCCGCAGGCTCGCCGATTGTGATCTTTGTAAATCCAACTTCCGACTTCCATTGGATCTTCATGTATCCACGCGATCGTCCACCTTCGCGCACAATGCGGACTTCAGGAGGAAAGACATAGCCTTGTGTGGGGTCGGCAAGAAAAACAACAGGAGCCTCAAGTCCTTTCACGCGATGAAGGTTCATTACGCGCACTACATCCTCGCGACCTGCTTCGAGCGGCAATGATTCGATCTCAGTGGACAGGAGCGCGTCTTCCTGAATTGCTTCGGCAGCCTCGGCAAGGCTTCCACCCATTTCCGTTACCTGACGCACCATATCAACAGCCTGGAGCAGATTCCCGGCAGCCGCACCGCCTGGGCTAGTGGCGGCGAGCGCCAGCAGTCCGGTTTCGTCGAGGATCGTCTCAACTGCCGCTCCAGCCGGAAGTGTGCGCGTCAGTCGATAGAGCGACCGGAGTGAGTTCAGCGCAGTACTTGCACGGGAGCCGCTGCCGGCAGCTTCGACTATGGGTGCAGTCAGCTCGAATCGTCCGCCAGACTGGCGATATGCGAAGAGCTCCTGATCACTGACACCAAAGAGTGCGCCGCGCAGTACGCCTACGAGTGATACTGAGTCGAGCGGATCAGCGATGGATGTGAGCAATAGACATAGAGTCGCAACCTCAGGCGAAGAAGTAAACATTCCCGCGCCGCTGACTTCAACTGGAATCTCGAGCTCCTCGAGCGCTGCAGCGTAGACACCGAGATTCTTCCTTTGACGAGTGACGATAAGAAAGTCGCCGCACTTCTGTCCGGCACCGACCCGCGCCTTTATGTATTCGGCAATGCGCGATGCTTCTTCTTCTGCGACAGTGGACGACGAAGTGAAAGGCATCGTCAATGTCGCTATCCCGGTCGCGGGCGATGCCGACTTACCCTTCGCAGCCGGTGAGGTTCGGACCGGTTCCAGCGGCTCGAACTTCGGTGCTTCAGAAGTGGCGACCTTCGGAAACCTGCCTGGAAAAACTTCATTTGCCAGCGAGCAGACTTCCGGGAGAGATCGCCAGCACGCAGTGAGTGAGAGGACTTCGCCACCCGAAGCTTCGATCAGGCGTCTGACGGTGTTGTAGACCTCGATGTCGGCCCTCCGGAAGCGATAAATTGATTGCTTGGGATCGCCGACGATAAAAAGTGCGCCGGGCCGAAGCCGAACGTTGGACCAGTCGGCATCCGATAGGTCGTCGATGGAATCTTCGTTTGCAGCCATCAGCAAAAGCACTTCTGCCTGAATTGGGTCCGTATCCTGAAACTCATCAACCAGAATCCAGCGATGCTTCTGTTGCAACTCTCTGCGCACGCTGGCATCGGTTCGCAGAAGGCGTGCAGCAGCTGAGAGCAGATCGGTGTAGTTGACTACATTGTCGCGCCGCCGCGCGGAGGCGTAACTTGCTCTTGCGCGAGTGAGGGCGGTGATTGACAGGTGATAGATATACTGTCGCCAGGATCGAAGCCACGGGGTGACGGTGTCGCTCTGGAATTTATCCAACAGGGCGGACACCTCGCTGGCTACGCGATTGCCCTGGCTGCTTCCATCGCCCCATCGTTTGTTGACAATCTTAATGTTGCCTTCGAAGCGACGAAGGAGTATCTGCAAGTGCGCCGGGCCTGTTCTTGCGCACCACCTTGATTCGATCCCTCAGCTCAACCACTGCGTGCTGGACATTGCAGGTGGAGCCAGGATCAAACGGATCGGGCATCAACTTATCAATCGCTGAAAAGAATTTGTCGAACGATTTCCAGGTGCTCGCGGCGTCAAGAGAAGTGGCGTCTCCGGCGGGGAACTCGACTTCATCATGCTCACAAACTACCCCGAAGGCACCGTCCAGGTCAGACGGCTTCAAACCTGCGGCCTGAATGTCCGACATCAACTTTGATCCGCTGCCACGCTCGCGCGCAACGAAATCACGCCACGCCTGTTTGCGGCGATGCTGGTCCTCGACGTCGTCTATTTCGACAAATCCCGGTGCAATGCTCGCCTCTACCGGGCGCTCTCGCAACAGATGACCGCAAAAGCTGTGGATGGTACCTGCAAAGAATCGCTCGATCGATCTGAGCGCTTTATCCATTCGAGCACGTTCTTCCGGGGTGGGGCCCGCGCTGACTAGAGTTTCGAGCGCAAGCTGCAAGCGGCCGCGCAATTCTGCAGCCGCCTTGCGTGTAAATGTAACCGCCGCGACATGCTCAATCTGGTAATGACCGCTCGCGATTCCCCGCGCGATCCGGCGCGCAAGACAATGAGTTTTGCCAGACCCCGCTCCAGCCTCGACAAGGAAAGTGCTATCGAGCTCGTGCTCGATACGATGTCGTACTGGTTGATCGGCTGGTGTCTTATTCATGCTCTTTCAACCGTCGAAACGAACTCAACACATCTGTAGCCGGAGAGCTTAACTTTACCGTCGAGCGGTTAAAGGGCTCACGGCCGCAGGCCGCTGAATAGTCGCACCACTTGCACGCCTCATCGTTGTCAGCATGTACGAATGCACCTGCCGCGATCACATCACACAAGTCATTCAATACGCCGAGGACCTTCTTGCCATCGTCCTGAGGTATGTCAAAGCGCGTGTTCCAGCCACGTACAGTCGGAAACAGATACGAAGCCTGCTTGATCACCGGGTCCTTCTTTCCACTTGCAGCCAGGACGAACCGGGCGGCGATGCTATAGAGAGCGTGTTGCAGGCGCGTGCCTTGAACGAACATCCCCTTCCAACCGTCTCGCCAGAACTTGCCTGTCTTGTAATCGACGATCTCGTACGAGCCATCTTCGAGCCGATTGATTCGATCAATGCGGCCACGGAGTCGTATGATTCTTCCAGGTCTTAGTTTGATGGCTACAGGTTCGACATTTGAAAGTGGTTCCATCGCATCTTCTGCACTCGACCATGCACCCGTTCCAAAACCTACTTCAAATCCTACGCCTTCGACGCCGCGTTGATTGCACTCAGTCGTCATGAACAATTCAAGATCTTCCATGAACTCGTCGGCCTCGCGATCAAAGACATCGTCCGAGGGTGGAGGCAGCGTTTCCCTCAGTTCACTGAGCCGGGCTTTCCCCATTGCTGCTATACGGTCGAGGAAATGCTTACGCGGGGGGCCATTTTCCTTCAGCACGGACCTCTCGCATTATCGCGGCGTAGAGCGCATGCAGTTCGCTTCCGCGTGTCAGTGCGTCCAGCCAGACATCAGCCTGACGTTCAGCCTCTCCAATCGGCTCCACTCCAAGTCCCCGGCTGAGAAAATATCTGAACGGGCAGGCTGCAGCGTTTTCAAGCGTCGTCGCTGACATCGTGCGGTCGTTCCGTGCAGGATCGAGCACCGAACCGGCAGCCGGCACATAGCCGTCAAACTCACTAAAGTCGGAGAGCTGGCGGCGCTCTTCTGCGCTGACGTCCAATCGCGAGCGATGGAAATGCTCCAAGAAGCGCTGGAACAACTCGATCTCCTCCCTCTTTGACGTGGCTGAGCCACCATCCGGCGTCTGACAGCGCTGCGTCCGAAGCTCTCGGGACGCGAGACACGGGTTCCTCAAGCTCGTTTTTGAGATTGTCGAAGGTAGCGACGGGATTTCCCGTCTTGAGCCGCCACGCCTCGAGAACCAGCCACGATGGGAACGTCTCGCGGAATTGCCGTGTATCACAAGACGAAAAGCTGAAGCATACGCGCGAAGCATCCAACGAAACGAGACTCGAGACGACTGCGTAAACGCTCTCTTCGAGACGATCGTGCGAAGTACGCAATCGTTCGCTGATTCGAGTGCGTTCCGTGTCCAGCAGAACAGGGTCTTCAATAACCGCCGGAAATACGCGTCCTTCTTCAAGACCCACAATGAAAATATTCGGTCGTCCGGATCTTCCGGCCTGCACCAATCGTGAAACGAGGAGATGACCAGGTCGCATGCGATCGGCGGCGATCCGTAAACTGTCCACTCTCTCACGGACAAACCGCAGTGCGGCCTGCAGGCTTGCCCGGTAATCGCCAAAGCTATTCAGCTCTGCCAGTGAATCCTTGAGCCTTGTCAGAGCAGCGCCATCAATCACGCTTGTACGCGCTGAACTGTGTTCCAGGAATGAGATCGCCGATGCAACGAGGTCACTGACTTGTACCTGACCATCGTCTGCTGGAGACGGGACGGAATTGATGATGCCTTCGACCCACGCGAGAAGGCATTTCGCACGCAAGGCGGATCGCTGATCCGCTTCGCGCCGTTGCACTGAGTTATCAGAGTCCGCAGCTTGCGCCTCGAGTCGGGCAATCAGCCGGCTGAGAGAGAGGCTATACGTACTTCTTCCCCACGCAGCTTCGGCGCGAAGAAGAAGCCGCGCAGCCTGACCCGGCGAGAATCCATCGGGATGCCCGGAATCCTTAAATGCTGCGGGATTGAGATCGCCTGACTGGAGCAAACGCCTCAGAGCGGCAGCGTCGAAATCGCGATCGATCCAATCACACCAGGCAAGCAACGCTCTGCCCGGACGTGTAGCTGCTGCAGCCAGACCATATTCGGTCGTCACCGGCCAGCCGTGCAGCCGTGCCTTTTCCCACGCAAGAGTTGCGATGTCGTATGTAGCGCATGCAATCTCGATCTGATCGAGACTAAGCGACAATGCCTGAATTCGTCGAAATACCTCTTCGATTTCTGAATCCCGTCCGCCCGCGTGAAACAGTTCGAAAGAACCGTCGTTCAAAGGTGGTGGCGCTTTGCCTGAATCCAGAAAGAACGAGATTCGGTCAGCATCCCGCGTGATCTCTCTTGTGCTGTCAGGTTCAGTGAGGAGCTTGCAGGTTTGGTGAAACGTCGCGGCCGATTGACGCCTCGAATGCTCGCGCCGCGCGCAGCAATGTGTTCACCGGGAAGCTGGTCGAGCAATTGCTGTTCTAGAAACGGCCACGCAGTATCCGGAAGCTCAGTCCAGCAGTGATCGCGTTGAATCGGACAGAAATCAACGTGAGCGGCCGCCTCCTCGAAGACTGCAGGCATGTCAGCCAGCTTGCTCTTGCTGAGGTAATCTTCGTATGCGGCAAGCAGTCCGGTGAGCTCGCCTTTCTTTGAAGCAGAGCCAAAGGTCTTGCTCTCGAGTTCGCGCGAACTGATTCCCGCCATCCGCAGCTCACGAATAGTCATCCAAAGAGCGTCTCCTATCGACGGATGCTCGGCTGTTGTCTTGAAATGACTATGTTGGTCAGGTAGTTCGAGCAGGAGCCGGATCATCAGTGCCCCACCCAGCGTGTCTTCAGAAGGATCTATTTCGCGTTCAACGAGAAATGGCCCGGCCATTCTCAATGCCAGATCGAACGGAGTTACAAAGCGCAGGTTCGCCCAGTTGGTACCACTCAGGACAAGTCGATCGCCGAGCGTATGTCCGATCGAATGCGAGGGGACTACCACCCACTTGGACCGTGTAGGCCACCGGTTGCAGAGTTCAATTAATTGTTCAACGAAGGGACTGCCCATCGGATTCGCGTGCTGAGTATTCGCCTGTGCTGAGTGCTGAGCATGGAGTTCAAGCTTCAGCTTGCTCTTGAAAGTTCGAATGTGAAGAGCAAGCTAAAGCTGAACTCCATGCTCAGCACGCCAGCACTCAGCCTCAGCACCTCTCACAAACGCCCCGCCCGCAGCTCTTCAACCAGGTAGTCGCACGCGCGCACTGTAATCGCCATCATAGTCAGAGTGGGATTCTGGCAGCCGATAGATACATAGCAGGCTCCGTCGGTAACGAAAAGATTTCTCACCTCGTGCGCCTGATTGAACCTGTTGAGGACCGACTTTCCGGGGTCATTGCCCATGCGTGCCGTGCCAACTTCGTGGATGCTGAATCCGGGGGGTGAGTCGGTCGTACGGATCACGCGGATGTCTTCGACGCCGGCGGCGCGAAATATCTCTTCCGCAGCTTCGCCCATGCCCTGAACCATTCTTAGCTCGTTGTCACTCCAGGCCATATCAATGTGCAACACTGGAATGCCCCACGCGTCGACCATGTCACGGTTCAGGCGCACGTGGTTTTCATAACGCGGCAAGCACTCGCCGTAACCCTTCAGGTAGATACTCCACGGATGCGTGCCGCGCACTGCACGTTTGAAATCAGTGCCGAAACCGGGGATTTTTGAAGCGTGGTCATAGAGCGACTGACCGGAATCTCCCTGCATTCCAAAACCGCGCAGGAAATCGGTCCGTCTTGTCTTCAGGTTCTGAAAGCGTGGGATGTAGACGCCGTTGGGCCGTCCGTCCGGCTCCATCGTTTTGGAATCGAGCATCGGCAGCGAACCACTCGCGCCACCGTCCTTGACGTGATCCATCAGATAATGGCCAAGTACGCCGGAGCCGTTACACAATCCCTGATCACCGCCTTCGGGCGGAGCGGAGTTGAGCAGGATGCGCGTGGATTCGAGCGTCCCGGCGCACAGAAGCACGACCTTTCCCAATACCTCTCGGTGCTGCCGCGTTACGGCGTCAACGTAATGAACACCCTTTGCCTTGCCGTTCCGTTTGTCGATCACGACATTGCTTACGATCGCATGCGTGATGAGAGTCATTCTCCCCGTGCGAGCCGCTGCGGGAAGCGTCGATGCCGGGCTGCTGAAGTACGATCCGCTTGCGCATCCGCGTCCGCAGTGGTCACACCAGTGGCAGCCAGCACGCGCATCTGGTGTCCCTTGATGGATCGGACGAGTAAGCACAGCAGCGCGCGCATTGATGACGCGACGCAACGGATCGCCCATTTGCTCGACTGAGTGCCTGAGTTGCCGTTCGCCACAGGTCATCGCCATAGGCGGCAGGAACCGCCCATCGGGAACCTGCGGCAGTCCCTCATGTGCACCCGTTACTCCGATGAATTCCTCGACGCGATCATAGTACGGCTCGATGTCGGCGTATGAGATGGGCCAGTCGTCTCCGAAACCATCCCGGCTTGCGGCTTTGAAATCATAGTCAGACAGCCGCCATGTCAGGCGGCCCCAGGGAATCGAACGGCCGCCTACGTGGCGCGAACGAATCCAGAAGAAGGGCTTGCCGGGCGGTGTGGTGTAAGGATGCTCGAGATCATTTACGAAGAACTGACGCCCGTACTCTGTGCAGGCGTAACATCGCGACTGAATCGGCTGTGTGCGTGCCATCTCGCGGCGGTTACCAAAACCACGAAAGGGCATCTCATACGGCCAGACGTGCTCAGTGTAGTCCTTCTGCGGTTCGAGTTTGCGCCCGGCTTCAAGCACGGCTACGCGCAGACCCTTCCGTGTGAGTTCTTTGGCAGCCCAGCCTCCAGTCGCGCCGGAACCGACTATCACCGCGTCATATATCATTTGCATTGCCATTTCCTGGGAGCGCTCGAGCAGCGCAATCTCCGCGCAGCGGTGGAGAAGTAGCCAGGGGTCGAGTCTTCGAAACCCCGGATCAATTCGATCGATGATCATCCGGAGGGATGCGAGAAAAGACGATAGGCTTCACCAGTTCGTTTCTCGATCCCTCCAGGATGCCACTCTCCGAACACTGCAACCAGGGGTTTCGAAGCACTCGACCCCTGACTACGATCTTCCACGCCTCCGGCAGTCGCTATAGCTGCACTTCGGAGTGCGGCGCGTGCAGTGCAACCCTTATTCTCCCGCACGCGCCGGTCAGAGACCAGCGCTCTCGGCGAGCTTCGCCGCTTCGCGTGTGAAGTATGGCGACTGGCACTCGGACACCATTTCAACATAAGCCGCAGTGCGCTTCCGCGCTTCATCGCGACGGCCTAGTGCGAGCAACGCTCTCACGTGAAGCGGTCCTATCCACAAACGGCTGATTCGCGCATCTGTCTCCGCAGTCAACTCGAGAATACGCTCACATAGCCGAACTGTCTCCTCGACATCGCCGAGCTCGAAGTGGACTCGCGCCAGATTCCGGTGTGCTTCGGTTCTCAGATACAAAAGATCCAGACCCTCTGCCTCTTCGAAACTCTGGCGCGCCATCTCGAGAGCTTCATTGAGTCTGCCCATATCAGCGTACGCGCCGGCGCGGCTGCTGTTCATCAGATTTGCCGCTCGCTTGTCACCCACCGTCTCGGCCAGATTGATGCCGCACGTAAACTCGTGAACGGCGCGATCCGGATCTCCAAGAAGCATCGCGCAATATCCTGAGACCAGATGACTCCACGCAACGCCTCCGCGCGAATGGATTCGTGTGGCCAGCTCACGCTCGATCGCTGCATATTCGAGACCCTTCTCCCACTCACCTTTGAGAACCGCATCCTCCCCGAGAAACTCGTAGCCGAACGCTTCGGCTAGTGGAATCTGACGTTTCTTCCCGAATTCCACTGAGCGGAGCGCCCAGCGATCCGCATCTGCGAAGAGGCCAAGATGCTGGTACGCACCTGAGAGGAATGTATAGATTGTCGTGAACATGGGAGCAAGCAGGCGCGGTAGCGGGGCTGCTCCTTCGGCAGTTGGAGCCGCGAGCGCGACTGCTTTTTCAATAAGCTCGACGGCCTTGCGATGACGGCCTGCGAGATGATGGAAGCGACCCTCGAGTGCGAGCGCATGTGCGGTCTCAGCGGGATTGATCTTCGGATCGAGCACGCTCAGAGCCTCGTGCAGGTAGTCGAGTCCGCGCGAGTCGCCGTTGATGACGAGGACATTCGCAGCCTCGCATTGCAGGCGGGCCCGCTGCCCTGCGTCGCGTGTCAACGCGAGCGCTCTTTCGAAGTGTTCGTATGCGCTACTTACATTTCCCGCCTGCGTTGCCGCTTGCCCGATTGCCTCTTCGAGCGCGGCCTGTTCCTCGGTGAGGCCAAGTGACTGGGCGCACTCGAGCGCTCGCTCATAAGCCGCGATCGCTTCGTCAAATGCAAAGATCTTCTCGGCCGTTGCCGCGGCCTCCTTTGCATACCTGAGACCACGCTCGTATTCGCCCGCCTCGATGTAGTGGTGGGCCAGCGTCTCTACGGCAACAGACGTGCGCAGGAACTCGTCGAGACGATCGAAGCTCCGCGCCCAGAAATTGCGATAGGGCTCCCGCTCATCGCGATGACGCTCGAGTCCTTCGGCCGTCCTCAGGTGCAGGCGACGGCGGCGAATAGGATTCAGCTCCTCATAGAGCACTTCACGAATCTTGTCGTGAGTGAAGGTGAAAGACTCGCCGTGACCGGCAGCCAGCAACTGCGCCGCTCGAGCTTCGTCAAGCGCGTCGAGCAGCGCATCTTCGTCGACTGCTTCACTCCCGATCGCTGCCACGACTTCATCAAAAGTGAAGGTCTTTCCGAGCACGGCTGCAGCTCGCAGGAAGTCGTTGCACGCAGAGCTCACGCGATCAAGGCGGCTGCCGATTGCCTCCTTCACGCTTTGCGGGATTACCAGATCCGAGATCTTACCAACCTTCCAGCTGCCGCTTAGCCGCCGAACTGAGCCCTGCTCAATCAGTGACTTGAGCACCTCTTCTACGAAGAAAGGATTGCCTTCAGTTTCGCGATGCACTGCCGCAGTGAAATCAGCCGGCATCTCCGTGTTGAGCAATGCAGCCATCTGTGCACCGGTCTCGTCAGTGCCAAACCGTTTCAAAGCTATGCGCGTCATAAGGCGTTGGCGGTTCCAGTCAACCAGCGCCTTAGCGAGCGGATGAGCGCGATCAAGCTCAGTCTCGCGATAACAGCAAACAATCAGAACGCGAGCTGACCGCAAGTTGCGCAGCAGATGCCCGACCAGCCAGATTGTGCTCGCGTCCGCCCAGTGCAGATCGTCAACGCAAAAGAGCAATCCCTCGCGCCGCGCGAGCTCCGTGAAGAATTGAACTACAGCATCAAAGAAGAGCAGGCGCTCTTCATTGGAAGGCAGGGCAGGACGGCTCGGGAACGGACCGAGTCGACTCTCGATCTCGGGAGCGAGTCTGGCTAACTGAGACGCCGTATCACCAAGAACTTCGCGCAACTTTGTGTCGTCAGTCTGCTCGCGCACCCAGCGGCGAAACGCCTCGACGAAAGGCAGGTAAGGTGTCGTAGCCTCGAATTCGTAGCAGCTTCCCGGTGAGAACAACAGCTCCATTGAGTGCAGCCTGAACGATCACTTCGCGCGCGAGGCGCGACTTGCCGGCGCCCGGCTCACCGCTCAGCAGAAGGCAATGACCCTGGCCCGCTCGTGCACGCCGCCAGAGCTCATTCGCTTCTGCGAGTTCTTCCGCCCGCCCGACGAGACGGCCACGCGACAGAGCATCAAGGATCGCAACCGCCGCCTGCGACTGGTCGTCATCAATCTCCGTATCCGGTCGTGCGAGCGCCTGTCGCAATGCGTCGCGCACTTCCGATGCAGTGGAGAAGCGTTGTGCGGGATCCTTCGCGAGCAATCTCAGGATTATGGCTTCAAACGCACGCGGAAGGTCCGGGCGCAATGCGCGAGGTGGTATCACTGGAGCGTGAACGTGTTGCGAGACGATGCTCAACGGATCATCGCCCAGGAAGGGCTGACGGCGCGTCGCCATCTCGTAGAGCACTACGCCAAGCGCGTAAAGGTCAGTGCGGCCATCAATCTTCTGTCCCAGTATTTGCTCGGGCGCCATGTACGCAGGCGTCCCAAGTACGGTACCTGCCTGGGACAACCGCGAGTCTTTCACAGTTATCGCCAAGCCCAGGTCGGCAAGCTTCACTCCGCCGGACCCACTTCCACCTGCTCCCGAAATCAAAACGTTTTCGGGCTTGAGATCACGATGAACGAAGCTGTGTGTATGAGCGTGCTCGAGCGCATCGCATATCTTTAATGCGATCTCGATGATTCCTGAAAAATCGGAAGGTGCAGCGGTCTTGAGATTCGACCCTTCAACCAGCTCCATCACGAAGAAGAGAATCCCCTGGTCCTCTCCGACATCATGGACGACGACTATGTTTGGGTGATTCAGAGCGGCGGCAGCGCGCGCCTCACGCAGAAAGCGCTCGCGGGCATCAGGCGTCGAGACTCGTTCAGGAAGAACTTTGACTGCGACCTGGCGTTTCAGCTCGAGGTCCGTAGCCCGGTAAACTACGCCCATCCCGCCGCGTCCGAGCTCACTGTCGAGCCGGTAACGTTGCCGCAGAACCGAACCGGGACCGAAACCTATCGCGCCGGACGCGATGGTATCGAGCAGCAGCGTCTCCTGGATCTCTTCGGTCACAAAGATCAGGATGAACATGAAGCAGGAACCCGGGAGCGCCAGGCTCCAGCCTGGCGCTCCCGGGTCTACACTACTAACCGCCCTGCCCGGCCGCCGCCATGCGCTTGTCCATTTCCTCGGGCGACACATCTTCTACATGTGTTGCAAGATGCCAGACGTGCCCAAACGGGTCTGTCAACGTTCCGGACCGGTCTCCGTAGAACTGATCCTTGACAGCTCTTACCTCTGTTCCACCGGCCGCGATGGCCTGTTTGAAAACCTTATCCACGTCGTCCAGGTAGATCATAAGGCTTACCGGCGAGCCGCTAAGTGCGGCTGGACTCTTGTAGCCCATTTCCAGACTCTCGTCTGATAGCATAATCGGCGAGTCGCCGATCTTGATCTCAGCATGTCCAATTTTCCCGTCAGGTGTGGGCATGCGAAACAGCTCCGTGGCGCCGAACGCTTTCTTGTAGAAATCGATAGCGTCAGAAGCTCCGTTGATAATCAGATACGGTGTTACCGAGTGATAGCCCTCAGGAATCGGTTTGACGTTTGCCATAAATCTATTCTCCTCTCATTGAGTCTTATTTATTTGGAGTGCGGCGACAAGTCGCCGCACTCCAAATTTCGCGCTCCGCTGCATCCAGCATATGGAACTAAGCATACGCCGATGACCGTCAAATTGTGTTAAGCGCTTGTAAAAAAATGTGGGAGATCACGCTTGGTTCGAGCGCGGGTCACCCTATTCGCTAGTCACACGGGTGTTGATCTCATCGATCGATAAGTCTTCTTTGTGGGTAGCGATTTGCCACGTATTCCCCATGCATCTCTCACCATCCCTCGACGATCACCATACGGCATGTCCTGCGGCTCTTCGAGCGAGATCGCACCTGCTTCAACGGCGCGCTGATAAGTCGCATCCGCGTCGTCCACATACACATAGAGAAAAGCAGTCATGGTGTCACGAACTCCGGCACCGCTCACCATGATTATTGAGTCACCAATTCTGATCTCAGATGGAATAGCGCTTCGGAGCTCTCCGGTTGCGCCGAAGGTTTGTTTCAGGAACTCGATGAGCTTCTCAACATCACGAACCACGATTCGTGGTGTTACCGTGTGCCAGCCTTCAGGTTTTGATCGAACCATACTTTTCTTGCTCGAGACTCCATCTCAAACAGCTCACCGTTCAGGTAATGGCACTACGTTCTTCTTCGTTCTTGCCTTCCCTGAGAGTTTCTTAGCTTTGGGTTCAAAACGGACCTCCAGTCTCTGCTCCCAGCGGCGGAGTGCGGCCGAGGCGACTTCAGATACGGCACTCGACGGGTCGCGCTGCAGTCTTATCAGGTGGGGGATCACCGACTCGCGATCAATGCGGCCGAAAGCAATAGCGATCTGACGTCGAACCATATCGTCCTTTGACGTTAGCGATGACACAAGCGCATCGATCGCCGCCGCATCTCCCGTCCGCCCCAAAGCGCTTGCAGCATAAGCTCGAGTCAGACTCGATGATGACTTGTCGAGCAGTATGGCGCTCAACGGACCCACGCTGCTTTTGACGGAAAGATTCCCAAGTGCTGAGATCAAACGATGAAAAACTGCTTCCTGAGAACGGATCGCCTCATCGTCGAGCAATTCGACCATCAGAGATCGCCCTTCTTCACCCAGGCTTCTCCCAGGCATCTTCAGAACCCGTATCTCTGGTCAGGAGCAACTGTTCGATCCGAAGACGCATATCAGCGCGCGAATCCCGGTCACGAAAACTGAACCTCGAACCAGGTACCCTGTCCGCTTTCACAGCCACCGGTGGCTCATTGTACTTGTAGGCACCGGCCTGAGTAGCTGGAACCGAGGGGTACTTTACGGGCAGTTGCTCTCCGGATGACTTTCCTTTTTTCATTTCAACATCCTTTTGATCTCAGTGATCTGACTAATGTGTCATTGATCGGACGAGCGGGTGTTGTCTCATCTTGTTGATCTGGCATCCGGTAATCACAGCACTCGTCTTTTTGGAACCCGAGAAGATGAAGTTGTCGGAGATTGTCGGTGATGCCGGGTCAGTGTCGGAGCACCCATCGTTTTCATCGGCGTGTTCGAGTCCAAGATGATGACCACTCTCGTGGGCAAAAGTCTGCCCCATATTCACGGTGTCGCTGTCGCGTCCGATGACAATGCCGCTCTTTTTTCCTTTCTTATCAGCGGGCCCGTTAACTGGTGATCCGCCGAATCCTCCAGCGAATCCCTCGACCATGAAGACATCGAGATACCAGTTCGGAATTGAATACTTCTCGAACATTGCAAAAGCTTCATCGTCGTTGTCGATGAAGCGCCAGCGTGCTTTGTCCGCATCCAGCTCCTGAGTGCCTTCCATCTTGTAAAGCTCTGTCCCATGCACGGTCAAATTCTGGTACTGGAGGATACCCGATGCAACGACTCCACCCGCCTTCTGGTACTCAGCAATCTCGCTGCCAGTAAAGTTACCTACGCGAATGCAGTTGTACCCAATAGTCCGCATCGTGCACCACACGAGCGATCTGCACGGGCGAGAACCCGGACCCGTTCATCGTATATCGAAAGGTAAGATCACCCTTCGCCGCGAATTCTTCGAAGACACCTCCGCCGCTACCGTGCGAAGTGAACCAGGTTCCATAGATCGTGGATTGCGCGGGGATAATTACGTCGTCAGCAAGATTGATAGAGAAGTCAGCTACCGTTCCAATGCCGGCATCCGTGACGTGAATGTCTCACGCGCCGTCCCAGGTTCACCCTTTGGTTCTCACCGTTGACCCAGCGAATGCTGGCATGGCACTCCCATCGCTTTGTCGCGAAGTTATATTTTGGAGCACCTGAATATACCAGATTGCGTGAGGAACTGAGGAGTTACGTACATCTGCACCGGATTCCGTGTAAAAACATTGAAGATCGCACTCTGTCGGGATACACCCCCCGCTGTATCTCGAAGTGTCGCGAGCACGTAAAACTCACCTGATTCGCCTGACACAAAGCCAGGCAGGCTCAGGCTATGTGCTTCCTGATTTGCTTTGGAAAGACGCACGTGAAACTCAGATCGTCGGCCGGAAGGAAAGCGCACGTTCAGAGAAAGGATTTCCGGCCGCGACACGATGCCCGCGACCCAGTCAAATTCGAGAGTAAAACTCTCACCTACGAAGATGCGCCCGCCTTTGACTGCCACTGTCTTGAGAAGAGGCTTTATGATGGTGCTGCCATGCCAGTAATGTTCAAGACTCCGTAACTGATCGCGACTTATCAGCCCTGCGTGGAAGATATCACCCGGTGTCACTATCCGACCCTGCTTTCGCAGGCGTAGCAACTTCTTCGACAGGCTCTTACCAACCAGTGGGTGAGTCCCGCAACTCATCAGCGCGTGACTTGTTAAGATCGAGAAGCGGCGGCAAGTCCGGCCCAAACGAAGCGCGGACTAACCTCGATTGTTTGCTGGAGAAGGTACTACCGGAACCTTTAGCTTGTGACGGCATGCCCAACCTCCGTAACACTGAGACTGCGTGTGATGATCACGCCCTGAGCGGCGAGAAGCCTTTGGAGGAACGCATTTTACCCTTTACCTCCCGCGAGTCAAGCAACCGTTCGCATTCTGTAGCTCAATAAAGCTCAGAAAGATGAGTTTGAGTTCAAGCTTTAGCTTGGCGTTGCAAGCCAAAACTTGAACTTCAAACCAACACCCATCACCACCATTCAAGAGAAGATTTCGTCGACAGCCAGCTGCCAACCGGGAAGTGCGGGTTCCGCTTCAGCGAGCTGGCCCTTGTGGTAGGTCTTCGGATTTTCAGGATCGTCTGCACGATACACACGCACAACACCTTCTTTCAGCACATCGACATCCCAAACAACAGAGAGTTCCGGCCGGCGAAGTAATCAACAATTTTCAACGCGATCTTGCGTTCTGCACGTTGCACCGTAGTCGTTTTCGCTTCTCACTTCGACGGCAAAAACCGGGCACCTTCAAGAAACTTTGCCGTAATCTCTCCGCCAGTGTAGAACGCGGCATCCGGGCTGAACGAGTCGCGATTAGGCAAGTGGACAATGAAGCCGACGTTGTCGGGGAAAGCGTAGCCACTTCCGGTCTCCCTTTCGTACCGGTCAAGAGCAACAAAAATTTTACCGCCGGCCCGTCCCGGCTTTCCTCCCGTTGGCGACATTCTAACCAGTTCACCATTCACGATCTCGGCTTTGCCGTTATCAGGAATGTGGTAGTAGGTCTTCAACCTTAGCTCTTGTGTTCGTGCTCATCGACGTACCCGCAAAGAGAATACGGCCACCCGGAAGGTGGCCGCACTGTAACTACATCAATCTTATACAATATCCCGCGTGACTGAGGCAACTGGCATATCTAATGTTCATAGTCCGATCGTATGACTGCGAAGCGCTCAAAACTTTGGAGTGCTCCCACTTGTCGCCGCTTTTGTTTCGTGGCGGACTTCTCCATCGAACGTAAAGCGGTGACAAGTCACCACACTCCAAATTGCGAGCAGGGCGGCGTAAGAATAGAGAGCATGACTTATTCAGCGAGTTATTGAACAATAAGAGTGCTATTCACTTTGTTAAGGAATTGTGACGAGGAGTATTTATGCGATTAGTCGTACGATGCTTTTTGTTGCGGTTTTCGCTGCTGGTCCTTGCAATAACCATCAGCGCACGCGCTTCAGCGCAAACTGCTCAAACCACTCCTTCCAAAATGCCCGGCACAATTGCCGGCCGCGTCACTGCCGGTTCTCAGCCGGCGGCAGGAGTTGAAGTCTTAGTCAAGCCCGGAGGCACTGCTCCCGGCATGGATCTTATCCAATTTGCCCCAGCCACTACTACAACGACTGATTCCGATGGCCGGTACCGGCTGACGAATCTCGCACCTGGCAGTTATCGGCTAACCGCCTACGCGCCGGCTTACGTGATCGAGGGAGGAAATGACCCACTCTATCCCGGCAGAGCAGTGAACGTCGGCGAAGGTGAGGTGATCGAGAATGTAAACATTTCAATGAGGCTCGGGGGAGTGCTGACAGGCAAAGTGACTGATCCAGACGATCGGCCCGTGATTGGGGAAATGGTCAGCGCTCGTAGATTGAGCGCGAATGAAAAGCCCGTCTCTCCTGGCTTGCCGGATTTTTTCAATCTCTGGCAGACAGATGATCGTGGGATATACCGCATCTTCGGTTTGGAGCCAGGGAAATACATCATTGCCGCCGGCACTCCATCAGAAGGCGCCATGGTTCAGATGAGCACTGCGGGCGGCACCTATTATCGTCGAACGTTTCACGTTAATGCGATCGAAGAAAGGAATGCCAGGATCATCGAAATCAAGTCGGGCGATGAGGTCGAGAACGTTGACATCAAGCTCGAGCGAGCTTCCACGGGCAAGACGTTTGCTGCTACGGGACGCGTCGTGGAAGCGGAAAACGGCAAACCCGTTATCGGCGTAATGATCGCTTATAGCGCGACAAAACAAGGCGCGCAGGGCTTTGGCCTCGGCAATTCCCTGACAAACTCGCAGGGGGAATTCCGGCTCGAGGGTCTGACGCCGAGTACCTACCGGGCCTATGTCATTGGTCTGGAGGCGAGCGAATTTTATGGCGAGCAGATCGAATTTGAGATCAGTGGCAGCGACCTGACAGGTCTGGAGATAAAGATGCGTCAGGGTGTGAGCATCAGTGGTGTGGCCGTCATTGAGGGCTCAACTGACCCCGCATTGCGAGAGAAGCTTTCAAAGATCTCAACTCTTCGCCGTTAGATCCGAAAGCATCGACTCGTCGGATTTCCTCAGTTCCTTTCCTGGTGTAGGGCAGATTAGTCCAAACGGCACATTCCGAATCGGAGGGGTGCGTCCAGGCAAGATACGTCTGGGTGCCCACACGATGATGGTCCAGGGCATTTCGCTGTTGCGCATCGAACATAACGGTGTCGAAGTCAAAGAGCTTCAGCTTAACACCGCTGGTGATCGCGCCACGGGTGTTCGATTAGTCTTCGCCTACGGCATGGGCAGCATTTCGGGCCGAGTCGAGTATCCGTGGCGGTACATTGCCGTCGGATATTCGCCTTGGTGTCATTGCTACGCGCAGCGCACAAACAGGAGTGGATTCCGACTTCAAAATGGCCGACCTCGATGCCCGTGGCCAATTCCTGATTGAAGGCTTGACGCAAGGCACCTACAAATTGACACTCACGGCACGAGGCACCGCGACTAATAAGCCCGACCTACCCAGGATCGAACAAACCGTTATCGTCCAAGGCAACACGCGACAGGACGTCACGTTAGTTGTTAATTTGTCGAAGAAGGAGGAGAAATGAAAACCCTCCTGTCTGTGATCCTTCTTGCCTTGCTGGCCGGATTGATGGCGGCGAAGGTTTTAGCTCAACGTTCTACTGGCACGATTTCCGGCCGTGTGATCACCGAAGATGGTCAGCCGATTCCCCACGCGAGAATCAGCATTTTGGGCATCGGAGGCTTGCCTAAGATGATGAGCGGTCGACTGGAGATTCTAACTGACGAACGCGGTGAGTTTCAGGCCGATAGGCTCGACGCTGCGCCGTATTCGATCTCGGCGATCGCCCCAGGCTACGTCGTGATGCCGAAAGTGAGAGCTAGCAGTGTACTCGGGGCTGACTCATCGAAATACGTGCACGTCGGCGATTCGGTAACGATCCGAATGATTCGCGGTGGTGTGATCACAGGCCGCGTGACTAATGCATCGGGCGAACCTGTGGTTGGCATTAGTATCGAGACAACGCGCGTCCGCGACGAAAACGGCCGCCAGCTGACAGACGGATTCAACCCTGTTGATCTCGCGTCGAGTCGAAGGACCGACGACCGTGGAGTTTATAGAGTCTACGGGCTCGCTCCCGGTTCCTATGTCGTTAGTGTCGGCAGTGGATCGTTGGGCTTTTCTCTCAGTCCAACACCGTTTAATGGGAGGATGAATATCTATTACCCGTCTGAAACCCGCGATACCGCTACCGAAGTCGCTGTCCGCGGTGGAGAAGAAGCAAGCGGTATAGATATCCGTTACCGGAGCGAGCGTGGGTTTGCCATCAGCGGCGGAATCACGGGCGTTCCTGCGGGTGGACAATCGGTGGCAATCCCAACGGGGTCCTTCGTGGTACTGACCAAAGCCGGCACTGACACGTTAGTCACGACATCAATGGTCTCGCCACTTGCCGAGAACAATAGTTACGCCATTTACGGTGTGCCGAACGGGGAGTACGAAGTGACCGCCGTCCGTCCCATTCTGAGCGACTCGAGCGTCATGACTCTCAGTCTCGCGCCGCGTTGTTCTCAATGGACGTGATGTCGCCGGAATTGATCTGGCGCTCGTGGCAAGTGCTTCGATCAGTGGGTCGATTCGATTGGAGAAGCTGGCCGCCGCGTCTGGTCACAAATGTGAAGACAACCGGGATTCATCCCTGGAAGAGATTGTCTTGCGAGCAAACCACAACGATCCGAATCAGAAACCAGCTCTCAAGCTCTCATTCTTCCTCTCCGCGGGAATCGCAATTCCGAATGACAAAGGTGGTTTCACCATTGCGGGACTGAGAGCCGGACGTCACTTCGTCGAAACGCAACTCCCCGACGAAGACTGGTACGTCAAATCCGTGATCCTGTCATCTGTTCCGGCAGCCAACGCGGCCGCCCGCCAGGCCAGCAACAACGGATTGTGGTGAAAGCCGGAGAGAAGGTCGTCGGTCTCACGATCACCGTCTCTGAAGGTGCGGCGGGTCTCAAAGGCAAGCTCACAACAAGCAGGGGCGAAAAACTCCCATCAGGGTTACGAGTCTACTTATTGCCTGCAGAGCCCGAAGCAAAAGATGATCTCTTGCGCTTCGCCGAACCCAATATCGAGACGATTCATTCACTTTTACCAATCTGTCACCAGGCAAATATCTGCTCATCGCCCGCACAAACCCACAACCCAAATCGAGTGAGGCTCCAGTACATCCGCTTGCGTGGGACGCGACTGAACGCACGAGGCTGCGAAAGGAAGCCGAGGCGGCAAACGCTCCTGTAGAATTGAAGCCCTGCCAGCGTCTAACCGATTTTACTCTGCGATCAAGAAGTTAAGGTCTGTGGCATGTCGGCAAACAAAGAACTGTGGAACGCCATGTCTCAAACCTGCGGAGGCGAGCTTCGCTAACCTTGTTACAACTCGAAGCGCACATGACTTGAGCGTGGCGCTCCCAGGTCAGAGCAGCAGCGTCTCGACGCGATGGGCGTGGACGATGTCTTCGCTTGATGACCAGGCGAAGACGGTGAAGCGGCCATCCTGGGATGCTACAAGGGCGATGAGTCATGTTGATCCTGCGCAAACTGGGCGGCTGACATGTGCCGAGTCCCGCCGAATTCGAGTGGCTGCACAATCGTCGCAACACTACCGACAACGGGTTCGGTGACCACTACCTGTTCTACACGTGAGCCTCCCGGACGTCGCCCGATCTTGGCGCCGAATGCGAGTAGCTCGTACTGGTCGCTGATCACCGTCGCGCCGTCGACCGCTGTCAGGCCGGCCATTGCTTCAATCGCATCAAGGAACGACTCCTGCCATTGACGCAGGTTCTCTCTCTTCCGGTAGTTGCCGCATCAGTATCAGCGAGCTCGGAATACGTGGGCGCGACAGAGTCACAATGGGTAGCACGATTGACTCCCTCCAACTTTCGGAGCCTTGAGGCACAACAAGCAGCGTGCCGCCGCGCCCGTGCGCCCGCATCGAGGCGGCCAGTTGGACGAGGACGCTCACCTGATCGTCAGCCGGGCTGAGCGTGCCGAACCCGAGCAGTGACGCTATGAGACTCGGGCAGTCGGGCATGCTGCCGCCGTCTTCGTCCACCTCCTTGATCTGATCGCCCTTGAGAACGACAACATTCACGAACTTGTCAGTCTCCTGACCTCGGCGATACTTAACGACCAGCAATCCGGGCTCGATAACTTCCAGCACGAGGCAGAACCTCGGGATGGTGCGCGTGGTTCCCCATACGCACAGTTGGTTCTCGTTGGGCCATACACCGAGATGAATTCCGTGACGCTCGACTGCCGGCGCAAGACGCGCGAGTGCCGCGGGGGTAAGTGGCAACTGGCGCTCGAGCATCAGGGGATGGCCCGCTCGCTCAGGCGGAAGAAAGGCCAGCGAGATTTTCGGTGAGTAACCTTCCTCGCGTCGTAAACTCGCCCAGAACGCGGCATCAATGATCCCTTCGATCGCCTGCGTGTCTGGTTGAGGTGGAAGAGACTGAGAGCCGCGCTTATTCGACGCCGCGAGCTGGCGCGCGAAGTGTTCGTGGATTAGTCCGGCAACAGTCCGGGCAGCGGGGTAGGCTGGTCCCGTCATCTTCTGATTGACCTCGAGAATTCATTCACCATTCACACATAGTTCCGTCCGGAGAATCAATTATAAACCTTGCTGTTTGCATTCGAATGATCGTCCGCTTCACATCTGCCTTATGACTTTCGGCCAAGTGACTACTTTACTATAGAATGAGACTACATTGGATTTGAAAAGCGGGAGTTTGAGATGAGTACAAGGGTAAGCATACGTGAATTGAAGGGTCGACTCAGCTATTACCTCCGCCTCACAAGGTCGGGTGAATCGATTTTGATCACTGATCGCGGGATTCCTGTTGGGCGCCTGGTTCCCCTGGCGTCGAGTCTGAATCAGCGCATCGAAGCTATGCGTGATTCAGGTGATGTCGCGTGGAACGGCAATAAGCTGGGTCCGGTGACACCTGTTAAGAAACAGCGCACGACCCGTACGAGTCGCAGACATTCTAATTGCTGATCGCAAATGATCGTCTACCTTGATTCGAGCGCTCTCGTGAAACGGTATGTCGCCGAAGTTGGATCTATGGAAGTGCAGAGTATCGTTGCGAAAGCGGAAGCTGTCGGCGACATGCGTGATCAGCCGAGCCGAGGTGGCGGCAGCGCTGGCAAAGGCGGCCCGCGCCAAATTGATCACCCGTCCAGCCGCTGCCGAAGCATACTCAACGTTCGTTACGGACTAGGAAAGCATTATTCGCGTTCATCTCAGCGAATCGCTCTGTTCGCGAGCCGGCAATTTTGCCTGGACGCTTGGGCGTACGCGGTTACGCTGCTGTTCATCTGGCGACCGCAATTTACTGGTCAGAGCAACTTGATGAAGATGTCACCGTAGCCACGTTCGATAGAGAGCTCTGGAAAGCGACGGTCGAGACCGGGCTATTACGCTGGCCCGAGAAGTTGTAGTGGATCGGAATTGAAACTCCGCATTCTTGTTATGAACTTAAGCAAGCGAACAAAGGCTCTTGCACTCGCCAGTTCGGTTCTTGCATCCCTCCTGTTGGTCAACCACAGTGGACTCTCCAAACGAGCGGCGTGACGGCGCGCCTGCGCGGCGTAAGCGCGGTTAGCGATCGCGTAGCCTGGGCGAGCGGCTCGGGCGGCACTGTGTTGCGTACGGACGACGGCGGAGCGAAGTGGCAGAAGTTAACTGTGACCACGGACGTAGTCGATTTTCGAGACATCGATGCAATTGACGACCGGACAGCATACGTACTCAGCATTGGTAACGGTCCCGCGTCGCGCATCTACAAGACTACCGATGCCGGTGCTACGTGGACTGAGCAATACAGAAGTAACGATCCGAAGATGTTTCTTGATGCGATGTCCTTTCTGGGATGTCGATCACGGCATCGTGATGGGCGATTCGATTGACGGGCAGTTCTGTATCCTGATTACTGAGAACGGCGGACGGGCGTGGGCGCGTGTGCCCGCGGCCGCGCTGCCACCTGCGCTCGCTAACGAGGGAGCGTTTGCCGCAAGCGGCACCAATATTGCCGTCGTTGGCAAGTCCGAAGCGTGGATTGGTACCGGCGCTGCAGCGAAAGCGCGCGTGCTTCGGACGCGTGATCGCGGCCGCACTTGGACAGTCGCGGAGACTCCGCTCAAAGCTGGCGCATCCGCAGGCATCTTCTCGATTGCGTTTCGCGATTCGCAGCACGGTGTGATTGTGGGTGGGGACTACCGAAGGAGAAAGAGGCAGTCGACAATCTTGCAATGACGAGTGACGGCGGTGTCACGTGGAGACTTGTGAAAGGTCTGAGTGGCTATCGTTCGGCAGTTGCGTATGTACCCGGGATTACAACGCCGACGATCGTTGCCCTGGGTCCGTCAGGATCGGATTGTTCGACCGATGATGGACGGAGCTGGAATCAGCTTGAAGGACCGGGGTTCGATACTTTGAGCTTTGCTCGCGGCAAGTCCGTCGGCTGGGGGGCCGGGGCAAAGGGGAGTCTTGGCCATTTGATGTTCACGGCCGTCTTACGACCGTAGCCCACAAGGACGAACAACTCTGGAATCGTTTGCGTCAAGAACGTTGAACCAACTCGACAATCGAGTGCGCGATCGACTCGAAGAGCGGACCCGCGCCTGGCGCGTGACGATAGAGAATATAGTTGAAACGGAAACCTCACTCGTCGCGTTCGGTACCCGAGAGCGGCAATCCGTCGTTCTGAAGATCGTTAAGAAAGAAGGAGACGAGTGGCACTCTGGAGATGTGTTGGATGCATTCAACGGACACGGAGTCGCTCGCGTTCATGAGTACATCGAGGGGGCGCTGCTTCTCGAGCGGCTGACACCAGGCAACTCGCTCGTTAACATGGTCCTGAACGGAAATGATGACGAAGCAACAGATATTCTTGCTGACGTCATGCACGAGATGTCCGTGGAGGTGTCTGGACGCGAACCATTGAAGGGTTGCGCGACAGTACAGGATTGGGCCAGGGGGTTCGAACGGTATTCGGAAACTGGAGACCTTCAAGTTCCAGGGAACCTTATTGAGGAAGCTCATCACTGGTACTCATATCTCTCCGCTTCGCAGCAGCACCCAAGATTGCTCCATGGAGACCTTCAACATTACAATGTGCTGTTTGACTCTGATCGAGGCTGGCTGGCTATCGACCCTAAAGGTGTAGCCGGCGAAATCGAGTACGAGATTGGCGCAGTCCTTCGTAATCCGACAGAACGGCCGGACCTCTTCGCGTCGCGCCGCCCATGTTGAACGACGACTTAACCATTTCGCCCGGAGATTGGGAGTGTGCTTCGACCGGGCGTTGGCCTGGGGTTTCGCTCAAGGGGTTTTGTCGGCCGTTTGGCAGGTCGAGGATGGATACACAGTAGACGCGAGGGACAACCCATCTATCAGGCTGGCTACTGCTATCCGGCCAATGCTTCCAACGCCTGGCTGAAGCCAACAAAAGAAATCCGTCAGGTGCTTGATGTCTGAATGAAGTAATTAAGGCAGCAGAGTGCTTGATGAAGGAGCCAAAATGAAACGGACGCCGATTATCACTTTGGGAGTTGCGAGTCTGCTTTCGGCGCTCTTCTTATTAATGCATGGCGGGATTGGTGTTCGACGGGCGATAGGTGCCGGACGCGCGGCGGGGATGACCGATCTGAAGAACCTGGACCAGCTCCAGCAGGCATTCGTCAATGGACAAGGCAAGGTGCGGGTAGTGGCGCTGCTCTCGCCTGTCTGACCGGCGTGTCGTCGGGGGTTCTCCGACATTCAGAAGGTTCTCAAGAGCGTTCAGGACGATCGGTTGCGTGCCTACATCGTCTGGCTGCCGATGTTTCCTGGTGACTCACGGGGCTGGGCGAAAAGCCGCTCGGATGAATTTAGTGACAATCGGTTGAGCTACTATTGGGACGGAGACCGGCTCACCGGCCAGCGATGGCAGAAAGTGCTGGGCACACCACGGGAGGCGTGGGATGTCTATCTCTTGTACGGTGCAGGAACCCAGTGGGACAAGGAGCCTCCAACACCGGATTTCTGGATGCATCAACTCCGCAGTATGAGCTCGACCAAAACAGGACAGCTCCTTGACGGCGCGGTCTTTGAGGCCAAAGTCAAAGAACTGCTCAGTCAAGTGAAGCGGTAGGATAGGACGTAGCAGCGTATGAAACCTTCTGGAGCAGCCGTGACCACCGGCGGATCACTCATTTCGGCGGCGCTGTCTTTTCTACCGCTCAGTTGTTGCGTGTTCCCCGCGGCGTTTTCCTTCCTCGGCGCGGGCGGACTCGCATTTGCCACAGCGCTGATGCCGTACCGCCCATATTTCATCGCTCTTAACGTAGTGTTCGTCGGCATCGGGTTCTACTTCGCATACCGGCCCCAAAAAGAGGCGTGCGAGCCGGGTGACGGCTTGCGCTACACCTAAGGGCCGGAGGCTGCAGCGGATGAGCCTTTGGGTGATCACTGCGCTGACGCTCGCACTCATCGCTTTCCCATATCTCCTGGCTTACTTGCCAGTCTGATGAGGGAGGAAGCTTATGACGACAAAAAGTCTCACTCGACGCACTCAGCGGATTCTTGCTGTTGGCGGGACTCTGATTGTCATTGGTTTTGCGAACGTCTGCGCGGCGCAACAGACACAGCAAGACAGGCCTTTCAGAGGTGGACTCAATCCGGTCGCAGATCAGCAACCTCCTCGCCCGGTGCGCAACGATGTCGCGCAACCTGGAGAAGAGATCGTCACGCTGCGCTACTTCAGAATAAAGAAGGGAACGTTTGATCAGTTTCTCAAGGCAAGCAAGGAAGGTGTCTGGCCATATTTCGAAAAGCTCGGTTCACGCGTGATCGGGATGTGGCAGGTGATTGCTCCTGCGGGAGTGGAGGGCGCTACGACTGTGAGCAAGGATTATGACGAGGTCTATCTGTCTACGCGGTACGCGAGCGTCGAGCACTGGAAGGCGTCGCGCGAGACGATTCGTCATGGCGGCAACGGGCCGGACTGGGTGAAATGCAAAGCCGCTCTCGATCTTCGTCAGAGCCTGACACTTTCGTCCCACGTCATTTTTCTCAAAGGGAGTATGGCTCCGGGTGGTCCTTATTTCATGCCAGGACTCGATGAGTCATATGAGAAGAAACCTCCGAAATGATTAGGTACGACGTACATTAAACCGAGGAGTGCAAAAATGAAATTAGAGCCCTATCTCACTTTCAACGGCCAATGCGAGGCTGCATTCAAGTTTTATGAGAAGTGTCTCGGCGGCAAAATCACGTTCATGCTTACGAACGGTAATTCACCGATGGCGGACCAGGTGCCAACTGAATGGCACGACAAAATAATGCACGCGACGTTTACTGTTGGCGACGAAGTATTGATGGGCGCTGACAGTCAGCCTGAGAGCTACCAAGTACCAAAAGGCTTTTCCGTTACTATTGGCATCAACGACCCCGCAGAGGCGGAACGCATCTTTCATGCATTGTCAGAAAACGGGACGGTGCAGATGCCGATTCAGCAAACTTTCTGGGCGGTCCGTTTTGGCGTGCTTGTCGATCAGTTTGGCATACCCTGGATCATTAACTGCGAGCAGGCTCCCGGATAAAACCTTCTCCAAATGATCATTCACCTGATTGACGGGACATACGAGCTCTTTCGCCACTTCTACGGGATCCGCCGCTTCAAGGGAACCGATCCGCCCTTCGGCGCCGTGGCTGGAGTGCTTCATACAGTTGCTCAGATGCTCGAAACTGGTGCGACGCACATTGGAGTCGCGACCGATCACATCATCGAGTCATTCCGCAACCGCATGTGGGCGGACTACAAGACTGGCTACGGAATCGATAAGGTTTTGAAGGCGCAGTTTGTTCCGCTCGAGGAATCGCTTGTCGCGATGGGAGTCGTCGTGTGGCCGATGATCGAGCTCGAGGCAGACGACGCGCTTGCCTCAGCGGCTAACATCGCGGCGCGCGATGAGCGAGTCCAGAAGGTATACATCTGGACACCCGACAAGGACCTGGCTCAATGCGTTGTCGAGGATCGCGTGGTGCAGGTGGATCGGAAAAGCGGCAAGATTCGTGATGCGGAAGCTATTCGCGAAAAGTACGGCGTCGCGCCTCGGTTCATCCCTGACTACCTTGCGCTTGTCGGCGACTCGTCGGATGGATACCCGGGACTTGCAGGCTATGGACCTAAGACAGCCGCGCGACTCATAAACCTGCACGGAAAGTTGGAAGATTTTCCCCGAGAAGTTCTCGGCGACAAGCTCGAGAGCGCACTGCTATTCAAGGATCTCGCTACGCTGCGAGTCGACGAGCCACTCTTTGATGATGTGGAGCAGTTGCGGTGGAGCGGAGCTACGAAGGAATTTGCGGCAATGGCTGAAAAGATCGGTGATGCGCGGTTGGCAAAGCGGGTGCTGAATCTGGGCAAGTAGTACGCCTTCGGGCGGGATCGTGCGATAGCAAGATTCCGCCTGAAGGCGGTACAACGTACCTAAACATGCTTCAGCGCGTCGCGCTCATTGCCTTTTCCCGCGTTAAGACCTTTTTCGCGGTGACGTGCTTTAGCAACTCAGGCTTGTTCAAGAAATAACTCGATTTTGCGCGACCTTTGCTGAAAAGCTTTTCGGCCTGATCGTCCCAGTGCCCGGATTCCTTGTGGTCGCTTTCGCCAAGCGGAAGAATCGTGAATGATTGTGGAATCTTGGTGAGAATGACAATCTGCGTCGAAGTCTGACCACGGTCTCCAACCATCTCCTTTCCTACCGGCTGAAAACCTATAGCCCGCGGTGTTGCCATGCCCGCATCGCGCAATGTGCCACCTCCAACCGGATACGTTTTACCCCCCGTTCGCCCGACGCGGAAATAACGGCCATACGGAACTTCGAGCGCGCCGAAATTTGTCTTAAGCCACGCGGCGGCCTTATCGAGCGCTGCCGTCAGCTTCTCATCGGTCAGAGCAGGAGGAACCTCTATCGCAGCCTGATCCGTCTTGTTCTCAAGCGACATCTTGAATGCAAAGTACGCGAGCGCGCCCGTCGAATCCGGATCACTTCGACGGTTCCAGTTCTGAATCTGATTGTAGACGCTGGTCGCATCCGCACTGCGCTGACTTGTTCCACTCGTTCCAGTGCCCGTCTTTGCCCACGCGGTCTTCAGGCGAGCCTGCCATTCCTCAGCTTTGTAGACTTGAGTGCTGAAGGCAAGGTTGATTGCATCCTCGATCGTGACGTTCTTTGCGGCGTGCAATTCTTCGAGCGTCATTGCGGCTCGCTGATGCGGCGGACGCTTTTCATCGTAGTAGACCTGAGGACGATCGGCGTATTTCTCGGGAACAAGCGGGCTATCCTTCATCATCGCAAATGGCGAGATGTTGTTGTTCTGCATATAGCCCTGTGGCGGATTTGTAATCTGCACCAGGTCTTCGATCTTATAGATACCCTTCCATTCGCTCGCCGACGTGTTGCCTGGCAGCGGCCGGTTGCTTTCGAGGCCCGCCGGACGAATCGGCACGCGACCGGTTCGAAGGTAATAAATGTCGCCTTCGGTTGTGCCTACCATGATGTTCTGTGACATCAACTGGAGCTTTGAGAGCGCCTTCTTCATCTCGGTCAGATTCCGTGCCGTATTCATCTCATGCATCTGATCCGTAAGACCGATCTCGTTCATATACGGAATCGCCATCGCATAGCCTTTGCCGTTCTTATGCGCAACGATCGGACCGTGATGTGAGTACTCAATCTCAACTTCCTTCTCATTGAGCTTGCCATCAACCAGTACTCTGATCTTTTCCTTGCGGACAGTCATCTCGCGCCATTGCCCATCGTATTTGTACTGGCGTGGGTTCGCAGGGTTGAGTTCTTCCTCGTAGATATCAGCTGTATCCGGACCGCCCGTGGTCATTGCTACCGAGCTCCAGCGGCTGTGACCCAGCGAAGGGAAGGGAATTCCGAGAATGCTGACGCCCGAAACAGCGTAGTCGCCGGCGTAAATGCGAACTTCATAAAATCGAAACTCGCCGTACCAGCTCAGGTGCGGATCAATCACAGCTATGGGTGCTTTCATTGCTGTTTTGCTCGGCGCCAGTAGCATCTGGTTCGAGCCTCGATAAGCGACAGGATAAGGCTCTACACCGGCGCGTCTCAGATCACCTGCGGCTTCGCCTTCGGGCCAGCCCCAAATGATATGGCGGCCGAGCGCTACGATCTGTTCGGGTCGAAGCTCCGGCGCCCACTTGGGAACCTGCTCGGGATGTTCGCTCATGAATTGTTTGACGCCTTCCTGAAATGCTTCGAAACTCGAGCGCATCTTCGGGCTGACATCGTTCCATCGAGCGCGACTGATCGCGGCGTGCTGCCACATACGCTGACGGTAATCGTGTCGAAACCACTCAGGTCCGAAGGCTTCGGACATGGTGCCTTCGGCCCTGCGATAGTTCTTGAGCAACTCCTCGAGACGATCTTCGGCCTGCGCATAGCCAATGGCAAAGGCGGCGTCTTCCAGCGTTGAAGCGAAGACGTGCGGGACACCGAATTCATCGCGCAGAATCTCGATCGGCGCAGCTTTCGCCGCTACTTTGCGCGGCTTTGCTGACTGTGCGTTGATACCAATCGCGAGAGCGACAGAGAGAACAAGAGGAGAGAGCAAACAGTCGATGGATGCGTTTCATATGCGATAAGCATAGTGAAAGCATCCGGGAACGCAAGAGCAAGATTTGGAGTGCGGCGGCTTGGCGCCGCTTTAGTCTCCTGCACCGAATCTTCCCAGGAGACTAAAGCGGCAGTCGCAGCACTCCAATCTATCGAACTTACTCCTGATACTCCTTTTGGTTGAGCGCCTGGACAAGGCGCTCGAAGTGAGAATTAAAGGTTACGAAATCCGTCAACCCTTGAAAGAAAGCCTCACCACCAGTTTCACGGGAGACGCGATTGAGTGAGCTCTGGCCGTAGCTTGCCAGGAGTGAATTGCGTCTGGTCAATCCAACCGACGGAGCAAAGAAGGAATAGATTGACACTTTGCGGCGTCCCGCTTCCTTGATGGCTCGCTCAAGATCGACTGAAAAAAGGATCGAGGAAGCGTCATTGCCGCGCGAAGTGTCGAGACCATCTGAAATCAGCAGCAGAACATTCCGGCTGCTCCCCTTTGAATCGAACTTGCGAAGCGCTTCCAATACCTCAACATACGGATTGAAAGGCGAACCCGACGTATTTGACACCAGCACTCTTAACGACTTTGCTGCCGCGTTCAGGTCGCGGGTAAATGGCTGGCGGACTTGCAGGCTTCCGGCCGTGATATAGCCGACCATCACACTAGACCCCTGAGGAAGGGATCGAATGAAGTCACCTGTGAGTTTCAGCTCGTTGCTCACATGTGAAACCAGGTCGTCCTGGATAAGAATTGCCACATTGACGGGCTCCAGGATGCGGCCTTTGATTTTCGGGTCGTCCGCCCCTGTCAAGGGCATTGACCGGACCGGCGCTGGCGGCACGGCAACAAGCGCTGCAATCAAAAGACTTGCAAACAATAAGGCGCCCACACGAACTTTTCGCATTTTCATACTCCTTCTAAACCCTCTCCTCTGAAGTATGATGCGACCATCGTGCCACATGTTGCATGTAGTACCGCCTTCAGGCGGAATCCGAGCGCCGGAGCGCCGGCCTCCCGGCCGGCGACTCCGGCCTCCGGCAGCGGCTCCGCCGTTGCTTGCTTTCGGCAACGGCGACAAGCTAAAGCTTGAACTCAAACCGCATGATCCCTATCCAGATTTCTATCTATTCACTACCAGCGCTTGCTTCGCTTCCTGGGTGTATTCAGAGCATGCAGGCGAGCATTTCGTCATAGGTAGGTTCACCCCAGCGAACTGCCTTTGACGGGTCGGGGTTGTATTTGTTTTTCGAGGAATTGTCGAAATGTCCTGTTATCAGGAACGTTGTACCCTTTGGTATTGTCAGTGGCTGTTTCAATGAGTAATTGTGTTGCCAGGAGAAGTCATACTTCGGCACGTTGAGGAGCACGGCCGAGCGGCCATCGGGGTAAACCACTTTGACCTCCATGTCAGCACCTCGCACGTGCATGTGCGGCATGAGCGCGGTCAACTGAAACTCTTTGGGTGTAGTCCAGCAGGCGGTTACACGATGATTTTCAGCACCAGGTTTGATCTGAAGATAGGAATTGTGGATCATCTCTGACATTAGCAACCTGGATGGCGGAGCCTTGGCAAAGATCAGACCAACGCTCGACCGATCCTTCTCTACCTTCCCGGTAGCCTTTGAGTAATGAATCTGGAGCGTGATTTTTGAACCCGCCGGTATCAGCCTGGCCGTACCCGGCTCCCAGGCGTTCACATCTCTTCCAGGTGCATATGCCGCGAGAAGGGGTGGCATCGCGTGGCGCTTGCTCGTATCTCGCGTTCGCCCGGATCCCCCGTTTGGAAGCTCGCAACCCTCGTTGTAAACAGCCAGGTCAGCTTTAACACGCTGCAGGAATCCCTCACGGTAATAGATCGATTCCTTCTCTTGAAGAGCACGCTGTTTGTCCGCTTCCTCTTTGGTTAGTTTGGGGGCATTGGGATCCGCAGGTGGTTTTATGAAAGCCAGGATGTGGTGAACGATTTTGCGATTCCCTGGCCGCGCCTCAACAGCCTGGACGTAACGATCTTCTTTGAAGTCAGGGTCAATCTCAAAGTTCTGGTATTCATCCGGTCCCGAAGCTTCGAGAGTAAACTCCTCGGGCATATGAACCACGAGGTCCGGCTTGCCTATACCCCATCCTTCGACGAATTTTGGTGTTGGCGGAAGGTCTCGCGCGTCGCCTTCTTTTGCGCCGTTTTCAACCCAGTTGACGATCTTTGCAATTTCAGCGTCAGTCAGTCGACGCTCGTTCCTGAACTCACCGTGACGAGGGTCGGCGTGCCAGGGAGGCATCTGACGATTGACTACTTTTTCACGTATGGATTTCGCCCACGGACGGGCGTCTTTGTAGGTCAGCAACGACATCGGAGCGGCTTCCCCGGGACGGTGACACTCGGCGCAATTATTGAAAATGATAGGCGCCACGTCCCTGGAGAAAGTCGCGATCTCGTTGGAGGTTGGTTCCTTGAGGAACGCGTTTGCACTTATCGCGGGAAATGCACTGCGAAAGCAGCAGCCACCGCGAATGCTAAAGTCAACAATGAAGGGATAAACTTTCTCATCGTAATACCTCACGTGAACATTAGTTCACGCCCTCAACGAAAATCTTTAGAGATTTATGAAATTGTCCTGAAATCTTTACGGACTCTTGCAAATCTCGTGAACCAGCCTTATCACCGATGGACCAGCCCTCGGAGCGCCGTTGGCGAAGGGGGCGTACAAATGCACTAGAAGGAGAGCAAACGATGAATAAAGGATCTGCGATTGTCACCGGTGCGGCCCGCGGGATTGGCCTGGCGATTTCCGAGCGCCTGGCGCGTGATGGTTTCACGATCGTCCTGGCCGATATTGATGAGGCTCGAGTTGGAGCGCGTGTCTCAAAAGATGAAAGCATCCTCCGGAGCAGGAGGCGGAGCAGGAGGCGGAGCCGAAGTCATTCCGCTTGTTGTCGATGTAGCCAATCCAGCAAGTGTCGGTGCTCTGGTCGGGCAGGTGATCGAGCGGACAGGTCGCATCGACGTCCTTGTGAACAATGCCGGAATAGCAGGACCTGCGGCATCGGTAGCGGAATATCCGGACGATGAATGGCGTCGTGTGATGGCTATTGATCTGGACGGTACATTCTATATGTCCAAGGCTGTCCTGCCGCATATGCTTGCCCGCAATAGCGGCCGAATCGTCAATATCGCTTCAATCGCCGGGAAGGAAGGAAACCCGAATATGCCGGCATATTCAGCGGCAAAAGCCGGAGTCATCGGATTTACGAAATCGCTGGCCAAGGAGGTGGCAACCAAAGGCATCATAGTTAACTGCATCACCCCGGCCGTGATCGAAACTGAGATCGTTACGCAACTAACCCAGGAAACGGTTCAATACATGGTGTCTCGCATCCCAATTGGCCGGGTCGGGCTCCCTGAGGAAGTGGCAGCCCTCGTATCGTGGCTCGCCTCGAGCGAATGCACTTTCTCGACGGGAGCCGTGTTTGACATCAGCGGCGGACGTGCAACCTATTGATAACGTCTGTTAACCTCTGTAAGACCTTCGTGAGATGAGGCTGATCAGGCCGACAAAGAGTGCCGATCCGATAATCGACCAGATAACCGGGAAGCTGCGTCCGCCGATGTTGACGGCAAAAAGTTCACCTATGCCAATCTGTTTGGATATCCACATCCCAAGCAGAGCGCCAATGAACCCGACTGCGATCGAGGCAAGGCATCCGCCACGGCTGAATCCCACGATAGACTGGCCGATAGCACCACAAATGCCTGCTACGACGAGCAGGATCAACAACGACCAAATATCCATGCCTTGAAAGAACTCCATGACTTGAAAGTCTCCTTCTTTTCCAGATACGAAAGTAGGTTGTACCGCTGATTTGACACTACCGCCCCTTGCGGCTGATGGCAATGTTGGACACCACTACGAGAAGATGTTTAACTCGCCTGAAGAATGATGATCACTAAGCGACTGAACCGGCTGACAAAAGACGAACTGCTTGACCTGCGTCTTTGCGACCTGCCACTGAGCGTCAAGGGGACAGCTGTAGAGCGTCGTCTTCGCCGGCTTTACCAGGAGCTCGAAGCGCGGGATCTCCGCGTGAAACCTCACGTCTGGTTGGCGGACGAGTGGTTCACTCCGGACAAGGTGACGGGCTTCGCGATTCCGTTTTATATGGCGCACCCGCGGCTATACAGACTTGAACGCAGCCAGATGCTCGAGGTCGAGGGCGGCACACAGCAGGACTGCCTTCGGATCATGCGGCATGAAGCCGGCCACGCGATAGATAACGCGTTTCTTCTCCATAGGAGGCGCCGCTATAGTGAGTTGTTCGGTCAATTTTCTCGCCCGTATCCCAACTGGTACAAACCGGAACCTAATAGCCGCGAATATGTGCTTCACCTCCCGGCCTGGTATGCGCAGTCGCACCCCGCAGAAGATTTTGCGGAGACGTTCGCTGTCTGGCTTGCGCCCGGGTCTCGATGGAGAAAGGCATATGCGGGTTGGCCCGCGCTGCGAAAGCTCGAGTACGTTGACGAGCTGATGAGAGAACTCGCGGGGAGGGCGGCACCCAATCACTCACAGAAAAAGGTTGATCAGTTATCCGGGATTGAGACGACGTTGCGAGACCATTACCGCAATAAACGCGAGCACTACGCGTTCCTGTGGCCGCCTGACTACGATCGTGATCTGCTCCGCATCTTCTCCGAGGCGAAAGGCAGAACGTCTGCAAGTGCGGTCACGTTTCTCAGGCGTCATCGACGGGAACTCTGTCAGGAAGTTGCCGAAGGCACGGGTGTGCACACGTATGCCATCGATCAGATGCTTGCACAGATGATCAACCGTTGCCGTGAGCTGAAACTGCAAGTCAGGCTGACCAGGAATCGCGCTAAACAGAAACTGTTTGTATTGTTGACAGCTCAGACGATGAATGGAATTCATACCGGATACCACAGGCTGGCGTTATGAGTGATAAATCCAGAAGAAGAAAGCTTCGCGTCATCGTGCTGGCGCACAAAGATCTGATCCCGCCTGATACGCTTGACGGGGTGGAGAACAAAGAGAAAGAACTATGGCGCACTGAATATGACGTCGTCTCGACGTTGCGAGCAATAGGACACGAAGTGCAGCCGATTGGTGTTGGAAGCGATCTTGGCGTGATTCGCGAAGCGGTCGAGAAGCATAAGCCTCATGTGACATTCAACCTGCTCGAAGAGTTTGACGGCTATCCACTCTTTGACCAGCACGTAGTCAGTTACCTCGAATTAACAAAACAGAAGTATACGGGATGCAATCCGCGCGGGATGACACTGTCTCGGGACAAGGCGTTAACGAAAAAGATTCTGACTTACCACCGTATTCACGTTCCGCGTTTTGCAGTTTTTCACCGCAGGCGCAATGTCGAGCGGTTAGGCCGGCTGAAGTTTCCGCTGCTCGTCAAATCGCTGAGTGATGAAGGCTCAGTCGGCATTGCTCAGGCGTCAGTGACGCGCGATAACGATCGGCTCAAGGAGCGAGTTGATTTCATACACCGTCAGAACGAGACGGCTGCAATTGCCGAGGAATACATCGAAGGGCGCGAGATTTATGTCGCAGTAATCGGAAACCATAAGCTGCAGGCTTATACGCCCTGGGAACTGGTCATGACAAATCTGCGCGAAGGCGCGGCTAACATCGCTACGGGCAAAGTTAAATGGGATACGGAATATCAAAAGAGGATTGGTCTGAAAACCGAAGCGGCTCAGCTTGAGCCGGCCGTAAAGGACGAGTTCGTGCGGCTCTCGAAACGCATTTACCGGATTCTCGGTCTGAGCGGATATGCGCGGATCGACTACCGTTTGACTGAGGACGGTATCAAATATGTGCTCGAAGTTAATCCCAATCCCCAGATAGCACACAACGAAGATTTCGCAGATTCTGCCGAACATTGCGGCACAATGTATCAAGACCTGCTGCAGAAAATATTGACCCTGGGTATGAGCTACGAACCAGTCAGATGAAGCCCCGGGGAGTCTATAATCGAGTATGTTCACTCAAGCCAACTCAGCCGTTGATACAGTCTATCGCTCGGATTGGGGCCGAATAGTCGCTACCCTGATTCGCCTGGTTGGCGACTTTGACGTGGCCGAGGAAGCTGCACAGGAGGCCTTTACTGCTGCTGTCGATCAGTGGCGCTCCTCCGGCGTTCCTGAATTCCCGCGCGCGTGGATCATCCAGACAGCGCGTCACAAGGCAATTGATCGGATTCGACGGCGAACCCGGCTCGAGGAAAAACTTGAATCGCACGTCGCGTCAGGATTGATCCCGACCTTCGTGGAGCCGGACTACGATACAAATGAGATACCCGATGATCGCCTTCGGCTCATCTTCACCTGTTGCCATCCGGCACTCGCGCTGGATGCGCAGGTAGCGCTGACGCTGCGCACCTTAGGCGGCCTGCAGACGGACGAGATTGCACGCGCTTTTCTCGTCCCACCAGCGACCATGGCGCAGCGACTCGTTCGCGCCAAACGAAAGATTCGAGATGCCGGGATTCCGTATACGGTGCCTGAGACAAACGATTTGCCAGAACGGGTCGGCGCGGTTCTGACGGTGATCTACCTGATCTTTAACGAAGGCTATGCTGCAACGCGAGGCGCGCCGCTTGTGAGGGCTGACCTCTGCGCGGAAGCGATCCGACTCGGGCGTCTCGTACGATTGTTGATGGCGCCGCAGCCGCCCTCGGAAGCGACTGCGCTCGTTGCGCTCATGCTGCTTCACGATTCACGGCGCGATGCGCGGATCGACGAGGCGGGCGATCTTGATAGTTCTCGAAGAGCAGAATCGCAGCCTCTGGAACCAGGAGCAGATCGCCGAGGCGCTTCCACTCGTTGAGGAGGCCCTTCGTGGCGGATCCGGCCCGTTTGCGATGCAGGCTGCGATCGCGGCGCTCCATTGTCAGGCTGCACGTGCCGAAGACACGGATTGGCATCAGATTCTCCGGCTCTACGATCTTCTTGAGCAGGTACAACCCTCTCCAATCGTGTCGTTGAACCGCGCCGTGGCTGTTGCGATGGTAGACGGGCCTCAACCAGCGCTTGCGCTCATCGATTCTCTCGCGGCCAACGGAGAACTCGATGGCTATCATCTTCTCCATGCCGCCCGTGCCGATCTGTCGCGCCGTGCGGGAATGCAGGAAGAAGCGGCTAAGAGTTATAAGCGAGCATTGGAGTTAGTAACCAATGAGAGCGAACGCCGATTTCTCGAGCGCCGTCTTCGCGACCTTCAGCCGCCGTCGAATGCAACCACAAGCTAAAGCTTGAACTCAAACCCATTGAGTTTGAGTTCAAGCCTTCCAATTCTCCACGAAGGTCCTTTGGTCGCGGGTTTCAGGTGAACGAATGCCTGAATCGGATACGCTTTTGCGCAGATCGCTGATTGTCCGCAAAGCCTCCTGACCCGTCATACCCTGTTCAACCAGATAGCATCCGACGACTGTTCCTGTACGTCCTATGCCACCCATACAGTGCACATAGACCATGTGGTTCTGTGCGAGTGATGCGGCGATCAACTCCTGAATCTCTTTCATCAGCTCGGGAGTCGGAATCGACATATCTCGGATCGCCTTGCGTACGTAGACTGAATCCTCGGGAAGGAAGTGCTCATAAGGTTCCAGCTCTTCTATTTTCGGTGAGGTCGAGAAACATACTTATTCCTGCCTCGACGAACGATCGAACCTTTCGCTGAGCAACGCTATTGTTAAGCGCGCCCGGATACTCTCCAGCCAGCAATCTCCCCGGCACAACCCAATAAGAGTCAGGTATGGGTGTTTTTGTAATGTTACTCATTGGTTTGAGTTCAAGCTTTAGCTTGCCGCTGCCGCGCAGCGGCAGCCGCGCGGGCTCCACTCGGCCCGAACGTAGTGTTCTGTCGCCAAGTTCAGACCTCCAGTTCATTCAGCGGGAATCAGTTCAGTAGTCGTAGCCCTCGACTTTGCTCGCGCAAGGTCTCGAACATACTTGATCGATCCGGGCGTATTGTACTTCTCACGATATGCACGATCGACCCCGTCCTTCAAGCGCTCACTCCTTGTCCGCACTGCGCGCACAGCAATTTCGCGATCGGCGATATTCACAGTTCCCTGAGGTTCTTCGAGAAAGGTGCGATACCAGCTTCGAGGCTTGAGACTCCACGACCTCACGAAGACTCTGCCTTCAACAACCACCGCCCAGATTCCGATGAAGCGATGCTGTCCAGTACCTGCCCTCAAACCGATTATCTTGTTCTTGTGAATGCTTGCCAGAATGTCGTCGGAAAAGCGCCGGTTGCTGTTCATAGTCCCGAGCATCCTCATTTAGTTCGCGCGTGAATGGTCAGTTGAAAAGCCCTCTGAGGGTTGTCGATAGTCAATTGGTCAACCTCACCCGCGCTGAATCCGCGAGCACGAAGTGCAGGAATGAACTTTGTAAACAACGTGTCGTATCCTCGAAACTCTCCTCCAGCGGGTTCGCCGACGTGGTACCAACCCGAATCGTGTGAGACAAGAACACGGTTCAATAGTCCTTCCTGTCGCATTGATGTAACAAGACTGACATGCCGCTCAAGGCTGTTTGCATTAATACCATCGAACTCAACCCAGCAACCCCGCCGTGCTGCCTCGAAGTGCAATTGAGTGTCCTTTTCACTCTGCGCATGAACCCAGATGAATGCCCGCGCACTCACGCCGAGACTATCAAGCAGGTCGAGCTGCTCCCTTGCTGCCTGGCCGTCGCCAGTGTGACCCGCGATGGTCAATCCTGTTTTGAGGTGCGTGATCGCAGCCGCACTGACGATCTTTCGGTTCAAGTCCGATAGCTTGCCCGCGTCAACGCCGATCTTGATGAATCCGGGCTTGATATCACTGCCGTCGATGCCTGCTTCGAATTCCTTGATCCAGTGCGATGCAATCTGCTCTGGTGTTTCCTGCCGCACATTGGCCGGAAGGAAAAGATGCTGACGCGCCCCGTAATAACCGGTATTGGTAACTATGTTGAGTCCCGACTCCTGACTCAGTCGCCGTAACAAGACTACATCTCGCCCAAGCCAGTTCGGTGTGCAGTCGACAAAGGTTTGACAACCGAGCGCGCGAACTTGCTTGAGGTGCGGTAGCGCCTTCTCGAAGACTTCATCGGCATTGTATCGATTACGACTGACTCTCTCGGCACCAATGAAATCGACAAGTATGTGTTCGTGCACAAGAGTCCGGCCAAGCCTTTCTGCAGGAATCAGACCCGTGACAGTTGCGACTCGTGGTTGTGCTGAGACCTGACGCGAGAAATTCGGCGCGAGAAATCCGGCGAGACTCAAAGTCGATTTAGAAATAAACGCTCGTCGCTTCATATCGGCATCTTGTGAACACGGCCGCTTCGCAGCGCGTTGGCTCCGGAGGAGCCGAATGTTTATAGTCGCGAGTGAAGAAACCTGCGAACTGAGCTCACAGAAGGTAGCTGGCATCATGAAGCGAAAGATTAGACTGTCGCTCCTTCCAGGAGCTTGTGACTATTTCGTCCTTGTGTGCCCAGAGGCATCAGGCGTCCTCTGGAGCCAGGAATATCTGTACAGACTCCATGACGCAGCGCTGGCCACGCGCCGGTCAGAGACCGGCGCTCCCAGGACACTATGCTATATTCCGCGATATGACTGAACTTGTCATCATCAGCCGACGGGTGGTGACGCCTGACGCTGTTGCTCCTGCCTCAATCCACGTGCGAGAGGGAAGGATCGCGGCGATTGCGGGTTATAGGGACGTTCCTGACAACTGTCAAATTGTAGACGCCGGCGATTCGGTAGTCATGGCCGGCCTTGTCGATTCTCATGTGCACGTCAACGAACCCGGACGCACCGAATGGGAGGGTTACGCCACTGCAACTCGCGCGGCAGCGGCGGGAGGTGTGACGACGCTTGTAGACATGCCGCTCAACAGTATCCCGCCCACAACGACGCTCGAGGGATTCAAGATCAAGCTCGACTCGGCTCGTGACCAATGTTCGATCGATGTCGCTTTCTGGGGTGGTGTCGTTCCGGGCAATACATCAGAGCTTGCGCCACTGCTCGAAGCCGGAGTACGAGGATTCAAATGTTTTCTCATCCATTCCGGTGTGGATGAGTTTCCAAATGTCACCGAAGCTGATCTGCGGATCGCGATTGCAAAACTGACTGCACTCGACGCCGTGTTGCTGGTTCACGCCGAGCTCCCTGAGCCGATCGAGCAGTGCGGCCGCCGAAGCCTCACGGGGTGATCCAAAACTGTTTCAGACGTTTCTTCATTCGCGTCCGCGGTTGGCTGAGAATCAGGCAATCGAGCTCATGATTCGCCTGGCCCGTGAGACGGGCGCGCGGATTCACATCGTCCATCATTCATCGTCGGATGCGCTGCCGATCCTGGAAAGGGCGAAGGCTGATGGCGTGCGAATCACTGTTGAGACGTGTCCGCATTACCTGACCTTCGCGGCAGAAGACGTGCCACACGGTGCGACCGAGTTCAAATGCTGCCCGCCCGTGCGCGAGCGCGAAAATCGTGAGAAGCTTTGGGAAGCTCTTGAAAGAGGCGTAATTGATATGGTCGTGTCGGATCATTCTCCCTGCACTCCGCACCTTAAGCTGCGCGAGACCGGAAGTTTCGTCGACGCCTGGGGCGGCATCGCGTCATTGCAATTCGGATTGCCTGTGATGTGGACCAATATGAAAGAGCGTGGCCTCTCGTTCAGACATCTCACCGACTGGATGTCATGGCGGCCCGCTCAACTTGCGGGTCTCGACGATCGGAAAGGCCGGATAAAGCCGATGATGGATGCTGACTTTGTGATCTGGAATCCTGAAAGATCATTTGAGGTGAGGCCTGAAACGATCGAGCATAGACACAAGTTGACACCTTACAATGGCCGCACTCTGAACGGTGTTGTCGAATCTGTATACGTGCGCGGGCAGAAGGTTTTCGATGCCGGGGATTTTGCCGGCGCGAAGACAGGAAAGCTAATCACGTGGTAACGCGGATGAGTCTCATGGATTTCACTGAGATGATCGACCTCGCATCTCAACGGCTAGGCGGCGCCGTGTTGTACGCCAACGATGAGTTCTTTGCGCCGAAGGAGAATCTGCTCAAAGACGCGGCTCCCATCTTCATTGAGGGCAAGTATACCGACCTTGGAAAGTGGATGGATGGATGGGAGACGCGCCGAAAACGCGCTCCAAATCTCGATGAACTTTGGGACTGGTGCATCATTCGACTTGGTCTCGCAGGCAATGTTCGCGGTGTCATTGTTGATACCAGTTTTTTCCGGGGCAACTTTCCGTCGCACTGTTCAATCGATGCGTGCGCCGTCGATGGCGACCCTGACGTTAGCCAACTTCTGAGTGCGGACTGGATTCAGATACTGCCTAAGTCCGAGCTTCAAGGTGATTCGAAGAACGCGTTCAAGATAGATCACCGGGATCGTGTCACGCACCTTCGGTTCAATATTTTTCCCGATGGCGGCGTGGCCCGGCTGCGCGTGCACGGCGAAGTCGTTCCGGACTGGAAGCGATTGATCAGCCGCCAGAGCGAAATTGACCTTGCTTCGGTCGAAAATGGAGCAACGGTTATCGCCGCAAGCGATATGTTCTTCGGCCATCGTCACAATCTGATCATGCCCGGGCGCGCACTCAACATGAGCGATGGCTGGGAGACCAAGCGGCGACGCGGTCCCGGCTATGACTGGTGCGCCATCCGGCTCGGTGCAACTGCGAGTAAGATTTCGCGAATCGAGGTTGATACGCTGTGGTTCAAGGGCAATTATCCTGAGTCCTGCTCGATTGAAACGTGTGAGTGTGCCGATAGTGACACGCAGGATCTTGCAAAGCTGGAATGGAAGGAACTGCTTCCGCGCACGCACCTGCAGGGTCACACGCGGCATCTTTTTGAAGATAAGCTTGTCAACACGGGACGCGCGACACACGTCCGTCTCAATATCTATCCTGATGGCGGCGTCAGCAGGTTGCGAGTTTTTGGAAGAGTTGCAGGAGACTAAGAAACGGGAAAACAGGACGGCGATTGTGAGCGGTCTTGAAGAATTGAACAGTGCTTCGAGTGAAGAGGCGTTCGCCGGATTGCTTGCCTGTTGCGGGTCGACCGCGTGGGCGAAGCGTTTAGTTGAGGCGCGCCCGTTTGAGGATCTCAAATCGCTCGAAGAAACAGCGGAGCTCATATCACTGGAGCTCTCCCCGGCTGACTGGCTCGAAGCCGTTAACAGTCATCCGAAGATAGGAGCGCGCACTGAGAAGGCATCCCGCTGGTCTGCCGAGGAACAGGCAGGAACGCTTAATGCAGAGACTGATACGCTTTTATCTCTTACAGAAGCAAACGTGGCTTATGAAGAGAAATTCGGTCACATCTTCATAATCTGCGCTACTGGCAAAAGCAGCGAAGAGATGCTCGCGCGTTGCCGCGAGCGACTCGATAACGATCCACAGACAGAGCTGCGGATTGCTTCCGAAGAGATACGAAAGATCGCGCAGCTCAGGCTGCGGAAGTTGATCGGAGCAGATTAGCTGGTTGATCGGAGCTGATTAGAAGAATGAGCGCTATCACGACTCACGTACTCGATACATCGCAAGGCAAGCCGGCTCGGGGAATACCTGTAGTCCTTGAGCTTGGAACACCGGCAGGGGATTCAGCGAAGACTGAGCATTGGACCGTTCTTGGCTCGGGCGTGACAGATGATAATGGCCGTCTTACAACGCTTCTGCCAGATGGCGCTGTGTTCGCGCCGGGAAGATATCGCCTGACGTTTGACACCGCGGCCTACTTCGCCGATCACAACATCGAAGGGTTTTACCCTCTGGTGACAGTGGTCTTTACAGTTTGGAACGTAACCGAGCACTATCACGTCCCGTTGCTTCTCAGTCCTTTTGGCTACTCAACATATCGTGGGAGTTAACGGAGTTAACAGGCCGATGAGTCTTCCACCAATAGTTCTCGCTGACAATACGTACGGGAAGTCTCGTGTGCGAATGGTGCGAGTGAGTCGCAGCGGCGACAGACATGAGCTTCAGGACCTCAACGTGAAGATCACGTTTTCGGGAGAGTTTGAGGCCGCTTATACGACGGGCGACAACAGTCGAGTTCTTCCAACGGATACGATGAAGAATACGGTCTACGCGCTCGCGCATGAGACATCACACGTCGAAGAGATCGAGGGTTTCGCGTTACGGCTTGCAGAACACTTTGTCAAAAACAACCTGGAAGCATCAGAGGTTATCGTAGAAATCTCCGAGCACCAGTGGGCTCGAATCGATGTCGGTGGGAAGCCTCATCGACACTCGTTCATCAAGAGCAGCGATGAGAAGCGCATCGCAAGAGTGAAGGCGTCTCATGAGACGATCACAATGACGTCCGGAGTCGAAGACTTGAGGGTGCTGAAAACAACTGGATCCGCATTTGAGAAGTTCAAGAGAGATAAGTTTACGACGCTCAAAGAGGCAAGCGATCGCATCCTCGCAACTTCAATCAATGCGAGCTGGGTCTACTCATCCCCGGAGGTTGGCTGCCGTGCGCTCTGGCGCGGTGTGAAACAACACATTCTCGAAACTTTTGCCGAACACGATAGCCGCTCGGTGCAGGAAACGATCTATGCTATTGGCACGAGCGTGCTTCACAACTTTGAAGAAGTGACAGAGGTCTCGCTGTCGCTTCCCAACAACCATTGTCTTCTCGTTGACCTCACCCCGTTTGGAATGGAAAACCGCAACGAGATATTCCTGCCGATAGACGAGCCGCACGGATTAATCGAGGCGACGTTAAGAAAAAAATAGCAGATGTATCCATGAATTTATCGTTACGATCGAAAAACGAGTACGAGCTCCGAGGAGCGGCACAGTCTCGTCGCGATGTCGCTCCTACCAACTTGACATATGGCACACCGGTTAAACTAGCCGCAAATGCCAATGTCAAGGAGTCAGACTGGCGTTCGCAACGTCAAACGTTCGGAACTCTTGCGCCTGCAGGAGAAGACTCTCGATGCGCAGTTTCTCACGACTATAGAGCAAGGTCTCAATTGTTCCGCTTTAGGCCAACGCAGTCCTCGATGTTGTGAAGAAGTGTATTTCTCATTTCTCGCTGACTCTCCAACTTCGCGGCCGCGACCTGGAATGACGTCCCTGGTTGCTGTGTCCGCAGAGGAGCCAGCCGGCAAACCAATCAAGAAATGTGCGAAACGCGCGGTCCTACTCACAGTTCATCACGGGATTGAAGATGACCGATTGCTAAAGAACCAAGGTCCCGAGGCTTTTCGCCGAAAACGAATTCCCGAACTTTGTCAGGAAGCCCTCAGCCAAGGTGCTCTCTTGACGCGTGAAGATCTCGCCTATCGAGTCTTCTTCACAAGCCCGCGAACGATATCTCGTGATCTAGCTGCCATTCGTAAGCAAGATTCACGCATCCCTCTTCCTCTCCGTAGCACCGTCCAGGACATAGGGCCAGTGCTCACTCATCGTGTCGAAATCGTGCGGCTCGCACTGGCGGGAAAAACGATGACCGAAATTTGTCGTACCATGCACCATTCTCCCGCCGCCGTAAGCAATTATGTCTCGACCTTTACTCGTGTCGCTCAACTTGCCGAACGCAGAATTAGTGTCTCGCAGATCGCTTTTCTCCTCGCTCGCAGCCGCTCGCTCATCAACTCCTATTTGGAACTGCTCTCCAAGGCCAGAGAGGATGAGAATTCAAGATATCACCTCGAGCAGCTCCTGACTTTTGGCAAACTTCACTCAGTGCGTGGCCAAAAAAAACGAACAAAGCAGGGGGTGCGATGAGTGCTCAACCCGATTTTGTTCACTGAGATACTCGCCCATGCGCCAGAAAACCCTGCGAAATGCCCTTGCTCAGCGATTGCGCAGGAGTTTCCACGACTCGGCGGCGATCGCATCCTCAATCTCTGCGCTGAAATGATTCTCGAAGTGGTCGAAAGTCACATCCGTCCTGTCGCGAATGTCAGACATGGCCAGGTAGTCTGGATGGCCGTCAGTCGTGATGATCCACCGACTCGTGGAAAACGCATTACCCATACCGATCTCGTACCAGTTGTCCTCAACTTAAGCACTGGCGAGGACGTCGACGCCATCCTCGAGAGGAAATCTCCTCAAGCACGGATATTGAGCAAGGCTCTGCGCCTTTGTGAGGAGGCGCATAGCCAGGGCGGCCTCTTGAGTAACTGCGATTTGGCTGAGCTGCTCAACAGAGCTGACAGCCAGATTGCATCTCTAATTGCTCTTCACGAACGGGAAAACCAGTGTATCGTGCCACGTCGTGGGACTCTCCACGATGTCGGCACTGCAATCACGCACAAGGGCATCATCTGCTGGATGCATTATGTCGAAGGCAAATCCCAGGATCAGATTGCCCGTGAAACCCACCACTCTCTTTGGGCCGTTGACAACTATCTTGGAAAGTTTGATCGCGTTCGTCATTGCCTTGCGCAAGGTTTCAATCCCACAAACGATCGCATTCACTCTCAGTTGCTCACTCGGTCTGGTCAACCAATACATCTTGATCGACAAACGCATCCAGCAACATCATCAGGAATGCAAAGGAAAGGATCCAACATCTTCGTGACAACAATACCAAGACCAACCAAAACGACTCATTCGCCGTCAAACCAAGACTGATCTATCATCAAGCGACTCTAACGTTCGAACCGATAGCCGGACATTACACTGTTACCCGCAAGTACCTTCTTCCTCTAAAGGTGTTTTGGGCTGTCTGCATCAACATAGCGACAATTTCAACTTGGCGCCCCAAAACCGACCAAAACCAGAAACCGGTGTGCCATATGTCAACATCTCCGGAGCTCAGTCGCTCTTCTTCTATTGTGGCTATAAACATTCGGCTCCTCAGGAGCTAGACAGGACTCTGTCGGTTTTTGAGAATCTTGACGAATGATCCTGATTGCAGATCCTCAGGAGTCAGGCCCGTCAGCGTGGTCGCTTCCTGCTCGCTGATTGCGCCACAATTGATGGCGCGAAGAAAGTAGTTGAGCAGACCTTGCCCGGTAGCGGCATCATCGAAAACGTCTCCAACCAAAGTCGCCTGCGCAGCCTTCGCCACGAAATTGCGCAGCCGCTCTGAAGCCTGATCAAGACCTTCGAGGAAGAACGTGTAGACCGCCGCATACCGTGTTGGAAGCTGGGCAGGATGCAGGTCCCATCCCTGGTAGAAAGCATTGCCGAGCGAGTGTTGTATATGATCGTAATGGAGCTTCCACGCGCGGTGAACAGTAGTGCGATCTGGTCCGATGGGCATGATGTTGGTCGCGCCGTCCGAAATCCAGATACCGGTTCCTGCAAACGCTACCTTCATCATGTGCCGAGCAAAATCGCAGGCAGGATGGAGCATATGCTGATGTGCGGCAGTGATGCTGCAGCTCGCCGTGTAATCGTAAGTGCCAAAGTGAGCGGCGACCAGGCGTCCGCGAGAGGCGGCAAGCAGCTGCGGAAGATGTGCAGCTCCGTGTTGATTGATGATTGACTGTGTGGTTTCAACCATCATCTCCATTTTGAGCGAGCCTGGTGTCAGTCTGAGAGCGTCTTCGAGAAGGTCAAAGGTTTCGGCCAGCGCGGTAACCTGCTCGGGTCTGACAATCTTCGGTAACATAACGACAAAGTTTGCCGGCAGCCTGCCCTCCATCTTCTCGATAAGAGCAGTGACGAAGATGTCGAGTGTACGCAAGCTTCGCACTCGCAACTCTTCGGTTAACGGCTTGATGCGGATGCCAATGAATGGAGGCAGGGTTCCCGCAACTGCACCTTGAGCTACTTCGTGAGCAGCTGTCATCGCGTGTCCGTCTTCCTCGGAGTCGGGACGGTTGCCATACCCATCCTCGAAGTCGATACGGAAGTCTTCCACAGGTTCGCGAGAGAGTTTGTCGAGGACACGTTTGTAGATTGATGCGAAAAAATCGTCTGAGCCGCGAAGTTCGAGCGCGTGTGCGAAGGCTGTCGCGTCGGGCGCATACTCCGCAAGGGCGCGACGTGCAAGGGCTCCAAGACGTGGTGCTGTGTCGGACTTGAACAGATGCGCACCACCGTAGACTGTATGCACCGGTTGCCGGTGTCCGGTTTCGCCTGGATACTGGATTGCGAACTCTGAGTTTGCTCGCTTGAGGTCTTCCTGTATCGGTTTCAGCGCATCGGAGCCGAGAGATGTTCTCATGAGCGCATCTTAGCACGCGCCCTTACGCCGTTGCCTTCGGCAACGGCGGCAAGCTAAAGCTTGAACTCAAACCGCATGGGTTCGAGTTCAAGCTTCAGCTTGCGGCGCTGCGAAGCAGCGCCACTCCAGATGCAGCTCAGGTACCTACTCCTTCTTCACTCGCTCTCTCGCTTCGCGCAGCATTCTCTCTGCTTCGGGCCTAGCTCACCTCCAAGTTCTTTGACCTTTCCGAAAGCGGCTTCGGCTTCGTCCAGTTTGCCGGCCATAAGGAGTAATACTCCGCGATTGTGCCAGCCTTCGACCAACTTTGGCGCGAGTTTCAGCGACTGGTTGATGTCTTCAATTCCACCCGTCAAGTCCGACTTCATTGACCTGATGATCCCACGAGTGAGCCACGCCTCTACTTCCTTCGGGTTGAGTTCGATGGCGCGGCTGGTGTCTTCAAGCGCTCCATCGAGTTGCTGAGCGATGTACCGAGCCTTGCCGCGGTTTGCGTAGAAGTAGCTTTTGGTTGAGTCGAGTGAGATGGCTCGGTTCAGGTCAGAAATTGCTTCGTCAGTCCTATGGAGGTCAGTGAGAACGCTGCCACGATTGTTGAAGGCGATTGCGTGACTCGAGTCCAACTTGATTGCCTGATTGCAATCCGAGAGCGCACCCTCCAAATCTCCCTTGGCATATTTTGCGCCGCATCGGTTGCTCCAGGCCGCGACCAATCGCTTGTTCAGCTTGATCGCCTCGGAGCTGTCCGCAATCGCAGCGTCGAGGTTGCCGACCCTTAGATGAATACCCGCGCGATTTGCCCAGACCTGGGCGTCACGTGGAGCGACTTCAATCGCGCGGTTAAAGTCTGCGAGAGCGGCTGAGTATCTCATCGCGAGCCAGGCTGATCATTCCTCGGCACATCAGTGCCGGGACGAGGCGAGGATTCAGTTGCAGGGCTTTTTCGTAATCGCGCAGGGCTCCTTCGAGATCGCCTGAGCGTTCGCGAGCCAGTCCGCGGTTATAGAACGCGAACGGCGAAGAGCCATCAAAGGCGATGGCGAGGGAATAATCGGAAATGGCACTTTCAAGATTGCCCTTGGTAAGCCAGTCGTTACCGCGTTCAAGATAAGAGGCCGCGGATTGAGCGCGCGACCCCTGTGGCTTTTCCGGATTCTGAAGAAATGGCGGTTGAAGGAACAGACAGAGGGCTAATGGCAGACAATTTATCATCTCGACCTCCCAGCCTCGTTCGGCCTTTGTTTGCCCCAGTGATGCCGATGCCTGCTTATATAGGTTGCTACATAGGTGAGGTCAACAATAATCGCTAAGCATATGCAGAAACAGAGGTTGAAAAGTTTCAGCCTACCTCGATTTCTTAAGAACTCTGGATGACTACCAGATAGTTGGATTTTTTTAAGCGGAAGTAGATGGGATTTGTGACTGGCTATCCCAAAAGCTGTCTGGCGAGGAGCTGTTTTACGGAATCGCGGATCGCCGGGCCGGGGACGTCATTCCTGATCGCGACCTGGCCGACGGCGATCGGCAGGACGAATGTCGGCCGTCCTTGCGAGACCTTCTTGTCGTGCTGAATTGCCGCGACGATATCACCGACCTTCAGGTCGTTGATCTTCGGAAGCGTTCCCAGCGCGTTGACGCATTCGACAATTCGCTGTGTGTCAATCGGAGAGAGCAGTCCTATTCGGTTTGCGATCCACGATGCTGCCTTCATGCCATAGCCTACCGCCTCGCCGTGCTTGAGGCGGCGATATCCCGTTACTGCCTCGAGCGCGTGACCGATCGTGTGGCCAAAATTGAGTATCTGTCGCAGCCCTGACTCCCGCTCATCTGCCGCAACTACTTCAGCCTTGATCTCACAGCATCGAGCGATGAGTTCGACGATCCGTGATGGATCAAATGCCACGATTGACTCGGCAAGTGAAGCATCGCGGATTATTCCGTACTTGAGCGCTTCGTACATCCCCGCCTGAAACTCGCGCGGTGGAAGTGTTTCGAGAACGGCTGGATCGATGATCACAGCTTCGGGCTGGTGAAAAGCGCCAATCAGATTCTTTCCGAGTCGATGATTCACGGCGGTCTTTCCACCAACGGAACTGTCGATCTGTGCCAGTAGAGTCGTTGGAATCTGAATGTATCTCACTCCACGCAGGTAGCTCGCTGCTGTATACCCTGCAAGGTCGCCGACGACGCCGCCTCCGAGCGCGACAACCACATCGCTCCGCTCAAAACGATTCGCTATGAGGAAAGTCCAGGCCGCTTCGGCCGTTCGCAGCGACTTCGATCGCTCGCTGTCGCCGATCAGATGCGTGGAAACACGGAAGCCGACCTGCCGCAAGCTGCGTTCAAGCCGGCGGCCGTAGAGCGAGTGGACACGCGCGTTTGAAATCACTGCGGCCCGGAGAGTCCGTCGACTCCGGTCACCAAGCCGCTCGCGCAGGATCGATCCAGTGTCATCTATTGCACCGTCACGGATGACGATCTTGTAGCTTCGCTCTCCAAGCGAAACGGTCACTGTTCGAGAACTCATTTGACTTGTCTCACAAGCGTGTCCATGTGTGATGCCAGCCATTCAAACGAAAGCTCGCCCAGGCCAATCATCGACGCGAGCTCGTCGAGGTCGTAACGATACCCTGTGTTCCAGAGGTCGATCAGAGTTTCACCGGCTTTGCGCGATGTCCACCAGGCAAACCCGAATCGACTGCGCAGGTGCTCAAGCATCTGCACTGCGAACGCGCGACCTCGTAGTCTTTCGGCCGCCCGGTACCTCGATTCCGGGTCGCCGACAATCTTTCCGCGTCGCGCCGAGCCGCGATCAGCTCGGTCAGAATCGCAGCGCGTTGAATAGCCGCATTCTCCGTGAAGCCATAGGTCTCTTCAAGCCACGCCGGCGCGGAAGCAAGTGACGCGAACAGAGATGACCAGCCGTCCTGAACCGAGCGATCTCCATAAAGGCGAAGCTCGGGCGGAAGATTGCGGGAAGTCCACGCGAATTGCTGGACTCGTCCTGCGCACGCGAGCAGCAGGTGCGACATCCGACCAATGATTCCGTGGATTGAGGGCGAGCTTGATCTCGTCGGGGACACTGAGCGCCGCGCAGAAAGCGCGTCGTCGCTTTCTGCTCGCAGGCTCAAGATCGATCTCAACATTTGTCTGACGTGACGTGTCGAATCCAAGGCCGGCGAAAAGCTTCTGATAGGTTTGGCTCAAGTCGAGCATAGGCTCGAGCGGTTTCAATGTTTGCACTGTCCTCGCTCTGCATCCCATCCGTTTGCTCGAGCAACTTCTGGCTCCGTCCTTCAAGGGACTTGTAGTCGATGCCGTATTCGTCAGTCTTGAGATCAAGGAATGAAGAAAAGCCAAGGCGGCGCGCGATCTCTTCACGAAGTTCGAGACGATGCTGGGCGATCGCTTCAGGTGGCTCAGCAGACACCTCGGCGGCGAGAACGTCTTCTGCAAGCGAGATCATTCCCCACTGGCCGAAATTCTTGAGTCGCTTAATCGCAGCCCGTTCGGTTGAGAACGATGCGCTTATAACATTGTGAGCGTTTCCGAGCTCGACAAGAGAGTCGATCGTGAAGAGGTCGCTCTGCTCGCGAAGAAGACTCAGCCGGTTTCGTCCGGAAGCCAGACCAACCTCGTAACGATACTGGTCCGTTCGGAGTAGAGTGACGAGATCACTCGCTCTCTGGCGGTAGGAATCAACGATTGAAGTAGGCATGTTGTACAGGCTTCAGCCAGAATCTTCCGCCTGAAGGCGGTACAACGTACAGAGTATTTGGCTAAAAATAAAGGTGAGTTATGGATTTAAGCGCGACGGGTGGTCGGGAGTGAGGGGTTTGAAAGAACCCGCGACGCATCCCCCTGTCGCCGGGCCCGCCAAACCGCCTCATTCCCGGCCATCCGTCGCGCGCACCGGAGAAGTATTCGAACTCGACAAATAAAGGGGCATCAGGCAACGTTAAATAAAAGGCGCTGCAGTCGTGGGAAGCCCGCAGCGCCTAATAAAACGTGGTTACCTTCCTCACCTCGGTAACCACTGACACCGTCAGTGGAGTTATCCACCTGGTATCTCGTTGCCCCACCCAGTATAGAGCAAAGACAGTGCCACACCCTCAAACTGCGGTGCTGAATTCTATAACTCCTTGAATATCAAAGTTTGGCTTCCCAGCATGGAAGTCGTCTCAACGCTAGCCTTTGAGGTGGATTGTGTAACTTTTACTCGAAAGTGCCATTCTTACCCTGAAGAAATTGCACTCGGGTTCGAACGGGAAAGCCCAGATAATTCAATGCTTGCTGAGGGTGTGTCACCCTGTTATTGTGTCGCCCTGAAGGAGATATTCAAATGATTGATGCGCGACGTTCCGTTTTCAGACGGAACCTGTTGGGCTTTATGCTCTTATGTTTTACTTCTACGGCTTCTGCCCAGATCGAGTTCGATAGACCCAAAACCGAAGGACCGCTCGCGAACCCTTATACACTCGGTGCCAAACGAGAAGACATAATCAAGGCTGCACTGGAACTCTTCAAGGCGTGCGCTATTCCGCTGGACGACGCTGGCACCAAACTGGCTGATGGGAAGATCGTTACCAAACCGGTGGTGTTTACCAAGGGTGTTACAGCGAACTCGGACCTCGAACACCTGGCAACCATGCCCGCTTCTGATGTTCGAAACTGGTTGCAGGGCCGGTACTCGCTCGAAATCACCTCACTACCCGTCGACCAGGCAAAGGCGCAAATCATGATATCTGCGAGAATCCAGGGCCGGCTTGCCGGAGTCGGCATCGACCAGCGGTGGGTTGAAGGCGTGTCTAATGGGTCACTCGAAGACGAGGTGCTGCGCGGACTGGCCGGGAAGATTCTCGGAATCGATTTGAGTCTGAAAAAAGGACAACGGCGAATTCTGAGTTGTGAGTATTAGAAGAAAAGTGCTGAGTGAAGGGTGCTGAGTGTCTGGGGCTGAGTGCTGAGTATGGAGTTCAAGCTTCAGCTTGCTCTTCGCAGTCTCAGAATGCAAAGAGCAAGCTGAAGCTTGAACTCCAACTCAGCACTCAGCACTCAGCACTCAGCACCTCACTTCGCACTCAGCACTTTCTTCCGACGCTCTGCTGTGCTAGAAATTGTACTCGGAGTGTTCGATGAGTCCTTCCTCGATTCTACGCTTATTGTTTTTCCTGGTTCTTGCGCCCGCTGTTTGGGCACAGACGGCCGAACCCGCGCCCGTACCGGCTGCCGAGCAGAACGAAGCATTTCGTGACACGCTCGTCAAGATGCGCATCAAGCGTGAGGAATCTGAGCATAAGAAGCTTCTCGACAAGACCAGCCAGATCAAAACCGATGCCGACGAGTTGGCAAAACTGGCTGCGAACGGTCATTTGCCAAAGAGCAGTGAGAAGAAGCTTCGCGACATCGAGAAGTCAGCGCGTCATATCCGTTCAGAGGCCGGTGGCGGAAATGATGATGATGCGGTCAAATTCGAGTCGCCCCCGGAGTCGCTCACCGAAGCTCTTCAAAGACTCCAGACAGCCGGGGATGAGTTAACCGACAGCATGGGAAAGACCTCGAGACATATCGTCTCGTTGAAAGTAATTGCCGATGCGACGGATATCATCCGGCTGGTAAAGCTCCTACGCGGCTATCTCAACTAGAATGTCAAGCGCGCCTGCAGCAGCCCTGGCGGTGTCGGTGATGGTTTCAATTGGGCTCTGGTTGCCTCCCACATCGAATCATCAGATTCCCGTCGAAAAGCAGAAGCCAAAACAGACTCAGGAACCTGAACCGACTCAGGACCAGGATAAAGCGAAGATTGTCGCGGTTGATACAACTGTCGTTATCCTGAATATGACCGTCACTGACCGCGAGGGAAAACACGTCAGAAAGCTCAAGGCAGAAGATTTCGAGGTCCTCGAGGATCGAGTGCCTCAACACATTCTTTCGCTAAGCTCGACGGAGATGCCGTTTGCGGCCGCGATACTCCTCGATTCCAGCGGGAGCATGGATGCGAAGATGAGTCTCGCACGCGCGGCGTGCAGCAGCTTTGTCGAAGGAATCCGCGATGGCGATGTTTTCGCGATTTACGGATTTGGGGGCACGAAGGTAAAGCTGTTGCAGGATTTCACGGAAGTTCGCGACGCCGGGTTTGCAATCTGGGATGAGGACGCGCGTGGGATGACCCCGCTTTACGATTGCATTGTTACGGCGAGTGAAGCGCTCGAGAAACGTCCTGAGCGCCGGAAAGCGATTCTGCTGGTTTCGGATGGGGCCGATACTCAGAGCAAGGTGACGTTTGAGAAAGCCTTACGAAAGGCGTTGGATGCTGACGTCGCGATTTATGGAGTCGATCTGAGCGAGGCTGCGCTGAACCGCAATGCTGTACGCGATTCGGGAGCGGAGGCGATGAAGAACTTCGCTACGAAGACTGGTGGGAAGTTCTTTCGGACTCCGGGGGGTGCTGCGCTGAGATCGACGTTTATCGATACTGTAGAGGAGCTACGCAATCAATACACTCTGGTGTATGAGCCGAGCAACGAGAAGGCCGACGGCAAGTGGCGAACAGTTGAGGTGCGGCCGCGAAGGCTGAACGTCAATGTAAGAACCCGGCAGGGATACTTTGCGAAGAAGTGAATGGAGTGGTCAGTGGTCAGTGGTCAGTGGCCAGTGGTCGGTGGTCCTGGTCACCTGATCCCTGATCGGAAGATTCTTGCCAACTGACCACTGATCCCTGACCACTGACCATCGACCACTGACCACTGACCACCGATCCACTGACCACTGACCACTGACCCCTGCTTTTCTTGACTCGTCTGATGTCGTCCCATATAGTTTTTGACGAATGAATATAGGTCCTACAGAGCTGATAGTGATTCTCGTGATTGCGTTGATTGTCTTTGGGCCGCGCAAGCTGCCGGACCTGGGAAAATCGCTCGGCCACGCAATGGCGCAGTTCCGGCGTGCATCTGACGACTTCAAGCGCTCCTGGGAGCAGGAAGTCGAATCTGAGCGCACCCGCTTCAACGAGATCAAACAGGAGATCGAAGCGCCAGTCTCCAGCTACGACCCCTACTCCACGGTCGCCGATCATACAGAGCCTCAAAGCTCTGATTCCGAAAGCGCTCAGTCTGAAAACTCGGACGTGCCGGTTGAACCGGCGACTGGTCCGGTTCCCGAGCCGGCGACTGTCGCCCGCGGGACTGAGAATCGCCCGAGCGAGCACTGGATCTGAACCTCAACGACAAAGAAGAAGGCCTCCAGATGTCGTTTCTCGACCATCTGGATGAGTTACGGCGACGGCTGCTGTATTGCATCGTCGCGATTGGCGCTGCGTTCATAGTCTGCTTTGCTCTCTCCGGTTACATCTATAGGTTCCTCGCAGTTCCGATCTGCGAACAGATAAAGAAGGCAGAAGCAGCGCGACGTGGTATGGGTGGCGTGTCGCAGCCGAGCGCACTCAAAGAAGGCGATCAGATTCAATACATCTTTTCACAGGATACGGTAGTGTCCGAAGTCAAGGTTCCGGCAAGTACTTCCGTGCCTGCGCGTGTTGTGAAGAAGGTGGTTGACAAGAATGAAGCGCTCGTAGCCGTTACGACGCAGCCGATAGTGATCAATGGCGCTGTAGCACCGGCAGGTGCCGAGATTCCTGGAGTGCTGGGATCGACGGTAAAAAGTAACGCCTCGTGCGAGGGTGGACTTGTGTTGACCACCGTCCAGGGCGCGTTCACGCTCTATATGAGCGTCGCGCTCTACGCGGCAGTCGCATTCGCGATTCCGTTTTTGCTCTTTCAGGCGTGGGCATTTATTGCACCGGGTCTGTATCGCCACGAGAAAAAGTACATTGGACCGGTGCTCGCTATGGCATCGGTATTCTTTGCTATCGGAGCGACATTCGCTTACAGGATCGCGTTTCCGGCGGCGTGCGATTATCTGATCGGACTTCAGATCGAGGGCGGATTCAGGACGCTGATAAATGCTGAGGACTATCTCAACCTGATCCTGATTATCATGCTCGGTCTCGGACTGGTGTTTCAGATACCAGTCATCGCGTTCATCCTTGGACGTGTCGGTCTGATCACACCGCGAATGCTCTGGAAATCCTGGCGTTATGCAATTGTGATCATTGCAATCGCCGCAGCGCTTCTTACACCGACCGCAGACGCGATGAACATGATGATCTTCGCCCTACCGATGCTCTGCCTTTATGGATTGAGCATTCTTATAGTGTGGATCTTTGGAAAGCCTCGCCGTTCAGATTCCGAGGTAACGGCGCTGGCTCACAGGTAGCCTCAGGCGAGATGATATCGAGTGCACTGGGAATGCACTCGAAATTCATTGGCAGTGCCTCGACGACTTCTCCATCCAGCTGCACCGGTACAGACCCAAGGGACTCGGCAGCAACTGCAATAGTTTTCCTATAAAGAACGTTCTCGTGAGTGGTATGGCTTCCGGTCAGGCCGCGAAAGGCGAGATTGATGTATTCGATGCGGCTGCGAGAGTTAAAGAGACAAACGTCGAGATTTGGCTCGTCGAGTCGTGCATCGGGAGTCAGCGTGAATCCGCCTGCATAACTGACTGCATTCGAGATGCACGCAAACGTTCCTTCGTGTTTCGTTCCGCCGATTGAAAGCGTAAAAGGCTCAAGTGGAAGCCGCGCAAGAAAACCAAGTGCAGAAACAAAGTAGGCACCATAGCCCGATACCTTCTTGAGACGCGGATCAACGCCACGCACAATAGCCGCGTCGAGTCCAATGCCCGCCATAAGAACAAAATAGCGCTGCCATGCGGTTCCTGGCTTGGTTGCGCTGCCAACACTGACTCGTCGTCGTTGTCCCGCAGAGATCATTTTGGCAAGAGCTCTTTCATCTGAAGGCAAACCGAGTTCTTTCGCGAGCACGTTTGCCGTGCCTCCGGGCCAGACGGCAAGCGCAGTCTCGGAACCGACGAGGGCCTGCAACGCTTCGTTGATCGTGCCATCACCGCCGCACACAATCACAAACCGGTCCCCTCGACGGGCAGCACGACTCGCGATGCTGGTAGCGTCTCCCGGACCTTTGGTGAACTCCGGCAGGACGCTTATCCCCTCATCCCGGAGCGACATCAGGATTGCCGACCGCGTGTCTGGCGAGCGTTGCATGCGCCCTGCAGTCGGATTCAGAATCATCGAAACATTACTCATAGCTGTCTGAACTAAACCTACTGGCAAATCAGGTGCCAATGCCCCAAGTCCTTATAATCTCTTAGGGACCGCCTCTGGACAACTGTTTAGCCCGCCGCCGACACCGAGAGGGTCTTTCTCCGACACTTCTTTCAAATCGCGTTACGCGGCGTGCGGCCTGAGAAGAGATCGATGATGTTCTCGACCGCGAGCATGGCCATCGCCGTGCGGGTTTCTTTCGTGGCACTCCCGATGTGCGGAACCAGGACGACATTCGGCATCGAAACAAGAGCCGGATGCACTTGAGGTTCGTTCTCGAACACATCGAAGCCAACTCCTGCAAGCCGGCCGCGTTCGAGCATTTCAACAACCGCGCTTTCATCCACGATCTCACCTCGCGACGTATTGATGAGATAAGTCGAAGGTTTCATCCTTGAGAGAGCAGTCGGGTCAATCAGATGGCGAGTCGCGGTCGCCAGAGGAACGTGCAACGTCACAATGTCCGATTGTTCGAGCAGAGATTGAAAGGGAACGCGCCTTGTTGCCAGGCCATCCAGCCTCGCGCTTGCCGACCAGGTGATATTTGACTGCGAGCTGGACGAACTGCGCTGTCGAGATGCCGGCGATGGTGGAAGATCGTCACGGAATGCAATCTCATCTCGCCCGCAATAGAGAACGTTAAGACCAAAACCAGCGGCTCGACGCGCAACCGCGCGCCCGATGCGGCCATAACCCACAATTCCCAGCGTTTTTCCCGTGAGACCGGTGCCCAGAAGAAGATCGAAATCCCAGCCTGCGAACCGGCCCGATCTCAGAAAACCGTCGGCCTCGACCACTCGCCGGGTCACGGCGAGGATAAGAGCCCAGGTAAGGTCTGCAGTTGCATCCGTAAGGACATCGGGCGTATTCGTGACTACAATGTCCACGGTTACGAGCTGCGTTCACATCGATGTTGTTGTAGCCCACGGCGACGTTGGCGATGATTCGAGCACGCGTCGCAGATTCGATAACCTCGCTGTCGATCTTGTCTGTAAGAAGGCAAAGTATGCCGTCGACGCCGCGCACGGCGGCGACAAGACCGGCGTGATTGAGGCGACCGGCTTCGGTCCCAACGATGGAATCGCAAATCTCGTTTAACCGAGCCAGAGCCGGCGTCGGAAGCCTTTGAGTAACAAGCACGCGGGGGCGCATCTGGAATGAGAATCTATCATGCTTTGAAGGGGAGTAGAACCGCGAGTGCTATAATTGGCGCGAATGCTTCTGGACCGCTATCCGACTCTCAGGAAGAGACTGCCGCTCGTTGTCCGTTGGTCGGCACTGATACTACTTGTTGCGCTTGGCTCGCTCATCGTGACAACGATAGTTCGCCGCAGTCGTCAGGTCCAGACTCCGCCGCCGGTGCGTGCGGCGCCTTTACTCAGCGACACCGTCGTGTCGATCACCGAAGGATACCGCTATACAACCACTGAACAGGGAAAGCTCAAGTTTCAGCTGGCAGCCGTGCGTGACACGAGCTTTGCCGACGGGCGGCATGAGCTTGAAAAGATTGACCTCATCTCCTACGGAAGTGAAGGAAAGGAACATCTGCGGGTGGCAGCTGATCGCGGGGTCTACCGGCCGAACGAAGCGATTGTTGCACTTCAGGGAAACGTCAAGGTGAAGAGCGTTGATGGCCTCGAGGTGGAGAGCGACGTGCTCCACTACAACCAGCGTGACGATGTTGCCTCGAGCGACGTTCTTGTCAAGTTTACGCGAGCTGCACTGAGCGGCTCGTCGATTGGCGCGATACTCTACGCCAAGACCAAGACCCTCGCGCTCATGAAAGATGCTGTCGTTATCAATTCGAGTCCTCCATCTCAGGATAAGGGCGGCAACCATCCACCGGTTGAGGTCCGGTCGGGGCGAGCCGACTATTTCGAGCACGATGGAATCATCAAGTTTACGGGCGAGACAGTCGTCAGGCAGGGCCCGCAGGTCGCGCGAGCGGATTCGATCACAGGGGTCTTCAAGCCTCAGACACGCGATGTCGATCGCATCGAGTTTCGCGGGAATTCATCGCTGCGGGATGAGGAGCCGGGCCGAGTTTCAACGCTTGAAGCGCGCGACATTGACATGTTTTTCAATGAGAACCAGAGCTTGCAGCGTGCGCTCGCTGTAGGATCGGCGCGTGCGACTTCAGTCGAGAAGGAAGCGCCGCGTGAATTGACAGCTGAAAGGCTCGAGGCGTTCTACCGTGCGAAAGTCAGTGACAAGGGTGACAAGAGTGACAAGAGTGGAAAACGTGAACAGGAGAGCCTTCTTCAATCGATCAACTCGCAGGGAAGGACAATCGTCCGATTGAGACCGTCGCCAAAGGATTCGAAAGCGAAGGACGCGGAAGCGCAGGATTTTGAAGCCGATAATGTTGAGACTCGCTTTCGTGAGGATGGCAAGAACCTGGAAGAGGTAAAGGCTGCAGGAAATGTGATACTCACAATTACTCCTCTTGTGATAGGTCCCAAATCTGATCGTACGCGTGTCAACGGCCCGCAGGTGAGAGCCGACTTCTACGCGACTGGAAATGTGATCAAGTCATTCGTGGCTGAGGGAGGAGCTGAAGCATTTGCTCAGCCGCTTGATCCGAAGACGAAGCGTCCTTCGCGTACGCTCGTCGGGAAAGAAGATTACGGGCAAGGTTAATGAGTCGACGCGCGATGTATCGGACATGCTGGTTGAGGGTGATGTCAAATTTACTGAGGGTGAACGTCGCGGGACGGCTGCGCGCGCGATCTACACCTCCGCCAATCAGATCGTTGCTTTGAGGGGAAAGCCATTGATATGGGATGAGGCATCGCGTTCAGATGCTGACGAGGTCGACGCAAGTCTTGAGGATTCGGTAACGTATGCGCGCGGCCGCGTGAGAACGACCTACTACAGTCGTGAAGCGACAGGTGACGCCGCACCTTTCAAGAAGCCCAAAGCTCCCGTCTTTGTGACATCGGATCAGGCGGTAATTCGGCATAATGAGAATGTAGCCAGGTTCACAGGCGATGCAAGGACGTGGCAGGATGATAATTTCGTTACCGCTCCGGTAATTGAGCTCGACCGGAACGAAAAAATGATGCAGGCGTGGGATGGAGTGGAGTCCGCGCTTTATTCTGTTGAGCGGGAAGTGGAGAAGGGCCGAAAGGAGCTCATCCCAATCTTCGCGACTGCCGACAAAATGAACTATCGGGACGCGACGCGGATAGTGCACTACGAAGGTAAGGTAAAGCTGCGTCAGGGAACTGACAGAATTGAGGCAGCGGTGGCAGATGCACTCATGGATGACAAGAACCAGCTCACGCAATTGACTGGCGAGCGCGATGTGATTTTGACACAGCCGCAGAAGCGCGGGACGGGGGACAAGCTCGAATATCAGGTTGCAAAAGAGATGGCGATTCTCAGTGGGAAGGAAGCCAGGATCGAAGATAGCGAGCGTGGAATAACGACAAAAGGGCCTAAATTGACTTTGCATTTACGCGATGCTAGGATCCAAGTCAACGATGAATCGGGCGGCAAACGTGTAAGGACAACGCACCGGATCCAGCGTTGAAAAAGGATTCCCGGAGGCTCAAGCGAGCCGCCGGCAGGAGTGGCAGGGTGACCGAGGCGGCAGGAAAGACAAGCGCTGCTGTTGAAGTAGAGCTTGAAGAGCAGACTCGGGACGAACCGGCAGCCGTTGTTGAAGCGTTAAAGGCCGAACACCTTCAGAAATCTTATCGCGGTCGTTGCGTAGTCAATAACGTCTCGATAACTGTTCGTCCGAGCGAAGTGGTTGGCTTGCTGGGGCCGAATGGCGCGGGGAAGACGACGACATTCTATATGATTGTCGGTCTCGAGACGCCGGACGCAGGACGGATTCTGCTCGGGAATCAGGATCTGACTCGCTTCCCGATGTATCGCAGAGCGCGCCGGGGCGTAAGTTATCTTCCCCAGGAACCATCAATCTTCCGCAAGCTCACCGTTGAGGAGAACATCCTCGCTATCCTCGAAACTCTCAAGCTCGTGCGCGAAGAACGGCAGGAACGTCTGGAAACTCTCCTCGAGGAGTTTCATCTGAGTCGAATCAGACGAAGTAAAGGATACGCTCTGTCAGGAGGCGAACGCCGGCGCACAGAGATTGCGCGCTGTCTGACGATTGAGCCGCGGTTCATTCTTCTCGATGAACCCTTTGCCGGGATCGATCCGATAGCGATCGACGAGATTCAGAGGCTCATTCTCAGGCTTCGTGATCGCGGAATTGGGGTTCTTGTAACGGACCACAACGTGCGTGAGGCACTGACGATTACCGATCGTGCTTACATTATCAATGAAGGTCTCATCTTCCGTTCCGGGACTCCCAACGACTTGACGACCGACGCCGAAGTCCGCCGGGTTTATCTGGGCGAGAAGTTTAGAATGTGATGAGTAGATTTTTTGTACCAGGGAGTGTCATAAAGTAGTCGCGATGTCTCTCAAGCCCATGCTCAGTCATCAGTTATCACAGCGTCTCGTGTTGACGCCACAGTTGCGTCAACGGATTGAGATGCTTCAGATGACGAAGCTCGAGCTCTCGGACCTCGTCACGGCGCAACTTGTTGAGAATCCGGTTCTCGATGAATTGGCGCCGGAAGAGGTCTCAGTTGCTCCCGAGCTGGCGAACGGAGCTGAGAGTTCGCTGGATGGGCGAGCTGACAGTGTCGAAAATCGCGCCAAGGAGTCTCTGAACGACAGTTCGCGCGAACTCTCGCGCGAAGCTTCAAACGAAGCGTCGAGTGATGGCTTGTATGAGCCGTCCTCGTATGAGCCGTCTTTTGAAGCATCCGTCGAAACATTCTCACAAAACTCGATATCCGAGGTTCCGGCGGCGCCCCCCCAGGAACCGGCACCAGGTACCGACACTCCAGAAGGGGCTGAAGGAGAGAATGCCGATCGCGACTCGTTCGAAGAGATCGATTTCGGAACGACCTTCGAGGACTATCTGGACCCCGGTTATCGAACCCGGGAGACCGAGGTCAAAGAGAGTCCGTCGTTCGAGCAGTTCATCTCGTCAGAGCAGAAGTCTGGCGGATTACCTTTTATGGCAATTGCGGCTGAGTCATATCGATAAGGTCGTGATTGACGCCGGCGAAGCCATCATCGGCAATCTCAATGATGATGGTTACCTTGAAGGGTCGCTTGAAGAGATTGCCGGCACTCGGACCCTGGAAGATCGAGACAGTGGAAGCGGCACTTGCAGATTGTTCAGCAGCTCGATCCTCCGGGTGTGGCGGCGCGCAATCTGCAGGAGTGCCTGCTTCGCCAGCTCGAAGCCCTGGGACTAGGCTGACCGGCTGGCAGCGAAGCTGGTGACGGATCATTGCTACAAGCTGCAGAATCACAAGCTGCCTGAACTGGCCCGCGAGCTGGGCATCGCACTTGATGACATTGTCAACGAGATGAAGTTGATCCGCGAGCTCGACCCGTATCCGGGCCGAAAATTTGCCTCGAAGAAGGCCCAATATATTGAACCTGAGGTCTATATCGAGAAGATTGAGGGTGAATACCTGATTCGCTTCAATGATGACGGTCTGCCTCAGCTGAGGATCAATCAACAGTACCGGCGCATGATGGAGAACAAAGAGACGTCGAAAGAGACTCGCGACTACATCAAGGAGCGGTTTCGTTCGGCAGTTGATCTTCTGAAGAACATCGAGCACCGGAAGCAGACCATTTACCGCGTCTGCGAAAGGATTGTCGAACGCCAGCTTGATTTTCTGGACCATGGTGTCGAGCAGATCAAGCCGATGATGCTCAAAGACATTTCCGAAGACATCGGTATGCACCTTTCGACGGTCTCGAGAGTTGTCAATGGGAAGTATGCTCATACACCGCAGGGTGTTATCGAGCTTCGACGTTTTTTTACGGAAGGAATGGTGAACGATGATGGAGAGGAAGTATCGACTCGCATTATCAAACTGAAAATCAAAAAGATGATAGAGGCCGAAGACCCTCGCGATCCATTGACTGACGACCGGATCGCAACGATTCTGGCGGGCGAAGGGCAAAAACTTTCGCGCCGCACAGTAGCCAAGTACCGCGACCAACTACGAATTCCTGGGTCGCGTGAACGGCGTCAAGTGGTCTGAAACTCGAGCCTCGAACCCAGACTTCAGCGACTCCCCCCACCGATCGGTTCGACTCAGTACTAACGAAGAAGGAGCCGAGGATGAAAATTGAATTCACTGGTCGCAATTTCACGCTGTCACCCGCCATCAAGAAACAAGTAACCGGACATTTCAAAAAAATAGATACCGTGCTCAACGGGGCCGTCAAGGCTCACGTCATACTGAGCATCGAAAAGCACCATCGTCATCTGGCCGAGATCGTTGTTAACTGGCACGACCGCTCGCTGACTTCAAACGCCGATACGAGCGACATGTACACTTCGATTGCTCAGGCAGTCGACAGGCTTAGAAAGCAAGCTCTCAAAATCAAAGGTAAGATTATCGACCGCAAACATCACGCACTCGCGACAAGTGCGGTCGCTCCGAGTCCCGTTCCACCTGTTGCTCCGGCCGCTCCCGCGCCGCGCATTATCCGTTCACGCCGTTATTCTGTGAAGCCGATGACACCGGAGGAGGCTGTTCTCCGTGTTTCAGACGCAACTGAACAATTTCTTGTTTTCCGCGACGCAGATACCGACCGCGTCGGTGTGATCTACAAACGAAAAGACGGGAATTATGGCCTGATCGAGCCATGAGGCACGCTGGAATCGTGGTCCCCCAACTCGTCATTATTACGGGTCTGAGCGGGTCTGGAATGTCCTCAGCAATGAACGTCTTCGAGGACCTTGGCTATTTCTGTGTCGACAACCTTCCAGTGCAGCTCATCCCAAGTTTTGTTCACCTGATAGAGCGGAAGGAGACCGGAATCACGCATTCGGCACTCGTCGTCGATATTCGTGAAGGCGCTTTTCTTGAGAGCTTTCCGAATGTGCTTTCTCAAATGCGTGGCCGGGAGGATATCGAGACAACGGTTCTTTTTCTCGAATCGAGCGATGCGGCGCTGCAGCGCCGCTTCAGCGAGACGCGCCGGCCTCATCCTATTCAGGAGGGAACGGTCTTCGAGGCAATCGGGGAAGAGCGTGAAAAACTGTCGGCGATTCGCGGACTGGCGGATGTCGTCATAGACACGTCAGACCACACGGTCCATACGCTGCGCGATTTTCTGAAGAAGCGATTCTCGCCTTCAGAAGTCGATGGCGAGATGCAGCTGACTATTGTCAGCTTTGGCTACAAGTACGGAATTCCACTCGATGCGGATCTGCTCTTTGATGTGCGGTTCCTTCCAAATCCACACTTTGTGCCTGAACTCAAGGACCTGACTGGAAACGATCAGCCTGTCGTCGAGTTTCTCAAAGCCAAACCTGAGGTTGGGGAAACAATTTCAAGGTTTGAAGGACTGTTGGAGTTTCTGATTCCATTATACCAGCGCGAATCCAAGAGCTATGTCACAGTTGGCGTCGGATGCACGGGAGGCAAGCATCGTTCGGTGGCAGTAGCCAATGCGCTTGCTCAGCATCTGAATCGTCTCGGATATCATGCGCGCGTGCTGCATCGCGATGTGAAGAAATAGAAAGAAGGAGGAGGAGGTCGAATGCCACTTGTTGGAGGCGTGGTTGTTACCCACGGAAACCTGGCAGCGGAGCTTGTGAGCGCAGCTGAAACGATTGTCGGTGACATTCGACATATCACCGCCGTTTCGATCGGCTGGCATGACGAAGTCGATACAGCCCGCGAAGAGATCGGGAGATCCATCAAACGCGTCGACGCTGGAGCTGGTGTACTCGTCATGACCGATATGTTTGGCGGCACCCCGACAAATCTCGCGTGCACGTTTCTCGGAGAAGCACCCATCGAAGTGGTTACCGGTGTCAATCTGCCAATGATCATCAAGCTTGCCGAACAGCAAGGTGACGAACCTCTTCTGCTCGTCGCAAAGCGGGTTCGCGATCAGGGACAGAAGAACATTTACCTTGCGAGCGAAGTTCTCGCCCCGGGAAGGACCTAAAGATCTCACGCGAAGCCGCGAAGGCGCGAAAAAGAATAAGAGTGATACAAAGATCAGAATTTCTTTGGTTCTTTTCGCGTCTTCGCGGCTTCGCCGTGAGCATCGCTCCGGAGAGGGCGGTACTACATTCAATTTTGATGCGACGTCAAACGGTGACAATACGAAACAGACTCGGCTTGCACGCGAGGGCCGCTGCGCGCCTTGTAAGGCTCGCCGGTGGATTTCGCAGTGATATCCGCCTGGCGCGCATCGACACGCCCATCAACGTCGTCGATGCCAAGAGCATCTTTGGTGTGCTGCTTCTGGCAGCCACGCAGAACATCGAGCTCGAAGTGAGCGCAGCAGGCGAAGACGAAGATGCTGCCATAGACGCAGTCTGCAGTCTGATTGAAAACGACAAGGGAGAGCAGTAAGCCATGGGCCGCGCCGCGCGCGATCGAAGAGAAGAGCGACTGGAAGGAATCGGCGTTCATAAGGGCGTATCGATCGGAGTAGCATCGCTTGTCGACGATCCCCGCGGCCGTGTGTTGCGAATGCGGCTCCCGGAAGAAGAAGCTGAAGGCGAAATCGAACGCTACCGCCAGGCAGTGGTTGTGGCTCAGGGCCAGATTCTCGAAGTCAAGAAGAAGCTGAAAGCTGCGCTCGGTGAGGAGCAGGCCTACATCCTCGAAGCTCATCTGCTCATGCTTCAGGATCGCAATCTTGGACGACAGATCGAAGACTTCATCCACGACAACCACGCCAATGCCGAGTGGGCAGTGCGTGAAGTCGCCGGCCGCCTCCTTGAGGTCTACGCGACAATCGAAGATACGTACCTGCGCGAACGCGGCAATGACATCGAGGATGTAACGCACCGCCTCATAAAAATACTTTCAGGGAGCCAGACGCGCGATCTGAGCAAGCTGTCGAACGAAGCGATCGTCGTCGCTGAAGATCTTTTGCCGTCAGTCGCGGCCGAGCTCGACCCCGAGAAGGTTCTCGGTTTCGTTACGAGTTCGGGGGGATCGACATCACACACAGCCATCATTGCGCGCAGTCTTGGTATTCCGGCAGTAGTCGGATTGCGCGGAATAACCTCCCGTGTCCGCTCGGGCGAAACGATTGTCATTGACGGTGGAAGCGGCGTGGTGGTACTGCGACCGACACCTGACACGCTCCGCTTCTACAGCGAACAGCGTGAAAGGGAGCGGCAGCAGCAACGAGTCGATCTCGAGGAGCGGGACTTGCCCGCGCTGACCCTCGACAATGAACGTGTAATCCTTCGAGCCAACATCGAACTGCTTGACGAGATCGATGTTCTGCAGCGCTCGAATGCCGCAGGCGTGGGGCTCTACCGGTCAGAGTATCTATACGCCCAGTCGTCTAAAGGTTTGCCTACCGAAGATGAGCAGTACGAGGTCTACAAGCTTTTGGGTGAGATGAGTGGCGATGAGGGAGCAGTGATTCGCACCTTTGATCTGGGTGGTGACAAGCTCCATCTCGGTGGATTCAAGCAGGAGCCGAACCCTGCACTGGGACTTCGCGCTATCCGCCTTTCGCTGACAGTTGGAGAGGTGTTCCGCACGCAGTTGAAGGCGATACTTCGCGCCGCTCTTCACGGCCGGCTCAAGATAGTGTTGCCGCTGATCTCGAATCTCGACGAGCTGCGTTCCGCCAAAAAGATTATCGCCGAAGTTGAGCGTGAGATGCGTGAAGCACGTGTCGAGCATGCCGAGGATATTGAGATCGGAGTGATGATCGAAGTTCCGTCATCGGTGCTGCAGGCGGAAGCGATTGCGCGAGAGGCGGATTTCCTGAGCCTCGGGACGAACGACCTGACGCAGTACATGCTCGCTGTAGATCGCGGCAACGAGAACGTGGCTCATCTTTTCGATCCGCTTCACCCGGCGGTGTTGCGGGCAATCAAGTTCGCGTCAGATGCCGCGCGTCGCGCGAGAATATCGATAACTGTGTGCGGTGAAATGGCATCCAATCCCACGCACGTTGTTGTATTGCTCGGGATGGGGTTGCGCGATCTGAGTATGACGCCGAATGCAATTCCAGCAGTCAAACGCGTGGTTCGCTCCATAGACATCAAGACGGCCGAACAGATCGCTTCGCGCGCTCTGATGCTCACAACACCAGGAGAAGTGAACCGCTGGGTGAGAGAGCAGGTGGGCGCACATTGGGGACACTTTTTGAGTGTGCCCGCGTGAGAAAAAAGTGCTGAGTGCTGGGTGCTGAGTGCTGAGTTATGGAGTTCAAGCTTTAGCTTGCTCTTGTGACGATCGAATGTAACACGAGCAAGCTAAAGCTTGAACTCCATACTCGCACTCAGCACTCAGCACTCAGCACCCAGCACCCAGCACTCAGCACCCAGCACCTTCTTCCTAAGAACTCAGATTTGACACACCCCGAATCTTGTTTCCTAGCGACTGAACCGAATGGCAGCGCCACTTGATGTCGTCCCGCTCAGGAAAATCGCTTCGGAAGTGAGCTCCGCGGCTCTCTTCGCGCCAGAGCGCAGCGTGTGCCATCAGCGCGGCGAGCGTTGCGAAGTTTCGGGTTCGCCGGTTTGGGGCACGCTCGACAATGTCGCCAAGCTCGTCAACTGCCTGTTCGAGACCGTTACGTTCGCGGACAAGTCCAACCTTTTGCCACATCAGATCCTGAACCTGAAAACGAACCTGGGTATCGAGCATCCAGTCAGAAGGGCTCAGATCGACTGCGGTAGCCGGCACACCACGCGATAACTCACTACGTGCCTGAAGCGCGGCCTTGCCGGCGCGAGCGCCGAAAACCAATCCTTCGAGCAAAGAGTTGCTTGCCAGCCGGTTTGCACCGTGAACACCTGTGCAGGCAACTTCTCCAGCCGCGTACAGTCCACCCACCGAAGTTCTGCCCCAGGTGTCTGTACGAACGCCACCCATAACATAGTGGGCTGCCGGGCTTACGGGAATCTGATCCCTGGTGATGTCGAGTCCGTAGCGGAGACAGGTCAGATGGATCTTTGGAAAGCGTTCGCGCAGATATTGCGCGTCGAGATGAGTCATATCGAGATAGACCCAATGCTTCTTCGTTCGATTCATTTCTGAAACGATCGAGCGCGAAACAACATCTCGTGGCGCAAGCTCGACGCGTTGATCGTAACGGCTCATGAAGAGCTCTCCGTCCTCGTTTCTCAACTTCCCGCCTTCGCCACGCAACGCTTCGGAGATCAGAAAGCGCGGAGCGCCTGGCGCCGAGAGGACTGTCGGGTGGAACTGAATGAACTCGAGATCAGCCATCTCTGCACCCGCGGCGTGTGCCATCGACATTCCATCACCGGTCGCGACGTCCGGGTTGGTCGTTTGCGAAAATGTCTGTCCGGCCCCGCCAGTGGCGAGCACTACTGCACGCGCTCGCATAGTGCGTAGCAGATTCTCCTGAGGATCGATGAATTCGACTCCTGCACAACGATGTTCCTCCGTCACCAGGCCGAGCGTCGCGGCGTGTGCCAGGAATGTGATCTGAGATTCGCGTTTGGCTCGGGCCAGAAGTGAACGGACAATCTCGCTGCCTGTAGAGTCGCCGCGTGCGTGCAGGATGCGGTGGCGCGAGTGCGCGGCTTCTCGCGTAAACGCCAGCTCGCCTTTCTCGCGATCGAATTGCGCTCCCCACTCGATGAGCTCGGTAATGTATTTGGGTCCCTCTTCTACGAGAGTCCTTACGGCTTGCTCATCGCACAACTCAGCGCCGGCGTTCAGCGTATCTTCGGCATGCAGCTCGATCTCATCATCATCTGAAAGCGCGACTGCCACGCCGCCCTGCGCGTACTCTGTATTCGATTCATCGAGCCGGTCTTTTGTCAGTACCGTAACGCGACCGCTTCGAGCGAGCTCGATGGCTGCGCGAAGTCCCGCCACGCCACTTCCGATCACGATGAAGTCTGTGGATGAGTCCATAAGACTCCAAAAGCTGGTTCAACTGGCGTGTCGCGCTGCCAATTGGCCGCATGCCGCAGAAATGTCCTGGCCTCTCGGCCTGCGAATAAATGCAGGCACGCCGTTCTTTACAAGAATCTCTTGAAACGAAGCAATGCGTTCGGGTGAAGACGAGCTGTAAGGCAGCTCAGGTGCGGGGTTGTGCGGAATGAGATTAACCTTTGCCTTAATTCCGCGCAGAAGTTTAACCAGTCTTGTCGCATCATCATCGCTGTCATTGATGCGATCGAGCATCACGTATTCGAACGTCAGCCGCTCGCGGTCACCAAGTGGATAGTCCCGGCATGCTTTGAACAACGACTCGAGCGGGTATTTCCGGTTGATGGGAACAAGCTCATCTCTCAGGTCGTCAGTTGTTGCGCTCAGAGAGATGGCGAGATTGGGTCTGACCGCTTCGCGGGCCAGGTCTGCTATTTTGGGAACTATTCCGGAAGTCGAGATCGTCATACGTTTCGGACTGATCGCGAGACCTTTTGCATCAGCCATAACTCTCACGGACTTCATGACCTCCCGATAGTTGAGAAAGCTTTCTCCCATCCCCATGAAAACAAGATTTATCCCGTGAGGAGGAGCATTGCCGGTGCCATAGACTTCGTTAAGCACGATGATCACCTGCGCCGTAATCTCGCTCGCCGACATATTCCGCCGGTTTGCGACCTGGGCTGTCATACAGAAGGTACATCCGACTGCGCAACCTACCTGGCAGCTTATGCAGATCGTGTCGCGACGCTCTTCCGGAATGAATACCGCCTCCACTTCTTTGCCGTCAGCCAGACGCAGAAGGTAGCGGCGAGTGCCATCGGTCGACTTGAAGACGTCAGCGATCTCAACATCAGTTATACGGCAGATAGAAGCGAGTCGTTCTCGAAAAGCGGTACTCAATTCCGAAATCGATGAGAGATCGAGTATGCGATTGTGGTGGATCGCCCGATATATTTGCTTGCCCCGGTAAGAGGATTCACCAAGGCCGACAACAAGATCGATCAAGTCATTCTCAGATTTTCCAATCAGAGGCTCCATTCTTCACAGAATTGTAGCACGGTGACGGGGATCCTTTGGTTGAAGTGTCGCTGTTCCGATGCGATCATGAAGAGATGCGAAATGTCACTCGCCTGGCAATCGTGGTAGCGGTTGCCGCCTTGTCCGCAGCAGCTGTCAGACATTTTCACCTGCCGTTTGGGTTGAACGGGGCGCGTGTAGATGACGACAGCGTGCCGTTGCGCGCCTGGGCTGACGTTGCAAGCGAACAGAACTCGGCCGAAAGTCCTTACGAAAAGGCCGAAGGAATAGGAAAGGTAACAGATAAGCGGCTCAGAGAGATCTCGGGAATAACCTACAGTAAACTGCGGCCAGGGACATGGTGGAGTCACAATGACAGCGGTGATAGCGCGAGGATTTTAGCGATTGACTCACGGGGCACTCTGATTGCCACATTTCGTGTGGTTGGCGCAGTAAACGAGGACTGGGAGGATATTGCGAGCGGCCCCGGAAGCGACGGTTCGCCATCGCTCTATATTGCCGATATCGGCGATAACGCTCTCAAGAGAGATTTTGTGGTTGTTTACAGGGTGAAAGAGCCTGACTTGTTACGAGGCGAAACCGAAGGCGATACCCAGCCCGTCGAACCATTTCAATTCGTCTATCCCGATGGGCGAAACGATGCAGAAGCACTAATCGTCGATCCCGCCACGGGCCGCATTTTCATTGTCACAAAATCACGCTCAGAACCCTGCAAAGTGTATGGTTCGCCGATGCCGTTGCGTCTCGGTGTACCGATGACGCTTGAGCGAATGCAGGGTCTTGCGATGTCAAGGATTTCCGCGTTGCGCATGGTTACAGGAAGTGCCGCTTCGCCCGATGGAAGTCGCGTGATTATTCGAACCTACTTCACTGCATTCGAGCTTGCGCGATCACCAGGAAAGGGGTTTGAAAGCATTTTCGATTCCGCACCGGTTCAAGTCCCGTTGCCGCTTGAACCGCAGGGCGAAGCCATTTCATATTCAAATGACGGCCGGTCAGTCGTTACGATCAGTGAACAGCTACCCTCAGTTCTCAATCGAATGACCCGAAAGTGACTGCCTGAAAAGACGGACGTCTGGCTGCCGAAGATGGCAGTGTGCACGTTGATTCTTTTCCAAACTCCAATAGATGTGCGGGTATTGTGATTGGCTCGCCGATTGCCCTTCTGGCTTTTCAGGAGGTTCCATGCGGAGAACAATCACAATCGCGATCACACTTCTTGCTTTGTCTGTTCCAGTCTTTTCTCAGACGCAGACCAACGAACGACGTGGTCTCTTCTATGGAGTCGTCGGACCCGGAGTAGGTGCAGGTGCAGGGGACGATTGGTGGAACTGTGCAATTCGGATTTGGCGGTGAGGGACTGGTGACAAAGTCGGCAGGCATCGGAGGTGAGATAGCGTACCTTGCCCCTTTTAGTGGAGTCAGCAACGGGCTCGGAATAGCTTCAGTGATGGGTGGGTATCACTTCAGGACAGAAGGATCAGATCAAAAGGCAATCCCGTTTGCTTCCGGAGGCTATTCTCTCTTCTTTCGTGAATGGTGCGGGAAGCGGGATCAATTTCGGCGGTGGAGTTAACTACTGGATGAAAGAGCGCGTCGGTTTACGATTTGAAGTGCGAGACTATATCGTCGTGCTGGACGGAGTCGCAAACCTGGTCACTTTTCGAGTCGGTATTCTTTTCAGATAAAGTGCACAAAGAAGCGAGACCGGTCAACTCTCTGCTCGCCAACAGTGAAGAAAACGAAGCAGCCCGTCTTCACGCGCAGAACGCGGTCAGACGGGCTGAATGTTGTTGATAATATCTCGCCGCGTCTACTGTCCGATGATGGCACGTCCCCTGCCTGGCGGTCATCTGGACACGCTTTGACGTGGTGATGAGGCTCCGGGTAAGACCCTCCCTTTATGCTGATCCGCGTACCTTCCCAGGCAAAATTAAGGGCCTCAGCGACCGTGTTGAACGGGGTCTCAAGGTTGCCGTCCTCAACATCACTGTAAGCCAGATCCACCCAGATGGTGTGGGTGTAATGTTTCAAAGTAACATTATCAGGGTCCGGATCGTCGTTGTTGAGAAGGAGAACGTGGAGTTGGCCGCGGATGCCCGGTGCCTGGCCACCATCCAAATCCCAAATTGTGAGCCCCTCGGGCTCGTCGTAGACGGGGAAACCCGAACTATACCCATAGTTAAAGCCCTCCGTGTTAAATGGTCCGCTCATGTTCGTGGAGTGCTTGATGCGCTTCCCGTTAGATATATCGAAAACACTGATTCCGTGGCTGGGAAGCGTGTCATAAAGGCTACCTGCGCATATATACAACAATTCGCCACTTGGAGAGACTACACCGCCCTGGATATCCTGGGGGGCGACGGAAAGGAGGAGTGGAGGCACGGTCGAGAACGTCAGCGTGCCGCTGTCGGTCCAGACAATGCGGAACCTGTTAACCACCGCTCCATCAGTAGCGTGTGAGGCGTACACAGTACCCTGAGCATCTATGGCGCACCACGCGGTGCTGGTGTCTGCGGGGAGGGGAGCGTGACCAACGTATTCGAGTGTATCAGCTCGAATCGCGGCAATCGCAGGTGGCGCAAAGGGCTCTTCGCCGCCGAGGTCCGTGAATTCATCCACTGGTATGAAGATGAATCCGCCGAAGAACTCCGGATCGCCCATATCGATTGTACTCACTTAGGGCAGGCCAATCGTTGAATGTCTTGCACGCGACTCCCGGATCACCACAACTGACGTCATCGAGGTCTTGAGACACCGGGATTTTCCAAACCTTATCGGTTTGCGTGATGAACCAGTTCGTGGGGTCGTGGGTAATCCCTTGAACATTTTCGTGCCATCCGGGTTGGAGTGCATTCGGGTAGTCTTGATTCAGGTACCTGTAGTAGGCTTCATAGGCCTGCTGTTGTGCGCCTAGAGCGCTGGGTGCAGAAAACCACTGTGCTTGCCCGAACACCAACAACCCCGCGCAGAGCATTGTTATAAGGATTCGTTTTGCTGGCCGCGTCGCCAGCCTGGTGGTGACAGTCTGTTTCATCGCTCGGCTCCTTGTGAAGTGCCAGTTGCTCTGGCCTTCTTCCTTCGAGAATCGGATAGTCTTAAATATTTCGCCCGTTCATGTTTTTTGGCCCTCCCTTACTGAAGATTGATCAGCACCAGCACCATGCCCGGTCTGGCCTTTCTTTAGTCCGGTTATCGCCTTGCCGATGATCGCTCCCTGCGCCCTGGCATGGTTGACGACCTTCAGTGGCATGGCCGCGACGAGCGGCGGTCGTGAGCAGATCGCCGGGCGCAATCGCCCGATTGGTTGCATCGGCGTTGACCCAGACGCGGCCACTCAGTGCCAGCGGCAGCGAGTCTTTCACGCCCGGCATATCGGCCAGGATCATCCCGGCATCCAAATTGTTGGCGCCGCTAATGACGCCCGCCACCCGCCGGTTATAAGCGCCGCGCGCGACGCAGAGCGAGCCGGGACGATCGGGATCAATGGCTACCACCATGCCCGGACGGGCTGGCTCGCTGACTTCAAACTTCTCGGCGAGGTCCGCGCCGCCGTAAATCTCCAGCACTGACACCCTGGTTTTGTCTGCGTAAATCGCAACGCCTCCACCCGAATTGGAGGAATTTGGCTGTGACGCTCAATGGCGCGCGATTAACGGCGTAAAGCGCGCCGCCGAGACGTTCCGTCGCCAGTACTGATGAGATTGGTGTTGAAGAACCTTCCTGCATAGTGGCTGCCGGGGCCCTGCTAGTTTCAGCTGTAGATCCCATCGCGACTCCCCATGCACCTCAAGCGTAGTGGTAGCGTCGGACTCAAACCGCCCTGCCGGACCCATGTCGAAAGATCTGGCTTCGAGCGTTGGATTCGTATTGCTTGGTACCAATGCCGTTAACGAATTTTCCCGCCGTGCCATAACTGCTGTAGCCCAGAACGCCCGTACTATTGACGCTTGAGCCGGAGACGCCGATTCCATCGGAACTTGAGCCGTGGACTCCCGAGCTCGGTGCCAGAACCGGCAACGCCCGTTCTGCCACTTCCAGCAACTCCGGCCCCGGTTCCCTTGGCTTCACCGCGGATCGCATGGGCGGAACTGGTAGGGCTCAGGACCTCGAAGTGCCCTGCTGGCTTCGTGGAGCTGGACGTCCCTCCGTAGATGGCCGTGCCGCCGTTGCTGTACGAGCTGATACCGAAGCCATGCACGGTATCAACGCCTACCGCTGTGCTCTCAATGCCAGGATTCGTGCTTGAAAAAAAGGCAGCCCTGCCAGTACCGGTAGTTCGTGCTCGCAGGGCTGTCCTCGCCGCCGTTGGTGAATGCCGAGATGGCAGGAAACGCGCTGCTCGCGTTGTTGATCTCGAACCGGCCGGCCACCTCGCTGGCGGTCGTGTAAACGTTGAGCTTACTACCCGCGTTCGTCGTGCCAATACCTACCCGGTCGGTGCCAGTGGTGAGCCTGACCACCGCGCCATCATCCGTCCACCCCCCTGCCTCAGAGGGCCCGGGTAGTAGATTGGCGTCCTTTGTAGAACCTGGCATGCGTTTTTTCCTAGTCCGGCTCAGCCTTCGCAATCGTTTTCGCGGGGCTCGCCGCGTCTTCCTGTAAAGGGTCGCTGAGCGTGGCCAGACTCGCACTATCAACGAAACCTATCGGAATACCGATCAGGCTCCACTGCCCGGTGTTGCGCGAGAATTGCGTACGGCGTGGGAGTCAGGCGATGTCGCGGCGACAGCACCGCGTAATCCTCGCTACTCTCAGCAGGGCGCAGTGCAATTCCCAGCCAGCTTTCTTTCCCTCCGCCGCTGGCGCTGCCAAAGTCCAATTGCACTTTGAAGAAGCCTTTGGCAAGGTTAACGCGCTCAGAGATCATTGAGCCGGCGCACCTCACCACCGGTCTGTCCTGCATACAGAGTGAACTGAAAGTTATAGTAGCCAGTGACGGGCGTGCTCTCACCTTTCAGTTGGCCCTGATAGATAAATGCTGTCTGCGAGAGTTCTTGATCCTGACTCTTCGTTTCTTCCCGCCGTTTCTCCTGTACCGGTCAGCCGCAGCTGCCGGGCCCGCATACCAAATGGACAAGATTGCGGTCAGCGCCACCAGTGCGACCAGTTTCATTGATTTGTGATGAATCGTCATTGTTGTTCTCCTTGTTTCCTCTGAGTGTTTCGTAGCCATTTCAAAAGTCATTCGCGGTCGTGTAAGGAATACTCGGAAGTGAAGTGGCTGTCCCCTACCTGGTCAGGTAGTCATTCTCAGGCGATGTCGTTTGAGATGAATCTCACAACGACGAACGGCGCGCCGATATAGACATCGGCGCGCCGTTCGTCGTTATAGATTAAAGCAGTCCGCGCTTAGATGAGCCGGTTCAGGAGAGCTTTTGCGACGGCTTCGGATTTCGAGTGGACTTGCAACTTCTCGTAGACATGCTTCATATGGAAGGAGATCGTGTTGATGCTCACATTCAATTCAGCTGCAGCAGTCTTGTATGTGTGGCCTTCGACAAGCAGCTTCAACAATCGCGTCTCATGAGGCGTCAGTTGATAGTCGGCTTTTTCCGGCGGGCGAAAATCGCGAAAGAGTTTGACTACTCGCCTTGCTACCTCCGGCGACATCGGCGAGCCTCCTTGCACTGCTTCTCTCAGGCTTTCCAACAACCGCGCCGGTGATGTTCTCTTCAATAAGTACCCGCACGCCCCTGCACACAGCGCATCGAATATGCGTTCGTCATCTTCGTAGACCGTCAGCATCAGGAGGAACATCTCCGGGATAGCGCTCTTTCAGAATGGCCGATGCCCTCGATTCCGCTCATCCCCGGCAGACCTATGTCCGACAATACGACGTCAGGCAGTTCGCGGCCGATTTCGGCAAGCGCCTGCTCCATCGTGCGAAAGCTGCCGGTGCATCGGAATCCTTCTGTGCCGTCGATTATCGCTACCAGAGCTTCGCGGATTTCGCGCCGGTCTTCGACCAGGGCTACCCTGATTACTTTCGGTTTGAGAGCCTGCCGTTGTCGATTTTGGTGTCGAACCCAGACTATCCATATCGGACATGATCTTCTCCTGACCGACAGAGGGCTTGACGAGCTCGAGTGACGTGAATCTCTTCCGGATTGGTCTCCAGTGTATACCCAAAAGGTGCCGGCGCGTCCCCACCTATTCAGGTAGGCATCACCTGAGAGATGTGATAAGGTTGATCCAGAGGCACCTGCAGGGTAATTGTAGTGCCCTTGTCGGGCGGCCGAGATCAGCTCGAAGACGTGCCTCCAATCGATTGGGCTCGTTCTCGCATGCTGACCAGGCCGTGGCCTTCGCTTTCGCGAGATGGGATCGAATCCTTCTTCCATTGTCGCTCAGCTTGAGCGTCAGCGCGTCGTTTTCCAGGCCTGGAACTCGATGTCGGCTTCTCGGCACTGGGAATGGCGCGCCAGGTTGTTGACGGCTCTCTTTGAATACTAGAAACACTTCGCGGCGGATGCTTGCGTCGAGTCGCACATCCTGTTCGGAGCCGGGTGCGCGAAAACGTAGCTCGATGTTGCGCGCCTCCAGAACTTCGCTCGCAAATCGTCGCATGCGCTGGACGAGATCACTGAGATGGTCTTTATGCGGGTTTATGGCCCAGACTATGTCGCTCATCGAGCCAACCAGTTCGTGCGAGGCGTCTGCGATCATTGAAAGCGGCTCCTCGGACCGACGTCGCCATCTCGTCCAATCCTCTGTTGCGCGACTTCGCTCAGCAGGAAGATCTGCGAGAGGCTCGACCCTATGTCGTCGTGCAGATCGGTAGCTATTCGCCTGCGCACGTGTTCGAGTTCGACCAGGCGTTCTTCGCGACTCTTCCTCAGCGCTTCTTCAGCCCGTTTGCGCTCGGTGATGTCGCGGGCGACGCCGGTAAAAAATCGTTTGACTGTTTCTGGGTGAACTCACCGAACGAGAGTTCGAGCGGGATCTCGCGGCCATCCTTGTGCAGGCCCGGAAGCTCGACCGCTTCCCACCCAATGTGCCGGTTGCCGGTCTCGGCGTACCGCGACAGTCCCGCCTTATGCAGATGGCGCAGGTACTCGGGCATGAGCATCGTGAGTTCGCTGGCCGAGCATCTCTTCGATGCGTGTGGCCAAAGACCTGTTCTGCCGCCGGGTTCACATAGATGATGGTGCTCTGCTCGTCTATGGTGATGATCGCGTCGGAAGCCGTCTCGGCCAGTGTTCGAAAACGGTCCTCGCTTTCTTTGATGACTCTTACTCTTCCTGCACGGTACCGCTCGAATGAAAACGATCATTGCCGCGACGATGATGAATGCTACCGAGGAGAAGAAACCACCATCGACTGCCAGACCGGGGCCAAGTACGCTGAAATGAAATCGTAGGCAGGCCGATACACTAGGCCACGCCTTCTGCTCATTACGGCGCGAACCGATAATAAAGAAAAGAAACGGGCCGAAGATTCGCGATAGTTTACAGTGCGCTGTTCAGTAGGGAGCGCTCCAACCGTTATCCGCGCCTTCAAGTATGTACTGATAGTGCAAGCCTTCGCCCACGTTGAAGTCGATGGCGAAGAAAATCAATCTGCAAATTGTTCTGCGTCGGGCGTCTGTTCGAGGCCGAAGATTTCTGTGCCGCCGAGTTCGGGAACCCAACGGCTCTCTCCGGCTATGCGAAGACCTCCCCAACCACACTGTCGGCGCGGTCGTGTTGAGCCTCGGCTTCAGGAATGAGCCGCGATAAGCCATTCGGAGTGCCGAACCACAACGCGCCGCTCCTGTCACGAAATGCGACGTTGACGAAATCACCGGCTAAACCATCCTTGACCGAATAATGCTTGATGAAGCGTGTCGCGTCCTGGCGAGAGCCTTTAAATTCCGCGCGCCGTGCCAGCGTAAATGTTGCCGTACAAATCTTCGGTGATCGTAGCGGACGTTATTGCTCGCCAATCCATTGTCAGTGCTGTAATTCACGAAGCTGAGGCATAAGGGGAGCACGGGTTATCAACCCGGCTCAAACCGCCCAGTGAGGATGCAACCCACAATCTGCCTGCCTGGTCGAGGTGCAACGCCGCGATAAGTCCGTCCGTCAAACCGTCGGCAGTTGTAGATTCGGTGAAGCGTCCGTTAGACGTGACGCGCCAGCCCACCTTCGTAAAAGCCGAGCCAGATATTGCCGTTGCGCTCTTCGGTAAACGAAGAAGGTAACTTACGTTGTCGGAAAGCCTTCAGCTGCCGAGAAGGTGTAGAACTTTTCCGTTTTGCGACTCCACCTTGATAGACCGCTTTTCGCCGATGTAGTTGTACCACGAACGCTAATCCATAAATCTCCGTTCGAGTCTTCAAAGATGTAAAACATATCTGATTAGTTTTCAAACCGTCGCGTGCTTGAATATGTGGCTAGTGGGCGCTGCCTGGCCAGCGCGCTGAAATCCTGCGAAGCAGCAAAGCGGTACGACTTTTCATTCGTCAGAATCCACCACTCGCCGGTGTAATCCTGAAAGACAACCTTTGAATTCCACATGCACCGCGCGTCTGGCGGTAACGGCGGACGAATAGTTTGAAACCCTTTCCCGTCGAACTGGCTCGGAAAGGAATTGTAACTCGCCGCATACAGTTTGCCGTCACGACTTTCACTCACCGCAACAATAGTCGGAGACTTCAGACCTGTCGGAAAGGTCGTAAGTCGTCAGCCCACGGCGGTCGAGGCGAAACACACCCGTTGACAAGCCAAGCCAGAGATTGCCCTTCTGTATCTTCAACCATACAGTACAGGGCCATTGAGCATTCCCTCTTCGGCAGTATGTCGATGAAAAGATCGACCATCATATACAACTACTCCGTTTCTCGCGGAAATCCAGATGTGTCCGTCGCTGGATTGATACAAGAACTTATCGATGAGGTATCCGTTCGTGGTTTGCGAACTTTATTATCTGGCCCGGCTTTTCAGGCAGGAGGCTTGTATTCTCCCTATGACGATCGTACACGAGCTAAATCATCCAACTTGCGTACGGTAAAAGAGCCGAGATGTGCCATCTCGTCTAGCGATTCAGGGTTGAGGACGTAGACTCCCGATGGACGCCCGACCCAGATTCTGCCGCCGCGGTCCTCCAGCACGGAGATCAGCGTATCCGTGAGTGATGGTATGTGACGCTGTAAATAACTCGCGTCCGTCAGGCAAACGTCGCACAAGCCCCTAGGTTGTGACGAGCCACAGACTGCCGTCATGCCCTTCGTAGACGTAAATAACGACGAAATCACCTGACAAAGATCGAGGCAAATTCAATTCGACCCGCTCGAAAGAGACTGATTCGGTCTCTCTCTTTCATTCGATGAAGGCCGTCAACATCCGGACCACACATTGCCGTGGCGGTCTTCGTAAAGAAAGCCGCGCCAACCGCCCATCCACCTGGCGTTCAGCTTCAGTCGTCCTATTTTTGGCGTTCCGGTAGCGACTGGAGCCTTTGGGTCGAAGCGGTATAGCCCGCCGGTCGTAGTGATCCAATAGATGCCTTCGCCGAGTTTCAAGGATATATTCAATGCCGGGAGGTGCGCTCGTAGTAGCCTACTTGATAGGTAACGAACCGCGAGCCGTCAAAGCGACTCAGACCATCGCGCGTGCAGAACCACAAAAGCCCGCGTGAGTCGCGCATCACGTAACTCACGGAATTGCTGCCGAGTCCGTCAGCCGAAGTGAAGGTGCTGATGGGTAGCCGCTCGTCGCTCGTTGTCGAGCACAGAGTCGCTGCGCATAAGCGCAATAAAGAGCGTCGCGCTTAGAAGGGTCGAGACATTCTTCCGTAACCGTATCTTCCCGGACTGGAGCGTTTCGGGCAGGGGCGATTCCTGGATTTCGTCGGTCATTCGTTCCGGGAGGATAGCACGAACCCAACGTTGCCTTGAACGCTGTACTAGCTTTGGTTTGTTGCCTGAGAGCGAGCGCTTTCATCGGAGGCGACAACCGGTCTACATGCTTTTCGATCGCTTAGATTTTGACGACGTTGATCACGAGGCGCTCGTGATCCCAGTCGCTCACCTACAGAACGGAAGTAGTCCTCCAGGAGACCGGCGCTCCCAGGTTCTCGACAACGTTAACAACAAGGCGTTCCTGATCCCATCGACCTCCTACTGAGCGGAAGTAGAGATCGACGGCGCTCTCGAATTCCTTCTTTGCAAGCAGCCGGTTGACTCGCCTCGCATCTGCGGGCCAGAGCTGGTCGGGCGTGCTCTTTCGAACATGTTCAGCCAACGCTGCAGCCAACGACGAAAATGAAGTAGCGGCAGTAATAAAGCGCACCTCACCTGCGCAGCAGACTGCGGCAACGTGCACTGCAAGACCGCCATCAGCTTCATTCCGGCTCTGCATTGTTTCTGCGGGCATGATCAACCTCCCTCTTGTCAGATTTATTGAGTTCAACGCCGCACAACTACAAGCGTCATGTCATCCATCAGCGGACGCGCGGCGGCGAAATCCTGCACGGCGCCCAAAACTGAAAACAACAATGCCTCAGCCGGATCTCCTCGTGCGTGGCGCATTTCGGCCTCGAGTCGTTGATACCCGAATTCCTGATCGACTTCATTGACCGATTCAAGGATGCCATCGGAGCAAGCCAGCAGTGTGTCCCCAGCTCGCAATTCGACTTCACCTCGAGCAAAGGAAGCATCAGGAAGAATGCCGAGCACCGGTCCGCCTTCGGAAAGCGTTTCCAGATTGCCATCGGCGCGCAGCAACATCGCGGGAGGATGTCCGGCGCTGCAGTACTCGAGCCTGCCGCTTGCCGGATCAAGTCTTGCCAGGAACATGCTCGCCATCGGCGCGACTGGCGACAGACGGCAAAGGTCACCATTCACTCCCCGGGCAATCTCATTTGGCAGAGTGCTTACCGATGTGTGCGCATCAACGAGCCCCACGAGATGCGTTGTCCACATGCCTGCTCCCAGACCTTTCCCGCAGATGTCGCACAGCGCGAGAACTACACCACTGCTGGTCTCCTTGACCGTGAAAAAGTCTCCGGGCACGTGTCGAACGGCGAATGTTTCACTGGCAATCTCGAAGTTGCCGTAACGGACCTGTCGGGGGGCACACAGGCGCCGGTGCACTTCAGCAGCCTCGACGAGCGCGGTGTGCACTTCGCTGTAGTCTCTCTGAAGCGCTGCAACCTTGAGCTCAAGTTGCCGGACTCGTTTGCGCTCAACCGAGTCATTGTGTGGCGGTGATGGTGTCTGCGCTTCCTGCTGCACCGAGGGTTGCGAGTCGGCCATAGAATCCTGCATAACTCATACTCATAAGAGGGTCGTCCTCACCCCACGAACTTATAACCACTTCCGTGAACGGTCAGAATGAATCGAGGCTCTTCCGGATTCGGCTCTAGTTTTTGCCGCAGGTGAACGATGTGCGTGTCAACAGTGCGCGAGTTAGGATAGTTCTCATAACCCCAGACCGCATCCAGAAGCCGGTCGCGACTTAGCGTTTCCGTCGGATGAGATATGAAGTAGGCGAGAAGTGCGAACTCTTTCGCTGAAAGCTCGATCGGGGTGCCCGCGCGACGCACTTCGTTGCCGCGTATATTGACCTCGATGTCGCTGAAGCGATAAGTCTCGGGAACCCCTGATTGCGGCGACGCTCGTCGCAGTACGGCTTTCACTCGTGCCAGCAGCTCGCGGATCGAGAACGGCTTGGTGACATAGTCATCGGCGCCTAACTCAAGGCCAACAACCTTGTCGATCTCCTGGCCGCGCGCTGTCAGCATGATGATGGGAACTGAGGGCCTCTTCGCCTTCAATTGCTTGCAAACCTCGAGGCCACTCATCCTGGGCATCATCAGATCCAAAACGACAAGGTCGGGTTCATCGGTCAAAGCGCGCTCGAGGCCTTCCACGCCGTTTCCGGCACTGATCACGTCGTAACCCTCGAACTCAAAGTTGTCGCGCAGGCCCGCGATCATTGCAGGTTCGTCCTCGACGATCAAAATGCAGGTTCTCTTGCCAGTTGCGTCGTCCGTTGATTGTGGACTCGAGTTCGTTTTGGTTGTCATGATGTTTTATACGAACGCTCGCGCCATTCGTCCTATTTAATGCTTAGTGCGTTGCCTGCGCTATCGGCAATGACAGTGTGAACTTGCTCCCTTTTCCTGGCGTACTTTCCACCTGCACGTCTCCCCCGTGCGCCTGGGTGATGTGGCGCACCAGCGATAGTCCGAGACCACTCCCTTTGGTGTTGTGGACCAGCGGGTCTCCGGTCCGGTAGAACTTCTCAAAGATCTTCGACTGCTCGCGCCGCGTAATCCCAATACCGCGATCGGCGACTTCAAGCTTCAACACCCCACTTTCGCGGTACAGTTTTACTCCCAGGAATTTCTCGCTGGCCGAATACTTCAGAGCGTTGTTGATCAAGTTGACAAGAGCGCGCGCGATTGCTTCCCGGTCAACACGTACTGGCGGAATGCTCGAGTCGATGTTCTGCTCGAAAGCGAACCCTTGTTGCTCGATCTGATAGCGATAGGAATCAAGTGTATTACGGACGAGTTCCGCCATGTCGGTTTCACGAAAGTCGTATTCCTTGCGCCCGGCTTCGATGCGGGAGAAGTCGAGGATGTTGTTGATCAGCGCAGTCAGCCGCTCACTCTCTTTGCGAATGATGCGGTAATACTCCTCCTTCTTTTCCTGGGTCGTGATGCGACCAAGTTCGAGCGTTTCCGCATACAACCGGATCAGTGCCAGCGGCGTGCGCAACTCGTGCGACACGTTGGACACGAAATCGGACTTCAAGCGGGCCAGTGCCATTTCTTTGCTCACACTTCGGTATAGCAAGACGAGTCCTCCAACCATCAGCAGCGACAGAACGCCGAGGATGAGAAAACTTCGATGAAGCCAACTCTCGCTGAGTGCAGCCACGGTCGTACCACGGAGTTTGATACCCAGCGCCAGGCCACGAAAAACTTCGTCCAGTTTGCGCGAGACTTCTGGCTTTCCTTCGCCCCATCCCGGCGACGCAGCGAGCAACTTTTTCGCGTATCCGCCTTCGTGGTCGATGGAATAGACCGCTATGTCGAGCGGATTTTCGCGAGCCTCTGTCATTTTGGCAGCGATCGATTCCTCCAGCATTTCCGGAAAGAAGGTCTGCTTGATGTATTTCGGATCGAAAGTGACTCCGCCCATTACGACGCGGTCCCCCGAATGCGTAAACGGGAAAAAAGCGCTAACCGAATAGCTTTCCTCCTGCCTTAGTCTCGCCGCCATAACACACAATAGACGGACTCTTCTTGCGCATCTGGTCCAACAAGGTCTTGCCTTCGAGGCCAAACCATCCTTGATACATCTGGGATATTCTAACGGCTTCCTCACGCTCCGTATCCGGATGTCAGCTTATCGGGCCGCGAGCTGAAGACCATTCCCTTTTCCGCTTCATACAGGAACGCATGCGACAGCCATGGACTCTGAGACAGCAAGTGATCAAGCTTTCTCGCTCGTTCGTCTTCATTCACATCGAGAGATGGGAAAGATTTCCTTGCATCTTCCGTCATCGCGTAGATCTTCTGATTGATCTTCTTCTCGGAGATCGCAAGCATATACTGGAAGTCACGATGGATCGCAGCATCAAGCACTTTGTCGCGCTTAATCGATTCCAGGTGATGGAAATTGAAAAATGCGAGCGCTGCCGCCGGCAACACAATTGCCAGACCCAGTATGAGCAGGAACCTCCACTTGCTATCGTGTCCGAGGAACTTGTTCATTCTGGATTTCATGTCGACCTTTGCGAGATCCGGCATATTCGACGGAAGAATATGCCCTCTTCCTCTCCAGGTGTGTTAACTGCAGGTAAAAAGATGTTAAGAGTTGTTAAGGGCCTGGGAGCGCCTGGGAGGCGCCGGAGCGCACGGCGCTCCACTGCGCCAGCCGCCAGCGCTCCCAGGCTCTCAAAATTCTACTCGAAATCCGACGCGCAGAGTTCTCGGCTTGAAAGTCCTTCGCGGCGCGAGGGAGTTCCAGTCGACGAACTCAGCGCCGAAGCTGAAGACTGTTGTGTTGAATGGATTGAACGCTTCGATGATCGGTATCACACGCACCTTCTCTGTTAATTGAATGGCACGCGACGCTCGGACGTTGAGCGAATGTTGCCAGGGCCCGCGTCCCGCATTTCGCGGCAAGTTTCCCACTGAACCGATCATAGGTAATGAGAGACTCTGCTCTGACAGGTTTTCGAGCGATCCCTCGTAGTTCGGACGATCGTTGTTTACATCATCGAGATTTCGGTCGTTCCCGCCAATCCCGATATTGAAGGGAAGCGGCGAGTTCAGATTGAATGTGAAGCTCAGGTCGACGTGACGCAATGAGAACAATTCCACTCGTCGCCATCCGATGCCGTGCATCAAGCAGGCTGAGAGCCCGTTCGCGCATGAAATCACCTGCCACCAGTGGTGACGAAGTGTTCACTACTCCGTCATCGAACAACTTCGAGAGCGTGTAGGAGCTTCGAATGAAACCTCTATGCCCGATCCGGCCTTCAACCTCAAGACTCACACCATGATAGCTGCTTGAGCCTCGCGACTGTAGCTCTTCAACCTGTTCGAGATTCGGATCCGGCCGCAGGTTCCGCACAGCCGCAAACGCAGCATTGAGGACACTTGTGAGGTTGCTCGTCGATTGATTTGCGAGCCCGAAAACGACGACCCGTCCGGTTGACCCGACCCCTTCCTGAATTACTCGACTGCTTTCCTGGCTCCGATCGAAGCGCACAACATCAGCATTCCCGGTTGCCGTGATTGGACGCAAACCGGTCGACAACATCCCGCCGATTGTCAAAGTCCCGTGACAACAGGAATTCCGTAAAGCTTGAAGCTCCTGTAAGTCCAAGACGTGGTGCATTGACATTCGTTTCGCGCCACAGGTGTGCGCCTCGATTGAATACATAGCTGATGCCCGCTTTGAAGCTGTGACCCACCTGCTGTTCCATCCCCAACGATGCCTGATAGCTTTCTGGAATCCGAAGTCCTCGCTCGAGCCTTCTCTGAAACCCTGCTTCGCGCAGTCCCAGCGATCGCACCGCGGGATCAGCCGGATCGAGCGCACCGGGAAAATGGAGCGCTGTAAGGATCCCTTCGTGCGCTGGAATATTCGTATCGATGAGCATCGAGTGAGATGTCAAAGTGAAGTCGTCGAGGGTTCGCAGAAGCGCACGGTTGAAGAAAATTCCAAAGCCCGCGCGGACCACCGTGTCAGCCTTCTCGCCGGGACTCCAGGCCATTGCAATACGCGGTGCCAGATTGTTCTCATCGTCGACGATCGATTCGCGATCCCATCTGATCCCGGCAGATAGAGTCAATTGCCCCGTCAACCGGTAATCGTCCTGCAAGAACAGTCCGGAGTAGACGTTGTCAAGTTGTGATTCAGTAAAGAAGCGCTGGCGAAAACGTTCGGGCCTTCCAGCCAGGAAATCTGCTGCGGTCGCAAAATTGAAAGTTCCTGTCGAGTCCTCGAGATCGACGTAACGCGAGCTGACTTTGTGTAAATCGATACCTGCTCTCAGGCTGTGTTTTTCCAATGAGATGCTTGACGTCTCCTGAAACTGCCATCGCTTTTCGCGACGATCGCTCCCACCGGAGTTGCTTGAGCCCGTGAGTAGACTTCCTCGCCGCGAGAGCGGACCGGGCGTTCCCTGAATATCGCGAGGATCATCGAGATCAATGATAACCACCGGCCGGGACGACGCTGGCCCGTCGAGTGGAGTGAGCACGGAGAACTGCGCTCGCAGCTCGTTGATCAAGCGACCCGATGAAGCAAACGTATGTGAGATCCCAAGCGACTCGCTCGATCTGCCTCTTGCGCGAATCGTGTCCGGAGTCTTGCGTCCTCCGCTGAAGGCACGTTCATCTCGCTGACGTGCCAGGGTTACGAGTGCAGATACTGAGTGACGCTGCCCGGCGTGCACGTCAACGCGCCCTTGTGCACTGCTCGACCGCTTTGGCGTCGAGAGTGTCAAATCGTAAAGCCCTACACCCGCGCCGCCATTCACCGTCACGTCGCGGCCTTGACGGTCCACGGCGAGGCTTCCCAGATGGTCGCCATTTGGACTCGGAAGCGGGAAGCGAGGATTGATGTCGATCGGAACCAAAGCTGCGATTGCCGCGCTGTCGGAGATATAGCCATTCTCATAACCCAGGAAGAAGAATGCCTTTTGCCTTGATCCCGGTACTACGGGGCCACCAATTGTCGCGCTCGAGGTGTGCTCGGTGAAGGGAAGGCGGAATCCGCGTTGTGGATCTGCATTTCTATGAAAGGAATTGGCGTTCAATCGCGCATCCCTGAGAAAATACGAGACCCGCCCACGCAACTCGCTTGTGCCACCTCGAAGTCGAACGTTGACGCGACCGCCGGATGCGCGTCCATACTCGGCCGCGAATTGATTGGTTATCACCTGAACTTCTTCGACGCTGTCCGGTGAGGGAACGAAGCGTTCGCTGGCACCACGGTCGTCGTTATTGTCCAGACCTTCGATAGTCAAGTTGTTCGAGAACGGCGTAGAGCCACTCAATGAGAAAACGCCGGCCTCCTCGGGGCTCGACATGAATCTGTCGGAATCCTCTCCATCTGCGAGAAGCGAAGTGCTGAAGGGGGGAGGCGCAACGCCTGGAAGCGTGAAGATCAGGTCCAGGGGGTTTCGGCTTTCGACCGGAAGCTGGTCGATCGCATTCCGGTTGATGCTCCCGCCGACATGCGTTCGATTCTTGTCGACGCTGTACGATGTCGAATTTGTTGTCACTACGATGCTCGAATCGATGTTTGCGACATTCAAGGTGCAATTAAGTCGAAGGGTCGCCCCGGCATTCCCTTTGATCCCGGTAAGGATTGCCGTGCGAAACCCGCTTGCTTCAAATCGAAGGTGGTATTCACCGGGAGCGAGACTGGACAGGCGATAGTATCCCTGACTGTCAGTTGCTGCAGCACGCTCGTTTCCAGTCGAGATGTCGCGGGCAGTTATCATAGCTTTCACAATTCTCCTGCCATCTGCGTCCATAACTATTCCGTCGAACTGCAAATGGTCGAGATCATCGGTAAAAAGACAAAGTGATAGAAAGAAGAAAACACGAAGATGTAACATGCTGGCCTCCCCAGGCGGATTGAGTTTCAGGTATGATGAGAGGCCTGATGGCTGTTCAGGGAATACTAGACCCCACCACGGTGGGTGGCAAGCAGTTCCCGATGATATCAATCAAGACCGAAGGAGGACATCTCAATGGCAAGTCTGGAAGCATTGCAAGCTAAGTACCAGTCCGTTCTGGATAAGGGCCACGAAGTCGGATTGAACGTTCAGAATCTGAATGTCGACGGGGAGAAGTTACTGATTCGCGGAGTCGTGCCTTCAGATCACGGCAAAAATGCTTTGTGGGATGCAGTCAAGAGGGTAGACCCGACAATGTCGGACCTGATTGCTGACTTCAACGTACAATCGGGTCTAACGTACGACATTGTTTCGGGAGATACACTTTCGAGTATCGCCAAGCGCTTTTATGGCGACGCCAACGCATATCAAAAGATCTTCGAGGCAAACAAGGATCAACTGAGCGATCCCGACAAGATCAAAGTCGGACAGAAACTGAGACTTCCATAAAGCAAGTGGTCAGTGGCCGGTGGTCAGGGGTCGGTGGTTTGAGTTCAAGCTTTAGCTTGCTGTTACAATTCGAGCTTCCGACGAGCAAGCTAAAGCTTGAACTCCACATCACCGACCACTGACCACTGACCACTGACCCCTTCTTCATGGCATATGAATGCCCAGATCGCGGCCAAAGGTGAATTGAATGCGCTTGCGCGTGCGCATCGCTTTTGAGGCTGTCTGAGAGAGGGCAGTCACAAGCATGGGCATTGCGATCGTTGCATCACATCTCACCGTTACTGAACGCGCATTCTTTGCGAGCCGACCGAACGCCTGAGCCTGATCAAAATCGGCGCCCGAATAACCTCCGTAGTAAGGCACATCCGTAATCACCTGAATTGCATACTTGTGTCCGCGTACCGTGGCGTGCAGCATCCCGGCGGTTGTCTCGCTCTGTTGGAGGAATGTCTTGGGTGTACCGCCTCCAAAATAAACGACGCCGGTTGAGCGTGACTTAGCGACGACCTGCGCCATTTCGACGACGTCCTGAATGACATCAAACTGAAATGGATTCTTCTTTTCGATTCTGCTGATGCCGACGGCCACTCCGAATGCGCTGTCGGTGATAGCAGGACAGAAAATTGGAACACGTGACTTGAAGGCCGAAGTCAGAATTCCATCCTCAGTTGCGATCTCGCTGAGCTCGCGTCCGAGCAGATGAAGGAACTCACGCGTCGAATACGGGTGGGAATGATCGAGCTGCGAGGCAAAGCCCCCGATCCATTCATTAGCCTCGCGAAACTCTTCCTCTGAAGCGAACGTATCGTAGATGCGATCGACTGACTGCTCCTGCAGCTGGACGTCGTCAACGCGTGCATCGCCGACATAGTGAAACCTTCCAAGTGTCTCGTGAAGATCATGAAATATGTTCCCGCCGGTCGCCACGAGCACGTCAATGCAGCGGTTTTTGAGAAGATAAGCAACAAGCCGCCGCATACCTGCCGGTACGAGAGCGCCGCTCATTCCCATCATGACGACGGCATTCTCCTGAAGCATCTGGAGCCATATCTGATGGGCGAGAGCCAGGTTGCGGCCCTGAAACGAGATGTGCTCCATCTTGTCCAGTAGTCCCGGAACGCTGCGATCCCGATCAATCTGGAGGGGGTGTGTGGGCTTGGTGAGGTATTTCGCACCTTTCAGTCGTCTTATCATTGCGAGCTATGGCCTTTCTCTCTCGAGCAGGATTCAAGACTATGGTTTGTGTCCGTTGGAATCGAGGTATGTATATCCTGTGTAGTGGCTTTCGTAATCAGCCACCAGCCGATCTGCCTCATCGAGAGTCAGCCTTCCTTTCTTTATTTGTCGATCTAATGAGGTACGGAAGCTGTCCTGGAGGAATTCTTTCTCGTAGCGCGCGTAGGAGAGCATGTCGGCGACCTGCGATCCCTGAAGAACCCGATTGAAATGGTAGTTCCCGTTCCCATCGATAATGACTATGGCTTCGTTGGTCGTCCCGAAGAGATTATGAAAGTTTCCCATTACCTCCTGATACGCCCCGATAAGCATCACCGCGAGATAGTACGGCTCATTCTGATTCTAGGTCGTGAACTTCGAGAACTTCCTTCACGTCGTGCAGATCAACAAACCTGTCAACCACTCCGTCAGAGTCGCAGGTGATGTCGACAAGCGTCGCTCCATCCGTGGGTACTTCGTTGAGACGGTGAATCGGGATGATCGGAAAGAGCTGATCAATTGCCCAGTGATCCGGCAGTGAGCGGAATACGGAAAAATTGCAGAGATACTTGGCCGACAGCAGCTTCCTCAGGTCGTCAAACTCCTCGGACTTGTACTCCGCCTGCATCGCGAAATTGTTCGCTTTGCCACATACCTCCCAGAAAAGAACTTCTCCCTTGGCACGCTCCTCGAGATTGATAAACCCGAGATCGAACAACGTGAAGAGTTCTTCCTTTTGCTCAAGCGCATCGTGATAGTACTCGAGAAAATTCTTCGCATTCAGGCTCTTGTAAAGATCATGCAACTCGACAATCACCTGAGGCTCATCGTCTGTCAGGGTGATGTTATGAATCCCCTGAACGGTCTCGATCTCATCGATGATGTTGGTAATCAGAACTGAGTGATACGCCACAAGCACGCGTCCGGATTCCGTGATTATGTTCGGTTCGGGCACGTTCTCTTCGTGGCATACGCTCTTGATCGTGTAGACCACGTCGTTTGCGAACTCCTGCAACGAGTAGTTCGCAGATGATTCAAAACTGGTCTTGCTTCCGTCGTAATCGACGCCGGCTCCCCCGCCGACATTCAGATGATCGACATCGCAACCCATCTTGCGGATCTTTGAATAGACGCGCGCAGCTTCCTTGACTCCTGCTTTCACGCGCTTGATCTGCGTAATCTGTGAACCGATATGGAAGTGGAGAACGCGCATGCAATCGATCAGTCCGGCCTCTCGCAGAGTCTTGATAGCCTGAAGAAGCTCAGATGTAGTCAGCCCGAACTTCGACTGCTCGCCGCCAGATTTCTCCCATCTGCCCGAGCCGCGAGTGTAGAGCCGCACTCTCATCCCGATCATCGGTCGTACGCCCGTCTCAATTGCGCGATCGATGATCTTTCCGAGCTCGTTGAGCTTCTCGATCACGATCACAACATTCTTCCCGATGCGCCGGCCAACAAATGCAAGCTCGATGAAGCTGTCGTCTTTGAACCCGTTGCAGACGAGCAGGGAATCAGGCGCCTGGTCGAGCGCGATCGCGGCATAGAGCTCAGCCTTGCTTCCGACTTCGAGTCCGTAGTTGTACTTTGATGCTTCCTCGAGGTATGCCTCGATGACCTGCCGCCGCTGATTTACTTTCATGGGGAAGACGGCGCGGTGTTCACCACTATATTCGAACTCTTTCATCGCGGCGCGAAAAGACTGGTTCATCTTTCGCACCTGACTTGAGATTAATTGTGGAAAGCGGAGAAGGAGAGGGAGCTTGACGCGGCGCGCTACCAGATCGTCGACGATCTTTTTGACGTCCACGCTGCGCGCGTCACCATCAGCGGGATGAACCGCCAGATGGCCTACATTATTGATGCTGAAATAACCCGCTCCCCAGTTCTCAATGCCATACGTCTGGGCAATCTCGTCGATGGCCGATTTCATCTTTTAGTGTTCGTAAACCTCCCCGGAATCTTACGAGAATATTGCGGCTTTGGCGCACAACCATGGACGGCCACTCTGACTCGAGTGCATTTGGCGCACCGCGGCAAGTCGTAGTAAGTATTGCACTCTAGCATAAATTTGCCGGGGTGTGTCAAAAACTTGCATGTGGGCAAGTAGTACCGAATTCAGGCGAAATCTCACGCGAAGGCGCGAAGAGCGCAGAGAGAAAAGGAAGAACACTAATGAGAAAAGATCTGTGCGTTCTCTGCGTCTTCTCTGCATTTCTGCGTCTTCGCGCCTTCGCGTGAGATTCGGCCTGAAGGCCGTACAACTGCCTTATAGTATGGGTACTGGAAAGGTGGCCAAATGTACTTCAAACAGTTCTACCTCGGTTGTCTCGCCCATGCCTCATATCTCATCGGCTCCGACGGTGAAGCCGCGGTCGTCGATCCGCAGCGCGACGTTGATCAATATGTCAACGAAGCCAACGAACACGGCTTCCGCATCAAGTATGTCATCGAGACGCATCTGCACGCAGACTTCGTGAGCGGCCATCGAGAGTTGGCCCTCCGTACTGGTGCTGAGATCGCTTTTGGTAGCAGGGCCGGAGTTCAATTCCCGCATCTCGACCTCACCGATGGCGACGAGTTGAGAGTTGGTTCAATTACCCTCAGGATTCTCGAGACTCCAGGTCATACACCTGAGAGCATCTCGATTCTTGTTATCGATTCAAGCGAATCTGCCGAGCCCAAAATGGTGCTCACTGGAGACACTCTGTTTATCGGTGATGTGGGACGGCCCGACCTGGTCGGTTCTAAGGGCTATTCTGCGGAAGCGATGGCCGGAATGTTGTATGACAGCCTGCATTCCAAGCTTCTGACGCTTTCGGATACAACGGAAGTCTATCCAGCGCACGGTGCCGGATCTATGTGCGGACGAAATATTTCGAAGGAAACTCACTCGACGATCGGCGAACAGCGCCGGTTCAACTATGCGCTTGCGCCAATGACTAAGGAAAGCTTTGTCAAAATGATGACCAGCGATCTCCCCGAGGCGCCTGCCTATTTCTCGCGTGATGCGGAGATCAATCGCGCTGGGGCTGGCGCGCTCACCGAGATTTCGCGCCCGGCAGCATTTGAGGCAACCAGCGTCAAGTGGCTTGCGAAACGGGGTCATCTTCTGCTCGATCTCCGTCCTTCGCCAGCCTTTGGCACAGGGCACGTTCCAGGTTCGCTCAACATCGGGCTCGGAGGACAATTCGCCACCTGGGCTGGAAGTCTCATCACGCCTTCAACGCGGATTATTCTCATCGCAGAAGACGAAGCGGAGATTGACGAAGCCGTGACACGCCTTGCGCGAGTTGGAATCGAGTCGGTCGACGGGTATCTGAAAGGTGGAGTGCTCGGCTGGGCAGACGCGGGATTTGACCTCGCCACGATTGGTCAAATGCCAGTCGACGAATTGCGGCATCGCATTGAGGAACGGGCGAACCTTCAGGTAATTGATGTACGGAAGCCTGCGGAGTTCAAAAGTGGTCACGTTCCGGGCGCTGTAAATCTCACGCTCTCGCACCTTGCCGATCAAATCCCCTCAGTCGATGCATCCCGCCCGGTAGCCGTAATCTGCCAGAGTGGATACCGATCCATGGCTGCCTCGAGCATTCTTGAACGTCACGGTTTATCTGAGATTTATAACGTCGTCGGCGGCACTGCAGCATGGACGGCTGCAGGGTTTGCGGTGGATACGGACGGATGGAATGTAGGAATGCGTTTGGAGAAAGACCGATTTTTCATTTGAGATTTGAGATTTGTCATTGATCAACGGCTTGCAACGCACAACAATGACAAATCTCAAATCTCAAATCTCAAATGAAAAATTACAGTGTCTCTAGAAAACAGTTCTTCGCTGCACTCGCTTCTTACTCGCAAGTGAAAAGCGCGCTTCAACATCCGCGCTTTCGCCACTCACTCTCTTTCGAACATACTCTCCGACAGCAGGACCGTGTTTGAATCCATGCCCGGAGCCTCCTCCCACCAGCCAGACGTTACTAAAATCTGGATGACGATCGATCAGGAAGTCGCCGTTTGATGTGTTCTCGTACTGACATACACGCGATTCGATGAGCGGAGCGTTTTTCAGTGCAGGAAAGCGTTTGCCGAGATACTTTCGAACTTCATTCAGATTGGACCTTGCAGCTAATCTCTCAGCTGTATCCGGATCGAATGACGGGCCGTGCCGATCGAGCCCAATCTTGAATCCGCGATTCTCGAGGTCGGGTACGCCGTAGATTTCGCTGCCAAAGTCGGCCCAGACGGGCATTTGGGGAGGCGCGAATCGCTTGTCTCCGGGAGGAGTCCCAAAGAAGAAGACGTCCTGCCGCGTCGGGTGAATGCGAGCTCCAACGACACTCGGAAACATCTTCGCCAACCATGGACCGCAGGCGAATACATAATTTCCTGCAAGCACCTTTTCGCCGGAAGACGTCAGCAGACTGTCGAGCTTGTCTTTGCCTTTTGGGGCGTTCACAAAAGCGTTGATGTAATGCGCGCCATTCTTTACAGTCTCGGCGACGACCAGTTGAACGGCGCGTCTCGCCATCAATACTCCGCTCTGCGGCTCAAAGATACCCCAACGCAACGATCCGAATGACATCTGTGGAAAGCGCTTTTCAAGCTCCGCTCGTTCGAGCCTTTCATGAACGACGCCAAGACGCTTAAGCGTCTCGAGGCTCTTGAGTGAAAGCGGATCCCTTGCTTGAGCGAGCCACAAGACTCCGGTGCGATGCAGGAGCGGTTGTCCTGCACGCGTGAAGAACTCCTCCCAGGCCGCGAGAGATCTCATAGCCCAACGTGAATAGATTTCAGCATCGCCGTATGCACATCGAATGACTCGAGACTCGCCTCCTGAGCTCGCACGACTGTTAGCCGGGCCATAACAGTCAAGCAATACGACGCGTTGGCCCGACTTCTGGAGCTCATAAGCCGTCCACGCGCCGAACACGCCAGCGCCAATCACTGCGACATCGTAGGTGTTTCGCGTTCTGAGCACAGGTGAGATCGCGCCTGCGCCCAGCTTCCTGACAAATTCTCGTCTCGGCATAGTCATCGAATGGACCGAATGCAGTGCAAGCAGAACTGAAGCTTGAACTCAAACGCAGCACTCAGCACTAACACTTTAGCGCGCAGTCTGCTTTCTGATAAGCTCTTGCGAGTGCCTATCGCGAGTGGGACTTATATTGGACCATACGAGGTGCTGGGGCCAATCGGCGCTGGTGGCATGGGCGAAGTCTACCGCGCTCGGGATTCGCGACTTGCCAGGGAAGTCGCGATCAAGCTCCTTCCTGCAGCTTCCACGCGGGATGCGGACCGGCTTCGACGTTTCGAGCAGGAAGCGCGTGCGGCATCGGCACTCAATCATCCGAATATCATCACCATCCATGAAATCGGAGAGGCCGACGCCGGGCGCTTCATAGTGATGGAGCTTGTCAAGGGACGCACCTTGAGATCGATCGGGCGGCCGATCTCTCCGGATCTGCTTGCCGCCTGGGCCCGCCAGTCTGCGGAAGCTCTGCGCGTCGCACACGCTGCCGGTATCGTGCATCGCGATATCAAGCCGGAGAACATTATGGTCCGCGAGGACGGCTACGTGAAGGTCCTCGATTTCGGACTCGCCCGCCTGTCACCGGATCTGTTTTCAAATGACTCGGGCGGAGCGAGTGCGCTGACTGATCCGGGAACGATGCTCGGCACGGTGAGGTATATGGCGCCAGAGCAGACGCGGAGCGAGACTGCTACAGCGGCTTCTGACGTCTTCGCGCTTGGCGTCGTGTTCTACGAACTGGCTGCAGGACAGCATCCTTTCAGCTCAGGGTCGATCCTTGGATTGCTGCAGGCAATTGCGTCATCAAGGCCGCTCGAACCTTCGCGATTCAACCCCGAGCTCGCTCCCGCGTTCGACACGATCCTGCTGAAGATGCTCGAGAAGGACCCGGAGCGCCGACCCGGAGCAGCGGATGTAGAAGCTGAGCTGCTCAAGCTCGAAGGCCGGGCGAGTTTCGACGCGGCGCACGTGCCAAGAGCACGCGAGGTCATTCGAAAGACGGTGGGACGCTCGGAAGAACTGGATGAACTCCGCAGAGCATACGAAATTGCAAGTACATCGCACGGAACGATGGTGTGCATTTCCGGGGAGCCAGGGATCGGCAAGACTACTCTCGTCGAAGATTTCCTGAGCGATCTCGGAGCCAGGGACGAATCAGTCGGAATCGCGCGCGGTCGATGCTCTGAGCGGCTTGCAGCTACAGAAGCTTATATGCCTCTGCTTGAAGCCCTGACGAACCTGCTTCGTTACGAGGGTTCGAGATCGCTGGCTCAGACGATGCGTGTGGGGTATGGGTCGATCGCGCACAACATGAGGCAGCTGGCGCCAACGTGGTACGCACAGGTTGCAGCGCTTCCGAGCAGCGATCCGTCGAGCGAGAAGCTCATGTCGGAGATCAAGTCGGCCTCGCAGGAGCGGATGAAGCTCGAGCTTGCAGCGCTGCTCAGCGATACTTCGCGAAGACAACCGCTGGTAATCTTCTTTGATGACTTGCATTGGGCTGATGTTTCAACGATCGATATTCTGGCGTATCTCGCCGGCAAGTTCGATGAGATGCGGGTGCTCATCATTGTCACCTACAGGCCATCGGCGCTTGTGCTCGCGAAGCATCCTTTCCTTTCGGTAAAGCTGAACCTGCAGGCTCGAGGTGTTTGCAGCGAAGTATCTCCGCCATTTCTGACACGCGACGAGATCAAAGACTATCTCGACCTTAATTTCCCGGATCACCGCCTTCCCGCAGACCTCCCGCAGCTGATTCACGCGAAGACCGAAGGCAGTCCGCTCTTCGTGGCGGATCTGGTCCGCTATCTTCGCGATCGAAAGGTGATTGCTCAGGATCCTTCGGCCGATAATCGTTGGGCGATGGTCAAGACGCTTCCGGATCTTGAGCGTGAGCTGCCCGCGTCAGTACGTGCAATGATCGAAGAAAAGATTGCGCAACTGAATGATGATGATCGGCGTTTGCTCGTAACCGCCAGCGTCCAGGGCAATGAGTTTGATTCAGCAGTTATCGCAAAAGTGCTCGATGCCGACCCGGCGGATACTGAAGATCAACTCGAAGTTCTCGAGAGAGTCTATACGTTTGTCCGAAAGGTCGCAGAACGAGAGCTTCCGGATCGCACTTTAACGTTGCGCTACCGTTTTGTGCACGTCCTTTACCAGAACGCACTCTATTCGTCGCTGCAGCCAACGCGGCGAGCGAGTTTGAGCGCACGTGTAGCTCAGGCACTGCGCGCTTTTTGGGGAGACCAAAGCGCAACGGTAGCTTCGCGGCTGGCACGACTTTATGAAGCGGCGCGCGAATTTGAAAATGCAGCACAGTTCTATCAGATAGCCGCCGAACGAGCTGCAAACGTGCTTGCAAATCGCGAGGCCGAAGCGCTCGCACGACGCGGAATCGAGATGCTCAAGGCCGTGCCGCCGTCACCGCAAAGTGTTGGTCTCGAGTTGAAACTCCAGCTCACTCTCGGATTCGCAGTTTTCTTCAATCAGGGTTCTGCGAGTCGCGACGCTGGCGAAAGCATGAACCGGGCGCGAGAGCTGTGTGAGAAGATTGGCGAAACCCCACAACTCTTCCCCGCGGTCTGGGGCCTGTGGCTCTTTTACACTGTCGGCGGCAGGCCGGCTGAGGCAAGGAAAATGGCCGAACAACTGCTTCGGCTGGCAACACAGGTGGCCAAGCCTATGCAGCTTGTAGGCGCCAGATTTGCGCTTGGATTCAATCTTCTGACTCTTGGTGATTTGATTGGGGCGCGTGACGAGTTCGATCAGGGTCGCGAGCTCTATGACCCGAAGCTGCACCATGCGTATCGATTGCTCTATCGGTCGGAACCGGGAATCGCCTGTTATAGTTTTTCGATTCGCCTGTTGTGGATGTTGGGATTTCCCGATCAGGCGCGCAAACGAATGATCGAGACACTCGAGCTTGGCTGAACGCTTGCGCGATCCTCACGACATCGCTTTCACGAAAATCCTGTCAGCCGGATTTCATGTGATCGTACACGAACCTGAGCAGGCAGCCGAGCTGAGCCGTTCGTGTATCGAGCTAAGCAAAGAGTACGCGCTCGAACAGGAGGAACGCTGGGCTTCGATGTGGCTCGGCAGGGCTCTTGTCGATCTTGGAGAGGTGGACGAGGGTCTCGATTTGATGCGACGGAGCCTCGATGCACAGCGGGAGAGGAACGCGAGAGTTTCAGTCACCAGCTACCTCAGTCTGCTCGCTGAGGGACTTTTGATCGCTGGCGAGATCTCTGAAGGGCTGGCGGTGGTAGAAGAAGCACTTGAGCTAGTGCGAACTACAGGTGAGAGCTTTTGTGAGGCAGAGATACTATCGCATCAAAGGGAATCTGTTGTTGAAGGGACAAGAGAGTGTTGCAGCGTCCCGGCTGCTCGCAGAAGAAAGCTTTCTTCAAGCGGCCTCGATAGCACGTGCGCAGAATGCGAAGTCCCTGGAGTTGCGTGCGATGATGGATCTCGCGCGGCTCTGGACACTCGATGGCCGTGAGGAAGAAGGCCGAAAACGATTGAAGGAAGTTTACGATTGGTTCACTGAAGGGCACAATACCGCAGACCTTAAGGAAGCCCGTTCGTTGCTGTAGGCCCAATTTGGAGTGCGGCGGCTTGGCGCCGCTTTAGTCTCCTGTCGGACTATTCGTCGCGGAAGAAAAGCGGCGCCAAGCCGCCGCACTCCAAATGTGCAGATGAATCCCACACCACGCGTCATTCTCGTCAATCCATCAGAAGTACACATGGGCTACAGCTTCATCACGCCACGATGGCTGTATGTGATAGCGCAGGCGACTCCGCAGGAGCTTGCCGGCGATCCAATCATTGTCGATGAAGTCATTGAACGGTTTGATGCATCAATGATCGAGCGTGGCGACGTTGTCGGTGTCGGAATAAACACGGGGAATTGTGTCGCTGGCTATCGCATCGTGAGAGAGGCAAAGAATCGAGGGGCAACGGTTATCGTCGGTGGCATTCACGCCACGATCTTTCCCGAGGAACCTCTCGAGATGGGGGCCGATGCTGTCGTCACAGGCAACGGTGATCTTGTATGGCAGCAGGCAGTGGAAGACGCGATCAGGGGCAATGTTCGTTGCAAGTACATCGGCGGCAGAGTGCCTGGCGATGGCCTGCTCAAAGCTCGATGGGATCTGCTCGATCCGGCGCGCTATCTTTTGCCGTCCGTTCAGACGGTAGCCGGTTGTCCCGAGAACTGCAGCTTCTGTTCTGTCTGGGTAACTGACGGCCGCCAGCCTCGTGAGCGTCTGAGCGAGAAGATCATTGAGGAAGTAAATGATCTCTACCGAATGGGGTATCGCTTCATCGTTTTCGCCGATGACAATTTCAATCCAGCGACTCGAGCGCGCATCGCGCGCGAGACGAGTCCAAAGCGCAGGCGCGAGCTGGAGCGCATTCGCGAAGATCGTCTTGCTTTCTTTGATGAGTACGATCGTGCAGTCCCAAAAGACATGCTTGCCTTCACCCAGATGACCGTTGAGGTAGCAAGCGATGAGGAATATTTCTCGGCGATGTACTCAAAGATGCGCATCAGGACGGCGCTTGTCGGTATCGAATCCTTTTCGGAGGAGGGCCTCGACAATGCGAATAAATCCTGGAGTCCGGTTGGAAGGACGATGGTGGAAACGATTCAGGCGATTCAGCAACGAGGAATCCTGGTGCTCGGATCGATTATCTGCGGACTCGAGTCCGATTCGATCGACACGTTGAGGCGAATGAGTCGCTTCGCTCTCGAATCAGGGTCGGCTCTCGTCCAGTTCACAACTTATCGTCCATATCCGGGAACGAAGGACTATTTCGAGATGGTGCATGACAGAAAGCATCGAGCCGAGCCCGGATATGCACCGAAGCATCGCTCGAGCGTAACCAGGGACCGATTCTGGCTCGAGCCGCACAGTCCAGTTGAGTGGTTTCAACATGCGGAAATGACAAGCAGGGAATTGATCGCAGAAAACAAGAACTGCTGGGATGACTTCTATTCGGTATCTGAGATCTTGAAGCGGGCCCGCAAGGGAATCGCCAGCAAGTGGCCTCTTGGCGGCCGTCTTGCTTATGTCTTTCTCTCGATTGTCTTCCACCGAGTGTACGCAGGGCACGGAGTGACCGCTGACAGCGTGCAGAAGAAGCGGGGTCCGGTGACAAAAATGTTCATTCGGCTCACCATCGGCGTCTACAGTCTCTTCTTCAGAACCCGTCACGTGAAGATGAGAGTAAAGAAAAAGTCAGAGTCGAAATCCGCGTTAACTTCAATGGCACATCGGTTGCTCGTATCCTCGTCATGAGTAAACGAGGCAGTGCAGGCGTGGCGATTGCGGTTTGTCTGACAGTATTCTCTGGATTGATTGGCTGGGTTCTCGGTGGTTCCCAGCGCAGTGTCCCGGAAGAAGCCAAAAAGATGAAAAGTCCGATCGGCGCGACTGCAGAGAATATCGCAGCAGGGAATAAGCTATTCGATCAGAAGTGTTCCGTATGTCACGGTGATGATGGCAAAGGGAATACCGATATGGCTGGCTCTCTTCCAAAAAAGCCCGCTGACCTGACCCGCAAGGAGATGGAAAGCATTAGTGAAGGGGAAATCTTCTGGCTGGTCTCGAACGGACTTCCTCAAAGCGGAATGCCGTCATTCAAGACAAAACTGAGCGACAATGAAAAGTGGCAGGTGGTCGCTTTTGTTAGAAATCTCTCAAAGCCTAAACAGTGACACGATGTACCACATCGTGTCAGTGGTGCTGGGTGCTGGGTGCTGAGTGCTGAGTGCTGAGTGCTGAGTAGGAAGCTAAGAAGCTATTTGAGATTTGAGACATTCTGAGATTTGCTATTTGTTACTGAGGCGTCTCGGAATACAAATCGACAGATGACAATTCTCAAATCTCAAATCTCAAATAGCTTCTTCTTCAGCTACGCAGCACTCAGCACTCAGCACTTTCTCTCACAGATTTCCCTTCTTCGCTTCCGTGGCAATGAAATCGCAGGCACGCGCGGTGATCGCCATCATGGTCAGTGTAGGGTTCTGACAGCCCTGGCTTACAAAACAGGCGCCGTCCGTCACAAATACATTCTTTGCATCCCACACCTGATTCCACTTATTCAGAACTGACTTCTTTGGATCTTCCCCCATGCGCGCTGAGCCTGTTTCGTGAATGCAGAATCCGGGAGGCGCCGGAGTCGCATTCTTGGAGAGAACCCTGAAATCCGGCGGCATCGGCCATTTCCTGAATCGTCTCGAGAGCATCCTTCGCCATGGCCATTTCGTTGTCAGACCATTTTGCATCGATGTGCAGCACTGGAATTCCCCACGCATCAACCTTGTTCGGATCAATCGTCACCTTGTTCTCATAGCGCGGCAGCATCTCTCCCCAGGCACCGAGTCCAAACGAGACCTCGCGTGGGTTCTCGCGCACGAGCTTCTTGAAATCTTCACCGAAACCCGGGATCTCTCGCGCGCCACTCGGGCCTGCGCCGAGGCGGACGCTGCCCTGCATCCCATATCCTCGAATGAAATTCGGGTGCTTGTCGGTAATGTTCCGAAAGCGCGGGATGTAAATTCCATTTGCTCGGCCATCAGAGAAGTCGTATTCGCTTCCCTTAAGAACGGGTACGATTCCACCGGCGCTGATCTGATAGAAATGATCCATCAAATAATGCCCAAGATTGTCTGAAGAGTTCCCGAGACCATTTGGATGTTGAGGTGACTTCGAATTGAGAAGTATTCGGGTCGACTCGAGTGTCGATGCGCACAGGACGATGATCTTACCGAGTTCCTCGGTCTCGCGCTTTGTAATTTGATTGACTACACGGACACCGCTTGCCTTGCCCGTTTGTTTGTTGATCAGGACTTCGCGAACAACGGAGTTCGGACGAAGTTTCATCCGCCCTGTTTTGGCGGCGGCTGGAAGTGTCGATCCAGGACTGCTGTAATACGAGTGTGTCGAGCATCCGCGGTCACAGTGACCGCACCAGTGGCATGCAGCGCGACCCTGGTGAGGCTTTGTCAGAATTGCGGCACGGCCGATGATCACTTTTCGTCCGGTGAATTTCTTTTCAACGGCACGCTTGAGCAGCCGCTCGCCGCACGTCATTGCCATCTCCGGCAGGAACTTGCTGTCGGGAAGCTGTGGGAGATTCTCCACTGAGCCACTAATGCCAACGAAATCTTCCACGATGTCGTAGTACGGCTCGAGCTCCTTGTAACTGATCGGCCAGTCCTCTCCGAAACCGTCGCGGCTCGCTGCCTTAAAGTCGAAGTCAGAATGCCTGTAAGATTGACGGCCCCAGGTGACGGAGCGGCCCCCTACATGGCGTCCGCGAATCCACCAGAACGGTCGGCCCTCAGGAGTTGTGTACGGATTGTCGATGTCATCGACGAAGAGATGGCTTCCGTATTCATTACAAGCGTAACAGCGCGACTGTATTGGCTGGCGTGGAGCATAGACCGATCCAGGAAGCATCCCTCGGTACTTAAGCTCATAGGGCCAGGTATGCTCGCGATAGTCAGTGGCTGGATCGAGCTGCCGGCCGGCCTCGAGCACAAGCACCTGCATTCCTCTCTCGGCAAGAATTTTCGCCGCCCAGCCGCCAGTCGCACCGGACCCCACTACTATCGCATCCCATAAAACGCGCCGTTGCATATGCGCCTCCGTTCCAAGGTTTAGATATTCCCGCGCTTCATCTCTTCGGCAAGGTAATCACACGCTCGCACCGTGATCGCCATCATCGTCAGCGTTGGATTCTGGCATCCTTGAGAAACGAACGCAGCCCCATCGGTAACAAAGACATTGCTTGCGTCCCACAGCTGATTGAACTTGTTCAAAACCGATTTCTTCTGATCGATGCCCATCCGCGCCGTGCCTGTCTCGTGGATGCAGAGCCCCGGATTGGCAAGCGTGCCATTCGTCCAGAGTGTCTGCCAGCCCGCAGCCTGGACCATTTCTTTCATCGTCTCGAGCTGATCTTTGGCCATCTCACGCTCGTTGTCCGAATACTGGCAATCAATGTGAGCTACCGGAATTCCCCAGGCATCCTTTACGTTGCGGTTGATCGTCACCCGGTTCTCGGCACGAGGAAGCATTTCTCCAAATGCTCCCATCCAGAACGGCGGCGCATCCGGCGTATCTCGGACCATGCGTTTGAATTCAGATCCCGAATCCCGGGAATCGACCTGAGATGTGTGGGCTGCATTCCTTTTTGCGAAGTAGCCTGGATGCCGTATCCGCGAAGGAATTTCGGATGCTTCTCGTTCACGTTTCGGAACTTCGGTATGTAGATTCCATTGTTGCGGCCATCATCAAATGCATACGGGTTTTTTGCTGCAGCCGGAACCAGACCTCCAAGACCGACAGAATAGGTATGATCCATCAGGTATCGTCCAAGGACGTCGGAAGAATTACCGAGACCATTTGGATGCTGGCGCGTCGCCGAGTTGAATAGAAACCGCGTCGATTCGATCGTGGATGCACAGACCACAACTGCTTTCGCAAAGACTTCCTGTGCCTGCTTTGTAACCCTGTCGATGAATGCCACGCCTTTGGCTTTGCCGGTATTGACGTCGACGATGATGTGACTGGCAACGGCATCAGAGCGAAGTGTCAGCCGGCCCGTTTTTGCGGCAGCTGCAAGTGTTACGGGCTGGCTGCTGAAATACGACGCGGTTGTGCATCCGCGCTCGCAATGACCGCAATAGTGGCAGGCGGCACGTCCATTGTGAGGTTTTGTCAGCATTGCGACGCGCCCGATCGTCACTCGCCGGTCCTTCCATCGCGACTCCACAGCCTGCTTGAGCATCTTCTCGCCGCAGGTCATCGCCATCGGCGGAAGGAATACCGAGTCCGGAAGCTGGGGAAGGTTCTCTTCGGATCCGCTGATGCCAACGAAGCGCTCAACGGTTTCGTAATAGGGCTCGAGGTCTTTGTATTCGATAGGCCAGTCCTCACCGAACCCGTCGCGACTTGCCGCTTTGAGCTCGAAGTCAGAAAGCCGGTAGGATTGCCGGCCCCACATGATCGTCCGCCCGCCTACCTGCCTTCCGCGAATCCAGTCGAAAGGTTTGCCCGGAGCTGTTGTATAGGGGTTATCGACATCGTCGACAAAGAAATGGTTTGCGTATTCGTCGCAGGCATAACACTTTGACTGAACTGGCTGGCGGCTCTTGAAGAGCGTCTGCTGGTTCACCACGCCGCGATACTTCAGGTCATATGGCCAGGTGTGCTCGCGAAAGTCTTTCGCGGGATCAATGTTCCTGCCTGCTTCGAGGACGATCACGCGCAGACCTTTCTCAGTGAGAACCTTCGCGGCCCATCCTCCGGTCGCACCAGAACCGACAACTATTACGTCATAGACGTTGCGCTGTGCCATTTGATTGCCCTTTCAATCCTTAGAATAAGACAAAGTTACGTTCGCTCTCCCGGTAAAGTCAAAGCAAACCGAGGCACGTTGTCCCGCCTTCAGGCGGAATGCTGCGTGCGCGAGTGCTGAGTGCTGAGTAATTGAGTTTGGAGTTCAAGCTTGTAGCTTGTGGTTGCATTCACGCAGATCAACAAGGCCTCAGAATGCAACCAGCAAGCACTCAGCACAGCTCAGCACTCAGCACCCCAGCACTCAGCACTCAGCACCCAGCACCCCCTCTTATGCTAGACTCGCGCGCGTGCCACACGAACTCCCTTTGCTTAAAGAACTTCTGATTATCCTTCTGGCGGCAATTCCGATTTCATATGTCAGCTCGCGCATGCGGCAGCCTGCGATCGTCGGCCTCATGCTCACCGGAATCATTATCGGCCCTTACGGCCTTGGCTTCATCAGCGAAGCCGCAGGTGTTGAGGCCCTTTCGGAAATAGGCGTCGTTCTCCTGCTCTTCACCATCGGTCTTGAGTTTTCGTTGAAACGCATGGCCCAAATGAAGCGCGTAGTTATTCTCGGCGGTGGATTGCAGGTCGTGTTAACCATCGCGGCTTTTTCGGCCGGCTACTATTTCAGCGGAATCAGTTTTTCGAGATCGCTTTATGTCGGATTTCTGTTTGCCCTCTCGAGCACTGCAATCGTCCTCAAGACATACTTTGATCGTGCAGAGGTTGACGCTCCCCACGGCAGGGTCTCAGTCGGGATCCTGATATTTCAAGACCTGTGCATCGTTCCGATGATGTTGCTCGTTCCCGTGCTCAGCGGCCGTGAAGGCTCGTCGATAGCGAACATTCTTTTGAAGTTGGGAACGGCAATGGCCGTCGTTGCCGGAATCATCATCACGTCGCGTTATCTGGTTCCGTTGCTGCTTCATCACATCGTCAGGCTTAGAAGCTCTGAAATCTTCATTATCTTTGTCGTGGTTCTAAGTGTCGGGACTGCATGGTTGACTTCGCAGTTCGGACTGTCGATGGCGCTCGGTGCGTTTGTCGCGGGGGTCGTACTCTCCGAGTCGGAGTACAGCCACCAGATCGTCGCCGACATCATGCCCTTCCGCGACGTCTTCAACAGCGTCTTCTTTGTATCAATCGGGATGCTTCTTTCGGTCAGCTTTCTGATTGGCAATCTGCCGTGGATCGCCTTTCTGCTGATTCTGACAATTCTCGGAAAGGCCATTCTGGTTTTAGCTGTAGCACTTTTCCTCGGCTATTCATTCCGAGTTTCAGTGATGGTAGGTCTTGGCCTCGCACAGGTCGGCGAATTCTCGTTCATCCTTGCAAAAGAGGGTGTCGCCCAGGACCTTTTGAGTGCAACCGAGTATCAGACATTTCTCGCTGTCTCGATTCTTTCGATGATCGCAACGCCCTTCCTGATTCAGCTGGCGCGTCCGGTTGGCTCCTGGCTCGAGCGGAGCCTTTTCAAGAGGCGATTACCTGATCTAACGACAACCGAGGAAATGAGGGCAGCACTTTCGAATCACGTGATCATCGTCGGCTACGGAAACAACGGCCGTAATCTGGCCAAGGTTCTATATCGCGTGTCGATACCCTATATCGTCCTCGAACTGAACGCTGACGCTGTTGCTGAAGCGCGCGCTACAGGTGTGTCGATCATTTATGGCGATGCGGTTCGTCGTGAAGTGTTGATGCACGTCGGTGTCATGCTAGCGCGCGTAAGCGTGATTGCGATTTCGGATCCGGTGGCTGCACGTCACGTCGTCGCGCTGATCCGCGAGATGAATCCCGATGTGCACATCATCGTTCGTACGCGGTATATTTCAGAGGCTGCTGATCTCGAGCGCCTCGGCGCGAGTCAGGTAATTCCTGAAGAATTCGAAACCAGCGTTGAGATCTTTTCGCGTGTCCTTCAGTACTATGGCGTATCACGCAACGTAATTGCGCGCGAATCCGCCGATATACGCCGCGCCGGATATGAGATGCTGCGCAGCCCTTCGCTGCCGCTTGCAGAGCTTGATGCAATTGCGAATGCATTCGCGCAGACGACGACGGAGACAATCTTTGTAACTGCGGATTCGCCCGCAATGGGAAAGACACTGCGCGAGCTTGATCTCCGCAACCGCACCGGAGTGACTGTCACGGCAGCAGTCAGAGATGGCAACACTGAGATAAATCTTGGACCCGATTTCAGGATACAAAGCGACGACATTCTGATCGTGCTCGGAAGGCCTGAGCAGATAGAGAGTGCCATCGGGTTCTTCGCTGGTGGAGAGTCGAGTAAAGGCTGACTTGATGGCGGGATATTCGGGAACACCACTCTACAAAAAACTCGGAATCAAAGAGAATTCGCGCTTACTTTTGTTGAATGCGCCATCGGGTTTTGTGATCGAGGCGCTTCCGTCTGGCGTGCAGATTTTCAGACGGTCTCAGCCGGGCTTGAATGTGATCGTGGCATTCGTCAAATCGAATCGTCAGCTCGCGCTCCAGTTTGATGAGCTCGCGGCATCTTTGGCCGAGGGTGGGGGATTGTGGATCGCCTGGCCCAAGAAAGCATCGGGCGTTGTGACAGATGTGGAGTTTGCAAGTGTTCAGCGAACGGGACTCGATGCCGGTCTCGTCGATAACAAGGTCTGTGCAATCGACGAAGTGTGGTCAGGACTGCGCTTCGTAAGGAGAAAGCTCGCACGACGAGGTGTGTAGTGCCCGCGGAGCGCAGCGAGGCAGAGAATGAGAGATCCTGAGACAGCATTCCCAGGAGCTTTGTCGCGTCTCTCGCGCCTGGCTGGATCTCTGCGGTCCCGACTTGTTTCCGATTAAGTTTAACTCTGACCGACCGTGATACGATCGAGAATCTCATGAGTCTTCGCAACGTTCGCCTTGCAGTCCTCGTTTGCCTGTTAGCTGTGATCGTCGCTGTCTCAACAGTGTACGACGCCGGAGCGCAGGCCACCGTCGACTTCTCGCGTGATATTCAGCCAATCTTCGCGGCGACCTGTTATCGCTGTCATAGCGCGCAGAACCCGATGGGGGAGCTCAGGCTGGATGACCGGTCGAGCGCGATGCGGGTCATAGTCAGCGGAAAAGCTGCCTCGAGTCGGCTTGTTGAGCGCATTACCGGAGCGCGGGGCGAGCCGAGAATGCCGCTCGGTGCTCCTGCTCTCAAGGAACCGCAGATTGCTCTCATTAGGAAATGGATTGACGAAGGCGCAGTCTGGCCGGATAGCGCTCCCGCCGCATCCACTGCCGCTCGTCACTGGGCTTTTGTTGCGCCGGTTCGCCCGACAGCACCCAAGGTAGTCAACGAGAAGTGGGTTGCGAATCCAATCGACAGGTTTGTCCTTGCGCGACTCGAAAAGGAAAGCCTTACTCCGTCACCTGAAGCGGACCGCGTGACTCTGTTGCGCAGACTGAGCCTTGATCTCGTCGGCCTACCTCCAACGATTGAAGAGGTGGATGCTTTTCTCCGTGATCGAGCCCCGGGTGCGTATCAAAAACAAGTTGAGCGGTTGCTTGCTTCGGTGCACTACGGTGAGCGGTGGGGCCGTCATTGGCTCGATGCCGCGCGCTATGCGGATTCCGACGGATATGAAAAGGATAAGCTCCGTCAGGTCTGGTTCTATCGCGACTGGGTGATCAAGGCGCTCAATGAAGACAAGCGCTACGATCAGTTTGTGATCGAGCAGATTGCAGGCGATCTGCTTCCGGGCGCAACACAGAATCAGCGCGTCGCCACAGGCTTTCTCAGAAACTCGATGATCAATGAGGAAGGCGGTGTCGATCCTGAGCAGTTCAGGATGGAATCCATGTTCGATCGCATGGATGCTATCGGAAAGAGCGTGCTCGGAATTACGATCCAGTGCGCGCAATGCCACGATCACAAGTATGAGCCCCTGAAACACGAAGAGTATTACCGGATGTTCGCCTTCCTCAACAATTCGCACGAAGCGAACGCTCCCGTTTATACGCCCGCTGAAGAGATGAAACGCGCAGAGATCATGCGCATGACGCGCGAGATCGAAACCGAGCTGCGGCATCGCACTCCCGATTGGACAGAACGAATGGCAAGGTGGGAGGACGCCAACGCGAAGAGTCCTGCTGAATGGGTAATACTGCAGCCTACGGTCGAAGATATATCAACCGGGGGCCAGCGATATCTGCCGATGGGTGACGGTTCGTTTCTTGCGCAGGGGTACGCACCCACGAAACATCGCGTGAAAATGCAGGTGAAGTCACATCTGAACAATATCACGGGCTTTCGCCTTGAATTGATGACCGATCCAAATCTGCCCCTCGGAGGTCCCGGACGATCAATAAAAGGAACGGGAGCTCTGACGGAGCTTGAAGTCGAGGTATCCAGGAGTTCGAGCACTCCGGTGAAGCTGAAGTTCGCGAAAGTGAGTTCGGATTTTGCTCAGCCGGAAGCTGAGCTCGAGCCAATTTTCGATGACCGGTCAAAACGAAGGAGAGTCACCGGACCGATTGAATTTGCTATCGACGGAAAGGATGAGACTGCCTGGGGAATCGATGCGGGGCCCGGTCGCCGCAATCAACGCCGCGAGGCAGTATTCGCGTTCGAGAAACCGATCGTCTTACCGGCCGATGCGGTACTAAACATCTATCTCAAGCAGAATCACGGCGGGTGGAACAGCGACGACAACCAGAACAACAACCTCGGTCGAGTGAGGCTCGCAGTAACAACATCTCCCAACCCTGTCGCCGATCCTGTGCCCGCGCGACTGCGGGAAATACTGTCGATTCCGCGTGATCAGCGTTCGCCTGCGCAGCTTGAATCGCTCTTCAGTTACTGGCGCACGACAGTTGCAGAATGGGCACCGCAAAACTCGAGGATAGAAGAACTCTGGAAAGGCTACCCCGAAGGCTCTTCGCAGCTTGTTCTGTCCGAGCGTGCAGAGAGGCGCGAGACTCACTTGCTCAAACGCGGGGATTTTCTGAACCCTGATCGGGCAGTTGAACCGGGCGTGCCTGCGTTCCTTCACCCGCTCGAAAAGTCTGCCGAAAAGGGTGGTCCCGGAAGGCTCGATTTTGCTAAATGGCTTGTTGATCGTCGATCGCCCACGACTGCACGGTCAATCGTCAATCGCATCTGGCAAAGCTATTTTGGAACGGGTCTTGTCCGAACGTCCGAGGATTTTGGAAGACAAAGTGAGCGCCCGACGCATCCGGAGCTGCTCGACTGGCTTGCGGTCGAGCTTATGGAGAACGGATGGAGTCTGAAGCATATTCACCGCCTGATCGTCAGCTCTTCGACCTACCGTCAGAGTTCCGCCGTAACGGCATCGCTTCTCGCGCGCGATCCGGAGAACCGGTTGCTCGCGCGCGGATCCCGTTTCAGGGTAGAGGCGGAGATTGTGCGTGACATCGCGCTTTCCGCGAGCGGTCTGCTGAATGGGAAAGTTGGCGGCCCAAGCGTTTTTCCGCCTTCGCCAGAGTTTCTCTATCTTCCGCCGGCCAGCTATGGGCCAAAGGTATGGCCGGTAGAAACAGGCGAGAATCGTTATCGACGCGCGCTTTACACTTTCCGGTATCGCTCGGTGCCTTATCCAATGCTGCAAACATTCGATGCTCCGCCTGCGGACGTTTCCTGTGTGCGCCGGGCACGATCGAACACGCCTCTACAGGCGTTGGTTGCGCTCAACGAGCCGCTTTCGCTCGAGGCATCCCGTGCACTCGCGCTGAAGACGGTGACTGAGGGCGGCATCGGAGAACGGCAGCGGGTCATCTACGCTTTCCGCCGCGTGGTGGCGCGCTCGCCTTTGGTCGCAGAACAGAATGAACTCCTGGGGCTTCTTGAACGGCAGAGTCAGCGTTTCGCTTCAGGTGAAGCCAATCCGTGGAATCTTGCGACGAATGATCCGGACAAGAGTTTTAAGTTGCCAAAGGGTGTGACGATGAATGATCTGGCAGCATGGACTGCAGTGTCGCGAGTACTTCTCAACCTCGACGAGACGATTACCAGAGAGTGAGAATAAGAATGGCTATGAAAGCATCATCAGGTCAATCAGTAGAAGCAGAGCATCAGGGTTTGAGAGTTTCAAGACGCTGGTTCATGGAACAGTGTGGCGTTGGTCTTGGCGCGCTTTCGCTCAACCATCTGCTGGCACAGGCCGGATATGCACAACAGGTTGGAAACCCGCTTTCTCCGAAGAAGCCTCACTTCGAGCCGCGCGTCAAGAACGTCATTTTCCTTTTCATGGCCGGGGCGCCGAGTCATCTCGAGCTCTTTGACTACAAACCGCAGCTCGCGAAGTTTGACGGTACGCTGCCGCCTCCGGAGCTTCTGAAAGGGTATCGGGCAGCGTTTATCAATCCGACATCAAAGTTGCTCGCGCCAAAATTCAAGTTTGCGAAGCATGGCCAGAGCGCGGCCGAGCTCTCTGAGCTGCTGCCCTTTACGGCTCAGATTACCGACGATATCGCGATCGTAAAATCGATGGTAACCGACGCGTTCAATCACGCGCCGGGACAACTGTTGATGAATACCGGTTCGATCATCTTCGGGCGACCGAGCATGGGTGCGTGGACGATCTATGGACTTGGAAGCGAAGCGGCTGACCTGCCCGCATTTGTGGTTTTCAGCACTGGAAGCAAAGGGCCAAGCGCAGGCAACAGCTGCTGGGGAAGCGGGTTCCTGCCGACTGTCTACCAGGGTGTTCAGTTCCGCAATGTCGGAGACCCTGTACTTTATCTTTCGAATCCGCGTGGCGTCGACGAGACACTCCAGCGCGATTCACTGGATGTGATCGGCAGGCTGAACCGCAAAAGGCTTTCCTCGATTGGCGATCCGGAGATCGAGACTCGCATCAATTCATATGAGATGGCATTCAAGATGCAGAAGGGCGCGCCCGAGCTACTCGACATCTCAAAAGAGCCGAAGAACATTCTCGAGATGTATGGAGCGGAGCCTGGCAAACCTTCATTTGCAAATACGGTGCTCATGGCGCGGCGTCTCGTGGAAAAGGGCGTCCGGTTCGTTCAGATTCTGCACGAAGCGTGGGACCAGCACGGCAACCTGGTAAGAGACCTTTCAAAGAACTGCAAAGACACGGATCAGGCTTGCGCAGCGCTCGTTAAAGACCTCAAGCAGCGAGGCATGCTGAAGGATACGCTGGTCATCTGGGGCGGCGAATTCGGGCGCACCCCTATGGTTCAGGGAGGGGACGACGGACGCGACCATCATCCGAACGCTTTCACGATGTGGTTTGCGGGAGGCGGCATCAAGCCTGGGATTACGATTGGTGAGACTGATGACCTCGGGTTCAATGTCATCAGCGATCGCGTTCATGTTCACGATCTCCATGCGACGATCCTCAAGCTTCTTGGGTTTGACCATACGCAACTAACCTACCGTTTTCAGGGACGCGACTTTCGTCTGACCGACGTCCACGGAGTTGTGGTCGACAAGCTGCTTGCCTGAGGGCATGTAGTAACCGCCTTCAAAGGATCTCACGCTGAAGCCGCGAAGCCGCGAAAAGAACCATAAGAAATGCCATCTTTGAAATGCACTTCTTATGTGTCTCTTTTCGCGTGCTTCGCGGCTTCGCGTGAGATCGTCCTGAAGGCGGTTACTACATGTCTTTGCTTCTTAGAACGCACACAATAGCCAAGTCATTCTCGGGTGTTCGGGCGCTCTCAGGCGTGAATTTCGATTTGCGGCGTGGTGAAGTGCACGCACTGGTGGGCGAGAATGGGGCCGGCAAGTCCACGCTCATCAAAATCATTACCGGCGCGCACGCTCCTGATTCCGGAACGCTCGAGATCGACGGACAGGACGTCACTGATAACAATCCACTCAAATCCAAAGCGCTCGGTGTTGCCGCGATTTACCAGCAGCCGGCGCTCTTTCCGGAACTGACGGTTGCAGAAAACATTGCGCTCGGGCTCGAACGCCGTTCGATGTTTGGAAGGGTTGACTGGAACGCGCGGCGAAAGCGCGCTCGCGAGCTGCTTGACCTGATTGGCGCCCGCATAGATCCATCCACGACAGCCGACGAGCTGTCGATACCTGAACAGCAGCTCGTTGAGATCGCCCGCGCGCTTGGAACGCAGGCGAAGATCCTGATTCTCGATGAGCCCACGGCTTCGCTCTCAGAGGAAGAAGTCGAAAATCTTTTTCGCGTGATTCAAGACCTGCGAAACCGACAAGTCGGAATGATCTACATCTCTCATCGTCTTGAAGAGCTCCGGCGAATCGGCGATCGCGTAACTATTCTGCGAGACGGACGTTCGATCGCGACTCATGCAGATATCCGACATCACCGATCAGGAGTTGATTCGGCTGATGGTGGGACGCGAGCTGACGCAGGTTTTTCCAAAACGCGAGGTTCCGATCGGCGATACAGTTCTCGAGGTAAAACAGCTTGGTTCGCGAGCCTCGGGCATACAGGATGTGAGCTTTAGATTGCGTGCCGGAGAGATTCTTGGTCTTGCAGGTCTCGTTGGCTCCGGACGTACGGAGGTTGCTCGAGCACTGTTTGGAGTCACGCCTGCCGATAGCGGTGAGATCCGCATGAACGGTCGTGCGGTCCGCATCACAAGTCCGAGCGAAGCGGTAAAGGCGGGAATCGCCTACGTTCCTGAAGACCGTCGCCGCCATGGGGTTGTTCTGGAGCTGCCTCTTACTTCGAATACGACCCTCGCGTCGCTTCGCCGGATTGCGAAATTCGGGCTGATCGATTACTCAGCCGAACGGGAGACTACGATCGATTATGTCGAGCGGCTTGGCGTCAAGACACATTCGATTTTCGCCCCGGCTGCAGTTCTATCGGGTGGAAATCAGCAGAAAGTCGCTCTCGGCCGGTGGCTCGCGACAGGACCTTCGGTCCTCATTCTGGATGAGCCTACGCAGGGTATCGATGTTGGCGCAAAGAGTGAGATTCACAGGTTAATGTGTGATCTTGCTGAGCGCGGGCTTTCGATTCTGATGATCTCTTCCGAGCTTCCCGAGATTCTCGGAATGAGCGATCGCGTCGCAGTCATGCGTCAGGGTCGCGTTGTCGGCGTACTTGATCGCAAGGATGCAACCGATCACAGCATAATGGCGCTCGCATTTGGGCATAGCACATGACTCAAGGGTCTGGAATCTGGAGGAAGTACGCGCGCGAGGGGTCGGTAGCGCTCGCGCTCATGTTGCTGCTCGCTGTTGTCGGCGCAGTAGCACCATCATTCTTCACGCTTGCAAATCTTCGAGACCTCGTCCTTGGAAACCTTCCGGTCTTCATCGTAGCCGTCGGGATGACGATCCTTATCATCGCGGGACAAATAGACATCTCAGTAGGTGCGCAGTTCGCCTGTGCAAGCGTTGTTGCCGGCTGGCTCGCGAAGTCCGGAGTGCCCGTGTGGCTGTTGATTCCATTGATTGGCATCTTCGGAGCGTTGCTCGGCGCGCTCAACGGGCTGCTCGTCGCAAGATTCAGTATGCCCTCCATAGTGGTTACATTGGCGATGATGGTTGCGCTCCGCGATTTACTGAGATGGATTACTGCGGGCGAGTGGGTGCAGGGACTGCCAGCAGACTTCCAGTGGTTCGGGATAGGGCAGACCGCCGGTGAATGGTTGCTGATTTTGTCCGCCGCTGCTAATATGCGGAGCATTCATGTGGTCGCTCGCGAACCTCGCCTCCGGCCGGACAATCTACGCAGTTGGATCTGATATGGAGGCGGCGAGGCTTGCCGGTATCTCTCCGGTAAAGGTGATTTTCTTTGCGTTCACATTGATGGGATTGCTTACCGGAGTTGCGGCTTTACTTAATTCTATCCGCTTCGCAGAAGTGCAGGGTAATGCCGGTGTAGGTCTTGAGCTGAAAGCCATCGCTGCGGTCGTAGTAGGTGGAACGGCGATTCGGGGTGGAAAGGGCACCATAGCCGGAACGCTGCTTGGAGTTGCACTCCTCGGGACGATAGCGACTGCACTGACTTTTGTCGGCGTGAGCGCGTTTTGGGAGAAGGCAGTTCAGGGCGCGATTATCCTTGCCGCAGTTGCCTCGGATGCGTTTTTCGCCGGGAAAGTCAAAGTGAAAGCGCTGCAGATCGGGCAAGCTAAAGCTTGAACTCTAAACAGACGATCATCACCAGTCAGAGTCTGACTGAAAGGCTCTTTCCAAATCGCGAGTGGGCGCTGATTCTGGTGCTCGCGCTTGAGATCATAATTTTCAGCATCACCGGCGAGAACTTTCTCTCACGCGCGAACGGTTTCGAGATCATTCGCCTCGGAGTTGAGCTGGGTCTGCTGGCGCTCGCGTTGACGCCAATCATAATCACGGGCGGGATCGATCTTTCAGTCGGATCGATGCTCGGACTCTCGGCTGTTACATTTGGAGTCCTGTGGCGTGATTTTGGGCTGTCGCCTGCCATGGCGGCTATCGGCGCGCTGATTGTGGGTGCAGTTGGAGGAGCCCTTAACGCCGCCCTTATTGCTCGCCTTGGTCTCCCTCCGCTCATCGTGACGCTCGGGACATTTTCCCTCTTTCGAGGATTGGCAGAAGGAGTGACGCGGGGTGTAGACAACTACACTGGATTTCCAGACTCCTTTCTTTTCCTTGGGCAGGGTTATTTGTGGGGAATGCTTCCGCCACAGACAATGGTGCTTCTCGTTGCCGTTGTCTTCTACTGGCTGTTGCTCGACCGTTCAGTCATTGGACGCAGTCTGTATGCGATTGGCTTCTCAGCCGAAGGAGCGCGATTTGCCGGACTGCCTGTTGTCAGAAGGGTTGGTCTGGTTTATCTATTAGCCGGCCTCCTGTCGAGCCTTGCTGCCATTGTCTACGTCTCACACCTTGGTCAGGCAAAAGCAGATGCCGGGACCGGGTACGAACTGGCCGCGATTACTGCGGTCGTCCTCGGTGGTACATCGATCTTCGGTGGACGCGGCACGATTGTGGGGACGCTGCTTGGACTTGCTGCAATCGTAGTGTTGCAGAATGGTTTGAGACTATCGGCGTTGCCGGCCGAACTGACCGGTATTCTGACGGGCGTCCTGCTGCTGGTGACTATCGGAATCGATCGAACGTTCTCGCGGACGGGATCGCGAGCCACGCGAACGGAAGCTGAAAACGAAGCCGAAAGCGAAGAAGGTCAAATGCGAAACTCTCAACTGGCTATACTGAGCGGCGTGATCCTCGCGGCCGCAGGGATTGTAGCGGCAAGCAATTGGTACCTCGTGAAATCATTTCGCGATGACTCAAACAATCGATCAAGTTCAAACATCAAGGGCACTACGGGCGGTGCTACCCAGGAAACCATCACTCTTGGAATGATGCCCAAAGCGAAGGGCGATCCCTATTTTGTGAGTTGCCGTCAGGGTGCTGAAGAAGCGGCAAAGGAGGCGGGAGTCGAACTCATATGGGATGGCCCTACCGACCTTGATCCGGCAAAGCAGAACGAAGTGGTTGAAGGCTGGATTACGCGAGGTGTGGATGTGATCGCCGTGAGCGTTGAGAATGAGGCGGGTATTTCAACAGTGCTCAGAAAGGCCCGTGAACGCGGCATTAAGGTGATTACGTGGGATGCTGATGCACAGAAGGATGCTCGTGACTTTTTCATCAACCAGGCAACTCCCCAGGGTATCGGTCAAACACTTACGGATGAAGCTGCTCGGATAATGAACCAGGAGGGTGAGTTCGCGATAATTACTGCTTCATTGAGTGCTGCCAACCAGAACGAGTGGATCAAGCATATCCGGGCGCGGCTCGAGGAGAAGTACCCCAAGATCAAGCTGGTAGACATCAGGCCGAGCGACGGAGATCGAGACCGCGCATTCAGCGAGGCCCAAACCATTCTAAAAGTTTACCCAAACGTCAAAGTCATCATGGCCATAGCTGCTCCGGCGGTCCCGGGTGCTGCAGAGGCGGTCAAACAGTCGGGTCGTAAGGAAGTGAAGGTGACTGGGCTTTCGCTGCCCAACATGTGCAAGACGTATGTGCACGGTGGCGTCATCGACAATATAGTTCTCTGGAATACGCTGGATCTCGGTTACCTCACGGTATATGCGGCTAAAGCCTTGGGTACAGGTCAGTTGCGACCTGGTTCGACAAAGGTCGCAGCGGGGCGTCTTGGCGAGATCGAGGTTCGGGGCGATCAGGTCATGCTGGGAGCGCCATTCATCTTCAATAAGTCGAATATCGATCGATTTAATTTTTGAGGCAGGGGCCAGTGGTCAGTGGCCAGTGGTCAGTTGGCGCGAACCGTGACCTCCGACCACTGCCCTGACCCCTGCTGAAATAGTTGCCTCCAACCCTCTGCTCCTGATAAGATTCGCCGGTCATGAGTCCTCGCCCACGAGAGCCTCACTCACGCCCCAGGTCCCTCGTGCGATGTGATGACAATCTTTTGCGATAAAGTCTCAGGGAGAGAATATGCGACATCGTCTATTGTCCTCATTGCACCCATTTCACCGTTTCGCTTTCATCGTAGCTCTACTTGCATTCGCCGGTTTGCCGGTGCTGGCACAGGATACTGCTATCCTTGATGTTGCGCCGAGCGACCATCAACCTGCCAGCGTGTTGTTTTTTACGAAATATACGAGCAGCCAGACGAGTCCTCAGACCCAGGATACTCAAATAAACATCACCAACGTGAATCGCGATTTCGGTACCTCGCTTCACCTTTTCATGGTGGATGGTGCGACCTGCTCAGTTGCTGACTTCTTTCTTTCGCTGACCGCGAATCAGACTGGTACGTTTTATGCCAGCGACCTCGATCCGGGTGTCACAGGTTACATCTTTGCAGTTGCTTCAAGCGGTACACCGACGCAGTTCAACTTTCTGATTGGCGACGCCTATATTCGAGAAAGCGACGGCAAGCAAGCTAACCTGCAGGCATGGGGATTCGAGAAGCATTCACCCGGTGACGTGGTGCCGAACGGCGATGGAACTGCGAGCGTTGTCTTCAATGGAATTGAATACGATCGCATGCCTTCGATGCTCGCAGCATCGAACTTCAACAGTCAGGTTGATCACAGCACTAACCTCGCGATGGTTGCGCCGATGACAAATTATCTGGCGGGCAACCCTACAAACGTGAATGTATTCACGCTTATCTATAATGATGTTGAGGATTCGTTTTCAACGAATCTGCAAGTGAGATGCATTCGACAGATACCGCTGCTCTCGCTCCGCGTAACGGGAGGCAATGTAAACGCGATCGTCCGGGTCGGACGTACCGGCTGGATTCGATTGAATGCGATCAATGCGCCAATTCTTGGATCTATTCTTCAGCGCGGGCCGATCTTTACGGGAGGCCACAACCTGCATCCGATTGCGCTTCTTCCGACATTCACCGCCAACATACCCGCATTTTGATTTTTCAGGAGAAAGCGGCTACGTCGCCGCTTTCTCCTGATCTCGTGGCAAAACCGCGCCATACGGCTGTGGCAACGCCAGCCCGCAATCACCGAGTAACGTTTACATCCTAGTGTAAGTTCTACATTGGAATTGTAGGACTTCGGCCTTAACTCGTGTTGGCTAAGGATCGAAAAGGCGTTGCAATTGGTCCGATGTGAAGGAATTGCTAGGGATCGGTCTGTGCCTTCCAAAGGAAGTTGAATGGTACGCTTTTTGCTCAATCTAGTGCGACCCTGAGGCAAACAGAAGTATTCGATAGTACGCTATACACTTTGGAGGAACTATCATGCGATTCAAGAATGTAGGTTTGTTGATGATTGCGGGCTTAATCAGTCTCGCTCTCGTGTCTCCGGCCGTAGGCCAGACGCAGGACGTTCAGGCGGTTAAGGTCGCCGCCGGACAAAAGCAGAAGGTAAAGGGCGTCATCATCAAACGCGATGCTGACACCTTCCTCATGAGGGATAAGTCGGGTGCTGACTACCTGGTGAATCTAGCGAGTTCGACCAAAGTCGAAGAACAGAAGAGCAACCCATTCCGAAGATCCAAGGACTACGCGACTACCGAACTTCTTCGCGGACTGACGGTAGAAGTTGAAGGTCGTGGTGATGCCAGCGGGTCGCTGCTTGCTGACAAGATCAAGTTCACCGATGAAGCTCTACTGATTGCGCGAACGGTCGAGACCAGGGTGACGCCGGTCGAAGGACGTGTGTCTACAGCTGAGAATCGACTGACTGAAGCCGAGCAGAATGCACAGCGACTTTCGGGTCAAATCGAAGAGTTGCAGGCAATCTCGAATGCAGCTCGTGGTGGCGCAAGGGCAGCTCAGGAGACGGCGGACGCAGCGCTTGCCGGCGTGGCCAGAACCAACGAGCGCATCACGAATCTCGTGTCGAGCCTTGATGACTACGATGCCAAGAAGGGCGTCGTTGTGAATTTCAAGGTGGCCAGTTGGAAGCTCAGTCCTGATGCAATGGCAATTCTCGATGAGATCGCCACTCAGGCGAAGACTGAGAAAGGGTTCATCATCGAGGTCATGGGGTTTGCGTCGGCGGATGGTAATGAGAATTACAATCGCCATCTGAGCCAACAGCGCGCTGATTCGGTGGTGCGATATCTGGCGGAGAATCATATGATTCCTTTGAGACGAATCATTACTCCGTTCGGATATGGTGAGTCACAGCCGGTTGCCGACAACACCACGCGAGACGGCCGCGAGCAGAACCGCCGCGTCGAAGTCAAGATTCTTGTAAACAAGGGTCTGACGAGCCCGGCTCCTGCTCCGACGACTACAACGAGTAATCAGGACCAGTCTCAGACGCTCGTCCTGTCGCGAGTGCGGAAGCGCGGCCCTAACCCCTTGGGGGCTCCGTTACCTTTGACATAGTCAAAGAATGCAGGGGCGAGGCCTTCCTCGCCCCTTCCGCCTTGCAAATGCCCTATGGATCTATTGACATGGAACTGGAATGATATTGCCATTCAAGCGTCGGCCCCATCACCTTCCGGCTACTAAGATTTGCGTTTTCATTCTCTCCCTGACGATCTCTCTAAACTTTGCGCTTCTTGCAGGCTTTGCCCAGGAACAGCGGCCTCGCCGTGTAGGTGAGACTGACCCGCAGACACCTCAAGAGAAGCCTCCACAAAAACCTCCAGAGAAAACGTCAAGAGAAAGCTCCTGCAAAGGAGGCTACGCCACCGGACGAAGCTGATGCGATCCGTATCAAGTCGAGCCTTGTGGCGGTGCCGGTTTCGGTTACAGATGCAGCTGGGCAGCCCGTAACGAATCTGGTTGCCAAAGACTTCCGGCTCGAAGAGGAAGGCGAACAACAAACAGTAACTCTTTTGGGGCAACCAGGTAAAACACCCATTGATCTCGCGCTGCTTTTCGATGTCTCGGGAAGTGTGCTCGACAAGTTCGAGTTCGAGCAGCAGGCGGCGGCGCGCTTTCTGAAGAAGGTAGTGAATCCGGTCGATCACGTGACATTATTCTCAATCGCATTGAAGCCTAAGCTGGCAACGCCGCGCACGGCTCAGGTGACAGAGGCGATCGCGGGAATCCAAAGTCTTGTGCCATCGAAGGAGGCAACGGCGTTCTTTGACACAGTCGGTGATGCTGCGAAGTTTCTCGGCGAGAATGCGACGCCGGGTGCGCGGCGTGTGCTGATTGTGATTTCGGATGGCGAAGACAATTATAGCGACCGTTACAGGCTCGAAGAGGCGTTGCGAGAGTTACAACGTAATGACTGTATTTTCTATTCAATCAATCCGAGCGGGCCTTCAATCTGGTTGAACAAGATCAGCATCAAAGGGCAGGACGCTATGATTGCGCTCGCAGCCGAGACCGGAGGCGTTGCTTTCCTGCCGGCCAAACTGGAAGAGCTCGATCGTATCTTTGTGCAGATTGCAGCAGAGCTTCAGACGCAGTACCTCCTGGGCTACTATCCGATCAATGAAACGACTGACGGAAAGTTCAGACGAATAACCGCTCGCGTACCCGGTCGCACAGACCTGAGGGTCAGGTCGCGCCAGGGTTACTACGCTCCGAAAGATTGAGGCACAAGAAGAGTGCTGAGTGCTGAGTGCTGAGGTTCGAGTTCAAGCTTTAGCTTGGGGTTGCATTCGGAGACAACAAGTGCGATCTCAGAATGCAACCCCAAGCTAAAGTTCTCTCGCAACTCGACAGCCTCGCACTCAGCACTCAGCACCCAGCACTCTTCTTACGACTCGCCCCTTCCCCTACAATGCCGTTATGAGTCAGAAAAACGGCACCGTCTATTCCTGTCAATCCTGCGGCCATCAATCGCGCAAATGGCTTGGTAAGTGTCCCGACTGCGGCAGCTGGAACACGTTTGTCGAGGAGCGCGAGCGCAAGCCTGACTCCCGCCGTGTCTTGCCATCCGCTTCACGACTGAACCTTCCAGTCGAGTTTGACTCGATTGAGACGCAGGCTGATCTGCGCGTAGCTACGGGTATCGACGAGTTCGACAGAGTTCTTGGCGGAGGTATCGTGCCCGGCTCTCTCGTGCTCCTCGGTGGGGATCCTGGCATTGGTAAATCCACCCTTATGGCCCAGGTCGCAGACCGGCTCTGCGCGAACTTCGGAACAGTCCTTTACATTTCAGGAGAGGAAAGCGATCGACAGATCAAACTCAGAGGTGAGCGGCTGGGGCTCAAGCCCAAAGGACTCTACCTGCTTGCAGAGACGAGCCTCGAACGAATTCAGGATGAAGTGACACGACTCGAACCGAGCGCAATCATTGTCGATTCGGTGCAGACAATATACTCAGAGAGACTCGAGAGCGCTCCCGGATCGGTATCGCAAGTCCGCGAGGTTGCCGGTCAGTTTCTGACTCTGGCAAAACATCGGACAACGCCCGTCTTCCTGATAGGTCATATCACCAAGGAAGGCACGCTCGCAGGGCCAAAAGCTCTTGAGCATATTGTGGACACTGTCCTCTATTTTGAAGGCGAGCGTCATCATAGTCATCGACTACTGCGTGCAACCAAGAACCGTTTTGGAGCTGCCAACGAGCTCGGCGTTTTTGAAATGACCGGGAGCGGACTTCGCGGTGTAGCAAACCCATCGGAACTGTTTCTCGGTGAGCGTCCTATTGGAGCCTCTGGCTCAGTGGTAGTCGCAGCTATGGAAGGGACGCGGCCGATGCTTGTAGAGATTCAAGCACTCGTCAATTCTTCGAAGTTTGGCACGGGCCGTCGAACGACACAGGGTGTCGAGTTGAATCGTGTGATCCTGTTGGTCGCGATGCTTGAGAAGCGAGTCGGATTTCACCTTTCCGGCGACGACATTTTTGTAAACCTCGTCGGAGGCATCACGCTGGATGAGCCAGCGGTAGATCTCGGTATCGTTGCCGCGGTGACTTCGAGCTTCAGGAATATCCCTATCAATGAGACGACCATCCTTTTTGGAGAGGTCGGACTGGCGGGCGAAGTCAGGGCGACCTCGCACGCCAGCCTGCGCGTGCGCGAAGCGGTCCGTATGGGTTTTCGCCGAGTGATACTGCCGGAAACTAACCGTGGAAGTCTCGAGATCGATGAACGAATCGAGCTCATAGGTATCCGTTCCGTAATGGACGCGCTCGATGCTCTCTTTTGACCCGCATCTCCGCCGCCTCTGACTTCTTTTTTCATGCTTTGTAAGTTTGACTAACCTGCCTCTATGCGCTCCAGCGGCTGCGTGCTAGAATCTCGGCGAGTTAGAGATTAATAAGATAATAATTCCGAATCATAGGACCTTCGCGCTGGCAAGCTACCGGCCGATTGCGAAAGGGTGATGCATGCAAGCTGACGTCATAATGATACGTGGGGTTTTCACATTGATCCTGGTCACCGCTGGATACTTGATTCAGCCCATCCCTGACTGGGTAGCCGTCAGAATCGGGCTGCCAGGAACTGCTCCTTACCTCTCGGCAGGAGTCGCTCTGGTGCTCGCTCTTGGCATTATCTACTTCGAGCTCAGAATCCGCCGTGCATCTCTTAAGACGCTTGATAGGCGCGGCGATCGGGTCAACCCTGGGTATCATCGGTTCAACGCTGATCGGGTTCCTGATCTCTGCGCAGCACTGGGATCCGTCTATTCGTTCATTTGTGACACTGCTTCTTACGCTCTTCATGGCGTACGTTGGATTGCTGGTTGGAGCCGCAAAGGGCGATTACCTCGATCTTTCAGCACTCGGTGGTCTGTTGAGTGACCGCAACCAGAAACTCAGCTTCAAGATTCTCGATACGAGCGTCATTATCGATGGTCGCGTAGCAGACATAGCAGAAGCAGGGTTTCTTGGCGGTACGATTCTCATCCCTCAGTTCGTCCTGCGAGAATTGCAACAAATCGCGGACTCGTCCGATTCAGCCAAACGTAACCGTGGCAGACGGGGTCTGGACATCCTGCAGAGAATCCAGAAGAACCACAATCTCGAAGTTCAGATTTACGATTTAGACTTTCCTCAGGTTCGTGAAGTGGACCTCAAACTGATCGAGCTCGGGAAACAGCTTCAAGCTCCCATCGTAACCAACGATTTCAATCTGAACAAAGTGGCTCATCTTCGTGGTGTCGAGGTGCTCAATATCAATGAGCTCGCAAATGCACTTAAACCTGTGGTGCTGCCGGGCGAGACAATGCGCGTTTTTATCCTCAAGGAAGGCAAAGAGTACAATCAGGGTGTAGCCTACCTCGATGACGGCACGATGGTTGTTGTAGACAATGCGCGGCGGCTGATTGGCAAGAATGTGGACATGATTGTCACAAGTGTCCTGCAGACCACAGCAGGCAAAATGATTTTCGGCCGCGTTGATGAAACCCGAACCGATGCGAGAGAACAACATCGCGACTCCCGTGATATCAGACCGTCACGCCCCACGCCGACCCCTTCAACGGTCGAGTCTTGAGCTCTCGTGAGTGTCGTCTGTGAGTTCTGTCGTAGCCATCATTCCCGCCGCCGGCAAAGGAGCTCGACTTGGCGCTGCGGTGCCCAAGCAATTCATAGAGATCGCCGGCGCTCCTATACTTGTCCATACTCTGCGGCAATTTGATGCATGCGATGCAATCGACGAGATCTGTGTGGCATTGCCCGCAGATCGCGTGGACATCTTCGAACGCGAAGCGCGACTTCACGGAATCAAAAAGCGACTTCGAATTGTACAGGGCGGCGCTTCGCGAAAAGATTCGATCCTGAATGCTCTGGACGCAATTGAATCGGCAAGCACGGAACTTCCTGAACTTGTCGTCGTTCACGATGCGGTTCGGCCGTTCGTCACTCCGGAACAGATTTCGATCCTGATCGATTGCGCGCGATCACGCGGTGCTGCCATCCTCGCCCTGGCTGCTACGGACACGATCAAGGAGGCCGATGGGGCAACGATCTCACGCACACTCGACAGAACCCGCATATATCGCGCACAGACCCCACAGGCGTTCCGGTTCGAGTTGTTACGAAACGCTAATCAACAGGCGATGGAGCAGGGATTGCCCGCTGAAAGCTTTACCGATGATGCCATGCTGGTCGAGCGTCTCGGCGTCGACGTGGCCATAGTTGAAGGGTCTGCGCGCAACATCAAGATAACCACCACTGATGATCTGATGTTTGCCGAACGGCTGCTGGAGGAGAAGAACTTTCTGACTGGGAACTTTCGGACTGGTATCGGATATGACATTCACCGGCTCGTCCCTGGCAGACGGCTCGTACTGGGCGGCGTTGAAATTGCCTTCGAGATGGGGCTTGAAGGCCACTCTGATGGCGACAGCCTGATCCACGCGATCTGCGATGCACTTCTTGGAGCTGCGGGTCTCGGTGATATTGGCACTCACTTTTCACCGGAAGACGAACGTTGGAAGGATTGCGAAAGCTCCCTGTTTCTCAGGGACGTGGCCCGCCAGGTACTCGAAGAGGGCTTTAGCATCGAAAACGTAGACGCAATTGTTTACGCCGAGCGTCCCAGGCTTGGTGTTTACGCGGCGAGAATGAAGGCACACTTGAGCAGCATTCTTGACATTGCAGAGTCTCGATTGAATATCAAAGCAAAGACAAACGAAGGATTGGACGCTGTCGGCAGAGGCGAAGCCATTGCCGCACAGGCGATCGTGCTCATCTCTCGAAGGTAAGAGCGCCTGGGAGCGCCAGGCTGAAGCCTGGCGCGTGGAGTTTGGCATTGTCGGTCGCGGAGCCGAGACGTAGCAGTAGCTTCGAACTGGTCGCAGAGGAGATGGTCTCCGGAGGAGCGAGACAAATCTGAAACCTGCGCGTTCCGCTCCTCCGGAGCATTGTCAAACGACTTTCGATCACCCTGGCTACGCTTGCACGCTCCGGAGCACTGCGCAGCTACAGCCGCGCCCGTATCGAACAATGCGCGTAACCGACCTGATTGAGAAGAAAAGGGATGGAGGAGTGCATTCGCGCTCTGAGATCGCCTTTCTTATCGGCGGTTACACTCGCGATGAGATTCCGGACTATCAGATGTCGGCATGGCTCATGGCTGTATTTCACCGGGGAATGAATCCGGAAGAGACTCAGACGCTGGTCGAGGAGATGCTCCATTCGGGAGCCGTGCTCGATCACAAGCAGATACCCGAGCCGAAAGTCGACAAGCACTCAACTGGTGGCGTGGGTGACAAGACTTCTCTGGTTGTTGCTCCCGCGGCTGCAGCTTGCGGCGTTGCGGTGCCGATGATCTCTGGCCGCGGTCTCGCACACACCGGTGGGACGCTGGACAAGCTTGAGGCCATCCCCGGGTTTCGCACTGATCTGTCACTCACAGAATTCAGAAAGGTCCTGAAGAGATGCGGGCTTGCGCTTATTGGCCAGACTACCGAAATCGCTCCAGCTGACAGCAAGCTTTATGCGCTGCGCGACCTGACCGCGACGGTACCGTGCCCGCCTCTGATCTGTGGGTCGATTATGTCCAAGAAGCTCGCAGAGGGGATCGATGCGCTTGTTCTCGACGTGAAACTTGGTAACGGAGCATTCATGCGCGATGAAGCCCAGGCTCGCGAGCTTGCGAAGCTGCTGGTAAAGACGGGACGAAAGATGGGGAAGAAGTGCGTAGCGTTGATTACAGACATGAATCAGCCGCTTGGCAGATGCGTAGGAAACGCGGTCGAAACGCGCGAAGCTATAGAGACTCTTCAAGGCAACCTGGAAGGTGAGTTTGCGAGTCTGTCAATCGAGCTGGCTGCGCATATGCTCGTTGCAGCGCGTGTCGCGAGCAACATTGCCATCGCGCGGTCTCGAGTGCGAGATAGCATTCAATCGGGCGCCGCGCTCGAGCGCTTTCGCGCTAACATAGAAGCACAGGGAGGCAATCCAGCGGTTCTCGACAACTTAGGCCTGCTTCCCCAGGCAAAGCGCAAGGCTGAGATCACATCCTCTACAGGCGGCTTCGTCAATCGTATTGATACGGCTGAAATCGGCAGGATAGTCATGGATTGGGGAGGAGGGCGCAAGAAACTGAAAGATCCTATTGACCTGAGCATTGGACTCGAGATTCATGCGAAGCTGGGTAACCGCGTCTCACGCGGGGACGTGCTTGTGACTGCCTTTTTCAATGACAGAGATCGATTCCGCGAAATGGAAAGACGAGTTCGCGCTGCGTATAAGTTTGGGTCACGGCGAGTGAAACTGCAGCCGCTCGTCAGAGAGGTGATGTGAAATGAAGGTGAAACACTTTCGGATACCAGGTTTCCTGCTGCTGGCAGCGATGGTTCCGTACCTGGCAGGCTGCTCAAGCGGCAACGCCGCCAGCGATCCGGCTGACAAGAGAGTCAAGGTGGGAATTGTTTTCGATATCGGTGGCAAGGATGACCGCTCGTTCAATGCAGCGGCTTATCAGGGAGTGTTGCGCGCAAAAAAAGAATTGCCGATCACCTTGCGCGATGTCGAGCCTGGTGATCCGACATCGATTGAACCCGCGCTGCGAGCCTTTGCGCAATATGGCTATTCGATGACGGTCGGAGTGGGCTTCGCGCAGGGCCCCATTCTGAAGCAGGTTGCGGCAGACTATCCGGCGCTTCACTTCGTGATCATTGATTCGGTAGCTGATCTCCCAAATGTGGCGAGCTTGCTCTTCAAAGAACACGAGGGATCGTTTCTCGTCGGCATGATCGCGGCGGGCAAGTCACGCTCGGGCATTCTTGGGTTTGTTGGCGGAATGGACATCCCACTGATACACAAGTTTGCAAGCGGGTATGAAGAAGGCGCGCGATACGTCAATCCAAAAATCAGAATCCTCAAGAACTATGTCGGGATAACCGATGCCGCGTGGAACAATCCTGGAAAGGGCAGGGAACTCGCCAATTCACAGTATGAACAGGGTGCGGATGTGATCTTCCAGGCAGCGGGCAACTCCGGGCTTGGCGTCTTTGATGCGGCCGAGGCGTACGACAAGTTTGCGATCGGCGTGGATGCCAATCAGAACTGGATCAAGCCGGGCCACATCCTGACGAGCATGATCAAACGAATCGACAACGCCGTCTTCAGTGTCATCGATGACGAAGTAAACGGAAGATTTCGCGGAGGAGTCCACGTCTATGGCCTCGAGAATGACGGGATCGGCTATGCGATAGATGAACACAATCGAGCGCTGATCCCGGAAGACCTGATTGCGAAGGTTGAGAAGGCAAAACAGGATATCATCGCTGGAAGAATCAAGATCACCGACCCGATGGCGCCGGTCGCGCCAAAACCCTCTCAATGACAGCGGGCACCATGAACATTGTCGAAATGCGCGGTATCACGAAGTCTTTTGGTTCCGTGCTCGCAAATGATCAGATCGACCTTTCGGTTCCGGCCAACACGATTCATGCAATCGTTGGCGAAAACGGAGCCGGCAAGTCGACGATCATGAAGATTCTCTACGGATTTTATCGAGCCGATGAGGGTGAGATTTTCGTTGATGGAAAGCGCTGTGAGATCAACTCTCCGCACGATGCAATTGTAATCGGGTTGGGCATGGTCCATCAGCACTTCATGCTTGTTCCACCGATGACGGTGCTCGAAAACGTTGTGCTCGGTGCTGAGCCGGGAAGTCCGGCGCGAATTGATTTCAAGACGGCTGAAGAACAGGTTCGGAGGCTTTCAGCCGACTTCGGTTTCGATCTCAACCCGAGTCAGCGTGTCGAGGAGCTTTCGGTTGGTCAACAGCAGCGCGTAGAAGTCCTCAAGGCGCTTTATCGTGGCGCGCGAATCCTGATACTCGACGAACCAACAGCTGTCCTGACTCCACCAGAGGTCGATGAGTTCTTCCGGATACTGCGGACAATGCGCTCGGGTGGCAAGACAGTGATCATCATCACTCACAAGTTGAGTGAAGTTCTCGCACTCTCAGACAACGTGACAATCATGCGCGATGGCAAGGTAGTCGGCGAAAGGAAGACCTCCGAAACAAATGCCGCCGAGCTCGCCCGTCTGATGGTTGGTCGCGAAGTGTTACTTAGAGTTGACAAGACACCTGCAACTCCAGGCGACCCCGTACTAAGCGTACGAGACCTCAGGCTTTCAAGCTCGGGACATCAGCGCGACAGACTTTCAAATGTCTCGTTTGACGTTCGAGCAGGAGAGATTGTCGGAATCGCGGGTGTTGAGGGAAATGGTCAGACGGAATTGATAGAAATTCTTTCCGGGCTCAGACGCCCCACGAGCGGGAGTATTCAAGTTGGCGGACGTGAGATCAGTCGTCTGCCCGCACGGCAGGCAAAAGAGACTGGAATTGCGCACATCCCGGAAGACCGCCACGCGCGCGGCTTGCTGCTCGAGTTCGATCTCGCCGAAAACAGTATTCTCGGAAGCCACTACCGGGCACCAGCGGCACCCAGACGGTCTGGACTACTCGATCTTCCGGCAATTGCCAGTAACGCGCGCCGGTTAATACACGACTTTGACGTCAGACCTCCAAGGATCGAGTTGCAGGCGCGATCTCTGTCGGGAGGAAACCAGCAGAAGCTGATCATCGGGAGAGAGTTCGATCTGCATCCGAAACTTCTGCTTGTTGCGCAGCCGACGCGCGGCGTGGACATCGGCGCAATCGAGTTCATTCATCGGAAGCTGATCGAATTGCGCAATGCGGGCGCTGCCATTCTCCTCGTTTCCGCAGAGCTCGAAGAGGTGCTGTCGCTTTCGGATCGCTTGCTCGTCATGTATCACGGAACGATCGTTGGAGAAGTCGACCCTGCGAGAGTCCAGACCGAAGAAATCGGATTGATGATGACGGGCGGAAAGAGGACATGAGGCATGGAGTTCATCTCACGCGATTAACCATGCGAACGCACGGAAACGCGAATACAGAAAGCATATTCTGATTGGTTACTTTTCGCGTCTTTCGCGTGCTTCGCAGTAATCCGCGTGATGAACTCCAAGCTTCATGCCTACTTAACTGATAGCAGCGCTTCAGTAAGTTTTTCGACGGCGGTTACGAGGAACTTGCCCGCTTCGTCATATCTCGCCGCGCCCGCTGCCTGTTGAGCAGAAGCAACGGCATCTGTTGCTCCGGTAAGCTTGAGGTATTGCACCTGCAACCGCGTGTCGGATTGAAATGAGCGGGCGAGATTATCGATTCCGGCTTTCAGATTACTGATGTTCGCGACGACCCCATCCTTCGCCTGCTGGTTTTTCGCTGCTACAACATCTGTTGCAGGATTCGTCTTCGCCTGTTCCGCGGCAAACTCCAGGCCATTGACGACCTTGCCGTAAACATAGATAAATTTCGTCACGTTGCTGATCTGTACCCCGACTTTCTCTTTCCGCGCTAAAGTCAACCGGCACGGGCTTGGCTACTGGGGGTTTGCGAGTGCTTTTAGTTTTTTTGGTTTGAGCGAAAGCAGACGCCGAGAAAGCAGATGCAAGCAACAAAACAATCACCAGAATTCTTTTCAAGTTCTTTGCCTCCAGCAAGGATATCCTCATTTTGCGACGAATCTGTCACGGCGGCAAGAGCTTGCCTTTACGGAGCGCGAGCGATATGATTTCCCCTTTATTTTAGCGGCTCCGCTCGCCTTAGGGGTATGGGCCATTAGCAACAACTAATATGGAGATCTGAATGTCGTTTGTTCGTTCGCTGATAGTAGTAATTGGTCTTGCCAGCGTCGCGTGGGCGCAAACCACGATACAAGAGAATTCGAATTCGCGAAACGTCACATATGTCTCTATCGACTCCAGGGAGCTTAGCAAGAGCCCGGATCGGTATCTCGGTCATCTCGTCTCGCTGACCGGTGAAATCATTTCAATATCGGCAGAAGCAAACTCGCTGCATCTCTTTGACGGCAGGGGCCCTGATGTGATCAGCGTTTCACTTTCACATCTCAAGAAGTCTTCGAGACGTGCCCTCGCGAACGAACCGGTACACCGTGTCTCGGTCTTCGGGCGTGTTAATCGAATCAATGGACGAATCACCCTCGAGGCGGATCGAATCGAGCGCCTCGAAGTCGTCGAAATAGTCGACATCGCAGGATTGACCCTTTAAACGGGAGCCCTTTCGGGGGCTCGCCCCAACTTTCAATACATTCGGAGGTGGATATGCGCCGTTATATGAAGCGGGCTTCGGCTCCGCTCGCAGCGTTGCTCATGCTTTCGCTTGCGGTCCCCGCTCAGGTCGCTCAACTAGATAAAACCGAACCGGTTGACGTCGAGATGATGAAGAAAATCCGCGCTGAGGGGATGGAGCGGTCGAAAGTCATGGAGACGCTTAGCTATATGACGGACGTCATAGGTCCGCGTTTGACAGGCTCACCTCAAATGAAGCGTGCGAACGAATGGACCCGCGACAAGCTGACCGAATGGGGCCTCGTCAATGGTAAGGTCGAGGCCTGGGGAAAGTTTGGTCGCGGATGGACGCTTGATCGGATCGCGGTGCACGTGACCGAGCCGGTGCCGTTCCCGGTGATCGCCTACGCCAAAGCATGGACTCCCGGTACCTCGGGTGCGGTTTCGGGCGATGTAATTGTTGCTGATATTCGCTCTGAAGCGGACTTTGAGAAGTATCGAGGAAAACTGAAGGGCGCGATCGTCTTCGTTTCTGCTGCGCGTGAAGTAAAGGCCCAGTTCAAGCCCGCCGGAGCCCGGCTCACCGATGAAGAACTGCTGACAATGGCCAATGCCGAGCCAACAGGACCGCAGCAGCGCGGAACCGGAACGCCAACAGATCAGCAGATGCAGACTATCCGGCAGCAGATGCAGTTCGGACCGAAGCGCACGGAGTTCCTCAAATCGGAGGGTGCTGCCGTTCTGGTCGACATCGGCAGAGTTGGAGACGGCGGTACCGTGTTTGTTGGCGGTGGCGGCTCTCGTGAAGTAGGTGGTCCCCCGGCGCTGCCTTCGATCACGATCGCGGTCGAGCACTATGGGCGTATTCTGCGAACGATAGAGAAGGGAACGAGAGTGAAAATGGAGGTCGACGTCAAAGCCAGTTTTCACGATCAGGACCTGGACGCCTATAACACAGTTGCTGAGATTGCCGGCACCGACAAGAAGGACGAGCTAGTGATGCTCGGCGGACATCTCGATTCATGGCATAGCGGGACGGGTGCAACCGACAATGCTGCGGGCTGCGCTGTAGCAATGGAAGCAGTTCGAATACTGAAGTCGCTTGGGGTTCAGCCGCGCCGAACGATTCGAATTGCACTCTGGAGCGGCGAGGAGCAGGGACTTCTCGGATCACGCGCTTATGTGAGCAATCATTTTGCTTCACGTGCACCCGCTGCGGGAGCACCGAATGATCCGGTACAACAAATGATCCGCGGTCCGCAGGGACCACTCACATTGAAGCCCGGTCACGAGAAGTTCTCGGCTTACTTCAACCTGGACAACGGCACGGGCAAGATTCGCGGAGTCTATATGCAAGGCAACGAGGCCATGCGTCCGATCTTCCGCGCGTGGTTGGCTCCTTTCAAGGATCTTGGCGCACAGACTCTGACAATCAGCAACACTGGCGGAACGGATCATCAAGCGTTTGACGGTGTTGGCCTCCCGGGATTTCAGTTCATCCAGGATCCTGTCGAGTATGATTCCCGGACGCACCATTCGAACATGGATGTGTATGAACGCATTCAGGCCGATGACATGAAGCAGGCAGCGATCATCATGGCCGCGTTCGTTTACAACGCCGCGATGCGCAATGAGAAGCTGCCGCGCAAAGCGCTGCCAGGCGCTCCGCAGGCTGCCCAGGCTCGACCCTAAGAGCATGTAGTACCGCCCTGGGAGCGCCGGATATTTGACATCGGCGACGTGCCGTTTTCAGTCATTGAGCAGTCGCTTCATACAAATCGCAAATGCCGGTCAAATGACCGATCCAAATGCGACGCTCCCGAGGCGGTACAACGTACCTGCTCACCTTCCTATGTGATAGCATCCCACCAGTAATGGGGATTTCGTTTCACCAGGCACTACGTGTTGGGGGCTATGTCCTCAAACAAAAGCTCAAGGGAAATCAAAAGTATCCCCTGGTGCTGATGCTCGAGCCTTTGTTCCGGTGCAATCTTGCCTGCATAGGCTGCGGTAAGATTCAATATCCTGCTGAGATTCTGAAGAAACAGCTCACACCTGAACAGTGCTTTGAGGCTGCAGATGAGTGTGGTGCGCCCATCGTCTCGATTGCTGGAGGCGAGCCTCTGCTCCATCCTCAGATGGAAGAGATTGTTCGTGGCTTCGTTGAGCGAAAGAAGTTCGTTTATTTGTGCACGAACGCCATCCTGCTCGAGAAGCAACTAGACCGGTTTGAGCCTTCGTCATTTCTTACGCTCAGCATTCACCTCGATGGAATGAAGGACCGGCACGACGAGCTTGTTGATCGTCAGGGTGTGTTCGAGACAGCAGTGCGGGCGATTCGTCTGGCAAAGGATCGGGGTTTTCGGGTGACTACGAACACAACCGTCTTTGATGGCGAGAAGGCCGAAGACCTGCACGCGATGTTCGATTTTCTCGCTGACGCCAAAATCGACGGGATGATGGTCTCTCCCGGCTATAGCTATTCGATGGCGCCCGATCAGAACCACTTTCTCAAGAGAGAACAGACGACCGCGCTTTTCAAGGAGGCGCTCGCCCCGCTCAGATCGTCACGAGGCAGGAGGTGGACTTTCAACCATTCGCCGTTCTACCTGCGGTTTCTGATGGGTGAAATCGAGTACGATTGCACTCCGTGGGGTAACCCGAATTACAGCATTTTCGGATGGCAAAGACCCTGTTATCTTTTGAATGAGAGTTATGTCCCGACGTTTGCTCAACTTCTTGAGGATACCGATTGGACGAACTATGGCCATCAGAGCGGCAATCCACGGTGCCGCGATTGTATGGTGCACTGCGGCTTCGAGCCGACGGCCGTCCTTGATGCTACGCGAAACCTCAGAAATATGCTGGTCTCACTTCGCCGAGTGTGAGAAGCTAAACACGTCCCTCCCAATTGCCTGCTCTTCGATATGACTCCAAAAGTCCTCATTGTCGACGATGACCCGGAATTCGGTCTGGTTGCTCGCAACCTCATCGAGCTTGAAGGCTATTCTGCCTTGCTTGCCGGAAGCGGACGCGACGCCCTTCTTATGGTGGATGACGACGACTTTGACGTCCTTCTGCTGGATCTGATGCTCGGCGATGTTTCTGGGCTTGACGTCCTTCGCAAGATGCGCCAACGCGACCCGCTCGTTCCAGTGATCGTCGTCACAGCGCACGGGTCGATGGAGTCTGCTGCTGAGGCAGTTCAGTCAGAAGCGTTCGATTATCTTGGCAAACCGTTCAAGACAGCCGAGCTGATCCACGCGGTCCGGCGAGCGATTGAATGGCGTCAGGAGCAGCGCGAATACGTTCCACCGATTCCCAAACAGTTTCAACCCGTTACATCAATTGTGGGGAGGAGTCCTGCAATGGTTGCGGTTTACCGCATCATTGCGCGCGTGGCTGCGACAAACTCAACCGTCCTCATAAGCGGTGAGAGTGGCACGGGGAAAGAACTGGTAGCTCGAGCTATTCATGACAATTCGCGCAGAGCATCCCGTCCCTTTGTGCCGATAAATTGCGGAGCGTTCACAGAGACACTGCTCGAGTCGGAGCTTTTCGGACACGTGCGTGGCGCGTTTACCGGCGCAATCGCGAATCATCGTGGGATCTTCGAGACCGCGACTGGCGGGACGATTCTGTTGGACGAAATCTCTGAAACATCGCCGGGGTTTCAGGTGAAACTGCTACGGGTAATCGAGGAACAGGAAGTCCGGCCGGTCGGCGCCAGCGAATCGCGCAAAGTCGATGTCAGAATCGTTGCCGCCACAAACCGGCAAGTCGAAGAGCTGCTCACTGCCGAAGATTTCAGACGAGACCTTCTCTTCAGGCTAAGTGTGATAAACATCGAGCTTCCTCCGTTGCGTGAGCGGCGCGAAGACATTCCTTTGCTCGTGACTCACTTTCTTTCGCGCGCGCAGGACTGGCTGGGTAAACGTGCAACTGTGCCTCCTGAGACTGTAGAGTGGTTGAGTTCGCTGGCGTGGCCGGGGAATGTGCGCGAACTGCAGAACGCAGTCGAACGGGCCGTGACTCTCAACGTAGGCGGGAGGTTGCTGCCAGAGGATTTCACACAGTTTACGCCTGCTCCGCTGCGAGCCGCTCCTGCGGGAGAGACTGGCCTCGGTGAAACAGGCGAGCCGGGATCGTTGAAACAAGGCGCGGGTTCGCCGCCGGGATCGTCGTGGGTGTGTCAGGTGCCACGATCCCTTTCAGAGGTCGAACGCGAGCACATTCTGGCAACGCTTCGCTACACCCGTGGCAACAAACTTCGAGCCGCCGAACTGCTCGGCATTGGTCGATACTCGCTCTATCGCAAGGCTGAGCGATTGGGAATTGATCTCGACGCAGTTTCGGCTGAAACCAAGTTTTCCGCATGAAAAGCCGGACGTGCGCTCTGTTTGGATTCCTTGTGTGCTGCGCTTTGCTCCCTGCGCCACGCCTGTTGCCCGCCTCGGGAACGTCTGCTCGTTCAGTGCCCGGATTCGATCTTCCGGCCGTTTCAGTTCACGGCGTTGTCCAGCTCGTCGGCACACGAACACAGAAGAATGGACCTCAGAACGACAGCTCAGGAGTTGTCGTATGGTTGACCTCGACTGATGGAGCAGCGCCGCGCGCCGGCCGGTTGCGGCAGCGAATGACGCAGAAGGGCAAGCGGTTCAGTCCTCACGTGATGGCGGTCGAGGCGGGTACTGAGGTTGATTTTCCAAACGAAGACCCTTTCTTTCACAACGTCTTTTCAATCTTTGACGGACGCAGGTTTGACCTGGGTCTGTACGCGAGTGGTGAAACCCGCCCGGTGAGCTTCACTCGGCCCGGCATCTCTTATATCTTCTGCAATATTCACCCGCAGATGAGCGCTGTTGTTGTGACGGTTCGCACGCCTTATTACACGATCAGCGATGCACGCGGAGCTTTTGCTTTGACCGATGTGCCCGCGGGCAGATACCAGCTCCAGTTGTGGCACGAGCGCTCGACACCCGAGCATCTGGATTCGCTTGCTCGAAACATCGAGGTCAACTCTAACGGGCTAGATCTTGGTGTCATTGGCGTGAGCGAGGAAGGCTATCTTCCAAGGTTACACAAGAACAAGTACGGTCAGGACTACGATACCAAACGCAACAAACCTGCCTACCGCAAGCCCTGATTGGTGATTCGCGAGAAGGAACCGCAATGCGATGAGAACGCGTCCTCCCTCCGCCGGCATCACACCCGTTCGAGCAGCCTCACGCCTCCGAACCCAGCTGTTTGCCGGCTCTGCCATCCTGTCAAGTGCAATCCTTATCATCGCGGCCTGGGTGATCAATACTCAGGTGGTCAAACAGGCTCGGCAGCAGGTTCAGGACGAAGTCGAAACACTGATGCCTTTGTACGATGCTGTCTGGAACGAAATCGGAGAGCGGCTGAGCACTTTTGGCGCGACGATGGCCAATTCTCCGATAGTCAAGACAATCATCGGTGATCAACGCGCGTCGCAGGATCAGGCGACTCTTCGCGAGATGCTCAACGAGTTCAGGGAAGTGGCAGCGACCCCCGTTGACCTCTTCCTGATCACTGATGGCTCGGGGAGGATCAGGTTCGCCGAGATCGAGGGGAAGGCGATTGGCCTTGATGTTCTTCCGGGAGCTATCGAGTCAGCTGAACGACAGGAGCAGGTGCGCGGCTTCATTGTTATCAACGGCAGACTCTTCCAAACAGCTTTGACACCTGTGTTGCTCCATTCCGGAAATGTAGGCTACGAGAACACGCTGGCGGTGCTCGGAGCCGGCACCGAGATCGATCGCGAGACGGTTCGCGAAATACATGAGCGGATGCACAGTCAATTGATGTTTTTCGTTGACGATCGAGCACTCGTCTCTTCGTTCGCACCCGCGATCGAAGCAACAGGCAGCGGGGGCTGTTACGCAGAACACATTTGATGCGCACCCGTCGAGTCCAAAAGAGATAGACATTGGCGGCCAGACCTTTCTCGCTTTCTCACGAGACCTTCCCGGATTTAAGAAGGAACGCATCGGGCGAGTGGTTGTAATGAGATCGCTGGCGGGCGCCAATCAGCTCTTCTCGGCCATCTCGAATCGGCTGCTTCTGCTATGGACGTTAAGCGTAGGTTTGGCTTTGCTGCTGAGTTATGCCGTTGCAAACCGGATCACGCGGCCTGTCGAAGCTCTGGTCGCGAGCGTCAACGAGTTTGGGGCGGGCAACTACGAATGTGAGGTACCGACTGGCGCGCGCGGCGAGATCGGCATGCTGGCCCGCGCCTTTGATGCTATGCGAAGCTCGCTCCGCCAATCTCAGTCAGCACTTTTGCGTAGTGAGCGTTTGGCAACGATCGGCAGGATGGCGAGCTCTGTAGTTCACGACCTGAGGAATCCGCTGGCGACAATCACCACGGCGGCCGAGGTTCTGGGACGCGATGGCCTTCCTGTAAACCGTCGACAGGTGCTTCTCGAGAGCCAGTTGCGGGCCTCAGAGCGAATGAATGTCATGCTTTCCGAGATGCTCGAGTACTCGAGGGGAACCTATGATCTGAATCTTCAGCGCTGCCGAATTGCAAACATTGTTGACAGCGCAATCGGCCAGGTCAAAGCGACAGCTGAACGCGAGGGTGTGATTATCGAGTCGAGAGTTGGAGGCGATCTCGAAATTCAGGGTGACTCTGAGCGATTGCGACGAGTCATCGAGAACCTTCTGTCAAATGCCGTTCAGGCAGAGCCTCGTGGCGGTCTGGTGGTCGTTCGCACATCTATTCTTGAAGGCGCCGGGCAGGAAAACAATGCGCGCGTCAGAATCGATATCATTGATCATGGAGGCGGAGTTCCTCCCGAACTCCGCGATCGCATATTCGAGCCCTTTGTGACTTACGGCAAGGCCGGCGGAACCGGTCTCGGTCTGGCGATTGTTCAGGGCGTCATAAACGCACATAAGGGTTCAGTGGGATGTGAGGAGCCGAGTTCGGGGGGCTCAGTCTTTTTCGTTATTCTGCCGTTGGCAGAGCGAGAGGAGAAGGACACAAGATGAGGACAATACGTGTCTTGTTGATTGCCATCGTGATCATTGGCGCAGCGCACTGGTCTTCGATGACGCGCGGGGCGTCCGGTTTTGGTGGTGATGAGAACGAGGTGATGGCTGAGCTCCGCCGGGTGCGAGACATCGCGGAAGAGGCACTCAGCGAAGCCCGTCACGCGCGCGACGAAGCTCGAGCGCTCAGGTCAGAGCTTGCGGAAGTGCGGGGCAAGGTTGGAGTAACCAGCGAAAATCTCCCTGCTGCCGCGGCGCACTCAGGCCTCGCAATCGCTCCAGACGCAACCTGGAGATCGCATCGATCGACTCGAAGAGCAGATGGATATCAACACGTCGCGCATTCGAGAACACGCGCAAACCAAGGTCGAAAGCGATTCCCGGTTCCCAGTGCGTATCTCCGGAATGATTCTCGCAAACTTCCACTACAACAGTGACGATCTGCAACGTACAGAGCCTCTCATCGCCCCATCTCCGCTCAACCGGCTTGCCGGCGGCACGTTTGGCTCGACCTTCCGGCAGACCCGCCTGGGGCTGGCGGTGAATGGTCCGTCACTTGCCGGAGGAAAGACCTCTGGTGAGATCGAGGTTGATTTCTATGGCGGAACCGTGGGACAGGTTGAAGGCGACGTGCTTGGAGGCCTGCGAATCCGGACAGCGGCGATGCGCGTCGATTGGTCACAGTCGACGTTGACGATTGGGCAGGAAGCGCCTGCAATCTCACCTCGCAATCCAACCTCCATAGCTGCGGTGTGGTACCCGCCGCTTAGCGGGGCCGGCAACCTCTGGCAGTGGCGGCCTCAGATACGTTACGAGCACCGTTTCAGGGCTGGTGAGGCGAAGGACTGGATCGTCCAGGGAAGTGTGCTTGCGCCATTCGGAGAATCATACCTCGGTCTCCCAACCCGAGGCACTCCTGCGCTTGAAGCCAGAACGGCCTGGCGGCATCGGATCGATGAGGACCGGACGCTCGAGATTGGTGGCGGCGCACACTATGATCGCCGTTCATTCAATTTCGGACGCAGTGTCAACGGATATGTTGTGTCTGGTGACTGGCTGGTTCCATTGGGCGGGCGGTTCGAACTGAGTGGAGAGCTGTATCACGGCAGGGGCGTGACATTGGGCGAACAGAGTGGCGGAAGGATTGATCGAGCTTATTCATTCTCAGGGTCTCCGGATGATCCGTATACGACGGTTCGTGGGGTAAGGTCAACCGGAGGATGGGTTCAGTTGAGCACGCGGCTTCGCGGCAACCTTGAAATGAATCTGGCTTATGGGCAGGAAGATCCTGACAACTCTGATCTGCGTTTTGGGCTGACTACTGACCTGACGCGGTATAAGAACCACGTGGGATCAATCAATTTCATTTACGAGCTGAGACCAAGCTTCCTGATGTCGCTCGAGTACCGCCGCCTGGTGACGGATTACAATTCAGGCCGCGGCCACAACAATCACGTCAATCTGGCGTTTGGGTATGTGTTTTAGGAGAAGGGGCCGGGGGTCAGGGGTCAGGGGTCAGTGGTTTGAGTTCAAGCTTTAGCTTGCTGCATTTCGCAAGCTTGATTGACAAAGAGCAAGCTAAAGCTTGAACTCAATACCCCGACCCCTGACCCCTGACCCCCGACCCCTTTCTTCTTACCTCGTCCCGCTCGTCTTTGTCTTCTGCTCGTCCTTGAGAAGGGCCTTTCGGCTAAGGCGGATCTTGTTGCCTTCAACGCCGATGCACTTTACGAGCACCTGCTGACCTTCCTTGAGCTCATCGCGGACATCGCGGACGCGATAGTCGGCGATCTCCGAAATGTGGAGCAGGCCTTCAGTCCCAGGGAAGATCTCGACGAACGCGCCAAAGTCGACGAGTCGCGTCACAGTGCCCAGGTAGCTCTTACCGGGTTCGGCTTCAGCGGTCAAATCCCTGATGATCTGCATCGCCTGATCGCCAGCTTCACCGCTTGCCGTCGCAATCGAAATGCTTCCGTCGTCCGAAACATCGATCTTTGCACCTGTGCGCTCGACGATCGAACGAATCATCTTGCCACCAGGCCCGATGACGTCGCGGATCTTGTCTACTGGAATCTGCATCTTGAGGATTCTGGGTGCGTACCGGCTGATCTCTGGTCGCGGTTCTGCGATTACCTCCTCCATCCGATCGAGGATGAATATCCGGCCTTTGCGCGCCTGTTCGAGCGCTTCCGCCAGAATCTGGGCATTCAGCCCGGTAATCTTGATGTCCATCTGAAGCGCGGTGATGCCTTCGCGCGTCCCGGCCACCTTGAAGTCCATGTCGCCGTAATGGTCTTCCGCGCCGGCAATGTCTGTGAGGATAGCGTATTTCTTCTCCTCCTTTACGAGTCCCATGGCGACTCCGGCCACTGGAGCCTTGATCGGTACTCCGGCATCCATCAATGCCAGTGCGCCTCCGCAGACTGTAGCCATAGACGACGATCCGTTCGATTCGGTGATGTCGGAAACCAGCCGAACGATATAGGGCCAGGAATCTTCGCCGGGAACAACGGCATCAAGAGCGCGGTGCGCAAGGGCGCCGTGCCCGATCTCGCGTCGGCCGGGGCTTCCTACACGTCCCGTCTCGCCGACCGAGAATGGCGGGAAATTGTAGTTGAGCATGAACCGGCGTTTTGTTTCACCGGTCTCGAGGTTGTCGAGATACTGCACATCCTGCGATGTCCCGAGAGTTGCAGTAACGAGTGCCTGAGTCTCACCGCGCGTGAAGAGAGCAGATCCGTGAGTTCTTGGAAGCCACCCGACCTCACTGCTGATGGCTCGAATCTCTGAGAATCTACGGCCATCCGGGCGACGTCGATTGTTGAGAATGTCGTCGCGGAAGATGCGCTCTTTGAGACGATCGAAGAGGGCTCCCGCCTCGAGGCGTTTTGCCGGGTCGTCTTCCGGAAAACTTTCAATCACACGCTTTTTGAGATCGTCGATCGCAGCATAACTTTCGATCTTTGTCTTGTTCTGAACCGAAAGAGACTCGCGAAGCTCGGCAGCGTAGCGGTCTTCGAGCTCCTGAAGAAGTTCGGTATTGACAGCCGGCGGATTGAACTCCCGTTTCTTGATGTTGAGCGATTCAAACATCGCCTGTTGAAGCTGGCAAAGCTTTCTTACCTCGCCGTGTGCAAAAAGGAGCGCCTCAACCATTACGTCTTCGCTGACCTGCTTTGCACCAGCCTCGACCATTACGATCGCATCTTCGGTTCCGGCAACAGTCAGGTTGAGCTGCGACTGGCGAAGCTGCTCGTACGTTGGATTGACGACATACTTGCCGTCGATCAAACCAACCCTCACGCCGCCGATTGGCGTTGTGAACGGGATATCTGAAAGGTAGAGGGCCGCTGACGCTCCGGTGATCGCGAGGACATCCGGATCGTGCTCGTCATCGGCCGAAATGACCATCGATACGATCTGAGTTTCGTGGCGATAGCCTTCGGGAAAAAGTGGTCTAAGTGGACGATCGGTCAATCGTGCTGTCAGAATTTCCTTCTCTGTCGGTCGGCCTTCGCGTTTGAAGTACCCTCCTGGTATCCGTCCTGCTGCATATCCATACTCGCGGTAATCAACCGTGAGGGGAAAGAAATCGCCGCCGACTCGCGGTTGGCGAGCCGAGACGGCAGTTACGAGAACGACGGTTTCACCCTGGCGAACGAGCACGGCCCCATCGGCCTGCTTCGCGATGCGGCCAGTCTCCATTGTGAACTCACGACCGCCTAAATTTACTGCCTGTTTCAAAAACATCCTTGTATCTCCCACATGATGGGCGCTCTCCTTCTCCGGAAAACGCAGAAACCCCGCACAACGCTATTCTCGACACGACGTCGAGAAAGCTTCGCCGAGGCTTCGATTCAATGCTTGTGTACTGAGTTTCGGTGCTAACTGAGTGAGATAAACAATCACGCTCGCGCTCGACACAGCCTACACGGGTGATGGCGCTGAGGTAGCTTCATACTTTGCTATGTACGAGCTTCGTTGCAGATGCCGTCACGTTCGGCCGCAGTAGACGAGGGGCGCAGTACCAAATTGGTACGCGCCACCCAAACCAAACTATCGTCGAATACCCAGTCGATTAATTACGTCGTGATACCGGTTAATGTCACGCCGCTTCAGATAATCGAGCAGACTTCTTCGCTGGCTCACCATCTTGAGCAACCCGCGTCTTGAATGATTGTCCTTGACGTGTGTTCTGAAGTGGAGCGTAAGCTCGTTGATCCGCTGCGTGAGAATTGCTACCTGAACTTCGGGCGATCCTGTGTCGGTATCGTGAACCTTGTAATTGCTGATAATATCAGCCTTTGCCTCTTTCGCTAACGACATTCCTCTACCTGACTTCCTCTCAAGAACCGGTACGCCCAGAGCAATACCAGCTCGTGTCTTTCTATGATACTTCGAAGCAAACAACAGCCTAACACAACCGCGCTTGGCGTGTAAAGGAAAGCGCTGCAACGGTTAGAAGGGGCAGGGGGAGGAAGAAGTCAACGCAGAGAGTCAGTAGAAGAGCGCAGAGAATACAGATGCAAGTATGTTGCTTTCGATTTCTCTGCCTCGTCTAAGCATGTACTAACTGCGTCTACATCTCACGACTCTCTGCGGTGACATTCTTCCTCCCCCTCCCCCTACATCCCTTCCTGATACCGTTGAACGACTTCTCGCGCGGGTCCGATTGCCTGTGCTCGTCCACCATCGAGCCAAACCGCCCGGTTGCACAATTCTTCCACGAGTTTTGCCTGGTGCGACACCAGAAGTATCGTCGCGCCGTTTCGCTGAAACTCTTCGATCCGCGCGGTGCACTTTTCCTGGAATCGTTCGTCCCCCACGGACAGGACCTCGTCCACTATCAGAATCTCGGGTTGCACCGCAGTTGCGACTGCAAAACCGAGTCGCGCCTGCATACCACTCGAGTAGTTTCGAATCGGCGTATCGATGAAATTCTCAAGTTCTGCAAAATCAACGATTTCGTCAAAACGATTCCGCATCTCTTCACGCGAGTGCCCCAGAAGTGCGCCATTCAGGAAAACGTTTTCACGACCAGTGAGCTCGGGATGGAACCCTGCGCCGAGCTCGAGCAACGGCGCCACGCTTCCTTGCCGCCATATGCGTCCGCTCGAAGGCTTCATGACCTGAGAGATCACCCTGAGCAGCGTGCTCTTGCCGGCTCCGTTGCGCCCGATCACGCCAAACACCTCACCGGCGCTCACCTCGAGTGTGACATCGCGAAGCGCAAAGAACTCGTCGTAGGTCACCCTGCGCTGTAATGCGCGGATGGCATATTCCTTGAATGTGCTGATTCTTTCGTGAGGTACGCGGTATCTGACCGATACGTTCTCTACGCGGACAACTGCGCTCTGCAACCTTTCACCTCAAACCCGATATGCCAGCTCATCCGCCTTGCGCGTGAATGTCAGCCAGCCGGCAACCAGAGTTCCAACCCCAATCGCTAAAGCTATCCCGATCTCTCGAGCTGATGCCAATCGACCATCGTAAATGGGTGTCCTGAAGATCACCAGGAAATGGTAGATCGGATTTATTGTAATCAACCAGCGCATCGACTCCGGAATGATAGAGATCGGATACATGATCGGTTGCAAATAGAACCACGACATCAGAAGGATCTGAAACATCTCATAGACATCTGCAAAGTAGACGACCAGCGTCGACAAAAGCAGGCCTACTCCCATCACAAAGGCCGATGTCAGAAGAATTGCGATCGGCACGAAAAGCAGGGCGGGAGTGATTTTCACCCCCGTGAGGAGCATTACCGCGAGCAGCGCCGGCAGCGAGAGTGCCAGGTTGACAAGACTGGTTCCAAGCGCGGATGCAGCAAAGATGCCCCGGGGTATGTAGATACGATGAAGAAGAGTGCTGCCCCAGAGCAGCTCGCTCATCGCCGAATTCGTCGTCTGAGAAAAGAAGTTCCAGAGCAACAGTCCTGATAGTACGTAAACAGCAAAATTCGGGACCGTCACCCTCCAGACGTTGGCGAAGGCAAGCGTCAAAACAACCATCATCATCAACGGATGGACCATTGTCCAAACGATACCAAGCGCGGAACGCTTGTATCGCGTCTTGATGTTGCGCGAAATCAGCTGGTAAAGAAGCTCGCGGTAGCGTACCAGCTCAGTAAACTCGTAGACGATCGGCCATCTTCGCTCAGCCGAATCGTAGATCAGCGGGGCAGCTTGCATTCGGACGGATTTCTTCTGCGGGTTCTAAGCGTTACTAAAATGTGTTAGCGCGACGTAGTGCTTGCCTTCGCTGGAGCCGCCGTGGCGCCCGACCCAATCGCAATCAGTTGATTCCGATTCATGATGTAGAGCGCGCCATTCGCCGGTACAGGAGTCGAATAGACCGAGCTTCCCATATTGATCTCGGCGATTACCTTCTTCACCTTTCCCGTCTGAAGGATCGCGATATCACCGTCCTCATCGCCAAGGTAGACCTTGCCATCCGCCACGAGCGGTGAGCCCCAGACCGCCGCAAACATATCGTGCACCCAATAGGCCTGACCTGTCTTCGCATCCAGGCAATGCAGAAAACCGCTGAAGTCCGCGTAATAGACCAGCCCATCCAGCACGGCCCCGGTAGAGATCGAGCGGCGGATCTTGTCGTAGTGCCACACCGAGACCAGTCTTGGTGATATCTCCGCGCTTGGTCGGATCGATGCAGTAGAGGTGGCCGATGCCTTCACCGTGCTCGGGATCCTGGCCGTTCGCAACGTATATCTTGCCTTCCCAGACGACCGGCGTCGAGATCATCTCGTTCCGTGTCTTCGGCCAGACCGAATCCTTGGGATTCGTGTCGAACTCCCAGAGTTTCTTTCCTGTCAGGGCTTCGTAACCGCGAATCCAGCCGTCTCCCTGGCCGTGTATCACCTGAACTGTGTCACCAATCTTTGCAACTGTCGGCGGTGACCACTGCCCGTGAAGAACCTTCTCGCCGACCGAGTTGTCTTCCCAGACCAGCTTTCCCGTATTCTTGTTGATCGCGATTATTGATGGCGCCTTGGGCGAAGGCACATTGACGTGGCTTTCGTCCTGTCCGTTCGATGTGCAGATGAAGAGCAGGTCACCGTACGCTACAGGCGATGAGTTGGCCATGTTATGCGGGTGCGCTCCGACTTCTTCGACCATGTCAAACTTCCACATAACGTCCGCATCGACCTTCGCGGTAAGTTTCTCATCCTTGATCGGCCCATCATTCTCGTCGTCGCGAAATCCTTTTGTGTCCAGACAGACAACCTCGCAACGGTTCGAAACATAGTAGAGCTTTTCACCTTCAATCAGCGGTGACGAGCAAACACCCTGAAACGGCCAGTCGTTGACGCGACCAGCCGCCATCTTTTCATTGGTGTGCTGCCAGAGAAATTCACCGTCAGATTCACGAAAGGCCATGAGCACACCGCGATCCCCGGCCTGCTTTGGATCGCGAAGAGCTTCGTTGTTCGTGCCAGCGTAGACCACTCCGCCCGCAACAACGGGGTTGCCGTAGCTCTGTGAGCCAAGTGCCGCCACCCATTTGATGTTCTTCTTCTTTTCGACGTCCCACGAGATCGGAAGCCCCTTGATGTTCGAAACCATGTTCCGGTCGGGCGTTCCTCCCCACATTGGCCAGTCGGAAGTTGCAGGATCGGATGCGCGTACGCGGTCAAGCGACCAGAATCCGCAAACACTGATCGCGATCGCGGCTAGAACTAACAGAGACTTCTTGAGATTCATGATTCAATCCTTGTAGAGCGTAACGATTGTACTCGTTCAACGTACTCATCACTTACTCGGTGTAATCTTTATATTATCGAAAAATATCTCATTCGGCGAATCAGCAAAGATGCCTGCTGCTCCATTCCGATTGCCGATGGGATCGACCCTTTCAACGGTCCAGGCAGCCGGCTCCGCTTCGCTTCGGGGCCACGCTTTCCCACGTGCTCTTACTTTTCCATCCGGCAGGTTTTCGACCTGAAGTTTCAATCGATACCACGTGTCGGGGAGCCATTTGAAGGGGACCTTTGCAGTCCGCGAAGGTTCAATCTGCCACGATTGAAGCTCGAGTCGCTGACTGTTTCCGAAAAGCACGAGTTCGTATCTTTGCGCGACGATGCCCGGGTCTCCCATCTGCCGTCGCTTTTCGATCGCCTTGACATCCACTTCGACAGTGTAGTTCGCCCAATCGGCGGGACTAATGAACGAACGCGTGCGCTTGAACGGCGGAAGATCAGCCCTTTTCACCAGCACTTTGTCACCATCGACTTCGCGCACCATGTACTTGCCCGTCGTGTTGAGCCAATGAGTTGGTCCGGCGTCAATCGCATAGCTGCTGAAGTCTTCCGTGAACGGGATTCCCGGAATCACTCGCACTCGAGAAACTCCACTCAAAGTTCCAACGGTAGCCTTGATCGTTCCTGCCTGTCCAATTCGTTCGGGAGCAGCCGTGAATGCGCTCGCCGCTATGCTTCCCTTGAGTCCTTCCAGCGTCAGTGCCGGAGAAGGTTCTTCGCGGATGAAACGGCCATGATCATCAAAAAGGCGGACCTTCACGTTAACTACTCCGCCTGGCTTGATCACTACGTCTGCCGGAACAACCTGCACCGCTGCCGGAACAGCGCGCTGGCGGGGCTGGTTCGGGCTTTTCTTCAATCGGGGGAAGAGGTGCCGCCGGCTTGCTTCGGTCCAATGCAATAGATGTTCTTGGTTGTTACCAGATAGATTCGTCCTCGAGATACGGCTACCGAGGCAATCACCTGTTCATTTGAAGCAATCAGATCGTCGCCGACGACAGTCTTCGTATCAACCTTGTCCACGCCCTCGAGCTCGTCGGAATCGAGGATCTGCGCACCGGTCGGCCCCGGCTTCAGAATGTAGAATTTTCCGTTCTCAGTGCCGACGTAAAGCTTGCCATCGGCGAGAACGGGTGAGGCTTTCTGAATCGTTCCCAGGCTGTGTTTCCAGAGCTCTTTGCCAGAATTCACATCGAAAGCGAACAGGTTCGCTCCGGCGTCTACCTGATAGAGACGATCGCCATCTATGACGGCAGTCGATGGACCAAGCTGAACGTTCCGGAGCGCCCACTTGATCTGATCCTTGCCAATAGGTCCTTTTGCAGTCGCATCAACGGCCGCGAGTAGACCCATTTCACTCGAATCGAGGTTCTCTTCCTGATGCGAAATGTAGGCAATATTCCCTTTGAGCAGGACACCCGGATTGACGCCACGCTTGCTGACCGGGTAGCTCCAGATCGGTTCGCCGGTGGCTACCTTCAAGGCGTTCACGGTGCCATCACCCGCACCCGCGATCATCATTCGGGTGCCGTTGATGGTAGCAGTAATCGGTGTCGAATAAGTTGTGTCGAACGGCCGCCCGCCGGGCGTGCTGATCCAGACCGTTTCGCCCGTTCGCTTGTCAAAGGCATAGTATCGATGCCGTCTCAAGGCCGTATCGCCCCATCCATCAATGATCGTGCTGATGATCACCAGATCGCCTTCAACAATCGGTGAAACCGTTCGACCTCCGTGTGTAGTCCACGCGCCAAATTCATCTGTCAGCGATCGCTGCCAGAGAACTTTTCCATCGCTCGAAAGTGCCGTCAAATCGTTGCACGCGCCGAAAACGTAGATATTGCCAGTTGACGGATCACCACCCGGCGAAGACCAGGCGATACGTCGCGGAGGCACATCCGTTTCGTAGACATTGAATCTCTTCTCCCAGAGAAGCTTGCCAGTGTTGGCGTCGAAGCAGATCACTCGCTCCTGCATCGTTTCGCCTTCTCCTGCAGAATTGAACATGAAGACGCGGCCATTCATCACGATCGGAGCTGAGCGTCCTCCGTACGGCTGTTTCCAGACGACGTTCTCGCCCTTTGGCGACCACCTTTCAGGGAGCCCCTTTTCGTATGAGACGCCGTTGCGCGTTGGACCTCGCCAGTCTGCCCAATCACTGCCCGACTTTTCCCGGGAGTGCGACTGCAGTCCAGACGCAATTGTGAGAAGAACTGCCAGAGCCAATAGTTGTTTCATGTTATCCCCCGAACATTCGAGCGTATAATGCCGAAATCAGTCAGTCAACCACTGATGAGGCATGTTGTACAGGCATGTAGGACCGCCTGCAGGCGGAGCCTCGCCGGCTCGATTTTCGCGATTCCGCCTGAGGGCGGTACTAATGTACAATGAATTGGATTTTGCGAACCTGAAAGCGGCTGTTATCGTTATTTCTCTTTTGCTTACCAGATTCGTGACTCAATTTCTTTGGAGAATATTATGAGCGTTTTGAAACGCTTTTCGATCTTATGCCTTTTAGCGAGCTCCGCCCTCGCGCAGGACCTCAACGAGCAACTGCTGGCTGCAGCCAGAAAAGGCGATGCGGCCGAGGCTCGCGCTCTGCTCGACAAAGGCGCGCTCGTAAATGCGAAGACGCGATATGGCGCGACCCCACTTACTTATGCCTGCGATCGCGGTAATGTCGAAATCGTAAAACTTCTTCTCGATCGCGGTGCCGACGTAAATGCGAAGGACACGTTTTACGGAGCGACGGCAATGGACTGGGCTGCCATGAAAAACCACGGGGACGTCGTGCGCCTTCTTATTCAGAAAGGCGGCTCAAAGGAGACTGCGCTCGATATCGCAGCCGGCAGTGGTAATGTGGCTGTTGCCAAAGTCGCGCTCGAAGCGGGCGGATTCACGCCGGAAGCTCTCAGCAAAGCTTTGGTTGCCGCGAACAGAGGAAAGCATACAGAAGTCATCGATCTGTTGAAGAAGGCTGGCGCGGTGATCCCAACCACGCCTGAATTCAAAGTTGATCCGGCGGTGCTAAAGTCGTATGAAGGCACTTTTCGAAATGAACAGCTTGAGCTGGTATTCAAGATCAAAGAAAACAGGCTGACAGTGAAACCGTCCGTCGGGCAGGAATCAGTGCTCAACGCTACAGCGAAAGATACTTTCGCAATACCCGAATCACCAGGTGTGACTCTTTTATTCACTCTTGATGGAGAAAAGGTAACCGGGGTCACGGTCAAACAGCCGAATGGTGAAACAAAACTCAAGAAGACGGAGGTTCAATGAGGTTGAGAGTAGTTCTGGCCCTGATCGCGGGCCTTCTGGTTTTTGCAGTCGAGCCAGCGCGTGCGCAGAACTGGCCACAATTTCGAGGAGCAGGGGCATCCGGCATCGTCGATGGCACACCTCTTCCTTCGAAGTGGAATGGTGAGACTGGCGAGAACGTTCTCTGGAAGACTCCTATTCCGGGCCTTTCGCACGCGAGTCCGGTGGTGTGGGGTAACCGCGTTTTTGTTGCAACGGCAGTCAGCAGCAACCCGAAGCCCTACTTTCGAGCGGGCCTTTACGGTGACGTCGATTCAGACACTGATCTCACGAAACACTCGTGGAAGCTTTACTGTCTCGATAAGAAGACTGGAAAGATCATCTGGGAGCGAATAGCCCACGAAGGCATTCCGAAAACGAAGAGGCATATCAAGGCAACGTTTGCCAGCTCGACACCAGTTACTGATGGAAAGAACGTGGTTGCATTCTTCGGTTCCGAAGGGCTCTATTGCTACGATCTCGAAGGAAAGCTGAATTGGAAGGCTGATCTTGGAGTCCTGGATGCGGGATGGTTCTTTGATCCTGATTACCAATGGGGTACAGCCAGCTCTCCGATCATTTTCAAGGACCTGGTTATTCTTCAGTGCGACATTCAAAAGGATTCGTTCATCGCGGCCTTCAATCTGAAGACGGGCAAACAGGTATGGCGCACCCCTCGTGAAGAGATTCCATCGTGGGGAACTCCGACGGTTTATGAGGGCAAAAGCCGCGCGGAACTGGTGACGAATGCGACGCGTGCGATACGCGGATATGATCCGATGACGGGCAAAGAGCTGTGGCATATGCGTGGCAATCCGGAGGTAACGGCTACAACTCCGATCGCTGCGCATGATCTTATTTTCATCTCGAACAGCTACCGGCCGAATCAACCGCTTTACGCAATCAAGCCGGGAGCATCCGGAGATATATCTCTCAAGGAAGGCCAGGAGATCAACGATTTCATCTCCTGGAGCAAGCAGCGCGGCGGAAGTTATATGCCGACTCCGCTTGTTTATGGCGATTATCTTTACGTCTGCGCCAACCACGGCGTGCTCACCGTCTACGAAGCCAAAACCGGAGTGCGTGTCTACCAGCAGCGCATTGGTGACAAGGGCGGCTCTTACAGTGCGTCTCCGGTCGCGGGTGACGGCAAGATATACTTGTCGAGTGAGGATGGTGAAGTCTTCGTTGTGAAGGCAGGACCGAAGTACGAATTGATATCAGATAACAAGGTTGGCGAGGTCCTGATGGCGACTCCCGCAATTTCTGAAGGCGTCATCATCATTCGCGGCCAGCATCACGTGTTCGCTGTTGCGAGCGCGAAATAGTTTCCTGGAGGTTCAGAGCACATGTCTAGAAAGTTAGGGCTTTTTGCAGTCCTTATAGCGATTCATGATTTTCAGTTTCAGCCTTGTATTCAACGACCGGGGTCAAAGCTGTGGCCTCGTCGAACTGGCCTCAATGGCGCGGACCTGAAGGTCAAGGCGTCTCGACTGAGAAGAATCTTCCTTTTGAATGGAGCGACACCAAGAATGTCGCGTGGAAGACGCCCATTCCAGGGCGCGGTTTTTCCTCGCCTATCATTTGGGGAAACAGAATATTTCTGACGACGGCGGTCGAGGGTGGTGCAGCGCCGGCTGATCATAAGGCCGCCTATCACGAAATCGCTGGCAAAGAGTTCAAGCATCCCGAATGGACTGGGTCTGATAAACTTCATACGTTCAAGGTGCTTTGTCTCGACCGGGACACTGGCAAACTGTTGTGGGAGAAGACTGCGTACGAAGGGACTGTTTACGATCATCGCCATAAGCGAGGCGCGTACGCAGCACCTACGGCGGCGACGGATGGCTCGCTTGTCTTTGTGTGGTTCGGTTCGGAAGGCTTCTATTGTTACGACTTCAAGGGCAATCTCGTTTGGAAGAAGGCACTCGGTGGCGTGCCCACAATGGGGATGGGTGTCGGGACCTCGCCGGTTCTTTATCAGAATGTTGTGATCGTCCAGTGTGATCAGGGATTTGATGGAAAGAATTCGTTCATCACGGCTCTCGACAAAAAGACTGGTAAGGAAGTTTGGCGAACGCCGCGTCCTGTTCACACGAGTTGGACAACTCCGGTAATCGTGAAGACGAAGGAACGCACCGAGCTTATCACGAGCGGAAACGAATTTCTGATCTCATATGATCCAGCAACCGGAAAGGAATACTGGCGAGCATCGGGTCTCAAAAGCCACGCGATCGCGACACCTGTAGTCGGTCAGGGGTTGGTAATTCTCTCGTCCGGATATCCGCAGAAAGCGATCACCGCGATTCGACTAGGCGGTAGTGGCGTTGTCGATGACACAGACAAGATTGCCTGGAAGTACAACAAGGGCACTTCTTATGTTCCATCACCAATCCTTTATGACGAATATGTCTACCTGATGAGTGATGCCGGGATTCTGACGTGCATGAAGGCTGCCACCGGTGAGATCGTTTATGAAGGCGGCCGCGTGCCGGTAGCCACGAAGTTCTATGGCGCTTCGCCGGTTGCATTTGAAGGAAAGCTTCTTCTGACAAGTGATGATGGCGACACGTTCGTGATCAAAGCTGGCCCGAAGCACGAAGTTCTTGCCACCAATTCACTCGGTGAGCCGGTGCGCTCATCGATCGCAATCGCGGACGGGAGACTCTTCATCAGAGGCGAGAAGAATCTCTATTGCATAGCGAACGGCCCGCGAAGCTAAGGCGAAGGCATGTAGTACACCGCTTGGGTAGCATTTCTCACGCGAAGCACGCGAAGACGCGAAGAAGAGGACTGAAAGGCAATTCTTACTTCTTTTTCGCGTTTTCGCGGCTTCGCGTGAGAATGCTCCCAAGTGGTCCAGGTGTATCGCGGGATCATTCTGAATGAGGAGGTATTGCAGCTGCCGGCACGCCCTTCAGCCAGACCATGCGCAAATGGACGCTATCGCCAGACGGGAAGACCTTGATAGTCGACTACTTCATTGACAGCCCGCGTGGTTCTTATGAAGCGAAGCGAGTTTTCACGAAAAAAGATTAGGTTAGTGCGCGCCCTGGCGATTGTTGCCGGTTTCTACCTGGTGTTGGTTGGTTCTCATCGTGCATTTGCACAGGACTGGCCCCAATGGCGAGGACCGAATCGCGACGGGATCGTCACGGGCGTTCGATCACCCTCAGCGTGGCCCGAACAACTCAAGCTCCAATGGAAGACTCCGATAGGAGGTGGCTTCTCGTCACCGGTCGTCTCGGGAGGCCGCGGCTACGTTCATTCGCGCGATGATGCCAGGGGTCTCGAAGTCGTGAGCTGCATAGATCTCAAGACTGGCAAAGTAGCATGGTCGGAGAGTTACTCCGTTGCATTCGCGAAGAATCAGTATGCCGTTGCAATGGGCAAGGGGCCCAACTCAACACCGATACTCTTTGATGGCAAGTTGTATACGCTCGGGATGACCGCGATCGTTTCGTGTTTCGATGCCTCTTCAGGAACGCTCAAATGGCGCAAGGATTTTTCACAGGATATCGATACATCAAAGCTTTTTTGCGGAACCGCGATGTCACCGGTCATCGACAAAGGCCGGTTGATTATTCATATAGGAGATGACCGTGGCGGTTGGATGAAGGCACTTGACGCAGCGACTGGGGCAGAGAAGTGGAATCTGAAAACCGATGGGCCTGGATACGCTTCACCAATCATTGCTGACATCGAGGGAGTTCGTCATCTGGTCACTCTCACTGATCGCTCAATCGTCGGCCTCGATGTTGACGCGGGCAAGCTTCTCTGGCGCGTCGACTACAAGGACGAGTGGAACGAAAACATCGTCACTCCGATCATCTGCGACGGGAAAATAGTCGTCTCGGGTGTGAGGCGAGGAACTTTGGCGCTCAAGGTGACTCGCGCGGGAGCTGAGTGGGCCGTTTCCGAAGCGTGGAAGAATCGTGATGTGGCGATGTACATGAACTCGCCGGTAGTGGACGGGCATCTGATCTATGGTCTTTCGCACTTACGAAAAGGGCAGTTCTTTTGCATGGACGGGCGAACAGGAAAGACGCTTTGGATGACCGAAGGCCGTGAAGGTGACAACTCGTCGCTCATAGGCGCCGGCGAGATGCTGATCGCATTGACAACTGACGGAGCCGTCCAGGTGATCAGGAAGAATGAGAAGGCTTTTGAGCGGATAAGAAAGTATCAGATAGCCGACGGAGCGACCTGGTCTCACCCCGTACTCCTGGGGAATCAGATTCTCATAAAGGATTCCGGATCACTCGCACTCTGGTCGTTTTAAGGTACAACGTACCTAAAAGATCAACTTCACACCGAATTGAATGTGTCTGGGACTCTGAGCCGAAACGACCCTTCCGAAAGTTGGTGATCCCAGGAAATTGTCCGGCAGATCAAAGTTCGGATGATTGAATAGATTGAAGAACTCAGCGCGAAACTGCAGGTTGAGGTCCTCAGTCAGAAACGTGTTCTTGACTACCGAAAAGTTTACATTCTGAAATCCCGGTCCCTCGACTACATTCCTCCCGGAATTACCAAAGCTGCCAGGGGCAGCAAAAGCGAATGCGTTTGTATTGAACCATCGCTCGACGGTCGGATTGTCGAGCTTTGCATCTCCGATCAAATCGGGCCGATCATTGTTGCCAAAACCAAGGTTTGCCCGTCCAGTGTTCGTCCAGTCGATCTCGCCCAGCAGCGCAACAGTGAATGGACGTCCGGTCTGCAGCGAAACTATCCCGTACGTCTGCCAACCTCCCACGACTGCCGAAACCCAGCCATCGTCCGAGAGCCAGCGCTGCCCGCGTCCGAATGGAAGGTCCCACGAAAAGCTGGTCGAGAACCGGTGCCTGACATCAAAGTTTGACCGTCCGCGCTCTGCCGCCATATCGTAGCTGTTCTGCGGAAAATTCGGGTCGCCGGTGCTCTGAAAGAAGTTCGATGCATTGTCAATCGACTTTGACCACGCATACGACGCGAGCACCGAAAGCCCGTGATCAAGTCTCTGCTGAAAACGCGCCTGAAGTCCGTGATAGATCGAACTTGCGCTCGACTCCTGAAAGAGAATGTCAGCAAACTGAGGCACCGGACGCGGGTTGATCGGATTCGCGGAAGGAGCAGCCTGGTTTATGTCTCTCCCTGCAAGGAGTTTGGTCCCCTTGGACCCAACATAGCCCAGCTCGACCATCTGGCTTCGGCCAAGCTGCTGCTGCACATTGACATTCCAATGCTGCACATACCCCGTCTTCAAATCGCGCTGAAAGGCAAATGCCGATGGCGGCGATGGAACCGGAAAGTTTTCCGGCCATGGATTACTCAACTGCAGAGGCAGACCCGGTAACGGAAAGTAGAAGCGCAGATCGAAGAAGGGCGCGTTGAAGTAGAGACCCTCGCTTGGCGCCAGCGGGGCCTGATCATAGTAGATTCCGTAGCCTCCGCGAATCACCGTTTCTGCTTTCTCGCTGACTGTCCAGGCGAATCCCAGCCGCGGAGCGAGGTTATTCGGATCACTTTCATATCCTGCTCTCGGAATCCCATTCGTACCAACAAGCTGGAGAGACCTTGTCGCCGGATCGTAGAGCGTGGCGCGATCATCAACGTCGACGGGTGGCGAGTTGTACTCGTATCTCAGACCGGCACTCAGCGTAAGTCGAGGCGTCAGACGGATACTGTCATTGAAGAAGAAACCATAGCTTTCGCCCCTCAGATGCTGCGGATTGTCCAGCCGCGCGCCGCCCGTGAACACCGGTACCCCGATCAGCAGGTCTGCGAGCGCATTGCCTGTAACTGGCGCAAACGACGAAAAAGTCAGGAATCCTCGCGACTGAACATCGCGAAACGCATTCTGTTGAAGGATACGAAAATCGATGCCGAACTTTGTCAGGTGGCGTCCTTTAGTCCACGTAGCGGTATCGAGCACCTCGAAGAGATTCGTAACGCTCGCCTGCGGATTGTTGAATTCATCTCCGAGCGGCGAGTATCCGGTAATCGTGATGAAACTGAGCCCCCAGTCACGTGGATTGCTCGAGAGCTCGGGCATTCCCACTTCCTTGTTCAAACTGCGTCCGCCCGATTCCTGGTTTGCGGCTATTGCGACGCGGTTGAAAGCAAACCTCGCGTCGTTGACGAAAGATGGTGAGAAGATGTGCGTCTCGCTGATCATTGCATTCTGACCGCGCCGCGGAATTGTGGTGCCGAATCCCGGCACGAGGGCGAATGTCGGTCCTGAAAAAGGTTCAAAAAGGTCCCGATCGGTGAAGCTGTATCTCACGGTCAACTGCGACTTGTCGCTCAATGCGTGATCGACTCGCGCATCAAACAGATCATCACGGTCACGCCGCGCCGGCGATGCGACGAAATTCTGAAAGGGGACATTCCGGTTAGGTTCCGGATACAACGCTGCAATTCGGCTTCCGATAGGGTCAATCAGAAAACCAGGAATGACACCACCTGGAAATGGCGGTGGTGTGAAAAGACTTTGTGAGAAATCTCCTCGCCGCTCAGCAAGAGTCGGTACGTTGGTAACGCGTGTGACCCCTTCGCGGAGCCGGGTTCCCTCGTAATCAGCAAAGAAGAATGTGCGATTGCGAATGATCGGGCCACCGACCGAACCGCCAAACTGATTGCGTTGATACTGTGGGGCATCAACGCCGGATGGAGCGAAAAAGTTACGCGCGTCAAGCACACGGTTCCGGAAAAACTCGTACGCTGTCCCGTGAAAACGGTTACTTCCCGACTTGAGCACAACGTTGACTTGAGCTCCGGCATTGCGCCCAAAAGTCGCATCGTATGTTCCCGCAAGAACTTCGAACTCACGTATTGCGTCGACAGGAGGTCTGACGCCGATCGCATTCAGCTTTGGATCCACGTTGTATACGCCGTCGAGGAGATATGCATTCGCATCTTCTCGGCCTCCGTTGACGTTGAATGCGAAGTCGCCGCGAACAGTGCCCGATGATCCTTGCGCAGGAGGCGCCGCTCCCGGAACAAGAAGGCTGAGCTCGAGGAAGTTGCGGCCATCGAGCGGAAGTCCCGTGAGCTGTTGATTGTCAATCACTGCACCCAGCGAGGCTGAGTCTTTTTTGAGTGCTGCACGCGGAGCATCGACCTTGATCTCATCGGAAATTGTGCCAACGTCGAGAACCAGATCGAGGCGTTCGGCTTCGTTTACCTCGAGGTCGAGGGTGTAAACGGTCTTCTTGAACCCCGTTCGTTCCGCTTCTAACCGATACGTCCCCGGTGGCAGCAACGTAAATGCGAATCCACCACCCTCCCCACTAGCAGCCGATCGCGATTCTCCGGTTGCCGGGAAGACCAGCTTCAGCAGGGCACCCGGAACCGGGCGGTCATTGGCATCCCTAACCTCGCCGCGGATCGAGCCTCGAAAAGTCTGGGAAAGCAAAGTTGTTGAAGGAACAAGAACAAGAATGGCAAACAGAGCGGGGGCGAGTATTCGATTCTTCATCGGGGATTCGCATCTTCTCCTTGCAGTCGTTGTTTAGCAATGCTCGCGATCTTATCATAATTGGCATGTAGTACTGACCTTCAGGCGGAATGGTTGCAACATTCCGCCTGAAGGCGGTACTACATGCCCAGGGAACAGGCAAATACCTTGAACGAATCAACATTTTCATATCACGCACTCATTCGCGAGCTTCGATCCGGCAAGATCGAGCCAGTTTATGTTTTCGAAGGTGAGGAGAAATACCTTCGCCAGGCGGCATTTAAATCCCTGATCGAATTGGCGGTAGACGCTTCCGTTCGTGATTTCAATGTGTCATCGATCGACGCGACTGCCGGCCTCCTCGATGAGGCTCTCGCCGTCGCCGAACAGCTACCGATGATGTCCGAGCGGCGCGTCGTGATTCTTTCCGGCTTCGAAGTAATCGCGGACGAACACCAACTCGAACTGCTCACAGCATATATACGCAAACCAGCCCCTTCGACGGTCCTCGTCTTTGATTCCGAAGCGCTTGATAACCGCAGGGCGATCACCGCGATTTTGCGCAAGGGAGCGAAGAATGTGAGTTTCAGGCGGCTGGCTGATGACGAAGCGTCGCGCTGGGTACGCGATTACGCTAACGCGACTGGTGGAAGGCTTGATCAGGGAGTGAGCGAGGCACTAGTTGGAATGGCGGGAAATGGTCTTTCGCGACTTGCGACCGAGGTTGACAAGCTGGTTGCATATGCCGGTGATCATTCGGTTACTCGATCCGATGTCGAAAACCTTGTGCTACATTCGCGCGAGCACTCGAGTTTCGAGCTTACCGACGCGATTCTGACAGGCAATCGTGAGCGCGCGTCGAGACTTCTCGATCGACTGCTGCGATCGGGCGGCGAACCGGTAATGATCCTCGGAGCGATTGCAAGGCTGTTTCGACAAATGCTTGCGGCCCGCGAGCTTATGCAGCGAAATGCCCCGAATGCCGACGTCGCAAAGGCAGCGGGGATGTCACCCTGGGCGGTAACCAGGCTCAATGAACGGGTCAGGCGGATTGAGCACGCGCGGATCGTAGAGGCGATGCGATTGATCGCTGACGCCGATATTGCTGTGAAAACCTCGCTTGGTACTCCGCGGTTACAACTCGAAGTCCTGGTCAGTCAACTCACAAACCTGGGAGCGCCAGGCTGAAGCCTGGCGCGTCGAGCATTTGGAGTGCGGCGGCTTGGCGCCGCTTTAGTCTCCCGCTGAGTAATCCGATAGGGACACTAAAGCGGCGCCAAGCCGCCGCACTCCAAAGGGCGCAGTCTTAGCGGCGTCCCAGGAGCGAGGGGCTGACACCCATCAGACGGTCTGCTAGACTCTAAGTTCTTTAGCCGGTTCGAAAGGAGTTCGCGATGTTCAAGAAGGCAATGATGGAAGTCTCCGTCTGCCTGGTCGTATGCCTGTTTCTCTCCTGCGCAGCCCTGGCATCGCAGGTAGCGAAGGCACCGGGCGGTTCCCCCAAGCTCACCATAGCCAGCAAGGATTTTGATGCGGGAGAGGTGAAGGAGGGCGCAATTGTCGCGCATGCCTTCACGATTCGAAATGAGGGGAATGCAGATCTCGTGATCGAAGAGATCGTGCCAAGCTGTGGATGTGAGACTGTTGACTTCGACAAAGTCATTCCGCCAGGGCGTGACGGCAAGATCACCGTGCAGGTGAAAACGGCCGGGTTTATGGGCGCTGCCGTCAAGAGTGCAGTCGTCAAGACAAATGACCCTGGTGCTCATCGCCACTTCGAGATCGCAATTCGAATGGTGATTTTGTCTGCGACTCCCAAGGGTGAGAAGGCGGGCCCCTTCATTGTCAATCCTGGGTTGCGAATCACCTCAACGGCTCCTGCTGGAAGCAGTACTGAGCTTGTAGCCAACATCTATAGCCAATCTTCGCAGCCGGTAAAGATCACCAAAGTAGACTCTACAGGAGACGCATTCAAAATTGATTTTCACTCGGTTCCGGACGGAACCCGAAGCATGGTCAAGGCCACAGCATCGAAGGCACTTGCAACCGGGCGTCACAGCCAGACGGTAAAGCTGATTACTGACAGCAAGGAGTTCCCCGAGCTGGTACTCAATTTTGAGCTCGATATCGGGTTTTCACTTTCGCTCACACCCGCGACTCTTGTATTCGATCGCATCGTTGTTCCTGCTTCGGGAGAGGTTCCGGCAGCGTCAAAATTCCTGTGGCTTAGGCGGCAGGGTGGTCCGCCGCTCGAGATCAAGAAGGTCGAAAGCACGCTGTCCTTTATCTCAGCAGTGGTCGAAAGCGATCAGGACGGGCGAACCTTCATTTTGAGGGTCAAATTCGTTTCAGCTCCGCCTAAGGGGACGCACGCCGGCAAGATTGTGGTCACAACCGACAATCCTAACCAACCAAGTCTCGAGGCAGGTTTGCGGGTAGTCGTACCGTAGACGGCACGGGCGGGATGTGGCGGTTTCATTAAAAATCTCTCGGAATGAGCAACCACAACTACCAACCCTCGCATCATAGGAGACGAAGAGCTGCGCGACATCGTGACGGCTAAAGCGACAAGTACTGTCGCGTCGGACTTTGAACTGGCGCAGGCGGCGGCGCGTGGTGATATGGACGCGTTCGAGTCGCTCTATGAGCGGCACTACCGGCGCGTTTACAGCCTGTGTCTGCGGATGGTGGCTAACTCGACTGAGGCTGAAGACCTGACACAAGAGGTCTTCATTCACCTCTTCCGCAAGCTAGGCAGTTTTCGTGGTGATTCTGCATTCACCACCTGGTTGCACAGGCTGACTGTCAACCACGTGCTGATGCATTTTCGCAGGCGCGGTGTGCGACTCGAGCGGACGACCGAAGAAGGTGAGGTACCCGAACAGATTGAGCTCGGAACCGAAAGACCACAAGCCATGCCGGTTGTCGACCGAATCGCACTTGATAAGGCGATCGAACAGCTTCCACCCGGCTATCGTGCCGTCTTTGTACTTCACGACGTCGAGGGTTATGAACACGAGGAAGTTGCCGATTTGCTGGGGGTGAGTGTCGGGACTTCAAAGTCCCAGCTCCATAAAGCACGTTTGAGGTTGAGAGATTTATTGAGAAAGCGAGTGTAGTTCGAGTTCACTGAACAAACCTCCAGTGAGCCGAACCTTCAGTGGAAAGTAGCAGTATGCCGAATATCCCTGGAACAGATTGTCGTACAACAGCTGACGGGCTCTCTGAGTTCATTGACGGTGGCCTTTCAGTAGATGAAGTTCGCGCGATCTCCGAGCATCTGCGCGGATGCCAGCCGTGTGAGAGATTGAAGCTCGAGATAGAGGAGCTTCGAATTGCGGCGCGCGAGCTGCCGCTGCACACGCCACATCAAACGCTGTGGACACGGGTTCGCGCTGAAGTCGAAGCCGAGATCATCTCACAGCCTGTCTTTTCGCCTGTCGTCCGCGAGCCGAAATCGTGGTGGCAACGATTTGCTGACTGGAAAGTTTCGCTCAATGCTCCGCAGCTCGCCGGCGCGGTGTTAACGGTTGCCATCCTTGCAGGCTACGCCCCATTTGGATTGCGTTCCCTGAATGGCGGTCTTCAGCAACAAAGCTCAATGATATTGAGCGCGAATCTTGTTCCGGGCGAGTCTGAGTTGAGCAGCAAGGTCAACGCAAAATTGTCGGAGTTTAACTCGCGCAAAGTGAAGTGGGATCCTCAATTGCGCCGAGACTTCGAGTCTTTCCTCGAGCGTATCGATCAGTCGCTTCTGGGATGCCGGCAGCAGCTTGTTGCAAACCCGAGCGATCGTGATCAACAGAAAATGTATCTGGCTTTGTACGAAGAGAAGCTTAGATTGCTCGAGGATGTCAACGAACTTGCGTGGTGAGGCAAAATCGCTGATGAGCTTGCGTGCTCTACCACGACTGCGGATCGCACTCTCGTTCGCATCCGCGGTCGTTTTCGCGTCTGCATTATTAGCGTCGCGGAGCGTCACCCAGCCGGCCCGTCATTCATTCCGGGCCTCGGCTCCTCATATGACTCTCGAGGTCAAGAGCATCCTCGGCTCGATCAAAGTGGTTGCAACTGACAAGAAGTGGATTACGATCAAGTCGCAGGACGATGACGATGACAAGGTGCCTGAGATTAAGGCGATTCAACCCGAGCCAGGTCTTGTGAAGGTGGAAGTGCCAGGCCGCAAGGCGGCAAAACTCGAGATCTCGGTACCTCCTGATACCAACTTGGACCTGGCCTGCTATGACTGCCAGATCATAGTCAAGAACACGAGTGGCCCGATTCGAGCTGTAAATACCGACGGCAACATAAAGTTGAGCGGCGTTCGCAGCGCGAAGGTCGAGGCGAGGAGCGGGAAGGGAAGCATCAATTTCAACGGAGAGGTTATTCCCAGCGGAAACTACATGTTCAAGTCTGTTTCCGGCCGCATCGATGCCGAGTTCGCGGCGACCGCCGACTTCAAGGTTTCAGCCACCTGCCCTCGCGGTGGAATCGGTCTGGGCGATTTCGCGTGGAAATTTGACAAGCAGACCGACAAGTTTGTTGAGGCAAGGAACGGCGAGGGTCGTGCTATGGTCAGTCTCTGGACTCAGGATGGCACCATCCAGCTGCGTCGCCGCCCGTAAGTATCTGAGTTCAAGCTTTAGCTTGCTGGTCGCACGATAGAGTGATACAAGCAAGCTAAAGCTTGAACTCCATACTTAGTACTTCCTCCTTCGATTCGCTCGGAAGTCACTCGAGCACCACGCGACTAGCGCTCTGGGCTAACCGCTTTCTGATTCTGGGAATCCTTCTCTTTGCCGCCTCAATCCCGCATTCGATCGCGGCGGCGCATGTCTCGCTCAATATCGCCCTCCTCGCCTGGATAACACGCGACATTGCAGCCCGCCGCCTCCAGTTTCAATCAACACCCATCGACAAACCTCTCATAGGTTTCGCAGTCTTCTCTGTTCTCTCAACCATTTTTTCCTTTGAGCCTGAACTGAGTGCGCGCAAGCTGCTCTCACTGCTTCTGTTCGGCGTGGTCTACCTCTTTGTATCGAATCTGAGCAAAGAAGGCGCGAAGGTCGTAGCCGCGATCATCCTGCTCTCCGCACTTGTGGCAGTCGTCTACAGCCTTGGCGAGAAGATCGTTGGACGAGGATGGGTGATCACATCGATCGATTCGTCGGGTCCAATGTCCGGTTCAGAGCTGCGTGCCGGCGATGTCATCTGGATGCTCAATCGCGATGCCGTACATTCTCTCGATGACGTGCGGGAAAAGATCCGGTCGCACAGGCCAGGGGATTCGATCGAGATTGAAGCCATTCGGCGTGGCGACCCACTGTCGCTGACCATTGAGGTCACACAGAGCATGATCGACCGCGAGAATTCCCTTGGTCTCGAATTGGGAGAGCGCAACCGTCGCTTTCGCGTTTCCGGATTTACCCGCCACTTTCTGACCTTCGCGGATCAGATGGCGATCCTCGCTTCGATCTGTGCGGGGATGTTGCTGGCGTCTCTCATGAGACGACGTGTTTCATGGCTCTGGCTTGCGCTCACAGGCGCGTTTTCACTTGCCCTGATGCTGACCGCGACGCGGTCTGCGGCTGCGGGATTCCTGGTTGCGGTGGTCGTGACCGCGATCGTTTCAGGAGGTCGACGCGTCCTCGCTGGCAGTCTCGTCGTCGTCGGTTTAGTGGGTGCGGCGACAGCTCTAGTCCTGGTAACGTCACGCACGCCTGAGGCGTTGCGACTCAGCGACGACAGCACGTCGCGGCGTATCGCTTATATGCAAGCTGGCCTCAGGATGATTCCGAAGCACCCGCTTCTGGGTGTCGGCATGGATTCGCACAAGCGACACTGGGAGGAGTGGGGCTTTCCGGGCAAATACATAACCCACACTCATTCCACTCCGATTCAGATTGCAATGGATCGCGGCCTGCCAGCGCTGGCATGCCTGATCTGGCTTTTCGCTGTGATGATTCGAACTGCGTTGAGAGAGTCCCGGAGAGACTCCGACGCGCAAGGCCTCGCACTCGGCGTGTTCTCTGCCGTCGTGGCCTTCGTGCTGGTTTCGTTTGTGAACTACAACTTCGGAGATTCCGAAGTCCTGCTAATGCTGCTGGCGTGGTTTGGTCTGCTGCAGGTGAGAAGTGCTGAGTGCTGAGTGCTGGAGTGCTGAGGGTGCGTTGTACAGCCTCAGGCGGAATCGCAGCATAGCTCGAACTTTACGATTCCGTGAAGGCGGTACAGCGTACCTCAGCACTCAGCCCTGCAGCACTCAGCACCTTCTTTTGCTCTACGGTCTTCCGCTTTCGAGGAATGCTTTGAGCTTCCGTGATCGTGACGGATGGCGCAGTTTGCGCAGGGCCTTGGCTTCGATCTGTCGGATGCGCTCGCGGGTGACTGCGAAGTGCTGGCCGACCTCTTCGAGCGTATGCTCGCTTCCATTCGGTCCAAGCCCGAAACGCATCTTGATGACTTTCTCCTCCCGCGGAGTCAGCGTCTTCAATACCTCTTCGGTAATCTCCCTCAGATTGATATTGATCACTGCTTCCGAAGGATTCTGGATAGTCTTGTCCTCGATGAAATCGCCGAGATGCGAGTCTTCTTCTTCGCCTATCGGCGTCTCGAGCGAAATCGGCTCCTGAGCAATCTTCAGAACCTTTCGCACCTTCGCCGCCGGAATGTCCATCTTCTTGGCGATCTCTTCCGAGGTTGGTTCGCGTCCGAGCTCCTGAACGAGCGCCCTTGATGTCCGGATGAGCTTGTTGATCGTCTCGATCATGTGCACGGGAATGCGGATGGTTCGAGCCTGGTCGGCAATCGCTCGCGTGATCGCCTGGCGGATCCACCAGGTGGCATAGGTCGAGAACTTGTAGCCGCGCCGGTACTCGAACTTGTCGACCGCTTTCATCAGTCCGATGTTGCCTTCCTGGATCAGGTCCAGGAACTGAAGGCCGCGGTTTGTATACTTCTTGGCGATCGATACAACGAGTCGAAGGTTGGCTTCGACAAGCTCTTTCTTCGCCTGGCTCGCCTCGCGCTCGCCCAGGTCAACTGACTGAAGCGCGCGCTTGAGCTCGAGAGCGCCTGCGTGATGTTTCTCCTCGAGATGAGCCAGATGGCGTCGTGCTGTGCGAAGCTTCTTTTCGTACTCCTTTTGCACTTCCGCCGAACGCTTGCGCTCGAGAGCCGTTTGCAGGTGATCGATCTCGCGCTCTGAGGTGATAACATCTCTGCTCGCCTGTCGCATCGCCGAGACCTGCCGCTCTTCCATCTTCGGCGTAAACTCGAGCAGCCGCACGAGGTGCGAAAGCTCGATCCGCTGCCTCGCGAGCTTGCGGCGCATCCGATGCAGCTTTGGCGACCGCTTGGGCTCGTTGAGAAACTTCTCGTAGAGCACCTGCGTCTTCTTGAAATTCTTCTGGATCTCGGTGATCGTCTCGATGGTGTACTGGTAGTACTCTTCGATCTTCTCTTCCGTGATCCCTTCCTGCTCGTTGAAGGTCACTACATCGCGAGTCTGAATGGAGCTTCGCTGCAGCTCATCGCCGATCCTGATGATTTCGGCTACAGCAACGGGTGAGCGTGAGATTGCTTTGTGTTTTTTCTGTTTCCCGCGCTCGATGCGCTTTGCGATCGCAACTTCACCTTCGCGCGTCAACAGAGGCACAACGCCCATTTCACGGAGGTAAAGACGAACCGGATCGTTTGTCTTGTCGAGCACGCCCGGTGTCAGGTCCAGCTCGAGCTCTTCCTCGGGTACATCTTCGAGCTTGCGTTCAGCGTTGCCTGCGGCCGCGGCCGTCTCGAAAATCTTCTCGTCCGAATCGCCGATAGCTATCCCTTCGGCGCCAAGAGTCGCGAATATGTCCTCGATCTCTTCGGGCGAGATAACGCCCTCAGGAAGTTCCTGGTTGATATCATCATAGGAGAGGAATTTGTTGTCCTTCCCCATGTCCAGAAGCTTCTGAACGTCGTCCGAATACTTCTCTTCGATTGCCAATTTACCTGCTCCTTTCACCAGCTTTTTCTGGTGATCGTTTACCTGCTTCTCCTGAATCAAAGCTCGCTTTGCGCCAGTTTCTTTTCCTGCTGCGCCAGCGAGAATTTCTCCATAGACAATTCTGAAAGGCGCGCCTCGTTTCCATCACGTTGCGCGCGATTTATTTCGTGTTGCAGTAATAGTTGCCGTTCAGCCAGGCTGTCGCTGCGCATACTGTAGAGGCACCCGCGTGCCTCGCGCAACAATACAGCCGCGTTATCGTCAGTTTCGGGCAATTCTCCCCGGATCAGGAGAGAGGGAATCAGGTCTTCACTGATCTCCCGATCAAATTCATGCGCCAGAAGCCGCGCATATGTAAGCTCTTCACCGCGGCGCTCGATGTCGATGACCACCCGGAAAACGTCCGCGGTTCTCAGACCACTGTAATCTTCCTCGCTAAGCTCCTCGGCCATCTGCTGTCTAACCGGCGCCGAGTTCAACATCAGGTCAAGCAGGAGCCGTTCAGAGCGTTTGACAGCGACGGAAGAAGCGATGAAGCTCTTGCCAATCTGAGCTGAACGCGTTTCAACCGCCCGCTTGAACTCTTCCCGGACGTGCCGACTCTCGATCTTCAAGACATCGGCAATTCTTGCAAAGTGCTCCGCGCGCTCAATCTTGTCCTTTACCAGTTTCAAGTACGGCAGAATCTCGTTGATCGTTTCGACTTTGCCTGCCGGTGTCGTTATCCCGTGTGTTGCCACTGCCTGATCCACTACGAATTCCAGAAACGGCTGAGACCTCTTGAGGTGCTTGTAATAGACCACTGGCCCTCGAGTTCTGATGAAATCGTCCGGATCGAGGTTGTCCGGAAGGCTCAGCACTTTTACATTAAACCCTTCTCCCAGAAGGGTCTCGAGGCTTCGCTTGGCAGCTGCGGCCCCTGCCCGGTCAGGGTCAAAATTGACTACCACCCGTCGCGAATACCTCCCAAGCAGCCGAACCTGCTGCTCAGTCAGGGCAGTTCCAAGACTGGCAACCACATTCCTTATGCCATGCTGATAGGGAATCAGGAGATCCAGATAGCCTTCAACCAGAATCGCAAAGGTCTTCCGGCGGATATTGTCTCGTGTCAGGTTGAGGCCAAAAAGATGCTGCCCTTTCGTGTAAAGTGCTGTCTCCGGTGAATTAAGATACTTTGGCTCTCCCGCACCGATGATTCGGCCGCCAAACGCGACAATTCGCCCCTGAGCATCGCTGATCGGAAACATCAACCGCCCGCGAAAACGGTCAAAGGAACCGCCCGATTCTTTCAGGCTTACGAGGCCGCTGCTTTCAATTTCGCCCCGCGTCGCGCCCATTCGTTTCAGGTGACTTCCAAGCGCATCCCAACTGTCGGGAGCATAGCCAATCCTGAAAACCTGCTGCGTCTCGCGTGAAATCTCTCGCTCTTCGAGGTAGCTGAGCGCCCTCTTGCCCTCTGCGCTTTCGTTGAGCTGATTCTCAAAGAAATCTGCAGCCCAGCGATTCAGCTCGATCAGTTCAGTTCGCTTGCGATCGCGCGCTGCGATATCGGGATCAAACCGGTCATCGGGAATCGGGATTCCGCACTTCTCGGCAACCGTCTTTACCGCCTCAGGGAATGGCACCCCCTCTATCTCCATCACGAACCCGAAAACGTCGCCCCCCTTGCCGCACCCAAAACACTTGAAGATCTGACGTTGCGGATTGACGTTGAAGCTCGGGTCCTTCTCGTTATGAAATGGACATCGTCCCACGAAATTGTGGCCGGCCTTTTTGAGCGTGACATAGTCCGACACGATGCGCCGGATGTCGGCTTGCGCCTTTAGCTCTTCAGTGAATTGCTTCGACCACGCCATCGGTGAAACTACTTCCTCAACTCGGCGATCGTAGCGCCGTTTCCGCCCTCGTTTGGTGGCGCCGGGTAGAACTTCTCGACATGCGGATGCCCGGAAAGAAGTTCACTTACGGCGCGCTTCAGCGTTCCCATTCCTACACCATGAACGATGCGAACGCGATCATAACCACTTAGAAACGCCTCATCCAGGAATTTATCTACAGCATCGCTGGCTTCACTCACATTTTGACCGATGAGCTTGATTTCGCCCGTTCCAACATCGGATCGATCGCGGAGATTGACAGAAACGCCCTTCGGAACCTCGATCTGTCTTCCTCGTTTTTCTTTAGACGCACCGGAATCTGGAATGAGCTGCAAATTTTTGAGTTCCTCGCGGAACCTGAGCGATCCGACGCGAACGTCAACCTCTGATTCCCCGATCGCCTCGATCACCCCCTCCTGGCCGAGCGAAATGATCCTCACGCGATCGCCTGTTCTAAGCTCATGAGCCGTCGCGGTCGATGGCGATGCAACGTGCCCGCCCGATGCAGTCGACCGCGCATCAGCATCTGACGCTGGCAATCGGAGCGACCTCGCTGAAGTGCTGGCAGCGGCACGCAATTCTGTCGTCCGACGCTCGACGTCTTTCCTGATCCGCCGCGCTTCGGCGGTGTCTGTGATTGTCGAAAGGAACTTTTCAGCGCGAGCTATGAAATCGTCGACGAGCGTTTGCATCTTTGCGCGAAACTCCTTTTCGCGCTCGAGATCGCGTTTAGCAAATTCTGATTCAAGCTTCGCAAATTTCTCGGCGACTGCCGCGCGCTCCTCGTCCAGCGCTGACTGCGACTGAGCACGTTCTTCAAACTGCTCCTTCAATCGGCGCAAATACTCGAGCGCCCTTACCCCCGCATCTGAAACGCCCTCGCGAGCACGCTCGGTTATCGACGAAGGAAGTCCAAAGCGGCGTGCAATCTCGATTCCGGAGGACGCTCCGGCGACTCCAGTCAGCAGGACATAAGTTGGCTTGAGCGTCTTTTCGTCAAACTCGACGCTCGCGTTCAGAACGCCGGGTGTGCTCGTGGCGTAGACCTTGAGTGGTCCGTAATGAGTCGAAACCAGAACGTGCGCGGCGCGCTCTTTGAAGTGATCGACAATTGCTACACCCAGCGCGGCCCCTTCTTCGGGATCGGTTCCCGTTCCGACCTCATCCAGCAGAACGAGCGCCGGAGCCTCGAGCTCGGCGTCTATCTCGCGAACGCGTTCGATGTGAGCGGTGAAAGTCGATAGATTGGCCGCAATTGACTGGTGATCTCCAATGTCCGCATTGATCTGCTGAAAGACCGGCAGATCGGCGGCCTTCGCCGGAACGTGAAGACCGGCCTGCGCCATCAACGCGATCAATCCGGCGGTCTTCAGGACTACGGTTTTGCCTCCGGCGTTCGGTCCGCTGATCACCATGACGCGGTTCTCGGCGCCCAACTCGAGCGAGATTGGAACAATCTTTGAGGCCTTGAGTTCGCAGGTTCTCCTCAAGCAGCGGGTGGCGTGCCGCTTCGAGAAGCAGGTGACCGTCGTTATTGATTTGAGGCTCGATAGCCTGTTGCACGGAAGCGAGCCGCGCTTTCGCCGCAATGAAGTCGATACGACCCACCACGCGCGCCATCTCTTCGAGCGCGTGCCGGCTCGCCCTCAGGTCTTCGGTGATGCGGAAGAGCACCTTTGTTATCTCAGCGAGCTCGGTCTCGCGGAGACGCACAATCTCGTTGTTGAGTTCAATCGTTTCGAGCGGCTCGATAAAGGCTGTCTGTCCGGAAGAAGACATGCCATGTAACGACTCCCGCGACTGCTCCGCGGTTATCGTTACGGATCGGGACGACATAACGCTCATTGCGGATAGTGACGTAGTCTTCCTGCAGTGCGTGAGCTTCGTCGGCGCGCTTGAGGATTGATTCGAGTGAGCGTTGGATCTGAGTTCGCAGGCGCGAGAGCCGTGCGCGTGTTTCGCGCAGCTCCGGGCTTGCCGAATCATCGATCTCACCGCTGGGAAGAATTGAGGATCTGATCCGCTGGTAGAGCGAGCGCAGGTTCTCGACCGTAGACGTCAGCTCGGCGAGAAGCGGAAAATCAGCCGCTTCGTCACGAAAAGTCTCGCGCAGACCGGAGGCTACAGATATGAGCCGCAGGAGGTTAAGGACCTCGACGGCCTCGAGATTGATGTCTTCGATCCCGAGTTTTCGTAGTGCCGGTCGCGGATCAGGAAAGTCATTGATATCGAGCGCGCTACTCCCGCGGAGGTAATTGACGGCCTCGGTGGTTTCTCGCAAGTTGCGTTCGATAGAGCCAGAATCGGTCTCGGGCAACAGTTCTCGAGCCAGCTCCACTCCGAGTACGGTTCTGGCATGTGCTGCCAGTATCCCCCTAAGCCTGTCAAATTCGAGGATTTCGAAAGATTTCTGCATTCTCAATCGAGTTGGGGGAGAGGAAAGGTACACGCTTCTCGAAACTTTGCATTATAAACGTCGCAAAAAGGGTCGCAGTCAAACGAATTCGAGCCCAATTTGGAGTGCGGCGACCTGGCGCCGCTTTAGTCTCCTGCAGGGCTATTCGTCGCAGATGAATAGCGGCGACAAGTCGCCGCGGGGCCGGCCAGAGGCCGGCGCTCCCGGGCGCGGCGCTCCCTGGCGCTCCCAGGCGTCGCTCCTATTTACGAGCGGTGAAAAAGCGTATAAGTATGCTTTGCTGGAATTAACAAATTCAACAATTGGAGGAACCATCAATGGCTGGCAATAAATGTGTCGTCTATGTAGAGCCGGGGCGTGTCGCTGTCGAAGACATTGGCTATCCGGAACTTGCGTTGCCGGAACAGAAACGCAAGTGCGACCACGGAGTAATTCTCAAGATCGTTTCGACCAACATTTGTGGCAGTGACCAGCACATGGTTCGTGGACGCACGACAGCTCCTCCGGGCCAGACCCTCGGTCACGAGATAACGGGAGAAGTGATTGAGGTCGGACGCGATGTCGAGTTCATCAAGAAGGGTGATCTCTGCTCGGTTCCGTTCAACATCGCCTGCGGACGATGCCGGATGTGCAAGGAGGGCAAGACAGGCATCTGCCTGAACGTGAATCCCGCGCGCCCAGGCGCAGCATATGGCTACGTTGACATGGGCGGGTGGAAAGGCGGGCAGGCCGAGTACGTCATGATTCCTTACGCCGACTTCAACCTTTTGAAGTTTCCCGACCGCGATCAGGCGATGGAGAAGATACTTGATCTGACGATGCTCTCCGATATTTTCCCGACGGGATTCCATGGCGCCTACACGGCTGGTGTCGGACCAGGGTCAACCGTCTACGTAGCAGGTGCCGGACCGGTCGGACTGGCGTGTGCAGCGTCAGCGCAATTGCTTGGCGCCGCAGTGGTGATCGTTGGCGACATGATTCCCGAACGATTGGCTCAAGCGCGGAGCTTCGGCTGTGAAACGATAGACCTGAAGGTGGATGCCACACTCGCTGACCAGATTGCACAGCTCACAGGCGAGCCCGTGGTAGACGCTGCTGTCGACTGCGTAGGCTTCGAGGCGCGCGGGCACGGCTCGGATGCAGGAGAGGCGCCGGCGACAGTGCTTAACGATGTCATGACCGTGGCTCGCGCCGGCGCGAGCATCGGAATTCCGGGCCTCTACGTGACTGGTGATCCAGGTGGCATTGATGAGAACGCAAAGATTGGCCAGTTAGGTGTCCGAATTGGTTTAGGCTGGGCGAAGTCGCACTCCTTTACGACAGGTCAATGCCCGGTCATGCGCTATAACCGCCAGTTGATGATGGCAATCCTCCACGACAAGATCCAGATAGCGAAGGCAGTCAACGCGACCGCCATTAAGCTGACAGATGCACCGCAAGGCTACAAGGATTTTGACAAGGGCGCTGCCAAGAAGTTCGTCCTTGATCCTCATGGTCTGATTGCCGCTTGAGCTGGGCATGTAGTACCGCCTTCAAGAGATCTCACGCGCAAGCCGCGAAGCCGCGAAGAAGAACAAGAGTTATTCGACGACAGCATTTCTCTTGTTCTTTTCGCGGCTTCGCGGCTTCGCGTGATACCGCTTGAAGGCGGTACCATGCCTTGGGTTATACTCGTTACATATGGTTGACCCGGAATATCAGGAGGGCGAGCCTCCATCTGCAACGGAAGTCGATGCGGGCGTAATCATCAGTCCGGATACGCGTCGCGACGAACGAGTTCCGCCGGGACAGTCGAGGACGCGCCGCTATCCTGTCCTTGATGCGTTTGGACCGCCGCGCATTTCTCTTGAATCCTGGCATCTTGACGTGACAGGAGCGGTTGAGCGGCCACAGTCCTGGGATTGGAAAGAGTTCCAAAGTCTTCCATCCGTCCGCGTGTTTTCAGATTTTCATTGTGTCACGCGGTGGTCGCGCCTTGGTAACACCTGGGAAGGCGTTGCTACGCGATTGATTGCCGAGAGGGCAGGCATATCCGATGAAGCGCGTTTCGTCGTGCTTCACGCTTTCGACAACGAATGGACCACGAATCTTCCGGTCGAATACTTTCTGGCAGAGGACTCGCTACTGGCATGGAGTCACGATGGACGTCCGCTTTCGCTCGAACATGGAGGTCCGCTGAGGGCGATTGTACCCAGGCTATATGCGTGGAAAAGCGCAAAGTGGCTCAAAGGTATCGAGTTTGTCCGCGAAGATCGTGCCGGATTCTGGGAGCACGGTGGATACCATATGCTTGGCGATCCATGGCGCGAACAGCGGTTTCGTTGGGATTGACTACTTGAAATCGAACTATGGACAGTGAAGTCAAAGAGCTCGAGCAGGCGCTTGGTGATATCTGGGAAATCGCCACGTCAAAGTTCGGGTTGGATCCATTCCCGACGCACTTTGAGATTGTTCCGGCGTCGGTGATGTACGAAGTCGGATCATACGCGCTGCCCGGCAGGTATTCACACTGGAGCTTCGGCAAGGCGTATCATCGTTTGAAGATGATGTATGACTTCGGTCTGTCAAAGATTTACGAGGTTGTCATCAACTCGAACCCGGCGTACGCATTTCTTCTCGAGAACAATTCGCTGTTGCAGAACAAGCTTGTTATAGCGCACGTGCTGGGTCACGTCGACTTCTTCAAGCACAACGCCTACTTCTCGCAGACAAACCGCCGCATGGTTGACGATGCGGCGATGCACGCGCGTCGCATAAACGAATACGAGTTCAAGCACGGCCGCAAAGTCGTCGAAGGGTTTCTCGACGCCGTGCTTTCGATCGAGGAGCACATAGATCCGAACTTCTTCATCAAAAAGAAGAGACGCGCGAGGGGCGACCAGGATCACGAGGAGAAGAAACCGATTGAGCGAAGTCATCCTTATGAGGATCTGAGTCTCCCTGAAGAACGCGACGCACGAGAGCGCGAGGCTGCGATCCGGGCACAGCAATCCAGCAGCCGTCCGGAAAAGGATCTGGTCTGGTTCATCATGGAGAATTCGACGGTGCTCGAACCGTGGCAGCAGGACATCATGGCGATGGTTCACGATGAAATGCTTTACTTCATCCCGCAGCTGCAGACGAAGATCATGAACGAAGGATGGGCCAGCTATTTTCATTCGCGAATAATGCGCGAGCTTGACCTCGCGCCTTCAGATCACCTCGAGTTTGCTGAACTTCATTCCGGTGTAGTTTCACCACACAAAGGACAGCTTAATCCGTACTATCTTGGCTACAAGATCTTCGAAGACATCGAGCGTCGGTGGGACCATCCTACGGAGGAGGAAGGACGCGTCTTTAAACGCGGCGGCGGCGAGGGTCGCGCGAAAATGTTCGAGGTTCGCGAACTCGACAACGACGTTTCGTTCCTGCGCAATTATCTGACAAAGGAACTCTGCGAGGAGCTTGACCTGTTTGTCTATGAGCTCGCGAATGAAGAGGAATGGACGGTCACAGACAAGAAGTGGGAGCGCGTTCGCGATCAGCTGGTTGCCAACATGACCAACTTTGGATTTCCTTACATTGAAGTGGTCGATCCAGACTTCAATCGCAATCGGGAGTTGTATCTGATGCACCGTTTCGAAGGTGCTCCACTGGATGCCAGGTATGCCCGTAAAGTGCTCGAGTATGTATTCAAGCTCTGGGGCCGAAAGGTATACGTCGAGACGCGCGTTGACGACGAACCTCTCGTCCTTTCTTTTGATGGCGACGAGCACAACGAGAATTAGGGAAGAGGGGTCAGGGGTCAGGGGTAGGCATGTATATGAGGTTTGAGTTCAAGCTTTAGCTTGCTGTCATTCCGAGATCTAAAGGGTCTGCTAATGCAACCCAAGCTAAAGCTTGAACTCAAACCTCTATACTCCTGACCCCTGACCCCCGATCCCCGACCCCCCGCTTTCACACACATCTCAAAATCACGCATTTCAGGTAATAGGTTTCCGGAACAGTGAGAAGGATTGGATGATCGCGGCCCTGAGTTCGTTTCTCAGCGACCTGGACTCGGCGCCCGGCGTCATTTGCTGCTTCGGCGAGCATCTCCATGAAGAGCGCCTCACTTACGTGATACGAGCACGAACACGTAATCAGCACTCCGCCTGGATTGAGCATCTTGAGTGCCCGCAGATTGATCTCTTTGTAGCCTCTTAGCCCAGCCGTCAAGGCTCCTCGATTCTTTGCGAATGCCGGGGGATCGAGAACGATCGTATCGAAGCGTTCACCCGCCTGATCGAGCCGGTGCAGCTCATCAAAGACATTGGCAACGACGAACTCGATGTTGCTTATGTCATTCAATGCAGCATTCTGTCGCGCGCGTTCAATTGCAGGTGCGGAGATGTCAACTGCACGAACACTTTCACATCCGCCGCGAGCGAGATGCAACGCAAACGATCCGTGGAAGGTGAAGCAATCGAGTCCGCGGCGGCGAGCATAGTGTGATGCTCGTTCGCGATTTTCTGTCTGGTCAAGGAATGCACCGGTCTTTTGACCGCTGACGAGGTCGATCAGGAATTCGATTCCGTTCTCATTGATGCGGACGTCGCGCGCGGAGGCTTCATCGCCATGAAGAACGCCCGTGGTGATTGGCAGACCTTCGAGTTCTCTTACCTTGACGTCGTTGCGCTCGACGATCAACGAAGGTTGAAACTCCTCGAGCAACAACTCGACCCAGAGTTTCTTGAGTGACTCCATTCCCCGAGTCAAAGTCTGAATTGAAAAAGCCTCACCGTAACGGTCGATTACAAGACCGGGCAGCAAATCGCCTTCAGCGTGAACAAGTCTATAGGAATCCCTTTCGGCGGCGATTCGATTGCGCCACGCGTGCGCTGACTTGAGCCGGTCCCGCCAGAAGTCGCGATCCGGAGGATTCTCGGCATTTGAAAGAATCCGGAGGGTGATCTCCGATTCGGCACCGTAGTGCGCCCATGCAAGAAAGCGTCCTCGACGGTCGTTGACGCGGACGATATCGCCGCTCGCGGCGTCGCCCACTTCGAGCACATCACTCCGGTAAATCCAGAGATGCCCGCTTCGGATGCGATCAATTCCACGGGGCGATATCTGTGCAAAAGGTGCGCCGGCCTTTTTTGTCACCGCGCGAGTTTAATACGCAGGATCGCGGTAACCAAACTGAGGTCGCGTGCGATAAACTTCTCGATCGCATCTAAATGTCCGGGCAGAAGAAACGAATCAATGCGCGAAGGTCTAAGCACCGCATATCTTTGTCTGGGATCGAATCTTGGTGACCGTGCCGCCAATCTTCTGCGCGCGATCGCGTCCATAATGAGAAGCGATCTGCGGATCGCATCTGCGTCGTCGATCTATGAGACCGAGCCGGTTGATGTGTCTGATCAGCCACGTTTTTTGAATATGGTGGTTCAGGTTATTGCTCCTCGTCTCGAACCGTTCTCGCTTCTCGACTATTGTCTGGCAACCGAGATACGACTCGGGCGGGACCGGTCCAGTCACCGAACCGGGGACCGAAGCGGAGAGCCGAGTGCGCGCACTATCGACATCGATCTGCTTCTATTGGACGATCTTGTAGTCGATGGTGTGCGTCGTGGCACGGAGCTTATCCTGCCGCATCCGCGTATGCATCTTCGCCGATTTGTGCTCACACCGCTGGCTGAAATAGCCTCCGACCTCAGGCATCCGGTGCTCGGGTCGACAATTTCTCATCTCCTTGGTGCAGTTGAAGACAAGGCTGCAGTAAGGATTTACCGGGGATGAAAACTCAATGCCCGGTCAATGGTTGAGTTGGTGCTGACAAGTCGAGTTATAATCCTTCAAATGATCCAGTCGGGAGCTTCGCGAAAGGAACTCTCATGAGTCACCTCGTCGAGCAGAAGAAGAGCGGCCAGAAAATCACCCTGTCATACCTGCAGGCAGCGAAAGAGCAAGGCAAGAAGCTTGTTATGCTGACTGCATACGACTATCCCACCGCGCGACTTGCGGATGAGGCGGGAGTCGATATGATTCTCGTCGGCGATAGTCTTGCAAATACTGCGCTCGGATATGAGAACACGCTTCGCGTGACTCTGGATGAAATGCTGGTCGCTGCTCGCGCTGTGCGTCGAGGAGTCAAGCGCGCGCTGGTCGTGGCCGATCTGCCATTTGGCACATTTCAAGCAGGCAACGATGAAGCGATGCGAGCTGCGTTGCGATTCATCAAGGAAGCCGAGGCCGAAGCGGTCAAGCTTGAAGGTGGAAGACAGCGGCTTTCGCTTGTGAGACAGTTGGTCGAGAACGGCATCCCGGTCATGGGTCATGTCGGATTGACTCCGCAGTCCGTGCTACAGATGGGGGGATTCAGGCTTCAGGGAAAGACTCTCGCGAGTGCCCGCAGGATTGTTGATGATGCCATTGCTCTTGAAGCTGCCGGCGTGTTTGCTCTGGTGCTCGAGGTCATCCCTTCAAGCCTTGCCCGTATCATTACGGACAAGATTCGGATCCCAACAATTGGAATTGGCGCCGGACCCGACACAGACGGTCAGGTACTGGTGATCAATGATCTTCTGGGACTGAATTTCGATCGCACAGCAAAATTTGTTCGCAAGTATGCTGATATGCGTTCCGTTATGGAGGACGCTATCGGACGATTTATTACGGATGTGCGCGAAGGCGTTTATCCCTCACTCGAAGAGACCTACACTGTTCCCCGTGAAGTTGCCGAGCAGCTTGAACAACTCGGTGACGGCGACGACCCAGGCTACGTCATCTTTGCCGAATAAGGTTCAACTGCCCGGAAAGCTATGGAAATCATAACCCGTGCCGCGAGACTTCAGGCCCTTGTAGAAAAGCTCGAAGAAGAGCAAAGCACCATCGGACTGGTCCCTACGATGGGGTCCCTGCATGAAGGGCATCTCTCGCTAGTTCGTGAAGCGCGAAGAATGTCGGATGCCGTAATCGTTTCGATCTTCGTCAATCCGAAACAGTTTGCACCGGGTGAGGATTTCGACAGGTATCCAAGGGACCTTGCGAAGGACGCTGATATGCTCAACCCTGCTGGCGTCAACTACATTTTCGCGCCATCAGTTGATGAGATCTTTCCCAAAGGATTCTCGACCTGGGTCGACGTCGCACAACTGAGCGACAGGCTCGAAGGGCAATCGCGTCCGGGCCACTTCCGGGGCGTCGCGACGGTGCTAACAGTTCTCTTCAACCTGCTGCGTCCGAAGTTTGTTTTCATGGGACAAAAGGACGCTCAGCAGACTGTGATCGCCAAGAGACTGGTTCGAGACCTTCACCTTCTACCTGAGGTCGTAGTCCTTCCGACTGTCCGTGAGCCGGACGGTCTTGCTCTCTCATCGAGGAATGCTTACCTCACGCCGGAAGAGCGGCGCGCGGCGCCGGTGCTCTATCGAGCTCTCAGCAAGGCGCAGGAGATGTTCGCGCAGGGTGAACGAAACGCTTCGAAGCTGCTAAAGGTCATCAGGAAAGAGATCGCAACTCAACCACTCGCGCACATCGACTACGTTGCCGTTACTGACGCTGAACACCTCGAGCCTATCGACAATCTCGATGGGCAACGCGCTTTGCTCTCGCTTGCCTGTTATTTTGGAAAGGCGCGACTGATAGACAACGTCGTCCTGAGCGACGAAAAATTCAAATCACTCACCGGACGTTTGAAGCTGGGATAAGAAGAAAGTGCTGAGTGCTGGGTGCTGAGTGCTGAGTTTAGTGTGTTTGAGTTCAAGCTTTAGCTTGGGGTTTGAATCAAACCCCAAGCTAAAGCTTGAACTCAAACCCGCAAACTCAGCACTCAGCACTCAGCACTCAGCACTTCTTCACACATTAAACCTGAAAAGCATGACGTCGCCGTCCGCGACGACATACTCCTTGCCCTCGAGCCGCATTTTCCCTTTTTCTTTAGCTATTTTTTCGGAGCCTAGCTCGATCATGTCCTTGTAGGGTATGACTTCCGCACGGATGAAGCCTCGCTCGAGGTCTGAATGGATAACACCCGCTGCTTCAGGTGCCTTCGCGCCTTTGCGGACCGTCCAGGCGCGCGCCTCTTTTTCGCCGGCTGTAAAATAGGATATCAAGCCGAGGGTGTGATATGCGCTTCTGATCAGCTTGCCGAGGCCTGTCTCAGTGACTCCGACGCTTTCCAGATACGGCGATCGCTCTTCCGGTTCGAGATCGACGAGCTCTGCTTCAAGCTGCGCGCTGATCACGACATAGTCCGAACCTTCGGCTTCACAATGCTCTCGAACCTGACGCACGAAATCAGTCTCAGGCTTGCTCAGATCTGCCTCAGCTACATTAGCCGCGTAGATCATCGGCTTCATTGTCAAAAGAAAGAGATGATAGGCGCGCGCCTTCTCGTCGTCGGTCAAACCAGCGAGGCGTGCGGGCCTTCCGTCGTCGAATGCAGCCTCGAGTTTGCTAAGCAGCTCAAGCTCGTCCTTCGCCGACTTGTCTCCTGTCTTGAGCTGTTTCGTGGTTCGTTCGCGCCTTTTTTCGACTGAAGCGAGGTCAGCGAGAATCAATTCCAGATTGAGTGTTTCGATGTCGCGTCTCGGATCGATGGTCTCATCCACGTGAACGACGTTTTCGTCTTCGAAGCATCTGACTACATGAACGATAACTTCGGACTCGCGCACGTGATGAAGAAACTGGTTGCCAAGACCTTCTCCTTTGCTCGCCCCTCGCGCCAGTCCGGCGATGTCGACAAATTCGATCGTCGCGTAAACGATCTTGTTCGTTTTCGCGATGCGGGCCAACGGCTCCAGACGGGCGTCGGGGACATTTACGACTCCGACGTTGACCCCGGTCGTGCTGAATGGGTAATTCGCGCTTTCAGCGCCGCGAGTAGCGGTGAGCGCATTGAACAACGTCGATTTGCCGACATTGGGCAAGCCCACAATGCCTGCACGTAACATAGAATCCTCCTAAAGAAGGGGTCAGTGGCGGTGGTCGAGTTCAAGCTTTAGATTGCTTTGGCACCGACCGCCAAGAGCAAGCTAAAGCTTGAACTCCATACCCTGACCACCGACCACTGACCACTGGCCCTTATCCCACGAAACTTCTCAGCTCGTCTTCCGTCGGAAGACCGCGCGTCGCGCCAAGCTCGCGGCACTCAAGCGCGGCTACAGCGTTCGCAACGCGCAAAGATTCTTCGATTGACAGGCTATTTGTCAGACCGTAGATGAAACCGGCGCGAAATGCATCTCCAGCACCAGTCGTGTCCCGGCACACGGGCGGTCTAAACGCGGGAGATGCGATGAACGCGCCCTCAACATAGCATAATGCGCCTCGCGCACCTTGCGTCATTGCGACGAGATAGCAACCATAACGCTCATTAAGGCGCTTCAGCGATTCCCGCTCGTCCATTACTCCAGACAGCTCGTCTGCCAGTCCGTGAGACATGATCAGACAATCGACCAAAGGAAGCAGCTCGTCGATTCCCGGGTATGCCGTGTCGAGGTCGATGGTAACTGGCATTCCCGCTTCGCGAGCCCATCGCGCGGCCTGGATCGCCGCCTGCGTGTCAAAGCCGTCAATGTGCAAGACACGCCCGCACGTGATCATATCCCTGGCAATCTCCTCTCGCGCGATGCGTGTTCGATCATCGTGATGCCAGAGGATGGTGCGCTCGCCTGAGAACTGCTCGATGACGATAACCGCGCTCTGAGTCCGCGCACCGGCGGCAACGATCACATTGCTGCATTCGACGCCTTCGTGCTCGAGTGCCTCGATCAAAAGCCGCCCTTCGTGGTCATCCCCCACTTTGCCGATGTAACTGCTTTTCAACCCAAGCCTCCGGGCCCCAACCATCGCGGACGAGACTTGACCGCCAGTCATCTGGTAGTGCGCAGACAAGCGGGTTTTTGTGTTGAAAGCCGGAAACCTTGGAACTGTAACGAGATGATCGACGGCATTGAGGCCGAAGCCGATGACATCGAACTTGCGGTTCCTGGGAAGAGTCAAAGCGAATTGCATGGCTTTTGGGGACTGTAGCGCAAAACTATTTTTTGCGCTACTTTCGAGTCATGACGATCGATGAGAAGTTGCAGCTTCTGCCGGCGCAGCCGGGCTGCTATCTTCACAAGAACCTCAAAGGGGAGATCATTTACGTCGGCAAGGCGAAGAACCTCCGGAGCCGCGTTCGTCATTATTTTCAGAGTGCTCGCGACCTCGACGTCAAGACCCAGGAACTCATCGCCCGCATCACGGATTTTGATTTCATAGCGACTGACACCGAGGCCGAAGCGCTGGCTCTCGAGTCAAACCTCATCAAGCAGCACAAGCCGATTTTCAACGTGCTGCTCATGGATGACAAAACCTATCCGCAGATCAAAGTTACGGTCGAGCACGTTTTTCCGCGCATCCATAAGACTCGTCACATCGTGAAGGATGGATCGGCGTATTTCGGTCCATACTTGCCCGGGAACCTGGCCGACCGAACAGTATCGCTTGTTAATCGCGAGTTCCAGTTGCGTACCTGTTCTGATGAAGTGTTCGACATTTACAGGCGTGCTGGCCGCCCGTGCATGGAGTATCAGATCAAACGCTGCCTCGGTCCGTGTCAAAAGGACCTTTGCACGCCGGGTCAGTATCGTGAAGCGGTGAATGATGCGCTGCTTTTGCTCGAAGGAAAGACGCGCGAGCTGGCTTCCAGGCTCGAAGAGAGAATGGAGCGCGCATCAGACGAGATGCGATACGAAAACGCAGCAAAGTATCGAGATCTGCTGCGCACGGTAAACGCGCTCAGCGAGCAGCAGAAGATGACCTCTCAGGACGAGTTGGACCTCGATGTTTTCGGATATTACCGAGAGGCGAATCAACTCGCGCTTCAGCTCTTCACAATGCGCGATGGTCGAATAGTTGGCCGCCGGGAATTCTATTGGGAAGACATCGCGGTTGACGGGTTTGATCCGAGCGAGTTCCTCGGCGAAGTTTTACTTCAGTATTACACCTCGGGCAATTACGTCCCGAATGAGATTCACGTCCCGGTCGATTGGGAAGACCGCGAGGTGCTCGAAGAGCTTCTGACATCACAGCGTGGCCGTCGTGTCTACATAGTTGACCCGCAGCGTGGACCGAAACGCGAGCTCATAGATCTTGTTGAAAAGAACGCCAAGCTCGGGTTTGAGCAGCGGTTTCGCGTCGTGAAGCCCGACTTGAAACGGCTCCTGAAGGATTTGCAGGAAACGCTCGGTCTGCCGTCACATCCGAAACGGATCGAATCGTTCGACATCTCGAATATTCAGGGATCTGAGAACGTCGCCGCCATGGTCGTCTGTATAGACGGATTGCTCCGGAAGGCTGAATATCGCAAGTTCATCGTCAAGTCAGTAGAAGGCGCAGATGATTTCGCATCGATGCGCGAAGTAGTAGGCCGGCGTTACTCGCGACTTATGCGCGAGAACAGGCAGCTTCCCGATCTGGTCTTGATTGACGGTGGCAAAGGACAGCTTTCAGCAGCATCAGCCGCCCTTCATGGGCTGGGTCTGAGTGAGCTTTCGATGGTCGGCGTTGTCAAACCACGTGGGCGGCATTCCGAAATCAGCCACATGCTTGTCAAAGGCCGCGAAGATGATCCGGTGGTGATGGACAGGACCTCTCCGGTGCTCCGCTTCATACAGATGATTCGCGATGAAACACATCGGTTTGCAATCAGTTATCACCGTCACAAGCGTGCGATGCGCGACTTCAATTCCGAACTCACATCAATTCCCGGTGTCGGCGAGAAGATAAGAGACCGGCTGCTTCGAAATTTCGGAAGTCTCAAGCGCGTTGCAGGCGCTAGCGAAGCCGAGCTCAGGCCGTTCGTCGGCCGCAAGCAGGCTGAGAGAATTGTTGCCCATTTCCGCGAGTTACGAGGATATGAGTATGGAGTTCAAGCTTTTTACCACGGAACACACGGAAACGAAGACACGGAAAACACGGAAACAAGAGAGCTTGTCTTGTTTTCAGCTTTCTCCGTGCTTTCCGTGTCTCGTTTCCGTGTGTTCCGTGGTAAAAGCTTGAACTCCATGCACAAAGGAGAATGTGTGAAAAGAACTGTTGTGGGTGTTGTTATCGCACTTGTGTTGTTTGCTCCGCACGCTTTTGCGCAGGTAAACGTGCTCGTGGGAGATGTGAAAGAGACACGCCGAAGTGACGGCTTTTTCAATAAACTCGAGGTCGATATGAAGGTCTTTGGCGACCTCATATCTGAGGTTAAGGGTGTTCGAGTGACCGTCGCAAGGGCGATAGATGGGACAGGGAAGAACCTGATTGATCCGAAGCAGTCGGGCCCGGCGTTCGATGATGTTGACACTTCAGATAGCGAGAACCTCAAAGTCTCGCTCGAACTCAAGCAGGCGGCGCGACGCGCAATCGCGGTAACGGAAATTTCAGGTGTGCTCGAGCTTTTTGTGCCAGGACGCGATCCGTCCTCGACCGTAACGCTCGCGGACTTCACCGGGGCGCGGGGCGGACAGGTCAACAATGCGGCGCTCGGGGCTGCGGGTGTCGATCTGACTGTTTGGAACAAGCAACAATACGAGGCACAGCGAAAAACAGAGGAAGAGCGCATCAAGAAGGCAATAGAAGAAAAGAAGAAATCAGGAACTCCGGAAGAGCAGGCGGAGATTGGAGAAGCGTTAGCGAACGGACTTATGAAAATCTTCGGCGGCCTTTTCAGCGCGATGACCGAAATGAGCGAGAATGGTGTCGCACTGCAGATTAGTGACAAAAACAGGAAGGTGATCAAAGTCGAATTCGAAGACGCGGAAGGCAAAGCTATATCCAGTCAGGGCCGTACCACGCTTGGCGGGGACCCGAAAACGATGATTTTTGACTTTCAGGAGAAATTACCCGAAACGGCCAGAATCAAGGTATATCTCCTCACCCCCCGTTCCGTCATAAGAAGTCCTTTTAAATTAACAAATGTACCTCTGCCATAAGTAAGTATTGGGTCGCTCGGCAGAGGACGGATCGCCCCTACGTTACCCTCCTTCGCGCATCCGTATTATTACGAATGTACTTCCAGTCTGGGTGGTGTCAATATACATCCCTCGACGCTGTCTCCCCCTCGTCAAATCAACTCCGGGCTAGATACCCGATGGGCCAGGAGGGCGAGATCAATAAAAGGAGAGGGATAACAAGAACGCAAGCAACTGCGCTCAATGTCATGCTCATTGAGTCGTTTGAGTTTCGCCCTCCTCCCAAGACCTGCCATCCACACATTCCACACCAGTCAATCGCGCTGATTCGCAACTACCACGCGTTGTTTGATTCCGGACGCAATTTCGTAACTGACAAGGTGGCGTCGCGTTTCACCAGCAGCACGTAAAGGAAAGGTTCATTCCACAATGAAGAGATGTTTTCTGCTCTTATCGTTTCTCGTTCTCTGTCTGTCAACACGAGCCAAAGGTGATATCTCACTCTTTGTGCAGGAAGCACTCGGTGCTTCGGGCGAGGCGACTTCTGCCGGACACGCCGCGATCTACTTCACGAATATTTGTGCAGAGACTCCCGTCAAGCTCAGGCTTTGCAAAGAGGGCGAGATGGGTACGGTGATCAACAACTATGCAGACTTTGGAACCGACAGGAAGTATGAATGGATGGCGACGCCAGTAGTGCCATATCTATATGGCGTCGAGAATGAAAGCGATGCGCCGCTATACATTAACAGAGAGATTCGTACTCTGCTTAGAGAAACGTATCGTAAAAAGCACCTTCTCGGATATGTTCCGACCCCGGCTGATGGTTCGTTGCCGCCCGGTTCGTGGTGGGAGTTGATCGGAACACTGTTCAATCGTGATATTTATGCGTTTACTCTTCGGACGTCGCTTACCGAGGACACTCAGTTTCTCGAAAGATTTAACAGATCCGAGAACCGGTCCAGGTTCAATGCGATGCACAAGAACTGTGCCGATTTCGGTGGCGGAGTCATAAATTCATACTTTGCCGGTGCTGCATACCGCGATTGGGTCAACGACTTCGCCGTGACTACGCCCAAGGCCGTCGCCCGGTCACTGACACGTTATGCGTCCAAACATCCGGAACGAATGTATCACGTAACAAAGTACACGCAGTACGCTGGCCCTATCAGAAGAAGTCTTGCCAACCGTCACTTTACCGAGAAATTCCTGGTATCGAAGAGGTATGCCGTCCCTATTGCTGTCTTTCAGCCTCAGATCCTGGCTGTGTTCGCGATCGCATATTCGACGACTGGTTGGTTCAGTATCAATGGAGAATACAAGAAACGGCCGGGTCCTGAAATTGCACAGCTGAATCTGAGCGACAGGCAGCCACGTGGAAGCAGAAGCTTCACAGACTCGACCGAGATTGCTGAGAAGAGAAAGGCCATACGCGAACAACAGATTGGGACTAGTGAGGATTGGACCAGGTACAAAGAGAACCTCATCCCGGTCATGAACCACGCTATTGACCGAGGATGTTTTGCGGATGCCAACGAGGTGAAGACATTCTTCAAAGACCTGGAACTGCAAAGCGATCCTGCATTCGATGAGAACGGCGCCGTGTTTCTTAAAGTACGAGCCTATGGAGAGAATAAGGTGCTTGGAATAACGCGCGATAACATCCTGAGCGTGGAATCCGACCCTCATCTGGCGCACAAGCTGATGCTTGCGAAGGTTTCCGCGGAACTAAACGGGTGGGAACAGAATCGCTCTTCATTCCCAAGCTTCAAGGACGACTGGGAACTGCTAATGAAGCTCTCAGCAATGTGCGAAGCGAGAAGCAATGAGTCACACGCCGCAAGCAGGAAAGGTGTGCGGTTTCTTGAAACACCAGAGGCACTTCCAACGGGACAGAAACTCAAAGTTTTCTTTGCGCAGATAACCAAGTGAGCACCTTTCCTTACTCTATCGTCCGCCGTCAATCGGGAAGTTTTCGCCGGTGATAAAAGAAGCGTCCGATGATGCAAGGAAGGCAACCAGTTCGGCAACTTCCGAAGGCTGAGCCATTCGTTTGAGTGGAGTTAAGCTGATGATCTGATCAAGTCGATCTCCGCTGTCGAACTTCTCGAGAAATGGAGTCTCAACGAGGCCAGGTGAAACTGCATTCACGGTCACGTTAAAGCTTGCAAGCTCGCTTTGCAAGCCCCCGGTCAGCGTGTTGACTCCTCCTTTTGCTGCTGCACAGCGGCAGGAGCCAGCCCGGCGCCTCCAATTTCGGCAACGATCGAAGAGATATTGATGATCCTGCCGCTCTGTTGCCGCTTGAAATGGGGTGCGATGACTTGAGAGCACAGAAAAACGCTTTTCAGATTGACGGCGATCGAGCGATCCCACAAATCCTCCGAGCATTCTTCGAGCGTCGTCAGTTTGATCGCGCTGCCCGCGTTGTTGATCAGAATGTCGATGCGTTCAAAGTTCTCGAGTGCCTCTGCAACCATCGCTACAATCTCGAAGCGTTTGGTGACATCCGCACGTACCGCGATCGCATTTCCTCTCAGTGCGTGAATCTCGCTGAGAGTTTCTCTTGCGCCCGATTCGTTCTCGAAATAGTTAACGACGACTGCAGCGCCGCTATGTGCCAGTGCTACAGCAATGGCACGTCCAATCCCGGAGCTGGCTCCGGTAACTATCGCCACCTTCCCACGCAAATCGTATTGAGCAGCCATATCCCCCTTCTCCAAAAGCTGTCTTTAAGTCGCAATCATTCGGTAAAGTATTTCGCTCCCTTGAGCTTCTCAGGCAGACACGCCATTTCGTCAGCACGGTTTTCTTCAAAGTCGTGTGCGTACTGATAACCGCGGCCATAACCGAGTGCCTTCATAAGTCGTGTCGGTGCATTTCGAAGATGCATCGGCACTGGTTCGCCTTGAGTGCGCTTCGCGTCCGCAGCCGCCGCCTCATACGCTTTCATGACCTGGTTCGATTTCGGCGCCTTCGCAAGATATGCGGCGGCCTCGGCGAGCGCCAGTCGCGCTTCAGGGAGGCCTATGAGATGTGTAGCGTGCGCGGCTGATGTGGCGACCACGAGAGCCTGAGGATCTGCGAGCCCGATGTCCTCCGATGCGTGATGTACTATTCGCCGAGCGATATACATTGGATCCTCGCCACCTTCGATCATGCGCGCAAGCCAGTAGAGCGTGGCATCAACGTCCGAGTTCCGGATTGATTTGATGAACGCTGAAATCAGATTGTAGTGCTGATCACCGCTCTTGTCATAGATTGCCGTCGCTCTCTGCAATGCTTCGCGAAGGTCGGCGCCGGTAAGCTCGCCGGTCTTCGTCGATGTAACCGCAAGCTCGAGCGTGTTCAGCGCAACCCGGGCATCCCCTCCGGCAAGAGCTGCAAGCTCTTTGATCAGGTCCTCAGGTACTCTGACTCCCGCCTTCCCCAAACCGCGTTCTTCGTCTGCAATCGCAGTCGAGAGGATGGTCGCGAGCTCATCTTCAGTCAACGGATCCAGAACGAGAACTTTGACGCGGGAGAGAAGCGCCGAATTGACTTCAAAAGATGGATTCTCCGTGGTTGCGCCAATGAGAATGATCGTCCCGTTCTCTACGAAAGGCAGGAAGGCGTCCTGCTGTGCTTTGTTGAATCTATGGAATCTCGTCGATGAAAAGAACCGTGCGCCTGGCAATTCGTTGCCGCAAACGCGCTGCGTCCGTCATCACCTGACGGATTTCCCTGATGCCGGAATTGACGGCGCTGAAGGGAATGAAATTAGAAGAAGTGTGACCGGCAATAATGCGTGCAAGTGTAGTCTTGCCCGTTCCTGGAGGTCCCCAGAAGATCATTGACGTCAACCGGTCTTCTTCGATCAGCCGGCGTAGCAGGTGGCCTTTTCCGAGCAGGTGCGTCTGTCCGACGAACTCGTCGATCGTCCGCGGATCGCATTCGATCGGGAAGGGGAGCGTCCTGGATCGAAGCGTTCCGGCGATGGCGGATCATCAAACAGTCCTGGACTTTGCACGTCTGAAGAGTATCACAGGTATGTTGTGCCGCCTTCAGGCGGAATCTTGGCATCCAGGATTCCAAGATTCCGCCTGAAGGCGGTACAACGTACCTGTGCTACGATTCGCGTTGATGCTCACCGTTCCATCATTTGCAAAGGTCAATTTGACGCTCGATGTTCTTGGGAAGCGCGCGGATGGCTATCATGAACTGAGGACAATTCTACAGACGATTGACCTTGCCGATACTTTGACATTCGAAGTCATCGAACGAGGCGTTGAGATTGAATGCGACGAGCCCGGATTCCCGCTGGATGGATCCAACCTGATTGCCCGTGCCTTTGCGTCTTTCCGGAACCTCACACAAATTCGCGGCGGAATCCACGTCAAGGTGGAAAAGCGCATTCCGATGGCCGCAGGCCTTGGTGGAGGAAGCAGCAACGCTGCGATTACGCTGCTTGCGCTCAGGCGTCTCTTCAGTTATGACCTCAAACTCTCTCAGCTGATTGAACTTGGACGCGAGCTCGGGGCAGATGTCCCGTTCTTTTTCTCGGGAGGCAGAGCGATCGGAATTGGCCGTGGTGATGAAGTGTATCCCCTGGAAGACATTGAAGTAGGAAGTCTTTTACTGGTGAATTGCGGCGTCCGCGTAGCGACCAGGGATGCGTACGGGTTGCTTAGTGTTGGGTTGACAAGGGATGAAGGCAAAGTTATCATGCCCTTTTCGCTTGAGGCCGCCTATGCCGGGTTAGGGCGGTCATGCGTGGGCCTAACTGCTCTGCAAAACGACCTCGAAGCGGTGGTCTTCTCTCGTTATCCCCTGCTCAGTGAGGTCAAACAACGATTGGTAGGTGCGGGCGCGCGCCTGGCCGTAATGTCAGGCAGCGGCGCAACCGTTTTTGCGATCTTTGACAGCGAAGCGACATTGAGTGTCGCACGCGAAGAATTGAGTCGATCGGGCTGGTGGTGTGCTCCGGTCAAAGTGCTGGGAAGGGCTGCGTACCTTAAAGAACTTGGTGCGCTCGAGTACGCTGATATAGACTGAGGCCTTAATTGAGCTTTCAGCCGGGCAAGCGGGTTGCTGGGGAGTCGCCAAGTGGTAAGGCAGCGGCCTTTGGAGCCGCCATTCGTAGGTTCGAATCCTACCTCCCCAGCCAGCAAACACGTGCTCTCGTTAAGCCTTCTGGTGCAAAAGTGAACAGCATACAGATATTCTCGGGCAACGCGAACCGCCCGCTGGCGGAAGAGATCTGCCGCTATGTTGGCGTTCCTCTCGGTCGTGCCAACAATACGCGCTTTCCTGACGGAGAGTTCAATTTCCAGATACCTCGAGAATGTTCGAGGCAGTGACATCTTCATCGTGCAATCGACCTGCCCTCCGGTCGATGCGAATCTGATGGAGCTGCTCATCATGCTCGACGCTTTCAAGCGTTCATCGGCTCAAAGAATTACCGCCGTCATTCCGTATTACGGCTATTCGCGTGGCGACAAGAAGGACAAACCGCGGATCGCGATCTCAGCGAAGCTGGTGGCTAACCTTCTGAGGACGTCTGGTGCCGATCGCGTACTGGCAGTCGATCTGCACGCTCCCCAGATTCAGGGGTTTTTTGACATTCCAGTCGATCATCTGTTCGCCGCGCCGGTGATGATCGAATACTTCACTGAGAATCCGCTCGATAATCTCGTGGTCGTCGCACCGGATCCTGGTGGTGCTGAACGGGCTCGAGCGTACGCAAAAAGGCTGAACGCAGATTTTGCGATTGTCGATAAGCGGCGCGACAAAACGCAGCCGGGCCACTCGGAAGCCGAAGTCATGAATATCATTGGCAATGTCGAAGGCAGAAACGCCCTGATAGTCGATGATATGGTCGACACCGCAGGCACTCTCACGAAAGTGGCGGAGGCCCTTTCGAAGGCGGGAGCCGCGCGGATTGTGACGAGTTGTGTGCACGCCGTACTTTCCGGCGATGCAATCCAGAGAATCGAGGAATCTGTTCTCGAAAAGGTGATTGTCACCAATACCGTTCCTTCGGAAAGGTTCGAGAACGCATCGAAGTTTGAATGTTTGACTATCGCGCCGCTGCTTGCTGAAGCAATCAAGTCGATTCACGACGAAACGTCGGTGAGCCGGCTCTTTATTTGAAATGTGAGGTTGTATGAGTTTTGATTCAGGAGTTTCATTGACCGCGCAGGCGCGCGAAGATGCAGGAAGCGGATCTTCCAAACGTCTTCGCCGGGAAGGTCTTGTACCAATGACCATCTATGGCGGAAAGACCGACACTGCAAGCGGTTCGGTTTCAAGGCGCGAGCTGGCGGCGATTTTGCGAAAGAGTGGAAGGAATGCCATCTTTACGTTGGATCTGGCAGGAGCGGCAACGCCCGTAAAGATCGCCGATTTGCAGCTGCATCCGGTAAAGGGAAATCTGATCCACGTCGATTTCATGCGGATTTCGCTGACCGAGAAGACCGAGTTCGAAGTGCAGATTGAGATTGTCGGTGAGCCCGAGGGTGTGCGACTTCACGGTGCCATTCTTGACCAGCCGACGCATTCGCTCGAGATACGGTGTCTTCCGACCGACGTGCCCAAGTCGATTGAAGTTGATGTGACGGCACTCGGCGTAGGTGACCATCTTCGCGTCTCCGATCTCAAGGTCGATCGCGCTAAGATTGAGGTGCTCGCAGACCCTGACCTCGTGATTGTGACGGTTGCCACTCCGCGCATCGTCGAAGAAGAAGCCCCGGTGCTTGAAGAGCCGGCCGAGCCCGAAGTGATCAAGAAGGGCAAGACCGACGAGGAAGCTGAGTAGTTGTTGCTAAGTGAGGCTGATTGTAGGTCTGGGCAATCCGGGTTCCAGGTACGAGTGGACGCGACACAACTGCGGGTTTCTCGTGGTCGATGAGCTTGCTCGCCGTGCGGGCAGGGACATTAAGATCCAGGGAAGCGCAGGCACTCACCGGGAAGGTCGAGATTGGTGGAGTCAGCGCGGTCCTGGTGAAGCCGCAGACGTTCATGAATCTTAGCGGCGCAAGTGTCGCGTCGCTGGTGTCGAAGTACGAAGTTGCGAGCTCTCAGGACATTCTGGTGATCTCGGATGAGCTTGCACTGCCACTCGGGCAGATCCGCCTGAGACGATCGGGAACCGCGGGCGGACATAACGGTTTGAGGTCAGTTATCGGAAGTCTCGGTACTGAGGACTTCCCAAGATTGAGGATCGGGATTGCACCCGATCATCAGATTTCGGACGGCGCAGCCTTCGTGCTCGCCGAATTCACGCGTCGTGAACGAGAAGCGCTCTCTGATGTCATAGCGCGGGCGGCTGATGCCGTCGAAGTTCTTTTGAAGGAAGGCATCGACAGAGCGATGTCGAAATATAATTGAGACACCATTCACGGTGGCTCCTTGCCCGGTGCCCTCAGAGGGGATGAACCGGGCTTCACGCCTCGCGCATCGTATTTGAGATGTCGAGCACTTGAATCCATAAGGAGGACAGTTTGAGATCCTACGAAGTAATGTTCATCTCGGCTCCGAATACGGCCGAAGATGATCTCCGCAAGCTAACCAGCCAGCTCGAAACAGTCGTTTCAGACCTCGGTGGTAAGGTTGTCAAGATCGACAACCTTGGCCGTCGAAGACTGGCATATCCAATCCAGAAATTCGATGAAGGAATCTACTCGCTGCTGAACGTTGAAGGCAGCGGTAAGGAGATTGCCGAAGTCGAGCGTCGTCTGCGCGTCAGCGATCTTGTCATTCGGCACCTTACGATTCGCACAGACGAAGATCTGCGCCGTGCCGAGAAGATCAAGGCGCGTCGCAGAGCAGCACCCTCAAGGGCCACTCGGAACGAGCCGGTCGATCTTGAGATCGAGACAGACGATATCGAAGGAGAGGACGAGGAGTAGACCATTATGAACCGACCATCTGAAAGACAGAATTCCGAACGAGGCGATCGGCCGGGGGGGCGATCGTCGGGAGGCGGCCGGCGTCGTCGAGCTTGCCGTTTATGCCAGGAAAAGATCGATTACGTAGATTACAAGGACGTCAGGATGTTACAGGCGTTCGTACCTGAGCGCGGGAAGATTCTGCCGCGACGTATTTCAGGGACATGCGCAATTCATCAGCGCAAGCTGGCGGAAGCGATCAGACGAGCCCGCAACATCGCGTTGATACCGTACACAACGCATTGAGGAAGAGGGGTCAGGGGTCAGGGGTCGGGGGTCAGGGTTTGGAGTTCAAGCTTTAGCTTGCTGGTTTGTAGTTCGATTGATAAAGAGCAAGCTAAAGCTTGAACTCCAAACCCTGACCCCTGACCCCTGACCCCCGACCCCTGCAAGGAGATTTCGAAATGTCATTAATGGAACTTTTGCTCAAGGAAGATGTGGACAACCTCGGTGTGCGAGGTGATCTGGTCAAAGTACGCCCGGGTTACGGCCGCAATTATCTGCTGCCTCGTGGACTTGCGATTCAGGCGACGCCCTCAAACGTCAAGCAGATCGAGCAGCGGCGCCGGGCTTTGGCCAAACATGAGGCAGCCGAGCACGGACAGGCAACTGCCCAGGCCGATCTGCTCAAGGACGTAACGCTTGAGTTCGCACGCAAGGTAGGCGAACACGGCGTTCTCTATGGTTCGGTAACGTCCATGGATATTGCTGAAGCGCTGGCAGGTAAAGGATTCGAGATTGACCGCCGCCGGGTGGTGCTCAAGGACCCGATCAAGGAGCCGGGAGAGTTCGAGGTGCCGGTAAAACTGCACCGCGAAGTGACAAGCAAACTCAAAGTTGTGGTTGTGAACGAAGAAACTGAGTCGAAATAGTTTTTTTCGCGATCAGGGTCTTGTTTGCGATCAGGCTTCTGCATAAGATGAACGGCGGAGTTCTTAGCTCCGCCGTTTTTCATTTTTGCACACATTTGCGGCCCACTCATCCCTCCTCGAGAGGCATCCTAAGCGAGATCGACTGCCATGGCGGACATTACCCTAGATAAAGCCTTACCGAACAATACTGATGCCGAGCGTGCGATCCTCGGATCAGTGCTTCTCGATAACGGGATGCTCAATCACGCAGCCGAGAAGCTGAGACGCGAGGATTTTTTTCTCGAATCTCACCGCCGCATCTTTGATCAGATGCTGAAGCTCTACGAGCGTGGTCAGGCCATCGATCCGATTGCGCTGGTAGATGGCCTGCGCCAGGCAGGTGATCTTGAAGGGGTTGGCGGAGCGGCGTATGTCTCGCAACTCTTCACCGACATCCCGCGTTTTGCAAATGTCGAGTCTTATGCGCGCATTGTCAAAGACAAATCCATTCTGCGGCGGCTGATCACGGCTTCGAACAGCATCATGTCGATCTGTTTTGACGACGAGGACGATGCTGAGAAGGTTCTTGACAAGGCTGAGAGCATGATCCTCGCCGTCGGCGAGGAAAGAATCAAGCAGGGCTTTGTGCATATCGCACGAGTTGCACAGGAACAGTTTGCCCACATCGAGCAGCTGCAGGTCGACAAGAACAAGTACACCGGAATTGAAACCGGGTTCGAGGACCTAGATCGCATGACAGCGGGCCTTCAAAGGGGCGAGTTGATCATTATCGCGGCGCGGCCCTCTATGGGAAAGACGGCTTTGTCGCTCAATATCGCACAGAATGCCGCCACGCGAGTGCACTATCACGGCCGCAAAGCGATCGTTGGGATATTCTCGCTGGAGATGAGCAAGGAGCAGCTTGTGCAGCGGTTGTTGTGCGCTCAGGCAAGGATTGATGCTCATAAGATGCGTGTCGGCAACATCACATCGATGGAAGAGTGGCGCAAGCTTGGAGTTGCCGTCGGGGAGCTGGGTGAAGCGCGCATCTTTCTTGACGACACGCCAGGGCTTTCAGTGCTTGAGATGCGGGCAAAAGCTCGACGCCTTAAGAGCGAACAGAAGGGACTGGACCTCCTCATCGTTGACTATCTGCAGCTGATGAGCGGAAGGGGTCGCATCGAGTCCCGCCAGCAGGAAGTTTCGCAGATATCACGAGAGCTGAAGCTGCTCGCCAAGGAGCTTGACGTTCCATTGATTGCGCTCTCGCAGCTTTCGCGCGCCCCTGAGAACCGCACCGAGAAGCAGCCTCAGCTCGCCGATCTGCGTGATAGCGGGTCGATCGAACAGGACGCGGATGTGGTTATGTTCATCTATCGCGAAGAGGTCTACGATCCGGAGACTACAAAGGTCAACATTGCCGATATCAATATTGCCAAACAGCGCAACGGTCCAACAGGTAAAGTTGAACTAGTGTTCCTGAAACACTTCACCCGCTTTGAAAACCTTCTCCGCGAGTACCATCAATGATGTCTGCTTGTCGACATGTACAATCCTGAGACCCAACGGCCCACGTGGGCCGAGATCTCACTCCCGGCACTCATTAACAATTTCAATGTGCTTCGCGCACACGTCTCGCCGACCGTTCAGATGATGGCCGTCGTCAAGGCGAACGCTTACGGGCACGGTGCAGTCGAATGCGCGCGGGCCCTCGAAAATGAGGGCGCCGACTGCCTGGGAGTTGCATTGATCGAAGAAGCGATCGAGCTGCGGCGCGGCGGAGTCATGCTTCCCATAATCTGCCTGGGAGGGTTCCAGCCGCAGCAGGCTGCACTAGTTGTCGAGCATGATCTGACGCCGGTGCTGTACAACATTGATGCTGCACGGGCTTTGAGTGCTTGTGCAATCGAAAGCAACGTCAGGATCAACCTTCATCTTAAGGTCGATACTGGAATGGGTCGGCTTGGTGTCAGCATCGACCGAGCTGTCCGAGTTTGCACGAGAGGTTTCGTTGCTCGGCAACGTATCGATCGATGGCATCTTACGCACCTTGCGGACGCCGAATCCGAGGATCAATCATTTACACATCTTCAATTGTCGGAATTTGAAAAGGTGACGGCGATTCTTGGAGGGATTGGCGTCAACCCCACATTTCGGCATCTGGCTAGCAGTGCTGCAATTCACGCATATCCTCAATCCTGGGGAAACCTGGTTCGTGCGGGAGCCGCGCTTTATGGTATGCGTGACGATGTATTCGGACCGCACGGACCACCGCTCGAGTTGGAACCTGTGATGTCACTGCATACGCGCGTTATTTTCCTGAAGGACATACCTGAAGGCGCATTCCTTGGGTACGGAAAGTCTTTTCGTACGAACCGGCCTTCTCGCATTGCGACATTGCCAATAGGTTATGCCGATGGGCTGCGTCGTGCACTTGGAAACGTCGGTAACGCGATAGTTCGTGGACAGATTGCTCCCATCGTCGGCCGCGTCAATATGGATCTGACCCTCGTGGACGTAACGGACGTTGATGATCCAGAAGTGGGTGATGAGGTCGTGCTGATTGGAAGAATCGGAGGCGTAAGAATCTCGGCTGAAGAAATGGCGAGACAGGCAGGAACTATCTCGTACGAGGTCTTGTGCGGCATCTCTGACCGGGTTCCGCGGATTTATCGCGATAGCGTTCCCGGACTACCTCAGGTCTAACGACTGCTTAGTCACCAAATCCGTATACGTCTCGTATCCGCCAGCTCCGTGCTCCTTGATCAGGCTTTCGACAGTCTGAAGCAACTGTGTACTGTAGTAGCCTGTCACTGTCTGAGGATGTGAGTGCCCAAACGATCCACTGAAGTAGCTGCGTATGATCACTGTTTTCGCATCTATAGGCAGGCGCTTCAAGTTTTCCACCCAGCGATCAAAGCCGCCCTCACGCATCAGGTAAAACTCGACGTTTGACGTGTAAAACGCCGATACTTTGAGCCCTCGCTCGGAGATGTCCCGGGCCACAGCGCGAAGCGCTCGATCTCCACCAAAGTCGCCGACCACGGGGACTACCAGGTTTTTCGCTTCCAGTTCCTTGAGATACTGAAAGGACTCTTCACGTCGCCAGAAAATTTGCCTGCCGCCCGCTTAGATCTCGCTCGAGAAGCAGGTCGCGATAGGTCGGGTAGTAGTATCGTGGAGGTCTCGAGCGGCTGGTGAATCTCAGGTCGAGGCCGGAGGCAATGAAGGCCTGATGAATGCGCGTGATGGTTCTGCGTTCCTCATCGGTTAAGATGACGCCGAAACCTTTGATCCTGTCGAGAACCGTGGCGTTCAAAGGTTCGAGGCGAGCTCGATCGCTTGTTGCGGAGTCAACCACTGCAACGACATCGTTGATTGGTTTTTCATTCCACTTTTCTGACTGAGCCGGTACGGTCCGCCCGGTCAGATTACAGAGGTATTCGACCCGGTTTCGTGAGATCGCGAACAGTGCTTTGAAAAGAAGGTGCTCGAGAACATTGTCACGCCGAATGTCCACAATGTAGGCGATCTTTGGACGAATCTGCGTGATATACGAGAAGTTCTGGTCCGGCCCTACACCGATGTAGGCTCCCCCTTCAACATTCATCTTGCGCAGACGTCCGAGCACGTGCAGGTAGGACGCTTCATTCGAAATCAGGTTGTCGGTGTCAAAAAACCCACCGGGCTCTGAGATCTTTTCAATCAGCCGGGGAAACTCGGCGGTCGTGAGCCCTTTCTCCGAAATCGAAGACTGGGCGATGTGCTGGTGAAATTCGAAGAGTTGTGGTGCTGATGCGACCGATCCCGCCAAGAACACCAGCACTATCAGTTTTCGTAACATCTTTAGCCCTCAAAAGGCATGTTGTAAGGCCTTCACCGCAGAGAATCTGCAGAAGCGCAGAGAAGACGCAGAGAAGCACAGAAAGATACGTCAGTCTGATTGACCTCTGCGTCTTCTCTGCGCTCTCTGCGTTCTCTGCGAGGGCTCCTCTCTCGGGTCATCAGTTTCCGTCCTTTGCCGAAGCGTCAATTCCTTTCGACTTAATGTCGAGCTCTTTCGGCCAGGCATTGTCGAGCAGGAATGGTAGATATTCCTTCTGTCCTTTCAAGTAAGCACCCAGGAACGCGATGCTGTACGAATTGATTATCCCATAGGTCGTTTCCATTGGGGCAAATGTGATCGTCTCGCCTGTTGCCTTGCGCTTGCCAGTCCCGACTCCATCTCCGTGATTCGGATTGATCTTGAACATGTCGGAAAAAGAGAAGTGCCCGCCTCGCTTCAGTTCGAGCAGAACGGAAGGTCCGCGATGCGCCTCAAAGTTCGAGCGAATCGCAGCATTGCCCTTCGCTTCGATCGTCTGATCCTCCACTCCGAGCATCAGCAGTGTAGGAACGGCGACATTGGTGTGACCTTCCGGAGGAGCATAAGCCATCCCGATCACTACCTTCACTCGTGGGTCGCGATCCGCAAGCTTGATCGCCGTGTAGGATCCGAACGACATCCCCGTAGCGGCAACCTTGTCGATATCCAGTTTTCCCACAAAGCGAGAGTCACCTCCTGAACCGCCTCGTGCGTTCAGGCCCGTCATCTGATCAATCAGAAACGCAAGGTCCCTGGGTCTGTCTTCGGCTGACCTCTCGCGTTCGGTTCCCTGGTAAAGTACGAGCTTGCCCTTGATGATCGTAAGGCCGGAATTTCCCGTATGATCCGGCGAGACGACGATATAGCCGTGACTCGCGAGATAATCACACCAGAAAGTGTTCTGGAATCTCAAGCCACGATTTCCGTGGGAAAAAAGCACAAGCGGAAAGCGTCCATCACGGACCTTTGCGTCGCGGGCGGCAACGGTCGAAAAGCCGCGATTGAGATCCGCGCTCGAGAGCTTGTACGCCGCCTTGAGCATGAACTCGAGCTCAGGTGTAACACCACCGGGAACAAAATCAGTAAAGTTAGACTTCGGCAGTGTGCGAGCGTCGTCCGTAGCGGGATACCAGATTTCAGTCACCAGCGTGCGCGACTCTTTTGTGAGGGCGTCGGTTCGCGAGTTGTCGACAAAGACTGCAGTTGTGACGCCGACAGGAAACGGTCCGGCCGACTGTGGATCCGGAACTCTCGGCTGAGACTGACCTGCAAGACCGAGCAAAATGAGGGTGGATAGAACAGCTGTGATTCGCACTGGACCTCTCCTCTTAGCACTCAAACCCCGTTCCGGTTTATATTGCCCCACGCGAGGGGCCCCCTGCAAACTCGCATTCGCATTCCAGTTGGCATTTGCCGGCTGTTACCAGTAATGCTCGTGAACTAATGCCTCTTTACATCGTCGCCACTCCGATCGGAAACCTGGAAGACATCACGCTTCGCGCGATTCGTATACTTCGCGAAGTCGATCTTATAGCCTGCGAGGACACGCGGCACACGCGTAAGCTTCTTGATCACTGCAACATTGCACAGGCCGCTTCTGAGCTACCACGAACATAACGAACGCCAGAGATCGACTGAGCTTCTCGATCGGCTTGATCGTGGAGAGAGGATTGCCCTTGTGACCGATGCGGGTTCTCCAGGCATCTCGGACCCGGCATTCCGCATCGTCACTGCTGCTGCCGCACGCGGTATAACCGTTGTGCCGGTTCCCGGGGCAACCGCTCTGATAGCAGCACTCACATGTTCAGGTCTGCCTACCGATTCATTCCTGTTTGGCGGCTTTCTTCCGCCAAAGCGCGCGGCGAGGCGCGGACGCTTTGAAGCGCTACGGTCGCTAAGGGCGACGCTTGTGTTTTATGAGACTCCTCATCGAATTCGCGAGGCGCTCGATGATGCGCTCGATGTGCTCGGTGACCGCCAGGCCGTCATTGCCCGCGAGTTGACAAAGCTCCATGAGGAATTCCTGCGAGGCAAGCTCTCGGAACTTGCTGAAGCCGCGTCAGGACGGTCGTTGCGAGGCGAGATGACGCTTGTCATCGAAGGAGCCGGGAAAGATAATCTTGAAGAAGTGAAATCGAGTATGATTTCGGAACAGATCGAGCGATTGATGCAGGGACGCGCGCTGAGTCGCAATGATGCGCTCAAAGCCGCTGCGAGATCGCGTGGGATATCGAAAAAGCTTGCATATGAGATGTTGGTTAAGGAAAAGCAGGATAAGAGCGAGAGCTGAGATTGTCGCGGCCGCTTTCGTCGTCAGCGCAGTCTCGCTAATTTCACCCGCAAGTGGTCAGCTCTTGAAGAAGAGCGACTACGGCGCCGGTATGACGGTAGCGCTGTATCAGTTTGATGATGCGCGATCGAAGGAAACGCCGGAAACGATGCCGCTCAAGCAGACCTCGTCGACTCCCGAGGAAGAGATCGATTACATGAGCCGCATGTTTGGCATCGAAGGATTGAAGCTTCGACATGTTCGCAGCATCGGCCTGCGCGAAGGGGAGCCATTTACTGACATTCAGACAGTGAATGAGAAGCCATTCACATTCACTTTGAAGCCGCGGACGGTGACTCGCGAAGAAGTACGATTCGATCTGACGGTGACCTACGCCGAACAGTCGCTGCTTGCATTGAAGGATATCACCATAGGCAATTACGAAACGCTCGCCCTGCGGGGCGGGCATGCACAGTTTGGAGTGCGCGAGTTCATAGGACCATCCGGAACTGAGACCGTGCCAGAGCGCCGTGCGCTGCTCGTTACCATCACGGCTACGATAGCGCCCGTGCGCGGATTACAGAACCGGCCAACGGACGTATCGAGACCTACTGACCAGTTCGGCACGAAGGTTACTTTGAGTGACACTGATGTGTACATCATGCCCTCTGTGCTTGCCCGGATTCCTCCAAAGTTCCTGGTTGGCAATCCGCCGAAGGGCTCAATCACGCTTGAAGGCATTGTTACCCCCGAAGGAAGGGTGACCAACGTCCGCGTCCTCGACTCGCCGGATCCGGCTTATAACTCGAAGGCGATAGAGGCGTTCAGAGGTTACAGATTCAATCCCGCGAGGCTCAACGGCGCTGCTACTTATGCCTTCTATCGTGAAACGATTATCTTTTCGAAGCCGGGCCCACCCTAACGAGTCCAGCCGAGTCCGATTTCAAAGGCTAGAAACAATCCGAAGCCCAGGCTGAGGAAGCCTGCAAGCGTCTGAACGACGAGGTGGGCCCTCGCAAATCGTCTGATCGTAAGGCGCAGAGGGAGCCCGACAATCGAACTCATCATCGCCATTCCGCCTATCGAGCCAATTCCAAAAACGAATATATAGCCGAGCGCGACGGCGCGCGACTCGATGGTCGAGAGGACGATAAGCATGAGTGCTGCGCTGCCGGCCAATCCATGCACCATGCCAACCGCAAGCGGTTTCCATCCGGGGCGAAGCCCATGGTGGCTTTGAGGCGACTCGGCTTCCGTTTCCGAATGAAGGTGTGGATGCGAATGCAATCGGTCTCCGTGTGTATGCCAGTGCGTGTGAATATGATCCACCGCGAATGACGCGCATCAGCGCGCTCAGTCCGAGACCGATTAGCATTAGGGCCACGCTGAATTCGAGGAAGGCAGCGACTTGCTGGAGGAAGGTTAACGTCAAAGAGAACGACAAGAATGCCTACGGCGAGAAGTGAGACTGAGTGTCCAATTCCCCAGAAGCTACCTATGAGTAGCGAATTGAGGAACGTGTGTCGTTGACCAAGAAATGTCGATACCGCAACCAGATGATCGGCATCGAGAGCATGCTTGAGACCGAGCATGAGACCCAGGCCGAGAACCGTAACTCCCGATAAGCGTTTCAGGCATCTGTCATCAGATCGAGAAGTACGTCTCCTGGGAGCGCCAGGCTCCAGCCTGGCGCTCCCAGAAGGCGGTAAGAACGTACGCGGCAGTTCTATTTCACAAAGCGGCGTCGCGATATCTCATCAAAGAAAGACTCGCGGGTTAGGGGCGACGCGGAATCCTGACCACGTGCTTTCCGGGGCAACCTGCGCGACGTCGAAACTGGCTCGCGATTTTTGGCAGATGCTTCCGACAGTGCTGCGCTTCCACTCGCTCTTTGCAGGCTCAAAGTGTAGGGACCAGTCGCGTTCGGATCGTATAGGGTTCCCAGGATGGTATAGAGTCCGGATTGCGGCAGCACAAAACCATCTATCCTAGCAGTCTGCTCGACGTTCTCATTGAGATCGAAGGCTACGTTCGTGCCGTTGTTCCGGTTCAATAAAAGGAAAGGACCCAACATTGCCGTCGTGCGTCATTGTGATTGTGACCCTGTCGCCCTGCTGCCCGCTGAATGAATAGGCATCGAAGTATGCACCCGCTCCATTCTGAATATCGGTTGTCGTGATATTTGCGTTCAGGTTTGCGCCATATTGAATTGTTGTCACCGCATTAGACGTCACTAGAAGACGATACGCACCGGTTCCCAGCGGATTATTCTGGGCAGTTGTAGCCAGGATCACGTACTGACCCTGTTCCTGCAGAACTGTAAAGAGGAGTGCATGATCTGGCCCGTCCTCTGGTCCGCCTATAGCGCCAGTGAAGTCATCGAATGCGATCAGATTGAGCGTATTTCCCTGTACGCGATAGAGCAATACCGTAGCATCGAAGGCATTTGAGCGAAGGTCGATAGCCACACTTGCGTTGGGACCATTCGTCTGGAACGAATAGGCGTCGAAGAAGAACAGGTTGAGACCATCCTCCTGTATGTAATCCTGGTTGGTTAATGCGCCATTGACCTCCTACCAGGCATGATCGGTGGAGATACGATGTCCGGAACCTGCCCACCGAGGCGGATGGTAACCTGATTGCTTTCCCTCATTCCTCCCTGTCCATCCCTGACAAATACCTTGACAGAGATATTTCCAAGCCCGGCGAGTGCCCAGGGTATTATTACGTTCGCCTGATCAAGACCTACATAGCCGGGAGCGATGCCCGCATATTCGACTATGCCTTGAACACCCTGGAAAGTAATGCATCACGGACTCTGCCACTCCATTGCCATCGCCAGGGTTTGCTGCCGGAGTGTGGCGAAGGGCTGTAAGGTAAAGCACGAGGTAACTTGGTTGCTGGGGTGTTCCCGCACTGATCTCCCTTGGTGTTCCATCCGGGTTTGATACGAATTGATAGTTTATGCCATCGCTCGTCACGTCAGCTGCCGGCGCTGAAAGTGGGCTGCTTGGATTCGCGGTGAATATTCCGGGTCGGCTACGCACAACGGTAAAGGTTCCGCTCTTGGTAGTTGTACTCTGGTCAGTCACAACGATGGTGGCCGTGCCCATCAGCGACGTCCAGAAGGAACCACCAGATTGATCTGAAGCGGTCCAACGAAGAGGAGACCAGCCGGCTGCCCGTTGATCGCAACGCTCACCCCTCCGAGAGTAGTTGGCAACGGGATATTCGCTAGCGTTGTACGAGCCGCCATTCAATGTGGTGAAAGTTCCGAAAGCACTTCCTAGCGCATCAGGCGATAAAATGTTGTCGGACGCGAAACTTGCGGCGTTGACAAGCGTCACGGCCTCTTGTTGAGCATTGACCGAATAAGACGAGATGGAACCTGGGAGAAACGAACCTGCAATTGCGAAGGCAAGCAAGAGTGTGAGCATTGCCAGAAAATGAAAGAACGGATGACCCTGTGGTCGCGAATTCGCTTTCATACAAAACTCCTGTTAAAACAAATGCGGATTTGGCCAAGCAAGGCGCTGAAGTAAGCGGATGGAGCAAACCATCACTCGTGTAGATGGGAGCTCGCATCCGGAGCTGGGGACCAGGGGGCTGTCGCATTGAACAAAAGCCAATCTAAACAGCATCTGGTCGAGTGTCAAGCAGGGGAGCAGGGGTCGGTGCATGGAGTTCAAGCTTTAGCTTGCTCTTATCTTCCACTCGAATGATAAGAGCAAGCTAAAGCTTGAACTCCATGCGAAGTCCATTGCATGGGAACTCCTGCACAGGACGAGGCGTAAAGCCAATTTAAGGAACCAACGATATACTGTGACACTTCGGGAAATCTGCCACATACAGGGAGGGATTGCGATGTTACCGGTTCGGTCGCTGATTGTGCGTTTCGGTCAAATCATTCTTGTTGTTCTTCTATTGGCCTGCATAGCGGCTCGAGCCTCGAGCCAGCAGCTGGCCACTGCCACTTTGGAAGGCACGGTTGCTGACCCAAATGGTGCAGCGATTCCCGGTGCGAACATCACGGTCAAAAATACCCAGACCGGCTTCGCGCGAACAACCACTACTGACTCTGCCGGTATCTTCCGCATTCCGCTCCTGCCGCCCGGAGAATATGAAGTCAAAGCCAACGCTCCAAATTTCTCTGAGCAGAAGGTGACGGTTACGCTTACGGTTGGACAGAAATTCAACTATGACATCCAGCTTTCAGTCGGCGCGAGCACAGAGACAGTCAACGTTACGGCTGAAGCATCTGTGGTTGAGACGACGCGGCAAAGCGTCAGCAGCTCGGTCAACGCCAAGGCAGTCTCAGAGCTCCCCGTAAACGGAAGGAACTTTCTTGATTTTGTTACCTTGACGCCGGGCGTTGTCCGAGACCCGACGAGGGGCGGTGATTTGTCGTTTGGAGGCCAGCGAGGCACTCTCAACAGCGTCCAGATTGATGGAGTTGACAACAACAACATGTTCTTTGGGCAGTCGCTCGGAAGGACCGGATCGGGAAGAGCTCCGTACCAGTTCAGTCAGGATGCAGTTCAGGAGTTCCAGGTAAACACTAACTCCTTCTCGGCGGAATTCGGCCGCGCTGCCGGTGGTGTCATTAATGTGATCACGAAATCGGGAACCAATGAATTTCACGGGACTCTGTTCGAGTTCTACCGCGACCGGGCGCTGAATGCGAACAGCCTCAGGTTTGTGGCTGCCAATACCACTCTTGTGCCGAATACTGTCAAGCCTCCCTACCACTTCAATCAGTTCGGAGGCAACATCGGCGGACCGATCAAGAAGGATCGCGCGTTTTTCTTCTTCAGCTATGACGGGCAGCGAAATACTCAACCCAACATAGTGGCCTTTGGAGCTGCGCCTCCGAACGATCCGGCATCGCTCGCGGGTTTTGCGAGGCTCGCTCAATATCAGGAGAGCTACACGCGCGGGTTCAATCAGGATGTGTATCTTGGAAAAGTGGACATACACATTGATCAAGTCAACCGTCTTGGTATTCGTTACAACCACCAGAAATTCACCGGAACAAATCTCGAAAATGGGGGCGCAACGCGCGCTCAGGAATCAAGCGGCAACAGCCTCGTGACAACAGACACGGTAACGATCACTTTGAACAGCGCGTTCAGCTCGAAGTTCTTCAATGAATTCCGCGCGCAGGTGGCGCGAGACAAGGAACCAGGCTTCGCAAACAGTGACAATCCGGAGGCCACAATCAGCCAGGGTGGAACGGCAGTCATTACGATAGGCCGCAATAACTTCAGTCCACGCGAAACGAGTGAAGATAAATACCAGTTAATAGACAACGTGAGCTACCTCACCGGTGCTCACGCGCTTAAGGGTGGCGTTGACGTCAACATCGAGAAGATTCTCAACTTCTTCCCTGGACTTTTTGGTGGGCAGTATGTGTTCAACAGCTATGCCGACTACAACAATCACTTCATCCCGGGCACCGCGCAGTTTCAGCGCGCGGCGCGTTTCACGCAGGCGTTTGCAGGTCTCGGGACGACGGGCCCAACGACTACCCCCAATTTCAATGAGTTCGGATTCTTTCTGCAGGACGACTGGCGGATGACTCCAGGCTTCACTTTGAATCTCGGCATGCGATACGACATCCAGAAGATGCGCGCCTCGGGGATTACCAACAGGGCAGCTTCGCTCGCGGCTGCCGGTATCGACACGGGATTCATCAACAACGATTACGACAACGTCGCACCACGAATCGGGTTTGCCTGGTCGCCGCTCGCTTCAGGCAGGTTTGTCGCGCGAGGCGGGTACGGCATGTTCTATGGTCGAACTCCGGCGATCGCACTTGGTACCGCTCACTCGAACAACGGCCTGGCTGTGATACCCATCACCATCAACAATCCCGTGTTGCCGTTCACATACCCGGGCCGCTTCCAGAGTGTTGATCAGATTCTCGCGCTCGGTCAGCCTTCTGCTCCAAATCTCTTCGTTTTTGACAAGGACTACGTGCAGCCATACACGCAGCAGGGAAGCCTGGGTCTCGAATTTGGTTTGACGAACGATCTGTCGGTTTCGGCGAACTATCTTTACGTCAAGGGAACCCACCTGCAGCGATCGAGAGACATCAATCTTCTAACTCCGGTTTCGACACCAATCGGTGGCGGATTCCCGAATTTCTTGCGGTTTCCTGGAGCTCAGGGAAACCCCACACGACCAATCACAGGATTTGGTCGTGTAACTCAGTTCGAAGCCACTGCCAATTCCAACTACAACGCTCTCGCGCTTACTGCGAACAAACGTCTTGCGAAAAACTTCCAGCTGCTCGCTTCATACACGTGGTCAAAGGTGATTGACGATACTCCTGACGCCACCTCGGTGGTGCCACTGAATGCCGGCGACGATGCCAAGCAGGCTCAAAACAGCTTGTTTCTCCGTGATGACCGCGGGCCCGGGGTTGCCGACATCAGACACCGCTTTGTTGCGAGCGGCGTGTGGGACATCGCATATTTCCGAGGGCTTGGAGGCCTGGCACGCGTGTTTATTGATGGATGGCAGTTGAGCGGGATCGCGCAGGCGAACTCGAATGCTCCATTCTCTGGCACAGTCGGAGCAGTGGATCTGAATAATGATTCGAACCAGTTTACGGATCGAGTGCCGGGGTTTGGGCGCAATGCGTATCGAGTCGACAAATTCGTAAGCTTCGATTTCAGACTTGCGAAGACATTCTACTTCTCGGAGAAGTACCGTCTTCAACTTATGGGCGAGCTGTTCAACGCTTTCAACCGCGTCAATTTTTCGTTGTTCCAGAATCAGTACGCAACTGTTTCCGGTCTGGGTACAGCGAATGTGTCACTCACAAGGCGAGCAGATTTCGGGTTGCCACGCGCCACATTTGATCCTCGAATTGGGCAGCTCGCAGCGAAGTTCCTGTTCTGAATTTGGAGTGCCGGGAGCGCCAGGCTTCAGCCTGGCGCGTCATCCAGACCAGGGTTTCGGCGACACTACACGCGCCAGCTGCAGCCTGGCACTCCCGGAGATCACGAAACCACTATGTTCACCTCGGTTGCGCCTGCCTGAGTTAAGTCAAAGGCTCTGACCTCTACCTTATCGTTGACTGCAATGATCAGTAGACAGTTCGATAGAACGCAAGTTCCAGATCGGTCTGCGATGGAATAGCGGAGCCGTTCGGATGTGAATGATAGATCGCGACCATCTCTTCGCCTGCCGCTCGCATAGCGCGCATCGCTCGAAAGAGGTCCTGCGGTGAAGCGAAATACTCCTTTTCGGGATGCGCCGCCTCGTTGTTGAGAGGGTAGCGTGTTTTTGCAATGCTGCCGGCGCCGCCGAGAATGCCGCAGCATTCACGGGGCGCTTCGTTTCTGGCCTGGAGCGTTATTTCGCTGAGTATCGAGCCGGGTAGCTCGATCGTTTTCATTTCGGCCCGATTCCTTGACCGTCGACGATGGGCAGTCTAAAATTCTCAGTTCGATCAGGCATCAGTATGGCGAGTATAGCTCAGCTGGTTAGAGCGCTTGACTGTGGATCAAGAGGTCGCGGGTTCGAACCCCGCTACTCGCCCTGTTCGAACCCGAGCCCGCGTCTCTGCAACCTTACAACTTCCTGACTCCCATCAGTTTAACTGGTTCGGCACTGTAATTCTCGATCTCGACCTTGTTTCCTTCGACTTTAACTTTCCCGGCATAGACCAGCGCGCCTTCACCTTCCTCCTTACCCTTCTCATCCTTTTTCAATGAGAGTTCCATAATGCCGAGCTTGTAATCCATCGAGCGGCCTGAATAGTAGGCTTCAAGAAACTGGATCGGCCGGTCCGTAACGGCGATAATCGTGCGTCCAGTCTCATTCGCTCTTTCAGCCACGAGCTTCAGTTCAAAGAAACCGACGTGCCCAACCAGTGACACGCGACCTTTTCCCTTCATTTTCCCCAGCGCCTTGATCGCCGCATCCTGACCGCCACTCAGGAGCGCCGACTTGGCAGCGTCAATCTCCGCCTGGGTCGAGTAATCGTTGATATTGATTGTCACGTTTGCGGTGTTGCCGCTTCCTGCCCGAGAAATCCCTACGCCAGCCGGTAAATATGCAAGTGCAGAGAACGTCTCGCTCTTCTTCTTTTTCCCGGCTTCTTCCTGGCCACCCGCCGACGTTGGTAAGACTGCTGTCAACGCCGCAATTGCAACAATGCAAGTCATCAACACGACGATCCGCTTCATCATCTGATTCCTCCCTGAATTCCCGGTTAGACACTCACAGAATCTACGCACAAATTATAACCAATAACTCAGGTTGAAGTTCAGACGTAATGATGAAAAATTGACAAACAGACCTCAAAGGCAGGATGATCGCAAGAATCGTTGAATATTCGTCTCGCTTAACATATCGCTACTGAAAGGGATAATGGAAGCAACAGCTCCTCGTACAATCAACGACCTTTTTGAACGCGCGGTGCGGCTGCGAGCATCCGAAGTCGTCGTGCGCTATAAGCGAGACCGGCAGTGGCACGGCCTGACTGGAGCTCAGCTCGACGAACGCGTCCGGAATATCGCCCTGGGTCTTCATTCTCTCGGAGTGAAGAGGGGCGACCGGGTTGGCATCATCGCAGACAGCTGTCCTGAATGGAGCATTGCCGACTACGGCGCGCTTTCCTGCGGAGCTATCACAGTTCCGATCTATCCGACACAGGCACTCGATCAGGTGACCTATATCATTCGGAATAGCGGGATCAGGGTCTTATTCGTTTCGGGAAACAGGCTCCTCAAGCGGATTCAACCCGCTCTCGAGGCTTTGCGCAAGGATGAGGTGCCGCTTCTGGTAATGTTCGAGTCACTGAATGAAGGTGAAAAGGAATCGGCGAAAAAACGCTTCGAGTCGAAGTCATTTGAGGACCTCGAGAAGAAAGGATCTGAAGAGCGGACGCGCCAGCCTGGGCGCTTTCGCTCGCTTCAGCTCGAGCCTGAGCCTGATGATCTGGCGACGATAATCTACACCTCGGGAACTACCGGTGCGCCGAAAGGGGTAATGCTGACGCATCGCAATCTCGTCACCGATGCCGTGTCAACCGGGTCTCTCTTCTTGCTTCGTCCAGATGACATCGCGCTCAGTTTTCTGCCGCTGTCTCACGTCTTTGAAAGGACGGTCCTCTACATCTACCTTCACTTTGGCATTCAGATCAATTTTGCACGAGGTGTCGAGACAGTTGCGGAAGACATAAAGGAAGTTCGACCGACAATCGTGACCGCAGTTCCGCGGCTTTTCGAGCGTATTTACGCAACGATCAACAAGCGCGCTTCAGAGGCTGCACCCTGGCAGCAGCGCGTTTTTCAACGATCCCTCAAGGTTGGACGTGAATACGCCGTATTGCTCGATCAGCGCGCACGAATTCCCGCCCGGCTTGCACTCGAGCACAAGTTGATGGACAGACTGGTTTTCAGAAAGTGGCGTGATGCTGTCGGTGGCCGCATTCGATTTTTTCTTGCAGGTGGTGCAGCACTTCCACCCGAACTTGCGTATATCTTTCTTGGGGCTGGAATACTGATCCTGCAGGGGTACGGACTTACAGAGACCTCGCCTGTAGTGGCGGTAAACCGGCCGGACGCGAACCGCGTAGGCACTATCGGCCAGGCTATACCTGGCATCAAGGTGCGGACCGAGGAGGACGGGGAATTGCTCGTGCAGGGCGACATCGTAATGCAGGGATACTATTTGATGGCCGAAGAGACAGAGAAAGTTCTCGAGCGGAAAGACGACGGCGTCTGGTTCCGGACCGGGGACATCGGCACCATCGAGCCAGACGGATTCATCCGGATTACTGATCGAAAGAAGGATCTGCTCAAGACCAGTCTTGGTAAATACATAGCGCCTCAGCCGATCGAGAATTCCATTCGGTCAATTCCCATGGTCGAGCAGGTTATCGTTGTCGGAAACCATCGAAAATTTCCTTCAGCCTTGATCGTGCCCAACTTCGACGCGCTCCGTGCTTACGCTGATTCACTCCATCTCGAGTTCAAGGATCGAATCGAGATGGTCCGGCATCCTCGCATCGTCGAGTTCTTCAAAAAGAAGATAGAAGAAGTCACGAAGGATCTGGCGCCCCATGAAAAGATAAAAAAGATCGCACTGCTCGATGAAGAATTCTCGGTCGAAGGCGGAGAATTGACGCCGACTCTCAAGGTGCGCCGAAAATTCGTTGAGGATAAGCATCAGCAGGTGATCGACTCGCTCTATCCAAAATTGGAGGCTGAGTTGGGCTGAGATGGAAGAAAGTGCTGAGTGCTGGGTGCTGAGTTAAGTGGGTTTGAGTTCAAGCTTTAGCTTGTGGTTCGAATGAAACCCCAAGCTAAAGCTTGAACTCAAACCCACTTAACTCAGCACTCAGCACCCAGCACTCAGCACTTCTTCAAGTGATTAGATATGCCAGGTCGTAGTAAGTTGATCGAGGGACTCGTGCCGGCAACGCGCATGGGAAAACTGATGCTTGCCGGCATCCTTGTCTGGTTTGTCAACTGGGTGTTTTCAGAAGACGGGACCCTGCTCGGAAGTTCCTGGCTGAAGGCTCTCGCCGATTTCCTTTCATTCCTTGCACTCATTCCTCTGGCGTGGCTGATTTACCGCGGAACAAGGTGGGTCGTCGCAAATCTGCTTTGGAGGTTGCGACGCCGGCTGATAGTCACTTACCTCCTCATCGGGGCGCTTCCGCTGCTCTTGATGTCTGCCCTTGTCGTGTTTGTCGGTTATGCCGTCGTTGCACAAGGAAGCTCGAGCCAGGTGGCGCGGCTCCTGGATGGTCATATCGAACAGTCAAGGGCGGCCGCTCTCGGCCTCCGTAGCGAACTTTCATCAATGAAGCTCAACGAAGATAGCCCTTCCGCTTGAGCCAGAAGCTAAAGGAGCACGTAGACAGCCTGACGCCTATCTTTCCGAATCTGACCGTGAGTGTCGAGCGCGACAGCTCCAGAGGTCTATGTTGCTTTTCCAGAATCCACTTCGGCACCTGATGCCTTGCCACCCTGGCTGCGTGACGCTCCCGAGTTTCATGGCCTCGTTGTAGGCGTTCCGGGCAGCAGCACGAGAGAGGTTCGTGCTTTTCATTTGCTTCGGGAAGGAAACTCGGGCTTCGTTCTTCGGATGTCCTATCCAATCGGCAGGGAATTGAGCGAACACCTTTCTCGCGTGTCACGTCTTACCGTTCGGCCAGGGAAGGCGGTTATGTCACTGGTGCGAACACCATCGGGGGAGCCGGTCATTGACAGCGAATCGATCGCTACTGGACGCGCTGGCGCGAGTGGAGCCATCACAGTGTCGGGACTCCTGATCCTGGTGCCGATGACGGAATGGACAACGGGAAAGCAGATCGAAAGCGATGCTTTGACCGTCGATCCGTCGTTCCTTGCGCCCGCGCAGATATGGCGAAGAATCCAACAGTTCGGTTCGCACAGTTTGATAGGTGGAATCATTGTCACCCTCATCGCGTCGCTGGCTCTGATCTTTCTGATGATCGCTTTGGTTGCGATCATTTCAGCAGTTTTTCTGACGCGGTCGATCACCGGCACGGTTCACGATCTCTACCGTGGAACTCTGAGAGTCGAAGGAGGAGACCTGGCTCACGAGATTCCGATACGCGGCACGGACCAACTAAGCGGGCTGGCGCGATCTTTCAATCAGATGACGCGAAGTGTACGCGAGCTTCTGCGAGTCTCAGCGGAGAAGCAGAGGCTTGATCAGGAAATGCGGATCGCGACTGAAGTGCAGGCACGACTATTCCCACGGAAGACGCCGGTCTCAAAGCTGCTCGATATTGCTCCGGGCGTTTGCATTCCGGCGCGATCTGTAAGCGGCGATTACTTTGACTATGTCGAAGTCGCCCCGGGATTACTGGGAATTGTCGTGGCTGATGTTTGCGGTAAGGGTGTTTCAGCGGCGTTGATGATGGCGAATCTTCATGCCAACCTGCGCGGCCAGATCGTGGCTTTCCACGATGCTCAGGAAGAGCGGCTCCTCGCGCGGGCTCCAGCGGATCCGGGTGAACTTCCCCGTTCTCAGGATGCTGCAGGCGCCGGGAAGCGCATCGGAAGAATCCTCGAGCGTGTCAACCGGCTGGTAGCAGGCTCGATGCTTGAAGCCAACTACATCACCCTCTTTTACGCCGAGTTTGATGAACGGTCTTCTCGATTGAACTATGTGAACGCGGGTCATAATCCTCCACTTCTCGTTCGACAAGACCTGTCTGTCGAAAAGCTGGAGCAGGGAGGAACCGTGGTCGGACTCTTCCGTGAGGTTGCTTACGACGTCGGCGAGATCGAGTTGAATCCGAAAGATACGATCGTTGCCTTTACAGACGGGCTAATTGAAGCGCGCAATGCGTCCGGAGAAGAGCTCGGGGAAGAGAGGCTGATTGAGCTCGTTCGTCAAACCGCGCAACTGACTGCGACGGAAGCTGAGAAATCATTGCTCTCGTCGGTGAGAGAATGGACCGGTGACGCCGAGCAGGAAGATGATCTGACGCTCGTAGTAATTAAACGCCTTTGATTTGAGGAACTTTTCGGACTTCACGAGCGTGGGAAAGAAGGCGAAGGTCCGAACTCCATGAAAACCCGATCGGCAAAAGCTCTATTTATTCTGATTACGGGACTTCTGGTCCCCTTTACGTCCTTCGCACAGATCGCGCGGGACGAGGTTCAGCCTCCCGCTGCCGGCGTTCGTGGAATCGCCTTTCTTGGAGCGTTTCTTGGCGACATAAGCGAAGAGCGTGCTCGGGAGCTGAGACTTGATGCTGTCAAGGGAGTCGTTGTTGGAAAGGTCGTCGTTGACAGCCCGGCGGCCCGCGCAGGTATTCGTGAAGGTGATGTGCTGCTCTCCTTTCGCAACGACAAGATCGAGAACCGTGAACATTTCTATCGGCTTCTCAACGAGACTCCACCGGGCCGGCTTGTGACTCTCGGGGTCAGCCGTGGTGGCGAAATGTTGCGAATCCACGTCGGCCTCGGTGCGCGGCAAGGGCCTCAGGCACTGGAACGTGAACAGCTGTTCGGCGAGGCGAACGCCATCAAGGCTGAAGCCGAGCGACTCAGCCAGGACGCCGAACAGGCGCGTGCAAAGGGAGACGAGAAGAGAGCGCAGGAACTCGCTGCGCTTTCGGCGAGTCTGCTCGTCCAGGCAGAAGAGAGACGCGCGTTTGTCGAGCAGCAACTAAAGGACGGGATGTTGCCCGACCCGACCGGCACGCGCGTGCGGAGTCAAGGCAGGGAAAGTGGCCGGCGCCTTCTCGGAGTCGGGTTGCTTCCATTAACGGATCAGTTGGCAGCTTTCTTCGGCACGAAATCAACGACGGGGCTGCTCGTAACGGATGTCAAGCCAGGTGGGCTGGTTGAACGTGCCGGTCTCAAGGCCGGAGACTGCATTACTCTTGTCAACGATGAAAAAGTTGCGTCAGTCACTGACCTTAGTCTGGTAATCAGCCGTGCCCGCGATCAGGTAGTTTTCACCGTCACCCGCGATCGCTCAGAGATTTCTCTAAAGACATCCATGAATACGAAGTAGTCAAGTGGTTTGAGTTCAAGCTTTAGCTTGGGGTTTCATTCTAACCCCAAGCTAAAGCTTGAACTCAAACCCACTTAACTCAGCCCCCGGCTCTTTCTAATGGATTTCCGGTTCCGGGTTTGTTCCTTGCTTCACTAGGAAATCGAAGTCGCAGCCTTCATCCGCTTGAGTGACGTGTTGCGAATAGAGCGCACCGAACCCACGTTCGTACCTGTCTCGAGGCGGTATCCATTCTTGCTTTCGGCGTACCATCTCTTGCTCATCCACCATCAGCTGTAGCCGTCGCTCGTCGACATTCAACTCGATGAGATCGCCATCCTGCACCAGAGCAAGCGGTCCTCCGACAAATGATTCTGGTGATACGTGCAGCACGCACGCTCCATAGGAAGTGCCACTCATCCGAGCGTCAGAGATTCTTACCATGTCGCGAACCCCGCGCTTGAGCAGCTTGCGCGGAATCGGAAGCATTCCCCACTCCGGCATTCCGGGACCGCCCAGGGGTCCGGCATTTTGAAGCACAAGCACCGAGCTCTCATCGACATCCAACTGCTCATCGTCGATGCGCGCAGAAAGGTCGTTGTAGTCTTTGAAAACGACTGCGCGTCCCTGATGCCTGAGAAGTTGGGGACTGGCCGCTGTTGGCTTGATCACCGCGCCCCGCGGTGCGAGGTTGCCGTAGAGCACCGCAGTTCCCCCGGACGCTGAGACGGGATCATTTGGCGACCTGATAACTTCGGTCTTGTGCACGGCGGCCCCGGAAATGTTCTCATCGAGGCTCTTTCCCGAGACGGTGATTTCGCCAAGATGGAGGAGATCACGTATCTTTTCAAGCAACGCCTGGAGCCCTCCGGCATAGTAGAAGTCCTCCATCAGAAACTCGCCTGAGGGTCGAATGTTGGCCAGCATCGGAGTCCGCTGCGAGAGCTCGTCAAAACGGTCGAGACCAAGTGCGTATCCGGTGCGTCTGGCAAGCGCGATCAAATGAATGATCGCGTTGGTCGATCCTCCAAGTGCCATGTCTGCCGTGATCGCATTGTCGAAGGATCTTTCAGTCAGAATGTCCGAAGGTTTGAGGTCCTCCCAGACCATTTCAACGATGCGGCGGCCGCAATCAGAGGCCATCCTGCTGTGACCTGCGTCAACAGCCGGAATCGACGAGGCACCGGGTAACGTCAGTCCCAGCGTCTCTGCAATTGCAGTCATAGTCGATGCTGTACCCATCGTCATGCAGTGCCCGGGTGAGCGCGCAATCCCCCCTTCTATCCCCAACCAGTCAGCATCGCTCAACTCTCCGGCGCACCGGTCTGCCCAGAACTTCCAGGCGTCGCTTCCGCTCCCGAGCGTTCCACCCTTCCAGTTGCCTCGCAGCATAGGGCCGGCGGGAAGGTAAATCGCCGGCAGGTTCACACTGATAGCTCCCATTAGCAATCCGGGCGTGGTCTTGTCACATCCACCCATGAGCACAGCGCCATCGATCGGCTGGCTTCGCAACATCTCTTCGACCTCCATTGCGAGGAAGTTGCGATACAACATCGGACTGGGCTTCATGTAAGTTTCAGTGATCGACATCACTGGCAACTCTACTGGAAAGCCTCCAGCCTGCCAGACTCCTCGCTTCACAGCTTCAGCACGCGTCTTTGAAATGACTGTGGCAGGGATTGAGATCGCTCCAGGTATTCACGATCCCGATCACCGGTTTGCCGAGATAGTCCGCGGGACCGTAGCCCATCTGGCTTGCGCGCGAGCGATGGCCAAACGAACGCAAATCATCGCGACCGAACCAGCGAAAGCTGCGGAGGTCTTCGGGACGTTTCGAGCCGGTGGCCAGTGATCCGTGGTCGGTGGTCGGTGATTTCGTTAGGTTTTACATTGCTTAGTGGCTCTCACACCGTCAGATTAACGTGAGAGCCACTTACTTTGAAGTTGTCCGGAGACTATTTGAATACGACCTTTAAGCGGTTGGCTTCCTTACCGTCGACGTTCAGCACAATTTCCACCTCGCCACGACCAGCAAGAGATCGAGGGATCGGGCCTGTATTCACCTGATCGAGACCCACATAAGGAGGCGACGAGCTCGCGTAGGTTACATTGACGCGGACACCCCCCGATGGTTGCAGTTACATTCCCGTTGAGGTCGCGGTTCCGGATCCCAGTTCCATAGAACACAGGATATATGTCGTCTCCGTTGGGGCCGAGGTCAATTGGTATCGGCACAAATCCGCCAGCTCCGGAATCGAACCTCGCAAACGGTTCCGTTGTCTGCTGGCCATTTCGCACTCTCACGATGTACCCAGCGGCGATGTCGCGTCCGGTAGAGTTTGCTGAGAAGAGGCCTGGCGCGATCTTCTCGACTTGTATCAAACCGATAGAGACATTTCCATCGAGGCTTGATATCTCTATTGTCGCAGGTCCGAGCGCGAGGGCCGCCGGCAGGAGGAAATTCGCCTGACCAGATGATGCGTAAAGGAGCTGAGAGAGGAATTCGCGATTCTCGCGATCTCTTATGCGAACCGTGGTTCCAACGAGAGCGTGAGGAAGTGGCACACTGTTCGCAGCGGCCTCTTCGACACTGAGCTTCGCTCCAAATCCCACAACCAGCGATTCCGGAGCGAGGACATCTGGAACATAGCTTGCCGCCGAGGCGCATACGACCTTGCCCGCAATCACGAGCGTGCCGCCAGTGAATGCGGCTGATTCCGTCAGATCGGTGTTGCCCGCACCGAGAATCTTGCGCACCGTTGGCTGACTACCAAGAGTGATCGACAACACACTGGCAGGCGCGTTCGGGTTTATGCGGAACCGCGCGACTGCAAGCCGGCGCCTCCCTGCGGCGAAAGTCTGCCCCTCGGGAACAAACGCATTGATTCCGAAATGACCCGACGTTCCCGCTCCAGACGTTTGAAGCGTGATACCTGATTCACCGCTCTCGATTCCCTCAAGCACGATCACGGCGGGATCGAAATCGAGGCTGAACGCGGCCGATCGTTCGCTGCCCTTTGAAAGAAGTGTGATTGGAACAGCTACCGTCTCGCCCGGACGACCGATAGAGCCCTCAACTCGCACTCCTCGGTCGACCGAAATGAGCGCTCTGATCATCGCGTTATACGTCACGGGCGGGTTGTTCCAACTTAGCGTCAGTCCCCGATAAGTGCTGCCGTCATTGACCGAGTAAAACGACCTGCCGTTCTTTGGTTCATCGTCTGTCGAGAGAGAAGACAACACCTCCGGCAGGCTCAGGAGCCTGAAAGCCGACATAGAAATCACCTTCATTCAGGACCGGCCCGTTCTTGATTTTGAAGTCTACGAAATCGCCTGAGATGGTAATCTTCGGCAAGGGCTCGAGCTGATCGACCAGTAAGACCGGATTCGATGGGGGTGACGTACTACCGGGCGCTCCGGCGAACGCAACAAGACGTATCGCGGCGCCGGAAGGATCGGGAAGATCCTTGAACTGTGCGAAGTTGATTCTGATCGCTTCGAGCCGCGCGGGATAAGACGACGGTGTCAACCTGTTAACAATGACCACACCTGCACCGGCGACACCGGTATCGAGCGACCCATCGTCTGCCAGCAATTCCGTAGTTGGAACGCTGTCGACTGATCGGATGCGATAGCCCATTGTCGCGAGCGCATAGAGGTCATTCTCAGTGATCTCATCGTGATCCCCGGCAGCTCGCCGGTGGGGTCCATGATCCCGATGTAATTACCGTTGTTGAGCAGATCGTCTTTCCAATGGCTCGCCTGACGACGGTCACCGATTGTTGCCTGCGGATTGCCCGTTGAAAGTGCGAGCGGCTCTCGACCCGCCAGGAATGCCTGCATTCCACCGGCCGTAAGTATTCGTTCTGCGGTTCCAAACGCGGCCATGTCCATATCCGGCCGGAGCCTGAAGAAATCCCAAACCGAGGGCCGGACAGATGAAGATACGCCGACACTCGAGTAAAAACCGAGAGCGTGACCAATCTCGTGAAGCGCCGCGGCCTCGAAATCGAGCTTATCAGCATCAATGCCATCGGCCGCGTTGAAGTCGAACTTGATTGCGGAGTTGAAGCCGATCGCCGGCGGCTTGCCGAAGTCGTCCTCTTCGCCGTCCGGATCCGCAATCGGCGGGATCATCCCGAGCGCGCGAAAGATGGCGGTCGGAGCTACTACTCCTGTTCTGGTGCCGAGGTCTGTTGGAAGCCTGCCGATGGAAGCCGCCGGATAACTGACGCCTGAGCGGGCGCCTGTGCACGATCAGCCGAGCTCGGAACGTACGTCATCGTATCTCGTCATTAGTCACCGACGATCTGACTTCTCGTGGACCCGATAATCCTGTCGTTGGGGAAAGGAACATCGAAGTTCTTTGGACCGAAGTCCACATCGAGCACAATCGAAATTGGGGACTCGATGATCCTTTCCCAGGTTGCCGCAGCGCGCAGAAATGCCTGCTTTGCCTGGGGAAACTCTTCAAGCTGCTGCGTCCCGCGAAGAACAATTTTCAAACCCGAAAGAGGAGCCGGCTGCTGCTGCGTAATGCCTCCCTCGCCGCGCGTTTGGTGATTGATTCTGTTGACGGCAACACTGCGCGACGCGAGCTGGGCCGCCACGATCCGGCGGTGCGACTTCGCAGACGCGCACTCCGTCGCGATAAGATAAGAGGAACGCTCCCGGATCGTCCTGTTCGAGAAACCTGTGATTATGTTGTTGTGGCTGCTGCTGCGGTAGCTCTCGCAGGTCGAGAACCCGCTCACGTGACTGGGCCGCACTCTCGGCTGTAGCAATCCACGCCGTAATCGCAATCGCTGCCAGCGCTATAGAAAGAATGAAAAAGGGTTTGTAAGATTTAGGTGATTTGTGAAAGGAGAATGATTCCGAGACCCTCATGTAAAAGGAAACTCCTGCCGCGCTCTATGAAAAACTGTATTCAGGTCTCGGAGCTTTCGTGGGGCGCGTCCTGAGTCCTTAACTGCGACTTATGATTCTATTTGGCGGAGGTTGGCCTCGTCAAGTTCAATCGTGTCACGTATAATTCACAAGTCCGAACCAATCCACCCAAAGATATGAGGTTGATCATGAATCTACGAAAGATGGCGAATGCCGCATTCATAATGTGCGCGATGATTTGTCCGGCTTACGGCGCTGCGCTGTCGCAGCAATATCCACAGACGCCGCAGACTCCGCAGTCGCCGCCACAGACTCCGCAGTCGCCACCTCAGACGCAGGGAGCGGCGGTTTCGGAGGACGAAAAGAAAGCGCTTGAGAAGATCAACACGGCAACAGATCCGACCCTGAAGCTTCAGGCGGCTTCCGAGTATCTCAAAAAGTTTGGCAAGAGCCCGACGAGGAAGAGGGTAGCGACCTATCTGGCAGATGAGGTCTCGCGTGTCGAAGATCCGGCGCAAAGGGTTGCTCTTTCTCAGACCTACATGACTACGTTTGATCAGCCTGAAGAAGCGGAAATGGTGAAGCCATATCTGGTCGACGGGCTCATCCGCGGAAAAAAGCTCGACGAGGGATTTGCCGAGGGAGCAAAGTACCTGGAAAAACATCCGGAAGATGTTGTCCTCAGAACACAACTGGCGATCGTGGGCGCGAACGAGGTGCAGAAACAGAACGGGAAGTATGTGCCCGTGAGCAAACAGTACGCAAAGCAATCGATTGAGTTGATGGAAGGGGACAAAAAGCCGCCACTAATGGACCCGGCAGCATGGCCGCCATATCGCACGCAGTGGCTTCCAAAGCTCTATCAGGCGCAGGGCGTAATGGCCTATGTCACGAATGAAAAGCCCGCTGCCAAAGCCAATCTTGAGAAGGCAGCGACGCTCGAACCCGGGTGACCCGGTGAACGCAATGCTGCTCGGGACGTTCGCCAACGACGAGTATCAGGAACTCGCAAAGAAATACAATGCCGAGAAGAACGAGGCAGTACTAAAGCAGGCTCAGGCGAAGATGGACGAGGTGATCGACTGGTATGCCCGCGCAATCGCCGGCGCTGAGGGTAAACCGGCTTACGAGCCGATGACCAAGGAGCTGATGCCGAACCTCGAACAGTACTATTCCTACCGTCACAACGGATCTACCAACGGCCTCAAAGAACTGATCGAGAAATACAAGAAGAAGTAAGAAGGTACGTTGTACCGCCTGGGAGCGCCGGCCTCCCGGCCGGCCACGAGCCGCGAAGCGTGCGAGTCTTCGCCAAGACTTTCCAGCTCGTCCGCCGGGAGGCCGGCGCTCCCAGGCGGTACAGCCTCCTTAGTCTACGCCAGCACACGTTCGATCGCCGGAAGTACCAGGTTGAGACCCTTTTCTCCGGCAGCAAATCCCTTCAACCGACCCTCACGATCGAAGACATAATAAGCAGGGACATATCCACGATCGTTTCCGAACGCATCGCGAAGCTTATGCTCATTGTCGATTGCGCAGGCTTCAGTGATTTTCAGCTCGCCAATCGCCTCGCGCACTGCTTCGACGTTTGTGTCCTCCGGGTAGCGCGGCATGTGAACCGCGACTACCTGGAGGCCTTGATTCTTTCTCAGATCGCGAAGCTCGGCGACGCGAGGAAGATTCTCCTTGCACATTCCGCAGCTTAACGACCAGAAATGCACCAGCGTAGGTGATCCCGTCTCGACGGTGAGACCATTCCCGTTGGTGTTGATCCACTCTGTAGCCCCGTCGAGCGCGGGCATTTCAGTTCCAATTCTGAGACCCATCTCCCTCACTTCTCCTAGAGCCATTAGGCCCAACTAAGCTTTGATTGTCTGTTGTCCAGGTCGCCACTCAGCCTGACAGAGGCCGCCAGTCTGCAGCGCCTGGATCACACGCAGCGTCTCCTCAACTGAGCGTCCGATATTGAGATCGTGAACGACCTTGTAACGCAGGATGCCTTCAGGATCGATCACAAAGAGGCCGCGCAGCGCGATACCTTTTTCTTCAATCAGGACGCCGTAGTCCTTGGACGTCTCCTTGGTGATGTCGGCAGCAAGCGGGTAATTGAGACCCTCAACGCCACCCTTGTCGCGCGGAGTCGAAAGCCAGGCCCGATGCGAGAATACCGAATCGGTTGATAGCCCGATCACCTCTGCCCCAATTCCTTCGAACTCATCGTATCTGTCGCTGAAAGCGGTCAACTCGGTTGGACAAACGAACGTGAAATCGAGCGGATAAAACAGGAGAACAAGCCATTTCCCTCGATAGTCCGAGAGCTTGACGTTGTCACCCAGTGTCTTGATGTTTTTCGTCGATGCCAGATCAAAGTCTGGAGCCGGTTTCCCGATCTGAGCTTTGATGACTTCGACTACCTGTGTAAGACCTGTTGCCTGTGATTGCATAATTCTGGATTGATTCCTTCCCTCTAATTTGTTTCTAACTGCCCGTCTTGCAGTCCGGACAGAGACCGATCAAGGTAAGATGAATTGATAACGGTTTGAAATGCGACTTCTGCGCCGCACGCGCCTTGAGAGCGGTCGCATCCGAAAGTGAAAAATCGACCATATGGCCGCACCGCTGACAGATTGCGTGATCGTGCCGCTCGACGATTCTGTCGTAGCGGCTGGCACCGTTACCGAAAGTGATTTCACTGACGAGTCCGGCATCACGCAGAAAGCGGAGCGAGTTGTATACGGTCGCATAGCTGATTGAAGGCAGTTTGGCGCGGGCGGAATCGAAGACTTCGCCGGCAGTTGGATGAGCGTCGCTCTCGCGAATGACATCGAGCACGACGCGTCGTTGAGCCGTAAGTCCGGATTCGGTCACCTGGTTTGTCTGCCTCACTCTTCCCATATCGAGAGTTAGAATAAGTCTAAATCTGAGCTTTGTCAAGTCGGTCGCAAACGCGATCGCACAGCGGGAGGAATGTGCTAAGATGCCCGATGCTGAAAACGACTGCTAAGTGGAGGTGACGAATGAAGTTGAACCTTAAGAAACTGATCGCGGCACTCTCAATCACTCTTGCCGCGGCTCTTGTCGGATCGGGCGCTTACGCCGGAGCTCCATCCATCATCATTGGACATAACCCCGATGCTGCGGCCGAGAAGGCTCAAAAGGATAAGGATAAGGATAAGGATAAGGAAAAGGATAAGGATAAGGCTGCCGCAGAGGTAGACAAGGAAAAGGAAAAGGCCGAGAAGAACGCAAAGAAGAGTAAGAAGAAGACTGAAGAAGCGACTGACCCTGCTGCTGCGGCCGCTGCTGCTGACGCCAAGGCTGCCAAGGAAAAGACAAAGGCCGAGGAGAAGGAAGCCAAGGAGGCAAGGAGACAACGGACAAGGCAGGCCAAGGAAACAACCGATAAGGCAGCCAAGGAAACAACCGATAAGGCAGCCAAGGAAACAACCGATAAGGCAGCCAAGGAAACAACTGATAAGGCAGCCAAGGAAACAACTGACAAGGCAGCCAAGGAAGAGAAAAAGAAGAAAAATAATTGAACTGACGCATCAAGTGCATCAGCGGAGACAGGGGTCGGGGGTCAGGGTTTGGAGTTCAAGCTTCAGCTTGCTGGAGTTGCGACTGAACCAGCAAGCTAAAGCTTGAACTCCATACCCCGACCCCCGACCCCTGATCCCCGACCCCTTCTTCTGCCTTATTTCAGTGCCACTGGCGTTTTCTTCTTCGATTCCAGCACGATGCGCTCGACGTCGGCAAGCAGCTTCTTTGCATCGTAGATAATCCCATCCTTGATCACGTACTTCACTCCTCCGACGCGTTCAACCTGATTTGTATCGTCATTGAGCCGAATGGTTCCCGTACCATAAAGCACTTTCAGGTTTGCAACCGGGTTCTCGGGCACGATCACCAGGTCCGCAAGCAATCCCGGTCTGATAATGCCAAACTCGATGGGCTTGTTCCTGGGTTCATGAAGAAGCTGGGCTCCGTTGAGTGTCGCTGATCGTATCACCTCGAGAGGATGGAATCCGGCTTCCTGCAATAGCTCGAGCTCACGGATGTAGTCGAATCCGTAAAGCTTGAAGATGAATCCCGAATCTGACCCCGTCGTCACGCGTCCGCCGCGATTCTTGTACTCGTTGACGAATGCCATCCACAGCCGATAATTGTTCTTCCACTCCACCTCATCCTGAGTTGTCCAATTGAACCAGTACGAGCCGTGAGCTTCGCGAGACGGTTGATAGAATCGCCAGAGCGACGGCAGCGTGTAGCGCTCGTGCCATTCGGCACGCATTGCCCGTTGCAGGTCGCGGCTCGCCTCGTAGATCGTAAACGTCGGGTCGAGCGTGAAGCCGAGCTTTATCAGCTCATTCATAACGGCGTTCCACTTATCGCTTCCGGGCGCCGCTGCCTGCTTCCATAATCTGCCGGCCTGTCCAAAACGATGCTGCTCATCGTTGTAGTTGTAATCCAGCGGGTAGTCCTGCACGGTCCGATCGGCAAAAAGCGCTTCAGGCAGTCCGTACCAGTGTTCCATCGACCTCAACCCGCGACGCGCGGCATCGAGCACATTCATCCGCGCAACACCCATTTGTGCCAGATGAGCCGTCGTGCCGAGCGAAAGCGTCTTCGCCGACTCGAGGAACGGCCCCAGTATCTCAGGATCAAAGATCTGCATTGAACCAATGATCTTGAAGCCATCGACGCCTTTTGACTGTGCCCACCGTACGTATTCCAGACCGAGTGCGGCTGACGTGATCGGTCCTTTGTCCCAGCCGCTGCCCGGCTGTACATAAACAAAGATACGAGGTGCAACGATCTCGTTTCGCGCACTTCGCTCTCTCTCCCTGAGCGTCCAGTCGACTCCGTTTGCGGACCCTGGATCGCGGATTGTCGTGATTCCGTTCGCCATCCACAACTTGTACACGTACTCGGCTGTCGTCCCTTGTGCCAGTCCTCCGATGTGACCATGACAATCGACGAGACCGGGCATGACATACATCCCGGCTGCATCAATCTCGCGAGTTCCTGCCGGTGGCCGCCGGTCCTGCCGAATGGCAATCTTCGGGAAGCCTACGCTGCGAATCTCGCGTATTCGATTGTTCTCGATAACGATGTCTACCGGGCCCATCGGCGGCGCACCGGTTCCGTCGATCATCGTGGCGCCACGAATAATGAGGCGATCAAAAGGCCCTTCACCTTCGCCGGACCTGCGGTTAGGAGCCGGTTCCACCTGGCGCTGCTGCGGCTCCTGAAAAAAGGATGCTGGCGTGTTGATCCCGGCGACCAGCAGAAGAACCAGCGCTGACACGCTTTTGAGTTTCGCTGACTTCATTTCACTTCCTGACTGACTATCTGGCCGTTGATTAGAACTCCAATCACGTGAGAGGCGTATTCAAACGGGTCTCCGTCAAAAAGCACGAGATCGCCATCTTTCCCGGCTTCGATCGATCCGACGCGGTTGGCTATGCCTAGAATCTTCGCCGCGCCTATCGTTACGGTCGACAATGCTTGTTCGAAGGACAGGCCATTGGCTGCCGCCACGGCTGCCTCAAACAGCACGACGCGAGTCTTGGGCACGTAACCTTCATAGCCGCTTTGCAGCGCCACGGGAATTCCAGCCCGGTTGAGCTTTGACGCGTTCTCGACCGTCAGATTCTCAGTTTCGCCTCCAGCGCGTGCCATTGTAGCGTGCACGACCACGGGAACACCTGCCGCTTTTAACTGATCGATGAGCAGGTAAGCGTCTGCAGCCCCATCGAGGATGATCCTGATATTGAACTCTTTCGCGAGACGCAATGCCGCCAGAATGTCAGTAGCGCGGTTGGCTGTCACGAGTAACGGGATCTCGCGCTTGATCACGCGTGCGAGAGTGTCTGACCTCAGGTTGCGTTCCGGCTTCTTGTCAGCCGGTGACGACTCCATTTTTGTCTGATACTCCTGAGCCTTGATGAGCTCTGCTCTCAGCAGCGCGATTGATTTCGATCTTGTGCCCGGCGAACGGCCCGCGGCCGCGAGGCCGGCATTTCCGAGCGTCACCGCAACCATCGCTTCGGGCACCAGGACCGAGGCGTCGCCTCCAACTTCGACCGTCTTGCAGATCATCGTTTGTCCGGACACCAGGGCTCCCGGAGCATGTCCTGTGTGTATTGTTGTCACACCAAAGCTTCGCAGGTACTCGACCAGTTTTTCGCGCGAATTGTACGAATCGATTGCTCGCAGCTCGGGCTGAATCGCCGACGACGTCTCGAGCTGATCCTGATCGTGCGGTTGATTCAGATAGCCCGCAAGACCAACGACGGTATGCGCATCAATCAGTCCAGGAGTGACTACCTTTGCCGTAAGCGTCCGGTACTGCGACGGGATTGTGATGTCGGCCGCCGAGCCGACACGTTCTATCTTGCCGTCGCGAACAAGTATTACTCCGTTCTTGATTGGCTCGCCGGACATCGTATAGATCGTTTCGGCGCGAACAGCCACCTGAGCCATGAGACTACTGCTCGCAAGGCAAATAAACGGAAGCACAAGCAAAAGGGACGAGCGCTTGATCATTTCCACTCTCCTTCGGCTTCGTGAATATGCTGTGCAGAATCGCGGCCCGCTCCATAGCCTCCAGTCGCGTACAGGAGATCCTCCGGACGGCTTCGATCGAAAACCTTTACGCCTTCGACCCACGTTTCGAGCACTTTTGTATAAACACTAAATGGATCACCGGAAAGAATGATGAAATCTGCGTCCTTTCCCGCCTCCAGCGAACCCACGCGCGCCGTCAGGTCGAGCATTCGCGCCCCCGCCATTGTCAGCCCGTAAAGAGCCTTCTCACGCGACAGGCCGCCGCGAACTGCAAGCGCCGCCGATCTTAGAAAGAGGCGCGAGTCGGTGATGTAGTCATCCGTATGAAACCCGACAAGTGCTCCGGCACTATCGAGTATCTTTGCATTCTCGAGAGAAAGGTTGATGGTTTCAATCTTGCCACCCGGTGCGTCGACATTGATGATCGAGCAGGGTGCTCCAGCTTTTGCGATTTCCTGTGCGACCTTCCAACCTTCAGATACGTGCTGCAGAACTACACGGAATCCGAACTCTTTTGAAAGCCGGAGGACCGTCAGGATGTCATCCTGCCGGTGAGTGTGAAACTGGACGACCCGCTTGCCGTCGAGAACATCCATGAGTGCTTCCATTGCGAGATCGCGCGCAGGCAGCTTTTCTTTGTCGCCCTGTGCCTTTTGAATCTTGTCTCGATAAGCTTGCGCCTTGATGAACATTTCACGTTGCAGGGCTGCTGACTTCGACCTTGTTCCGGGGAAGGGACCCGCACTCCCGGCGCGCAGCGAGTTGGTGCCGTTGGCCATCTTGATGCCGCCCGCGATTGTCCCCTGTGCATCGCGAATCAACAGATCATCAATGATTGTTGCATTGCGAAGCTTCAGGTAGAGAGTCTGCCCGCTGAGCAGATGTCCTGAACCTGGCATGACGTTGACAGTTGTCAACCCACCGGATCGAGCACGCTTGAGGCTTGTGTCGCGGGGATCGAACGAGTCGAGCAATCGCACGTCAGGTTGAAGTGGAGCTGAACCGTCAGCACCCGAGCCTCCTCCGATATGGCTATGTGTATCGATGAGTCCGGGCATGATTACCTTGCCGGTAACGTCAACTCGTTCAGCATCAGCTGGAATGTTCGTCGAGCCTGCAGGTCCGGCTGCGACGATCTTTCCACGATGGACAACGAGGACACCGCTCGTAATTGGCGGACCTGATATGGGTATTATCTGCGCCCCTGTGAATGCGCGGGGGCGTTCCTGAGCAAGGGCGGCGCACGCGCAGACGAGTACCACGAATAGAGCAGTAATCGATTTCATCGGAGTCTCCATGTGAGATTGTAACGAAAAGCGGCGATACTATATCGCCTTCAGAGATCGAACAGAAGGACACAGCGGCGCCGATGACAAGCTAAAGAGGTCTCACGCGAAGACGCGAAGACGCGAAGAAGAAATACGAACTGGCCTTCAGTCAGAGCGGTCCTCTTGTTCGCGTTCTTCGCTCTTCGCGTCTTCGCGTGAGGCCTCTTCGATTCGTAGAGCGAAAGCAACGACTTACACCCTTTCAGGAAAAGTGTAAGGCTTGCGGTATTGCCGGGTGCAGCAACTGATTCGCTTCGGCGTCCCCGGTGATGGTCTCGGTGTCAGGGTTGAAGATGAGCTTACGACCCAGGCGATATGAAATTGTAGCCAGCTGGGCAAGCGTGGTCGAGAGATGGCCTTCCGCAATGTCGCAGTGAAGGTCCTCCACCTTCCGGGAGCGGACAGCAACGATGAAATTCTCGAAATGGCTGGTCTGAGCTTCCGTCGCCGGGTCAATGTTTGGGCCAGGGGTGTAGGAGGCGCGCGGGAAACTGGCACTCATGTTGGTCTCATCCACGCCAGCGGGGTGAGGACGATTTCGTGGAGTCATCTGTCCACGGAAAGCCTTCCAGCCGTCCGCTGAAGTCATATAACCTTCCGACGTATAGAACGTCATGCCACCGTTGCGCGCCGGAGCGTAGAGGGTGGTGACTTCAAAGTTGATGAGACTGCCATCGGCATACTCCAGCGTTCCGACTTGTAGATTCGGAGTTTCCTGCTCGGAGTCCCATACGTAAACACCACCCGCGCAGTGGATCTTCACAGGGTGGACACTCTTGCCGAGTCCCCAACGGCAGACGTCGAGATTGTGCACGCCAATGTTGCCGGCTTCGCTCGGGCCCGTCTCCCAAAAATAGTGCCAGCCGTAATGGAAGCGGTTGAGTGTGAATGGACGATAGGGAGAGGGCCCAAGAAAGAGGTCCCAGTGCACACCTTGAGGGACCGGAGTTTCCTTCTGGCGACCAATACTGGCGCGCGGCTTGGAGAAGTCGCAACTCGCACGGTAGACCTTGCCCAACTTGCCATCGTTGAGCACGCGCATAGCAGCCCGAATCTGCGGTTCGCTGCGCAGATTGGTGCCGGCCTGTACGATGCGTTTGTACTTGCGTGCGGCCTCGATCATGCGCCGGCCTTCGACTACCGTGAAAGAGACAGGCTTCTCGACATAAACATCCTTGCCGGCCTGACATGCCCATATGGTTTGCAGCGCATGCCAGTAGTCAGGTGTAGCGATCGACACAGCGTCAATATCCTTGCGGTCGAGCAACCGTCGCATGTCGTATTCCGTTATGGGACGGTGACCGGTCAAACGTTCGACCTCGGCGACGGCCGGAGGAAAGAGACGTTCATCGACATCGCAGAGGGCAGCCACTCGCACGTTGGGTACGCGAGCATAGCTTCGAATGTGGTCCATCCCGCGCCAGTGGAATCCAATCACAGCAACATTGATCCGATCGTTTGGGCTATCCTGCGCGCGAGCCGTTCGAATCGTGGTGGCAGCGACCGCGGTGCTTCCAGCTCTTGATAGAAAACTGCGCCGAGTGGTGCGTGTCATGGTCTCTCCTTGTTCGTGCTCGTTAGCGAGCGCGCTTCTGATTTCCGCTTATCCCAAATCTGCTTTGAATTCTCTTCTGCCACTCAAAGAACTCGCCGAGCGGCTCGTCTTTCGTGCACCGGAACAAGACGTAGGCAGTGCGTTCCTCAAACCGATCGCCAGATTCGATCTGGCTGGCTTTCCCGACGATGATGTGGCGAGACCAGTACTTCCCATTATCTGCTCCGTCAGAAATGCCAATGTCGGGATTCACCGTTCTGGTCGCCTTGTAGTCCAGCATTACAAAGCCGTAGCCATAGCCCTTGTCGAGATTCAGAAACGCGAGCCAGGGAGCATTAGCGGCAATCGGCTCCTTTTGAAGCAGTGGCTTGCGTTCATCGAACGTGGTCATGTGCTGCCGGCCGTCGCTGCCGGGCCAGGCCAGATGTGTGAAGAACTGGTCCATCGTCATCTCATTGTTGCGGAGCAATGTGACCACGAGTGGTTTCTCGACGGTCAGGCGCGACCAGAAGATAAAATACGGCACGCCCGCGAAGAAACGGTATTCGGCCTCGATTTTCACTTCCGGGTATTCAGCGAGATAGCCTGCGCGGCGATGGATGTAGGTTTCCCCCTGCCTCTCTTCCCGAAACTCCTGCACAGGGTGCCAGGTGCCTATGCCCTTATAGCCCGAAGCGCCCACCCGTTGCAGGTTCGGTGCCCAGTGCATGCGGTTTCTGGTGCGTAGTAAGGTAACGCCAGATGCCTTGTGCGTCAGAGCACGCAGCGTCCCGCTATCCTCTTGTTTGCCTTCGACTGTGCGGTGCGAAAGATCGGCGATGAAATATTCGTTCTCAATCTTACGGCCGACGCGGTCGGTCGCTTCGATGCGAAGCGTGTCCGCCCCAGGCGGCACGCCACCCCCGAATTCTTGCGCGATAGCGAACCACCCAATGGCTGCGATAACAGGCGCAATCCATTTCATTTGTTTTCACCTGCCATTCTTAAAGATTGTTGCCGAGCGGCAATGGACCTTATTTATACGCCTGATTGAAGAAACCGCGAAGCGCGCATCTGCGATGCGAAGCAGCGCCGAATTTGGAGTGCGGTGGCTTGGCACCGCTTTAGTCTCTTGCGACAGGATGCATAGCGGACGAAAAGCGGTGTCAAGCCACCGCACTCCAAATTCGGCGCGAAAATGCTGGCACATGCGTTGCTTCGCAGCGCATGTTTCGGAATCCTTAGCGAAGTCACCTTGACGGCGGCATACGATGTGGTTATAGGAATAGGATACGACAGTACCTGGATCGGAGGCTTTCTATGAAAATGAAAAAGCTGCTTGCTCACACGCTCTTCATGCTCGTTCTCGCGGCATCGCTTGCGGCGGCTCAGGACAAGCGCGCTATGACCTTCGATGATGTAATGGCTCTCAAGACTGTCGGGAGTGCGGCTATCTCACCGGATGGAAAGATGGTCGCATACACGGTCTCGTACGCTGATATGAAGGAGAATGAGCGTCGGAGCGAAATCTGGATGGTCGCTTCGTCCGGGGGCTCCGCTCGAAAGTTCACTTCAGGGAAAAACGATTCGTCGCCTCAATGGTCGCCCGATGGGCAGTGGCTTGCGTTTGTGTCAACTCGCCCGCAACTTCACCTTCCGCGGGTGGACCGGCACCTTCAGGTGCACCGGGCACGGGACCGCGCGCCCAGGTATTTCTGATCTCACCATTCGGCGGAGAAGCCGAACAGCTCACCGATTCGAAGACTGGCGTATCTTCATTCACCTGGTCATCCGACTCCCGAAAGCTTGCATATGTCGCTCAAGCTCCGCTATCTGAGATAGAAGAGAAGAAACAGAAAGACAAAGATGACGCAATTGTGATCGACGAGAATTTCAGATTCTCGCGCTTGTGGACAATTGATCTCGCTTCGCGGAAGGCGGTTGAAGTTGCGAAGGAGAACTTCGTCATTAACGATCCGCAGTTCTCGCCCGATGGTGCGACGATCTCTTTCACGGTAGTTCCAACCACCAAGGCAGATGACGGCAGCCTGAGTGACATCTACCTGGTTAAGAGTGACGGCAGTGGAAAGCCGTGGAAGCTCTATCAGAACGAGGGTCCCGATTCCGGAGCCCGCTGGTCTCCGGATGGACGCTGGATATCTTTCAGCAGCCGCGAGGCTTCCGGCGGATTGCCGAGATTCGCGCGGCTATACGTGATTCCATCTCAGTCAGCGCCGGGTGCAAACGTACAACCGAAACAACTCGCGGCGAACTTCGATGGTCCGATTCCGCCTGTGGTCTGGTCAAAGGATTCATCAACGCTCTTTTTTCACGGGATGGTGCGGACGTCGAGCCAGGTCTTCGCAGTTCCCGCCGCTGGAGGAGATGCAAAAGCCGTCACGTCGGGCGAAGGAGTTGTCTCGAGCTATTCGTTTTCAGCGCCTGCCGCCGGTGCATCGAGTGCTTCCAGGCTCGCGTTTACGCGCAGTAGCCTTGAAGAACCTTCCGAGGTATTTGTCAGTGAGCTCAAAGCGTTCAAGGCTGTAAAGCTGACCGATCACAATCCACAGTTACGACAGATCGCGCTGGGACGCGGTGAGGTCTTCCGATGGAAGAGTAAAGACGGGATGGAGATCGAGGGCGTCCTCATCCTTCCCGTCGGCTATCAGTCAGGACGAAAGTATCCAACTTTTGCGAATATTCACGGAGGACCTTCAGGTGTCTGGACGCAGAGTTTTCCAGGGGGATATGGAAACTACGCCCATGTTCTCGCCGGAAAAGGTTGGGTGGTCTTCCTTCCGAATGTGCGCGGCAGCTCGGGCTATGGCGAGAAGTTTCTGGTGGCGAATGTACGTGACTGGGGTGGCGGGGATTATGCGGACATTCAATCCGGTCTCGACGAGCTTGTGAAGCGGGGAATCGCTGATCCGGATCGCCTCGGGCAATCCGGCTGGAGCTATGGCGGCTATATGACCGCGTGGACTCTTACTCAGACGACTCGATTCAAGGCGGTTATGGTTGGTGCCGGTCTGACAAACATGTTCTCGATGTATTCGACCAACGATCTTCAGCGGGTTCTCGAAGGCTATTTTGGCGGTCAGCCGTGGGACGATGTGCAGGCGTATTCGCGTGCATCGGCAATGACGTTCATCAAGAAGGCTCGCACCCCAACTCTGATCATGCACGGCCAGAATGATCAGCGAGTCCCGATCGGGCAGGCTCAGGAACTTTACATGGGACTGAAGAAGAACAATATCCCAGTTTCACTGGTCTTCTATCCGCGCGAAGGTCACGGATTGATGGAACCGCGGCATCAGCTCGACAAGATGAATCGTGAGTTTGCCTGGTTTGCAAAATACGTTCTTGGCGAAGAGAAGGAAAAGGATAAGGTTCCAGTAGCCGCGACCGCCAAATAAGACGGGCAAATAAGACGGTTTGAGTTCAAGCTTCAGCTTCTGGTTGCAAGCCAGCCCTATCGTGTCCCGCAGAATCCCGAAACGCTTGCTGTTTGTATCTTTGTGCTTGTGCCTTATAATCACGGGTTATTTGGTGAACCTATTGAATGGAAAGGTGATTAATGGATTCTAGTGAGATTCACCCCAATGGCCGTGAGGGCAAACTGATTGTCATCACGGCGCCACTGACCGAAGCAATCGATCACGCCGGTTACTTCATCCAGATGGGAATGGCTTCAATGCCAATCTGGATGGAAGGCGTTCTCAACAGCAAGTATCCGCAATGGCGTGACGTTCAGAAGCACGAAGACGGTTCGGCAAAGTATATGCCTGCAGGAGTGCGGCTTGTCGAAGCCTCGCTCCTTCGCGAATACGATGCTGACGACATTGCCTGCTGCTATCCGGAAGACCTTGAAAAGTTCATCGGTCCGAGAACGCGTGTGGTTGCAGTTTCGACGCACAATCCTCTCGGAGTGACTTTTGCTGCAGGAGTCTACACGTCGATTTTCGGCACGTCGAAGATGCCGATCAATTCGCACTACTCGCGGCTCATGTTCAACGCGATCAAAGAGAACCCGTATCGTAAGGGGTTCAAAGTGATTGTCGGGGGATCGGGCGGCTGGCAGATCACTCAGACCAATACACTCGACGAGCTCGGCGTCGATTGCGTCATTGAAGGGCGAAGCGAATCGGAAGAGACGATGATGCTCTTCCGCAAAGCAATCGAAGGAGGCGAGCTGCCGCGCCAGATTGATGTTGTCCATCCGAAGGACCGGAATGCGATTCTGACACCCGTGAAAAGGACAACATTCGGTGTGGTTGAAATGACCACAGGCTGCGGCCGAAGGTGCCAGTTTTGCGTGCCCGATCTGAACCCTCAGATCGATATTCCAAAAGACAAGATCATGGAGACCGTTCGCGTCAACGTTCGCGACGGCAATAAGCAGATCAGCCTGGCGACTGAAGATATGTTTATCTGGGGCCAGGTTCATACAGAAACGCCGTTCTATTTTCCCAATCGCGAGGCTTTGATAGATCTTTACAAGAGCATCGTCGATACGCCGGGGGTTGAGCAGCATGTGCTCAGCCACTGCACTATAGCGCCGGCGGTTGTTGATCCGGTCATGATCAAAGAGCTATCGGAACTGATGCTCGACAAGAGCCCGATTCATCTTCCGAGGCTGAGCACGCATCCAAAGAAGAAAGTGCTTTCGCCGCTGATCGGCCTCGAGACAGGTTCAGTGCGAATTGCGAAACAGATCATGCCGAGCAAGGGCGTTCCATTTCCGATTGACGAATGGCCGAGCGTTGTTCTCGAAGGTCTGCGAATAATGAACGAGAACAACTGGTTCCCTGTGATGACGTTGATCATCGGCAGTCCAGGAGAGACCGATGAAGATGTGAAGGCGACGCTCGACCTTGTTTACGAGATGGAACGCAGAAATCTTTTCGCTTTTCTGGTCCCGTCTGTTTTCACTCCGCTTCACGATACGCGGATGGAACACAAAATGGGTGTCACCGAGACCAAGCAACTGAGTGCGCTGCAATGGCAATTGCTCATGAAGTGCTGGAAATTCAACCTCCGCCCCGGGCTGTATAGCTGGTGGGGACCGCTTGTATGGCGAGTTGGTTCGATCGTGCTTTGGGCGTGGAAGCTGCGAAAACTGAACGGCCGAAATTTCACGTGGCCCTTGTTCAACTTTGCTGGCGCGCTACCCGAACAGGTACTGCAAAAGATGGGCAAGCTCTATCCTGGTAAACCTCTCAAGACAAAGTCGCGAAAAGAACTACTCGAGTCGGTCAAACCAAGTCAGTTGCGGTATCTGCGAGCTGACTGCGGCGATTTGCCTGAGGGCTACGTTCCACCTTCGCAGCCGCCTAAATCAATCTCCGTCCTCAAAGATGAAGTTCTCGCGGCGCTTTAGTTCGTACGTCAAGTTTGAGTTCAAGCTTCAGCTTGTGGTTACATTCCAACCACAAGCTGAAGCTTGAACTCAAACTGACAGGCGGTACAACGTACCTATGTCTGACCTCCGACCGCTCGAGCCAGTCCTTGTCTCACATCTCTTTCCTGAAACGCTGAGCGCACTCCTCGAATTGCTTTCGAGTCTCAAAGCGTGAAGACTGGAATCGGCCAACGGTGTGTTCGGGATGGTCGGTCAAGGACGTCGCGGCGCATCTCCTCGGCGGAGATGTTGGAATCCTTTCCAGGAAGCGCGATAGCTTCGCACCCGACGCAAACATTTCGGGGTGGGCCGATCTAGTCGCGCTGATTAACCGGTTGAATGCTGAATGGGTAGCAGCGATGCGTCGCATCAGTCCCGATCTCCTGGTGACGCTACTCGAGTTCACTGGCAAACAGGTGAATGATTACTTCGCATCCCTCGATCCGAACGCAATGGGCGGTCCCGTCGATTGGGTAGCGGAAGGCCCGGCGCCGGTATGGCTTGACCTGGCTCGCGAATACACAGAACGCTGGCATCATCAGCAACAGATTCGCGATGCAACTGGAAGACCGGGCCATTGCGAAGACCGTTACCTCGGCCCGGTTATCGAGACATTTGTGAGAGCATTGCCGCGAACTTATGAGGACGTTGATGCACCGCTTGCGACGAGTGTGGTCTTGACGATTGACTCTCGAAGCTGGTCTTTGGTACGCGAGGGTCGCGGCTGGCAGTTGTATACCGGCACGTCAATCGATCCGTCGGCCGTTGTAAGCCTTGATGGTGATACCGCCTGGCGTCTCTTCACAAAGGGCCTCAAACCTGACGGCGTCGGAAACCGGGTATCGATAGCGGGAGATCGAGTGCTTGGCGAGAAGTTGCTCTCTACTATATCGATCATCGGTTGAGTAATCTCGATGCTGCGCAGGCTCTTTGGTCCAATCTGGAGACGGCTGCCACGGAGCTTCAGACGCCTGGGAGTCCTCCTTTCCGAATCGCAATTCACGGTGACCGCGGGCGCCGTTCTGCTCGATGAAAGCGGGAAGGTGCTGCTGCTGCGACACAGATTCCGTCCGGGCAGTGGATGGGGAATACCCGGTGGATTCCTTCGTGCAGGAGAGCAGCCTGAAGCAGCTTTGAGAAGGGAACTCAGGGAAGAAATCGGACGCGAGCCACTCGAACTCACGCTCGCGTTCGTTCGAACACTGACGCACGTTCGTCAGGTGGAAGCAGTCTTTCGTGGAAGAATGGATGGCGAAGTGAGGCCGGCATCGGACGAGATTGCAGAGGCCGCATGGTTCACACTCAATGACCTTCCCGCCGACCTGACACGCGATCAACGCGAGCTGATATTGCGAGCTTTCAAAGGGATGTAGTGCGAGGTACGTTGTACCGGCTTTAGCCGGAATCTTCAGGCGTTGGCTTTTCACGATTCCGGCTCAAGCCGGTACAACGTACCCAATAAATGCCTCAGGGCCTTCCGTTGGACGCTTCCTGAATGAATGCCGAAATGTCTCGCTTGAGCTGAGCAAGCGATTTGAGATCGATGTACATCATATGACCTGCGTCATAGTACGCAGTCTTGATGTTCTTTCGAAGCACCGGATCAAGCCCCATGTGATCGATGGTGTACTCGGTCGCGAAATATGGCGTCGCCATATCGAAGTATCCCGATGCAATGAAAACCTTCAGGTACGGGTTCTGTTGAAACGCTGTCTTCAGTGCTGTGCTCGTATCCGCATACCCTTGATTCGGACCGTAGTTCCACTGCCCGATTCCACCACCGAGAATGAAATACTCGAGATCGGATTTGTATCCGAGCTCGCTGCGAACATATTGATTGAAGGTCGCAGTATAAGGCGGGCGAATAGCAGTCATACTCGCATCGAAATCCGGACCTTCTGAAGCAGCCGAAGAGTCAATTCCCTTGAATCGGCTGTCCAGGCGCCCCGTCGTCCTGTTCTGGTCCCGAAGCAATTCCTTGTTAAACCTGGACAGCTCGACTCTCAGATTGCATTGCTCGATATATTTACGATCAAGACCGGTATACCGAGCCATCTTTTCGACGATAGCCTGACGTTCCTGAGGTGTCAGCCTGTCACCCTTTCCGAGCGCGGTCGAGTATTCATTCGCGACCCACTTTTCAGATTCCGCGAGCACCTGTTTGAGCGGCTTGCTCTGAAGGTCCGCCGGCAGCTTCTTGTGATACCACGCGGTCGCAGTGTAGGAAGGAAGGATCAAAGCAAATGGCAGATCGTTGCCCGAAGCGAAGCGCAACGTCTGAAAGTTCATCACGGTTGAAATGAGTGCGATTCCGTTGAAGGCGATGCCCTTGCCAATGAGATAACCGGCAAGTCCCGGAAGCCCTCGTGGTGCCATAGCTCTCACCGACCAGAAACAGTGGCGATGTCCACCGCTCGTACCGCGTCAGGTACAAGCGTATGAACTCACCCACGGATTCGATGTCGCCGTTGACCGAGAAGAAGCGGCTCGCAGTCTCCTGCCGCGTAGCGCGGCTAAATCCCGTTCCCACGGGATCGATGAAAACGAGATCCGTCTGGTCAAGCCACGTCTGATCATTCGCCACGAGCTGATACGGTGGAGCCGGCATACCGCCATCTTCGAGCATCTGTACTCGCTTTGGACCGAGGGCGCCGAGATGCAACCAGACCGACGACGAGCCAGGTCCACCATTGAACGAAAACATCAATGGCCGTTGCGCTGCCGGGCCGGCGCCATCAGCCGTATAGGCCATAAAAAAGATGTTCGCATCCGTCACGCCTTCGCGGGTCTTGATCGGCATCATGCCGGTAGTGACGGTGTATCTCAGCGTTCGGTCGCCGATCTTGATTTCGTGTTTTGTGACTACCGGCGGCTCTTCGGGGCGCTCCGGAGCTGCTGGCCGTTGAGCGTCACCTGTCGACGGAGTGGTCTGGGTGCCGGGCCGCTGCGGTCCCTGTTGTGGTTGTTGCTGTTGCTGTTGCTGCTGCTGCCGGTTACCACGCTCGCCTTGCCCCTGGAGCATAAGCAACGCAATAAGAAGCGAAACTATCACGGTATGAACCTCCCACGGTGAGATCAGGGATCGGGGTCAGGGATCGGGGGTCAGGGATCAGAGCATTTATCAGTTTCCATTTTAGAATTCTCATTTGTCATTGGGCTGGCGAGCCACTCTGATCAATGACAAATGACAACTCTAAAATGGAAAATGATAAATGCTCTGATCCCTGACCCCTGACCCCTGACCCCTGACCCCTGACAGAGTACTTGACATCCTGCAGATCAACAAAGCATAAATCTACGAGAATGAATCAAGAAATACGCAAGAGAATCGGTATCCTTGGAGCGACTGGCCTTGTCGGGCAGCGGCTCATTCACATGCTTGACAAGCATCCTTATTTCGAAGTGACTGCGCTCGCGGCATCGGATCGTTCCGAGGGCAAGTCCTTTGTCGACGCATGCAACTGGAAGCTCCCCTTCGAGATTCCGGAAAACGTCAAATCAATTGGCGTCAAGCCGTGCACTCCTCCACTCGATTGCGACATCGTGATCGCGAGTCTTCCGTCTGATATCGCGGTCACGGCAGAAGCTGCCTTTGCATCCGCGGGCTATCCCGTGATCAGCAACTCGTCGGCTTTTCGAATGCACGAGGACGTGCCACTCGTCGTTCCTGAGATCAATCCGGATCATCTCGATCTGATAGAAGTTCAGAAGAAGAATCGCGGTTACGACCGGGGCTTCATGGTGACCAATCCGAACTGCACGACGATCGCGCTAGTGCTCGCGCTGGCACCGCTCGAGCGAGCATTCGGTCTTGAGGCTGTGATTGCCACGTCAATGCAGGCAGTCTCGGGCGCAGGCTATCCGGGAGTCCCCTCGATCGACATCACCGACAATGTCATGCCATACATCGGAGGCGAGGAGGAGAAGGTAGAGACGGAACCGCAAAAAATCCTCGGACGTTTCGCGGGCGGCAAAATCGAGACAGCTCCCTTTCAGGTAAGCGCACAATGTAATCGCGTCAACGTTCAGGACGGGCATCTCATCTCAGTGAGAGTCAAGCTTAGACGGCCGGCTTCACTCGACGATGTCATCGGAGCGCTCGAGTCATTCCGCGGGCTTCCGCAGGAGCTTCGGCTTCCGACTGCGCCCGAGCGTCCCGTCATAGTTCGCTTCGAAAAGGATCGTCCGCAGCCACGGCTCGACAGGGACGCCGGGAACGGTATGTCGGCTGTCGTTGGACGCATCTCGAAGGATACGGTCTTCGACTACAAGTTCAGTGTAATTGGCCACAACACTGTACGTGGAGCTGCGGGTGCCGCGCTTCTGAATGCGGAATTGCTGATAGCGCGCGGACTCGTCTAATGCTCATCGTAATGAAATTCGGCGGCACCTCAGTCGGAAGTGCCGAACGGATATCTCTTGCTGCCGAACTCGCAGCACGCTCCCGGGAACAAGGTCATCGTGTCGTGGTAGTGACGTCGGCAATGAGCGGCGTCACAAATCACTTGATCACTGCCGCAACCACGGCTGCGCAGGGGACCTGGAATGGCGACGAACGCAAAGCCCTTGAAGAACGGCACATGGCAACAGCGGAACAGCTGTTAGCCACGCATCCGGTCGAATTGGAGAGCACTCAGACAGCAATCAGATCGCAGCTGGACCGCTTTGAGAAGCTGTGTTTCGGACTTTCAATGGTTCACGAGCTGAGTCCTCGGCTTCTGGATGCAATCTCTGCCACCGGCGAGATGCTTGCCGCACCCCTGGTGTCGGGAGCGATCGCCGCGCGCGGCATACGATCCAGCGCCGTCTCAGCTACTCAATTGATCGTGACCAATGATCAGTTTGGTGCGGCTGAACCACTCGATGTCGAGACGAGAACGAATACACGCTGCCGCGCTGCTCGACATGCTTGAAGAGAACGCAATCCCCGTGGTCACTGGCTTTGTTGGCGCGACGACCGAAGGCGTTACGACGACGCTCGGCCGAGGCGGATCTGACTATTCCGCATCGATCATTGGAGCTGCGCTGGATGCGGACGAGATCTGGATACTGGACCGATGTTGACGGCGTCCTGACGGCAAACCCGTCTGAAGTCCCGGAAGCAAGGACGCTCCGCGAGATCTCTTACAGTGAAGCTTCGGAGCTCGCCTACTATGGTGCCAAGGTTCTTCATCACAAGACCATTCTTCCGGCATTCAAACGCAAGATCCCGGTTCGCATCCTGAACAGCTTCAATCCGGATCATCCCGGCACGCGCATTTCGGTAGAAGGCCGCCCCTCGACTCGCGGGGTGAAGGCAGTCACTTCGATTCGCAATGTCAGTCTGATTACGATTGCAGGACGAGGAATGCAGGGAATTCCCGGGATCGCCGCAAAGACGTTTGCAGCGGTCGCAGCTGAACGAGCAAACGTTCTCATGATTTCGCAGGCGTCTTCCGAGAACAACATCTGCCTTGTAGTAAATACATCCGAAGCGAAACGGGTCGTCCGTGCTTTGCGGACTGCGCTCGAGCTCGATCTGATGCTCGGACACATTGATGACATCTCGGCCGATGACTCAATCGCCGTCGTAGCAGCCGTCGGTGATCGGATGAAAGGCACGCCGGGAATCGCCGGAAAAGTGTTCGCTGCACTTGGTGCAGCAGGCGCGAACGTGATCGCGATATCGCAAGGCTCATCGGAACGCAACATCTCGCTGATTGTTGGAGCTTCTGATGCTGCGCTCGCGGTGCGCTCGATTCACCAGGCATTTGAGCTCGAAAAGCCCGCTCAGCCCTGAGCTCAATCCAATGGTTACATTCCCTTCAATTTTGAAATGTATCGAACCTGAATGTTCCGAGAGCTACCCGGTCGATTCTGATGTTCTGGTTTGTCCGCGCTGCTCGGGGCTTCTCGATGTCGCTTACGACGTGTCAGGCGCGAATGCGGTCTCGTTGCGTAATGTGTGGGATGCCCGGCGCGGTTCACTTTTGCCGATCGATGCGAGCGGCGTGTGGCGTTTTCGAGAACTGCTGCCACCAGCGCAGGACTCAGACGTTGTTACGATGATCGAGGGTAACACTCAGCTTTTTGATGCACCCCGGTCGGCTGAATATGCAGGTCTCGATTCACTCTCGCTCAAGCATCTCGGGATGAATCCTACGGGTTCGTTCAAGGATCTGGGGATGACCACTGGTATAACCGAGGCGCGCAAGCGAGGAGCTGGCGGAGTCATTTGCGCAAGCACCGGCAACACATCGGCTTCTATGGCAGCATATGCGGCGCGGGCGGGCATCAGGTCCTTTGTCTTCATTCCAGAAGGGAAGATTGCACGTGGAAAGCTTGCTCAGGCGATCGAGTTCGGAGCTCGAGTAATTCAGATCGACGGTGACTTTGATAGCGCCATGTCACTGGTGCGCGAGATTGCCCCCGTGGCTGGGCTGTATCTTCTTAATTCAGTCAATCCCTTTCGCCTCGAGGGGCAGAAGACGGTTGCTTTCGAAATACTGCAACAGCGCAATTGGCGCTCTCCTGATTGGATCGTGATCCCAGGTGGAAATCTCGGAAATTCGTCCGCGATCGCTAAGGGATTCCGAGAATTGTTCGATTGCGGCCTGATATCGAAGATGCCTCGCCTTTCCATCGTCCAGGCGGAGGGAGCCAACCCGCTTTATCGAATGTGGAACGCGCGCGCCCAGGTTCTGACTCCGGTTGAAGGACCGACTACGCTTGCAACCGCGATTCGGATTGGGGCGCCCGTGTCGTGGAAGAAAGCGCGCCGCGCCCTCGAATGGATGAACGGGAATGTAGAGCAGGTGAGTGAACAGGAGATTGCAGACGCGAAGGCCGTGATCGGCCTCGACGGGATCGGATGCGAGCCGGCTGGCGCAGTAACAGTTGCCGGGCTCAGAAAGCTGATCGCCGCCGGAGCAATCGGTGGGGGCGAAGATGTGATCGCAATTGTGACAGGCCATTCGCTCAAAGATCCCGATTACACGGTGAGCTACCACGAGGGCACACTGGGACTCGAACCTCGATTTGCTAATCAGGTGACGAAGGTGTCTTCAGCGCACGACGAGATCATGATCGGCGTTGAAGACATAGTGCAGCGCAGAGCCAAGTTTAGAGTGCGGGGACTTGTCACCGCTTTAGTCTCCTGCCGCGAATAGTACAGGCACGACGTCTAAAGCGGTGACAAGTCCCCGCACTCCAAATTTGGCTCGGTCGATAAATGAAAAGACTTTCGGCGCCCTGAAAAAATTTCTTCAGGGCGCCGATGGCTGAGGAAGCAAAAGGGGGAGGGGGACAGGCAAAATCGTTACATAGCCGACAAGGGGGCGCGGGGGTGAGGCCCGCCTTCATCTCTAGTCGACTACGATGGTGATGACCTCCGGCTCGGCCAAATTCTGAGCGATATTCTTCTCAGCGTGCTTGCGCGCCTGCCGCTCGGCTTTCGACACCGGGAGCTCAGTACCGGCGGATTCACCAGCGGTCCACATCTGTGCGAGGAAGTAGTCGCTGCCGTAACGACGGAACACAAGAATGGTCTTTTCTGACCGCTTGTTCTTGATAGTGTCGTTTGTCGTGACATAAGCACTCTTGTTCGAATCCCAACCTTGCACCTGGAGCAGGTGTGACATGGTCGAGTGTTTCTGAACAATGTACTTACCCGCAGGCATCGACTTGTTTCCCACCGAAAAATCAAACGGGATATCGGCGGTCACTCTCGCACGGCCCTGCGCAAGCACGGCGCTCGCTGCTATGGCGACGAAAAAGGACAAGGTCAAAACGCGTCGAGTCAGGTTCTTCATATGTACTCCTCAGGCTCCAGAATAGCCTCGTTGCTCCATCGATCTTTCAAAGAGGAACTGCCTCCAGGTCGGCTTTTAACTCGGCCCGGCTGCCGAATACTTCCTCATCGGCTATGTTCTATGCGATCATTTTGATCGCGACAGATAATGACTAATCAACCCGCGTGCCAGCTCTCGAAAGCAGCACTCGGACATTGCCTGGCCATGGCTTAAATGCCTGTCAGAATAAGAGATCAGCCGGGAGGCGGGTGAACGGTAAACCTGTTGGCGACTTGTTTGAAGCAGGAAAAACTCTATCGCGTCCGATAGAGTCTATCGAAATTGATAGTCTCGCATAGTCTTATTTGCCTTAAGGGATGGAGCCGCGACTCTTAGCAATCGAAGGACCGAAAAAGGGCAGCACGTTTTCGCTTACGGATGCTTCGCATCACAATCGGTCGTGATGCCGGCAGCAAGATCCTCCTGGCCGATCAGTCCGTTTCGCGCCGGCACTGCGTTATCGAGCAGAGCGAAGGCGAATTCATAATTCGCGACGCCGGGAGCTTCAATGGTATCCGAGTCAACAAGGTTCCGGTCAAGGAGCGTCGCCTGCATCACGGCGATCAGATCGTGATCGGCGATTCGGTCTTCCTCTTCCTCGATGACGATCGCGACCCCAGCTCCGGCTTCCACGCCGTGCACCCTCGAAGAAGAGAACCGAGTTAGCAAAGAGACAGTTCGCCTGAGGCATGAAGATACGCTATTTGCTCAACCGGAAAAGCTTCTGAAGCATCCGCCGAGCGAGCGGCTATCCCGAGACCTGAACGTTCTTCTCAAGATCAGCACTACGATCGCATCTCTCCGAAAAGTCGAGAATCTCGTTCGTGAGCTTTTCGAGATGATATTCGAGGCCGTTCCCGCCGAAAACGGGGCGATTCTTCTTTGTGGAGAGCGCGGGCCGATCGACCTCGAAAGCTTTCCGATGGTGTTTGGCTGGGACCGGACTGCAGGCGCCGATCGTCCGGTGAGAGTCAGCACGACGATCGTGCGCCAGGTTCTTCGAGAAGGCGTTGCGATCCTGAGCAACGATGTTCTCGAGGGAGCCGAATTTGACGAGGTGAAAAGCCTTGTATCGTTCAAGATCAGATCGCTTCTCGCCGTCCCGATCGCTGTGCGAAAAAAGGTCCTTGGCGCGATCTATCTCACGACGAGCGATGCTACGGCTTATTTTGATCAGGGGCATCTCGAACTGGTGACGGCGATTTCCAGTGTCGCCGCAGTTGCCCTCGAAAACGTCCGCTATCTTGAGTGGCTCGAGAGTGAGAACCAGCGACTCGTTGAAGAGATCAATATCGATCACGACATGGTTGGCGACAGCCCCAAAATGCGCGAGGTCTATCAGTTCATCTCGCGTGTCGCGCCTACAGAATCGACGGTTCTGATTCGAGGCGAGTCCGGCACAGGTAAGGAGCTTGCAGCAAGAGCGATTCACCTCAACAGCTCGCGTCGAAACATGCCTTTCGTTGCGATCAACTGCGCGACGCTTCAAGAGAATCTGCTGGAGTCAGAGCTTTTTGGCCACGAGAGGGGTGCGTTCACTACTGCCGTTGCGCAAAAGAAAGGGAAACTCGAAATCGGAGAGGGCGGTACGATCTTTCTGGATGAGATCGGTGAAATGTCTCCACTGCTTCAGGCAAAGATGCTGCGCGTTCTTCAGGAGCGCGAGTTTGAAAGAGTTGGTGGAACGCACCCGATCAAAGCCAATATCCGCCTGATAGCAGCCACAAACCGCGACCTTGAATCGATGATCCGTCAGAACTCGTTTCGAAGCGACCTCTATTTCAGGTTGAACGTGGTTTCATTTGAAATGCCACCGCTGCGCGAGCGGCGCTCTGACCTTCCCGAGCTGGCAAAATACTTCTATATCAAGGCTGCCAAGAACTGCGGGCGCAAGATCGAAGGGATTACACCTGAGGCAGGCGATTTTCTTCGCGCTTATGACTGGCCCGGCAATGTGCGTGAGCTCGAAAACGCGATCGAGCGGGCGGTCGTGCTTGGATCTACGGAGTTTATTCGTCCCGAGGACCTGCCGGAAGCGATTCACGAAGGCGCTCACAGCTGGGACGCAGCCTCTGACTTGCGCGGCGTCCATTATCACGATGCCGTGACCGAATTCAAAAAGAAACTCGTGCTGGATGCGATCAACGATGCGGACGGCAACGTTACCGAAGCGGCGAGGCTTCTTGGAATTCACGGCAACAACCTCCATCGCCTCATCCGAAATCTCAACATCAGGGATGCACTGAAGAAGTAGGTTAAGCAGTTCAAGCTGAAGCTTGAACTCTAACCCTCAAACTACTTGAAGATTCCGGCTGAAGCCGGTACTACATGCCGATGCGTGTTTTCCTGGCGGCTTCCGAGGTATTCCCATTTTCCAAGACTGGCGGCCTCGGAGACGTCGCAGGAGCTCTCCCGAAGGCGCTTGCGCGCGCCGGCTGTGACATCAGCGTCGTTACTCCGCGGTATACCGGAATGGGTGGGCGTCATGGTGACGTCGTCGCTGACGATTCCGGTCAGGTCATCCTTAATGATCTCTTTGTCCCCTTTGCCGGCGGCGTCAAGTACGCCAGCGTGCGTCTCACACATCTCGACGGTGCGCCGGTATATTTTATCGATAATGACGAATACTTTGGTCGTGGTTACATTTATGGCTATGGTGACTTTGATGCAGAGCGATTTGCCTTTTTCAGCCGCGCAGTCCTCGAACTTGCAAAAAGGCTCGGACCACCTCCCGATCTGATCCATTGCAACGATTGGCAGACCGGGTTCATTCCTGCTTATCTTCGCAGGGTCTACAATCGCGATCCGTTTTTCTTGCGTACCGCAACACTTTTCACGATCCACAACCTTGGGTATCAGGGCCTATTCAACCCGGGTCTTCTTCCACATATCGGGTTTGGCGGCGACGCTTTCGAACGCGGGATGGAGTTTCATGGGATGGCGAACGCATTGAAAGCAGGGCTCGTGTTTGCGACCGCGCTTTCAACTGTCAGCCGGCGATACGCGCACGAGATTCAAACGCCGGAATTTGGAAATGAGCTCGATGCACTGCTGCGGCAGCGTCGAGGCGATCTCCTCGGGATCTTGAATGGAGTGGATTACTCTGAATGGAATCCTGAGGTTGACGGGCATATTGCTGCGCGCTACTCGATCGACGATCTCACGGGCAAGACCGAGTGCAAACGCGATCTCTTGCGGCAGTTTCTTCTTCCCGAAGACCTGGAAGCACCCATTGTCGCGAGTATTTCACGACTCACAGTTCAGAAAGGCATTGATCTCATCGCGGAGGCAATCTGGAGGATTCTGGACACCGGAGCATACTTCATTCTTCTTGGATCGGGCGGCAAACACTACGAAGACTTTTTCCAGCACGCACGCGACACCAGGCCCTCGCAAGTCGGAGTCTACTTCGGATACAGCACGCTGCTCGCTCACAAGATCGAAGCCGGCGCAGACATGTTCCTCATGCCGTCGGCTTACGAGCCCTGCGGCTTGAATCAGATGTACAGCCTGAAGTATGGGACAGTTCCAATAGTTCGCGGCGTCGGAGGATTGGATGACACTATAGCGAACTTTGAACGGACGACAGGGAAAGGGAACGGCTTCAAGTTCTATGAATACTCAGCCGAACGCCTTTTGGAGAAGTTTTATGAGAGTCTTCTTGCTTACCATGGGCCGGAACTTTGGCGCCGTCTGCAAATCAACGGTATGAGCGCGGACCATTCGTGGGACCGGGCGGCGCACCAGTATCTGGAGGCGTATCAGAAGGTTGTGGCGGCACAGTAGGGGTCGGGGATCAGGGATCGGGGTCAGGGTTTGGAGTTCAAGCTTTAGCTTGCTTCTGACCAATGGAGCATACGAGACCAGCAAGCTAAAGCTTGAACTCCATACCCTGACCCCTGACCCCGGCCCCCGCCCCCTGTGGTAGGGGTTCGGACGGATATACCAACATCAGGTTGTGTTTGCTATAATCGTTAGTCTTGCAATCTGGAGATCAGGTTGCACGGTGAGATGGGGAGACTAAGGAGCTATAAAAGGAGTGACAAATGAGCGAATACGTCGCCGAAGTGAATGACTCAAATTTTGAAAAGGAAGTTCTTAAATCCGAGACCCCGGTTCTCGTGGATTTCTGGGCGGCGTGGTGTGCGCCGTGCCGGATGCTTACCCCGACCGTTGAAGCGGTAGCCGAGAAGTATCAGGGTAAGGCGAAAATAGTCAAACTCAACGTTGATGAGAACATTGATAGTTCGTCGAAATACGGAATCAAGGGAATCCCGACGTTGATTCTCTTTAAGGGTGGAAAGGAAGCGGACCGCGTTGTCGGTGTTCCGTCAAACGCCAAAGAATTCATTTCGGGAATGATCGATAAGCAGATTGTAGAACCCTCAAATGCCGACTGATTACGATGTTACGATCATCGGCGGGGGACCGACGGGACTGGCCTCCGCCGTGTACACGGGCCGAGCGCTTTTGAAGACGCTTGTCCTCGAAAAGCAGGTTCCGGGCGGGCAAATTGCTCTTACCTCCGCAATCGATAACTATCCCGGATTTGCCGACGGCATCTCCGGTTATGACTTTTCCCAGGCATTTCTCAAACACGCTCAACGGTTTGGCGCTGAAGTCCGGATCGGTGTTGGTGCCGACAAGATCACACCCGAATCCAATGGCACGTTCACTATCGAGCTCGGAGACAAGACTAAAGTTACATCGCGCGCCGTCATTCTTGCCATGGGACGTCACCCTCGGCAGCTCAAGGTGCCCGGTGAAGAGCGTCTTATTGGCTATGGAGTCAGCTACTGTGCGACCTGCGATGGTGCTTTCTTTCGAAATGTTCCGGTGGCCGTGGTCGGGGGTGGCAATTCGGCAGTGGAAGAAGGTCACTTCCTGACCCGCTATGCGTCGGATATCAAGTCGATCCACCGCCGCGATCAATTCACAGCTCAGAAAATACTCATCGAGCAGTATCTGCATGCTGAAAAGGTCAATCCTGTCTGGAACTCGGTCGTCGAAGAGGTTATCGGCGACAAGGAAGTAGATGGAGTTCGCGTAAGGAATCTTAAGACGGATGAAGTCAGCGAGCTGCCGGTCAAGGCGGTATTCGTATTCATAGGGTGGATACCGAACTCGGATATTGTTAAAGACCTCGTGGATATCGACGAATCCGGAAGGGTGATCGTCAACGATCTCATGGAGACCAAAGTGCCTGGCCTGTTTGCCGCCGGCGATCTTTGTGTCCGGCCAATCTATCAACTCGCCAACGTCGTGGCCGATGGTGTGCAGGCCGCAGTTTCAGTCGAGAAATTCCTCGAGAAGAACAGCAAATCAGTCGCCGGCTATTGAACACCGCCGGCCAGAAGAGATGCCAGGACGAGATGCCATAACGGCATCAGAAATCAGTGACACAATGAACCTCGCAATCATCGGCGCACAGTGGGGCGACGAAGGTAAGGGAAAGATCGTCGACCTGCTGGCGCCGCGCTTCGACATCATCGCGCGGTACCAGGGGGGCCACAACGCCGGACACACTGTCATTATTCGCGGCGCCAATGGCGAAGACGAAAAGTTCGTACTCCATCTGATTCCGTCCGGCATTACACACGCCGGGAAGACCTGCGTTATTGGTAACGGTGTTGTTGTGTCGCCCGAGGCATTGATCGAGGAGATCGATCATCTTCTTGCCAGAGGCATCAAGGTCAACAAAGACAATCTGCTGGTGAGCAGCCGTGCTCATCTAATCCTCCCTTACCACGTTGCTCTCGATCGTCAGATAGAAACTCACCGAGGGCGAAACGCCGTGGGCACGACAATGCGAGGCATCGGTCCGGCGTATGAAGAAAAGATGGCCCGGCGCGGGATCCGCGCGGGCGATCTGACGAGACCTGAAGAGCTCAGCGAAAGGCTCGCCATCAATGCAGAACAGGCAAACCGCCTGCTGAGGAGTCTTGGCGGCGAGCAGATCGACAGCTCACAGCTGGTCGAAGATGGGCTGAGATGGGCAGAGCGCCTGGCGCCTCACGTCGTCGATACTACCTATTTTCTTAATCGTGCAGTGCGCGATGGCAAATCACTCCTGCTCGAGGGCGCACAAGCAACGATGCTCGACATCGATCACGGGACTTATCCTTTCGTGACTTCTTCGAATTCTTCTATCGGTGGCGCGTGCACAGGCAGCTGGAATTCCACCGGGATCGATCGACTACACGATCGGTGTTATCAAGGCCTACACCACGCGTGTAGGGGGCGGGCCCTTTCCGACAGAACTCGACAATGATCTTGGAGAGCTGCTTCGGGCGCGCGGCGGAGAATACGGAGCCTCGACCGGGCGCCCACGGAGAACCGGATGGTTTGATGCAGTGGTTGCGCGTTATGCCGTCATGGTTAATGGACTCGAGGCACTGGCGCTGACGAAGCTTGACGTACTTGACGAACTGGATGAGATCAAGGTTTGCGTCGCTTACCGCATCAAAGGACGCGAGACTGACGAAGTACCTGACGACGCGAACCAGATGTCCGAGGCCGAACCGGTGTACGAGACTTTCCCGGGATGGCGCGAAAGCACAGCCGGCATTTCAAAACTCGAGGACCTGCCGAGTCGCGCCCGACATTACGTTGACAAGCTCGCCGAGTTGTCTGGAGCTCCATTCGCCCTGATATCAACGGGCCCCGAACGAAACCAGACGATCATCTCCGAAAGTACCTTTTACCGCCTTCAGGCGGAATCTTCTTCTTGAAAATCTGAGCGTCTGAAGATTCTCTTAACAGGCGATTTCCTTGTGCGACCTTCTGTAAGGTTCTTATCAGAGATCTTTCGGAACCCGCCCGGCCTTCGCTTCCTCGATTTGAGCTTCGGTGAATGGATGATCGAACAGTCTCGGGTCCTCGTGGAAGCAACGGAAGAAATCCACGATGAAGTGCATTCGATCGCTGAGGTTTGCCCAATCTTCCGCACCTGACTCGTGTGTCGAATCGAGGGTCGGATCGATTCGGCGAATCAACTCGAGCGCTTCACTCATGGTAAGCGTGTTGAGAGAAGCTGGAAAACTCGCACTGAGGTCCTGTCCGAGACGCAGCACTCTGCCACCACTCAAGCTCAGGGTCATCAAGTGGTCGGTGATCACGTGATGCACAATTTGACGCACGCCTGAGACCAGTCTTTCAATTGCCCGATCGAGTGGCGTCGGCCCTCTGAAGAGCCTGGTGGAAATCAGTTTCAACCGCTCCCACCAGCCCCCAAAAGGAAATACCTTGCGCAGCAGTTCCCGCTTGAACTCGGCTGCGTCGAGAAGTGGCGTGTCCAGAGCTTCGGCGATCTCCGGTTGAAGACGGTTCTGCTCGTGGAAACCGATCTCGGCATTTGCAAGAAACATCAACTCTTCTTTGAGTCTCGGATCAGTTTCATAGAACGACCGATAATAGTGAGCAAACCCCTTCTTGAGCAGTTCCTGGCCGTCGGGCGGGTCGCCGGGCTTGAGAGCTTCGCAGAAGCCGCGTATCGCATCATCATCGAACTTGTTTGTGTTGTCACAGAGCGGGAGAAATCGCGCAAACTCGCGTCCGATTTCATCGAAGACCTTGAGGTTGCCCCTGGCGGCAGCAGCGCTGGTGCGCTCAATTGCATTGAATCTGCCCGGGCGGTTTATGATGCTCCTGAAGACTTCTCGAACACGCTCTTCAGTTGCACTCCCGCCAAGTTCCCGCGCAATGTGGGCAATAGCGAGCAACGCCTGCAAGATGGCAGGGGCAGTCTCAATGGCATGCTCGAGCTTTCTTCTCAGGTCTTCTTTGCGAATCGAGACTCCAGCCTGCTTCGAAGCCCAGGTTGCAAAGGTGCACCAGTTGGGCTTCTGGCCGGTGCGGCTGGCTACGGCTCGAGATAGCTCGCTATAGCATTGTGTGATCCGCAGGTTGCGGATGGCAGGGTCTGAGATTGTAGCGATCTCGGCGACTTCTTTGATCACGCTGAGAGATAAGGAATCGTCATCGGGCCTTCGGGCATCACAGCAATCGGCGCGTCGACGCCAAGTTTTTCAAGTTCTCCTGCGACTCGAGCAGTGATGTTGGCCACCGGTTCAAGGTGAGCTTTCCTGACGTCGTCATCCGGGATTTCACTATAGAGTCCGACTCGCGCCTTGAGACAGACCATTGCCAGCAACTGGGCTTCCCATTGGTCATACATCGAAAAACCGGGCGTGAGAATAGTATCGAGCACCTTGCGCGGCGAATCATGTTCGATTAGCAGCTTTCGGAAATTGCCGTGGGACGGGAATCCATCGTTGCAGCGCGACGCAGAGAGTATATAGCCTCCATCGGCAACGATCTGCGCCGCCGCCGACATGCCCTTGACCGTCTGGTAAAGATTCTGGTCGAGCGGATAGCCGCTATTTGTCGTAATGACTACTGAGTATGGTTCTGCTACACCGACCATTGCCGTCTGCTTAGCGAATGCACATCCGGCTGCGTGCGCGCTGGCGACGTCTCCGCAAAAGTAGCGAGTTATTTGCCGTTCTCGATTCAGCGTCACATTGATGCAGAAGTCGACGGGAAGCAGCGAACCATTTTTCCTGATCTGTTCCTGCGTCGGATTGCCGTCCAGCACACCCCAGGTCGATCGTTCGTGCCCGATAACGTCGGCCCTGTGGTAATGCATTATCGAATCGATATCGGCAACAGCAGGGAAGATACCCTTGTAGCCGCCAGAGAAACCCGCCATAAAGTGTGGCTCGATGAAGCCGAGCACAATGCGCCTGTCGGCTTCAACGTATTCGCGATTGAAATAGAGCGGGTGACCGTCATCTTTCTTTCCGACAAGTGCGAGCGTGGACAAATCGTGCGCATTATGATTGATGATTCGGAATCGGTTAACGATCTCGTCACCGACCATAGCGCGCAACTCGTCCGGAGTATTGACGCGATGGGATCCAGTTCCGTTGATAATCACGAACTTTTCAACCGGAACATGATCAAGTTCTGCGAACAGCCACGAAAGCAACCTGTCTGACGGAAGCGGGCGCGTAATGTCTGGAATAACCACTGCAACCCGATCCTCGGCCGACACCAGTTCTCTGAGTGGCCGCGATGCAATCGGATTGCGCACCGCTTCGACGAAGCCTCGCGCTTCGTCCTCGAGCCCTTCGATCGCGCGCGGGGCGATTATCGAAACATTGTTTGACGGAAGGTCGATTTCGAGACCGTCCTTACCATATTGCAGATGGACTCTGGTACTGATCATTTCAACACTGCTTCGCTATCGAGCATTCCAACGCGGCGGAGTTCAGGCCATTTTAGGGCCGAGAACGCAACTACCGCCAGAGTGCCGACGCCGCCAAGGACTACCGCTGCGATTGGGCCGGTCAGGGCAGCGAGAGCTCCCGACTCGAATCGTCCGAGCTCATTCGATGCATTGATGAACATTCCATTGACTGCAGAGACTCTGCCGCGCATCTCATCCGGCGTCAGGACCTGCACCAGGGTATGGCGGACGACTACGCTGACATTGTCGAAGGCACCGGTGAGGAAAAGCATCATGAACGAGAGCCAGAATGATTGAGAGATACCAAAAACAATCGTGGCAATGCCAAACCCGGCAACCGACCAAAGCAGCGTTTTGCCGGCCTTCTTCATAGGCGGGAGGTGAGTCGTGGTCAGGGCCATAAGGATCGCCCCGAACGAAGGGGCGGCCTGTAACCATCCGAGCCCCACCGGACCGACGTTCAAAATGTCTTTTGCGAAAATAGGCAGAAGCGCCACGGCTCCACCGAGGAGAACAGCAAACAGATCGAGCGTCATTGTTGCAAGTAAGACGGTAGTGCGGCGTACGTAGCCAAATCCGGCTACCAGCGATCTGAAGTCCAGTTCTTTCGCAACGGCATCGGTCGAAGGAGAGGCGGTGAAGGAACGCTTCGCGAGTGAGCCAAGCATGACGACATAAAAGGCGCTCGTCAGCGCAGCGAAAAGGTAGACCTGCCAGGTGCCTTTGAATAGGGCGATGAACAGGCCTCCAAGAGCAGGGCCTGCCATTGAAGCAAGCTCAAAGCCGCTCACGCCCCATGTCACGGCGTTGCTAAACGAGGACCGAGGCACGAGCGATGGCATGAGTGACGACCGTGCAGGACCCTGATAAGCCCTCGCAATTCCACTTGCAGCCAGGCAGACATAGATCAACGCGACTCCACTGCCATAAAGCGTTGCAAAGAGAAGGCCGAGCGAGCTGATGACGGCCAGCAGGGTCGCACCCATCAGTACGCGACGCCTGTCGAACCTGTCGGCGGCGTGGCCTGCAGGCAGGGCGAGGCCAAGCATTGGAATTACCTGAACGAGGCCTACCAGGCCGAGCGCCATCGCGGAGCCGGTTTTTTCGTAGAGCTGCCAGCCAACGGCAACCGTCTGCATCTGGATGCCGAGGACCGAGGCAACATGACCCGAGAAGGAAGTGCCTGAAGCCTTTCTCGCGGAGAGCTGAGTACGGATCGTGCCGGGGCCTGGGTGACTCAACCACTTGTTTTCTAAAGACAAAGTGCGGATGAGAGGACTCGAACCTCCACGGAATTGCTTCCACAGCGTCCTGAGCGCTGCGCGTCTACCAGTTCCGCCACATCCGCAGGAATTACAAATACTACTGTGTCAATGTAGGAGTTCAAGCGCATGGAGTTGACAGAAGTCAACGCAGCCAGGGCGCAGAGTGATAGACTGACAGAGAGCTGCAGACAATCACTGCCTACTCTGATTCACTGCCACTGACTCTGACCACTGACCTTGCCCTGCGCCCTCTGACCGCTGACCTCTGCTCACTGACCACTGCCACAACCTGAACTCCATACCCTCGTTAGCTGGAAACGGAAAATGAATCATTGTAGAATTGTTGGTCGTTTCATAGTCTCTTGCTCAGCGGAGGCTGATAACATATATGATCACATGTGCTCATTGTAGTACCGAAAACATGGATGGCTCAGAGTATTGCGACGAGTGCGGGGCGAGACTGAGTGCTGCAAGTGCTCGAACGCCGGCCTATACTCCGCCTCAACCGCAACCTCCACCACCCCCAGCCTTCGCACGTGAGAACGCAAATCCACGGCCGGCGATTCCATATATGGCTCCGCCGCCTGCGCCTCCTGTCCGCCGGTCGGGACAGCTGGCACAGAGTGCCGCGCGTCGGAGTGGTGGCAATCCGCCTGCAAGCAGGCCTCACACTAGTCCGTTATCGAGTGGCGAGCAGCTCGCCAATCAGGATCCCGGAAATCCCGGTCCGACGGATCCGGATTCAAAGGCTAAGCTTGTAATTCAACGAGGCGGAAAAGTCGGCAAGGAGTTTCCGGTAAGTGAACCTGAGGCCTTGATCGGCCGTTGGGATGCGGATGGTGGAATTTTCCCCGATATCGATCTTGATCAGGATGATCCTGAAGCAAAGGTCTCGCGCCGTCATGCAAGAATCCAGATGCTCAATAATCAGTTTGTCATCGAGGACCTCGGCAGCACGAACGGAACATTTATCAACAGGGGACCGAGGTTGTTGCCGGGAAACAAACAGCCATTAAAGCATGGCGATGAGATCATTGTAGGCAAGACGTTTCTCAAGTTTGTCATGAGCTGACGTCGGAAGATTCAAAGCGTGAGACCTTGCGATAGTCTCTTATGCCGTTTTGTCCTGAATGCGGAGCCCCGACCACCACGGGTGATCCTTTCTGTGGAGAGTGCGGTGCACTGCAGGAAAACTCAGCCCAGGGAGTGAGCTCACCGGTAGCCGGGCACCGGCCGGCCGGTACGAGTATGACTGGATCGACTAATACCCCGACAGGAATTCAGCTTGCACTGGGCACGCTGCTCGCCGACCGCTACAAGATACTCAGGCGGATCGGTGGCGGTGGCATGGGTTCGGTCTATCTTGCCGAAGATCAGAATCTCGCCAATCGGCTGGTCGCCGTCAAGGAACTGGTCGAAATGTTTGCCGACGAAGCTGCTCGCGGGAAAGCAATCGAAGACTTCAAACGTGAAGCCGATCTCCTCGCAGAACTCGATCATCCTGCAATTCCGACCATCTATCAGCATTTTCTCGATGTCGCACGCGGGCGCTACTACCTCGTCATGAAGTACATCGAAGGAGGCGATCTCGCACGACCGGCAGGAGGAACTCGGAGGGAAAGTCGATGAGATGATGGTCGCGCAGTGGGGTGTCGAAATCTGCGATGTCCTTGACTACATTCACTCGCAGACTCAGCCGAATCATCTATCGTGATTTGAAACCAGCTAACCTCATGCTCGATTCGAGAAATCGAATCATGCTCGTGGACTTTGGTATCGCTCGTTTTGTGACTCCCCAGCAGAAGGGAGTTACCGCAATCGGGACGATGGGTTACGCGCCGCCTGAGCTCTTTTCGGGAAAGGTCGAGCCCGCTTCGGACATCTATTCGCTGGGCGCGACGATGTTCCATTTGCTCACAGGCCACGATCCGCAAGACAAGCCGCTGTTGATCTTCGACTTCACCAAGAACCCGAAACCGCGCCAGCTGAACCCGTCGATCACAGCTGAAATGGAAGCCTTGATCTGCCGGGCCGTCGAAGACAAACCAGAAGAGCGGTGGCCATCGGCCCGTGCATTCGGCCAGGAGCTCAAGAAGCATCTGCGACGTCTGCATCAGATAATGCCGATGCCGTCAGACATGACTCCGATTTCCATCGAGATTCCGGCGGCAAAGATCGTCAGAAATTGCATTCATTGCAACCACGAAATGGCCCTCGATGACGTCTACTGCGCCTTCTGTGGCCAGAAGCAGACCAAGAAGACGACTGCCAAGCTGATCGTCATTGGCACGACGGAGATGAGTGCGCAGTTCCCATTGAATGAAGAAGGTGAGAGCCTGATCGGTCGCATGGATCCCAACCGCAATATCCGACCCGAAGTTGATCTTTCGCGATACGACCCGGCAGCGCGCGTGTCGCGCAGGCACGCGAAGATCATTGCTCAGGGCAGTCAGTTCTATCTTGAAGATCTGGGGAGCGCCAACGGAACGTTTATCCAAAGCAGTACCGGTCAGGTGCGTCTCTCCCAGGGCAAGCCGCATGCGCTCGCGAGTGGAGATGAGTTGAGGCTCGGTGAAACTACGTTGAAGTTCATTCTTACCTGAGGCATTTGAGCGAGCGGAATCAATGGAGTTACAAGGGACTATAAAGAACCGGCCTGCACCGGCTCGGGAACGGCATGAAGCGCGCCAATCCGCGGGGATTCAGCTCGCAAGTATCGGGCTTCGTTCGAGCGCATTTCTACTCGATTACATTCTTACCCTTCTGATCCCTGCAATCACCGTGCTTATAGCGATCTATTTCAAACGCCGCTGGGCTGCACCTGGCCTGGCGAGTGTTGTTTTGATCCTCGGATACCTCGTTACCGCCGCACTTGTAATCTTCAACGTGGTTTTTTTGACAGAGCGGTATGGGCAGACTCTCGGAAAACGGTTCCTCGGGATTCGGATAATTCGAGAGGACGGTGAACACCTGACTTACAAGACTGCTGTTTTGCGACATATCATTGGTTATCCGCTATCGATACTCACCTTTGGTCTCGGCATCTGCTGGGCGCTGTGGGATCCCCGCCAGCAGGGGCTGCACGACAAGCTGGCCCGCACACTTGTAGTCAAAGATTGAGCGTACATTGAGTTCGAGCTTTAGCGACTTGGCGCCGCTTTATCTCTGCAGTGATCATCGGAGAAAAGCGGCGCTAAGCCGCCGCACTCCAAATCTGAAGCCTTGAACGCCATACCGACATTTCTGTCCGAAGTTACTGCGAAGAGCCACATGTTTGAAGGGCCGACTCACGTAGATGTCTGGCTAATCCCTTTGTTTGGCCCGGCACACTGGTTGCCACTACAAGGTGCTGATTCATAGATGAGGTATCAAACGAAAATGAAGAGTTTCTTATTCGCCAGCGATTTTGATCAGACATTAAGCTTTCATGATTCTGGAAATGTGCTCAGTGAAATGCTTGGAGTTGAAGGTTTCGAAGATCGCGTCGCAGGGATGGCGCGAATCAATCTGGTTCAGCAGGGAGGTGAGCTTGCCTATCTGCTTCTGCACGATCCCGAATTTCGCCGCGTTCGCCGCGAGCATCTGCATGACGTCGGCAAGCAGATCCGGCTCAAGCGGAACATTGAACTGCTGCCCGCGATACTGAACAAAGGTGTCGACGGCCATCACTTTTCCTTCTTTGTCATCTCTGCGGCTCCCGAGGAAGTCATCCAGTCGGCGCTCGAGGGCATCGTGCCGGCGGATCGGATAATCGGAACGCGTTTTCGGTATCACGCACAAACAGGCGAGATTGAATCGATCGTGAGAGTCCCCGCAGGCTACGGAAAGGTTGCGGTGCTTGACGATCTGCAGGCTAACCTCCGGTTGGCGCCCGATCGAGTGATTTATGTTGGCGACGGCAGTTCGGATATTCACGTGATGCTGCACGTCAACCGAAGAGACGGATTCACCGTTGCGGTCTCTGGAAACAAGTACATCGCGCCGATCGCCAAGCGGACGATCCTCAGTGAGGACGCTTTGAGTCCGCTGATTCCAGTGCTTGAAGAGATTGTCGGGCTCGCGGATCCAATGAGTATCCGCCTGTTGTTTGAGTCTCACGGACTCCAGATTCAGGAGTGGGATAAAGTGACAACCGACTGGCTGACGATTGAGTCAATCACTCAGAATACAACCTCGGATTCGAGCGGGCAGGTTTCAAGTGGTTGAATGGATTGGATGGGTGGCGACAGCTGTCTTTGCAATTTCATACCTTTTCCATGAGCCGCTTGTCTTGAGGAGGATTCAGGCACTCGCCGCGCTTTTGTGGATTGGATACGGGATCACAATCAGGTCTTTTCCTGTCGTGGTGGCCAATGTCGTGGTGGCACTAATAGCCATCATCTCCTCGATTTCGGGTCGTCGGTCAGCTAGCACACGGAACCGGCAAAAGATTCCGCCTGATGGCGGTACTACATGCTGTCATGCGCTAGAATAATCCGGCTTGCCCCCTGTGCGTCCGCGATGTTGCGCGTCGCGTAAGTGCACCGGTATTGGTATGGGTTCTCAGGTCTTTGGCCAATGAGAGTAAATTACTGCGGAATGTGCGGGGCAGCAGCGAGACCTCAGGCGAATTTCTGCCGAGTGTGTGGAGAATCGCTTGCATCGGGATCGGTGGCGCCAGCGACGACCTCAACGGAAAGCGAATCCGTTGGGGTACACACGAAAACAGGTATGACTGATTCTCTCGAGCCTCGTTCGACTGCGCCGTTTGCGCCTGAGTCTCCGGCTGAAGCCGGAGTGCGACGTCCGCTCCGTCTTGTGAGTAATTCTCCTGAGGCAGCGGGTTCTGGCAGGCACAGTTAGCAACACCAAGAGGCCGGGAAGGTCAGTACAATCGTAGGTGGCTTTGTTGCACTTCCGGTGAATGCCATGCCAAGAGAAGAAGGAATGCAGAAGAGTGGAGTGGGAGGAGCGGAACGTCAGACTGGTCGCGCGAGTGCGTTTGCGCAAGCTTCCGGGCTTGAGGCCAGTTCGCCTGTGGGAGCACGGGTGCGCAAAGTGCTGGTCGCATTTGCGCTGATGCTTGTGGCTGGTGCCGCGATCGGATACTACTCGCAGAGTTTGAAATCGCTTGGTGCGAGGGGTTCTGAACGGAATTTGGTCACGCCTGCGGAGCAAAGCGTGCACCACATTCGAGAGGGAAAGGAGGCCCTGCTCGAAAGCAGGACCGACGATGCGATTGCCAGCTTTCGCGAAGCCGTATCCCTCACACCCGATTATTCGCCGGCGTATATTGCGCTCGGGCAGGCCTACGAGGCGGCTGGCCGCGACGATGAGGCTGTCAAGACCTACAATCTGGCCGTAAGGAAGGATTCGCTAAATATCGACGCCCGCTTTCAGCTGGCTGAGATTTACCGCGGGCGTGGGAACTGGCGGGACGCCTACCAGGAGTACCAGCGAATCATCGCCATTGACCCGATGAGTCTCCAGGCCTACGCAGCACTCACGACTATCGAGCGCTATGAAGACCCTCGCAGCCAGTTGAAGCGCACAACGCCTCTTACCCGTCAGCTGACGATCGCCGGAGGAATGGCGTCACTGCTTCCTCAAGCGCGGTGGGATTCAACTCCGCTTGCACCGGTCCCGGCACAATCGTCGGCGCGATTGCTTGGAGCTCCTCCGACGCTTTTTGCAGATACGGGCGGTTCTGCGCGCAAACAGGCCCTTGCAGCACACTACAAAGAGAGTGGAATGCGTCTCTACAACCGCAAGAAGTATCAGCGAGGCGATCGGCGCATTGAATCAGGCGCGGCGTATGAATCCTGATGACAAGGATATTTACTATCTTCTTGGCGGGTCGTATCACGGGCTAAAGAAATTCTCCCTCGCTTACGACTTCTATGCGAAGTGCGATGAGGGCCAATATGCGAGCGTTGCTAAGAGCGGAAAGGAAAAAGCCTTAAAGCAGCTTCGTTCCAATCCCGCCCGAATTGAGGAACCAGAGCCGACCGACGAAAACGACATCGGCCTTCCCAATCGGACATCTATCAATTCTCTGAAATAGCCAGCCGTATTTGGACCAGGCGAGTACCGTTTAAACTCGGGCCCCGGAGGGAACAGCAGGGAGAATTCAGTCTTCATAGTCTGAACAACATCTCATACTCATACCCAACCATTCTATGCCACGTCTAATTGTCAGAGCCACCCCCTCGCATGGCGATTCCGTAGTGGACCTCACCAGGTTACGAACAACAGTCGGACGTTCTGCGCGCAATGACCTTTGCGTCGAAGATCCGTTCACATCACGGCTTCATGCTGAACTGCGAAGGCAGGCGGATGCGTACTGGCTGAGTGATCTCGGGAGCGCGAACGGAACTTATCTCAATGGCCAGCGTCTGGCTCAGGCATCGCAACTTCACGACGGCGACCGGATCCGGATTGGCGAGACCGAGATCGACTATTCTGAACGCGCCGACACCGCACCCACCGGAAGCCGAACCAGCATCCTCGTTTCGGAGTCGTTACGCGCGCCGAGACCTGAGGCTACGATCACCCGGGAGTCGCACAATTCGGCTTCTCAGCTTCTCTCGTCGCTCGAAGCAGTCCATAGCACACAGATCCGGACTCCCGTTCCTGGAAGTGTGACGCCCTTTGTTCAGGACGATACGCTTGCCATCATCAGCAAAGTCAGTGTGACTCTGCTTTCACCTGTCTCGCTCAAAGAGGCGATCGACCAGGTGCTGGAGTGCGTGTTTTCAGCAGTGCCGGCAGATCGAGCGTACGCGCTCCTGCTTGAAAAGATGGAAGGAATCCCCGAACCTGTTCTCGCCTGCATCTCGATGAAAACCCGGTCTCCAGGGCCCTCTTCACCGTCACAGGTCGAGATCAGCAAGTCGATTTCGGACCAGGTCCTTAAGCAAGGCGCTTCAATACTAACGTCAGATGCGCAACAAGACCCGCGCTTCCAGCAGCACAAATCAATCGCGCTCTCAGGAATCCGTTCAGTAATGGCGGTACCGTTTGCGGTCGAAGGGCGTGTGCTCGGAATGCTCTACGTCGACAGTCCGTTTCACACGAATCGATTCACGGAAAGGGACCTTCAGTTATTGACGCTGATCGCAGGTGTCGCCGCGATCAGGATTGAGAACGTACATCTTTTGGAAATTCAGGCGGAAAAGAAGCGCTGGTCCGATGAACTCGAGCTGGCAAGCGAGATTCAACTCCGCCTTCATCCGGCAGCCCCTCCCGACATTCAGTCGTATGACGTGGTCGGAGTCAGCTTCCCGTGTTTCGAGGTGGGTGGCGACTACTATGATTTCATTCCCAAGAAGGATGGCAGATTTGTCATCGCGCTTGGCGATGTTTCAGGCAAAGGAATCGCGGCCGCGCTCCTCATGTCTTCGGTTCACGCTTCGGTTCGGGCTCAATCGACCACTCGCCTCTCGTGTACCGAGATCGTCAGCGAAATCAATCACTACGCATACGACAATACACCTGCCAACCGCTATGTAACGCTCTTCTACAGTGAACTGGACGCGCGTACGCATGAGCTGACCTATATCAATGCCGGCCACAACCCGCCGATACTCGTGCGGGCGGGAGCGGATGTCACGCGCCTTGATATCGGGGGGTTCCCGGTAGGAATAACTCCTGATGGCGACTATCGTGAGGGTTGGGTTCATCTCGATCCTGGCGATGTTCTCCTGATCTATTCAGACGGGGCCTCGGAGAGCGTCGACGAGAAGGGCGAAGAGTTTGGCGAAGCCCGATTGATCGAGATTGTGCAACGGAATCGAACACGCACCGCAGCTGGAATCCGCGATCGACTCGAGGAGGCGTTAACTCGATTCGTGGGCAAAGCAAAGGCCGTGGACGATCTGACGCTCGTTATCGTCAAACGCAAGAATGAGGGTTAGATGCCGAGATGAACGGGGCACGAAACTTCATTCTGATCCCGTTACTCTCTATCCTGCCCTGCGTTCTATGGCTCTGGTATTTTTCCAGTCAGAGTGTCTATAAGCGACCCTCCCGTCGCATCATTATTCTGACATTCGTACTCGGCGCGCTGGTGACCGTGCCTGCGGTGCTCGTCAACCTTCTCTTCCAGGACGGTTTCATAAAGCTCTTTGGAGTTAACGCCTGGACCTATCCGTTGATGTTGTTTCTCATCGTCGGACCGGTGGAAGAGTTGATGAAGCTCCTGGCCGTCTATCTATTCGCATACCGCCGCAGGGAATTTGACGAAGCATTGGACGGGGTCGTCTATAGCGCGGCGGCTGCTCTCGGATTCGCTGCCGTCGAGAATATCGTTTACCTGGCGCAAACCGGCCCGATGCTCGTTCTCTTGCGCGGACCCTTGACTAATCCTGGACATGCTCTTTTCTCGGCCATCTGGGGGTTGAGCCTCAGCCGTGCAAAGGCCTCTCCCAATGTTGTCAGGCAACGCTTTATCATCATAGTTACTGGCTGGCTGATCGCGTCTTTTGTGCATGGCAGTTTCGACCTGCTTTTGCTGGCGGCTGCCAGGAGCAGTCTCTTCTATCTCGTCATTCTCGGGTCGGCTTTCATTGCACTATTCGTCTGGGTTCGATCCCGGATTCGATTCTTTCAGCAACGTTCACCTCATCGCGAGGGCACTCTCCTGGTGAGCACTCTCGTGTATTGTCAGGAATGTGGTTCACAGGGTGCGGCGGGATCGATGTGTTCCAGCTGCGGGTCGAGACTACCCGAAGTGGATGACCTTTTGCTCTGTCCGGTGTGTGAAACCAGACAGCGCCCTCGCGCGCGATTCTGCGCGCGTTGTGGGGCCAATCTCAAGATACCCGCGCACGAGAATCTGGACAATCGACCGCATTTTGTATCCGTCAGTGCGGCTGGAGAAGAACGGATAGCTTTCATCCTGAATCGCAGTGATATTCAAGTCGGCCGCACTCTCAACAACGAGTTCGTGATCGAGCATCCGTCGGTATCGAAGCGTCATGCCCGGGTTACAGCTGGCGACGAAAGTTTTGAACTCGAGGATCTCGGAAGCATGAACGGTACTTTTGTCAACGGAAGGCGTGTGAGCAAAGCGATGCTCGAAGACGGTTGCGAGGTGAGGTTCGGACGTGCAAACTTTGTTTATCGCTCGGCCCATTCTATTTCTGAAGTTGGCGCCGGCGCATTTGGAAAGGAAGGCTGAACAACATGATCAAGACGCTGATGCTGGCCATTCTCTTCGGACTTAACTTATCCTTCGGTGGATTTCCTGCGCAAACTGCAAATGTAACTGGCACCTGGGATTTTCAAGTCGAAACCGGCCAAGGCTCGGGAACACCCGTCTTCACGTTCAAGCAGGAAGGCGAGAAGTTAACGGGCGACTACAAGGGAACCTTTGGAGAAGCGCCCGTCACGGGAACCGTAAAGGGAGCGAAGATCGAGTTCTCATTCAAAGTCACTGGAGATATTTCGGCAACAATTGCCTACACCGGTACGATTGAAGGCGACACTATGAAGGGCTCAGTAAAGCTTGGCGACCTTGGTGAGGGCACCTGGACAGCGAAGAAGAGGAAGTAGGAGAGAGGGGGCCAGGGGTCAGGGGTCGGGGATCGGGGTATGGAGTTCAAGCTTTAGCTTGCTTTCACCATTCGAGCTGGATTTAAGAGCAAGCTAAAGCTTGAACTCCATACCCCGATCCCCGACCCCTGACCCCTGACCCCCGTTTAGCACAAGCCTCACGGACCGTATCCGGTGCCGATCGGTACGTTCAACCGTAAACGTCCCACCGGCATATTCGACTGAATCGCCTTCGCGCAGGACACGGCCCGCCTGCGCCATGAGAAAGCCGGCTATAGTGTGGTAGCTGTCTTCTTCAGGCAGGTTCAATCCCAGTCTGCGATTCGCAGATCGAACCGGGAGACTGCCTTCCAGCAACACAGTTCCGTCCGCCAGTTTCTGAACCAACCGCTGGGCTTCGTCATCAAACTCGTCTTCAATCTCGCCAACGATCTCTTCGAGTAAATCTTCAAGTGTGATGATTCCTTCAAATCCGCCGTGCTCGTCGGTGACTACGGCGAAGTGAAAGCGCCCTTCCTGCATTTTTCTGAGCACAGAATCGAGTCGCATCGTGTCCGGCACAAAATTGACCGGATGCATGACCTTTTCGAGCCTGAACGAATCGCGATCGTCCCAGAAGGCGAGCACCTCCTTGCTGTGAATCACCCCGACAATGTCATCTATTACTTCGTGGTAAACAGGAAGACGAGAATAGCCGCTTTCGTGGATTGCTTTCACAATCTCCGAGAGTGGAGCCGTGTCGCCTACAAGTTCGACTGCATTTCGCGGAATCATCGCTTTCTTCACCGTCAGCCCGGTGAATTCGAGAGCCCTTGCGAGCATCGCTTGCTGGCTTGGCTTGAGTTGGCCTCCCTGCCGGCTCATATCAATTACATGATGCAGCTCTTCAGTCGTATAGACCGCGGCGTGTTCGGCAGTAGCTTCAAGACCGAGCATTCTAACGACTATGTTGCCTGCTTCATTGAGGAGCCAGATCGGTGCTTTGAACACGCGGTAGAAGAGCTGCATCGGGTGCGAAACGGCCAGGGCGACAGCTTCGGCACGCTGCAAAGCAAGTGTTTTTGGCGCCAGTTCGCCAAGCACAATGTGAAGGAAAGTGATCAGACTGAACGCGACGGCTATTGCAATCGTATGACCTGCAGCAGCAGCTGCTGCTGCGGGCAGTATCTTAGCGAACAATGGTTCAAAGACGCCTGCAAGAGTACTTTCGCCTACCCAACCCAGGCCGAGGCTGGCGATAGTGATCCCGAGCTGCGTAGCTGAGATGTAAGCGTCGAGATGGTCGAGCAGGTCCAAAACACGCTCGCGCTCTCCGGTTGCCGGCTGCGGCGAGCGTGGCAATTCGCGTGCGCCTTACCCCGACTAAAGCGAACTCAGCCGCCACGAAGAAGCCGTTGGCGAGCACGAGAATGATCACGACCCCAATTCGCACAGGGTAACTGAGGAGTGATTCGCCAGAATCCATGAGGACGAAAAGTATAGCACGCGGCGCTAGCCAGCATAAGACGTGCCGCTCCAGTCATTTCGGCGCGCGCGCTCTTCTTGAGTGAGGTAGCGTGCGCGTAGTACCATCAGAGGAGACACGGCTCGCGTGCGCCAGAGCTCAATTCCCAAAACCCAAAGGAGATATGCATGAACTTCAGCACAACCTCACGACGAATGATCGTGTGTGGTGCCCTCATTTTCGTATTCTCGGCAGGAGTCATCATCGGTCAGAATAAATACGCCCAGCCGAAGTCCGTGATACACCTCGTCTCGCTCAAGTGGAAGGCCGATGCGACACCGCAGGCGCGTCAGGCCGCGCTTGACGGTATCAAGACGATGGCGGAGAAAATCCCCGGCATCAGGAACATCTGGCTGAAGACCCTGCGCGTTCAGTCACCCACTCCGGACAAGCCGTTTGACGCAGTCTTTGCTATCGAGTTCGCAGACGAGGCGGCTGCGAAGGCATATGCCGAACATCCCGCGCACACTGCTTGGGAAGCGATCTATGTCAGCGCCCGAGATGAAAGCCGTTCGTTCCAGGCGACCAATTAAGTAGACAATCGTCATTGTTTATGCCGCTCCTCAGAAACACCTGTGTCCCGATGCGTGACGCGTGTCAGTAGCCCGACCGTTAGGGAGGGCTCGCGACAAACAAGAGTCGCCGAGCTCTCCCCTCACGGTCGGGCTACTGCACCGTGACGACAATGCCCGAGGTTTGACTGCCCGGTTTCTGAAGCCTGATGTTTCCAGGCAATCAAACAAACATCGTTGCAGCTCCGCCAGGAGCGGCATCGACGCTAAACCTGGAACTAGATGAGTACGAAGCCAGCGACGGCGACCGAGATCACTCCGCCTCAGGAGATACCAGCGGGGCCGATAGGTCGCATTTTTCGCGCATTTCGGTACCGAAATTTCAGGCTTCTATGGTTTGGCGCATTTACATCGAGTTCTGGCACCTGGCTTCAACAAACAGCACAAAGCTGGCTGCTCTTTCAGTTGACGGGTCAGGCTTTTTATCTGGGCCTCGACAGCTTTCTCTCGACAGCGCCGATTATCCTTTTTTCATTGATCGGTGGAGTGATCGCAGATCGCGTTGACCGCCGGCGAATTCTTCTGACCTCTCAATGGCTTCAACTCACTTTCGCGTTCACGCTTGCTATTCTTGTGGCCACAGGAGTGTCGAATAAGCTGCTGATAGTCAGCATGCTCAGCATCTCGTTTCTGACCGGCTGCGCGCAGGCGTTCGGTGGTCCCGCCTACCAGGCGTTGATACCGACGCTGGTCGACCGCCGCGACCTCGTGAATGCGATCACTCTCAATTCAATCCAGTTCAACCTCGCGCGTGTGGTTGGCCCGGCAATCGGCAGCCTGCCGTTTGCACTGATATCGAGCGTCATGCTCGCGGGGGCAGTGAGCTTTGCTATCAATGGGCTTTCGTTCGTAGCGGTGATCATCGCGCTCTCCGCGTTGCATCTTACGTCGATACCTCGATCGGAGGAGTCGCGCGCGAATCACTGGCGGACCGATCTGCGCGGTGGTCTGAACTTCGTGATTCACGACGAAGCTCTGCGATCCCTGACATTGCTCGCTTTTGCGAGTGCGTTCTTTGGAACGCAGTTCCTCACATTTCTCCCCGTCTTTGCCGAGACCGTTTATCACACAGGCCCAAGCGGCTACAGTACGTTGCTGTCAACCTCTGGTGCAGGTGCCGTTCTGGGTGCTCTCATAATCGCAGGAACGGGCGATGACATTAAGCACAAGGGGCGTGCAGCACTCATCATGCAGATCGTCTTTGGGTTGATGATTATTGCGTTTTCGTCCAGTTCATCGGTCTGGCTGGGTTACCCGCTGGTATTCGTAGCCGGTGTCTCGATGATGATGCTCTTTGCGCTCATTCTGTCGCTGGTTCAGATGACCGTGGCGGACGCGATGCGCGGTCGCGTCATGAGCATCTACATGGTTGCTTTCCGCGGAGGAATGCCACTCGGTGCACTCGTCACAGGATGGCTGGCCGAGCATTTCTCGATTGCCCGCGTCATCGCTGTGGAAGGCTCGATGCTCGTTGTGATGGCAATCGCCTACCTCGCTTCACATTCGAAAGTTAAGGGACACTAGGAGGAGGGGTCAGGCTCAGGGGTCGGGGGGAAAGTCAGCTTGCTTTTGAGTTCGCAGCTTTCTAGCAGAAGTTGAAATGAAACCCCAAGCTGAAGCTCGATGACAAACTCCCTGAACCCCTGACCCCTTCTTCACGCCCACGTGTCACCGACCTTTACGTCTACGACAACCGGAACGCGACTCAGGAATTCGCGGCCGGCAGCGATCATGGCGCGTTCGACCCGCTCGGCTACCTCATTCGCGAAAAGAGCCGAGCACTCGACTACTATCTCGTCATGAATGCTGTTAACGATTCTCGCATCCAGTCCCTTGAGGCCATCGAACGTGAGCGTCATCGCCCGTTTGAAGATATCCGAGCCTGTTCCCTGGATCGGAGCGTTCTTGCCGACCCGCCGCAGCTGACCATGCTCTTCGCGATTCAGCGGATCGAGACGGAATACCCAGAGTCGTCCTGAGGCAGAGCGAGAGCGGCTCTCTTCGACCGCTCGATCTGCCGCATTTCGCAGCCAACGATCGACCTGTGGGTAGGCGGCAAAATAACGATCGATCAGCGTGCCAGCTTCTTCGACTGTTGATCCGATCCGCCCAGCAAGGCCCTCCGCTCCCATCCCGTAGACAATCCCATAGTTGAGACCCTTAGCACTCTCGCGGAGCTCGTTGCTGATTTGCGCAAGCGCGATTCCGTACATCTGAGACGCTGTCGTCCTATGGAGATCAGCGCCCGAGTTAAACGCTCGAATCAGGGCCGCATCACCTGAGAGTTCCGCGAGTATCCGCATCTCGATCTGCGAGAAATCAGCGACAACGAGCTTCTGTCCTTCGGGAGCGCGAAAGCATGACCGGTATTCCACCGCGTGGGGCACCTGTTGAAGGCTTGGCGACGAGCAGGTGATTCGACCAGTCGGTGTACCTATTTGACGAAAATCGGAGTGAATACGATGAGTTTCGGAATTAATGAACTCGAGCATGCCTTCCCCGAACGAAGAAAGGTTCTTGCTAAGCCCCCTGTATTCGAGCAGCCGCTTAATGACGGGATGGTCGCCTGCCAGCTTCCTGAGGTTCCACTCACTTGTGCTTTCGACTTCAATACCGATTCGGAGGAGTGCGTCACGCACCTGCTGAGGGCTTTCAAGGTTGATTCGCGTGGCATTGTCAAACAAGCTGAGCTGCGATGCCCCTCGGCCAAGCTCTTCCTGAAGTATTCTGGCAACATCATCGCACTCGCGGCGGACACGTTCGATCTGAGCACGCCAGCGGTCAGAGTCAAGAAAAACACCGTGCAGCTCCATTTCCGAAATCGCTTCGATGCAGTCGAACTCGATCTGTGCCGCGACATTCAGATCCAGCTCGTTGAGCTGCTCGAGAAGAGCTTCGCGAAGCGGCAACATCACAAGCGCATCATTTGCAGCGTAGTCGAGCTGATATGCTGCAAGATTGCCGCTCCAGTCGCTGAGCTGAGCCTCTTTGTCCATGGGTCAGATTCAGATGCCGTTGAGCAACTGCTTCAAGACTGTGCCGCTCGAGTTCACTTCCAGCGCTGACAAGAAGGCTTGCGAGATAAGTGTCGAAGACTCCACTTATCGAGATGTTGTAGTGCCTGCTCAGGAACTTTGCATCAAACTTGGCGTTGTGGGCGACCTTGGTGATTTCCGGTTGCTCGAGTAAGGAGAATATGGGAGCAAGAGACTCGCCCGGAACTTCGAAGAGGTCTATGAGGAAGTTGTGCTCAGCGGTAGATAGCTGCAGAAGACGCAGACGCGATGTATGCGGATCAAGCCCGGTCGTCTCAGTATCGAGACCGATTGCAGGTGCAAGTCTCAGGGCGTCGGCGACTCGAGGAATGTCGGAAGAGCTGGTGATCAGGTCATACTGGATGCCATTCATCACAAGAACTGATCATCGTCGCGCCGGAACTCTCGCGGAGGTGTCGCCAGGCGATTTCGAAAAAGAAATACAAGAACTGCGCCGGCGATGAAACCGCCGACATGCGCCAGATACGCTACTCCACCAGTTTGCGCTGTCTCGGCAATCGAGCCCAGCCCACCAAAGAACTGCAGGACCGCCCAGAATCCAATCACGACAATTGCCGGGAGATCGGTAATCTGACTGAAAAACCCGAGAGGCAGAAGAACTCTGACACGCTGGTGAGGGTAGAGTATCAGGTACGCGCCAAGAACGCCGGCGATAGCACCTGAAGCACCGAGACTGGGAATCATTGAATTCGGATTGAAGACGACATGCGTGAGACTCGCAAGAAACCCGCACAGTAGATAAAAGATAAAGAACTTTACATGGCCCATCCTGTCTTCGACGTTATCGCCGAAAATCCACAGGTAAAGCATGTTGCCGGCGATATGCATGAAGCCTCCGTGCATGAACATCGCCGAGATAAAAGTAAAGTAAATCGGCACCGGGCCGGAGATTGCGGTGCCTTGACCATCTGGCCACTCTGGTTGTAGCCCGCCTCGCTGATCAGGTCCACGCCATGACTGACTTCGTACGGAACAACGCTGTAACCATAGGTGAAACTCTCGTTCATCAACTGGTAGAGGAAGACAAGGATGTTGGTTCCGATAAGAAAGTAAGTCACGTAGGTGTGATGACCCGAGAACGATTGTCGTCACCTAGTGGGAAGAGCATAAGCGCACTGTCTCCTTTCTAGATCGTTCCCCATTTCAGCTTTGTCCGCAATACCTCAAAGTAATCGCGACTGGGTGGCCGCAACATCGAGAACACGGACGGGCTTCGGCAATCACGATCTGATCGTCAGCCGTAAGCTCTACCGCGTGCTGGCCGTCTATTGTGAGGCATAGTTCCTCTGATGCGCGCTTGAACGAGAGGGTGACTGTACTTTCTCCGGATACGACAAAAGGCCTGTTTGAAAGCATGTGAGGACAGATCGGTGTCAGGATAATTGCAGAAAGACTCGGGTGAACGATCGGACCGCCTGCAGAAAGTGAGTACGCAGTGGATCCGGTAGGTGTGGCAACGATCATGCCATCTGCGCGAAAGCTGTTTACAAAAGCGTTGTTGATTCGGCACTCGAGCTCGATCATTCGCGACGGGGCGGCCTTGTTGATCACAGCATCGTTCAGAGCGCGAGGGAATTCGAGCTTCTCGTTGCCTCGCAACACGCTGATTTCGAGGAGCATTCTTTCATCGACTTCGAAGGTACCCTTTCGCACACTTTCGAGCGCACCGAAGAGCTCCTCGAGCGTAAAATCGGTCAGATAGCCGAGCCAGCCAAAATTTACCCCGATTACCGGAATGCGGCGGTCGCCGATAATTCGAGCTGCGGCGAGCATAGTTCCGTCACCTCCCAGAACCACGACGAGGTCGACGCTTTTCGAAAGCTCTTTCTCGTCAAGCGAAATCCGCTCGCACGCGATGTCGTGTTGGTTACACCAAGACTGCAACTCGCGAATGACATCCAGGGCGTCCGTCTTTTGCGGACCTGCAATTACGCCAAGAGTTTTCAGATTGAGTGCAAGCATCGGTGCGATGTTGATTCTAGCATGAAGGGGACAGTCTGAAGGTTCGCTACCAACCCCAACCTGAAGGTTGAACTCAAACCAACGTCGGTTTGAGTTCAAGCTTAGCTTGGGGTTGGTAGCGAACCCTTTGGATTTCACGTCATTTTACCCCGGCAAGAATTTCCATCATCTCATCATGTATCAATCCATTCGACGAAAGGAGATCGGCTTCGGCGTTACGAAACGGAGTTCCGTCACTTTTGGTGACCTTGCCGCCAGCTTCCTCGATCAACAACCATCCAGCGGCGGTGTCCCAGGGATTGAGCCCAAACTCCCAGAATCCGTCAAATCGGCCGCACGCGACATAACATAAATCAATCGCGGCAGCTCCCAGGCGGCGCACGCCCTGCGCGCGCGCGAGGAAAGCTTCCCACGCTGGAAGATACGCATTCATCATTTCACGCACGTCGTAAGGAAACCCCGATACGAGAAGTGCCTGCTCGACTTTCCTGACCTTTGAGACTCGAATCGGAGAGCCATTCAGGAATGAGCCGGCGCCACGCTCGGCAGAATACATCTCGTCACGCGAAGGATCGTAGATCACCCCCGCAATCATCTCACCCTGATGTTCGATGCCGATGGACACCGCATAGCACGGTATCCCGTGGGCGAAGTTCGTTGTTCCATCAAGCGGATCAATGATCCAGACATAATCGCTTTGAGCGGTGTGGACCCCGCTTTCCTCAGCAACTATCTGATGATCCGGATAGTGGTCGAGAATCAGTTTCTTGATGTGAGCTTCGCTCGCATGATCAGCCTCAGTTACGAGATTGATCCTGCCTTTGTTGATGACTTCGAAATCACGCGCAGAGTACGCCTGAAGAATGGCGCCCGCTTCCCGCGCTGCGCGAATCGCAAGTTCTACATCGTGGACCTGCTATTCCTCGATCTCGGGGTTGATCTCTGCCAGTTGTTCTCGAAGCTTGTCGATTGTCTGCTGGATGGAGTGAACTGCGGGTGAGAGGTCGCGGCGCTGACGGGTCAATCTCGTCAGGTCATTGCTCAGCCGGTGCAGTTCGCCTTCGATCTGGCCGTGATAAGCGATGGCGACTGATAGGAAGCGACAGTCTCCTTTGCTGCCTCAACATAATCTTCATCAACCAGAACCTGCCAGGGGGTGCAGTTTCCGATCGTTGCCGCATGGCCGCCTAAAGAAACAGACGGAATACCGGCGTCATCGAGTAAACGGCGAACGAGCGTGGCGGTGGTTTCGTCAGCAAACGTCCCGAGCAGGCGAAGAGCATCCTCTCCGTGCTCATCTTCAGAGTCCTCTGAAGCATGGCGAGTAACCTCTTTCGGTTTGTCGAGGGATGATACGAGATCAACTCCACACGTATTGCAAACCGAGAATCCGGCGCGGAATTCCGCACCACAGGAAGGACAAAAAGGCATTAAAAGACCTCATTTCGTATTCAGTATTTCCTGCTCGATCGCTAAGTCGAATCGCAGCTGCGAGCAGGGGCAACATCAGTTCGTGATGGCCGACGATGTTATAACCGCGTCCCGCGCCCCCGGCTACAGGACGGCGCACGACGTTTGTCAGCGGGCGATACTGTTGTATGAAATCCAGATTGCCGTCGAGAAGTTCTCGAGCGGGCAACCCAGGTTTCTCACCGTTGTCACCGCTTTGAGAAATACTTCAGGCAGTGTGACTGCGGAGCCGATGTTCAGATATACGCCGCCTCTGTCGAGACCTTTCACCAGAGTGCACAGGAGTCTGAAATCCTGGTGCGAAGCCGCTCCAAGGGCACTGCCATCGGCGTGGGGATGCAGATGAATGATATCGGCACCCAGAGTCACATGGACTGTCACCGGCACCTTAGCACCATAGGCCGCGTTTATCAGTGAAAACCGGGCATGCCGGCGCATTCAGTCGGGAAATTGCCCGACCCACAGCCTCACCCAGTCCGATGCCGTCTTTTGCTCCGTCATTGATCGCTTCATTAATGAGCCGCCCGGTCCCCTCGGCCATTCCAAATGCTCCAGAACCTAGCGACTGATCGACGTCTTCTGACGCTCATCTAGAACGCGATTTCGAAGTCGCGCACGACAGTTCATTGAGTGCGACAGCGGTTACAAAACCCTGCTCCATCAGGTTAGTCAGAATGGGAGCGAGTCCTGTTTTGAAGACGTGACCACCCAGACCCCAGATAATCGCGCGACCATAGAAACTGACGACGAGTCTGACCGGTACGAAACATGGGGCCCCCTCCTCACGGTATATTGAGTGAGAGAATATCCAACCCGGAACAGTGCCTGGAAGACTGTTTCTATCCTGGAAGCAACCGAGTGTCAAGAGGCAGAAAGCGGCAGTAGCGGAGCCTGCTGGGGTGCAACTGTCCGCTCCCCTCAGGGGTGTAGACACTGGCGGGGTTCTGGCGCACAATGGTGCCACCCGTGACAGAGCAGAGACGGCGGGCGGCGGTTCGTTCTCATCACATACGGGAGGAGAGAACTATGGCAGAGCGGAGTTCCCTGGAAACAGCAAAAGTCGAGGCGGCCATTGGCAACCGCATCCTGGCGGAGCTCGGCCTGGCGGCGGGTGTGCGGGCATCGCTGGGGCACGTGAGCATGCGGGTACCTGGGGACCCGTCCCTGTTTGTGGTGAAGGGCCGGGCTACCGTGTCGATGTGCTGTCGCGCATGCGGCCCGAAGACATGGTGGTGTGCGACCTGCAAGGCAACTGGGTCGATGGGCCGCCATACTCACTGCAGTGCAGCGAGGTGAAGATCCACTCGTGCCTGTACCAGCACCGACCTGACGTGGTGTCAGTGGTGCATGTGCACCCCGACTACGTAGTGCTGATGAGCGTACTGGAGCATGGCATGAAGCCGATGGCCCAGGAAGGTATTGAGCTGGTGACTGGGCCGCTGCCCGTCTACCCCCGCACCAAGATCATCACCTCAGAAGCGGAAGGCCAGGAGGTAGCCCGCCTGCTAGGCAACGGTGTGGCCTGCCTGCTGCTAGGCCACGGGGCAGTGACGGTATCCACCTCGGGGGTGGAGGGCGCCGTGCTGGCGATGGTGCACCTGGAGCACCAGGCGCGGCTGAACTACCTGGCCAGGTGCGCGGCTGGCCCCAACCATCCAGCCATCCCGTTGCCTCTAGCCGAGGAGGCGGCGCTGGTCCGGCCGCAGGACGAGCCCCACATCAAGGCCCGTCTGGCGAACGTCCCGGGTGGCCGTATTAGCGGCGGCATCTGGCCTATTTCCGGGAGGTAGTCACGGCGGATATGTAGCCGCCAAGGACTCCACATTTTACCTGGGAGGGCTTGCACCTCCCAGGAGTAGTGATGGGGGGAAGTATGACCATACGCGTAAGCTACCTCAACGCCCGTATTCGCCAAGCCGAAGAGCTGTTCAATCTTTTCCCGCCGACCGAGGGCGGCACATGAACAGATGTCATGTTTGACCGCTCACGTCAGGCAAGTTCCTCCAGCAGCGCCTTGGCCTCCTGCAGGTCAGCGGTGTCAAAGCCTTCGGTGAACCAGCTGTAGATTGGGGCGAGCAAGTCGCGGGCGGCAGTCCGCTTGCCCTGCTGCTGCCACAGGCGAGCTCAGGCTCATGGCGGCGCGCAGCTCCCAGGATTTGGCCTGCTGGCGGTGGGCAATGGTGAGGGCCTGCTGGAAGCAGACTTCCGCCTCAGCCTGGTGGTCCAAGGGCTGGGAGAGCAGCAGTTCGCCTTTGAGGCGATGCATTTCCGCTTCGTGAACCGCTCTGCAGTTTTGTCCATCAGGGCTAGCGCCTCATCTACACGCCGCAGTCCTTCGTCAGTCTGCCCGGCTTTCGCATACGCTTCGGCCAGGTATGCCAGATAATACGGCCAGTCCCGTGCTGACCCTGTCGAACCGACAGACGTTATGCCCTGACGCAAGTCGCTGAGACCTGCGTCAACGTCTCCTCTGGCCACCAGCGCCCAGCCTCGCATGATCGTCCCCCAGGCGAACCATGAGGGCAAACGCTTGCTCGGCCGCAAGTGTCATGAACGCCTCTACCAGGTCGGCGTCGCTTCACCTCGCGGCGGAACGATGCAGTCTCGCCACACTAAACAGCGTGCGCCAAGCTATAGGGGTGTGACAATCGCCGTGAGATGGCAATGCATCTCGCACTGCTGCAGGCCTGGTCTGGATAGCCCAGCAGCCAGAGGGCTAGCCCGCATAGGTGTAGCAGGATACCCCGGGTCCTGGGCCATAAAGGAGCGCCAGGGTCGGGTGCTGCTCGTGGGTGTAGAGGGCAATGCCTGCTCCAGATGGTGCGCGCCAGCCGGCAATTCCCCAGAGTTGAGCGAGGTCGTCCCCGACGTTCCGGTGGGCTGATGAGGCCTCGCAAGGATCGGGTGCGCTGTGGCTCAGGGTGAGGCATTGCTCCGCCAGTTCGTGCTGTCGGCAGCTCTGCTGCAGTGATAAAATGGCACAGCCCCCAGAGGACTTGGAAGTGCTCTGCGGTCTCACCCACCTGTTGACACAATGCCCGCGCCGGCTGTAGGCATTGCCCACCTCCGGGGCGGCATGACCCTGACTGCCACCAGCGCCGGCCCAGGGTAATCTGCATGTCAAGCTCCTGCTGCACACGTTCAGAAGTCTCAGGGAGTGTCGCCGAGTTGTGCCAGCCCTGTGTTGAGGTGCGGATGGCTTCCACATATGCCGAACGTGCCAGGGCTTTCTGACCCGCTTTGTGCCAGTAATCGACAGCGCGGTCGTTGCGCCCGGCCTCTGTATAGTGATGCGCCAAGAGTTCCGGTTGGGTCTCGACTGTCTCAGGAAATCGTTCTTCCAACACCTGGGCAATCTGCTGATGTATCTGCTGCCGTGTACTCTCTCAGCAATGACTGATACGCCGCCTCCTGGATCAAGGCGTGCTTGAAGATGTAGCGCGCCCGCGGCGGTCGTCCGCGTTGATAGAGCAGTTCGGAGGCCACCAACTGCGCCAGCCGGTCCTGCAAGGTATCTTCGTCCAAGGGGGAGATAGCCCGCAGCCATGCATAGGGAAATTCCCGGCCCAATACCGCCCCGAGTTGCGCCACTTCCTTCACCCCTGGCACACGCTCCAGCCGGGCCATGAGCGCATCCTGCAAGGTGGCGGGAATGGTCAGCGAGGAGAGAGGGCGCAGCAGCGTGTAGTGGTCGGTATCCTCACGCAGCAGTGCGGATTCCAGGAGCATCTTGGTGAGTTCTTCTACAAACAGCGGCACGCCGTCTGTCTTCGTGACGATGTACTGCACGACCTCGGCTGGCAGCGCCTTGCCACCTGCCAGGTGCGTCAGCAGCGCTTCGACTTGCGGACGCTCCAGACGGCTGAGCGTGAGCGGCGTCATATGCGAGCGTATGGGCCAGGGTGGTACAAAGTCGGGGCGAAACGTCAGCACGTGCAGCATCGACGCGGTCGGCGCCTGTTCCACGAGCATGCCGAGCAGCTCCAGCGTCGAGGGGTCGGCCCAGTGCAGATCTTCGTAAACCGCCAGGACGGGCTGACGCTCGGCCTCTTCGAGCAACCACGCCACCAGAGCGTCCAGTGTCTGCTGCCGCTGCTGTTGGGGCGGCAGGGTCAGTGGCGCATAGCGCTCCTCCGGCAGCGGTACGGCAAGCAGGGCCGCCAGCAGCGGCACGACCTCCGTCAGGGGTTGCCGATACGTGCCGAGGAGGCGCTCTAGCTTGGTCAGCCGTCCTTCGGCGGTATCCTCCGGCACAACATGCAGGACACGCTGCACATGCGCGATAATGGGATAGAGCGCGCTGTGGGTGTGGTATGGCGAACAGCGAAAGGTGAGGCGCAGCGCACCGTCATGCCCCACGTGCTGGCGGAGTGCTCCGACCAGAGCCGACTTGCCGATGCCCGCTTCCCCACTCACAAGCACCACCTGCCCTACCCCCTCCTGGCTCTGCTGCCAACGCCGCAGCAACAGCCCCACTTCCTCATCCCGTCCCACCAGGAAGGGAGGGACACGGTCGAGCCCAGCGTCCTCGTCGTCGTGCGTCATCGTGCTCGGGCCGACGACACGCCACACCGGCATCGGCTCGGCCACACCTTTCAGCGTCTGCACACCCATCTCTTGCAGCGCAAATACCCCTTGCACCAGTCGCGCCGTGGCGGCACTGAGCACCACGGTATTGGGTGCCGCCAGGCCCTGGAGGCGGGCCGCGATATTGGGCGTATCGCCCATGGCAAGCTGCTCCTGGCGCGCACCACTGCCCATCTGCCCAATGACCGCTAGCCCCGTATGCAATCCAAGGCGTACCGCCACACGTACCCCATAGCGTGGCTCCACACGGGCATTGAGCGGCGCCATGGCCGCGATGATGGCCAGACTGGCATGCACGGCACGCACTGCAGCGTCCTCGTGCGCCTGCGGCCAGCCAAAGTAGAGCAGCAGGCCATCGCCAAGATACTGCGCCACGTGGCCGTCAAAGGGCTGTATGGCCGTCACCACGGCCTCCTGGTAGGCACGCACCACGCTGCGGTAGTCTTCAGGGTCGAGCTGCTGCGCCAGTTGCGTGGAATCGACGAGATCACAGAACAGCACCGTCACCTGCCGGCGTTCGGCGTCGGGCGTGTGCAACGCCGCCGTGGGGGTAGTGGCTGACTCGTCGGGCAGCGCCTCAGGGGCGGTGGAGGAAGGCGGCAGAGTTGGTGGAGCAGAAGGGGAAACTGCAGTGGCTGCCTGGCTGGCATGCGAGGCTGCGCTGACCGCAGACGGCGGTCCGCCAGTCCAGACCAGCATGGTGCCATCCTGGTCCACGGCGAGCTGATGGACATCAATAATGGCCTCTTTGAGCGCTGCCAGGGTGGTGTCGTCAAGATCAAACTGTAACTTGAGCGTACGATAGGAAACCCGCCGCTCCAGCACCAGCAATCCGATCACCTGGGTCAGCATGTCAAAGAATCGCATCGCCTGCTTCCTTACCTGCGAATCTAGTCATACCGTTGGATGACGTACCACCTCGCCTATGATAGCAGAGGGGACAGGCAGTGTCAGGAGGGCTGCGAGCCATGTCCCAGGTTATCAGAGCTCAGGAGTAACTCCATGAACGCTGTGCCTTCTATGGGGTTGTAGCGATACGGCATGATCTCTCGAAAGCCGAGCGCGGCATACATCGCCCGCGCCCGTGTCATCGATGGCAGGGTGTCGAGACGCAGGCGCGCATAGCCAATCGTCCGTGCTTCAGTAATCACCGCTTCCGCCAGAGATCTGCCGATCCCCAGCCCCTGAAAGCGCGGCCGGACATAGAGCCGCTTCATCTCGCAGATGCCCTCGCCAAGCGGCCGCAGGGCAATACACCCGGCAGCCTCGCCGTGCCACAGCGCCAGCAGGAGACGACCGGTGGGTGGCGCATAGTCTCCAGGCAGGTGCCTGAGTTCTGCATCAAAATGCTGAAAATCCAGGTCAATACCCAATGAGGCGGCATATTCCTCGAAGAGGCTCCGGGCGTCGTTGAGCCTGTCACCGGTCTCAGCTGCAACAATCTGTAGCATGGCTGGTCGCCTACTGTTGATCGCCAAGGGAAGCTGCGTAGTGCAGACAGAGAAAGATGCGGCAATTGTATGCTGCACGCAAGTCCTACGCCAGTGCCCTCCCCCTGGGAACGCCGGGCTCTAGCCCGGCTCCAGAAGCCACGCTGGAGCGTGGCGCTCCCAGGGGAACCCTAGCACTGGCCATGAATTTATGAAACAGACATCTCGCTCATGTTGCCAAGACGCTGCATCGCTGCCATGACCTCTTCCACGTCCAGCACATCGCCATATTTCGCATCAATATCGAACAGGTTGACAAGATGCGTCAAGCGCACACGATCCGCCACGCACTGACGCGGCACGATGACCCGAAAACCGGCCGAGACGGCATCGATCACCGTGGCGCGCACGCAGCCGCTCGTCGAATTGCCGGTGATCACCACGGTATCCACCCCGCATCTGGTCAGGTACGAATGCAGATTGGTGCCGTAAAAGCCGCTGGGGAAACGCTTTTCAATGACCAGCTCGCCCGGACGTGGGGCGAGTTCCGGCACGATCTGCACTTCTTTCGAATCCGGCCGCAGCGCCGCCAGGGCAGGCACTTTGGTGACAAACCACCCGCCGTCACGCAACTGTGCCTCACTGTACACTATCGTGGTATACACCACTGGGAAAGCGCTCGCCCGGGCCAGCTCGAGTAAGCGGCGGATGTGCGCCATCTCCTCTGGCATGGCAATACCGATAGGGGAAATCGTCGGATCGGCACAGCCATGGTTACAGTCGATGATGAGCAGGGCTGGCGCTCGTCCGAACCCTACCCGCGCCGCAAAGCCAATGTTGGTGTAGTATTGTTCGGCTTCAGCAAGATCCATGCGCCCCTCCCCCTGTTAAAACTCCCGCAGCAGACGGCCACAGCCGTAGACTTTATCGGTGATGCCATTGTCGCGCAGGGCCAGCCACCAGATGGCGGCGTTAATGGCAATGACCGGCTTGCCGAGCCAGCGCTCGGCCTCATCGGCAAGCTGGACCATACTCAGATTCGTGCCCACCTGCACGAGCGCCTCGGCATCGTCGCTATTGACCTCCAACAGCGCCTGCCGGAGAGTTGCTTCCTGGACATGGGCAATCGACACGGCAGTGGGACAGCGCAAGCCTGTCATGTTGACCACATCAAATCCCAGCTCAGTGAAGAAACGCCTGACGTTCTGGTCACCCACTGGCTGGTAGGGGGTTACCACGCCAAGGCGCCTGACCCCGAGCAGTTGCAACGCCCGTTCGCAGGCTTCGGCGCCCGTGGCCACGCCGAGGCCATGGCTGAGTTCGTTGATCTGTTTGACGAACTGCCGATTGCCCTCCACCCCACCCCAAAACGTTTCAGAACTCATACCCATGACCATGTAATCCGGTTCGGCAGTCATGACGCGGGCCACGGCGTGGCCAATTTCCTCCCGCACCTGCTCCAGCAGAGCCTCAAAGGCTGCATCACTGCCAAGGCTCTGATCGCGGATGTGAATACGCGAGAAATGCGCTGTCACGCCCGGGACGCCCATACGATAAAAGTCGGGCTCGACGATAGTGTTGGTACTGGGGGCAAGAACCCCAAACTTGGCGCGCCATCCTAAGGCATCGGTCATGCGATCTCTCCTTCCCACGTCATGAGTCAGCATGCGCGGCCATCGCCTGCTTTGCATGTGGCGTATCATAGCACATCACCGGGTGAGGCACAGTTCCGCTATCTGTCAGCACCCAACGAAGCGGAGAGGCGACATCCCGAAGGCTGATGGGCGACAATGTCCATACAGTTTCAACCTGAGCGTGCTTACCTCCCTCATTTCTCTGACCGAGCACACGATGGTCGGGACAGCCATGTCCAATATGAGCCCCTTATTTCGCATTATTTCTCTGGGAGTACTATAATTGCATGGACCGATGCGACATGGGGTCTCCTGCGCGGTATCAAACAGCGCTATCGGCCCATCTGTGGGCTTACATCACATCCTTTGCTATTGCTGTGCGTTGCCGTCGCCTGTTGCATGAAATCCGTGTGTGTCCCCGTCCCCAGTCGCGTCGTAACCAATCGCTGTAACTCTAGCAGCGTCGAGACATCCATCATCAGCGGCTCGCTCAATTGATGGACCTGGTGGTGGAATTGTAAAGCCTGATTTGGATGGTTCACGTCCTCAGCCTGGCCAGTGTGGCGTGAGTCCTGACACAACCACGAGGACCATCATGCTCGAACTCAAACTACGTGAAGAATTCCGTGGGCGACGGCTGAAGGGAACTACCGTTGATTTCACAAACCAAGCACAAACCGGGGCCCTGCAGGTGCCTGCCGTCGAGTTTTTAAAGATCACCTATCCGTCATTCGATCTGTTGAAGACCATCGAAGCGACGGGTCCTGGCCACTCCCGTCCCGTCGTCCTCCTGGGAGCCAGGGGCCAGGGGAAATCGCACCTGATGGCCGCGCTCTACCACCTCTGCACAGACACTGCTACGGGCAATGCGTGGTTGACTGAATGGGCTGATCGACTCGGCAACCCGCAGATTGGCGCGCTGAAGCTCCGCGCCGATGCCTGCATGATCGCCGAGAGCCTGCACCTGCAGCGCTACAAATACCTCTGGGATATCCTGTTCACGCAGCATCCTCGCGGCCAATGGTATGAAGGCAAATGGCAGGGCATGGGGGAAAAGAAAACGGACATCCCCAGCTACGATCTGATGGTGGAGATGTTCACCGAAAAGCCCACGATCTTGATCCTCGATGAGTTCCAGACCTGGTACGATGGGCTGACAAACACCAGGCAGTATCCCTGGCGGAATTGGGCCTTCAACTTCATCCAGATTCTTTCTGAGATCGCTCAGAAGAATCCCGAACTCCTCGTGCTGGTCGTGTCGGTGCGGGAAGGCAATTCGGATGCCTACCAGCAGATGCATCGTGTCAATCCGGTCGTTGTCGACTTCAAAGGGCCGTTGGCCAAGCGGGACCGCCAGCGCTTGCTGCTGTACCGCATCTTCGATAACCGGATGCAGATACCCACGGCCCAGATCACAGCGCTCATCCACACCCATGTCTCGGAATGCTTTCGTTTAGCCAAGGTCCCACAACAAGAGCAGGACAAGCGGCAGGAGGAGTTTCTTGAAGCGTGGCCGTTCGCGCCGCATTTGTTAAAGCTCCTCGACGATCAGGTTCTCATTGCCACCGATGCCCAGGAAACACGGGACCTTATCAAAATTCTCGTGGACCTGTACAAGAACCACAATCCCTCGCACCCGATTATCACCGCCGCCGATTTCTCGCTGGCGAACGAGAAGAGCGGCGTGGCCTCCCTGCTGGACTCTGTGGCCAACCAGTTGCACAAAGACCTGCGGGAAAAAGCCCTGCGCAATCTCGAAGCGGTCCGCGACGCCGTGCCCATGGCTACGACAGCCGTGCCGCACTGCGAAGAGATCATCAGTGCTCTGTGGCTCCGCTCCTTGACGGTGGATCGACTCGCTGGAGCGGAACCAGCGGAGCTGCAAATCGACATCACCCGCAACAAGCCCATCGACGACAACCAATTCGAGGCCGAACTGAGCACGATTGTTGATAACAGCTTCAACATTCATCCGGTTGGCGGTCGCCTGGTCTTCAAACATGAAGAGAACGCGCGCTCGAAGCTGCTCGCCCATGCCAAGAACGACAAGCTCTTCCAGCATGGAGAGGACATCGACCATCTGGCCAAGGAAATCCGCGCGGTCATCGGTGGCCCGGAGGAGGTGTCCCAGAAGTTCCGGGTTGTTGTCCTCAAGCGCAAATGGGAGTCTGATCCCTGGTCCGAGTTTGACGAGAAGGACCACCCGAAGTCGTGGGACGGTCGTTTGTCTATCGTTGTCGTGCCGACGTATCCCGACACGCTCGCAGCTTCCCTTGGCACCTGGCTCAAGCGTCATCTCCAGGAGGGCCGCAACACGATCCGGTTCCTGTTGCCGCAGAAGGGAACAGGGGATATCTACTACGAGCGGGAATTGCTCGTGCTGGCCAGGGCCGTCTATCTGGCGCTGCAATGGCAACAAACGGAGAGGGTCTACGCCGATCTGGCAAAGACGTTCCAACGCGATGAACTGCGGCCCAAGCTCAGAGGCCGCTTCGACCGTTTTGCCATCCTGAGCGAGTGGAACTATGCCGAGCCTGCCAGGTGTCACTTTGCCGAAGAGAAGCACGGCGCCCAGGGTGACAAGATCCCCGACGCTATCGAGAAGATCCTCAAGGACGCGCTGTTCATCCCGGAAGAGTTCGAGGACTATGTGCTCAAGCTGGCCGAGAACACCGAGTCGGTGGGCAAACTGCTCAAGGACCTGCGGGAACCACGTCCAGGCGGTAAGCCGTGCATTCCGTGGCTTGGCGAAGTCGAAGTCAAGGATCGCGTCATGCGGATGTGTGCCGAGGGCCAGGTCGTCATCAATGTGCGTGGTCTCGAACTGCTCCAGGCGCGCCCTGGCGAGTCGGCAGACGAGGCGTGGAATCGCATGAAAGGCAAGCTCGGCACGGGTAGGCACCTGGATGAAACCATGCTCTACCTACCCGATGCTGTGGTGGTGAGCGGTGGCAAGACATCCTTGCCGGAGCCAACGACCGGCGAGGGATTTGTTGCTGACCCTCCTGGCTCTGGAAGCACGTCTGCCGGCAATACTGGCGTGGATGGTCAGAAGCCAGAGTTGCCCAATCTGTTTGGCAACGCTGATAATGGACAAGCCACAGCCGTGCAGACGCCTTATTCAGCCCCGCCGACTTCGGGACTCAACTTGCTCGGTCAGGTGGAAGCGTGGGGCATTCGCCCGGCCACGACAGTCACAAATGTATCGCTCAAAGTCGGCAAGATGACCGGGGCTCAGCTGCAACAGCTGCTCAAGCACCTGCCCGATGGCGTAACGTATGGACTGGACCTGGAGAAGGAAGGTACCTGATGCCGATCAGCCAGCACCTGCTCCAATCCGTCACCAGTGGTACGCCGCAGCAAGCGTGGAGCGACATCGCCAACCATCTCTGGGAAGTCTTCTCGGTTCCCGTCCCCGCTGCGGTTGCAGATGCCGAGGTCGTCAAGCGTGATCGCAATCTGACGGAACTGGAAAACGTCCTTTCTGGCTCGGCGTGGGACTTGTGGGAACACTTCGAGGTGTCGGTCCAGAAGACCAGTCAGGCCATCGTCGAGTTTTGGCACAGCATCCACAGCGGCAAGGCCGTCCTCATCCTCGATGGCCTGTCGCTGCGTGAAGTGCCGTGGCTGCTCGAACAGGCGACCACCCGGGACTATACCATTCATCAGGCTGGTGTGCGTGGAGCAGAACTCCCTTGCGAAACCACGCCATTTGCCAATGCCCTTGGCTTCTCCCAACGTTCGGCATTGGAGAACAATCAAGCTGGATCAGCTCACAAGCTTACAGGGGCGGGCACTGAATCGTGCGATCTCCCCTGGAAAGACTGCATCGAGCGTGTTGGCAACCACGCCGGATTCGTCTTCTGGCACCACTGGCCTGACGACCGCATGCACGACCTGTCGAAGCCGGGCGAGGGCTCCCACAAGCTGGCCAGGGAAGCATATGCGGCCCTGTCGTCAGATGATTTCTGGCAGTTCATCGAGCGGCTCACCACCGGGCGACGGCTGGTCATTACCAGTGATCATGGCTACGCCGCATGCGGCCATTTCCCTGATCTGGTGGACAAGGATCAGGTGGCGTACATGCGGCAGGTGTTCAAGAACGGTCGCACCGCTGCGAGCGATGGCGAGCATGGCGCCTGGGTGCCACCGATTGACCTGCGCCTGACGACGGCCCACGGCACGCATCAGTATGTGCTGGGCCGCAGGAAATGGCGCAGCCCGTCCGGGTATCCGACGCTGCATCATGGTGGTTTGTCGTTGCTGGAAGTGTTTGTCCCCTACATTGAACTCTCGTGAAACGCCTTGAGGTACAACCGTGGCGAAGGTACAGAAAAAGACCAAGCAAGAGGCACTGCAAGAGGCGGTCGCCGCAGCGGTCGGTGCCGGTCGGGAACTGTCCCTGGAGTCGGTGGACTTCTCCGATCCGAATCGGCCCAGGACGTGTCTCGAAGTCGATTTCCCGATCCTGCCCATCAATCACGTCTCGACCATTGAGGGCAACGCCGGGAAGCCCATTTACCAGATGTCGAAGTGGTGGGCAAGACGCCGCTCCAGCGTGTTCCGGGCCATGCTTATCGCTGCTGCCACCAGGGCTCCCGACGACCCCGCTGAAGCTGCCAAGACCGTCTGGGATGCCTACTACGGCAATCACCAGAAGAACCCGCAGTTCCAGCGGCTCAAGGTGGCTGACATCTTCATGGGTGGCGGCACGACGGTGGTCGAGGGTGCCCGCCTGGGTATGCAGATGTATGGCAATGACCTGAATCCTGTCGCCTGGTTCGTGGTCAAGAACGAGTTGGCCCAGGTCGATCCGCAGGAAGTCAAAGAGCTGCTGGACGCCATCGAGGCGGAAGTCAAGCCGCAGATCATGCCATTTTATGCCTGCGACTGTCCCCGTGGGCACAAGGGGCAATGGAAGAAGCGTTCGACCGGCGAGATTATGGACGACTCGTTCGATCCGCTTGCCCTCACGCCCGAAGAACGTCCTGATTACGAGTACGCCGGCCCGGAAGTCATCTACACGTTCTGGGCGCAAGCACGGTCCGTGTCAGGCTACCGAATGCCATCACCGCACGCCCATTATGACCACACCGGTTGTGGCCATTAAAACGCTGACGGTGAGGGCATGGGTGGATCATGTCTGCTCGAAATGCGGCAAGGCATTCGACATCGAGCAGCACGAAGCCCGCATGGCTCCCGCAGCCATGCTCGTTGTGGCACCAGACGAAGTCCCGTTTGTGATCATGGACGACAAGGGGCGATACGAGTGCCCGCATTGCCATCACCAGTTCCAGGACCAGAAAGCAGCCGCCGATGGCAAGTCAGTTTCGCTGGGCAATTCGAAGAACAAAAAGATCGACCTGACGCTTCTGGTGCATCCCGAATGGCTGCGAGGATCGCCGGGCAAGGATGCACACGGGAACTGGTTGGGTGGAAGCGTCACTGATTCGGCTGAGTCAACAGCGGCGTGGAACGAGGAGCGGGCAAAGACCTTGCGGCTTATCGAGGTCAGAGGCAAGCTACCGGAACAAGTGGCTTGTCCAGACACCGGTGAAGTTTTCTACACGGACAGACGAGGAGGAACAGTACCGAGAAAATCCACGTTCACCTGCCAGGAAGCTACATGTGGAAAGGATCAAGACGTTCTGACAGCCATTAAGCGGTCATGGCAAGTCCGGTCCCGTTGCAATGTATGCGATCCAAGGATATTGTCCCAAGTGTGATGAAGATAATTTGCCATATTGCTGGCAGGTTTCTTCGACATTGCCGGACGTTCGGCAGTACGACGCAGCAATTCGCGAATGGGAAGTACCGAAAGAATCGTCAGATTTGGCGCCATTCTGGCCAAAGTGCAGAAGTTCCCTATGGGTTCATGACGCACATGAATAACGGAGGCATTACCGAATCACGGTTTCACCCACTGGTGGACAATTTCAATGCTCGGCAACTGCTTGTTCACTCGCTGCTTCTCAGAGCATTGTAGTGCATAACGACGCTTATTCGTGTAGGATAAACGAGAGTTTGTGCTTGGAGCATTTCAGCAATATCTTACGCAACCAGAACATGTTTTGCATTTGGAACACAACGAGATGACAAGCTAGAGCCTATGTTCAGCAACAACAATTATCATCCCAAAGACTACCGTGGTCGAGAACTCGGTGTTTTCACGACTTGGGCGAGGTAATTGGGCAGTCATGTGCGGCGGCGAGCATTAGACTGCTTTGGAGTGGTGTCAAGAGCCTTGGGAACTCGTGTCAGCAAGCGATCTGGTAAGTATCAGCAACGATTGTGGCGCAGGAGATAACAGTCGAAAAGCGTCAAGACGTATCCAGGAGACTCTAGATCTGACGGCCATATCTTGGATGCCGATCAGTCCAGCGATTTGAGCAGCATTCCGAGCGAGTCGCTTTGATCTTGTCATTACTGATCCACCGTTCGGCGGATTGTTGCACTACGCCGAACTTGCTGATTTTTTCTATGTCTGGCTACGTCTTGCCCTCAAGGACGAAGTATCCGAAGCTGTTCTCAGCCGAGTACACACCGAAAGCACTAGAAGCCGTCGCCAACAAGGCGCGGACATCCGAAGAAGCAGATGCGTTCTATCAAAAGATTCTGACTGAATGCTGGCGAGAAGCGAAACGTATTCTCAAGCCGAGTGGAATTCTCGCCTTTACCTTCCACCACAGCGAAGATGAGCCGTGGGTGGCTGTGCTGGAGAGTCTTTTTGAGGCGGGCTTCTACCTGGAAGCGGCCTACCCGATTCGGAGTGACGAAACGAAGGGCGAAGGGCGAGTCTCGGTACCTTCGGATCACATTGATCGAGTACGACATCATCCATGTCTGCCGCAAACGCACGGAGGAACCGGAGCCAGTCAGTTGGGCACGACTGCGGCGGCAGATCATGCGGGATGTGCGGCAGCTGCAAGAAATTCTCGAACAGCACCAGCAGGCGGGTCTGCAAGAAGCCGATCTCCAGGTGATCCGGCGTGGCAAGGCTCTCGAATATTACTCCCGTCACTACGGCAAGGTGTACATCGAAAGAGGGCGGGAAGGCGAATTCACGGTCAAGGATGCCCTGGTCGGCATCAACCAACTGCTCGACGACGAGAGCGACACGACCAACGAATCCCCGCCGGTGCTGGCCGAGCCGTACACGCGCCAGTTCTTGCGACTGTTTGCCGACCGCACCAGCCTGCCCCGTGACCAGATGCAGAAGTTTCTGCGGAGCACCGGCGTATCGCCGAACGAATTCCTGGAACGGGGCTGGTGCAGCGAAGCGCAGAAGGTGTTCCACATCACGTCACCCGTCGAACTCGCGCAACAATGGAAGGGCCAGCCGCGCAACGGCATGGCCCGTGATTTCGATCAAGCGATGTTCCTGGTCGGAGCTTGCTACGAGAACAGCGGCATCCGGGTGCAGGACACCCTGAACAACCCGAACTTCACGCCGCACCCGGCCACAGGCGATTTGCTCGATTGGCTGAGCCGTCACGGTGGCGGCGAGGACATCAAAAACGCGGCCAGGTTGGCAAGACAGCTGTACAACTCATGGCAGGCCAACAACAAGCCGAAAGTCGAACACCAGATGAGCCTATTTGACGTGAACGGGTCGGAGAACTAACCGATGGGACCGCCGCTCGAAGACGATAGCTGGACCCGCCGAGGCATCTCGATCCTGTGGGACGCTGATTGCCTGAACCAGTTGTGCCAGCCACAGCAGGTGGTCAGCCTCCGCCGCTTGCTGCAACTCCACGCCGCTGGCTGGCCAGAAGCGGACCTGCCATTAGTCAACGACACGACGCTCGTCGTGGCTGGCCTGGAAAGCTGCGTCGATGCTTTGCCACCAGACGAAGCGGAGCAGTGGCTTGAACACGTCATCTATCCCGTGATCATCTCGTACCAGCGGGAAGTCGCAGACGGCGGCAACCAGGCGGCTCTCATCTTCTGGCTGGTCGAGCACGCCCGGCTTGCCTACCGCACCAGCGACGATGCCTACTATTGGCACTGTAGCGGCGAATACAAGCAACAGCAGATTCCGCTGAGTCATTGCCTGTTCAACGGGGCACAACATGACCTCAGACGGATTCACGTTCCCGGCGACAAGAAGGCCGCACAGTGGGTCGGCCTGTTTCATCCGAGAATTTCATGAGTGTTGAACCATCGCTCCTGCTCCAACCCGGTCAACGCGTGCGTCACGCCGAATTTGGCGAGGGCGTTGTGGTTTCCCCAGCGCACACCGGTTTCGTGCGCGTCTTCTTCGGCACCGGCGAGCGGCAGGTACCCGTCACATCGCTCTTGCTCACGGTCGGACGCGCGGAATACATCGTCCAAAACGTGGCTGCCGGAGAACGTCGCAATCGGCGGGCGTGGCTGGCGTATCAGGCGCATGCTTTGCCGCTCCTGGACAGTGCTGCGGCCCTCACATCAGCGAAGATTGATCTGCTCCCGCATCAAGTGGTGTTGACGCACCGTATTGCCACTGCCTCACCCCGACGCTACCTGATCGCTGATGAAGTCGGCTTGGGCAAGACCATTGAGACGGCATTGCTTCTCCGGGAACTGGCCAGCCGGGGCGAACTGCATCGCGCCTTGATGGTCGTGCCTGCCGGGCTGGTTAATAACTGGCACCGAGAATTGAACGAGGTCTTTCACCTCGATTTCGAGGTCTTTGGCAGTGAAGGCGATGTCACGGACCGCAAATCCAACGCGTTCGCCAGGCATGACTGGCTCATCGCCAGCATCGACACGTTAAAAATGAAACCCAGAGTCAAACGCCTGCAAGAGGCCCCGCCCTGGGACCTCGTGGTTTTCGACGAAGCGCATCACCTGACGGCCTATCGCAGCGGCGGCAAGGTCAAAAAGACCGAGAACTACAAACTGGCCGAAGTCTTGAAAAGGCACTGCCGTGACTTGCTGTTGTTGTCGGCGACACCGCATCAAGGCGATCACTTCCGCTTCTGGATGCTGATCCAACTGCTCGATCCCACGCTGTTCAGCACCCCCGTCGATATGGTGGAGTATCGCCATCGCCTGAACGCCGTGGTCTTCCGTCGCACCAAGGCCGATGCGTGCCGTCCCGATGGCTCGACACTGTTCGCTCGACGCTGGGTACACACCGAGTCGTTCGTGATGTCGGAAACTGAGCGCGAGTTTTACAACGAACTCAACGTCTACCTCATGGACGGCTTTGCCCTGGCCAAGCAGCAGGGTAACAAAGGCCGGGCGTTAGGATTCGTGATGACGATCTTCCAGAAGATCGCCGCTTCCAGCTTCGCCGCTGTGCACCGCACGCTCCGTCGTCGTCTCATCGCCCTCACCGTGCAGGAAGGACTGATGCACGATGCCCATTTGGACATCGACGCGCGTGACGCGGCGTTCGCCGAAGCCAAAGCATTGATCCGGTACGAGTTCGCCCTGGGCGACGACCGCCTCGCCGCCGTCGAGGCCGAACGCATCCTGGCCGACATGAAGCGGCGGCTGCTGAAGAAAATGAGCGACGAGGAACTCGCCCTGGTGTCGAGCGAGTATACGTCGGAGACGGCCACCACAGAGTCCGAAGATGTGGCCATTACGGCGGTCGCGCTGTGCCTGCCAGAAGAACGACAGCGCATTCGAGCACTGCTGGCACGGTATCCCCGGCAGACCGAAACCAAGGTACAGAAACTCATCCACGCTCTGGGAACATTGTGGAAGCGGGACCCGACCGAGCGCGTCGTGGTCTTCGCCACCTACCTGGGCACCGTCGAGATGCTCGGCGAGGAGATCGACAAGGCGTATCCTGGCCAGGGCGTGGTGGTGCTCAAGGGCGGCGACCATGGCAGCAAGCTGGCTGCCGAGAAGCGATTCAAGCAGCCTCGTGGCCCTAGGGTCATGATCTGCACCGCTGCCGGTCGGGAAGGCATCAATTTACAGCACGCCCGTGTGCTGTTCAATTTTGACCTGCCGTGGAACCCCATGGACATCGAACAGCGCATCGGTCGCATTCATCGCTATGGACAGCGGTACACGGCTCAGGTCTACAACCTCGTCCTGTCGGACACCATTGAGGGCCGCATCTTCTTGCTGCTGGATGACAAGCTGAAAGAGATTGCCAAGACCCTGGGGAAAGTGGACGAGCATGGCGACATTGCTGAGGATCTGCGTGCGCAAATCTTGGGTCAGCTGTCAGAACGCTTGAGCTACGAGAGCCTGTACTCCCAGGCCCTCTCCGATCCGGAACTGAAGCGCACTCGATTGGAATTGGAAGCTGCCTTGTCGAATGCGGCGGAAGCTCGTGAGGTCGTCTTCGAGCTTTTCCAGGACCTCGACGGCTTTTCGCTTGAGGACTATCAGCCGTTTTCCGATACCAGCGCAGGCATGTCGGCCATCATTCACTTTCTTCGCACTGCGGTCGAAGAAGACGGGAAACACCTCAAGGAGGTTGATGGCCACATGCTCGCCGTAACCGGGAACGGCAACGGCCAGGCCGACCTGCATTTTACGATTGACCGAGACGCGTCACAGGAACGGGAAGACCTCGAACTCATGGGCCTCGACCACCCCTTAGTCGTCTCCTACTTGCACCGCTATCGTGACCTTCAACCAGGAGAAATCGGCATCCGGGTCAAATCTCACGACGGCCGCAGCGGCGTCCTCTCCATCTGGCATGTCACCACCCAGGGTGACCGAGGCGAAACCAAGACGGTCGTCCTGCCGTTGGCCATTGATGACGACGGCCAACGCGTGCCATCATGGGAACGCCAAATAGATCGCCTGTTCCAATTACCACCGGCCTCGAACGGATCAGCGTCTCGTGACCATCTCCTCCTCGACACTCTGGAGCCGATGATGCATCGAGAACTGCTGCATCGGTGCATCATCAGCGAGCACCGAGGGTATGACTCCACGTTGATCGGATGGGTTGAGGTCGTGTAAGAGTGTGAGTAGCAGGGCCCCTTATATGGAGATGGTAGGCTGAATGGTAACGGCGACAGGAGTATAAATGTCGATATCTGTCGTAGGCGTATAGATAGAAACGATAAGGGCGTAGCGTGCTTGTCTCCCCCAGCGTTCATGGCGTGGTCGTTCTTTCCACCATCCAATGACGGGATACACCGCGACGATTCCTCGACTCGCTAAATCAGCCGCTGTGCCTTGCCAACGGTCCGAATGGATAGACCCCTTATGGCGGAGGTCTGGCCCAAGCAGCCAATGTGCGGCATCACTGCTGGTCTGTGCTCTGTCGGACTCTTCTTCCTCTCTGGCGGCTGTGCTCAAGCGTCTCCGAAAATCTTCGAAGCTTTCTGTCGGGGTGTTCACGTCAAACCGCAGGCCATGCGAGGCGTATCGGTGGCGACGATCTCTACCTCGTTCGCCTGGATTGGGTTCAATGAAGTATGACAGGGTGACCCGCAGCTCCACGAGCGTATCTCCAAGCGCTTGCAAGACATCACGCGGCCAGGGGAGAGGATGGAGATGCATATCACGGGTCACGGGTGGTTTACCTTTGTGTGGACGGTCGAATGGCTGGAGACGGTCTTGGACCACAAGGGTCAATTCATGCCGCGCACTCCAGAGAGCACGGTCGAGGTTCGGGACACCATACCCATAAGTTCGCAACATGCCTCTAACGCTTTGTCGCCCTGTCAAAGAGCTCTCTCGGTGTTGCATCGCGGGCGTCCAGCCGGCTGAGTGCACTATCAGCGCGCGTACCGTTTCAGGCCAGAATTGTGGATACTCTGCGTGGATGATGGCTGCCATCCGGGCGGCAAGGGCTGTTGCGGCGCTTGTATCCCTCGTCACCGTGAGTAACCGTTGGATCAGGACATGATTGGTCGTCAGGAGCTGAAGGTCTCCGACGGAGTAATCTGGCTCCCCTGTACTTGGATCAATCGCCATGTTGCCACCTTCCAGACAGATATCAGGTTTCAATGGCCATTGGTCGTCCCAGAGGAGCGAGGTCGTGCTTGCTGGGCTTAAGCCACCGGCAGGAGCCACAGGCTTCCAGCCTGGATAGACGACGGGATTCACCGTGGTCTTCATCGTATAGGCTCCTATGGTCAGCACATTCCAGGCCTGTCCTGGATCGTGGATACTCTCTGTAAGATTACTATCCGGATAGTAACGGCGGGACCATGACCTTGTGTTCCCGGCAGAAAGCAGGAGCAGCCGACGCTGCTCATCCAATACCCCAGACGCAAGCTGGTCAAGAGCGGCCGACCATGATGAGGGTCGCCCTCTCCCATAGAAGGCATTGATCTGTGTAACGATATCGTCTCTTTGCACTTCTGAGGAGACCTCGGTGACACACAGATGATCAGGGGGGTCTCCTGTAACAGCCATACAGATGACACGTGGGCGCGTGGGAGCCTGGATTTCTGCTCGCGCAACCGCCTCCTGGGTTACAGTGCCATAGAGGAAGGGATCATGAGGTGGATATCCCTCAGGAGGCAAGATTTTGACGGATTCGAGACGATGCGACAGCATAATGTCATTTGATGATGCCAAGATCTCGGCTAAATCACCGTAGAGCGCAATGCCCGCCATGGCAGTGCCATGTCCATCATGATCCGTGGCACCCCAGTCAGGATGATAAGTGTGGCAATCGTCTGCATGCAGGCCAAGATCGAGGAGGGGGTGGGTTCTGAGGACCCCGGTATCGAGTAGACAGACAGCAGGTGCGTTGAGCGGAGGAGGGAACGCATGCTGCTGCAGGTCACGCACCCACGCTTCTTGGTCTGATGCTCTGAGGTCAAGAAAGTCTTCGACGCGTACCCGTGCCAGGCGTAACTCGGCAATAGAAGCGAGCAGTTCGACCGAGTGCGCCATTTGTTCCAGAGTCCCATGGACAAGCAACACCAGGCGTTCAGGGAAGCGTAAGATCATCCGGGCATCGCCGAGTGTGAGACCTACTCTGGTTGCCTGCGCACGAAATGACGTCAGGATGTCGTTATGGGCATCGTGTGCTCTGGGATTGGGTGTAGTCTCTACTCTGAGCCATACTTCCCACCAGACGGTAACGCCTGGAGGTGGCATGAGACTTGGGACATCCAACCAGAAGGCTTCCAAGATGGCCAGGCGAATATGGGAAATCCCTTCGACGAGCTTTTGATGCTTCGGTTTCCCCGTCCGGGTGTCGCGATCGAGATATGCTTCGACCTTCTGTATAAGGGATTCCACCTTGCCAGAGGGAACATAGACCGTCGCAGACACCGTGTTATCACGCTGGTGCACCCCGAGTAACTCGATGCCCTGGCGCGCATCTTCAAGGCTGCTTACGGCAAGGTCGCAGCCAGTCTCTCCGATAAACTCAAGACAGATTCCTTCATCTGCCTCCAGGCCAAAAGCAAGGCGCTCTTGGCCCAGCTCCACCGCTCGGCTTCGCATAAGTTCAAGCCGGTCACGAAGATATGTCCCGTGTGTGCGTCGGCTCCGGTAGGGAGACCTAAACCGTACGGGAACTCGCCGGGGATTTGTATAGCGCTCGGTGATACTCGTCCCTACAGGAATCAGATGTCGAAGCCGTTCAATTCGCTCAGCCATGGATTCTTAGCTTTCTTGCGGTCCAGATGCCCCTCCATATGCCAGCATGCTCTGTTCTGACAGAGCATGTAGCAGGCTTTCGGTGGTAATGGCATGGCGGTCGTTCAAGACCATCTCTTTGGCGGCGTCTTCGCATGCACGCGTGATGTCAGCATAGCTGCGTCCTGTGGCAGATTTTGCCACCTGCTGCCATGCAATATCCGTTTTGGCAAAGCCCGCGAGCTTCGCTTGGAGCGCTTGTAGCACTGCGTGTGTATCGGGAAGATGGTACTCAATGACATCGTCAAAACGTCGGAATAGGGCCCAATCGAGCACGTCCGGATGGTTAGTTGCAGCGAGGATTAAGCTGTCTGATGTGTCGTGTTCAATACATTGGAGAAAGCTATTGAGCACACGGCGTATCTCGCCCACCTCATTGGGTAACGCCCGCTGCGCACCAATCGAGTCAAACTCGTCAAAGAGGTACACCCCACGGGAGGATGTCATCGCTTCGAACACAAGCCGGAGCTTGGCAGCAGTCTCACCCATGAACTTTGTGATCAGCGAGTCGAGCCGAATGATAAAGAGGGGAAGCTGTAATTCGCCGGCAAGAGCTCCTGCTGTCATAGTTTTCCCTGTGCCTGGAGGTCCAATGAGGAGAAGTTTGCGCCGCGGTTCAAGGCTGAAACCCCGGAGTTTGTGCCGAGCCCGTTGCTCGCGCACGATACGTGTCAGCCGTGCTTGTGTCGGCTCGTCCAAGACCATGTCGGACAAGCGCAGCTTCGGATAAGACGCCGAGAATAAACCCGCCAATTCGCCACGGGGGTGGACAATCGGCATAGGCTTCTTGGTACTCTCTGCATGGCTCGCAGCGGCACGCGCCCGGTCGATCAATTCGCGAATCTCTTGCGCGAGCTTGCCATGGCCACGACGGGCTTCATGGGCAGCAACCTGCAAAGCCAGAGTGAAGAAACGTGCTTCATCCCCATCGATATAGCTCTTGACGAGCGCTTTGAGTTGTTCCCCTGTCGCCACGGATGTGCTCCATCCCTTCGCTGTCGCATTGAGAGAAGACAGACACACAGGCTGTGCTGTCATACATGCATCATGCCATCAAAACACACAGATCGCAATGCAGGAATCAGTTGTATCGGGACTCAAGAGCAATCCAGAGGAGATGGGGTGGCTGCCCCCACCTTGCTCGGCCTCGTCACACCCCAGGCCTTTCCACGTCTCGTGATGATCTTTGCAGATCAGAAGTATCACAATCATGCGCTGGGTGCCTGGATGGCTGAGCATCGTACGGCGGAGTGCGGTGGAGCGCGGTCTGGCCAGGCCAAACTCGACGTATCGGGCGCCACGGCTGCGATCATCACCCAGATGCAGAATGCCTTCGCCCTCAATATTGGCAAGCTGGTGGGCAGCCCTACCACGGTGGCCAAGCAACTTGATGAGCTAGCTATGATCGACGGTCTCAAAGGCGTCATGTGCATCTTCGATGACTTTGTCGCCGGCACCGAGGACTTTGGCCGCCATGTGATGCCGTTGCTGCACTGTCGATAAGGACCAGACAGTGCCTCGGGCAGGCTGGAGGACATCGACCTGTCCGAGGCGCTGCGTGCCAGCGTATAAGAAGGGGTATCGTGGCGTCATCCATAGAGATTGCTCCCAGCTATACGATGGCATGTCAGCTCTATTAGACCGGTGGTATGGACAGGCTGCGCAGGCGCATGTCTCGGTGGCAGGAACGCGCCACTGGGGGTGACATTGTCCTATTTGTATAGTTTGGCAGGTCGGATTGCTCTGCACATGAGCACCCTGCCGGCTCTGTGGATGATTATTTGAGCCGGATAGCATACTCCCGGCTCAGCAGAGCGCGTCGAGGAGTGCCTTCGCCTCCTGCAAGTCCGCGGTGTCAAAGCCCTCCGTGAACCAGCCGTAGACTTCTGCCAGCAGTTGGCGCGCGTCGTCGCGCTTGCCCTGCCGCTGCCACAGCCGCGCCAGACTCGTGGCGGCCCGCAATTCCAGGGACTTGGCCTGCTGGTGGCGGGCAATGTCGAGGGCTCTCTGGAAGCAGGCTTCCGCTTCGAACCCCGCCGCCCCACATTGCCGCAGCAAGAGATCCCCTTTCAGACGGTGCAGATCCGCCTCATTGAAACGCTCCGTATGGTTCTCAGCAGTCACTAACGCCTCTTCCAGCACGCCAAGCCCTGCCTCGATCTGTCCACTATTCCCACAGACTTCTGCGAGCAGAGCGAGCAGGTAGGGACGTAAGACCTCGGATCCCATGGCACGTAACTCGGCAAGGCCCTGGCGCATCTGCACCATGCCTTCTGCAACCTGCCCTCCTCTCGTCAGCGCCCATCCCTGTAGGACTATCCCGACTGTCCGCAAGTAGGGAAACCCATGCTCGGTCGCCAGAACCATGCTGGCCTGCATGGGCTTCAGGGAAGCTTCTCCATCCCGACGCATTTGCTGGAGCAAGGCAACCGTGGCCAGGGTGATCGAGAGGGTAAAGGGATGAGATTGCTCGCGGGCCAGTCGCAGCGCGTCCTGGCTGCGCTGCAGCGCCTGCTCAGGATATCCTAACAACCAGAGCACCCAGCCTTCCATGGCACGAGCATAGATGCCAGGGTCATACCCCACATGGAAGATCAGGGCACTATGTCGATGCGGCTCATAGAGAGTAACGACCTGGTTCAGATGCTCCCGCGCCAGGATTGGCTCTCCCTGCATGCAGAGCGTTTGCCCCAATGGCCCGTGGGCTTCGACAAAGAGTGCCGAGTCGCCCTGGGCCTTGGCCAAGCTGAGGAGCTGCTCGCCAAGCGCACGCGCCATCTGTAACTGCGCCTGGACGTGCGCCGATCGCCACAGCCCAACGAGGACAGGAAAGAGCTGCTGGGTATCGTCCAGTTGCTCGCACAATTGGCGCGCCCGGGCATAGATGTCTGCCGCCTCTGGGGCGGCAAAACCCCTGGTAACCATCAGCGCAGGGCCGAGTGCAAGCTGTATGGCGAGTTCCTGCCGGAGCAGCTGCGGTGTTTCCGCCATGCCCTTCAGCAACTCCAACGCCTGCCTCAAGTACGCAATCGCCTCACGATGGGCCTGGCGGTGGGCCGCATTCTCCGCCGCCTGGTGCACATAGCGGACAGCGCGCCAGGTATCCTGGCCGCGCACAAAGTGCTCCGCCAGTTCGGCGGCGACTTCCCGCGCCTGAGACCCGTAGGCCGTCTCTAGACACTCCCCCAGCCGCTGGTGGAGCCGTACGCGCCGCCCTGCCCCCAGCCCCTGGTATACCACCTGTTGATACAACGCATGCACGAAAGCGTAACGGGTCGTGACCATTCCGTTGGGCCAGGTCGTCACCCCCAGGGGGCGCAACAACTGCTGCCCCGCCAAGGTCTCACAGTGCTCCTCCACCGTGGCAGCGTCGGCCGCGAGGCCAGCCGCCACTGCCGCAGCCACAAACTCCACCCCCGCGACACTCGCCACCTCGAGCACCCGTTGGGCCTCCGACGGCAGGTGGGTGATCTGCTGCTCGAGCAGCTGCCGCAGGCTCTCGGGCACATTCAAGGCAAGGGTGTCAAGCTCCTCCTGTACGGTCCAGCACCCATCGTGGGCGTGCAGCACACCCCACTCAACGAGCGCCTGCACCAGAGTAACCAGAAACAACGGCTGGCCGTCGGTCCGCTGGTGCAGCCACGGCGCCAGCGCGACCGGGAACTGCTGCCGCGGAAAGCGCGCCACGAGATACGCCGCTACCGCTTCGACGCTCAGTAACGCCAGCGGCAGCTCCGTCGCGTGCCCGTGTCGCCGCAAGTCCTGCACCACGGTGCGCAAGGGATGGTGATGCACGATCGCCTCCACCGGCCGATACGTCCCGATCACCAGGAGGCGGGCGGGCGTCCGCCGCCGCGCCAGCAGCGCCAGCAGGTCCAAGGTCGCGTAATCACTCCAGTGCAGGTCTTCGAGGATCAGGACCAGGGGCGTCTCCGCCGTCAGCGTGTCCACCACTTCGGCAAACTCTCGCAGCATGCGCTCCCGCGTCACCCCCTGAAGTTCGTCGCGCAGCTGCTCCCGGTGCGCGGTCGTGAGCAGCCAGGGCATCTGTACCAGCCAGGTGGGTGCATGCTGCCGCAGCAGCGTCACCAGGTGCTCTCCGCCCGTGCCACGACAGAGCTGCCCCAGGGTCTCCAGGACCGGCAGATAGGCTTCCCCCGTGCCGTAGTGTTCTACGCACTGGCCAGCGGCCAGCCACACCGCCGGGTCCGTCGTGACTGCCGCACGAAACGCCTCGACCACGGTGGTCTTGCCAATCCCTGCCTCGCCCGTCACCCACACGACTTGGCGCTGCCCCTGGCGCGCCCGCGCCCATGCCTCCTCCAGGCGCTGCAACATGGCCTCGCGTCCGACCAGAAGCGGCCGGGGAGCAGGTGTAAGAGTGGCATGAGGCGAAGGAGGAACAGCGGTACTCTCTGAAGCGTCTGCCACGGTCACAGGCACCAGGAAGCGATAACCCCGGCGCGGCACGGTGCCGATGAAGCGGGGCGACGCCGTGTCGTCCAGGGCCTTGCGCAGGGCGCCAATAGCCACACGCACGACCGCATCGGTGACCGCAGTCTCGGGCCAGACGGCATCCAGGATCTCATCTTTGGTGACCACGCGGTTGGGGTGTTGTACCAGGTAGTGCAACACATCAAAGGCTTTGGGCGACAAGGCCACCGCCTCAGTACCGCGCCACAGGCAGGCATTAGCAGGATCCACCGCGAAGGGCCCAAAGGTCCAGCGCAGCACAGCGGATGACATGCCCTTCCCTCCATCAGGAACTAACAGTCTCCAAGAGGAACAATGCCATTATGAAGTATCGAGAGGCGACATTGCAAGAGGGTTCTGCCTGGCCAGGATGGGAGGAGTCCCAGCGTTGGTTTTAGTCACGAGCCAGGCTGAGGAGGACACGCTGGACTCCTACGCCTTATTGAGAGTTTTTACAATAACTTTACAACACTTTTACGGGACCTTTATGACAGCGTGGTGCGTCCCTGGTATCCTCTGCATCATCGGTCAGGACAAAGCGCGGGGTAGGAGTTGTGGAGATACCATCCCATCGACCGTCGCAGTAGGGAAGCACAACCATATAGCACAAGAGAGTAGGCTGGATGACACAGGATAACAGGAGACGTGCCTGGCTCCCCCCGGAGCGGGCCTTTGTAGTGCAATTTTACGCCGACACGATGCCGGACACGGCGCACATGGCTGGCCGTGTCGAGCATGTCGTTTCGGGACAGGTGGGACATTTCCACTCGCTGGCGACCCTGCTGTCCTTTATGACCCGCGTGCTCGTCGAGGGAGAGATGGTGGGCGAAGCGGAGGTATAAGATGAAGCTAGCCAGACTTTTTCTGGGTGGGGATACCGTGCGTCAAACCGTGGCAGCAGGCGTCCGCCTGCTGCATGAGCGGGCCATTCTGGTGCTGCTGCTGCTGTTCTGTCTCGGCATGGGGTGTATGTTGTGGTATATATCACATCTGCAGTCGAACCTCATTGCCTCTATCGCCTTGCAGGATGCCTCCCTATATGCCCAGGCCCTGGCTGAGTTTCGCACCCTCTATACCTCTGAGGTGGTAGAGACTGTAAGACAACTCGGGATCGAGGTGACGCACGACTATAGGAGTCATGCAGGGGCTATCCCGCTGCCGGTGACGCTGACGATGCTCTTGGGCGAGCGTATCAGCGCCCATGATGCTGGAGCCCAGATCCGTCTGTACAGCCCCTATCCATTTCCGGCGCGGCGCGCGGAGGGCGGTCTGCGCGACGCCTTTGGCCAGGCAGCCTGGGATGCCTTGCAGCGCAACCCCACCACCTCCTTTCACCGGGTTGAGGAGGTCCATGGCCGCCCAGCGTTGCGCTATGCAACGGCGGACTTGATGCGCTCCAGCTGCGTCAATTGCCACAACACACACCCTGCCAGTCCCAAAACGGACTGGAAAACAGGGGACGTGCGCGGGGTGTTAGAGATTATCTTCCCCTTGGATACCGCCGTGGCCCAGACCCGGGTGGGCCTGCGGGGGACCTTTGCTCTGATGGTAGTCATGGCTGGGTTGGGGCTGTCAGGCCTGGCCCTGGTGATCGGCAGGCTGCGTCGCAGCTCGACAGACCTGGACCAGCGTGCCCGCCGCCTGGAGAGCGAAATTACCGAGCGCCAGCGGGTGGAGGAAGCCCTACGGGAGAGCGAGGGAAAATATCGCCACATTATCAATGCCGCCGCTGATGCCATTATCTCTCTCGATGAGCACGGCCTGGTCTGCGAGTTTAACTCCGCCGCCGAGCAGATGTTCGGCTTCACCAAAGCGGAGATGCTGGGGAAACCCTTGACCCCGATTATGCCCCCACATCTGCGCGACTCGCACACGGCCGGGCTGCAGCGCTATCTCACCACCGGCCAGCGCCATCTGCCCCACTGGCACAATGTCGAGCTGCCAGGATGCACCAAAGACGGCCGGGAATTCCCCCTGGAAGTCTCTTTCTCCCTTCTAGAGGCTGGTGACAAAAAATTTCTCACCGGTGTGCTGCGCGACATCACGGAGCGCAAACAGGTGGAGGGAGAATTGCGCCAGTCGAGAGAAACTGCCGAGGCTGCTACCCAGGCCAAGTCCGTGTTCCTGGCCAATATGTCCCACGAGCTACGCACCCCCATGAACGCTATTATCGGCTTCACCAGGCTGGTCATGCGGCGCTCGCAGGACGTCCTGCCGCAGCGACAGTATGAGAATCTGGAGAAGATCTTAATTAGCGCTGAGCACCTCTTGACACTCATCAACGATATCCTCGACCTCTCCAAGATCGAGGCTGGCCACATGGAGATCCATCCAGTCAGTTTTCAGCTCGAGCCCCTGGTCGATGTGTGTCTCCACACACTAGAGCCGATAGTGCAGAACGAACGCATCCGTCTCGTGAAAGAGATCGACGCTGCACTCCCGCCGCTGGCCACAGATCAGGACAAAGTGCAGCAGATCCTCATGAACCTGCTGAGCAACGCGGTGAAGTTTACCACGGCCGGCACCATTACCATCACCGCCCGGCACCACGACGAGGAGATCACGATCGCTGTGGCGGATACTGGCATCGGCATCCCAGCCGAGGCGTTAGAGCATATCTTTGAAGAATTTCGTCAGGTGGATAGCAGCACCACGCGGCAGTACGGCGGCACGGGCCTCGGCCTATCGATTAGCCGTCGCCTCGCCCAACTCCTAGGCGGAGATATCACGGTGCAGAGTGCCTTTGGGGTCGGCTCGAGCTTCACTGTGACGCTCCCCCTGCACTATGACGCGGCCTCCCTGGTCACACGCTTTGCCACCATACCCTCGCCTGAGGAGAGCCTCAGCCCGCCAGAGTCTGACAAGATCATCCTGGCCATCGACGACGACCCGGATGTCATCTACCTCCTGCGCGAAAACCTGACCGACGCGGGCTATCGTGTGGTCGGGGCAACGAGTGGTGAGGAAGGTCTGCAGCAAGCGCGGGCCCTCCGTCCATTGGCCATCACGCTTGACATCCTCATGCCGCGCAAGGACGGCTGGCAGCTCCTGCACGAGCTGAAGGCAGACGCTACCACCCGAGACATTCCCATCATTGTGCTCTCGATTGTGGACAACAAAGCCCTGGGTTATCAGCTCGGAGCCTTCGACTATCTGCTCAAACCCTTTGACCGGGAGGCCATCCTGGCTGCCCTGATGCGTATCCCGCCACAGCGTGGCCGCCTCCTGGTGGTCGACGATGACCCACAGGTCGTCGACCTGGTGCGCCAGCTCCTCGAGGACGAGCCGTATGAGGTGGTGGCCGCGGCGGATGGCCAGGAGGCCCTGGAGGCGATCTCCCACCAGCGACCCGACATCGTCCTGTTGGATTCTGCTCATGCCACGCCTGGACGGCTTTGCGGTCATTGAGCATCTCCGGCAGGATGCCCAGTATCGTCAGCTCCCAGTCATTGTGCTCACGGCCAAAACGCTCACGGCTGCTGAGTACGCTCAGCTCGACCAGAGCGTGCGCACCGTGATCCAGAAGCGCGGGCTCGACCGTGGCATGCTCATTGAGGAATTACAAGGCTTGCTGCGAGTCGCTCGGGACTCGACACAGGTTGCGACTCTACATACAGCCACACCGGAGGAATAAGAGCATGAAAAGGATCCTCGTGGTGGAAGACATGGAGTTCAACCGGGACCTGGTTGTGCAGCTCCTGGAGGACACCTATGAAGTCCTCACGGCAGTTGACGGCGTTGAGGGCATTCGGGTGGCAGAACACGAGCACCCGGACCTGATCCTCATGGACCTGTCGCTGCCCGTTCTCGATGGCTGGGAGGCGACCCGCCGCATCAAAGCCAATGCAGCGCTGTGTGACATCCCGATCATCGCTCTGTCGGCCCATGCTATGACAGGCGATGAGGAGAGGGCCTTGCAAAGCGGCTGTAATGATTATCTCAGCAAACCGCTTGACGAAGACCTGCTGTTCGCCAAGCTCGCCAAGTTTTTGGGGCAGGAGTAGGTGGGAGACCAAGTTGGAGGACAAGCCATGCTACATCCATCCAAGATTCTGATTGTGGATGACGAACCCTTTAACGTCGACTACCTGGAGCAGGAGTTGGAGGATCTTGGCTACGTCACGGAGAGCGCCAGAAACGGGCGTGAGGCGTTGGAAAAAGTCGCCGTGGAGGCGCCCGACCTCATCTTGTTAGACGTGATGATGCCGATCATGGATGGCTTGACGACGTGCCGCATCCTGAAGGAGGATGACGAGACGCGCCTCATCCCCATCGTCATCATGACCGCCCTGGATGGCTTTGATGCTCGTATCAAAGGGATCGAGGCCGGAGCCGATGATTTCCTGATCAAGCCGGTCAATCAGCGTGAATTACTGGCCCGCATCCAGACTGCGCTGCGCCTGAAGCACGCGATTGATGGGAAACTCAGTGAGCTACGGCGGGCCAAAGACCACTTCGCGAAGTTCGTGCCAGAGGCCGTCCAGCGCCTCGTCGCCGCTAATCCTGAAGCGCCGGAACTGGCCAAACACGCGTGCGACGTCTCGGTCCTGTTTCTCGATATCACTGGCTATGCACGCTTGTGCGAGCAGTTGCCTCTGGAGGTGCTGAATCGGCTGGTCGAACGTTATTTTTCGACTTTCCTGGACCGGATTCACGAGGCTGGCGGCGATATCAATGAGACCGCCGGCGACGGCTTTATGGCGATCTTCCAGGCTGGCGACGTGCACGCGCATACTGTCACCGCGGTGGAGACCGCGCTCGCCTTGCTGGGCGCCACCGAAGCGCTCAATCGCACCAACAGCGCGTCGCCATTGGCTATCCACATGGGTCTCAACTCGGGGCTCGCTCTGGTCGGTTCGACCCGTTTCGAGGGTACACAAGGGGCTCGCTGGACCTTTACGGCGAGCGGCCCGGTGACCAACCTGGCAGCGCGCCTGGCCGCCACTGCCCAGGCCGGTCAGCTCCTGGTCGGCCCAGAAACCGTCCGCCGTCTAGGCCATCGCTATCATGTCGAGCGACTCGGCTGCGAACACCTGAAAAATCTCGCCAAGGCCGTGGACATTTACCATGTCTTGGGCCCTGTGTGATGCCAGACTGCATTATCGTCTACTGGCATAGAACCACCGTCTCTGCGACTTTATTGGGGAGAGCTTTGCTGAGCATAACGGGCTCGTATGGCTTTAGCCCGAGCTTGCATGGTAACGGCGCGCGTGTCGCGCTGTGTGTGCCGGAGCAGGGCAGCATAGTTCTCTAACAAGACCGCCATACCCCCGTGGTCTGGTCCTAGAGCCTGCTCACCCGTTGCCATGGCACGGACATAGAGGGGCTCAGCCTTACCATACTGGGCCTGGGCGACATAGAGCAGTGCTAAAGTGTTGAGGCTGGCGGCGACGTCAGCGTGGTCTGGCCCGAAGAGGTGCTCCCGCATGGCCAGAGCCTGGAGAGCAAGCGGTTCCGCCTTGGTATAGTGTCTCTGGGCCCGATAGAGCTCGGCCAGGTTGTTGAGGCACGTTGCCAGGTCCGCGTGGTAGGCGCCCGGGGCCTTCTGCCATGTCGCAACGGCACGCAGGTAGAGCGGTTCCGCCTTGTCGTACCGGCCCTGGGCGCGATAGATCTCTGCCAGGCTGTTGAGACTGGTAGCAATATCGGCATGGTCTGGTCCTAACGTCGTCTCACGCACCGCCAGGGCGTGCAGGTAGAGCGGTTCCGCCTTGCCGTACTGCCCTTGCGCTGCATAGAGTCCCGCCAGGTTGTGCCGACTGGCCGCTACGTCCGGGTGACCTGGCCCGAGGACGTGCTCCCGGATGCTGAGGGCCCGTTGATGCAGCAGCTCGGCTTTGCCGTATTGCCCCTGGGAGCGATACGCTTCGGCCTGATTATTCAGCATAGTCGCCACCTCTGGATGGTCTGGCCCGAGGACCTGCGCGACCACTGCGACAGCGCGCTCATACAGGGATTCTGCCTGGGCATACTGCCCCTGATCAGCGTAGACGAGGGCGAGGCTGGTGAGGCTGGTGGCGACGTGGAGATGCTGCGAGCCAAAGGCCTGTTGGCGGATGCTGAGGGCGCGCTGATGCAGTGCTTCCGCCTCCGTATACCGCTGCTGTGCACGGTAGAATTCGGCGAGTTTGTGCAACCTGGCGGCAATACTGGGATGGTTGGGTTTTAACGCTTGCTCCCGGAGCCTTAAGGCCCGTTGGTAGAGCAGTTCAGCTTGACTGTACTGCCCCTGCGCCTCGTAGAGGCCGGCCAGATTATCAAGGCTGGCAGCAATACCGGGATGCGTCGGTCTGAGCGCTCTTTCGCGGATGCTGAGGGCACGTTGGTAGAAGGGTTCTGCCCGCGTGTACTGCCCCTGCGCCTCGTAGACCTCGGCAAGATTGTCGAGGCAGGCAGCCACTTCGAGATGGTCTGGACCGAGGGCTGTTTCACGCAGAATCAGCAGACGCTGATACAGCGGTTCGGCCTTCTCAGGCTGATTCTGCGCACTATAGACTAAGGCCAGGGTGATAAGCGAAACGCTCAGGCGCTGGTCGGGAAGGCCCATGCGTTCGGCTTCTTCCAGCGCTGCGGTGAGCTGCTGTTCTGCTTCAGCATAAAGGCCTTGCTTATAGGCCTGTACGCCGGCGCGCTGATACTGTGCCCACACGGTCTTCTGCGCGCTGGCAAGAGGTGCCCAGAGCGTCAGGTATCCCAAAAGCACCAGCAACCACACGCACTCGTTCGTTGTCCCAATCATTTGTGACGACTCCGTGCCGGACTGTGCTTCCCCGTCGTCTTCCCAGTTTGGTGGTGCGTGGTACGCGACCGTTGCAGTGTATGGCTTTGCTGGCGACGTGGCGTCTCCTGTCGGCGATGTGACGTGTGTAGCGCTTCGCGCTGCTTCCCATGACGTACTGGCGGGGCCACATGGCGTGTGGGGCTAGTACGGTGGGGCGTGGCGCGTGTGTGCTTGGCACGGTGCGCTGGAGGCGCTACAGTGGTCCGTGTCCCTTTGCGGCGCTCTCCAGGGCGCGCTGACTGCACGGCGTGGCGTTGATGTCCTGACCTGGCATGCCGGACTCCCGGGCGCGCTGGTTGCCGCCGGTGGCCACGGCGCACACTGCCTGATTTGCGGGTGTGAGATTTTTTCTTGGTAACCCCCTGGGTATGGACGTCCGCCTTATTATGGACACTCTGCGTTACACGCAAGAGCTCCAGTTTGCTGAGACTGATATCCAGGCGTGGATCTTGGGGCCCAAAATTTCTCGCCTCCCGCACTGCGGCCAGAAACATACGCTGGGCGGTCGCGTAGTCGCCACGATTATACGCTGCCTCACCAGCCTGTTGATACTCCTCCCATGACGCCTGGGCAGGGAGTGTCCAGATCATGCACCACCCCATACACACCAACAGCCATACCCTCGGCTGCATCATCCCGACTCTCCCCAGCCCCTCGCATCCGCTTTCATCTACGTTCACTGCGGCCTGGCATTATATGTCGATGGGACAGCGCGCCGTCAAGCACCTGGTGCAGGGAAAGCGTTGACACACTCCAGAGCTTTGCCTATGATAGCATTCTCTTGTTATGATGCGACGTCAGATCTCTCAGGAAGGGTAACGGTGTCATGTCTGAGGCTCTCCATCGTGCCACCCAGACGATTACCCCCAACGACCTGCCACGCATGGTCCTGTACCAGCGCGACCTCCCAGCGGCCCTGCGCGATTTTCTCCCGACGCGTGACAATATCTTGGACAACGAGACCATGGCGCAGCAGGGTTTCTCTGGCAGCACGGCGGAGCGTTTTCGCGCTGTGGGGCGTATCACCGGCTACATGTGTGAATTTGCGGCTCCAGCCCCCGAGGGCGATGAAATCCCGGCTGGCTACGATCTGCTCGCCGCCACGGTCGTCCACCTCTTTGACGACCCGGAAGGGGTGTCCCGCTGGATCGACGAGATCTTCGTAGGAGAGTTTTGTGCACGTGTCGACCAGGAGTTGCACCCTGGACAGCGGCTCCTCACGGTCGAGCGTCTCACGCCGCGCGGCTTTGCGGATCAGGCCGTGGGCCTGCGCGTGCTCCAGAGTAGTGAGCCAGGCCTCGTGTCATCGACGATTATCGATTTCCGTGTCGGGCGACTCTTGGGTGTAGCCTACGTGGCAACGCTTGGAAACTGTGAACGTCTGGCGCTGGTCGAGCAGCTCGCGCACACACTGGAACGGCGTTTCGTCCAGGTGGCTCTGGAGGTTCGCTAGCCCCTGCCGCCGCGCTCGCTCGCCCTCCATCCCACCTTGAGAGAAGAGTACACGCATGCAATTCGGTTACTT
>CAWEYR010000025.1:0-45698 GCA_963813345.1 uncultured Acidobacteriota bacterium | reverse complement strand
GCGGTTGGCGCCGCTTTAGTGTCCCGATCGGAGCACTCAGCGGGAGACTAAAGCGGCGCCAAGCCGCCGCACTCCAAATGTTTCGGCCAAAGCCGGTACAACGTACCTTGTTCAAATGATGATTTTTGACCTCACTATCGCTCAAATTACCAGGGCATTCGGACAACGCCCGCAAGGTGAGCCGGAAAACACTTCCCATGCAACGCTCCGCCGTGGGGCGGGTTGGGATCCCGGTCATTTGAAGCAACAGTGGAGCAGCTCCGCTCATCCAGCGTGCGGAGAACCCGGACCAATGATCTGCGGGGTTCTCCGCACGCTGGATGATGAGCAGCTCAAGCTACTCCGCTGTTGTTTCGAATGACAAGTGCGACCGCCGCACGAGGGATCGTTGCATCGGAAATGTTTTCCGGCTCACCTTGCGGGCGTTGTCCGAATGCCCTGGTAATTTGAGCGATAGTGAGGTCGAAATTCCTCATTTGAACAGGTACGTTGTACCGGCTTTAGCCGGAATATTTGGAGTGCGGCGGCTTGGCGCCGCTTTCGTCTCCCGCTGAGTGCTCCGATCGGGACACTAAAGCGGCGCCAACCCGCCGCACGCGAAATGTTCCGGCTAAAGCCGGAACAACGTACTTGAATTTTCCGCCGTTATCAAACTTGCCGAAGAGCCAATTGATGGGTGAGAATTCGGAAACTTGGAAATATATGAAGCCTATCTCAGTTGTCTTTTCTTCCAGCGATCTGCAGCGATGCGAGTAAGCGCGTTTCTACGAAACCCATCAGCTTGTCGCGGCGTCATCGAACAACCTGCGATCTTCTCCGGTGCGTCACTCAACGGACTGCTTGAATCAATCAGCACCGAATACCTTCTCTTTGTGCTTCCTGGTGGAAAGATCGAATGGAGCAATCGTGGGCTCGATCGTCTGTATCAAGCGGCCAAAGACTCGCGAGCCGGACTCGTTTACTGCGACTATCGCGATATTGAGGCAGGCAAACTGCGCGATCATCCGCTTCTCGACTATCAGGCCGGAAGCATTCGCGACACCTTCGATTTTGGCGGCGCCGTCATGGTTAGAACGGACGCGGCGAGGCAGGCTCTCGAGCAGACCGCGCCAGTAGCCGACAATCTAAAATCAGGATCACTTTACGATTTAAGGCTGAAGATCTCGGAATTCTCGCAACTCCGTCGGTGTCCGGAATTCCTGTACTTGCGCCACGAGCCTGACGTCCGAGATTCAGGCGAGCGTGTCTTTGACTACGTCAATCCTGCACAGCGGTCTTTTCAGATTGAGATGGAAGAGATCGCAACTGCGCATCTCAAGCGAAAGGGCGCATACCTTGAACCGCGGTTCAAGGAAGTCCCCGAACCCGCGTCTTTGTTTCCGGTAGTAGCCACGATTGTCATCCCCGTTCGCAATCGAGCCAGGACGATTCTCGACGCTATCGAAAGTGCAATTGGGCAAAAGACCAGCTTCGATTTCAACGTCATCATCGTTGACAATCACTCGACTGACGGTACCGGAGAACGCATCGCGGATGCAGCCGCCCGCGATCGGAGAGTCAGGCGGCTCGTTCCGGAACGCACTGACCTTGGAATTGGCGGGTGTTGGAATGAAGCTATCTATTCGAGCGAATGCGGAAGATATGCGGTTCAACTGGACTCTGATGACATCTATTCGGGCACCGATACGCTTGAGAAGATTGTCCAGGAATTGCGAAGGGGCCCTTACGCGATGGTAATCGGGTCATACACGACCGTTGATTTCGATCTCAACGAGCTTTCACCCGGCCTTGTTGACCATCGGGAATGGACGGAAGAGAACGGCCGGAACAACGCGCTGCGTATCAACGGACTCGGGGCTCCGCGCGCCTTCGATGTCAGCATCCTGCGCGGGATCGGATTTCCGAACGTTTCATACGGTGAGGATTATGCCGTCGCGCTGCGTATCAGTCGGGATTACCGCATCGGCCGTATCTACGAATCGATTTACCTGGCGCGAAGGTGGGGTGGCAATTCGGACAGCTCGTTGCCCCTCGAGACAATGAACCGCTATGACGCGTACAAAGACTGGGTTCGCACCCAGGAGATACTGGCTCGAGTAGCCCGATGAACTGGGAACATCGAACACTCAGGCACGAGGGCGCGCCGCTGGATTTGCGTGAGCGGAGAAACGGAGTGCAGGCAGCCGCTATGCGCGCTATTAGTCTCCTGCGGCAACAACAGCTCGAGACGTGGCCCGCATTGCAGCAGGGAATTGCAGCCCTCCAGTCGGTCGAGTACCGCAGTTTGCTGATCGATGGCACCGAGATCTTTCTACAGCACAACCCGAATCGGATTGTCAGCTCTTCGGCGAGAGTTGACGCGACGTCGATTGCCAGCCGCCCCTGCTTTCTGTGTGAGAAGAACATGCCCGCGGAAGAGAGAGGAATCCGGTTTGACGATCGACTGGTGCTCACCTTCAACCCCGCACCCATTCTGGATTGGCATCTGGTGGCCATCGACATCGAGCACACACCTCAAAGAATCGCACGCAGAATCACCAATCTTCTCGACCTTGCTGAGCAGCTCGGTCCGGACTTTGTTGTGATCTACAATGGACCGGAATGTGGTGCATCGGCGCCCGATCACATGCATTTCCAGGCAGCCAGGACCGTTGCGTTTGCCGGCATTCGCCTGCGTTGAGCAATCAAGGGATGATTTCGTAGAATCCCCCGGTGGAACAATCGTCTCAACTCCAACGGGCTATCCGATACTGTTCCTTCAGTTTAAAGGATCGACTAAGGAAGATGTCCTCAACACAATAGGCTCGGCAGTTAAGGTGTTGGATGAACTCCAGGCAGGAAAGCGTGTGGAACCGATGATCAATATTGCGGCAAGGTGCAGCAACGGTTCCTACCAGGTTCTTCTTTTTCCCAGAAGTAAACACCGCCCCGACAGCTACTTTCTTGAAGGCGAGTCAAAACGCACGATAAGTCCGGCCGCACTTGATCTCGCGGGCATCGTAGTCGCACCAGAGGAGCGTGACTTTAGCGGTCTCGAGTCGTTCGAGCTTATGTCGATACTCAGAGAAGTTACACTCAATGACACTGAATTTTCGCATTTGCGCGAGTCGCTCGCGAAGGAGCTTGCTTGAAGAATCCGGTTGAACCTCAACTGCAGATCGGCGTGCTGAAGTCTGCTGAACGTGTGACGTTTGATCTGCAAGGAGGCTTCGAACTCTCCGATACGAGGAAGCTTCCTCCTGGAAGATACGAAGCGATCGTCGAACCATCTGGTAGCGGGCGGCCTGACATGATCAGAGTCACTAATAGTAACTTTGACGTGCTGTCACCGGAGTTTTTGGCGGCATCCACAGACACCGGCGAGACGAGGTTCGGCGTGAGTGATGTGACGATCGGAATTGGATTTCACTGGCAGCAAACTGAACGTCAGGAGTTCAAGGGAAACATTAAGTTGGTTCCTGGCGCCGAAAACCAGTTAGTCGTCATTAACCAGATCGGCCTTGAATCCTACCTCGAGAGCGTTGTGTCTTCCGAGATGAGCGATCAAGCGCATCCCGAGTTCCTCAAAGCACACGCGGTCGTCTCGCGAAGCTGGGTCCTCGCTCAGATAGATCGGAAAATCTCCGAAGGGCAGCAACGCAATGGAAACGCCGAAAAGCCGATCGACATCGATGGTAGAAACATCTGGCGTTGGTATGATCGCGAGAATCATAGCAACTTCGATTTGTGCGCGGACGACCACTGCCAGCGGTATCAGGGCGTAACGAAGGCAACGACTATGAATGCATCGCAGGCAGTCCAGGCGACGCGCGGGCAAGTGCTTTTGTATGCGGGCGGAGTTTGCGACACGCGTTATTCCAAGTCGTGCGGGGGAATGACCGAAGAGTTTGCAAGTGCATGGGAAGACGTCAGCGTTCCCTACCTTTCTGCTCTTTTTGACGGACCCGAGGTTCCTTCGGGTTTTGATCTGCCGTTATCGACAGAAAAGAACGTGCGCGCATGGATAGACGGGAGCCCTCCGGCATTCTGCAATTCGCATGATCAGGCGGTTCTCGACCGCATTCTCCCTGACTTTGACCGTGCGACTTCGGATTTCTATCGTTGGAAGATTGAAATCGGGCAGGACGAGTTGCAGCAGATATTGCTCGACAAACTTGGCACAGCAGCGCAGCTCGGAGACATAAAGGCGCTGGTGCCCGTCCAGCGTGGTTCCTCGGGACGGATAATCAAATTGCGAATCGAAGGCACAGCCGGCGTTTTGGAGATCGGAAAGGAGCTGGAGATTCGGCGGGCACTTTCGAAATCGCATCTCTACAGTTCGGCTTTCGTAGTAGACACTGTGGGGAAAGCTGGTAACATTCCGGAGCGGTTCATATTGACGGGTGCCGGCTGGGGGCATGGCGTTGGCTTATGTCAGATCGGCGCCGCGGTGATGGCCGATCGAGGCTATCGTTTTTCAGAGATATTAGAGCACTATTTTCAGTCTGCCGTTTTGCACAGAGTCTATGATTGAAGCAAAACCGGAGATGCCAACTGATAACTACCAGTTGGGGTTGGACAAAAGGCGCGAATTGCTTTCGGTTGAGAGCTTCTCGAGGAACGAGTATCGCGTCTGGACGCATGCGGACGGGCGTGCAATCGGTGAGGGTGTCATTCTCGCACTTATTGACTCTGCGTTCCTGAGATACCTCGGTCTGGGTGAAGTCCAGGAGAAGAGCCAGAGCACCGGAGCTTGAATTGGTATGCGGCGAATTCCGCGGGCTGCAATTGTAATCCTGCTGTTGCCTCTTTTGGTTGTGGGGCAAAGACCCACGATTCCGCCTAAAGGCGGTAAAACGTACAAGGGGTCAAGGAATGAGTTTACCTTCACGCGTCTGGCATACCCATCATTCGGGAGACGTCAGAATTGGACAGTTGACTGGCCGAAAGCCGACGAGCAGTTCATCGTTGGATTGCGCGGCTGGGCACGAAGCAGACTCGACATCTCAAATGATCCTGCAACCGTCGCGATCGATGACGAAGAGATTTTCACCTATCCCTTTCTCTACATTGTCGAGCCTGGCTATATGAACCTCGACGAAACCGACGCTGTACGGCTCCGTGAATACCTGGCGAGGGGTGGATTTCTGATGCTGGACGACTTTTGGGGCGAACGGGAATGGTCAAATGTGCTTGAGCAGATGAGGCGGATTCTTCCTGATGGGAAAGTTCAGGAGATACCTCTCAGCCATCCAGTCTTTCACTGCTATTTTGATATTGACCAGGTGACTCAGGTTCCGAACTATCATAACTGGATAAGATCAGGACAAACGTCCGAACGCTATGATGCACCCGTGCCTTATTACCATGCGATCCTTGATGAACATGACCGAATCGTTGTCTTCATCGCGCGGAACCAGGATAACGGCGACGCGTGGGAGTGGATCGAGCAGCCTGACTACCCATTGAAGTACGGACTTGCCGCCTATCGCCTCGGAATGAACCTGATCGTCTATTCGATGACGCATTAAGAAGGGTGCTGAGTGCTGGGTGCTGAGTGCTGAGTGCTGAGTGCTGGGTGCTGAGTGCTGGGTGCTGAGTGCTGGGTGCTGAGTGCTGGGTGCTGAGTGCTGGGTGCTGAGTGCTGGGTGCTGAGTGCTGAGTGCTGGGTGCTGAGCGCTGGATGCTCGCCATTTTTTTCCTTCTCCCTCATAGAATCGCGTTTCTTTCCCAACTAATGGCAGTGAGGGAGAAATGCTAGAGTGGAGTTACAAGGTTCGAAGACTTGATGGCTTGGTGGCGGTGCCAGGGAACTCACACGAACAGTCTATCGAATAAGCCACAGGGCAGTTTTCGAGAGATTTCGGCCTTGCTCGGCAGATTCAACGGGCCTCCGTCTCCATAATGTCCAACGTCGCAGAGGGGTTCGAACGCGGACGTCCTCGAGAGTTTCATCAATTCCGTCTACCGCAAAAGCCAGCTGCGCAGAGTCCGATCACACCTTTACGTGGCTTTCGATTCCGGCTATTTGAACCAAACAGACTTTGATGACGTAATGCAAAACGCTAGGAGGTTGCTCGCATCGTTGGAAAACTTCGATCCAGCATAGCGAGTAGACTCAAAAACGAATAGGACTCAGGTAGTGTCATTGTCGGCGAGACGACATTCTCGTAATTCTAGCTTAGCTGCGCTATCGATCGAAGCTGCTTCGGCATAGTCAGGCTACTCAGCACTCAGCACTCAGCACCCAGCACTCAGCACCCAGCACTCAGCACTCAGCACCCAGCACTCAGCACTCAGCACCCAGCACTCAGCACTCAGCACTTCTTCTCTTCAGGCTACGAACTTATAGCCGAGACGGTGGACTGTGACGATGTGCTTGGGATCGCCGGGGATTTCCTCGATTTTGTGACGGAGTTTTGCGATGTGCATATCGACAGTGCGTGTGAGGGGGAAGCTTTCATAACCCCAGACGGCATCCAGAAGCTGGTCGCGTGACACCACTTCGCCGCGATGGTTAATGAAATACTTGAGGATGTTCAGCTCGCGAGCCGAGATGTCAACTGGTGCACCGTGACGCGTTACTTCGAACTTCTTGAAGTTGACCACCACTGAACCGAATTCAAAAGTATCCACAGAGTCCGACTGGCGTGACGTACGCCTGAGCAGCGCTTCCACCCTCGCCATGAGCTCCATGAAACTGAACGGCTTGGTGACGTAGTCATCGGCGCCGATCTTCAAACCTACCACCTTGTCAATCTCCTGACCGCGTGCCGTCAGCATGATGATGGGTGTGCTGTTCCCGTCGCTGCGGATATGCTTGCAGACATCGAATCCACTGACCTTGGGGAGCATCACGTCGAGGATGATCAGATCCACGTCCCGTTCCGATGCCAGCCGTAGCCCGGTTGCGCCATCGCGCGCGACTTGAACCGAATAGCCCTCGTACTCGAAGCCGTCTCGGAGAGCGACGGCCATTGCCTGATCGTCTTCAACTACCAGCACCTTGCCAGTGATTTTTGTCTTTGTCAGTTCTTCTCTCATGCTCTAAGTCCCTGACCGATTGCGCTGCCAGGGACAATCTGATCGGAATCCAACGGGTCGACGCCGGGTTGTTCGTTTGGCATCCTGGGCGCGTAAGGCAGATGAATTGTAAATGTGCTTCCTTCACCAGGAGCGCTCGCCACAGTGACGCGTCCTTCGTGCGCCTCAATCACGTGTTTGACGATCGACAAACCGAGTCCGCTCCCCTTGACGTCGTGAACCAGCCCGGTACCCACACGGTAGAATTTCTCGAAGATTTTTTCCACCTCATCGCGGGCGATTCCTATGCCCTTGTCAGAAATTGATACGGTAACACAGTCTGGTTCGGTTCCAATATTGACGGCGATCTCGCGCGAAGCCCCCGAGTATTTGACCGCATTATCGAGGAGATTCATCAGCGCCTGGCCGAATGCTTCCGCATCCAGGAGCACTTCAGGCAGTGGTTTCTCAGGCTTATTCAAACGTACGGTGAATCCCTGTGCTTCGAGCTGGACATTGGCAAATCTCAACGTATCCGCGACAACACGCGAGAGATCGCGCCTCTCAAACTGATAGGTCTTCTGACCTGATTCGATTTTCGAGAAATCGAGAATGTTGTTGATCAACTGGGTCAGCCTGCGGCTCTCAGTTTCGATATAGGCGCCATACTCCTGAATCTTCGTCTCGTCATTCACGCGGCCCAGCTTCAGAAACTCACCAAACACACGGATCGAAGCCAGCGGCGTACGCAGCTCGTGAGACACGTTAGAGACAAAGTCGGCCTTCATTTGAGAGAACCTCATAGCCCTTGACGCTGTTCTGAGGGCGAACGCGATTCCACCGAGAAGCACGACGGCTGCAATCGCGGAAAGAGAGAAGTTCATGATGAAGTATCGGCGTGCCAGCTGGTCTTCCGTGAGGTCGCGCATCCGGATGCCGAGATAAAGGTCTGTGAACACGAACGTCGGAGATCCACCGACCTCGTAAGCTTTCCCCGTGAAAGGCTGGTTTGCATAGACGAGATTCTCCCACTTGTCGTGAACTGTAACGATGACTCCTTCGGCGTCTTTTGGAAATGCACGGGATAGCGTTGCCTTGATTGTCTCCGGCAGGAGTTTCTCCCGGAAATAGGTCTGATCGAGAATCATTCCCGCGACACCCACTACTCTTTTGTCTTCGTCGAGCACGGGTCTGACGACAATCCTGTTCTTAGGATCACGATCATCCACCATCGTCCGCGGGTTCTCGGTCTTTTGGCCAGTCATCTCGAGTGCTATCCATCCGGCTGAACCTGCGTGCGCTGCGTGCCACTCGGGAGAATTCGCGTCACGATAGAGGCGGTTGCACGAGCGATCGTAGAAAAGTATCAACGCATAGTTCATGTCCGCCTTGCTCCCTGCATATCCAACAAAGAACCGCTTGGCTCCGGGAAAATCGAGCTTTGCGAAATGATCGTATACGACCTTTTGATCGAAGGGTTGAAAGGCTTCGGCGGGGACATTCAGGATTTCGTCGGCGCTTGTCTTGTAAGCCTTGCTGAGATCCGCATTCAGCTCCTGAAGGTACTTCCTGAGCATCATCCGACGTGCCCATGGCATCGCCGACTCAAGCTCTGAAAGCGACCGGTATTGAAGGCCAAGATTCACAAGAAGCGGGACGATGACCGCAATCAGGCCTACCCAAAGTGCCTTGCTGCGAAGAAACGAAATGATAGAGTTCGCCGTTTTCATCCCAGGTTTCAGGCATGTAGTGCCGCCTTCAGGCGGAATTTTCGCGGTACTACATGTCTACACTATACATCCGGGCCAACTCTCTGTCTGCGGGTCAAAACTATGTATTTACAGCACATTTACAACTTTTACGTGATTTTACTGCGCGTTGACGACATTTAACGCGCGCGCAAGCAACAATCATGGACGTAGCGAACAAGCGTTGGAAATTCGATGTCAATCAAGAGGAGCTGTATGAACTCTGAGACGGTCGAGAAGGCAACAAAGTCAGGAATCGAACCGCGTCCATCAATTTCACTTGTACGTAGACGTACAATTTCACCGGAAAACTACGACTGTATGATCGGAGTAAGCGCACATGTCGCTTCGCTTCGTGAGTTCATTGCTGTTCACGCTGCTGAAGTCCAGCCGGCATTGCTCATCGGCGAACGCGGTATGCGGCAGGAACAGGTTGCCCGGGCGTTGCACGAAGCAGGCTCAAGCTGGGAGCAACCATTCATATCGGTTAATGCCCACAGCCTGGCTGGCGACGCGCTGCACAAGTTCCTGTTTGGGCCACAAGGTGCCATCGAAACAATGACGCGCGGAACTATATACATTAACGAACTCACTGGACTGCCGATCCTCTTGCAACAACGCTTCGCCGCTTACCTTGAAGAGCAGAGGTGGCAGGGACGTCAGGGCAGGTACGGTAACCAGCGGTTGATTTTTGCGACGGAGTTCAATCCCGATGATCGGTCGGCCGAAAACCGGTTGGCCTATGGCCTCGTAGACTTGCTCAAGCCAGCCAGCTTTCGTCTTAAAGCACTTCGCGAGCGTGGGGAAGATATCCCGTACATTGCACGCCATTTAGTTGAGCGGGTCGCTAAGCGGCTTGGAAAGGGAGGATGCGAGATCACGTCTGATGCGATTAAGCTTTTGATGGAGTATGCCTGGGAGCGAAATCTCGAAGAGCTCGAGGCGGTTATCGAAAGCGCAATCCAGGCGTTACCGCCCCGACAGATCGATGCCACGCTTCTGCCGTCGCGAATCCGGCACGCGAGGTTGAGGTCGATTCCGGTTGGCGGCATCAGTCTCCCCGATGTCGTTGATGAGTTCGAGCGAAATCTCATCGATACCGCTTTAAGGCAGGCTGGTGGAAGCCAGACGAAGGCATCGCGGCTTCTCGGTTTGAGAGTGCAGACTCTCAATATGAAGCTTAAACGGTTTGGTGACGAGGAACACCGACCTCGATCACGTGATGCCGCTACAAGCGGCCATTAAAGTTTCGCGGCCAGGCGTCGCGAAACGGAGCCGAAGGGAAGTCCCGCCGGTTCCGAGTTCTACGCGCGAGCAAGGGTCAGAAGAGGGTTTGGTCAGAACCTTCTTCTGACCCGTTACCTTGTAACCACAAGTTTGAACTCAACTCATTGAGTTTGAGTTCAAACTTTAGTTTGTGGTTCGAACTCTAACCGCTTGAAATCTGCGAAAACCGGCTCAATCGTAATACTCCAACCCCAGATGCGTGATCAGTTCCTCGCCGCGCAGGTGCCTGAGCGTGTTCTTGAGCTTCATGAGCTGAATGAACAGATCGTGCTCTGGATATAGTTCTCGTGCGCACATCGGGCTCTTGAAATAGAATGACAGCCACTCCTGAATTCCGCGCATCCCGGAACGCTGTGCGAGGTCCATGAAAAGGGCCAGATCGAGCACGATTGGCGCCGCAAGAATCGAATCTCGGCATAGGAAATCGATCTTTATCTGCATCGGATATCCAAGCCATCCGAAGATATCAATGTTGTCCCAGCCTTCCTTGTTGTCTCCACGCGGCGGGTAATAGTTGATCCTCACAAGATGCGTGAAATCCGAATAGAGTTCCGGGTAGACGCTCGGCTGGAGGATATATTCAAGCACTGAAAGCTTTGATTCTTCCTTTGTCTTGAACGATCCCGGGTCGTCAAGTACCTCGCCGTCGCGATTGCCGAGGATGTTTGTCGAGTACCAGCCGTGAAGGCCGAGCAACCTTGCCTTGAGGCCAGGGGCTAGAATTGTCTTCATCAGTGTCTGCCCCGTCTTGAAGTCTTTCCCGCAGATCGGGAGGTTCTGCTGCTCGGCGAGATCGGTCAACGCCGGTATGTCGACGGTCAGGTTGGGCGCTCCATTGGCAAATCCAACGCCTGACTTAAGCGCAGCATACGCGTAGATCATCGATGGAGCGATGGCCGGATGACTTTCTTTCAAAGCCTGCTCGAACTTCGCAATCGACTTGTGAACGGCGTGCGGCTTTATGAAAACCTCCGTCGATGCGCACCAGATCATCACCATGCGCGAGCAGCGGTTCTTCTTCTTGAAGTCGGCAATGTCGGCCATCAACTGCTCGGCGAGATCCATTTTGGATTTGCCCTTCTTGATATGGGTGCCGTGCAGGCGTTTGACGTAGTTCTGGTCAAAGACCGCCGGTAGCGGCTTGAGCTTCGATAGTTGAGGTTTGAGTTGAACGAGAAGCTCTTTTTCGATGACGCCGGCGTTAAGGGCAGCGGCGTAGGCATTGTCCTCAAATATGTCCCAGCTTCCGAAGACCAGGGAATCGAGGTCGGCAAGTGGTACAAAGTCTTTGATGAGAGGCGAGCGTCCCTCAGTGCGTTTGCCGAGACGAATAGTTCCCATTTGCGTCAGGCTGCCGATGGGTGAGGCGAGCCCGCGTCGAATAGCTTCGACACCAGCTACGAAGGTTGTAGTGACGGCTCCCATGCCTACGAGGAGGACACCAAGTTTGCCTTTAGGTTCAATAATGGGGGCGCCTTTTTGAATCATCATAAGATTCTCACTTTCATTTTATGTGTCCGGCTCGTATCCTGTTTAAACTAACCTGCGTCTGATAACCACTACCATTTCTTTGTCGCGACGATGTATCAATCCAAAGCCATCATCGAAATAATAGGACCCGCACGAAACTTACATCTTGCTCAAGCTTGCGAAATTCCTGCTGCCGGTTGCGAATCGACAACCATTCGACTCTCTACGATCGAACTGAGCGTTTAACTTGCGACATTCACAAAGTATGCTACGATGATTTTTTTGCGACTTTCTTTACTTCCGGAGAAAGGAGTCACCCCTAGATGGCGACTTATGTGATTTGCGAACCCTGCATCGGGACCAAGGATACGGCGTGCGTGGACGTCTGCCCGGTGGATTGCATTCATCCGCGCAAGGATGAACCCGAATACGAGACGGCTGAGATCCTCTATATACATCCCGATGAGTGCATCGATTGCGGAGCGTGCCAGCCGGCCTGCCCGGTTGAAGCAATCTTCCGCGACGAAGACGTGCCCGAGAAATGGCAGCAGTTCATCCAGATCAATGCGGATTATTTCAAGTGAAAACTGCAGCCTCTTGATTGCCCGCCGTAGCGATTGATTCTGCCTTAGCAATTCGTTGTATGCCTAAACTCTCGATTCGAGAATCTGGATATCAAAGGCAAGCGCGTATTTGTACGCGTCGATTTCAACGTTCCGCTCGAAGACGGCAAGGTCAGCGACGACACGCGAATTGGTGCGGCATTGCCGACCATTCGCTACGCGATCGATAAGTCGGCGCGAATCATCCTTGCTTCCCATCTCGGAAGACCAAAAGGAAAGCCAAATCCGAAGTATTCCCTGGCGCCCGTTGCGCGGCGTCTCTCTGAGCTTCTCGGACTGTCTGTCGATCTTGCGCCCGACTGCATCGGGAACGAAACCGAAGCCAAAGTTCAAGCACTTCGCGACGGCAACGTTGTCCTGCTTGAAAATCTGCGTTTTCACGCTGAGGAAGAAGAGAACAACCCCGAATTCGCCAAATCCCTCGCACGCCTATGCGATTTCTACGTGAACGACGCATTTGGCACCGCACATCGCGCGCATGCGTCCACCGAAGGGATCACACATTTCGTGGATAAGGCTGCAGCCGGATTCCTGATGGACAAGGAACTGCGCTACCTGAGTGAGGCGCTCGAGAATCCGAAGCGCCCTTTTGTTGTCATACTCGGCGGAGCAAAAGTATCTGACAAGATTTCCGTCATCGACAATCTGCTCAAGCGCGCGGATGTTATTTTGATAGGCGGTGCGATGGCTTACACGTTCCTCAAAGGTCACAATATAGAAACGGGACGCTCACTGGTTGAGCCGGATCGTGTCGAGCTTGCAACCGGCCTCGAACGCCAGGCACGCGATCAGAATGTACGGCTGCTTCTGCCGGTTGATCATGTCGTTGCTGCCTCTCCTGACGATTCACAGGGAGCTCGCAACGTGCCGGTTGGTGAAACGCCAGCTGATGCCATGGGCCTCGACATCGGTGAATCGACGAGAGCTGTTTATGCCGATGAGTTACTAAAAGCTCAGACGATAATCTGGAATGGTCCGATGGGTTTCTTCGAGAAGCCGCCGTTTGATGAAGGTACGCGAGCTGTCGCTGAAGCCGTTGCGCGCGTTTCTGAGGAAGCGAACGCGACTTCGATCATCGGCGGAGGCGACAGCGTAGCCGCCATTGTGGATATGGGTCTTGCTGACAAGATTACACATATTTCGACGGGCGGCGGAGCTACGCTCGAGTTGCTCGCGGGGGAGATTCTTCCCGGAGTCGCCGCGTTGTCCGACAAATAGACTCGCTATTTGGAGTGCGGCGGCTTGGCGCCGCTTTAGTCTCCCCCACGAATAGTCAGGCAGGAGACTAAAGCGGCGCCAAGCCGCCGCACTCCAAATGCGCTTTGAGGTGAATCATGTTTTACACGATGTCTCTTGTATTGTTGATGGCGTTGTTTCAGACGCCCCAGGAAACCACTGGCTCAATACGCAACTTCCTGCGCGTGAATGAAGAGTTCTGCACGGGAGGACAGCCAAAGATCGAGCACCTGGCCTTGCTCAAAGAGCAGGGAGTCAAGTCGATCATCAATCTTCGCGTGCCAACTGAGCATCGCGCTTCAGACGAAGAGGCTGAAGCAAAGCGCCTTGGCCTGCGATATTTCAATATCCCTGTAATCTACGCCACTCCAAAAGATGAACAGGTGGATGAGTTCCTGAAGATCACTGACGATCCTCAGAATCGGCCTGCATTCATTCATTGCACGGCAGCCATTCGCGTCGGGGCGTTCTGGATGATTCGCCGCGTCATGCGTGACGGATGGCCACTCGAGAAGGCAGCAGAAGAAGCGCGAAAAGTCGGGCATGCGAGAGAGTCCACACCTCGTTGAATTTGCTGAAGGCTACATCAAACGGCATAAGAAACCATAAGAGGCGACGACATTGAAACGAAAGCCGGTGATTGCCGGAAACTTGAAGATGAACAGGTTCGTGGCTGAACTCGTGGACCTGCTGATCAGAGTTCAAGCCTCTTGTGAGCAACGCCAACCATTGTGAGGTGGTCGTCGCTCCTCCATTTACTGCGCTCAAAGCTCTTGCTGACCGTGCCGAAGGCAGCAACATACTCATCTGCGCGCAGAACATTGCACGCGAGACAAGTCAGGGAGCGCACACTGGCGAGATCTGCGGTGATATGTTGCGGGACGCTGGCTGCTCACACGCAATCGTCGGACATTCGGAACGCCGGCAGCTCGATGGTGAGACGGATGAAATCGTCAATGCAAAGGCTCGTGCCGCCCTTCACTTCGGGTTGATCCCGATTGTCTGCGTAGGCGAAACGCTTGCGGACCGCGAGGGTGGGCGCGCCGAGGCAGTGGTAAGCCGGCAATTAGAGCGCGGCCTCTCTGAGTTGACAGCGGAGAATGTGGCACGTATCATCGTCGCTTACGAGCCGGTATGGGCTATCGGCACAGGGCGCACGGCTACTCCGGTTGAAGCCCAATCAATGCACGCATTTATCAGGCAAACCCTGAGCGTGGGATTCGGGTCGGAGGTATCACAAGCGGTGCGCATTTTATATGGTGGGAGTGTGAAGCCCGATAATATTTCCGAGCTCATGCGCGAGCCGGATATTGACGGTGCCCTCGTCGGTGGTGCCAGCCTGGGTGTGACAGGATTCGCGCGCATCGTTAACTACAATGCGTGATACGAGCAGTAAGGACAGCGGTTTTGATATACGTACTCAAAGGTATTTTTGTAATTGATTGTATTTTCCTCGTGCTTGTAATTCTTCTTCAGTCGGGGAAGGGTGGTGGCGTTGCAGCAGCGTTTGGAGGCGCAGGAAGTCAGACAGCTTTTGGCCCAAGAGGCGCTCAGAAGCCGCTCGAGAAGGCGACGATAGTTGCGGCAGCACTCTTCATGTTTCTGGCGCTCTTGTTTTCACTTCCCGGCGTAAGCGGACCCTCGTCAGTGGTGAGTGACCGGCCAGCGGCTACAGTGGCGACTCCGTCACCCGCAGCGTCACCGGCTGCAGCCCCGCACGAGTCCTGCTGCGACGTCCTGCAGCGAGCCCTGAAGCATCGCCACCGAAGAAGTAGCCGATCGATTTTGCCGAAGTGGTGGAACTGGTAGACACGTACGTTTGAGGGGCGTATGGGGCAACCCGTGGGGGTTCGAGTCCCCCCTTCGGCATTCTTTCTGAAGTTCAATACAGCTAGCCGACGTTCCATCGCCTCTGCCGGAAGCGACAACTCAAACGTCGAATGATGGCGTTCAACGTTTCATGCTATCCTCCACGGAAAAGTGCAAGTTGGGGTGGCGCTGCCACATGCTGATTTCTCAGTTCCCATTCAGGTTCCCGTTTCAAGTTTTCAGCTCTTGAGAATGGTTATCCAGCAAGGCACCAGGCTCGGTCACTACGAGATTCGCTCGCTGATTGGCGCGGGCGGCATGGGCAACGTGTACCTTGCCGAGGACCTCACTTTGAAACGGCCGGTCGCTCTCAAACTCCTGCGACCCGAGCTCGCCGCCGACGAAGACCGGCTGCTCCGCTTCAAGCGTGAGGCTTACGCCGCCTCAAGTCTCAACCACCCGAACATCCTCACGATTTATGAGATCGGCCGCGAGGGTGAATCCCACTTCATGGCCACTGAGTTCATCGATGGCGAGTCATTGGGTGAGCACATCAAGCGGGAGCCCTTACAGTTGCTGGAAGTCATGGAGATAGGTATCCAGGTCGCTTCCGCGCTGGCTGCGGCGCATGCGGCAGGTATCATCCATCGAGATATCAAGCCGGACAACATCATGCTCCGGGGAGACGGGTTAGTTAAGGTGGTCGATTTCGGGATAGCGAAGCTCGGCGAGCAACACGAGACCGGTTCCGAAACGGCAGCACTGCAGGTCACCGCCCCCGGCACAGTGATAGGCACGGCGCCTTACATGTCTCCGGAACAGATTCGAGTCATAGCCCTGGATGGGCGCACCGACATCTGGAGTTTAGGTGTGGTGCTCTACCAGATGGTGACAGGCTGTTTGCCGTTCTTCGGTAAGACGATACCGGAGATGGTTGCTGAGATCTTGAAAACGGACCCGCCACGCCTCACCAGGTATGCGCCTGATACGCCGGCCGAGCTTGAGCGCATTGTGACGAAGGCTCTGTGCAAGGACCCGGAAGGGCGTTATCAGGTGGTCAAGGACCTGCAGCTGGATTTAACGACTCTCAAGCAACGCCTGGAATTTGAGGCCGAACTAGAGCGCAGCGGCGGTCGGGCTGCGAAAAGTGACGAAGTATGGCGCGAAGTGACGGAACCGTTGGTGGCGGATGCTGTTACTACGCAGGCTTTGGAGGCGCAGACCGATAGCGCGATTAGCAACGTTCGCACGTCATCGAGCGCCGAGTACATATTCGGCGAGATCAGGCGACACAAACGCAGTTTCACGCTGGCAATGTTTGTATTCATCGCTGCAATTGCGGGCGCGGGCTGGTGGCTCTACAGCTCTATCTCTTTGCAGTCCAGGTCCGCCGGCACGGCAATTGAGATCACTCCCTTCACCAGTTTTCGGGGCGATGAAATCCTTCCTACCTTCTCGCCCGACGGCAAGCGGATTGCTTTCACGTGGAGCGGCGGACAGGGCGACAACACAGACATCTACATCAAACAGATTGGAACTGAAGATCAGATTGGAACTGAAGATTTGCAGCGCCTGACGACTGATTCAGCTCCCGATATCCAACCGCGCTGGTCGCCAGATGGACTCTACATCGCTTTTCTCCGACAGACAGCGGATGATTACGGACTGTACCTCATTCCCTCGATTGGAGGAACGGAACGCCATCTCACTAAACTTTCGCTCGTTCCACCGATCCGCTTTGATGTAGCTCAAGTAAACTGGTCACCGGACGGAGAATGGCTGGCAGTTAGCGATAGACCTTCTGCGCGGGAGCCCTTCAGCATTTTTCATGGTCCACCGTGATTCCGGGGAAAGACGGAGACTCACCTCTCCATCCGCGGAAGTCAACGGCGATCTCTCTCCGGCTGTTTCGCCTGATGGAAAGACTGTTGCGTACCGGCATTTCGAAAGTGGCGGCGTCAGTGAAATCTACCTCGTGCCAGTCGCTGGCGGTGAACCAAGTCGGCTGACTTTCAGTGACGGCGTAAAGTCGTCTCCGGCCTGGACCCCGGATGGCCGCGACGTTCTCTTCTTATCCGAAAACGGTGGCAACATCGGCTTGTGGAGGATACCTGCAGCCGGCGGGACGCCCGAGCGAGTGGAAGCAGTCGGGCAGGCAGTGACGAGTTTTGCCATCTCACCGCAGGGCGAAAGTCTGGCCTGGACGCAGACAATCAATGACAGCAATATCTGGCAGGTTGAATTGTCCGGCACAGCATTACCGACCGGGCGGAAACAGTCGGCAAAGTTGCTGATATCTTCCACAAAAGGAGACGTCTCCTCGCAATTCTCTCCCGACGGCCAAAGAATCGTCTTCGCATCCAGCCGTTCCGGGAGGGTTGGAATCTGGATCATCGGACAGCGACGGACAGCACCCAATACGGGTCATCTCTTTCGATCGCGGAGCGACGGGCTCGCCGCACTGGTCTCCCGACGGGAAGTTGATCGTCTTCGACGCCCGAGTGGAAGGCAACGCAGATATTTACGCGATCAGCCCTGAGGGCGGCAACCTGCGCCGACTGACGACCGGGCCTTCGGAAGACATCGTGCCGAGCTTCTCGCGCGACGGGCAATGGATCTACTTCTGCTCGAATCGCAGCGGCACGCGACAAATCTGGAAGATGCCGGCCTCCGGAGGGGAGGCAGCGCAGGTCACGAAGGGAGGTGGTTTTGACAATATCGAATCACCGGACGGCAAGTTTCTCTACTACTTGAAGGAGCGCGGTGAACCCGGCATCTGGCGTGTTCCGGTCGCTGGCGGCGAAGAGGCCTTTGTGCTGGATCACCATCGCGCGGGACTCTGGCGTCAGTGGGCGGTGGTGGAGCAGGGCATCTTCTTCATTACTGCAGAGACACCTGACCGTCCATTGATTGAGTTCTTCAGCTTCGCTACCGGCAAGGTATCGCTTGTTATGACGCTTGAGAAGAGACTGCCTGATACTTTCTCGGGTCTCTCGGTTTCACCCGATGGCGGCCGGTTGATCTGGACGCAACTGGATCAGATCAGCAGCGACATCACACTGCTGAAAAACTTTCGCTGATGCTACCGTGCCGCCTGCCATGGCGCGCTCGGCAACAGATACGCTTGAACGACAAGCCGGAGAACGGATGGTTATCCCGCAAGGTACCAGGCTCGGTCACTACGAGATTCGCTCGCTGATTGGCACGGGCGGCATGGGCAACGTGTACCTTGCCGAGGACCTCACTTTGAAACGGCCAGTCGCCCTCAAACTCCTGCGAGCCGAGCTCGCCGCCGATGAAGATCGGCTGCTCCGCTTCAAGCGTGAGGCTTACGCCGCCTCAAGTCTCAATCACCCGAACATCCTCACGATTTATGAGATCGGCCGCGAGGGTGAATCCCACTTCATGGCCACTGAGTTCATCGATGGCGAGTCATTGGGTGAGCACATCAAGCGGGAGCCCTTGCAGTTGCTGGAAGTCCTGGAGATAGGTATCCAGGTCGCTTCCGCGCTGGCTGCGGCGCATGCGGCGGGTATCATCCATCGAGATATCAAGCCGGACAACATCATGCTCCGGGGTGACGGGTTAGTTAAGGTGGTCGATTTCGGGATAGCGAAGCTCGGCGAGCAACAGGAGACCGGTTCCCAGACGGCAGCACTGCAGGTCACCGCCCCCGGCACAGTGTTAGGCACGGCGCCTTATATGTCTCCGGAACAGATACGAGGCACGACCCTTGATGGGCGCACCGACATCTGGAGTTTAGGTGTGGTGCTCTACCAGATGGTGGCAGGCCGTTTGCCGTTCTTCGGTAAGACGATACCCGAGATGGTTGCTGAGATATTGAAAACGGACCCGCCAGGCCTCACCAGATATGCGCCTGATACGCCTGCCGAGCTTGAGCGGATTGTGACGAAGGCTCTGTGCAAGGACGAGGAAGGGCGTTATCAGGTGGTTAAAGACCTGCAGCTGGATTTAAAGACCCTCAAGCAACGCCTGGTATTTGAGGCCGAACTAGAGCGCAGCGGCGGTCGGGCTGCGAGGAGTGACGAAGTAAGGCGCGAACTGACGGAACCGTTGGTGGGGGATGCTTATACTACAAGGGCTTCGGAGGCGCAGACCGATAGCGCGATTAGCAACGTTCGCACGTCATCGAGCGCCGAGTACATTTTCGGCGAGATCAGACGACACAAACGCAGTTTCACGCTGGCGCTGTTTGTATTCATCGCTGCGATTGCGGGTGCGGGCTGGTGGCTCTACAGCTCTATCTCCTTGCAATCCAGGTCCGCCGGCACGGCCCTTGAGGTCACTCCCTTCACCAGTTTTCCGGGCAATGAAACCGTTCCTACCTTCTCGCCCGACGGCAAGCGGATTGCTTTCGCATGGAGCGGCGGACAGGGCGACAACACAGACATCTATATCAAACAGATTGGAACGGAAGATTTGCAGCGCCTGACGACTGATTCAGCTCCCGATATCCAACCGCGCTGGTCGCCAGATGGACTCTACATCGCTTTTCTCCGACAGACAGCGGATGATTACGGACTGTACCTCGTTCCCTCGATTGGAGGAACGGAACGCCATCTCACTAAACTTTCGCTCCTTCCACCGATCCGCTTTGATGTAGCTCAAGTAAACTGGTCACCGGACGGAGAATGGCTGGCAGTTAGCGATAAACCCTCTGCGCGGGAGCCCTTCAGCATTTTCATGGTCGCACCGCGATTCCGGGGAAAGACGGAGACTCACCTCTCCATCCGCGGAAGTCAACGGCGATCTCTCTCCGGCTGTTTCGCCTGATGGAAAGACTGTTGCGTACCGGCATTTCGAAAGTGGTGGCATCAGTGAAATCTACATCGTGCCAGTCGCTGGCGGTGAACCAAGACGGCTGACTTTCAGTGACGTCGTAAAGTCGTCTCCAGCCTGGACCCCGGATGGCCGCGACATTCTCTTCTTATCCGAAAGCGGTGGCAACATCGGCTTGTGGAGGATGCCTGCAGCCGGCGGGACGCCCGAGCGAGTGGAAGCAGTCGGGCAGGCAGTGACGAGTTTTGCCATCTCACCGCAGGGCGAAAGTCTGGCCTGGACGCAGACAATCAATGACAGCAATATCTGGCAGGTTGAATTGTCCGGCACAGCATTACCGACAGTGGCGGAAACAGTCGGCAAAGATGCTGATATCTTCCACAAAAGGAGATGTGGCCTCGCAATTCTCTCCCGACGGCCAAAGAATCGTCTTCGCATCCAGCCGTTCCGGGAGGGTTGCAATCTGGATCTCAGGCAGCGACGGACAGCGCCCTAGCCAGGTCGTTTCTTTCGATCGCGGGTCGACCGGCTCGCCGCACTGGTCTCCCGACGGGAAGTTGATCGTCTTCGACGCCCGAGTGGAAGGCAACGCAGATATTTACGTGATCAGCCCTGAGGGCGGCAACCTGCGCCGACTGACGACTGAGCCTACAGAAGACATCGTGCCGACCTTCTCGCGCGACGGGCAATGGATCTACTTCTGCTCGAATCGCAGTGGCACCCGACAAATCTGGAAGATGCCGGCCTCCGGAGGAGAGGCAGCGCAGGTCACGAAGGGAGGTGGTTTTGACAATATCGAATCACCGGACGGCAAGTTTCTCTACTACTTGAAGGAGCGCGGTGAACCCGGCATCTGGCGTGTTCCGGTCGCAGGCGGCGAAGAGGCCTTTGTGCTGGATCACCATCGTGCGGGACTCTGGCGTCAGTGGGCGGTGGTGGAGCAGGGCATCTTCTTCATTACTGCAGAGACACCTGACCGTCCATTGATTGAGTTCTTCAGCTTCGCTACCGGCAAGGTATCTCTTGTTATGACGCTTGAGAAAAGACTGCCTGATACTATCTCGGGTCTCTCGGTTTCACCTGATGGCGGCCGGTTGATCTGGACGCAACTGGATCAGATCAGCAGTGACATCACACTCATGAAAAACTTCCGCTGATGCGACCGTGCCCGGTCACGCTGAGTTTCCCTCACGCTTCCTCCTCTACCTCCACTCTCGCCTCTGATTTCGACGGTTTGTTCCCTGGATCAATTGATCGCCAAGGTCTTCGTGCTCCAGATCTAAGCGCGCCGCAATCGCCTATCAGTTTTTTCCTCGAGAACTACTATTTCTGACAGTAGTTAGCGTTTTGCCCCGCCAATATAATCCCGACCGGTCAGAGATTCTTGGGAAGGGAACGCCTCTATGGTCCCAAAGAGGCGTTGTTCGATGGGACCTGGAAGCTGTCGGATATCGAGTCGATGAAATGACGCGCGGCGGATCGGACCAATACATCGACCAACTGAATTTGGAATTCAAGTGAACGTGAAGCACGATAGGAGAAGGAACAAATGAATCATGACACAACCGAGGTACGGGCCAGCAATCCTTACGGCGGCATCCCCAGCGGCGGGATCACCTTGCCCCCCTATTACCGCCCGACACCGCATCTCGCGAGCAACAATATCTACTACCCGGGGCAGGAAGAGCTCGGCTCCGACGAAATGCGGATCTCATTCATTGGCAGCACGCCTATTCCGGTCACCCGCGCGCAGGCGGGCACCTGCATCATGGTCGAGCTGGGAAACGGGAACCGGTTCTTCTTTGATTTCGGCTCGGGCTGCATGCGTAACATCATCGCGATGGCGGTTCCGTTGCAGACCGTCAACGACATCTTCTTCACCCACCTCCATGTGGATCATTACGCCGACCTGCCCTACCTCTACGCCTTCGCGCCGTGGATGGCGCGCTGGAAGCCGTTGCGCGTGCATGGCCCGTCGGGCCGCACGCCGAGAGACGGCATCAAGCACATGATCGAGGGCATGAAGATGATGACCCATTGGCATACGGACTCTTTCAACTGCTGCCCGATGGGCGACGGCTACGAGGTCGAGGTCAACGAGTTCGATTTCCGCGATGACAACGGCATCTGCTACGACAAGGACGGCGTCACCATCCGCCACTGGGCGCGGTCGCATGTCAAGGACGGCGCCTCGGCCTACCGGCTCGACTGGAAGGGACTGTCGTTCGTCTGGACGGGCGACGGGAGGCCAGACAATCTCTCGCTGGAACTGGCCAAAGGTGTGGACGTGTTCGTCACCGAGGTACAACCAGACACAGCGAACCTTCAGGCCTTGAAATTCGGCATGCCGCCCATCATCGTCACGTCGACAATCGACCAGGCCCACAGCCCGCATTACGCGGTCGGTTACATGTTCAACAAGATTCAGCCTCGCCTGGCAATGGTGACGCACATGAGTTACGACGAGGAATTGATCCCGGAGATCATCGCCGGGATTCGAGTTCATTACCGCGGATTGTTCCAATTCGGTGCGCCAGATGTAGTAGTCGTCAACGTCACCAAAGAGGCGATTTGGACGCGCAAGGCGGCAATCCCTGAAGCCGGCAACATGTCACGCCCGAGCCCGAGAGAGGCGATCGAACTGTTCGACCTGAGCGCGACGAATCTGGAAGTCAAATTCCCGGATCCTCGATACACGGTAGCCGACATCCAGGAACAGACCGTCCGCGACCGTGAGATTGACCCGAGGAAGTATTACCCACCGGACGTGTATCGCGAACCGCAACGCGATTTCCCCAGAGGCTTCAAGATTGATGTCAAGCAGATGGTCCTCAAGAAGGTTCGTGAGAGGATCCAGGCCAAGGTCTCGGGTGCGAAGGACAAGATGAATGAACTCATCGAGAAACTTCATGGGGACTAGGCATTAAATAGGGACCTCACCCCTGGAGGAAGAAATGAGGACCAACACTTCGACCCGTACCGAAGATGGAAATGCGGGGCAAGGTCACCTCACTATCATCTTTCCGATGAAATCCGCCGCCGATTGCGCAGCCGTTTGCAACGAGATGCCAGCCTTGATCCCCGACCTTTATCGGGCAGCGGACACGATGGGTACGCTTCACTATTGCCGCTTCATCGTTCTGAACGAGGACACGGTCTGCCTGCTCGCTGATTTCGATGGCGAACTGGAAGAGGTCCTTGAAGATCTGCCCGACATTTCGGTCCTGTCCTGGATACCGTGCTCGCGCACGTGAGCGATCCGCCGCCAACGCCCGTGGTCGACAATGCGAAGGCTTTCGGCGCGTGGGTGACAGATCAGTGCATCAAGCCATTCGCTGCCTACAAGGCCTCCCCCGGCGCGACGGCACAACAGATCAGATCATTGGCCTCCACGGCGGGCATCGAACTGGATGCGGCTGGCGCCCAGCAGCTTCCACTTCTCGTCATCATGCCGATGAAGGGTCGTTTGTCGGTTCTGGCTGTTGAAGGGGCCTTTAAGGTATTGAGGGGCTACTTAAATAGCGGGGGTGATGCTGTGGGCACCGTACACTTTGCTCATCTCGTAGAGCTTCCAGGCAATCACATAGGGTTCTTTACCATTTATGATGGCCCGTTTGACAAGTATGCCCAGGATTTCGCCGATCAGCTCGGACCTGCATTCGATCTTATGTTTAAGTTCACCCACAATCCGCCACCGACTCCGACGTCAAAGAATTCTGCCGCCTTCACCAAGTGGGTGAAGGAACACGATCTGGTTCCACTCGCCTTTTACTCTGCCTATCCTGGGCTTCAGGCACAAGACGTGAAGGCGCTTCTGTGCAGGCGCTAGGCAGCGCGCAACAGCAGGTGGTTTAAGAAGGATCAAAAGCCCAGAATGTCAGCATCATTCCCGGAGATTCTGAAAAGGAGACGACACGACCGTGACAAACCAACCCCGAACGCATGCCATCCCTCTGACAGTTCTGACCGGCTTTCTCGGGGCAGGCAAGACGACGCTCCTGAATCGCATTCTTACAGGGGATCACGGCCTTCGGGTCGCTGTTCTGGTGAACGACTTTGGTGCGATCAACATTGACGCCGAACTCGTTGTTGGAGTTGAAAACGATGGGGACATCATCAATCTCGCCAATGGCTGTGTCTGCTGCAACGTCCGCGAGGATCTGGTCGCTGCGGTGAGGAACATAATGGTGCGTCCCGAGCAGCCCGAATACGTCCTGCTTGAGGCGAGCGGGGTGGCCGACCCGTCGGGCATCGCACTCACCTTCATGCACGAAGAGATGCGCGATCTAATCAGGTTGGATAGCATCATGTGCGTTCTGGACGCGGAGCAGATATTTGCTGTCCCGGAGATGATGGAATTGAAGCTCCGCCAGGTGGCATTCGCAGACATGCTCATCCTCAATAAGGTCGATCTTGTCACGCTCGAGGAGATCGAGCGGATCATCGCCTGGCTCGACGACAGGTTCCACCGCTATCGGCTCGTCCAGGCATCCCGCGGAAATGTGCCTCTGGAAATCCTGTTGTCTGTCGGCCGGTTTGATCCCTCTCGACTCGATTGCGCTTCTCCAAGCGATCAGCCGATTCATCCTCGTGACTGTGATGATCTCGATTGTAACCATCACGATGATGACCATGGGAGCGCTCACTCGCAGGCTTTCAGTACGTGGAGCTATGAAACGAAAGAGCCACTTTCACTGGAAGCGCTGCGGGCAACTGCGCGCCACCTCCCGGCGAGCGTTTACCGATGCAAAGGCGTGATTCATGCCGCCGAAGAACCTGGCCGGCGGGTAATTCTTCAAGTTGTCGGCAAGCGTGTGGATATCACAGTCGGCGATGAATGGGATGGCAGAGAACCATTGACCAGGATAATCGCCATCGGAGCGCACGATGGAGTGGATGGAGTTGCGCTGCGCGACGTTTTTGACGGATGCCGTAACGTAACACCCATCACGGGCAACTGCTCGCCTTCGAAGTATGGAGCACATGCGCCCGTTTGGGAACTAACTCAAAGTGATGGTAGGTAGCTTTCGCTCGATGTTACTCTGCCCGGCAGGTTGAGTTTCCCTCACGCTCCTCCTCTGCCTCCCCTCTCGCCTCTGATTTCGACGGTTTATTCCCTGGATCAATTGATCGCCAGTCTTCGTGCTTCCGATCTAAGCGCGACTCAATTGCCTGTCATTTTTTCCCGCGTGAACTAGGATTTCTGACACTAGAGTTAGCTTTTACCCGCCCATATAATAGCGACCAGACAGAACCCCCCGGGAAGGAACGCCTCTGACAAACGCATTGTCGGCAACCGTGTGGATATCACCATCGGCGATGAATGGGATGGCCGAGAACTACGGACAAGGATAATCGCCATCGGGACTGACGCCGTCCAGACGTAGATGTTAGGGTTCTGACTATTGTTGTCGATGTAGTCGTGAATGGCCTCAATCAGAGGGAGTTGTGAAACAGTGCCACGGCGAACGCTCTTCTGAGTTAAGCCTGCTAACCACCGTTCGACAAGATTGAGCCAGAACTGGAAGTCGGAGTAAAGTGAATGTGAAAGCGCAGATGCCGTCTCAACGATGATTGCACGCGCGGATAAGGAAAAGAGATGTATTTACGATACTTCAGGTTGATTAGTCGAAAGCTCGTTCTCCACGTGTTGCTCGCCACGCTGATGCTTGTGCCAGCTGCGAGCTTCGTGCAGGAACCACTCGTCTTCGGCGTCATTGGTGATAGCGGGTTGGTGACGCCAGGGCTGCTCGGAGTAATTCGCGAAATGAAGGACTATCGAAACCAACGAGCAAAGTTCGATTTCGTTCTGATGCTTGGCGACAATGTGTACCAGGACGGCATCGGGCTGGGACTCCAGAAGGTTTTTGAAGAACCGTTTGCGGACCTTCTAAAGGCCGGTGTGGAATTCTATGCGGCGCTGGGAAACCACGACATCCGGCGCGGAACAAAGCTTCAACTCAACTACCCGAAATGGAACATGAAAGGTCGCCATTTCTACTCGTTCACCAAGGGCGACGGTCTGGTTGAGTTCTTTGCGCTCGATTCGACTGCTCTCGCCGGCGAGGCCAAATCACTAGTGATATCCGAGAAGGCCAGGCTCGATCGTCAGAAGGCCGAGCTCGAGCGAAACGGCGTTACGGACCAGGAGAAAAAAGAACTTGCGAAGATCAATGCCGAACTGGGCGAGGACGTCGAGTTCATTAATCAACAGGAGGCCATCGATAACGAGCAACTCGACTGGCTTAACGATGCGCTGTCGGCATCCAAGGCGCGTTGGAAGGTGGTCTTTCTGCACCACTCAATCTATTCCGCCGCCACCAAATTTGGCGGTCACGGTCGACAGAGGTCGCTGTTGAGGCTGCGCGCGCTGCTCGAACCCATCTTCGTCAATCGTGGGGTAGATCTCGTTCTCGCCGGCCACGACCACCACTACGATCGGTCCAAATTGCAACCAACAGCGTCACCCAATGGTCACCGCGTGCAATATGTGACCGCCGGCGCGAGCTCGCTCTTGCGCAACGGCGTCGTCAGCCAAAAGAACACATTCACAGCAAAGGCAGTCGCCGGCGTCAACTCGTTTCTCGTCGTCCAGGCAACAACGGACGCCATCAAGATCGAGGCCATTGGCGGCAATGGAAAGACCCTCGATACATTCGCTGTCGTGAAGAGCACCGGCAAGGCAAAAGCCGCCGGTGCGCAAACACCCTGAGTGGAGTCTGCCAGGGCGACCCGCAGAGTGCGGGTACACTAGAAGCTTGTGGGGCGCGCCTGACGAAAACGTCTCTCCATCAGGGTGGCTGGTGGAACGCGGCATGAGAGACGTAAAGAATCGATGTTCCATCAGTTATAAAGATACCGAAGACTGCGGATATGTATCGCAAGGAGAGCTGAATATGGCTTCGACGAAATCTCAAGATGTACTACCGTTTCCGCCAACTCCCTCCGCTAGCATTGCCGGTAGGACAATGCAGGAGTCGCACTATCAGCGGCGTGTTGAGCCTCGTCGTTTGCCTGATGATGCGCCGAATTTTCTCATCGTATTGATTGATGATGCTGGTCCAGGTATGCCAACCACCTTTGGCGGCGAGATTCACACGCCGACCATGGACCGCATCTGCAAGAGCGGTATCGCGTACAACAGGTTTCACACCACGGCCATGTGCTCACCGACCCGATCGTCGTTGCTGACAGGCCGAAACCATCACCGGACCGGCAACGGACAGATTGCTGAATTGGCGAACGATTGGGACGGTTACTCAGGAAAGATTCCGAGGAGCTGCGCTCTTATTCCCGAGGTGTTGAAGAACTACGGCTACAGTACCGGCGCCTGGGGAAAGTGGCATAACACTCCCGCCGAAGAAACTACGGCCGCAGGGCCATTCGAGAATTGGCCGACCGGCTTGGGCTTCGAATATTTCTATGGCTTTCTGGCGGGCGAGGCCTCTCACTACGAGCCGCACCTCGTGCGCAACACCACAATTGTCCTGCCGCCAAAAACTCCGGAAGAGGGTTACCACTTGAGCGAGGACCTCGCTGATGACGCCATCGGATGGCTCCGCAAGCACCGTGCCTTTGAGCCGGACAGGCCGTTCTTTATGTACTGGGCCAGTGGCGCCATCCACGGCCCACACCATATCGCAAACGAATGGGCAGATAAGTACAAAGGCAAGTTTGATGATGGCTGGGATAAGTACCGCGAGCGTGTCTTCAGGCGCGCTAAGGAAAAGGGCTGGATTCCAGAGAGCGCTCAGCTCACGCCGCGGCACGAGACCATGCCCTCGTGGGAGAGTATTCCTGAGGATGAGAGACCTTTTCAGCGCCGTTTGATGGAAGTGGCCGCCGGCTTCACCGAACACGTGGACGTACAGGTGGGACGGATTGTCGATGAAATCGAGGGTCTAGGCTACGGTGACAACACTCTGATCTTTTACATCTGGGGCGACAACGGCTCGTCGGCGGAAGGACAGAGTGGGTCAATCAGCGAACTGTTGGCGCAGAATGGCATTCCGACCACAATTCAAATGCACATCAAGCGCTCTGAACGAACTTGGGGGTCTCGATATGCTCGGGTCATCAAAGACAGACAACATGTATCACGCTGGCTGGGCTTGGGCAGGTAGCACGCCATACAAGGGTACGAAACTCCTCGCTTCACATTTTGGTGGCACTCGCAATCCCATGGCTGTCCGGTGGCCTGCGAAGATTAAGCCTGACGCGACACCACGCGCACAGTTCCACCATTGCAACGATTTGGTTCCGACCATCTACGAGATTCTTGGCATCACTCCGCCGCGAGTGGTCCACGGATTCCCCCAGGATCCGATCGATGGTGTGAGCCTCGCCTACACTTTCAACGACGCTAAGGCTAAGGGCCGTTTGCTCACACAATATTTCGAGGTTATGGGCAGCCGCTCGATCTACCACGAGGGCTGGATGGCTTCTGCATTGGGCCCCCGCCTTCCGTGGGTCCGGGACTGCCTGCGGGCATCAAGGAATGGACTCCCGATAATGACGAATGGGAACTCTACAATTTGGAGGAAGACTGGACACAGGCCAACGACCTCGCCGGCACGATGCCGGAAAAGTTGCACCAGCTGAAAGAGATTTTTCTCATCGAGGCTGTTAGAGAACCAGGCGCTGCCAATCGGCGGCGGCCTTTGGATTCCCGTCTTGCACCCAGAACTTCGAATCTCCACGCCATACAAGGAGTGGACATTTTCTGGAGACATCACTCGCATGCCGGAATTTTGCGCCCCAGCGCTGGGCAACAAACCAAACGTTGTCACTATCGATACTGAGATTCCGGCCAATGCCAACGGCGTACTCTACGCGCTGGGAGGGTTCTCCGCCGGACTAAGCTGCTATGTGTTGAATGGGGTGCTCTGCTACGAATACAACCTGTTCATCGTCCAACGGACGCAGATCCGAGCCAAGGATAAATTGCCCACTGGCAAGGTGAAGATTGAAGTCGAAACCAAATATGCAGTGCCCAAGCCTGCTGGTCCACTCGATATCACGATGAAAGTCAACGGAAATGTCATAGCCAAAGGACAGGTGCCAATCAGTGCCCCACTGCTGTTCACCGCGAACGATTGTCTGGACATCGGAACCGATCTCGGCTCACCAGTTTCGCTGGACTACTTCGATAAGGCTCCATTCAAGTTCAACGGAAAGATTCAGCAGGTGCATATCAAATATATAGCGTGATCAAAGACCACTTTTGCGAATCACATGTTGGCGCGTGAAACAATGTGATGAACATTGTTCGGATCAACGGTTACACCAGGAGAATCATGCGCCAATCTGAATCTATAAATGCACCACCTGTCGAAGCAGCAGTAAACGATGCTGTTGACGTCTTACTGGCTTCCAGCGCCAAAGGCGAAATTCGTGCGTGAGTTTGCGGCTCTACTGGCCGACCGACACGTCGCCCTCGATCATCGATGGCGCGTGGAACCACCCGCAATCGAAGTTCATGCCATGATTCAGCGCTAGTAGACAAACCGCTGACTAGAGCGAATGTGGCGTGAGAGAGTCGCTTTCATACTCTGTTACCGATCTGTAGCAACCGCATTCAAACATAAAGGAGGTTAGACCAGATGCGAAACGATTCATGTGCCGGTCTGGGCTTGGACCGCAGACACTTTGTGCAGAGAGCGGCTAAAGGGGCTGTGATTGGAGTTGTTGCGCCATCAATAGTCTGGTTGCCGTCCACTCGCAGCTCCTATGCACAGTCGAATCTGACTCCTGAGGCAGCGCTTCAGGCCTTGCGCGCTGGTAATCAGCGGTTCGCCGACAATAGGCTGACATCAATCGAGGACGATCTGAAGATTCTGAAGGAACATACAGTAGATAAGCAGGAACCGTTTGCGGCAGTATTGGCCTGCGCAGATTCCCGAGTACCAGTGGAGCTAGTGTTTGATCAATCGATCGGTCGCATCTTCGTCACACGTGTTGCGGGAAACATCGTGACATCGGAAATCATCGCCAGCCTTGAGTATTCGGTGGCAGTTCTGCGCGTTAGTGCTCTTCTGGTTCTTGGTCATACGAACTGCGGCGCAGTCAAGGCCGCAATGAAGGCTGAGAGCGTCCCCGGACAAATTAGCTCTTTGTATCCACATCTTCGCCCAGCAGTAGAACAGTCCGCCGGCAATTTCGAGAAGGCAATCGAAGCGAATGCAAGACTCCAGGCCGAGTTGTTGCGTACTTCTTCGACTGTAATCCGAGATGCCGTTAAGGCGGGCACGGTCAAGGTAGCCGCCGGGGTCTACGATCTTGCAAGTGGCAAAGTCGTCTTGTCCTGAATCTTAAGACACGCGCTCTGACGCGCGAGCGACGTGACCGCCCCTGGAATTGGCCCATAGGAACTTAAACGAAAGGCGTAGTCCCGTCGAGCAACGTGCTGGCATTGGAGATAACCACCTTTGCGCTCTCGCGCAACAAGTAGCGTGATGACTGAGTTCGACGATCTCTTTGAAGGCGGACCGCTCACGAGATGGCACCGCCGTCTGGGCCTTAGCCGTCCGACTGCACGAAGGCTTGTCGTCCGCTCTTTGGTTGCCATAGCCATCGGATGGGCACCGCTTGCCTTGTTCAATGCCATTCAGGCATTTGTCATGCGGGATGAGGCGGCGAAAACTTTCTTCTCTGACATCGCGGTCCACACCCGCTTTCTAATCGCTGTGCCGCTGCTCGTGATCGCTGAGTCCGACTGCATCCCGCGACTGAGAGACGTCACGCGCCATTTTCTCACTGCTGGTTTGATCAAGGAGGAAGATCGAGACCGTTACTCGCAAGCCGTCGCCTCGACTCAGCGACTCCTTAATTCCGTTACCGCAGAGATAGTGTTCGTGGCTCTTGCCTACGGCATCGTCACGGCGATGATCTATTACGTCCCTCCGGCCCAGATCCCTGCCTGGCATCGGGCCGGGCCCGGCTTTCGTTACTTCTCGTTAGACGGATGGTGGAATGCGCTGGTAAGCATTCCGCTACTCATAGTTTTGTGCCTGGGTTGGGCCTGGCGGATACTGCTTTGGACCCGACTCCTTTGGCTAATAGCACGCCTCGACCTGAAACTTATTCCATACCACCCGGACCAGGTCGGTGGACTGAGGTTCGTAAGCACTTCGCTCAGAGGTTTCCGACTCCTGGCTTTAGCGTTCGCAACTATAGGCGCCGGCGTGATCGCTAACCGGGTGGTACTCGAAAACGCGTCGCCGTTCGCGTTCAAGTCCTTACCGATCACGATGGTGCTTTTGGTTGTCTTGATCTCCGCTGGTCCCCTCTGTGTTTTCATCGGCAAACTCAGGAAGACGCACGCGGAAGCTATGTTTACCTACGGAGCGCTGGCAGGTGAACTGGGAGAGCACTTCAAACAGAGGTGGGTAACACAAGCTCAGGATATCGAGCGCGGGTTTGAGGCGCGTGACTTCTCTTCCACTAACAGCTTTTTGCGGGTCATGGAAAGGGCGTACGAGATGGATGAACTGCCACTTGGGAAAAACGACGTGATGGAGTTGATATTCATAACGCTGTTGCCCTTCGTGCCGGTGGCGTTAATGGCGATTCCGCTCGAAGAAATCTTGCAGAAGCTTCTGAAGATCGTCTTGTAGCAATCAGAGATCATCGATGAGTTGCTTTCAAGTCATGAGAGTTCGCATCACCGAGTCTTCTCGTCAAAGTAAGATGTCCTTTAAAACTTCCAACCGAACGAAGTACTTATTCCGAAATCATTTCTCCTGACATCAACCGGAGGCTTGCTGTCGAAGTTCTCATAAAGATTGAAACTCCAATAAAGATCCTTGATCAATTCGATCCGAAGATTTGAATTCAATTCCATCCTCACTCGGCCGGGCACCGTAACGCTTGGGTAGATGAGGAATCTGGAAGTAACGTCGGTTGTTTTAAAGCGAATTGTGTAGAAATCCAGTCCGACGACAGCCTCGGAATTAGAAGCGCGTGGTTCACGGCCTGATGAGGGATCATACCTTTCGCGCGTAAACACCATCCCCGCCCCAACCGACAAGGCGGTTCTGTCTGTTTGAATCACGGTGCGTCCGACGATTCCTCCTATCGTCGTACGCAGGTCAAGACTTTGCTGTTCACTATGGAGAAGGTCCAGAAATGTACCAGCAAACCATTTCTCCCGGAACAGCCGTCTATAGCCGAGGTTAAAGTTCTGTCTTGAAGTTCGGTCGCCTTCGGACTGACCGCTAAAAGTAGAACTCAAACTGCCTGTGAAATAGTTGCCCCTCTTCTATAATTTGCGGCGACCGAGAGTTGGGATTGGTACTGATTATTACCACTTGTGTAGCCAAATCCGTAATCTATACTTCCCTTCAATTGTTTTAAGAATCCAGCCTCCGAGGGTTGGAGGGTTAACACCTCATCCTGCTTGACCTTGACAGTATCATTGCCCGCACGAATTTCGAAGTTCTCGATCGCGTCTCGGCTGCGCGGGGCGAGGTCGAGGGAGCCGGTATAGAGGCCCCCGTTAGTCAGGATGATGATGTACTGGTCCTTGCTTTCAATGCGTGCCACACGTTTCCAATCCAACCCTACGCTGCCAGACATATAGTCGGCCTTGAAGCTCAAAACTCCGTGCTCGAGGCTCTTGATCTCCCCCGTCATCCGGTCGCCGTTGTGGAGTACAACAACATCATCCTTACGTTTGGCGAGGGCAGATGCAGACACGAATATCAATGCGAGGAAGACGGTCGCACTTGCCCGGAAGAGGCGGGCATTTCTTCCTATCGAGACTATCGAGATGATCTTGAGCCCACGATTGAGGAAGTAGAGGTTCTTGTTACGCACCGATTCTCCTCCGTGGCTGAGCTCCGCTAGAAACGGAAGCCAAATCCGCACTACAAGCGCGAAGAGTTCGCGTCCGGGTTTCCAGGAAGTGGTGTGCGCTTGTGGGGTGAAACGTGGGCTTGCTTTTACATGAGCACGATTAAGGCTCGAGGATGTCATACGATATGATCTGCCAATGACCGTCCTCTTTCGTCCAGAGCAGTTCCAGGCCACCGCCACTCTCTTTCGCGAGCTTGAGAATGAAAATGGTTTGGTAGAACTGGCCGTAGGCGTCAGGGTCCCCGGCTAGCCGCGAACTCTCGCACATGAACTCGGCGGCCCAGTCACGTTGGACCGCGCGCAGGGCAAAGAGCTGTTTGTACGGGTGGTCAATCAAGACAAGCTCCGGTTCCCACGGTTCGACCGCGGCCACGGCTTCTAGCAGCGTCCGGCGTGTGCCCTTCGCCTTTAGCACGACGTCGAGCAGGAGAGCGAATTCCCGAATCGCCATCTGGCCGGAGACGGTCTCATTCTCATGGTCGTCATCGATGTTGGTGCAGGCCGCCGGGCGCTTGGTCAGGTAATCGTCGGCACGCCTCCGGTCGCGCTTGATCAGCCACGTCGTCAGAAAGTCATGCATCGCACTGCTGACCTCCTGGGCATCGGAGATTTGCTCCGGCATGAGTGTGGCGGAGGGCCCTACCCGTGGCGGTGTCGGCGGTTTAGTGAGCGGCCTGTGCGGACGCCGCGTGGTTGGTCGCTGGTGTGCCTTCGGGCTCAGGTTCGGCCGTCGGATCGAGGATGATCCGCCACCAGCGGATGAGCCCGAACCACCGCCCGACGTGACCGAGATAGTTGCCTCCCACGCGCACGTCGGAGTTGGCCGCCCGAAGATGCCCGTTGACGAGCGCCTTCGGGGGTCGGCTCGAACGGTAGTCGACGTCGATGTCGGCCTGAGTGCCCTCTTTGGCGATTGAGATCTGCATCGTCGGCACGCGCCCGCGCTGGCGGAAGTTCTTCGGGAAGTCTTTGTGAAAGACCGTGTTGTCCTTATCGCGGAAGAACTCGCGCGCTCGAGTCAGCACTTCCTGAGCATCGGTTACGAGCTGGACGTAGAGGCGGAACTGAACGTCGCCGCGCGCCCCCTTGACCTGCCCGGCGATCGCGTCGATGGTCGTCACCAAGTCGAGCGCGCTCGGCCTGAGCGGGCGCCCGCCGTCATCTGTTAGCCGGGAGCGCGAAAGTGCGTGCGTGACCGCCTCGTAGGTTGAGCGCTGGGAGGGGGTGAGCGAGGCGTAGAGGGTCGCCGAATGGAGATTGGTACCGTCCTTTTTGTTCTGCTCGGCCGACCACTGGTCGAAGAGCGTGACCTGACGGCCCTTCAGTCTCTTATAGGCGATCAAATCCACCTGGCTTGGCTTCGCAGCCTGAGACGCCCCGACCCCAGTCGCCGACTGGGGAAGCCAAGACGCGAGCACCAATAGCATTATGAGAAAGGTGATTAGTTTGCGATCCCTCTGTGGTCTCATATGAAGCCTCATACTCTTAACCGAAGGTGGTTGGCAGACCCGGCCCGGCTTCATCAATCAGGACGATCAGAATATTCGGGGCGTCATCGGGCAGTCGACGCGGCTCAACCCGCCGCTGATAGCCGACTCCTTTATCGTCCTACCCGCAATGCTCGCGGAGGGAACTGGCGGGAACGGCAGTACATCCTGAGAATTCTTTGAAGACATATTCAACTCCTCTCCGGTGCATTACTGAAAAGTGACAGGTGCCGACGCCTTCAAGCAATATCTTCTTCTGCAGGTTTGGCGTTTAGCCTGCGAGACACATCATGAAGATCCGTTCGATCTCATCCAGGCTAATCGTATCGTTCGTCCGTATGTAGAACTTCAGATTATAGTCTTGGCAGAGAGTTTTCGACCACCACATTTGGTGGCTCGGCTCCTCCGATCCGACGCAGTCAGGTCAACGTGAGTATGATCGAAAAGGGTCGGCCGCAGCCGGACATTGAGCAGATGAAGTCAACCATTAACCAGAGAATTCAACATGAACTACTCGGCTCTTGCTTTACTGTTAATATTCGCGCTCGGTCTGTTTCTCGGCATGCCCGTCCTCCTGGAAATCGGTCGGCGGATCGGAGTCCTGCGGATAGCGAAAGATTCCGAAGGGGCGCAGGCTAGTGTCGGTGTGGTCGAGGGTGCGATCTTCGGCCTCATGAGTCTGATGATCGCGTTCGGCTTCTCCGGAGCCATCGAGCGGTTCGACACGCGACGGCAATTGGTTGTTGAGGAGGCTAACGCGATCGGCACTGCCTACCTGCGGCTCGACCTGCTGCCGACCGCCGCACAACCGGCGCTGCGGGAGAATTTCCGGCGTTACTTAGATTCGCGGTTGGAAGTGTATCGGAAGCTGCCGGATCTGGCGGCGGCGAAAGTGGAGCTTGCCAGAGCCACGAAGTTGCAAGAGGAGATCTGGACCCAGGCGGTCGCCGCCTGTGGCACGGAGAGCCATCAAGCACGACTCTGAGCTACTTTCCTGCGAGGTGCCGTGTCGGAATAGGATGTAACAACTGCAGAGAGGTGAGGACAAGTCAATGAACTCATACTTGAAAAGAGAAGTGTAACGAATCGATTTTGACAGGGACTTTGCCGACTAAAATCAGCGGAAATTCTCTACCAGCATGATATCGCTTGATGACGAATCGCGCTGGACATAAAGGATAGCTCGCCCGTCAGGCGAGACCGCCAACCCAGGAGGACCGTAAACCGGATCTTTAGCCAGCGTCGATACATCGGCAACTCGGCCGGTGGCAAAGTCATAGAACTTGAGCAGTGGACGTGGCGTCGTAGAATGCGCGAAGTAAATGCCCCGATCGGTCACTGCCCACGCGCGATGCCCCTTGACACCTTCCAGACCGGGAATCGGCACTTCTTCACCGCCCTGGAGCGGCAACCGCCAGATGCCCCCTGTCTCGCGCTTCTTCGTGTAGTAGAGATACTTGCCATCGGTAGATTCAAAAGAATCGAATCCGCCACCGCTCGTCACTTGAATTGCTTCACCACCTGTCGCAGGCGTCTTCCAGATCTGACGCTCTCCGCTGCGCATCGAACTGAAATATACCCATTGCCCGTTGCGCGACCAACTCGGCACAACATCGAGCGCGGCATTGTTGGTCAATCGCCGCGGCTGTCCTCCCTCGGCGCTTATCACAAAGATTTCTGCCTGGCCAGCCACTCGGGAATCGAAGGCCAGTTCACGGCCATCGGGTGACCATCGCGGACTGCCAGTGCTCGGCCCCCGCATCCTTGTCAGCTGGCGTGGATTGGAACCATCGGAATCGCAAACCCAGTATCTCCTCATTCCCACTGCGCTGGATGCAAAGGCAATGCGCAAACCATCTGGCGAATATTGCGGACTGTCATCAGTGCGCGATGAAGCGATCAACTGAGTCCATCGTACGCTTCGATTACTTGAGCCAACTCTGGCGTGACTGAATGACGCGAGTTGATCGGCCGGCTCGAAACGCCAGATGTTGGTATCAACGGAAGTCTGAGCGAAGACCAGCTGCGACCCATCAGGCGAAATCGCGAAATCGGTCGGGCCGCTACCTGCAGAAGTCATTAGCTCAGGCGAGGACCCGGATTCCTGAATCTTCCAGAGTTGAAATGAGCCGGAGCGGTTCGAAGCAAAGATCAGATGTTTTCCGTCGGGCGTCCAGCGAAGGCTTTGGATGCGGGTGTTATCAAAGGTCAGCTGACGCAGCTCGCCGCCGGATATGGAGATAACGTAGATATTCTCAGACCCGCCGTCGCTGCGCGTGAAGGCGACCTTTTGACCGTCCGGCGCAAAGACTGGATGGTCATCACCCAGGATATTCGAGGGCGGAGTGGTGATCTTCGTTCGCTGCCCGTTCTCGAGCGAAAACAACGTGACTGCCCGCTGAGCATCTATTACTGCCAGACTCCGGCCATCCGGCGCCCAGTCGAGCCCGCTTAATACCTCGCCAAGGACACGCTCGGGACCACCCAGAGAAGGCATCAGGATCACGTTCTGCGCGCCACCCGCTCCGCGCAGAAACGCGATGTAGCGGCCGTCCGGAGACCAGACCGGCATGCGCTCCCCATCCCGGGTCAGTCGTCAGCCGCAGCGGCTCGCCGACATCAAGCAATTTGACATAGACATCCGGCGTGTCGCCTTTCTCGCCGTCCCATATGAACGCGATGTGTTTTCCGTCGGGGGAGAAAGCTGGCTCTGTCTCATTTCCTGCAAAGCTGGTGGCAAAGACCAATCGAGATGGAGATGGAGGCGTTTTGGTTGCTCCAAGCTTCTCCCATAGACCGAGCACGGCTGCGACCGAAACCAGGATAGGAATGCTTAGGAAGAGTGCCCAATTGGGACGACCGATGGCTGTCGGAATCAGCTTTCGAGGCGATGGCTCAATGGCGGGTCGGAGTTCGGAAGCCATTTCAGAAGACGCCATTCGGGCCACTGTATGATCTTCAAGCACTATTTCCGAGTGCGGCTCCGAGACCTCGCGTACGTCAGCGGTGAACCTGTACCCACGCCCTGAAATTGTAGTGATGTAGTCGCCCTCACCGAGGGTCTTGCGCAACAGGTAAATATATTGAGTGAGATTCGATTCTTCGACGAAGGTGTCGGGCCAGAGAGATTGCATCAACTCATCTTTTCCAACGACGTCACCACGACGCTCGACGAGGATCAAGAGAGTCTCAACAGCCTTTCTCTTTATCTGCACAACTTCGTTGTCTTTGAGGAGAAGCCTATTGCCAACGTCGAGTCGAAAGGGTCCGAACTCGAAGAAGTGCTTATCTTGTTGAATTTGGGGCGAGTTCATAAATGGTTGAGAAAGAATTGAAGCCGGAGTTCAAGACATTTCCAGGGCGGACTCTCATACTCAGACCGCAAGCCGAACCACTGTTTTCCACTTGTTATTGGCCGACGTCCGATTCTACTCCGAGCGATGACAATGACAAATGGAATCCAGAAAAACACAGCCGAATGCAGAAACGCACATAAAGGAAAGGTAACCATGAGATTGATCTTTCGTATCGCGTTGCCCCTGGTCGGCCTGGCCACGATGCTCGTCGTTGGCCTGGCCGGCGCTCAAACTAAGAAGCGAGTTGTCGAACTGAAGGCGCCTGTAATAAATGAGAAGGAGATCAAGGTCGAATGCGTTCACACCTATCCGCATATGGTCCTGCGAAGCAAGATCAACGAGAGCGCCGAGTTCGCGATTGCTTCTGGGGCAACTGTAAAGAGAACCGATTGCAGACAGGTTGGAGGCCGCTACGTGGTGGCGCCCGGTCAGAGGTGCACCGTGTTTTTCTCGGAGGAAAGCGCGGGTGCAACCATCACGCAGGTTTCGGCCGAGACTCCCTCTACTCGTTATGCTTTTAACGGCAGTTGGCCCGTCTACGCCTGTTGCCGCGGGAAGCTGGAAAACAAGGAGCTTGAGACGTCCAAAGGGCCGCATTCGAAAGAGGGCCCTTCCGAAATACAGCTCGGGTTGAACAACAAGGCGATCAATTCAGGCACTGTTTACCGCGGCTATGAAATCACGCTCTATCCGGACCGCGTCGACTCCCACAACCGGGAAAAGGATTCCAACAACCCCTTCTCTGACAATATCGACTGGAAGAGCAGGAAATTCCTCAAAGGCCCTTGCGCCACGGATGATAAGTAATGCGGACGGTCGGTTGCTTCAAGAGCCCCGCTCCTCAAACGACACGACTGAACTAAACCTCAAAACCACGTTGTCTCACTTGTTTGCATACGTAAGGGAGAAAAACATGAAATTCAACTATCGCATCGCATTCGGTGCTGTTGCAGCAGCGACTCTACTCGTCACTACTCCTGTTGGCTCACAGGGCAAAAGGGTAATCGATATGAAGGCCCCCGTAATGAATGAAAAGGAGATCAAGGTCGAGTGCGTTCACACGATTCCACACATGATGTTGCGCAACAAGACTAAGGAAACCGGGACTTTCTGGGTTAACTACTGCCGCAGCAAATCACAGGCACCAATTGCAAACTAGCCGGAGAGGGCCGCTATATTGTGGAGCCGGGTCAAAGATGCATGTTGAAATTCGATTCCGCCGACGCTGGTAAGGCCGTCACGCAGGTTTCAGCTGAGACGGCGAGTACGCGCTATGTTTTCCGAGGCGAATGGCCGGTCTACTCCTGTTGTCGCGGAAAATTTGACGACAAGTTGATAACAGCTGGCGACCTGTGGATTGTAGATTCAGCAAAGTCATTGAAGACAGGCACGTTCTACCGAGGTTATGCAGTCACGATTCTTCCGGACCGCATCGACAATCATAATCGCGAGAAAGATGGTGTCAGTCCGTTTACCGTGCAAGGCAATTTCAGTAACCGGAAATTTGAGAGGGGCCCATGCGATGAGCCCCAGGGCCGATGAGCTGCAAGCTGAAGCTTGAACTCGAACCCCATTCCGTTCGAGTTCAAGCTTTAGCTTGTGACCGTTGCCCAAGGCGACGGTCTTCAGGGCTTTTGACGTCGCGAAACTGAAGTGCGACGCTGCGCCTACAACTGGATCACTGAACCGGTTGCTGCATCGTAGAGGATCGATGATCCATCGGTCATGACAACTTCAAACATTGCCGGACGCGTTTTTAGTCGTTTGAGCTCCATCTCGACGACAGTTTTGCCGCTTCCGGCTTCTGCCTTCTGAATAATATCCTGAAAGCTAAGCAGCTTGGTCGAGCCGTCCAGAGCCAGAGGCTCGAGCGTTGCAATCTTGGCCGGAGCTTTTGGCTTGGTTCCGATCAGCTTTCCTGAAACAGCGTCCATCTCATATTCAAGCCCGGAAACGAACGTGATGTCCCAGGTCACGATGGATCTTGCCGCGTCCCATTCAAAGTCGATCTGAACTACGTCGCCTTTGCCGCCATTATCCCGCGCAAGCTTTATAGCATCGGCTTGAGACAAATACTCTCCTGCAGCCGCGAGTCGGCTGTTGCGGTTGGTCGTTTCGGGAAGAACGATACTCGAAGGGGCCTTCGATGAATCGACGCGCGTTTCGCTGCTACGCGTTTCGGTGGACTTGCGCGATGAGGTCTGATGATCGTTTGACTTGGCAGACTTTAGCGCAGTCTCCTTTTTCTGAGCCTTTGACGAGTCGTCATCGTCGTCGTCATCGCCGTCATCGTCGTCATCATCATCGTCATCATCCTTCTTTGTCGACTTACGTAAAGACTTTCTCATCATCATCATCATCATCGTCGTCATCGTCATCCGCTTTCTGATTTGATGTCAGTGAAGCATAAACGTAATCGTAAAGGCGGGCATGACCTTCGGGTGGTCCAAAGCCGTAAGATTTCTGTTCAACCCAGGCGCGCTCACCAGACCAGCCCTGGATGCGTGTTCTGTAGAGAGCAGCAATGGTTCCTGCTCGATGTTTCCCGGCGGAGCAGTGCACATAGACCGGATCTTTTGCATCCTTAATGATGCCAAGAATCTTGTTTACTGTTTTGTCATCGGGCGTTTCGTGGCCGCTCATCGGAAACTTCAAGTATTTGATTCCATTCTCTTTGCAGCTCTCAGCCTCACCGGGACTCTCCTCATCTCTGAGGTCGATGATGGTCCTGACACCCATCTTCCGAAGATTGGCAACACCCTCCGGGGTTACCTGTCCGCCTCGAAAATAGGAATCTGTTACGCGACCGAAGTTTGTAACACCTTCGACCACTGGCCGAGACTCCTGTGCCTGAGGAGCCGTAAAACCAAAAACGGCAAAGATTGTGAGGAGAACCAGCAGAACCTGAACGGGAAGGAAACGACTTAACAACCGAGCGCTTGGTACGTTGGCGAGCATGCACTACTCCTATTGAGAACTTGTGTCCTTAATACGTGACTTCACCTGCCCCCTGCAGGTGAATCATCAATCGTGATCGGCGGTTAGAGGCTGAAACCCGTTGCGCGGGTTGCCATAGAAAATTATTAGAATTGAAAATTCAAACAGCGATTTGGAGTGTCCACAATTCCAGTGTCTGGTTAATCGAGAAAAAGGCCGGAAGAATATGCTGTGGTTCTTCTTCCGGCCTTCTACTTTCAGCTTGTCGTGACGAGGCTGACTATTCGATTTCCAGAGCTAATGGATTAGGCGCGATCTTCGATTGCCGCAAAAGGATTGGCGCGCTCTTCGACCATTGCAAAAGGATTGGCGCGTTCCTCAACCATCGCAAAAGGGTTCGCTCGGTCTTCAAGCGGATTTCCGCTATCGAACAACCCGACCTTGGGCTCAGTCAGTTCTTTTCCTGTCGCATCCTTGATCTGTTGACGTTGTTCGTCAGTGAGCTTGATAACGATTTCTCTCTTCTCGGACACTTGGTGCGATCTGGCACATACAGACTGGCAATCCCTTGAATATCATAACCAGCATCGCCACAGTCAACGGCGTACCAAACACGCTGCGCCCGGATGTCAGCGGTCCGGTTGAGATTATTGGAAGCGTGGATCGCTGGTTTGATACTAGCCCGTTCGCTGCGGTACCCAGATTCGGAAACCTGGGCCGCAACGTAATCATCGGCCCCGGCTTTAACAACGTGGACTTCTCCGTGGTTAAGAATACCAGGATGACTGAAACAGTGACGCTGCAGTTTCGTGCGGAAGCTTTCGATCTCTTCAATCATCCGAGCTTCGGGCAACCAGGACGAATAGTCGGGACACCCGGTTTCGGGCGTATCGTCAATACTCGCTTTCCCACTGGCGATTCCGGCTCTTGTCCCGGCAATTGCAATTTGCGCTGAAGCTCATGTTCGTAGGGAGGATTGGCCGCCAGCCCACAGTGTAGAGACTATTCTGGGCGAAGAAACAGGGCAAAGGAAGATCATCGCCCGCTCAATTGAGATTCCCTTGAGATTTAAGGTTACTGCGGCGCGGGTTCGCGTGACAACTGGTGCATTTTCACGAGGCTTCACCAGGGCAGAAAGGCTTGGAGCTGCTGGCTGACCTGAGTCTGATCAGCAGACGCAAGGCGCCCGATCCGCTTAACGATGAGTCGGTTGTCAAGGGTGAACAGTTTGAGTCGCACCATGGCTTGGAGCGCTTAAGCCTGCCGGTTTCAGTTCAGTCAGATGAACATCGCCGGGCCACGGATGATGTCCTGCGGTGGTGATCATAGAAAGCACGCTGGCGCCGTGGTTATTGAACGCGCGACTGCTCAATACGAGAGCCGGACGTCGTTTGTTCCCGGGATGCGTGCTGAAGGGAAAAGGAACGATTACGACATCCCACTGATCCCGGCCTTGTTTGGCGCGAGGGAAACCACCTTGCATCGCCGATACTTTAGAGGGCATCGAATGCCTCCTCATCTTCATCACTTGCCCATTCGCTCAGGGTATTGGAGAGCGCCTTGTGGAACGCCGCATCGAAGGGTTCCAGTCGTTTGAGGTGGACGACGTTGCCTTCGACTTCGTAAACGATAGTGTCACCGGGACGGGCCCCGAGAGCGTCGCGGACTTCTCGAGGTAAGGTTACCTGACTCTTACTTGAGAGCTTACTCGTCTGCATCCTTTACTCCTTACTCCTTTACTGTAAAGCTATCAGTCGAGGCGGAGAATATCAAGATAGTCATGCGAAAGTCGCGTTTCGTGAGGTATTGAATGGATGGGCGGGTTGCGTACTAAGCGAATGGGACTAACAAGGTCAACAACCTATGAGACTCACTTTGAGAGTATTGCATGGGCAAGGATTCTTTCGGCATGCTCGTTTCGAAGTGAGCACAAGAGGTTAAGAATATGAGAACAAGGCAAAGAATACCCCGAACCATAGATGAATACATTGCCGCCTTCCCGGATGATGTTCAGAAGATTCTGGAGAAGATAAGGATCACGATTCGCAAAGCGGCTCCGAATGCGGAAGAGGCAATCAGCTATCAAATGCCAACGTTCAGATTGAACGGTAATCTGGTCTATTTTGCGGCGTACAAAAAGCATATCGGGCTCTATCCTGCGCCGAGGGGAAATGAAAGATTCAAAAAGGAACTGGCTTCCTATGAGGGAGGGAAGGGAACAGTGAGATTTCCACTGGACAAGCCAATCCCGTTCGATTTGATCACCAGGATTGTGAAGTTCAGGATCGAAGAGAATCTGGCACGCGCAGAATCCAGGAAGAAGAAGAACGCTGCTTCCTGACCGCGTCTCCAGATATACGACAGCGATTAAACCGGTTGCACAATCCACGTTGTGCCACTTGCTCATCCGAATAATAGAGCATATGTTCAGTCACGCTTTTCCAACGACCTTCCCGAGATGTTTCAATATCGCAATCGGATGTCGGGGAGAAAGTTTGAAGAGAATCATGTTCGCTCCCGCTGCCGCTACGCGGCAGCGGCAAGCTAAAGCTTCGAACTCAAACACAATGGGTTTGAGTTCAAGCATTCAGCTTGCCGCCGGCGCCGAAGGCGACGGCGATAGAACCATTCGGACTTTGCAAATGTCCAAACTACAGCGCGGAGCACGAAACGCGCCGCGCTCCAATCGAGTCGATCGGCCAAAACTCTTGGAAATAGGTGACCCTCAAAGGAAGATGTTCACATTATGACTCTTTACGTACTGGCGCTACTTATCGGTATTGTCGCTGGATTGCGTGCAATGACGGCACCTGCGATGGTGAGCTGGGCAACGCATCTTGGCTGGCTGGATCTTGGCGGCACCTGGTTTGACTTCCTCAGCAACACCTGGGTGCGTTGGCTATTGACACTGCTCGCGCTCGTTGAGCTTGTAACGGACCAACTTCCATCAACTCCGAGTCGAACAGTACCCATACAGTTTGGAACGCGCATTATCACGGGGGCACTGGCGGGAGGAGCGATCGGAAGCTCCGCTGGATCCATGATCGGAGGAATTGTTGCGGGTGTCGCGGCGCAGTTATTGGCACTCTGGGTGGAAGTGCAATGCGCGCGCGGCTGGCAGCGGCCTTTGGGAGTGATCGCCCCGCGGCAATCATTGAAGACGTGATTGCCATTGGTGGCGCAATTCTCATTGGGATGGCTTTGCGATGAAGAAGTTCGACGCGATTATCATTGGCGCGGGTCAGGCTGGCCCTCCGCTCGCCGGGAGGCTGGCAAAGGCAGGAATGTCTGTGGCCTTTGTTGAGCGAAACCTGTTTGGCGGAACCTGCGTGAACACCGGGTGCACTCCGACGAAGACTCTGGTCGCGAGCGCCTACGCGGCACATCTCGCGCGCCGCAGCGCCGACTACGGAATCGCCATCGGTGGCGATATCAGTGTTGACATGAAACAGGTAAAGGCGCGCGCCGATTCCGTTGTTGCGAACTCCCGAAACGGCGTCGAGAAGTGGTTGCGCGAGCTCGAGCGCTGCACCGTCGTTAACGGACATGCAAGGTTTGAGGGTCCGGACACAATTCGGGTGGGTGACGAGCTGCTGACTGCGCCTCGCATTTTCATCAACGTCGGCGGGCGAGCTTCGGTCCCCGATATGCCGGGGATTGCCGAAACACCATTTCTTAACAACAGCTCGATTCTCGCACTGGAAGAACTTCCCGAACACCTGGTGGTCGTCGGCGGAAGTTATGTTGGTTTGGAGTTTGCCCAGGTGTATCGTCGCTTCGGATCGCGGGTGACGATCATTGAGAAGCGTGATCGACTGGTCTCGCGAGAGGATGATGAAATCTCAGAGGCAATTCGCGAGATTCTCGTTCGCGAAGGCATCACAGTTCGCACGGGTGCCGAGTGCATCAACCTCGCTCCACACAAAGAGGGTGTTGCTGTTGGCGTGGATTGTGTTGAGGGAGAGCCTAAGAGCATCGGGTCGCACGTACTGCTAGCGGTTGGGCGTCGCCCGAATACGGATGATCTCGACCTTGACAAGGCCGGCGTGAAGACTGATCCGGCTGGCAACATTACTGTCGATGAAACTCTGGCCACGAATGTTCCGGGTATTTGGGCAATTGGAGACTGTAACGGGCGTGGAGCGTTCACTCATACCGCTTATAACGATTTCGAGATTGTAGCCGCCAATCTTCTTGATAAAGACCAACGGCGCGTAAGCGATCGCGTGCCTGCCTATGCGCTCTACATCGACCCGCCGCTTGGGCGTGTCGGAATGACTGAGCGAGAAGCACGAACAAAGGGCCTCCGAGTGCTCGTCGCGAGCCGCGCGATGACTCGCGTCAGCCGCGCGATCGAGAAGGGCGAAACTGACGGGCTGATGAAGGTGGTCGTCGATGCGGACACTCGGAAGATTCTCGGCGCTGCGATACTCGGGGTAGGCGGAGATGAGGCGATCCACGCCGTGTTGAACATCATCAATGCCGATGTTCCCTACGACGTCCTTCAGCGAGCAGTCCCGATACATCCTACAGTATCGGAACTTATCCCGACGTTGCTGGGCGACCTGCGAAGTACAGTTCCCTCGCAATGACGGCAGTGAGTGGCATAATGGTGACAGTGAAGAAGGACAACTGAGATAGCTCAATCAATGGTATGAGGGCAAATCATGGCCCGGAAGAAGAAGCCAAAATTCGTCGATGCAGGCAATCGTGAGAGAGGACAGTTCGTTCCGTCCGAAGAGGTGCGACAGGAGTTTGATGAGGCGTCTCAACTCGGTTCATCGGGACATGAGCAGATAATCAAAAAACTGCGGGAGCATCACTCGAAATCGCCGGTATTGTCAGGTGGTGACGTGGATGCAGCGTGGGAGGATGCTGATGTCGGCGAAGAGTCTGTCGGCGGCGAAAACCCGACTCCTGATCAGAGTGTCGTTGATGAACTGGGCAAGGCAGTAGGAATTGTGTATGACGATGGCGAGCCTCTCCACACGACCGAAAAGGTCGAGGCCCGTGATCAACACCGATGGGAACTCGACCCTGCCTCATCTGAGGGATTTGATGAACGAATGAAGAACGAGGGTGAATACG
>CAWEYR010000024.1:0-482423 GCA_963813345.1 uncultured Acidobacteriota bacterium | reverse complement strand
CCTAACGACGAATCTCCCATTTGCGTAGCGCGGCATCACGAAAGGGTCGTGGTGCCGCGTTTTCTTTTGAGTGCTGGGTGCTGAGTGCTGAGTGCTGAGTGCTGAGTAGCGACCGCAAATAGGGCTCGACAATTGCGTTTTCAGGTGCGAGGCGACAGAATAAATGGCGCGGCGCGCCCTTCTTTTGAATGCGTATCAAATCCCTTCAAACAATCAACCTGGCTAATATCGGAGCAGCCGGCCTTTTCCTGATCTTCGCAGCCATCACGGTTGCGCAGACTCAAGACGCTCGCAGCATCATGGAGGGCGTCTATCGTCAGGACACTAGTCGCGACGCGATGTGGCGGGGAACGCTCGAGGTTATTGACAAAAAGGGAACATCCCGAAAGAAGGGTTTTGCCTTCAAACGACTGGGGAGCTTTGGTAACAGCAAAACGATCGTTCGGTTCACTGATCCTCCTGAGGTCAAAGGCGTTGGATTGCTGTCGATCAACCAGCGGGGCGCGAACGAACGGCAATGGATGTATACACCGGCAATTCAGCGGGTTCGCCGCATAGCGCCTCAGGAGCGCGGTCGTCGTTTCCTTGGGACTGATTTCACCAACGAGGACATGGCTGAACGAGTGCTCGAGGATTTTGAGTACAAGTTGATCGCCGAAGGTGAAGACGTGGACGGCCGCAAGACGTGGAAGATTGAAGCGCGCCCGGTGGCACCTGACCGGTCGCAATACAAGTTTGTCTATTTGTGGGTGGCAAAAGACATTCCGTATAGTGTTCTGGCGGAATACTATGATGAGAATGGAAAGGTTGCGCGGGTGCTCAAGGCAGGACAAATCGAAAAGATTTCGGGTATCTGGCTCGGGCGTCGCGTTGAGATGAGCACGCCATCGGAAGGGACACGTACCCTGCTCGTGATTGAAGATGTGAAATTCAATCAGGGCTTCAAGGAAGATATGTTTACGTTGCAGGCTTTGGAGAAGGGTGATGTGTTTTAAGATAGCGACGCTGGAAAGAAGATTCCGCCTGAAGGCGGTACTACATGCCCTGGCTTTCCTGGTTGTGGGAGTCACGACCTGTGCGGCTCAGACTGCGGCCACACAGCCTTGGATCGAAGACACGAATGCGCAATACATTATCTTCGCTCAGGGTACTCTGCAGAACAATTCACGCGAGTTTGCGGTGCCGGTTGAAGCGAAAACCTTCCGCCTGCATTTCTGGTCGCGAATAAGCGGTGATGTCACCTTCGAGATCATGGGCCCTGGAGGAAAGCCGCAAAGTCTGACCGAACCCAATGTCAGCTATACGCCAGGGAAAGAGCGATCTTCGGTGGTCATTTTTGACGCAAGGCCGGGAATCTGGAAGGTCAAAGTACACGGAAGTGGCAGCTTCAGTGCAGGCGTAACAACTCAAAGTGAGCTCTACGTATGTTGCCTTGGTCTGGTCAGCGCCGCGGGTCAACAGGGACAGCCGCTGCCCGCCACAGTTCAGCTAAGGACGCGGCTTCAGGCAATGCAGGTTTCGCTTGCAGGATTTGAGGTGAAGTCTGTTGAGTTTCATCTCGTCGATGAGAACGATCAGGTAATTCAGCCTGTCAAGATGCGCCAGAATGACTTCTCCAATCCATACCTGATGAATCTGCTTGTAGAAGTTCCGGCGCGCTCTTTCCGAATCCGCACACGTGGGATCGATCAGACAGGTTATACGTTTCAACGAACGTTTCCGACCCTCTTTCAGCCTCCAGTGGAGCCTATAGAAGGACCTCCAACCCAGGACAAGTTTCTCGGTGAACTGGCTCAACAAGCGGAGGCCGGTCCTTATCAGGTAGTTCGTGCCTCCGTGCTCGAGGTTGCCGACGAGGGTCTTCTGTCAGAGCGCGGCTCAATGATCGGATTGCGTTTGAAATACACGCTTCAGTTCCCGCGTGACGGTTTCTATTCACCTGTGCCCCAGGTCTATCCAGAGAGAATCAATACTGGATATACCGGTGCCCTCAGTCTGAAGACTCACAGAGTGACGATCGAACCGCGGCCTGAGGGGCTCTCGTCCTCAGGTGAGTTGCGATACATATCACGCGCAATGTACAGGGGCGGCCAGGTCTATCGTTTTACGATCGACCTGATACCGAACTATGCGATCTATCACGAGCCCTCGCGAAGCTATTGTCTCGCGATCAAAACATTTGCGCAGGGGACACGCGATCGCTTTTTTGCCGAGGTGACCAGTGAGGCGCGACTGAGGTTTCGCTATTCAATCAGCGGTACTGATTACGACGGACGCCAACCGGTGACGACGGGTCAAGCCTACATTCCCAACACCTGGTATCAAGGATATCTGAAAGATGGCGGAGTCGAGTGTCAGTGAATGAGTGGCCAGTGGTCAGGGTCGGCCAGTGATCAGTGGTCGGTAGGGAGTTCAAGCTTTAGCTTGCTCTCAGTCACCTTCGATGCCAGACAGAAGCTAAAGCTTGAAACTCCGTACCGACCCCTGATCCCACTGACCACTGACCACTACTCCGGTATGAGCACTGCCTTGATGTCATTGCCCTTCGCTTCGAGCATTCGATGAAACGCTGACACACCTTCATCGAGCCTGAAGCGCGTTGTCCAACTCGACGCGTCGATCTTGCCCTCCTCAATCAGATCCAGCGCGAGCTGAAGCTCTTCCATGGATGCGGCGTACGAACCGTGAACCTGCCTTTCGGAAAGTGTTATTTCGTGCGAATCGATTGTTACTGAGTTTTCGTGCAAACCGATCCAGACCGTCGCACCGCCAGGCCGAGTCATCGCAAGCGATAGCCGCTTTGTAATCGCTCCGCCGACGGCGTCAACGACCACATCCGCACCCTCGCCGTTGGTCAGTTCGAGCACCCGTTTGACAACATTCTCACTTCGCGGATTGATTGTTGTGCTGGCTCCGAGATTCGATGCTTGAGAAAGTCGTTCAGGAATCATGTCGCACGTGATTGAATTCAATCCGAGCATTGCGCTGAATGCCTGCTGGCAAAACAGACCAATCGGGCCGGCGCCGATGACGACGAGTGATTCGGGTTCCAGGTGTTTAACAAGATTCACGACGTGAACGCCATTAGCCGCCGGTTCCGCAAGGCAGGCTGCTTCTGCAGGAACCTTGCCAGGCCAGCGAATCAGCGAATACTCAGGGGCCACCACGTATTCCGCGAAGCCTCCAGGCATGTGCATCCCAAAGAGCTGGCGTCGTGCGCACAAGTGAGCACGGCCCGTCCGACATCGCACGCACTCGCGGCAACCGAAGAGCGAGTGAGAAACCACTTGGTCTCCCGTCTTGAAGAACGGGACATTTGGACCCACCTCGTCAATAACCCCGCAGAATTCGTGGCCCATGACCAGCGGTGGCACGCGTCGAGGGCTCCGGCTCTTGAACGCTTCGAGCTCGCTCCCGCAAATCCCGCACGCCGAAACACGCATCCTTACTTCGCCAGAGCCTGGTCGAGGTTCCGGCCAATTCGACATCTTCAATTGATCGTAAGCAGGGTAGAGAAGCGACAGCACTGTTTAAGCCCCCTTGAGTCTGTAGATTCTCTTCGCATTGTCTGCGAACAGTGATCGACGATTTGAGTCAGATTCGTTGCTTGTGATCAGCTCGAGCGCAGTTACCCAGCGCTGTATGCTCGAAGCAAGAGTGCAGACAGGCCAGTCGCTTCCGAACATCACGCGATCCCACCCAAACGACTCGATGACGTGGAAGACCACTGCGCGCAGATCCTCTGCGGTCCAATTGGCATGATCGGCTTGTGTCACGATTCCTGAGACCTTACACGCGACATTCTTCAATCTCGAGATTTCAGCGAGATGTGCTCTCCACTGCGAGAGAGCTCCGGGTGAGCTTTCAGCGATTGGTGGATTGCCGCAGTGATCGAGAATGAACTGGACACGAGGGGCGCTCTGGGCGAGCTCGATGGCCCACGGAAGCTGTCGCGCGCGAACGCAGATATCGAATGCGAGACCATACTCAGCGAGCCGGCCCACGTTATCTCTGAAAAGCCCTGACTGCGACAAGTTGTCGGGCTCCGACTGCAGGAGACGGCGGATTCCCACCAGCTTCGGATGCTGATGAATCGACTCGATGTATTCTCCAAAACCAGGATTCTCGGGTCGAGCTGCTGCAACAACTCCCGCAATCCGGCTCTTCGGGTGAGAGGACATTTCAAGCAAATATGCGGTTTCACCTGGGATTGAAGGCTCGTCGACATCAGCTTCGACAAGAATGGTCTCTTCGATTCCGAGATCGCGTGCTTCGTGCCAGTAGTCCTCAACTGAGAATGAGCGATTCAATGGAGGCTTCGAGACGGTCCACGAGTACGGCAATCGCTCGAGATCCCAGACGTGCTGGTGAGTATCAAGAATCATAAGAAAGTGGGTCAGTGGCCGGGGGTCAGGGGTCAGGGTTTGGAGTTCAAGCTTTAGCTTGCTCTTGACACGCTCGATCTCGAACAGCAAGCTAAAGCTTGAACTCCAAACACTGACCCCTGACCACTGACCACTGACCCACTGACCCCTACTTCCTCCACGACTTCTGCGAGAGCTCAGCTGAGTTGGGCAACTCGGTGACGGCTCTTTGCAGCTGGATGTCCAGATCATTTGCAAGTCGTTTCATCTCATCATAACCATAGGCAGCCCAGAGTACTTCCTGGCGAAGCTGCTTTCTTGCCCAGACCAATTCTGTCTCAACCGCGGCGGGCGTGAGTCCATAGTCAGGATTTTCGGCGAGGAATTTGGTCATGAAAATCTGATACGCTGCAAGGACGTCGTCGCTGATCCAATACGGGTTGGCTTTGTCTCCCGGCTTAAACGTGATGGCATCGATCTTGTATTTTTCGAGGCCCGAAATTCTTCCGGCGGTCAGCTCGCGCGCAAACATGAAGAGCCCGTGATAGAGCCTACCCTGTGCGGGCGTGAAGATTTCTGAACTTGGAACCTTGATGTCGGGATCGATTCCGCCGCCTCCATAGACTGTGCGGCCAAGATCTGTGCGCTTCTCCTCACCCTGGGGCTTCGGTTTTCCTTCGTTTCCCTGAGGATTTTCGCGGCGCGAGTAGTATTCAAAGAGCGATCCGCTCGAATAGTCGCGCTGGATCAAACGACCGCTGGGCGTGTAATACCGTGCGATCGTGAGCGTCAGACCGGAGCCGTCCTTGAGCGGAAAAATGTGCTGTACGAGACCTTTCCCAAAACTGCTTTCGCCTACAATCAAACCGCGATCATGATCCTGAATCGCACCCGCTACAATCTCTGATGCGGATGCTGATTCGCGATCGATCAGAATCACGAGAGGAAAGTTTTCTGTTGCGCCTGCCTCCGCCATGATATCGCGATCGAAGTTCTTTCCCTCACGCCCGCGAACCGATACGACGACCTGCCCTCGCGCGAGGAACTTATCGGCAACCTTGATAGCCTGGTCGAGATAGCCTCCACGATTCTCGCGGAGGTCAAGGACAAACGATCTCGCGCCCTTCTCGCTGAGATCTGCCATCGCCCTCGTCAACTCATCGCTCGTAGTCGAGTGAAAACCACGAGAGAGATTGACATAGCCGATCCCGGGTCGGAGAAGGTAATAGCTCGTAATCGACGGCAGCGAGACAGAGTCTCGTCGAATTGCAACGGTGATCGGTTGCGCTACGCCTGGACGCCGGACCGTCACATTAACCGTCGTCCCGCGCTCGCCACGGAGCACGTTGCGGACGCGATCCGAAAGCCACGTCGATGTGTCCTTGCCGTCTACGGCAACTATATGGTCACCAAAGCGCAGACCTGCACGGTGTGCGGGCGTATTCGAAAAGGTCTCGAGAACATAGGTGCCGCGATAGCGGGGCGCAATCTGTGCTCCGATTCCGAAGTAGTGGCTCCTTTGCTCGGAAGTCAACTCAGCGAAGGCCTTTTTGTCGAAGTAACCCGAATGCGGATCCAGGACTCGCAGCATCCCCTGAATTCCACCTTTGGTGAGCGCCTCGTAATCGAGTTCTTCAACGTAGCTCGTCCGGACTACATTCATGGCAGCCTGAAAATCACGCGAAATACGAGCTTGTGTGACAGCCTGAAAGGCTTCTGCAGGCCTGATAGTCAACGCCGAAGCCGCTACGAGCACTACCGTCAGACTCAGGAACGTTGTACCAACTCTGATTTTACTCACCGCCCTCTCCTCCTGTTCTTCAGCACTCAGCACTCAGCACTCAGCACTCAGCACTCAGCACTCAGCACTCAGCACTCTGCACTCAGCACTCATCACTCAGCACTCAGCACTCAGACCCCATTATATAGGACCCGTGCCGCTACCTCGACGTGAAGAGCGCCTTGTCGATCTGCGATGCGCTTCCGACCACGGCAAACCGGAAGTTGCGCAAGTAGGTCCGCGAAACTCGCTGCACGTCCTCAGGTGTTACTTTGCGCACTTCTTCGATCCAGCCGAGTGCCCGCTTCCAGCCGCCACCGAGCAGTTCGTACTCTGCAAACCTCGCAATCTGTGCGTCATTCGTCTCAAGTTTCGTGTAATAGGTCGTCAGAAACCCACCGACGATCGGTTTCAGTCCCTCTGGAAGAATGACTTGTCGCTCGAGGAACTCGATCTGATCAAGCATGACGCGCAGCGTCTCATTCGGTTTGGCTGTGGTCACGGAAATAAAGCCCGAATTTGCACCCTGCGAAAGCAATGTCGCATCTGCACCGTAGGACAGGTTGCGCTTGACACGCACTTCCTGAAAGAAAAGCTGCTGCAGAATGTTGATCGCGATGGTCATCGCCGGGTAGTCAGGGTGATTGAGCGGCGGAGCTACAAACACGCCTCTGATGTACGTGGTTGCAACCTGTCGATCCGTGATTCGGACTTCAGGCTTGTCCGTCTTTGTGAAAGCCGGAAGCACTTCCTCCTGGTAGTTTCCCTTGGGGATCTTGCCGAAGCTCGTTTCCGCCTTCCGCTTCAGATCGTCAAGGGTGATATTGCCACCCGCGACCAGAAGCATTCGAGATGTCTGAAAATGCTCGGTGTAGTATTGTCGCACCTTGTCCGCAGTCAGGCTGGTCACCGATTCGATCGTTCCTGCCGGCGAATTCGAATACGGATGCGATCGAAATAAGAGACGATTGCTCTCGAGCGCGACGACCGATTCCGCGACGTCGTTCTCCTGGCGCAGAGCGTTGATCAGTTGATCCTTGAAGAGGTCGACTTCCTGCGCTTCAAAGAGAGGATTGAGAACGATGTCGGAAAAGAGCTCCCACGACCGGTCGAAGTGTTGGCGCACGCATCGCATCGCAAGGACACTGAAGTCGTATCCGCCGCTCGACTCGATGACCGTCCCCATCTTCGCCAGCTCGCGGTTGATCTCACCCTTGGAGAACCTCTTCGAGCCATTTTGCGCGACCTCGAGCATGATCGTCTCAATGCCGGCATTTTGAGGACCGAAGTTTCTGACACCACCTCTAAAGTAAATCCGCACGGCAATGACTTCATTGCCTTCGACCCGGTGATGTATCACCTTGAGGCCATTCGAAGTCACGAACTCGGTTGGACCAGCTGGCTGTGGGCTCGCAGCCTGGGCCGCGGCCGTGGACTGTGCGTGCACCGCTGTCGAGACGAATATCAGAAAGGCAAAATGAAAAACTGCAGCTCTTACTGCTCTCATTAGTGATTGATTCCCGTTTCGATTAGTTTCGCTTCCGTTGAGTCGAAGGTGCTGCCTTGGTTGCCGGCTTTGTTGCAGGCTTTGTTGCAGCCTTTGCAGGGGGTGCGTTCATTCCGATGGCCGGGCAAGCCGGTTCGACTTTAAGTTTCGTTACCGCACCCTGCCTCTTGAGAAGGTCCTCACGTTTCAGACCAACTCGTGCCTGGTCCTCAGCCGATATCATGACTCCGACAACTCGAGGACGGTTCTTGATGTACTTGTCCACATAACACTTGATATCAGCCCGCGTCACGGCTTTCACTGCTTCGACATATTTCGCGTAATAGTCCAGGCCCGAACTTGCCCACCAGAAACTTACTGTATGAGCGTATTCTGATGGTTTTTCACGGTCATAGGTTTCGTTGACCTCGAGCAGAGTCTTCGCGCTCTCGAGCTGCTCGTCAGTGATGTACTCCGGCGAGTCGAACTTCCCAATCTCGGCGTTGATCGCATCCAGAGCGCTTCTTGACCTTTTCGGGAGTGGTCTGCGCCGTTATTGAAATCGGACCGACATTGCGTTGTGTGTAGTAATTGATTCCAACTCCGGTCGTGATCCCCGAATCGATAAGAGTACGGGAGAATTTGGAATCAGGCTGGTTGACGATGAACGAAAAGACATCGGCAGTATAGGTCGCCGGTTCGTCGATGTCCGTCGACGGGCCGTGATAGGACACTTGCAGCGTTACGGCCTGGACCGGCTGATTGACGATCACCGCTTCGTCGTGCTCGAGGACCGGATGCCGCGGTACGGGGTCACCCGCGAACGGGTCCGCGCCTTTCGGCCAATCTCCAAAGATCTCCTGAGCGAGCTTGAATACCTCTGCCGCACTTACGTCTCCTGAGGCTACGAGTGCAGCATTGTTGGGATGATAGAACTTCCTGCGGATGGTCTGCATCATCTCCGGAGTAGCGGTTGAAACCGTCTCGCGGCTCCCACCGGGATTCTTGCGGGACGGATACTTGTACCACAGAAGATCATCCATGGCCCGGATGAGGTAATAGAAAGGATTTGACAGCTGCCTCGAAAGTTCATCGAGAACGACTTCGATCTCCTGATCAAGCTCACGTTTGTCGAAGACCGGGTACCGGATCGAATCCTTCATGAGAGTCAATGCTTCGCGCAGACCCGTCTTCACGGAAGTCGTGTAATAGGTGACAACCTCTTCGCGCGTCTGAGCATTCTGCATCATTCCGAGGTCTTCAACCTTATCGAGATATCCTTCATCCTTCGAACGTTCATTCGACTTGAAGAACATGTGCTCGTAGAGATGAGACAATCCGTTGTAGGCGGGTGGCTCGGTGTAAGCACCGTTCTTGACCGCGATTTCAACAGTCACCATCGGCACTGAACGGTTCTCAATGACGATCACTTCGAGACCATTGCGCAGAGTCGTGCGCTTCCACTCGGGCTTTGCCAAAGCGCAAAGACCCGGTCCAAGTCCGCACACAAGGACCAGAACGGCTACCGAAGAGCGAATCAACCGGTATGGAATTGTCTTCATTCGTACTTTCTTTCCGTGCTCGAGTCTATTGGGTCTTTTCGAGTATTTCGGGGCGCTCAGGCGATCAGAATTGTCAGGGAAGGCTCTCTTCGGGATTCATCTACCGCCAGAATGCAAACCAACTCTTCTTCTTCCTGCGACCGACCAGGGCATCCAGATCGGGATCCAACTGATATGGAATCGCGCCGGTCTTCAATCAGCGCTTGCGGGTTCTCTTCAACCAGTGCACGAGCGTATTCGGAACCGGCGATTTCACTCGCGATTGCAACTGCCTGCGACAGAATCGGTCTTCGCCGGTCCTGATGATGCGCATCAGTTGCCATGAAATGCGCCAGCCCTGCTTCGAGAATACGCCTCGCAGTCTGATAGGACTCGGCTCCAAAACTCTTCGTCAGGCTCCCGGCATCGATCTGGGCGAACGCTCCACGCTCAACCAGTGTCGCCAGCACTTCAGGGCTTCGCTGAATCTTTTTGTTTCGCTCGGGGTGCGCGATCACCGGCGTGATTCCGGCATTGAGCATCTCGAATATAGTTATTTCGATGTTCGCAGGAACCATATCGAATGCGAACTCCAGAAGCATATACGAAGTGCCGTTTAGTTTGATTCGTGTATTCGGCAGGCCGGCTTCCTGGAAGATCTCGTGGCTGTAGCGAACCTCGCCGCCAGGAACAATTTCAATAATCCCGTTGGTGGCTGCCTTTACCTGCGTGATACGCTCGACAATCGAATCGCGCTCGGGTGTCCGGTGAACGCCGTCAAACATGTGCGGCGTCGCGATGATCACCTTGATCCCGTCCTCTGCCGCCGACCTGCACATCGCAACAGACTCGTCTATCGAAAGCGATCCGTCATCTGTTGCCGGCAGAATGTGGCAATGAATATCAACCATCCCGCCCATGAGATTCTCCTCAAACTCCTGCTTATTCTTCTTTGCCCTGCTTATTCTTCTTAGAGGATGCGATCTTGTATTATCCGTGATGTAGGGTGCTCGATCAAGTAAAGCTTGTTCCATCACTGTTAAAGGGAGTCTTGGAGCGTGAGTGCATTATTTTGACACGCGTAAGGGGTATGTCCGATCGCGCGGTTGTATCATCCTGGACCAGCCCTTTCAATAATACACGGAGTGAGCACAATTTGACTCAAAACAATGTACGCGAGCGTTTGCAAAAGCGGGTCAGCTCGGCTAGACTCTGACATTCCGTGCGCTCCGGAGCGAATTGGTAGAGGTTACTTAAGCCCTGCGTTTTCTTCGGTTGTGGTGGAACGGCGAGGCAATAGGTAACCGATTCGAAGGATTCTGGCGCAAAACCTGCGCGTATGGCCCGCGGATCGCATGAGAGTACTTTTGATAGATACTCACTTCGTTTCAACAAACAGGACGCCCTGGAGGCAATCTCACACGCCGGCAGGGTCAAATTCGAAGGTGCGTATCGTCGTCATCAATCAAGTCGGACTAAAAACAATACTTTTGCAGTCGATATAACGCCAACCTGAGGAAATCGAAAGTCTCTGGGCAGTCTTCCTGGTGGGAGGCGGATTCTTTCGGTTCGAACAGCGAGGAGAGAGACCAAAAAATGCACAAACCAGTGAAGTATGTGGAACGTGGCATATCCAAACTTGCCGGAGGCGCCTTCGATCTCATTCAATCGTTCAATCAGTTCAAACCCAACCCTTCATTCACCCCGAAATGGTCGGACAAACCGCTGCAGAAGTCGTGGCAGAAGACGAAGCCACCGCTGGGATGGCCGCGCGACGACAGATTCGCTCTGTCCCAAGTGTGTCAAAGAAGCTCGAAAGCGCATCATCGAAGACGGTGAAGATCCGTGGAAGGTCGTCGAAGAGAAGCCCGGCGAGATCAAGGCGACGATTGTTGAGCGCAACGGCGAAATCTGGATGATCAAGGAGTGCCCGGTTCACGGCACTTGCGAAGACATGATGGCGATGGACTCGAAGTTCCTCGAACATGTCGAAGCGATGTTTCCGGGTCGCGACATCGATGCTCATAACGACGAAAAGGTACATCATCACGCGAGCTCGACCGTAAAGTTCGGCCGTGGATCGGTGCTGACTATCGACCTCACCAATCGGTGCAACATGATGTGCGATCCGTGCTTCATGGATGCCAACCAGGTCGGATTTGTTCACGAGCTCGAGCTGGGACGATGTCAAGGAAGTCCTCGACAACGCGATCGAAGTCAAACCGCGCCGCCAGATGTCAGTTCAGTTTTCCGGCGGTGAGCCCACTCTGTCTCCCTATTTCATTGATGCGATCAAGTATTCGCGCAAGGTTGGATACAACTCCGTTCAGGCGGCAACCAACGGCATCGAGTTCGCCAAGTCGAAAGAGTTTTGCCGCAAAGCAGCCGAAGCCGGCCTGCGCTACGTTTATCTGCAATTTGACGGCATCGGAAACGCCGCCAACAGCCACCGCCAGGTAGGCAATCTCTTCGATGTCAAGTTGAAGGCGATCGACAATATCCACGAGGCAGGAATCGAAATCGTGCTCGTGACGACGCTCGTGAATGGCGTCAATAATGACGAGGTCGGTCCGGTCATCCGCTTCGCGATGGACAATCCGAAGAAGATATCCGTTCATCTCGTTTCAGCCGGTATCTTTTACCGGACGCGACGAAGACATCACGGATGACCGTCGAATGAGACAGCGCTATACGTTGTCTCATATGGCGTAGGACGTAAAGAAACAGGTAGGGATCACCAATCCGCATCGCGACTGGTTCCCGATTTCATTGATGAGCGCATTCGCGGACTTTGCGGACCTGGTTCATGGCCCAACCGCCGAGTGGGGACAGATGAGCTGCGGCTGCCATCCCAACTGTGGCGTCGGCACCGCGATCATGATCAACAAGGAAACCAAGGAGATGTCGCCGGTCGGAGAATTCATCAATATTCCCGGCCTGGTCGGGGACATGCGGAAGATGACCGATGCGGCGCGCGGCAAGTGGTTCTCGAACTTCATGATGGGCCTTGCGCTTCTGAAGAGTTACAACTCGTTCAACGCTCCGAAGAGCTTCAAGCTTACCGACCTCTTGATGAAGTTCGACAAGACCTTTGGGCTTACAGGCAAGGATTACGGAAAGGTGAGCCCGGATCGAACGATGGAAGATATCGCCCGTCGTCGTCAGGACCCATGGAATTTCCTGTTTATCGCGGGAATGTGGTTTCAGGATCTTTTCAACTATGATTTCCGGCGCACCGAGATGTGCATCATTCCGTATGCCACGCAGGAAGGCGAGATTTCGTTCTGTGCCTACAACACTGGCATCGGCTGGCGGAACATCATCGAGAACATGCACCAGAACGCAACCGTTGCGAAGTGGTATCAGGAACACGGCCGCCATGAAGTGATTGCAAACAATCACAACGTCACACTGACCGATGCGTCGCACCGGCTGGTTGTGAATGAGTTGGATGCCGGACGTGGACGCGAAAAGGGCGCGCTGCCGCAGACTGCGAAGGAAGAGCAGCAGATGATGAAGAAGCTGTATATGCAGTCAGTGCTCAAGCAGAACAACGTCGAATCCAACCTTGTTCAGCTCAAGGGTGCAAATGGGAAGAAGGAAGAAGGCAGGGCAGCAGTGACCGTCCGCTAGTTTTTCTGTAGCAGGTATCACCCGTTCTTCAAGCACGGCTGCCTCAAAAGGGCAGCCGTTGTTTTTTGGAAAGGTGAACGTGCTGAGTGCTGTCTGAGTGCTGAGTTGAGCTTTGAGCTGCTAGCTCTTGTGACGATCGAATGCAACCTCCAAGCTAAAGCTTGCTCAGCACTCAGCACTCAGCACTCACCACGATTCCTCCTGAAGGCGGTACAACATGCCCGTGGTTTTAGCGTAGACTGTCGGAAACACCCCAAGAGGAGGACTCACAGAGATGAATCGCCGAAGTTTCATTGCTACTACAGGAGCGGCTGCGGCCGGGACTACGCTCGGCAGGATTACCGCGACCAGCGCTAACGACACTGTTCGAGTAGCGGTTGTCGGGTTCAGAGGCCAGGGCGGAACTCACATTCGAAATTATCTGCGGATGCCGAACGTCGAAGTCGCTGCGCTGTGCGACGTTGACGCGAGCGTCGTTGCAAAAGCCGTTGCCGATATCGAAAAAGCGGGCGCAAAGAAGCCGGCGACATTCACCGACATTCGCAAACTTCTCGAGGACAAATCGATTGACGCGATCTCGATAGCGACGCCGAATCAATGGCATTCTCTGATGGGGATCTGGGCTTGCCAGGCCGGGAAGGATGTCTACGTTGAGAAGCCGTGCTCGCACACTTTCTGGGAAGGCCGCAAGCTTGTCGAAGCGGCAAGGAAATACAATCGAATCGTCCAGCATGGCACGAACAGCCGTTCGTCGGTCGCACTGCGCGAGGCGATGCAACTTCTGAATGAGGGCGTGATCGGCGATGTCTATATGGCTCGCGGTCTTTGCTATAAATGGCGCGATACGATCGGAAAGAAGCCGGATGGGCCCGTTCCCGAAGGCGTGGATTATGACTTGTGGCTGGGTCCGGCGCCCAAGAGACCCTTCAACCCGAATCGCTTTCACTACAACTGGCATTGGAACTGGGATTACGGAAACGGAGATCTCGGCAATCAGGGTATACACGAGATGGACATCTGCCGGTGGGGTCTCGGAGTGACGCTTCCAACAAAGGTCTACTCGACGGGAGCTCACTTTATGTTCGATGATGATCAGCAGACGCCAAATACGCAGATTGCGACATTTGACTTCGACAAGAACGGCAAGAAGGCGATGATTGTTTTCGAAGTGCGCCACTGGATCTCGAACCACGAAGCCGGAATTGGCGAAGCCAAAGAGCGGTTTGATCCGAACACCATCGGTAACATCTTTTACGGCTCCAAGGGTTACATGGCGATCGATGGCTACACGTCGTACAAGGTCTTCCTTGGCAAAGAGCAGCAGCCTGGCCCAACAAACGTAAAGGGCGGCAGCACGTGGGCGAACTTCATCGAAGCCGTAAGAAGCCGCAAACGAACCGACCTTCACGCTGATATAGAAGAGGGGCACCTTTCTTCGGCGCTCGTGCACCTGGCAAACATTTCTTATCGCACTGGCCGGGCGATCAATTTCGATCCTGCAAAAGAGCAGATTGCCGGAGACGCCGAGGCGGCAAAGATGATGCGCCGCGAGTATCGAGCTCCTTTTACAGTGCCGGACAAGGTGTGACACGCTGCGAAGCAGCGCAAATTTGGAGTGCGGCGGCTTGGCGCCGCTTTAGTCTCCCGATCGGATCACTCAGCGGGAGACTAAAGCGGCGCCAAGTCGCCGCACTCCAAATTGGACTCCAATTGTCCAATCTTCCCCTTTCTCTCCTTCCGCGATAACATCCGAGAGATGCGTTCAAGAGTTTCGTTTCGCGCTGTCACTTCCCGCCTGCTCTTCATTCTTATCCTCCTCAGTTCGTTGCAGCCGGGCTTAGCTCAGCAGGCTTCCGAAGTTCGGGCGCCAGCGACACCTGCATCGTCGCTCTCGATCCTGCGAGAGAAGATCGGGTCATTGCTTGATCAACCTCAATTCATCGCGGCACGTTGGGGAGTTCTCATCGTTACGTCAAACAATGAGATTGTCTACGAGCGGGATGCAGACAAGGCATTCACTCCAGCTTCGAATATGAAGTTGTACACGTCGGCGGCCGCTCTCGACGCACTTGGACCGGATTTCAAGGTCGAGACAACCGTTTACGCCAGTCGCGCACCTGCCAAAGGCGGCATTCTGAAAGGTGATCTTCTCCTGTATGGGCGAGGTGATACGACTCTTTCTTCTCGCTTCGATTCGGGGCGTAATCCGCTTGAATTCGAACCTGCTGAGCGAATCTCTTCGATTGAAGCCCTGGCCGATGACATCCAGAAGCGCGGCATCCGGAGGATTACGGGCGATGTGATCGGAGATGACAGCTATTTTGTATCTGACGGCCTGGGTGTCGGATGGGAATGGGATGACGCTCAGTTCTATTACGGGGCTGAGATCAGCGCGTTGACCGTCAATGACAACGTGGTGACATTCACTGTAACGCCCGGCCGAACAGCGGGTGTTCCTCCCGAAATCACCGTCGAACCTCAGACCTCTTACATGACGATCGTGAACGAGGCCACGACCGTTGCCAGCGGCACGCCCAGGATAGGCGTGCACCGTCCTTTGAACAGCAATACTGTGCAATTCTTCGGATCGATGCCTCGAGGCGCAGAGAAGTTTAAGGTCAATATCGCGATCCATGATCCGGCACGATTTGCGGCAACCCTGTTGAAGGAAGCGCTGGTTCGGCGTGGTATTGCAGTCACTGGCAAGGCTCGTCGCATCGATTATGTTGCGCGTATGAAGGATCCATTCAATCCTTCGCAGCTTACGGAGCTCGCAAAGGTTCAATCAAAGTCCCTGGCCACCATGCTGCGCATAGTCAACAAACCCAGCCAGAATCTTCACACCGAGTTATTGCTGAGACAGCTGGGCGGTGAAAGGCACGCCGTCAACCGATGACTACGGCCGTCCCAGAAGCTCGGATGCACTGGGTAACGGGTTGCGGAGGCAATTTCTCGCAAGGGCCGGCATTTCGCTGGAGCCCTTGAGTCTTCGAGACGGCTCAGGTCTGGCGCGGCAGAATCTGGTAACGCCGCGTTCGACAGTACGGCTGCTTCAGTACATGCGCACGCATCCCTACAAGGATGTATTCCGGGATTCATTGCCGATCGCCGGCAGTGACGGAACGCTCGAACGGAGAATGCGGGATACGGTAGCCGCGGGGAATCTGCGAGCCAAGACCGGCACTCTGTCTTACGTCAACGCGCTTTCGGGTTACGTCACCACGCGAGGCGGCGAAGTTTTGATCTTCAGTATGTTCGGCAACAACTATGTTGGCGCGTCGCGTGATGTGACTCAGGTAATTGATCGCATTTGTGCATTGCTGGCGGAATTCGATGGAGAAATGGTGTGAGCGATGAACCGTGTGAATACGGAGTATCAGAAAGCCGAGCAAGTCTCGTTATTGGTTCTCGGGGAAGCCGCCTTGCAATGTGGCAATCAGAATGGGTGGCTTCAAGACTTCAAGCTGCACATCCCGCCCTGAAAACTGAAATCCGGATAATCAAGACAACCGGGGACAAGCTCGCTCAGGCATCGCTTGCACAGATTGCCGGGAAAGGTGTGTTCACCAAGGAGCTCGAGGATGCACTTCTTGAAGGAAGCGCCGACATTGCCGTGCACAGCCTGAAAGACTTGCCCACGCGACTCCCTGACGGGCTTCACATTGGCGCGGTTCCTCAGCGCGAGGACCCGTTTGATGCACTTGTTGTCTCTCCTTTGCTGAATCCCACGATCAGATCAATCGATCGATTGCCGCCGCATGCGCGCGTCGGCACAAGCAGTATTCGCCGTTCGGCACAGATTCGTGCAAAGCGACCTGACCTCGAGATTGTCGAATTGCGTGGAAATGTTGAAACTCGGCTGAGAAAGCTTGATGAGGGAAACTACGATGCTCTTATCCTCGCGTGCGCGGGACTCGTCCGGCTTGGATTTGCTGATCGAATAACCGAGAGGATCGCGTCGTCTGTAATGCTTCCAGCGCCTGGCCAGGGAGCACTTGCAATAGAATCCCGTGAGGGCGACTCGAGTGTAAACGCACTTCTGCATTCAATCGAAGATGTCGATGCTCGTTGCTCTGTGGATGCAGAACGCGCCGTCCTGGCAGCGCTCGGTGGCGGCTGCGCGACGCCGGTCGCGACTCACGCGAGCATCGAAGGTGAGATGATTTCGATAGAAGCGCTTGTCGCCAGCCCTTCGGGAGATCGAATCCTTCGTGATTCGATTTCCGGACCCTCAATCCGATCGATCGAGCTTGCAGAGCAGCTCGCCGCCACATTGCTTGGGCGTGGAGCAAGAGAGCTTCTTGAGCATTCCGCGTGAAAGAATCCTCGAGGATACGACCGTAGTGCTGACCCGGGCCGCCGGGCAGGCATCGGCACTCGGCCACAAGCTCGAGGACCTGGGAGCCCGCGTGCTCTTTTTTCCCACGATCGCGCTTTGTCAACCTGAATCATGGGCACCGCTTGATGGTGCGCTCTCAGACCTTGCCGGCTACGACTGGTTGGTGTTCACAAGCGCGAATGCAGTTGAATTCTTCGTTCGTCGAGCCCGAGAAAAGGGAATCAGTGACGCAGTACTACATGGACCCAGGATTGGCGCGGTTGGCAGCGTCACACGGTCAGCACTTGAAGCGCATGGTCCGACGGTGGTGCTTCAACCCCGAGAATTCAGCGGCGAATCTCTAGTTGACGAACTTCGTGATCGTGCGCGTAGCGCCGAAAGCCGGTCCGGTTTTCGAGTTCTTGTGCCATCATCAAATCTCGCGCGTGCTGAAATCTGGGAACCGCTTTGCGCGGAAGGCATCGTAGTCGATGTGGTCGAAGCGTACAGAAATGTCCCGGTGGATCACAGCAATGAGGACGTCCTCAGGATGTTTGCCGCCGCCAATGGGGCTACATCGTCTTCGCAAGCCCATCCTCAATCGTGAATCTTTCAAAGTTGGCACGCACTGAGGACCTCTCGACTGCTCTTGCGGGAACTAAAGTGATTTGTATTGGCCCGACAACAGCAGAGGCGGCAAGGAGGCATGGAATCCGGCAATTGCTTCAGCCTGAGGAAGCATCGGCGACGGCAATCGTCAAGGTGATCACTGAAGATGTTCAGTCGAAGGGGAATTGAACCGTGATCATTGAAACCTATGGATGAGTTTCGAGTAATTGGAGGTTCGACTCTCAAGGGCAGCGTAAGCGTCAGCGGAGCTAAGAACTCCGCGCTTCCGTGCCTTGCTGCATCGCTGCTGACGAGTGAACCGGTGATCCTGCACAACGTACCGTACGTGCGGGATCTGATTACCATGAGGAGGCTGCTCGAGGACCTGGGTGCGAGGATTCTCGTCCCCGAGCTGCGAACTCATCGCATTACGGCCTCGACAGTCGATTCCTTCGAGGCTCCGTATGAGCTCGTCAAGACGATGCGAGCCTCCGTGCTTGTGCTTGGACCGTTGCTTGCCCGCTACGGACAGGCCCGCGTGAGTCTTCCAGGAGGATGCGCTATTGGACAGAGGCCGATCGATCTTCACCTCAAAGCGCTTGAGCAACTCGGGGCAAAGATTGACTTGCAGGCTGGTGTTGTCGAGGCTAGTGCGTCACGTTTGCAAGGCACTGACATCGCATTTGATTCCGTTACGGTGACCGGAACTGAAAACATCATGATGGCTGCGACTCTTGCCTCGGGAACGACTCGTCTGCGCAACGCTGCGTGCGAGCCCGAGATTGTCGACCTCGCAGAACTCCTTATCAAGATGGGTGCGCGGATACAAGGCGCGGGCACAACAGAAATCATTATCGAAGGAAGACCCGAGCTTCGTGGTGGAGAGCACAGCATCATTCCGGACCGAATCGAGACTGGCACTCTGCTCGCTGCGTCGGCGATCACTCGCGGAGAACTCGAGATTAGAGACTGCATACCGGGCCACCTTGAAGCAGTGATCTCTCAGTTTCGCGAAACCGGAGTTGAGATCGAAGCCGACACCAACCGACTTTATGTTCGAGCTTCGAGGCCCATTCACGCAGCTGACATTTCAACCGAGGTCTACCCTGGCTTTCCGACTGATATGCAAGCGCAATACATGGCTGTAATGACTCAGGCAGAAGGCGAAGCTGAGATCAGTGAAACAATCTTCGAGAATCGGTTCATGCACGTCAGTGAATTGCAGCGTCTTGGAGCAGACGTTCGCGTCAACGGAAACTCGGTTCGAGTGAGTGGTCCTCGGGCGCTGACGGGCGCGCGCGTTATGGCATCAGACCTTCGAGCATCCGCGTCGCTTGTTCTCGCTGCCCTGGTGGCGAAAGGTGAAACGCGAATCGAGCGCGTCTATCACATCGATCGCGGCTATGAAGCGATTGAAGAGAAACTCTGCTCGGTTGGCGCGAGCATTGAGCGAATAAAGGTATGATAAGTACCACGGCGCCTGCGGCGCGTGGCAAGCTAGAAGCTTGAACTCAAACTCAGGTTGAGTCAAGCTCTGCGGCTGCCAGCACAGCGGCAGCCCGCACGGCGAAGAAGCGCAGTATGATACTCAAAATCCTACCAAGAACCGGCTCGCGCGAAAGCTGAATCCCAAACCGCTCATTTACCCGGTTGCTTATCTCTTCTGCGAGGTTGACGATCTCCTCAGCGGTTGCGCCGCCGCGGTTGATGATAGCGAGTGTATGCTTTCCTGAAATGCCTGCGCGGCCTTTGGTGTAACCTCGTTTGAAGCCGGACCGCTCGATCAGCCATGCAGCGGAGATCTTGTGTCTGCCATCCGGCTCCGGAAAAGCTATTACATCAGCCTCAGTGGACTCACGGATGACCTTCAGAATGTCGTCCGTAACTATCGGATTCTTGAAAAATGATCCTACACTTCGCGAATCAGGATCTTGCGGATCGATGACCATTCCCTTGCTCGCGCGGATTCCAAGCACGGCAGCACGCACATTGGCCAGTGTTACCTCCTGGCCCGTGTCTGCAAAAAACGAGACAAGATCGCGGTAGGTCAACGTGGGCTTTCGATCCTCACTTAGCCTGAACACGACTTCGAGAACAACATAGCGATCGCGAGCCGTCGTATTGAACATGCTTTGTCGATAGCCAAAGCCGCATTCCTTGTTGCTAAGAGTAAGTGTTTTCAGGGTCTCCCGGTCAATCACTCGTACATACTCAATCGTCTGACTCACTTCCTGACCGTAGGCGCCCACGTTCTGCATCGGTGTTGCACCGGTATATCCGGGTATACCGCTCAACGTCTCAATACCGGCCAGGTTTGAAGTTACGCATTTGCTGACGACAGAGTCCCAGGGCTCGCCGGCACCGACGGAAACGATAGTGTCCGGGCCATCGCTTTCCAGGCGTACTCCCTCAATGGCGATGTGAATCACCAGTCCGGGGAAGCCCTGATCCGAAACTACAACATTACTTCCGCCTCCCAGTATGAACACTGGAAGACCACGCCCGGCCGCAAACGCGAGAGCATCTCTGATTCCGGTTTCGTCACGAACAGTGACAAAGAAACGTGCGTGGCCTCCGACGCCGAGGGTCGTCAAAGGCGAGAGCGGGACTGCTTCGCGCAGCCCTGTCATCACTTGATCAAGCGGAGCGTCAGAGGATAGCGATACGAGACGCCTTCATTGGATTTGATCGCCGCGATAATCATGAAAATGAGTCCGGCGACTGCTACGAGCGGAACAAGAACGAGTCCAACGACGATGATGATCGAGATGATTGCGAGAATTATATAGATTGAAAGCGTAATCTGGAAATTGACTGCTTCCTTACCCTGATCATCAACGAACCACGATTGGTCTTTTTTCAACTGCCAGATAATCAGTGGGCCAAAAATATTGCCGAACGGAACGACATAACCGGCAAGGCCTGCCAGATGTGTGAGCATAGCCCACGTGCGATCATCCTTGGTCATTGGTTGCATTCTTATCCCTCGCCATTCGAATTGGACCGGAACCGCGACGTAGTATGCAAGACCGTATCGAGGAATGCAATTTGGCTTCGTCTGATGTGCTTGGTACACTTCCAGCCAATGACGCGCGAACGAGTACTGATAGTCGATGATGAACCCTCCGCTCGAGTCGGTCTCAGCGAGATCGTCGAGGCCTGGGGCTATGAACCGAAGACGGCGACTGATGGTATGGACGCCCTGACAGTCGCTTCAGAGTTCAAACCTGCCGCCCTTATCACAGACGTAATCATGCCTCGCCTCGATGGCTTTGGCTTGCTGGCTCGATTGAGAGAAGAGATGCCTGAAACGAGGGTCATCCTTCTCACCGGACAGGGCAATGTCGAGGACGCGGTGAGAGCAGTCAAGGAAGAGGGGGCTTTCTACTACTTCGAGAAGCCGATCAACACACGTCAGCTTCAGCTTGTGTTGCAAAGGGCGATAGAGCAATCGGCGACTCAACACGAAAACCTGCGGCTCCGGAGGCGACTCAGTGAGTATGGCGTTTTTGGAAAGCTTGTAGGGTCGTCGCACGCGATGCGACAAATCTATACGATCATCGAGCAGGTGGCCGGATCGGCGGTCTCGGTGCTCATCTCAGGTGAATCGGGGACCGGAAAAGAGGTCGTTGCAAACACTATTCACGACCTGAGTCCACGCTCAACGCGGCCATTCGTCGCAATCAATTGCTCCGCTATTCCGGAAACGCTCATGGAATCCGAGCTCTTTGGCCACGAGCGTGGCGCGTTCACGGGCGCGATCAATCGCCGTGAAGGCTGTTTCGAGCTTGCAAACACGGGAACGCTCTTCCTTGACGAGATTGCTGAAATGCCTGCCATGCTTCAGGCAAAACTTCTTCGTGTGCTCGAGGAGCGCAGACTCCGACGTGTCGGTGGTTCGCGCGAAATCGCCGTCGATGTCCGCGTTCTGGCCGCTACCAACAAGGACCCGCAGGAAGCAGTTCGACGCGGAGAATTGCGCGAAGACTTACTCTATCGATTGAACGTGATCCACATGAAGCTTCCTCCGCTTCGTGATCGTCGCGAAGATATTCCTCTTTTGGCACAGCATATGGTCGATGAACTTGGACAGCGGCACAGCCGGCAAGTTCGACTGATTGCCCCGGAAGTGCTGGAGCTTTTCTCGAGATATCCATGGCCAGGCAATGTGCGTGAGCTTCGCAACGTCATCGAGCACGCGATTGTGGTGTGCGAAGGACAGAAAATCGAGAGGAGCCATTTGCCTCATCATCTTGAAGTGGGAAGCCCGATCACTCCTGATGAAACCATCTCATTCCCGGTTGGCGTCACTCTTGAACAAGCCGAGCGCGAATTGATTCTCCGCACGCTGATAAAAACCAACAACAATAAGACAAGAGCAGCCGAGCTTCTTCAGATCAGTCTGAAAACCCTTCACAACAAACTCAAAGCCTACCGTGAAGCAGAGGACGACGTGAGATAGAGAAGAAGAGGTGCTGAGTGCTGAGTGCTGAGTGCTGAGTGCTGAGTGCTGAGTGCTGGGTGCTGAGTGCTGAGTATGGAGTTCAAGCTTTAGCTTGCTCTTGTGACGATCGAATGCAACCCCAAGCTAAAGCTTGAACTCCAACACTCAGCACTCAGCACTCAGCACTCAGCACTCGCTAGAATCTGACTCTCGCGCCGATCTGAACTGTTCGCTGCGGCAATCTGGTGTCGATGGCTGAGCCAAGCGCGGGCGATCCGAGCTGATGGACTGGAATGCCGTAATGGGTCCGGTTAAATAGATTGAACACGTCTGCGCGTAACTCGACGTCGCTTTTTTCACTGAATCGGAAGTGCTTACTGACCGCAAGATCGACGCTCGCCACACCTTGAGCGCGGAACGAGTTCCTTGCAACGCTGCCGTCTCGGCCAATCTCTGCAAGAAGCTGGCGCAATGCAAGTGCTCCCTCGGGGAATCGCAACCGTATCCTTCCGTCATCTACTTCGCTGATTCCACGGGTTGTATTCAAGCGGTCCGTCAGGTTGCCATCAAGATTGACATCGAAACCTCCCAGCACAGTGAAAGGTCGGCCACTGTCGAGTGTGACTATACCCGCGAGTTGCCAACCACCGAGCCACGGGTTTCCTGACGGCCAGGGTATCTCCCAGATCGCGCTGCCGGCAAAGCGGTGTCTCACGTCAAAGTTGGCATCACCTTTCTCCCCACGCAGGTTGAAGCTGTTCTGCGGTAGTGCGCGGGCGCCAGCAAGATCGAAGAGGTCCGATACCTCGTCGATTGCATGAGACCACGTGTACGCGCTCGTGAATTGAACGCTGTTCGCAAAGCGGCGATCCATCTGCAGTTGAAGACTGTGATACGACGAGCGCGCGTCTGACTCGATGGACGTAAATGATCCCAGGAATGGAAACGTGCGCGCCGAGCCGGGTCCGGGAGCTACTGTGAATCCGGTAAACTCAGGTTCGATTGCACCTCGTGCTCCAGTAATCACAGGGAAGACATTCGGCCCAAAGTTTGGCGTCGAGGTTCGGAGGAGATGCGTTCCGCGCGTTCCTACGTATGCTGCTGAAGCCACAGTATGCATGCCCAATTGCTTTTCGAACGTCAAACCCCAGTGTTGTGCGTACGGAGTTACGAGGCGATTGGCAGGCAGAACAAAACCCGGACCGCCAGGGTAGTTCGTGACCCGACTTCCTCCACCGGGAACGGGATTCGTAAACCGGCTGAGCAGTAACAGGAAGCTGACCAGGTCATTGCCAAACTGATTCGAATCGTAAGTATTGAGCGTCCCTGGTCGCGCAAGCAGGTTCGGATTGAATGGAAGCAGCGCCCCGTTTCGAAACGGATTCACGCCGGCAAGATTCAACGACAGGAATGTGGGAAAAACGCTTCGCGACTGGCTGACTACCGCGCCAAGAATCTGATCGAAATAGATTCCATATCCTCCTCGAAGCGACATTGTCCCGCGTCCCGTAGGATCCCACGCAAATGCGATGTGAGGGGCGATATTGTTGGCATCCTTTCGATAAATTGAGCGGCGTTCATCGAGAAACATCTCGAAGCCTGAAACACCAAATAGCTGCTTCTCAGTTTCAATGAACTTGAAAACCTGTGGATCGGTGAATGTTCGCTCAATCTTACGATTCACTTCCCCGGGTACAGTATTGAGCTCGTAACGCACCCCAAGAGTGAACGTCATTCCGTTACCGACACGAAACTGGTCACTCGCAAAAAGATTGCTTTGCCAGTAGCGTAGGCCAATCTCTGAATCCGGTTTGAGGGCCAGGGTCTGGAAATACCCTGTGACACCGCCGACTGCGACGAAATCCGTGCCAGCATAAAACCCGGATGAACTGAATGAGGGCACTCCAAACCGAGAGGCTATGTCCGCAGCACCGCTGAAGGTAGCCTGCGGCCGGAAGTTGCGATCAAGAACGCTGTTGAGTTGAGTACGACGGAAATCTACACCGGCCGTTACAACGTGCTTTGCGACCTGATAGACCACCGTGTTTGCCACTTGATAAGTGTTGTTCGCGCGTTCCTGCGGGAAGCTGAATACATCGACACCAACCGGACTAAAGCCTGAGACAACGAGTTGGCCGAGTGGTCCGCTAACCTGTTCTGATGTGATTCCCTGATGGACATACTCAGGATTGCCGGCGACGAATTGAGTGCCCGATCGAACTGGAAGCGTTGCATTTGCCAACAATGGTGCATTCAGCAGAAACGGCGTCGAAGAAAACGAGTCCGAAGGCAACAGACAATGTTCGGGTAGCTGCACCTGAGCGTTGCTGCATTTCTTTGTCGCATCGTCAAACTGAAGCTTTGTTCTGCCATATGAGAAACGAAACTGATTGCTAGCCGATGGCAGCAAAGCTGTAGAAAGAATGAACGACAGATTGCGAGTCTTCACACCCGCATTGAGCGATGAATAGATTGCATCCCCGGTTACAGGAAGATCGGTCCGGTCATCTGTCTGGTTGTAACGAAGCGTCACAACGTGGCGCGCTCCCAGGAAAGCGAGGTTCGGCTTGTCGAGTTTTGCTGACGCAATATTGCCGGCGGCGTTCGCCGGAAGAACCGAGGTGAATGTGTTCGCGCCGAATGGTCCCGGGGGATTATTTGGAAAAGGGAAAAGACTGAAGAAGGCATCGCCAGAAACCGATGTTGGAAAGAAGGGGACCTGCTGCCCCGCCGTCGAAGTGACAACAAGTCCTCGATCTCCAAGTCCAAAAAGACCGCGCTCCGCAACCGTAGGAACGGCAAAATGCGATTCCCGCACTGCGTTTATCTGCTGACGTTCGTAGGAAAGAAAAAAGTTTGAGCCTTTTATGAAAGGTGCTCCAATAACAAAACCATAAAGTCCACGCGTGGCTGAATCCTCACTGCCAACTGGATTCCGCAAGACGATCGGCCGCGTGACGTTTGCACCTGGCCTGAGGTCCGTCACCTGTATTGGTCTCTGATCGCCGTCTCTCAGGAGTGAATAACTGACGGGTCCACCCGTCAGATCAAAAGGATCCTTTGCACGCAGTCGCCTGTCGGTCAGAAACCCATATAGCGTTCCAAACAGCCGGTGAAGCCCCGCTCTCGAAACAGCGTCGATCTGACCACCGAGGTTGCGCCCGAACTGAGGTTCCGGAAGAAGAGTTGTGATTTGAAACTCGTAGATGCTCTCGATCGATTGTGGAAGGAGTGAGGTAAATCCCTGGCGTCTGACTCCGATGTCATCGTCATTGTTGTCGGAGCCGTCTATCGTGAAATTGTTTGCGCGACTTCTGAGCCCGTTGACTGAAAACTGCCCCGAGGTTCCGACACCCGGACCGACGCCGGGTCCAACATATCTGCCGATAGCCTCCGGCGGCGGCGCGACTCCTGGCGCTAGAAACGCGAGCGAATCGAAGGTGCGCGTGCCGGGCAAAGGCAGCGCAAGCAGTTGTCGCGAATCAAAGTTGGCTCTTCGACTCGCATTTCTTGCGTTCACCAGACGCTCGAAGATTGATCCGCCGGTTGTGCCAGGCGGTGGAGCAGTGGGTGGTGTCGGCGTTGGAGGCGACGCACCAGCTCGCCGCAAAGTAATCGGGGGAGGGTTGACGACGTTTTCCTTTGCCAGCCGGACCTGAAATCCTCTCGCCAGAGAAAACGGCGACTCAACAAATCCCTCTTTTTGTCCTCGGAGCGTATAGATGCCGACGGGAAGCAGACCGATAAAGTAGCGCCCGTCTGCGTCCGTCAGCGTCGAGCGTTCGAGGCCCGTATCTTCATTCGTGACGATTACAGTCACCGACGCAACAAAGCTGTTGGTGCTTTCTTCGAGGACTACTCCCTGGACGGCTCCGGTTGTCTGGGTTTGAGCGGCTGCCTGAACCGGCAGTGCCAAAAGGAGAAAGGAAAGGATGAGTAAAGATCTGATGTTTCCCGATTGCATACGTGCTTGAACCCGAAAACCGGAAAGTTTGAGTTCAAGCTTTAGCTTGCCAACGGAAGAAAGTGCAAGGGCGTCGTATGGAGTTCAAGCTTCTGGGAGCGCCGGCCTCCGGCCGGCCACGAGCCGCGAAGCGTGCGAGTCTTCAGCACAAGGACTCTCCACGACTCGCACGCTTCGCGGCTCGTGGCCGGCCCGGAGGCCGGCGCTCCCAGCAGTAACTGTCACTGAATCCGGAGTAGAACGCGATTCGAGAGTCTGCCGTCGACTTCAAGATGAAGTTCCACTGCGCCTCTGCCCGCGAGCGATTGAGGCAACACGAGATTAACCTGATCAAGCCCGGCGAACGTGCCCTGCTTGCCAGAGTAATCGACCGGAAGCTCATCGACTCCGGCAAATGCGTGAACCTCGCCTTTCGCTCCACGGAGTCCCGTTCCAAAAAGAACGAGGTACGCGCTGTCGGTTCCATTGCCAATCTGAATTGGCAATGCCTCCCACACATTGCGCTCCGCTTCGAACCGCGCGACTGGCGACCAAGCCTCAGTTCCATCCGCCGACACAGTGACCACAAAAGCCGCAGGGGGGCCGTCTCCCGTCGAAGAGGCCGTGAAGAAGGCCGGCGCCACATTGCCTACGGGAACTACACCTCTTGCGATTACATCGCCATCTCCGATGATCTCGATAGTTGCCATTCCGAGCGCTGTGTCAGCCGGAATCAGATAGTTGATTTGCGAGGGAGATACGAAAAGGAGCGATGCGAAGTGCTCGGCACCAAGCGCGTCTCGCAGTCGCAGGCGCGTGCCTGCCAGCTCCGTGGGAAGCTCAACGGTTGAGCTTGTATGAGTGCTGGTCACTAGTCCCGAGCCGAAAGCACTTGCAAGGCTACCAGGCGCAACCTCCGCAAGACCCGGATCAGCCGCCGAAACAGTGGCCAATGCCTTTGTCTCTTCCGATGCACCCGCATTGAAGGCGGTTCGAGCCTTCGTTGCGTCGACAGTTACGATTTCGCGAGCAATTGGCTCGTCGCCAAAGCCAAAAACAAATGGATGCGCGTCTTCACGCAACCGTGTGAATTGAAGATCGACGATGTTCTGTCGTCCGGGTGCGATGCTCGCTCCCGGTGCGAGAACGAGCGCGATGCCGATCCTGCCTTCAGCCGCACGAGTTCTGTTTAGGAGAATGTCGGCATTGGTGATCGGCGAAGTCGCGCCGGCGAAGCTCCATTCACGCGGGTCGAAATTGATACTCCACCCGAGCGAGTTCTCGTTTCCGCTTGCATTCAGCGAGATCGACGTCACTCTTACCCGGTTGTCACGCTGAGGTCGAAGCTCGGCATCGACCTGACTTACACGACCTTCTCGATTGGCTGAACTCTCGCGTGACGCCAGACGCGAACTTGCCGCAGCAGCCGCTGCACCAGACGGCCCGCCTGCGCTCGACACCGAATCGAGTCCTGTCGCGAAGCGCCCGGATTGAACGTAATCCGCCAGGCTGACCGAATTGTCTCCCTTCGTCTCTTTTGGCGCGCAGTCAGCTCGCTGAAACTCTCCACCAGCTGCGGGGATGTCGAGCCCGATTGCGAACCGTCCAGTCTGCACAAAGTCCTGAAGATTGATTGTGCCGTTGTTCTTTCCGTTCGGCCTCGGTGTAACGTCGGCTTCGTAACCGCCTGCCGCAACACTTACCGCACCGCCATTGAATGTGGTTCCGGCCGTGAGACTAGTCGCGTTAGGAGCAACAACCTGGCGCGAAATTGGTTGATCACCCACGGCGAGCGAGGCAGAGGTTGCATTCGTGCTCGCGGCGACCGTGAAGGTGATGGTTGCAAGTTGCCGATTACCGGCTGGGAAGGCCTGTCCCTGATCCACTGTGGCAGCAAGTCCTACACGTCCTTGAGCCGCCTGATTTTCATTCCTGAGCAACGCTGTTGCGTCAGTGCCCCTCGCCGAACTTTGATAGGAGAGGATCGCCGGATCGAAGACGACGCTCAATCCAACAGTGTTTTCGTTTCCAAGCGCAGTCATTTCAATCGGCACTGTAACGTTGCTGCCAGGCGTACCGTTCGTGTTTGTGATTCGCACGACTCGTCCGTTAGGAACCGGAGTGGGAGTTGGCGACGGTCCAGGTGTCGGAGTCGGTGTTGGGCCAGGTGTGGGAGTTGGAGTCGGTGTTGGGCCAGGTGTGGGAGTTGGAGTCGGTGTTGGAGTCGGAGTTGGAGTCGGATTTGGCCCTGGTTGATTTGAGAGCAGGGTGCGATAAGGTCCCCCGCCTTCGGTTCCGATGTAAAGGTAGCCATTCCAGACAGCGAATGTATTTACGTTGAGACCAAAACCGCTCAGGCCGGTGCTGACCGACTCCCACGAGTCGCCGTTGTTCAGCGTCCGAAATACTCCCGCCTCGGTTGCAATAAGCAGCTCGTTGCCATTGATGAAAAAGTCGCGAATATGAGTTGAGAGTCCACTCAGCCCCTGGCTTGCTTTCTCCCATGAGGACCCGCCATTGCTCGAGCGAAAGACGCCGTCGTGACCGCCACCAGCGAAAAGATAGGGACCGAACCTGATGAACGCATTTACCCTGGCTGCTACGAGTCCATTGCTGGTTGCCGTCCAGAAGTTGCCGTTGTCGGTTGAACGATACGCGCCGTTGACTTCGAGTCCACAGAATATTGTCGAGCCATCGACATAAAACCCGACCGCTCCGTCTGAGATCATTCCAGTATGCGATCGAGTCCAGTTCGTTCCGTTGGTGCTTCGAAACACTCCAAACGAAGTGCCGACCAGGATGGATCCGTCAGGCGTATAGGTGAACTTGTAGGCGAATGGTACGGTACCGACGTTATTCACAAGTCCGACACTTGATTCGACGAGCGCGAGGTCATCGAATGAAGTGCGCCAGACACCCGATGGCGTACCGATAAGCAGAGCATTCGGCGTTTCAAGAAAACCGTACTGGTGCCGATTATCGCGATTGGTGCCCGTGAGCACATCAGTCCAGTTCGTGCCGCCATCATCGGTGTAATAAAGACTGAACCCGCCAGTTGCCGCAAAAAGCCGATTCTGCCGCACATGGAGATCGCGCATGCTGAGACCGGGCCCGAAGAGAGTAGTCCCCATGCGCACCCACGAATAAACCGCTGCGGCATTACTGCGGGCGCGAGAGGTGATCAGGTCCGGAGCGATCATGAGCGCTGTCGCTGCTGCAATGATGACTACGGAAAGAAGTGCTTTATTATGGAAGAAGGTATGGATCAGGCGGCGAGAAAGATCACGACGAAATATCATTGTTCATCCCTTTGTTGGGGTTGGAAATAAGCCGAGAGCCGGAGAAATCCCGGCTCTCGACTCGATGGAGTCCGACTGTTGTGTGCGTAAAGCACACCTTGGAGTTCGACCGCACAAAAAGCATCGATCACATGTCCCAGACAAGGTTTGGGCGTGAGGTGAAGAACCACTAGATTTTGTTGGATCCAAACCGGAAGGTACTATAGATGCTACTTTGTGTCAATCGGTAATTCAGCGAGAAGTTTGAGTTTGAGTTCAAATTTTAGCTGGCTGCGAGCAAACTAGGAGTTTGAACTCAAACCAAAAACGTCGCCACTTGACCCGAGTCTGGATCGAGTGCTACGTTGCCGCGCATTCCCGAACTAACCGGAGGCCGCAATATGACAAGGCTCCTCGCGTTTCTTTTACTGCTGCCCACATTTCTCACGACGTTGACTGCCGGATACTTGATCCAGCCGCTGAACGAAATCCGGATCGAGCGATACCGGGGTGTGCAGATGCGGGATGGAGTCGTGCTCTACGCTGACGTCTATCTGCCGCGCGCTGAGGGACGCTATCCGACTCTGGTTGTCCGTACGCCCTACGGAGTTCAGCGAGACGGTGTGCACGAAACGATGATCAAATTCGCGCAGCGCGGGTATGCGGTTGTAGTTCAGGATGTGCGAGGCAGGTATGAATCTGAAGGGACCTGGGTACCATTTCGAAGAGAAGCGCGCGATGGTTACGACACAATCGAATGGGCGGCGCGCCAGGTCTGGTCCAACGGTAAGGTCGCCATGCAGGGAGGTTCATATCTCGGGCACGTGCAGTGGCGTGCGGCTTCCACTACGCCACCCAGCCTGGTTGCGATCTTTCCTGCCGTTGCTTCAACCAACATCTATGCCAACTGGATGACTCACGGAGGTGCGTTTCGACTTTCGTTCAATTACGGCTGGGGCGTGGTCCGCATGGCGAACCGCATCAGTGCTTGCCGCAGTACTGGCATACTGAAGATTACGCCCCGCCAGAATTGAAATACGACACTATTCTACGACGTCTGCCGCTCGAAACCGCCGATCTCGCGAGCGCCGGATATGGCAGTCAGGCACTCATCGTGCGAATGGATCGCGCATCCCGGTTACGATACATACTGGAAAGCAATCAGCGATGAAGAATGCTTCGCGCAAATCAACGTACCAGTGCACACGAGCGGTGGCTGGTTCGACATTTTTCTCGCCGGCACCATCAATGGATTCACGGGAGTGAGAAAACAGGGTGCGAGCGAGAAGGCACGTCGAGAAACGAAGATGGTCATTGGCCCGTGGGGGCACGGCCCCAGCCGCAAGTTCGGTGATGTCGACTTTGGTCCCGAAGCCGCGCGCGTATTGTTTGATCGCGAACTTCGATGGTTCGATCACTATCTCAAAGGCATCGATAACGGCATCGATCGTGAGCCACCTGTCGAGATTTTCTATATGGGCGTCAACAAGTGGAAGCACGAGCAGGACTGGCCCGTTCCCGGAACGAAGTACACGCCGTTCTACCTGGCGAGTAATCGGACACTGGCTGCGGAATCCGGGAAAGTCGCTGCGAGTGATGAGTACACATACAATCCTGACGATCCCGTGCCAACCGTTGGTGGCAACAATTGCTGTGGAAGTCCGACACTGCTGGCCCACGCGATCAACGTGTGATCGAGAACCGCAAGGACATGCTCAGGTATTCAAGTGCGCCGCTCGCCAATCCGATTGCCATTGCAGGGCCAATCAGGATGAAGTTGTTCGCGGCGACTGATGGTCGTGATACCGATTGGGTGGTAAAGCTCGTCGATGTCTACCCGGACGGTTTTGCGATGAACATTGCAGAAGGCATTCTCAGAGCACGGTACCGGAAGGGAACTCAGAATGAAGAGCTGTTGAAGCCCGGAGAGGTCTATGAATTTGAGATCGATTTGGTTGGGACCGCGAATGTGTTCTTACCGGGACATCGAATTCGTGTGGATATTACCAGCAGCAACTTTCCACAGTTTGATCGAAACCCCAACACGGGCGAGCCCTTGGAACGTCAGCGAAAGTGAGGGTGGCCAGGCAGAAGGTCTTTTATGGTGCGGGACATGGTTCGCACATTCTGCTTCCTGTCGTTCAACATCCCTGAGGGGCTCGAGTTGGAATAGGACTCACTGTCATTCCTCTTCTCTCGATCGAATAGACCTTCTTGCTACAGGTGATAAATAGCGTCTTTCCGTCGCGTCCTCCAAAGCCTACATTGCTGGCAAACTCTGGAATTGGTATCAGGCCAAGCGACTTTCCGTCAGGAGCTGCAACCCACACTCCACCACGCATGGTGAAGTAGAGATTCCCGTTTTCGTCCGAGGTCATTCCATCGGGGTCATTCTGGTTTTCTGTCGGCGGGTCAAAGAACACTTTCACTGCTCCCTGATCTACGAGACCACTTGCCAGAATCGGATAAGAATAGATCCGCTTTTCAAAGCTGTCGCCGACATATAGCGTTTTCCCGTCGTTCGAGACAAGCACGCCGTTGGGTATCTTGAGGTGTGTAATTACGCGATGCACTTTCTGTGCAGAATCGATGAAGTAGACGGCGCTGCGAGTCTTTCCCTGAAAGTCGGGATCCGTGTAATAGATTCCCCCTCCGGGTGCCTCGGCAAGATCGTTAGGTTGATTGTAGGTCTGGCCTTCGAAGTTGCTTGTCAGGCTGCGCACGTCTTCAGGACCTTCGGCGCCGATCTTCATGCTCAAGAGATTGTGACCATACGCCTGTGCGCCAAGCAATCGCCCGGATCGCGACAGTCGCATCCCGTTGATGCCCTTTGTATCGCGCAACCAAACGGTTGCCTTTCCTGGAGCGTCGAGCCGAAGAATCTGTTGGGTCTCCTTCTTGAAAGCAGTGAAGTAGAGCTTTCCAGTCGCGGGATCCCATGCAGGTCCTTCAAAGAAGGCATCGTCCTCGTAGACCACCTTGAGTGTTGTGACGTCAACGAGAGCAGGCAGGTTTGTCTGAGCCGATAAAGATGCTATAGAGACGAATACCGGTATGAAGACGCTTGCCGCCAGCCTTATTAGTTTCATGTTCATCGGATTATCGATTCTGTCAGCCCGTGAAGACAAGCTGGTCCGGATCGAGGACGCCCGTGTATCGATGGCTTGCACATACGTCGTCGTTGCATATACGAATCAGCCCAAAGAGACCGCGGAACTGCTCAGACAGGCGCTCGATGAGGTCGATCGAATAGACGCATTCATGAGCCACTATAAGAAGAACAGCGAGCTCTCGAGGATCAATCGGGAAGCCGCGTTTCGTGAGGTAGTGGTTGACCGCGAGCTTTTCGATTTCATCGATCGCTGCCTCGAGTATAGTCGCATTTCCGATGGCGCATTCGACATTACGGTCGGCCGTCTGATGAAGGTCTGGGGTTTTTTCGATGGCGTTCCTCGTGTTCCGTCACAAGACACGCTTCAGGATGCGGTCGCTCAGACGGGATACAAACACGTGATTCTGAACAAGGTTGATCGCACGATTCGCTTTGCGCGACCTGGAATCGAGCTCGACCTTGGGGGGATAGGGAAGGGTTATGCCGTTGATCGGGCGATTGCGCTTCTCAAGTCGCACGGAGTCGCCCGTGCCCTGGTCAATGCCGGTGGAAGCACGATCTTTGGAATCGGGGCACCACCGGGCAAAAGCAGCTGGGAAGTGAAGATTGAAGGTTACGGGCCCGTGAATCTCCGTGATCGGGCTCTTTCTGTTTCCGGCGCCTATTCCAAATCATTCGAAAGCAATGGCATCAGGTACGGGCACGTTCTCGATCCACGGACAGGGTGGCCGGTTGCGGGTATCGAGAAAGTCATAGTCCTCGCCAGTTCAGGAACCGAAGCGGATGCGCTCGATAACCTGTTGTATGTGATCGGCCCCGAGGCTTCGCGCGCGTTCCTCAAAAAGCACGGAGGAGCGGAAGCATTTTTTGTTACGCGTCCTTAAAGAGAAGATCGCAGCCTGGGAGCGCCGGTCTCCAGACCGGCCACGAGCCGCGAAGCGTGCGAGTCGTGAGACAAGGCCTTGTGCTGAAGACTCGCACGCTTCGCGGCTCGTGGCCGGTCTGGAGACCGGCGCTCCCAGGGTGGCGCATTATTTCTTCAGGTCCACGATCGAATAGAGGCCCATTCGGGGGAATGTGAATTCGATCGCGTTGGATTCGATCAATACATCTTCAAGGTTGAGCTGGCCTGGGCCGAACGAGGTAGCGTTGGCAGTTGTATACGCACCCTTCACACGCAGTCGAATACCCTCCATCTCACGGCCACTGTAGTTGAGGATGTGGAGCCTGGCGCCGGTCGAGCTCTTCAGCAACCTGCAGATCACAACATCATTTCCATAGACTCTGATCGATCGCTCCTCGTCGGTGAGTTGTCGCCGAATCTTCAACGCGAACTCACTGGGATCGGCCATTTCGGGGCCAGGTCTGACATTGACCCGGTACTCGGACGATGGCGATTTGAGGATTCGAAAGAGAAGGTTGCGCCGGGAGAAAAGGTTGAGCGCTTCACCCGTCAGCTGCGATCCGTCGTCCACCACGCCAATGTCCGCCACTGGTGTCATCTCAACGTCGGGGATTTGCTTGAGGAACTTTAGCAGGCTGCCCACATCAGCGAGGTCCGCAGGGTCTATGCTGAGTATAACGTCAGCCTGATATGCAAAACTCTCCGCGGCGGCGAGCGGCCCACGGCTCCGAGCGAGAGCGCGTATGAACAAACGAGCCCGCAGGTTGACGAGTAAAGCGCCACCCATTGGCGACAATCCAGGGGGTGCGTGTTGGTGAAGCCTGGTCAGCGCGCGCAACTATACCTGGAGATTCGAGTCGTGTCCGCTTAGCGAGCTGTGCGGAAGTGATAGTCACGATTTCGAAGCCCGCGTTCCGCCACGCCGCAGCCGCTGCAGGTGTCACAGCAATCTTTTCAATACCGGCACTTTTGAGTGCAGGTGCCGTTTCAATACCCTGCTGCCAGAAGATGAGCGGAAGAATGGCGAGCGCGAAGATGAAACTCATACTTCAATGTTCGTAACATTGATCGCGTTCAGATCGTATACGCCGAGTCCAAGTTTTGATGCATACTCGATGTGTCCGGGCTCGCGGATGATGATGTTGACATCGGGATGCAGATCCCTTGCCCTGACATTATCAATCTTGAGGTACTTTGGTGATCGGTCCCAGATCGAGATTGCTCCTTCTGCCTTTCTCTTGTCATCGATAATGTCCAGCAGCAGCCGATCTATCGCAACCGGATCCGTCCCTATCATGATCTGTCTTGGAGAAAAGACGTATCGTTTGGTGGAGGCGAAAGGACCTCCGTGCCAGACGGCTCGCAACCCATCCATTATCTGAAGCACCGTGCGCGACCTCAAAGGTTCGACAGCTGCGAGCGTGCCGACAAAAGAATAGGTGAACGACTTGCCTTTCCGATGCGTCCTCGCGACGTTTGAGAAACTCCCGTAAGAGATATTCTTCAGGCAGCCGGTGACGCCCGTAGCGCCGTGATCCTTCATGTTTGGGATATTGATGATCTTGGTCACGCGTTCCGTCACCAGTCGCATCATGTTCGAACGCGTGTCCTCTTCACCAAAGAAATCCGCTTCAACGTAGGTGTTGGGATCATAGGACCGGCGGTCTCCTCGAGAACTTTCAGCAGCGACAATTCCCACGCCTTTAGGAAGGTGCGGAACATAATTCACCTGGTTGAGCTGATCCTGAAACCGTTCGTAGATTATGATCTGCGATTCTTTGAGGCCGACCGCCATCAGATTCTTCACGACTTCGGAGACGATTGCAGGAGACGAGACAACCCACGGACGTCCACCGCAGTTCACCTTGATCCCTACAACATCAGAAGGCGAGAAGAATCGGCGCCACGCAGCGTCTGCCGTCGTTTCGCCGGTAAGCGCGAGCATCCCTCGGAGCAGCATCTCGCGCACTATTTCCGCGCCTTCGGGATCGCGCGATGATTTGATTGAAACGACTCGTCCGGGATACGGACCTGGCATCCCGGGACAGAAACCGGCTTGAACCGACTCACAATCCGGTACTTTGGCACCTCATCGACGCCTCGACCAGAGACGATCGGAGCCGTGCCGACAATCTGCATGAAGGTTCGGCGATCCATCAGATGTAAGCTATCACGTCAATCTCGACTAGTGAATCTCCGGGGATGCCCCCGGCAGCGGCGATTGTTGTCCTCACCGGTGGCTCGTCACCAAATCGCCCCCTGAACACTTCGTTCATTGCCTGATAGTCTTTAAGGTCGTTCAAATAGACATTGCATTTCAGCACCTTATCCATCGAGGAACCAGCATTGACGAGCTCCTTTTCGACTTCATCGAGGACGTGCTTTGTGTGTGCCTTGATGTCACCTTTGAAATGCGCACCTTTCCCGGCAATGAAAAGCAGATTGCCGAACGAGACGCCACCGGAGAAGAGCGGCGTCGTTGTTGGCTTCGTACCACGATAGTGGACCTTTTTCCTGGCGGTTTGAGGGGTCTGTCCCGTCGCCATGATCGGAGTTGCGGCGACCGCTCCAGCCACCGCAGCCTTGAAAACTTTTCGTCTCTGTGAGTTCATAACGAGTGTTCCTTTGCATCCTTTCCGACTGTTTAGGTTGACGAACAAGCGAGGTGTCTCATGACTGATCGGCGCAGCTTCCTGCAGGGCGTTTCAAGCCTGCCATTGATTTCCGCTTCCGCTCAGGCGCTGCCCGCGCTGACTGCGGCAGGGCCGCGTGATGTTCTAAAAGAACTGAACGTGCGCACGTTCATCAACGCTGCCGGGACCTATACCGTGTTAACTGCATCGCTCATGTCGCCTGAAGTGCTTGAAGCCATGAACCAGGCGGCGCGCCATTTCGTGAATCTGAACGAACTGCACGAAGCTGCAGGCCGCCGGATTTCAGAGCTTGCTTCGTTGTGATGCGGCAATGGTGACTTCGGGAGCAGCCGCAGCTCTAACAGTTGGCACAGCCGCCTGCATTACTGGAAAGAATCCCGACTTCATTCGCCGAATCCCGGACATCACCGGAATGAAGAACGAAGTCATAATACAAAAGTCTCACCGATACGGCTATGACCATGCTGTCCGCAATTGCGGTATCAGATTCATCGAAGTGGAGACTGCTGACGAGCTCGAGCGCGCTGTCAACGAACGTACGGCGATGATGCTCTTTTTCCACGCCGCAGAGCCCAAAGGCAAGGTGACGGCAAAGGACTTTGTAGCACTTGGCAAAAAGCATCAAGTACCGACGTTCATAGACGCAGCGGCGAATGTTCCACCTACTGAACAGCTTTGGAATCTGACAAAGATGGGTTTCGACCTTGTAACCTTTTCTGGCGGAAAGGGAATTCGAGGCCCACAGAGCGCCGGCTTGCTCATGGGGCGACGGGACCTGATCGAAGCAGCTCGTCTGAATTGTTCGCCAAACAGTGATTCGATTGGACGCGGTATGAAGGTGAATAAGGAAGAGATTGTAGGAATGGTGGTAGCGCTCGAGCTCTATCTGAAACGGGATGCGAAGGCCGAAGCTGAAGAGTGGGCCCGCCGCACCGATTTGATTGTTGCCAGCGTCTCAGGATTGAAGCAAGTGAAGGCATCAGTCGAGATTCCTCCAATTTCAGACCACGTTCCTCACATCAGGCTCAGTTGGGATAAATCGACGCTGGCACTCACGAGTGATCAAGTCCGCAAGAGACTGCGCGAGGGAAATCCATCGATTGAGATCGTTCCGTCAGGCACTCCGCCGGGCGATGCGAGGCAGGAGATTCAGGTCGGAGTGTGGCAACTTCAGGCAGGAGAAGCCTAGGTAGTTGCGAGATAGGCTGAAGGCGGCATTCACGGCGGCATGTAGTACCGCCTTCAGCGGAATCTGGCAGTGCTGACGATATGCTGAGTGCTGAGTGCTAGTTTGAGTTCAAGCTTTATCTTGCTCTTGTGACGATCGAATGCAACCCAAGCTAAAGCTTGAACTCAAACCACATAAGCAAATCAGTACACATCAGCACCTGCTCCCAGATTCCGGAGGCCTGCGTTATACTCGCAATGCTTCGGCATGGATACTCTTGAAACCAAGAAATGCGAAAGTTGTAACACCACTTTCGACCGCGCAATTCAATTCTGCCCTAACTGCGGATCGCGTCTTGTAATCATCAACACCATCCTTGGCCAGACGCTTGATGGGCGGTACCGGATAGATAGTGTACTTGGACGGGGTGGGATGGGTGTTGTCTACCGGGCAACGCACATTCGACTGGATGCTCCGTGTGCGGTAAAAATCCTTCATTCAGAGCTGGTCTCGAATCAGTCAGCGATCGAGAGATTCCGGCGCGAAGCGCGCGCGGCGGGCCGAATTCAGCATCCGAATGCCATTCAGGTTACGGACTTTGGTGTCGTGAATGACAACGTAGTCTATCTTGTGATGGAGCTTGTGACCGGTCCGACACTGAGGGATATCATTAAATCAAGTGGTCCACTGGAGATTGACAGGGCTGCAGTAATCTTCAATCAGGTATGCGCGGCAGTCCAGGCTGCACACGACTCGGGGGTCATCCATCGCGATCTCAAGCCGGACAACATCGTTCTCCAACGCATCACCGGTGGAGATCGAGTTAAGGTACTTGACTTCGGCATTGCGAAGCTCAGAGAACGGAGCCTGCCTCCGGACTCACAGCCTCTCGAGCCCGATTCCGGCAGTTTTGAAGGGACACTTACTGAGGCTGGCATGTTGATCGGCACTCCGCAATACATGTCCCCAGAGCAGTGCCGTGCCCGCAAACTCGAGCCTCAGTCTGACATTTACAGTCTCGGCGTCGTTCTCTTCGAGATGTTGAGCGGTGAGCTGCCATTCACGGGTGAGACGCCGATGGAGGTTGTCCTCAAGCAAATCAAGCAGGCACCACCGCGCGTGCGTGAGATTCGTCCTGAGATTCCGCCATCAATCGATGAAGTTGTGGCACGAGCATTGGCGAAAGATCCAAAAGAAAGGTTTGCCTCTGCGGCGGAGTTTGCTCGCGAGTTGGATTTGGCAAAGGGGTCGGCTGAGCGGTACTTCGTTGAGTCGAAGCTTCCTACGCTGTCTGGTACCGATGCGGAACCGCGCGTCACGGTAGTACAACCACCAGGCATCTGTAGTAGTACCGGGTCCTCCACAGAACCAACACGAAATCACTGGCACCCACTGATTGCAGGCCTGGCGCTGCTCGTACTGATAGGAGTGGTTTCTCTGTTTTACTTCGTTTCAATGCAGCAGAAGTCTCCAGCGATCCCCGAAGGAATGGTCTACGTCGAAGGTGGACGATTCCTGATGGGCCGTAATGACGATGAGGAAGATGAGCGCCCGGCGCACCAAGTAACGGTTCCTTCCTTCTTTCTCGACAAGTATGAAGTCACCAATCGGCAGTACAAGGAGTTCGTTGACGCGACGGGTCGCGCGCGCCCTCGCCATTGGACGAACAATGCGTCGTTTGATTCGGGGGAAGCAGACTTGCCCGTGACCAACGTGAACTGGAGTGATGCTCGCGACTTTGCACTCTGGAAAAAGAAGCGTCTACCGACCGAAGCTGAATGGGAGTACGCTGCCCGCGGCGGCTCCAGACAGCGGCTCTATCCATGGGGAGATCAGTACCGCGAGGGGATCGCCAACATCTACCGGAAGGGCGGCTCGAAGCTGGCGGTCATTGGAAGCTATCCGGGCGACGTGAGTGTAAACGGCGTCTTCGATCTGGGCGGCAACGTAAGTGAGTGGGTTGAAGATGCCTTCAAACGATATGGCGGTGAGGTCGACAATCGGTATCGAGTCTTTCGTGGAGGCAACTTCAAGGAACCGCCGGAGAAGGCGACGGCAACTTACCGGTGGTATGACACGCCGCAGGCTCCAGATGCGAGCGATCGTGAAGGCTTTCTATCCTACATCGATCAGCAGGGAAGACTCGGTTTCCGGTGTGCCAGTGATATCCCGAAGTAGGATCTCCAACCCTCGTGGTATGAAGCGATTTTGCAAGTCAACGGTCGAATCCCTGATCGCAGCTCTGTCAGTCGCAATCGCGATCGACTTGATTGCCGCTGGCACGGTATGCGCACAACCGAAGCGATCGACTGGAGTCAAGGGCGAGCCTTCCGCATCAGGACCAAAACGAAGTACCGGCGTTCGCGAGGAACAGAGCGTCACCGCTCGCTCGAGCAACGACATTGAAAACGTGCTGGCGGCCAAGCCCGTAGTTCGAAGCAAAGGAGTTATTGTAGTCATTGGAGTTCCAGGAGCTGAGGTTAGTTTCAAGCCGATCAAGGGCGAAAGTACTGGGCGGACTACAAAATTCCAACTCAAAGGACAGAACAACACGCTAACACTTTCGAATCTCGAACCAGGTTCGTACCTTCTTGCTTTAGTTCATCCGGATTATCTGTTTAAAGAAGAGAAGGTGACCATCGGTCCTGGCGAAATCAAAGCCCTGACAGATCTGGTTGCTCCGAGGTTTGGTGAAATTGTAATCGGCGGAGTGTTGTCAGGGAGCAGGCTGTCGATGGATGGCAAGGCAATGCCGGAGGCGCAGCTTGCACGAAATGAGGATGAGGGAAAGATCACCATAGGACGATTGCCTGAGGGAGAGCACGTGATCACGCTCGAAAAAGCCGGATACGATCCGTGGAGAAAGACCATCCGCGTCATCCCCGGACGTTCGGTACCGGAGACAGCGGAAATGAAGCGGGCAACTATCACATTGACGATACGAGCTCGCTGCCGGAGCGCGCGTCAATGTCGATAGAATCGATCGTGGAGCGATCCAGCCTGATGGCACACTCGTCGTTTCTGATCTCGAGCCGGGGGAGCACAACGTTCGACTGTCACTTGAAGGATACGACGATGCCGAGCGAAAGTTGACGCTGGATCTGACGAAACGAAACCCGGAGATTCCTATCGAGCTTGGCCGTACTCCTGAATCGGTGGAAGCATCGGAGGAGTTTATTACCGGTGCGAGCCGATGGGTTGTACCATCGACCTGGCAACTCGATCGAAAAGGTTTGCACGTCTCTGGCGACGTGATCGGACTATTCAAAGACCCGACTGAAAAACGCGCCTTCAATTACTATGCTGATTTTGACCTGAACTTCGATGCGCGGTTTGAGAATGGTCGCGGTGTGGCGTGGATCGCTCGAGCAAAGGATGACAGGAATTACTACCTGTTTAAGCTGTCGACTGGATCCGATGCAGGAACCAGGGCGCGGATGAGTTTCTTCATTTGCAGGGAAGGGCGCTGCGAGCTCAAAGACAGCCGCCCGGTCGTCGAGAAGCTCGATACTCCGAACGATTCATACCACATCATTCTTGAGGCGAGGGGTTCCGAGTTTACAGTGCGCATACGCGTTTTGAGCACGCCGAGACCGGATGATCCCCAGAAGCTCGCAGTATTCAACGACGACACGTTTCAGATTGGCGGTATCGGCTTTCGCGGGGTTGATGACACCCGTGCTTTGATTCAAAGCCTCATTGTCAGGCCAAAACAAAAGGCCCCGACACTCTCGCGGGAGAAGTAGCTCAGAAACCAATTCCTAACAGGAGACACAACATTAACCACCATCTCAGAGGTACAGAAGCAGCAACACGAACAAATCGCGGACTCTTTCGCGGCCCGTTCATAGTAATGATGCTCATACTGCTGACCGCTGTTTCGTTGGCGCAAAATCCGGCGGTTGCTGAAAAACAGGTGGAAGTCTTTGGGCAACGCATAAACTATCTCGAAGCTGGTTCAGGTCCGGCAGTCATTCTGCTGCACGGACTGGGTGGCGATTCTACAAACTGGGCGATGACCGTACCGGCGCTCGCTCAGAAGTTCAAGGTGTATGTTCCGGACCAGATCGGATTTGGCAAGTCAGCCAAGCCGATGATGAACTATCGTGTTAGCACGCTCGTGGATTTCCTCAATGAGTTTTATGCGAAAACAGGAATAACCCGTGCATCACTTGTCGGCAACTCGCTTGGTGGTTGGACCGCCGCCGCTTTTGCTCTCGCCTACCCCGACAAAGTGGAGCGGCTCGTGCTGGTAGACGCTGCCGGACTCTCTGCGGCGCGGACAGGCGGGCAGGGACTTTCGCGCGAAGTAATGCTCCAGTTGAATCCGTCGACTCTTGCAGGTATGAAGACTCTCATGAGCGCGATTCATCTACAACAAACAGATGCTCACCGATCAGTTCATTGCACAGTCATACGCGAGCCGCATGACCAAGAACGATGGCTACACGGTGAATATGTTCATCGAATCTATTCTCAGGGGCGAAGACATCCTCGATGGAAAGCTTGGAGCGATCAAGGCTCCGACCCTGATCGTCTGGGGCACGGAAGACGCGCTCACGCCGCTTGCCATGGGGAAGGCCTTCTCGGAGGATATCCGTGGCTCAGAGCTGTTTACCATCGACAAATGCGGGCACGTTCCGCAGATGGAATCGCCGATGGCATTCAACCAGAAAGTGATTGCGTTTCTTTCAGCCGCTCGGGGCGCCGCGGCGTCGGCGAAGTAGTTGAATGCAGTCGGCTCTCAAGGCACGAGTCTACCTTGCAGCTGGTTTTGTATTTGTAGGCCTTGGCGTTGCCGGGATACCTCTGCCGCTTCTGCCGACGACACCTTTCCTGCTGGCTGCCGCGTACTGCTTCGCGCGCGGCAACAAGAAATGGCACGATTGGCTGGTAAATCACGGAGTACTTGGCGTCTACATTGTTGCGTTTCGCGAGCGGCGCGGGTTGACTCCCGGTCAGAAACTGCGACTCGCAATTGTCATCACGCTGACCCTATTGATAACGGCAATTTTTGCACCCGTATGGGCCGGGAAGCTGCTCGCGGGTTTTATCTGGGTAACCAGCATGATCGCGCTTTACCTGACCCGCACGGCCGAATCGAAGAAATAACATATGCAAGCCGAAGACTACGCCTACATGTATGATCTCGAGAAACATTTCTGGTGGTTCGCAGGAATGCGCGAGATCACCGGAATTCTACTCGATCGCGAATGTGGCCCCACGCGAGACCGGCGCATTCTTGATGCCGGATGCGGCACTGGTGCAAATATTGAATGGCTCGCGCGCTATGCAGGAAAAGGACGAGTCATCGGCATTGACCTGGTTTCCACCGCGCTCGGATTCTGCCGGCAGCGGGCGTTGGATGGCCTGGTTCAAGCGTCCGCGACAGACCTTCCTTTTGGGAATGAGACATTCGATCTGGTGACAAGCTTTGATGTACTTGTTCAGATTGAAGGAGAGGGCAACGATGATCGAGCGATCAGCGAAATGTATCGCGTTCTCAAACCCGGTGGGATCGCCTTTGTTCGCGGGGCTGCTTATCGATGGATGCGCAGCGGACACGATGAGGCTCTTGGCACTCAGCGGCGTTACAGTCTGGGCGAGCTGAAAGAAAAGATAGAACGCGGCGGCTTCACGGTTCTGCGAACAACGTACGCCAACTCTCTGGCTTTTCCACTCGTAGCGTTGCGGAGACTCATATTGAAACGTGTTGGTCTGGCAGACGGCGGTTCGGACGTCAAACCTCTACCGCCACGGCTCGAATGGCTTAACCAGATTCTGACCAATGCTCTGCGGAGCGAAGCGCGTTTTCTGAAAGACCCAAAGGCAACCCTTCCCGCCGGCCTGTCAGCCATCTGCATCGCCCGCAAGCCGAAATAGGGCTTGCTGGAGTTCAAGCTTTAGCTTGCGGGTTGCATTCGAGCGTCGACAAGAGCAAGCTAAAGCTTGAACTCAAACTACGCGGTCGATTACTGCTTGCACTTCGTCATCGGTCAACTGCGGATATAGCGGCAGCGAAAGAATCCGGCTTCCGACCTCTTCAGCAATGGGCAAGGTGCGGGTTGTTTTCTGCCCAAAGAGGGGTTGCTGATGAAGGAGAAACGGATAGTGAATCTGTGTTTCGATTCCGCTACGCTCAAGGTGCGCTTTCAACTGATCTCTTCGAATGTGCTGGATGACGTATAGGTGATAGACATGCGCACAGGACTGTCGAGCGACGGGTATTGTGAGACCTGGGAGATCGCGCAATCCTTCATCATATTGACGCGCGATGCTCTGTCTTCTGAGATTCCATTTGTCCAGGTGTCTCAGCTTGATGCGCAGGATTGCTGCCTGAATCTCATCGAGACGAGAACTGCGCCCTGCTATCTTTGTTTGCAATCCAGGCAGGTGTCCCCCCTGGCGTAGAAGTTTCACGCGCTCGATCAAATCCGGATCGTCTGCGACGACAGCGCCCCCGTCACCATACGCTCCCAGGTTCTTCGTTGGATAGAAACTGTAAGCAGCAACGCGGCCGTATCCAGCCGCGTTCGACACCGGGCGTGCGCCGTGAGCCTGTGCGGCATCCTCGATGACGAACAGATCATGTCGCGCGGCGACGTCACGGATCGCGGTTATGTCAGCCATCTGTCCATAAAGGTGCACAGGGACGATAGCTCGTGTGCGTGGCGTGACTGCAGCTTCGATTGCTTGAGGATCGAGCGTGTAAGTGTGCGGGTCTATGTCAGCAAAGACTGGCGTCGCCCCTGCGTTCAGGATCGCGAGTGCCGTGTAGCCGGCCGTCAGCGGTGAGGTAATGACTTCGTCGTCGTGGCCCGGCCGGACTGCGCCAGTCGCGATCAGCGCCAGCGTCAGCGCATCAGTACCGCTGGCGACGGAGGCGGCGAACCGTGCTCCACAATAGTGCGCCCACTCTTCCTCAAAAGCTGCAACCTCGCTGCCGAGAATGTAGACGCCGCCGGCCAGTACGCTTTCAAGCGCTGGTCTGATTTCCGGCTCAAGTTCCTGGTATTGTCGTTTGAGGTTGAGAAACGCGATCCGCATGAGGATACCAATAGTGCTCGCGGTGTTTGCGGTAGAATTCGACAGTGCGCGCAAGTCCGGTGCGCAAAGAGACCTTCGGCCGCCACCCCAGGGCCGTTTCGATTTTGCGATAGCTGGAAAAGCAGTTCCCTATATCGATCAATTGGCGTTCTGGTGGAAATGGAACGCTTCGCACTGAGCCACTTCCTGTTAGACTAATCAGCTCTTCTGCCAACTCGGCAAGGCTGATCGGCCTCTCGCTGCCGAGATTGAAGGTTTCACCCTCTGCCGCTTCACTGACACCTGCCATGAAGAAGCGCATCGACGACATCATCAACATAGTTCAAGTCGCGCCTTTGCTTGCCGCCGCCGAACAACTCAATCACGCCGCCTTCCATCGCCTGCCTGATAAACCAGGGTATGAAGCCGTGTCGATCATGCTGAATCAACTGTCTCGGGCCGTATGTATTGCTCAGCCGAAGGCAAACAGACCGCAACCCATAAGCGCGGTGATAGAGCAGATGGTAGCTCTCGGCAGCGAGCTTGTTGATCCCGTTGATATCGAGTGGCATTACTCGATGCTGTTCGTCAACCGGCAGGTAAACCGGCCGCCCATAGACCTGGCGCGTACTGGTAAACACTATTTTCACATGCGGATTGAACATCCGGCACGCTTCAAGCAGAACGAGCTGTGCAGAGCAGTTCAATTCCAGGTCACGTGCCGGATTGAGCATCGATTCGATATGGCTGACACTGCCCGCCAGATTGAAGATGTAATCCACTCCGCCAACCAGGTGGTTGATGACCGAACTGTCACCTATATCGGCGACGCGAACTTCGACTCGATCCTTGATCGAAGCAATGTTGAACAGGTTGCCTCCCTGATCCGGCAGGAGCGCGTCGATGATGGTTATCTCGACATCTCCAAGCTGAACCAGCCGGCACGCAAGTGTGCTGCCGATGAATCCGAGTCCGCCAGTAATGAGAACGGAACGACCTTTGTATTTGTTAAGGGGAGACATAAATAGTGTTCACTCAAGTATAGTGTTCACTCAAGCTCGAGGATATGTCAGATGTGCTGGCCATCCTCCGTGGCTCGTTCGCGACGCGGGCTTGTGCGGAAACCGATCGCCGGGCGTAGGACCAGGCTCAGCCAGAGGTGCAAGAAATCCGTTGCAGTACGCACTACACGCCCTAACGTGAAAAACTGCGACTTTCCCGATGCTCGCGGGAAATGATGAACCGGCACTTCAGTGAAAACAGCACCGGAGGTGTGCAGTTTGTGGACCAGCTCGACGCAAATTACCCCGCTTGATGCACCAAGCTCGATCCTCTGCAACGCGCTCCGCCTGATCAGGCGGAAGTCACAATCCACGTCGCGGATGGGGAGCCGGAACAGCAGGCGTGCCAGCCTGTTATATATCCCACCGAGAATCTTTCGGGGAAACGTATCCGCTCGTTTTATCTTATATCCATTAACGATGTCAATCTTGGCAGTCAGAAGTGGATGCAGGAGTGCCAGTTCGCGGACATCGTACTGTCCATCACCATCAGTGTAGAAGATCAGGTCCTTACACGCATTGGTGAAGCCGGTGCGCAGAGCAGCTCCATAACCCCTATTAGAGTCATGATGAATCGCCCGGATCCGGGGATTCTTCGCAGCCAGATCTTCCAGAATCTCTGCTGTGTCATCGGTACTCCCGTCGTTGATCAAGAGTACTTCGTAATCATCCGTCAGAGTCGACAGGACGGCGAGCGCATTCAACGACAGGCCGGCAATCGTCCCGGCATCGTTGTACGCAGGAAAGAATACGCTGATGCTCTCTGTCTTTCCCTTGTTTTGTAGCCTGTCACTCATCATGTGATTTCACTTCAGGGATCACGGAGGAAAAGATAGACAGTGTGAAAGTCCTTTGGCGGTTGCTCTTTCATCTCGGCGAGGTGATAACCGGGAAGCGGACGATTCATATCAGTATGATAACTGATGATTGCTGCATATCGCTTCGATTTCAGGGCATCGCGAAGTGTTTGTTGCAGCTCCGGTGACCAGCCATCTTCGTATTGCATCCAGTCGTCGAAATGATAGTCCCGCCCCGTTTCCGTTACCAATTCAGGAAAAATGCTGAAGCAAAGGCTGCCCGGCGGGGCGGAGCGGTCCAGAGTCGCCACCATCTCCTTGAAATAGGGAAGTGCCTTCCACCGGTTATGCTCGCCTCGAACGACACGGACAATCTGAAGGCCGCCAGTGATCGCAATCAGGACAATAAGAGCAGGATACGCCCATTGTTTCAGGTGACCCGCCCTGTCCAGCCAGTCCCAGGCCACCGCGACGACCAGAGATGCGATTAGCGCGGTTTCGAGATAATAGTTGACCGCTGATCCATGCCGCGCCGATGAGATCAGCGATTCGAGTGCTGCCAGTGCCAAATAACAGCCGGCTAACAATCGTGGGTCTCTTATCCAGTTGCGGTCAAATGTCGTGGACGTGAACCGGTAAAAGAACAGTACGAGAATTAATAGAAAAACCCAGGTTGAGGGAGCTGTGAATACATCAAACGCTACTTTTGCAGTCCGTGCATATGTGAGAGGCAACTTCTGCGCATAAGTAAAATGCTGCCAGAAGTATCCCATCGACCCTGAGGTCTCGGTCAAAAGAAGCATCATCCCTGCAGAGAGGAATACAGTACCAAAGAATACGAAAAGGGCGCGACGGTGCTTGCCCAGTTGCCAGTAGCGCGCCGTTGCGATGATCACGGGAAGCAATGTTGTCAGCTTACTGAAGAATGCTGCGGAGCAAAGCAGGATGATTGCAAACGATCGGAGGGTGATGCGATCACCCTTCTTGTCAGGCTCGAAAGCAAGGGCGACGGCCGCAAACCCGAGGGCAATAGACAATGTATCGGGCCGTTGAACGACCAGCCACGCCTGGACAGGAAAGCTTGCGAGGTACGCAAGCATTGCCAACCATACTGGCTGCCATCGCCGCGTCAGAAGGAACGTGAGCCGTCCAAGACACGCGAGACAAACCAATGTCGAGAGGAGAGAGAGAATTCGCCCGAACCACAATTGCAGGCCGAACAGCTTGGTTCCCACGCCGATGATCAGGTAATAGAACGGACCATAAGGCGCCATACTGAACGGCGGTCGTGTGGCGTAGGCGAAAGGGTTCTCTCCGTTGATAATCAGGCGGGCGGGTGTCCAGATGAAGGCCTCGAAGAAGCCGACATCGTAGGGATAGAGCAATCGCGAGACCGCAATTGCGCCGAGCAGTATCCCGAGAATGGCAAAACCCGCCACGGTGACAACAGGAGTCAGTCGTTTGATCGATTCAGTTGAAATGGTCATCTGGGATGAATCAGCGAAGGGGCGAACGGCCTCGTATGTGATGTATCATCCATCAAAGATTATCACAATCGTTAGTCCGTGCAACAGGTACTGATTCCGAGATGCGAGACTTTAAGCGAATAGCTGCAGTGCTGGTGACCGGATTCTTCATTTTCGCTCCACCAGGGACGCTGATCGTGATTGCGTTGTTCGTTTTTGGACTGACCGGAAAAATCGGCGTTATCGTTGGCGGCTGCCTGGCTGCATGCGCGCTTGCGTGGCTGATTCTCAGAAGACGCGCAACAAGCAGAGCGGATCAACAATGATCCTGTGGAGCGCTAGGCTGATACGCACATGGACTGCGTTGGCGAAGCAACGCAGAGGCTCCTTGATCGACTGTATCGTGCACGGAGATCGAAAAGCAATCGCCAAGCCGGCGCACTTCCAAATTAGCGTCGCTTCAGCCATGGACTCCCAGGTGCGCCACTGCATGCTTTAGAATCTCCGCCATGCAAATTCAAGGAAAAGCAGCAGTCGTCACAGGTGGTGGAACTGGAGTTGGGCGCGCGACGGCTCTCGAGCTCGCGCGTCGTGGATGCTCCGTACTTATCAACTACAGCCGCTCGAAAGAGGACGCTGAACGAACTGCGTCAGAGATTAGCAGCCTGGGAGTGCGTGGAATCGCTATACACGCCGATGTCGCGGATGACACTGCATGCCGGCAGATGATCGAGCGAGCCGTGAAAGAGTTCGGACGGCTTGATGTGCTTGTCAATAATGCCGCGACGACGGCGTTCGTCAAACATGATGATCTCGAAGGTGTGACAGCGGATGATTGGCAGCGTATTCTCGGCGTCAACCTGATCGGGGCTTTTCAGTGCGCGCGAGCGGCAAGAGCTGCCTTGCAAGCGTCAGGTAGTGGCGAGATTGTTAATGTATCGAGCGTAGCGGGTCTTGCTGGCACCGGCAGCTCCATTCCTTACTGCGCATCGAAGGCCGCGCTCAACAATCTTACAGTAACGCTCGCACGCGTCTTCGCTCCCACCGTCCGCGTCAACGCCGTAGCCCCGGGCTTTATTACAACGCGATGGTTACAGGAGGGACTTGGCTCCGGCTACGAGACGATGAAGAAGAAGGCAGAAGCCGGCTCGTTGCTTCACCGCGTCTGTACGGCTGAGGATGTTGCGGCCGCGATTCTTAATATCATTACGGGACCTGACCTCATGACCGGACAGGTAATCGCACTCGAAGGCGGCATGTTGAATGCCAACTTCAATCCTCGTTAAGGTACGGACATTTCGAGTCCCTAAGATTCCGCTGAGCCGTCAAGTGCCGAGATTCCAGACAAGCTCTTATCTGGCTTGCGATCATTTCGAGTGCCGCAGTGGCGCTCAGCTTCCTCTTTCCAGATAGCATTCAGCAGGATGGCGGATTTCATTTTCTTTTTGCCCGTTGGGCATGGACTCATCCTGAGCTCTTTGTCGGCGTTTGGGCGCGGCCTCTCTTCACGACTCTCTATGCCGTTCCAGCGCTAGCCGGGTATCACGCCGCCAAACTGCTCACAGTTGTTATCTCGGCAGCCGTCGCGTGGCAGACATACCGGCTTGCTGAGGAATCCGGCATCGCAAGAGCTCCGCTTACGATACCTTTTCTTTTCCTTCAGCCATCATTCTTTGTCCTCTCAGCGGACACGATGACGGAGCCGATATTTGCTCTGGTACTTGTCGTTGCTCTCCGCCTTCGGAAACGGGGACATGCTCTCGCCGCAGCAACTACGATCTCCGTTTCCGTGCTGGCGCGACCGGAAGGATTCTTCATTTGCGTGCTTTGGGCGCTGTTCATCATCGCAAATGCGCGCCGTCGAGGCCGCTGGGGTAGCGCCGTTCTCTGAGATTCTCCTTCTCGCCGCGGGCGCTCTTGTATGGTGGGTTGCCGCGTTCGCGATCACTCACGACCCTCTGTTTATCATTCACAACTGGCCCCCAAACTGGCCGACAACAGGGACGATCTACGGCCAGGGCGCGTGGTGGAGTTATCTTGCGCGATTCGCTGAGATTGTGCCCCCACTCCTGATTCCAGCTTTCGCTGTCGGTTTATGGGTGGCGCTCAGAAAAACAAAGGGAAGGGAAGTGCCGATGATGCTTCCCGCCATCTTCCTTGCATTTTTCCTGATTCATTCCGTACTTCGCGCGTACGGCTTGATGGGCTCTGCGGGTTACCCTCGCTATTTTGTGGCCATTTCGCCGGTGCTCGCGATCCTGACACTCGAGGGCTGGAACCGTGCTGGCCGAGAGGTTCAGTGCGACTTTGCGAACCATCATCCTTTCAGTCGTGCTGAGCGTATCAGCCGTGATCTCATTTTGTTACTTCGATGGAGCCGAATGGATTCGCGATACTCGAGGTGTGGACGAGATGCACCTGTGGTTCAAAGCGAACGAAGTACAAGTCAACCGATTCGTCTTCAGCCAGGTCTATTCCTGTATTCGATTCGATCGTGATCCGTGGGAGAACATTACGTTCACTGCCGACAAGCAGCGAAATATTGAAATCCTGAGAAGTTCTCCGAAAGGAACGCTTGCGTTGTGGGACGTGCTATACGGTCCAAAGTGGCACCACGTCGAATCTCAAGACTTTGAAGCGGCCGGATACGAGCTGCTTCACGAACGTAGGTTCCTGTTGAAAGGCTACGTTCTTCGGCGCTCGTTTTTTGGATTTGGCGGTCCGCGAAACCAGGGGATGTTTCTCTACTACAAGCGTGACTGAGGGTTCATTTCACCTTCGTGAATCTGACAATTCGCACAAGCCCGCTCGGTTCGAGAAAAGCGCGTATCTGCTTTTTGTCCTCGGTCTTCTTGAATTCGAGCACAGGCCGTCCTTCGAACGTCTTTTTTTTATGCTTGTCACCGAATGTGCGTTCGAGAGTCTCCACCGACCACGTCACCAGGAGGTCTACGCTTTCGAGTAGTCGCTCCGGCTTCTTTAGGTTGAATGCGATACCCGACGTTTTGTGTGACATAGCGTACGGTGTACTGCTCATAGCGTGAGTCATCCTGTGACTTTTCGACCGCCGCCGTCCTGGTCAGGTCCTGAATGTCACGAAAGCTGGATTGTCCGATTCCATCAACTGTGCGGTAGAAGAAAGACCAGGCCTCATCGGGGCGCAGGAACATCGGCTCGTGCTCTGACCGTCCCAACCGTCCTCGCGAAGCCGAGTTAATCTCTGCAGTGATCGCATCCGGTGCTCCCGGGACGGGATCTGCGTCTGACCGGACGACGGGCGCAGGTGGCGGAAGTGATGCGACTGAAGTCTTGATGCGATCGCTGATCATTCCGCGAACGTAATTGATAGGAACCGCGAAATTGATGTTCTGGCCGCTCCGCAGGATGTATGTCGCAATCCCTATGACGGCGCCATTTGAATCGAAAAGTGCTCCTCCGCTGCTTCCCTGGCTGATTGGTGCCGTGATCTGGAACACGCGATGCGTGGACAGTCGTCGAACGCCGCTGATCACACCAGTTGAAAGTGAATTAGTAAGACCTTCGGGACTGCTGATTGCAACCACCTGTTCGCCGACCTCGGTACGATCAGAATCGCCGAGCTTGACCACAGGAAGTTGAAACCCTTTTACCTTGATGATTGCGATGTCTTTGTCTGCATCGAAATCAATGACTTCGTCAGTTTGATAGACATCTCCGTTGGGCAGCTTGACGCGCAGCTTTGTCGCTCCTCTGACTACGTGCAGGCTCGTGACGACTGCACCGTTCTCAGTGACGATGAATCCACTACCTTGACCGAGTGCGCGGCCCTGGTCATCCAGGGAAACGATGACTACGATACCTTGAGACTGATTACGAGCTTTCTCAACTGCAGCGTCCTGGGACGCACTGACTGTTAGTGGCCCAAGCAAAAACGCCAGCAAAACGACGGTAGCTTTTCGCATCTTGACCTCAATTACACGCTTCAGGTGCGCCTGGGTTCCGATATCTGGCCTTGCTGCCTGTGAAGTTGAAATATAGCATAGTCAATCGAATTCAGAACTTAATGGAGGCTGGACAGTTGGAGCCGATTTCCCACTACTTCTATTCGCATCGCTTGAAGCTGCATTTCTGGGATTGGGGCCACGATGGGGGTGGCGAGAAACCCGCGCTGATTCTGGTCCACGGAGGCCTTGATCACGCGCGCAACTGGGACTGGGTCGCGCCAGTGTTGCGCGAACACTTCCACGTCTTCGCCCTGGACCTGCGAGGCCACGGCAACAGTGGCTGGGCGCCCGGCGCGCTTTACAGCATCGCGGAACACGTGCTCGATCTTTCAGCACTCGCGGACATCATCAACAAGTTTCCGATATACCTGGTTGGCCACTCGCTTGGAGGAATCATTGTTCTCCAGTATTCCGGTATCTTTTCGGAGCGTGTGAAGAAAGTAGTGGCAATCGAAGGTCTGGGCCCGCCACCATCTCACAAAATATACAGACCGGCATCCGAGCGTCTTCGCGACTGGATCGACAACGTGCGCAGCTCGGAGCGGCGCGAGCCCAAGACTTATCCAACACTTGATTCAGCAGTCGCGCGCATGATGGAAGCGAACCCTCATCTCAAGCCTGAGGTCGCACGCAGCCTGACCCTTAACGGAACCAATTGGAATTCAGACGGCTCGCTGATCTGGAAGTTCGACAACTTTGCGAGACCCTTCGCGCCGTATGGTCAGAATCTTGAAGATGGACGAGAGATTCTAAGTAAGATCGCTTGCCCAGCATTGCTCTTCTGGGGAAAGGAGAGCTGGGCGCAGGATCCTGAGCTCGACGGAAGGATGAATGCGATTCCCCATCACCGGCTCGTGAAGGTGGCAAACGCCGGACACTGGGTTCACCACGATCAGCTGGACCTTTTTCTGAAAGAGACGGTGAGTTTTCTTGTGAGAATGAGTAGCCTGAGGAGCGCTCGAGTTCAAGCACTTTGCCAGCTTGACTCCCAGGCACTTATTCCTAGAACGCCTGCAGATTCAGAATTTGCTGCAGAATGCCGCCGAGAATACTCAAGCCACCATTCGAGTAGCTTCCATAGCGGTTGCGGCTGTTATAGCCGTCCTCGTAGCCGCGCCGGAAGCCTTCGCGGAAATAGTATCGGTACTCGTTCAGGTCGACATAGTAACCGTTATACCCGTACGACGAATCCTGATAGCCATATGAGTCCTGATAGTTATTGCCCCAGCGATCTTCCCGATCTGCCCGGCCTGCATGGTACCCCTGCTCGTAACCATATTGGATTGCCTGCCGCAGCATGTCCGCGCCGTATCGATTAGTCTCGTAGGACGTTCCACCACGATAGTAGCGATAGCTTGGAGGAATGTAATCGAAACGATTCAGACTCTGAAGCCTTAGCTGGTCCTGACGCACGCGTTCGAGATACCGCTGTTGGTAGCGCAACTGAGCCACCCGACGCTGCCGCTCGAGCATTATTCGACGTTGCTGTTCAAGACGCTGCTGTTCATTCCACTGTTGCCGATATATCGACATGCGCTGCTGGCATGCGCTGCTGTGCCAGCTGTTGTTGCTGTAGCCGCTGCCCATTCAGGCGCTGCTGCTGCAGCAGCTCACGCTGCTGACGCTGCAACTGGCCTGTCTGCAGCCGCTGTTGCCGAGCTTGCTCGAGCTGCTGCTGACGCTGGATCTGCTGTGTCTGTCGCAGTTGCTGCTGCTGCTGCTGCTGCTGCTGCTGTTGCTGCTGTTGCAGTTGCTGCTGTTGTTGCATCCTCAGTTCTGCCTGGCGACGGCGCTCCTGTTGCACCTGGATCTGCTGTTCCTGATTCTGCACCTGACCAGTCCGTCGTTGTTGCAGTTGCTCCTGTATCCGCTGCTGTTGACGCTGGAGTCTGTTCGGCCTGAGGTTGTCTGCTGACGCTGCACCTTTGCGTCTCGCGCTGACCTGTCGCTGTTGTCGCTCCTGCTGTCGTTGTTCCTGTGTCTGCCGGATGGTTGCGCGCTGAGGGGTCCCGTTGCCCCAATCAACGCTGCTCCCGTCATAAATGCTGAGATTGCCAATTGTTTGAAATCTTTCATTCTCCCCTCCCTTTGCCACTCCAAATATGGAGTATAGATAAAGAAAGAGAGCAAACTTCGTGCCGCACCCTTAATTATGGTTTTATTGGGGTTGTTGGCGAAGTGAGGTTGGAGGGAATACTGTTTCGTGTAGCTGTAGTGATCATTCGGTGTGGCTTGGGTCAGTCTTTCTTCCCGATACGGAATGTTACACCGGCGGTAATTGTAAAGGGATAGCCCGGTGTTGCATGGATACGCTCGACTGCAGGAGCGCCCGCAGCGACGCGGGACTCGAAGAAGTTCTGTGTCTCGTAGTATCTCTTGTTTGTCAGATTGTCGATCGAGATGCCGAATTCTACCCAGCGACGAACCTGCTTGCGTATGCTGAGATCGATGACATCCAGACCGCTGGCGCGGATGCCAGGATCCAAAGGATCGAGCCGGTAGTTACCCGCGTGGCGATATCTGATCGATCCGCTGAAGCCCTTCACATCGCCAAGTGTCAATGCGGCATTCGCTACGACGTGAGGAGCGCTATCGACGTATTCGCGCGGCAGTGTCGAGCGAAAGAAAGCGTTTGAGACCCTGGTCACACCGCCGTTGATGGAAAGATAACGCGTCAATCGCATCGAGGTCTTGATCTCGAATCCATAGGAACGGCTTGCCCCCTGGAATTCGAAGCTCCCATCGTCGGGAATATAGACCTGTTCATTTGAACGATCGATCAGGAAGAAATCCCGCGCTTAGCGAGAACCGCGAGAAATTCTGAGCGAATCCTGTCTGATAGAAATCGGTAGTCGAGATTTTTGGCGCGTCTGGCCGTTGGACTACACCGCGCGCGTCCTGACTTGAGATTCCTCTGCCATAGTTAAGATAGAAAGTTAGCGGCACTCGGTTCGTTGGCGTAAATGCCAGCGATGCCTTCGGTTGAAATCTGCTTCCGTGTTGAACGCCCGATTGCGAGGGCTCTACCTGGTCGTTTAGACGAAATCTGAAATGATCAAATCGCAGGCCGCCCTCGAGGTGAAGCCTGCCGCTGAGAAGATCGAGACTCTGGCTGACATATGCAGCGCTGTTTGAGACGTGCGCGTTTCCTTTTGTGGTTGTTTCGAACGGGGTTCTTGCAATCGAGCGATCGAGACCAACGTTGATCTGATTGTCATGAAAATTGCCTCCAGCGACAAAGAGGCCGCGCGAGCCGGCGATCTTCACGGGGCGCAGGTACTGAATATTCGCGCCTTCCTGCAGCCGCGAGTCATGTTGCTGAATCTCATCGCCGTTGATTTCATCATTCAGAAAGAATGTGAAATTCGACCACAGATCAAACAGCGAGCGCGCCAAAAAGCCATCTATTTTGAGAATCGCGCCATCTTTAGCTTCGTGCCGAAAATAGCCACCCAAGAATCCGGTGCGTACGCGCCCGCCATTATGAGGATCGATAAAACCGAAGCGATCAAGCGTTCCAGCAAAGACCTGGTCAAGCGGTATCTGTCCGGAAGATGTGAAGTCATTGCGGCCTGCATTCAACTTGAACCCGAATGCAGTCGAGTTCGACAACATCCGCGTAAAGTTACCTGTGACGTTATCGCGCGCATAGCCTAATGGATTGATAAAGGGGCCATCAGTTCTCGACGCCTCGTAAGTAATTAATGCGCGAGCCCGCTCGAGACTGGGGCTGTAGCCGACAAAGCTTCTGAATGTGTCAAAAGACCCTCCCTGGAAACGTGCCGTGAACACGTCCGGAAGTGTCTCCTTGAGTCGAATGTGCACGACGCCAAGACCCGAAAAATCGCCGTACTCGGCGCTGAACGGGCCATTCACGATATTCACTTCTTCGACCAGCTCCGGTGAAAGGCTCTTGAGCTGTCCGAGATAGCCCTGACCGTGGCCCTGCGTGCCCTGATTCTGCTGAAAGTTGTCGACCAGAACCTTGAGACCGCCATTAACGCCTCCATGGTCCGTGTTGAAGCCAAAGCGACGAACCTCGAGTGACTTTCCACCTCCTTCGTGTTGACCGGCGCTTATTCCGGCGTCCAGAAGGTGAAATACCTGATCGTCGCGCGAGAAGAGCGTCTTCGTGAACACCAGGCTCTGCCGTCGATCAATCGTCGGGTCCAGAACAGAGCTCGAGATCACAATATTGTCGTGAATGGGAGGGATTGTGTACTCAACAACCAATCTCAGTCCTTCGATCGGGCTGTCCTTCTCGAACGTCCACGACGAAGGCTGGAGGTTTTTGCCGCTTATGCGAATTGATCAGATGCTCGTTGGGAACTTCCAGTCGAAACGCTCCCGCAGCGTCAGTCGTCACTTCAAGTTCACTGGCACTTGTGGTGACGCGAATCGTGGCATCCGCAATCGATTCCTGGCGGTTGGTGACGACAGTGCCCGAAAGTATCCGCTTTGCTTGAGCCGCAGATGAGCCATGGAGCTGCGGCGACAAGCACAATGGTTGCGAGACTTCGAAGTATTGCTAATCTCAATCCGCCGCCTCCTGAAGAGTTGAAACGCAATATGACATGAGATTACGAGTCGAAGAGCACTTCTGGATTGGTGGCGTCCCCGGGAGCGCCAGGCTCCAGCCTGGCGGGCGCGTCATCAAGACTCGAGATTTCGGCGAGACTACACGCGCCAGGCTGGAGCCTGGCGCTCCCAGGCGTGCCAAGGGTCACGTCCTGCCAAAGACAGGGATTGCCGCTCCAGTGATGTCCGCAGCATCATCGGATGCCAGGAAGGCTATTACTCGGGCTACGGATTCCGGGCTTACCCAGCGGCTGAAGTCAGCTGAAGGCATAGCTTGCCGGTTTGGTGCAGTGTCTATGATCGCGGGAAGCACGCAATTGACAGTGATACCCTCATCTTTCAACTCGGACGCCATGCTTTCCGTCAGTCGAATTACGGCAGCCTTTGATGCGCTGTAGAGGGCCATGCCGGCTTCGCCCTTCAAACCACCTTTAGACGAAATGTTGACGATGCGACCGGAACGCTGCCGGCGCATGGCAGGGATCACGGCATGGCAGGCTATGAAAACTGATCTCAGGTTGAGGTCAAAGAGTGCTTCGCAATCGTTTACCGTTGTTTGATCAAGCGCTGGTCCGGCACGAAATCCCCCGACAGTATTGACGAGCACGTCGATTCTTCCCAGTCGCTCAAGCGTTTCCGTTACGGTGCGATCGACGGCTTCGACATTCAGGATATCGACTGACTGTGCCAGGTAATGATCGCGGGAGCCTACCAGCTCCGGATACTTCGCCTCCAAGCGATCAGGCGCCCGGTCGATGAGGACGAGACGCGCTCCCTGGGCAAGAAATGTCTTTGCCGAGGCTGACCCAAGATAGCCCGCTCCTCCGGTGATCATGACTACTCTGTTGTTTGACTTCGCCATTTTCCGACTCCTGCACTGCGCTTGGCACTCTCAGAGGATTGTCTTATCATTTCTTGAACTTGAGGACCTTTCACTAGTTACGGTCTTGTGCGTTTCCAGATCAGATGGATCACTCTTCTGCCTCGCCAAAGCACTCTGCTGACGCTTCTGCTCGCAATTCCGCGCTTGTTGCCCTCATACAACGCATATCGCGGGGCGACGAGACAGCGGTCGGAGAACTCTACGATACGACGAACGGAATCGTCTACAGTTTGGCGCTGCGCGTTCTCGGCGACATATCGAACGCCGAGGAGGTGGTATTGGACGTCTACACGCAGGTCTGGCGCCAGGCGGGTACGTATGATGAGGAGAGGGGTACGCCCCTTGCCTGGTTGTTGACCATCGCTCGCACGCGATCGGTCGACCGGCTGCGATCAGGGTGGCAACGCCGCCAGCGAACCGAGCCTCTCGAGACGTCAGATACGACCCCCGTGTCAGTAGAGAATCCTGAGCTCGCGACCGAGATCGCCGAACGCGGACGTCTTGTGCGAGCGGCGCTCGAGGAGCTCAATTCGGATCAGCGGCAGGCGATTGAGCTTGCATACTACTCGGGTCTCAGTCACAGCGAAATCGCAGCACGCCTCAACGAGCCGCTGGGTACAATCAAGACACGCATCCGGCAGGGAATGATCAAGCTTCGGGAACGCCTTGGCCCGATCTTCAACACTTAGATGGTACTTCGCAGGATCTCGGTGAAACTATGCAAACTCTCGTACAAGTCATTTGTTCGAAGGGCCGGAGTCTTAGAGACGCCATCGTAAATGATCGAAGACTTGATGCTTTTGGATTTGAGGTTCAGAAGAAGCAAAAGCCAGGTCGCGCGCCCGGTTGGGCAACGTTGCATAGCGTCGGGAAAGATCGCAAGGGCTTTCCCAAGCGAGGCGCACTTAAAGTTGAGTGGGATACACAGACGCGGGTGCTACTTTGTCGAGTCATAAACCGAGGCAAAGGGAGGCCGGATCAAATTGTCGGCGATTTTGTCTACTACGTTCTGGCGCGGTTTCGCCGACGGATCGAAGCAATCAACGTTCTTCCACGATAGCCATGCGGCACTGAAGGCCGTCGCCTCTGCAAGAGATTCACGCGAAGCCGCGAAGACGCGAAAAGAACCAAAGAAGTGCTGCCTTTTAATCACTGATATTCTTTTTCGCGTCTTCGCGGCTTCGCGTGAGAATCGTCTCTATGCAACTGAAAATCCCGTGTGCAGCCGAGCGGCTGCGTTTGATAAGCTGGCACGCAGCTTCAAAAACATCCTCCTCGCTGACCGCATTCAACGAGGTCGCGCGGATGTGAGTGCGATTCGGACTCAGGATGTCGCGCGTCGAAGGTGTCAGGGCGCCGGAAGCAGTCACTACAGGAGCGCCCGCCGCGGCGGCAATATGCGCAGGACCCGAATGATTCGCAATGAACAGACTCATTCGAGCAGATGCCGAAACAAGATCTTCAAGCTTCACTGACTCGAAAACAATCACTCGTTTCGATCCCACCTGTTTTGCGATCTTTTTTGCGAGCCCCTTTTCATCAGGTCCGGCAAAGATGAGCGCGTACGCATCGAAGTTATGGATCATTCGCGCGGCCATTGAAGCAAATCTCTCGACTGGCCATCGATCCCTTCCGTGCCTTGCACCGGCGTGAACTCCGACAAGCAGCTCGCCAGATCCGACGCGATGTTTGGCCAGCAGTTTCTCAAACCGCTGGTCCGCCTCGGGATTTGTGAACAGTCGCGGTTCGGCTTCGACAGGTCTCACCCCCAGGGGCTCAAGCCTTTGCAGATACTCCTGCGCAACGTGCAGGGAATGCGACGGGCGATTTGAGATTATTCTTCGCAGCTTGTCGAAAGTACTGGGCGAATCCTCTTGCAGTTCCGGTGCTGAAACGAGCCGAATCGCTAACGAAGACTCGGTGTTCCTGCTCAGATCGATTGCTACATCGAAGGATCTGCCGCGGAGCATTCGTAGAGTCTGAACAGTTGACACGAAACGATTCGGAAGAAGCAAGTTGCGACCCAGACGCTCGGCGCTGAGAATTTCATCAGCCAGCCGGCCAAGTCTCATAAGGTCAGAACCTTCTCTGCTCGCAGCGACCGTGATCACCGCGTCAGGAAGGTGCCGGCGTAGAGAGCGCAGTGCAGGGACTGCGAGCACGGTTTCTGTGATGCTACTGATGTGTGCTACGAAGATTGCTTGCGGTGCTGGCATCCTCTAACTGGTGCTCCGGGAGCAAGCTGCGTCCGGTCATCTCGTCTGGCGGCTGAATTCCGAGCAGCGCCAGCATTGTCGGGGCGATATCTTCGAGCGCGCCGTTCGATCGAAGCGATGCCGTGAACCGCGGATCGCATAGTATGAACGGAACCGGATTGTTGGTATGCGCGGTGCTCGGTCCCGAAGTCTCGGGGTCGATCATCTGTTCGGCGTTGCCATGATCCGAGGTGATGATCGCTGCCCCTTTGACGCGCTCTATAGTTCCAATGATCCAGCCAAGACACGTATCAATTGCTTCGACAGCGGCAATGGTAGCTTTGAGATTGCCGGTGTGCCCGACCATGTCAGCATTTGCGAGGTTCACGATGATCACATCAAACTCGCCGTCATCCAATGCGCGGCAAATCTTGTCCGTTACTTTGAAGGCACTCATCTCAGGCTGGAGATCATAGGTCGCTACCATTGGTGATGGCACGAGGATGCGGCTTTCTCCCGGAAACTCGGGCTCAATGCCTCCATTGAAAAAGTAAGTGACGTGCGCGTATTTCTCTGTTTCCGCAATCCTCAGATTCCTGACGCCGTGCGCAGCGAATACATCAGCGAGAGTGTTATGAATTGACACTGGTGGAAAAACGATCGGAGTAGTGAACGAGCGATCGTACTGAGTAAAGGCCGCAAAGTTGAGCTCGGAGATCGGCTCCCGTCCAAAGGCATCGAAATTGCGGCCTGAGAATGCCCGGGTCAGCTGGCGAGCGCGATCTGCGCGGAAATTGAAAAAGATGATCGAATCACCATTTTGCACACGACCTATGGGATTGTTGTCCTCGTCAGTGATGACGATCGGCTCAATAAACTCATCTGTGACTCCGAGCTCGTAAGACTCCTCAATCGCGAGATGCGGATCAGTTCGAATGCGTCCTTTGCCCGACGCGATCGCCAGGTAGGCACGTTCGATTCGATCCCATCTGTTATCGCGATCCATCGCGAAATATCGGCCGCAAAGAGACGCGATCCTGCCGATCCCGATGCGTTTCATCTCGCCCGCGAGCTCATCCACGTATTTCAAAGCTGCTGTTGGGGCAGTATCGCGTCCGTCAGTAAAGCAGTGCACAAAGACTCTGTGCACGCCGCGCGAAGCGGCCATCTCGAGCAGCGCGATGAGGTGTGAAAGTGAAGAATGAACGCCACCATCGGAGACCAGGCCCATAAGATGCAGAGCCGTATGCTTGCCTGCATCAACGGCCGCCTGAAGTACAGGATTCTCGGCAAACGTCCCCGAAGCGATTGCTTCGTCGATGCGCGTGATATCGAGCGGCACCACGCGGCCGGCACCGATATTGAGGTGGCCAACTTCAGAGTTGCCCATAAACGGCTCAGGAAGTCCGACGCGCGCGCCGGAGCCTTCGAGCAGGGTATGAGGGTATTTCAGAAGATACTGATCAAGGAATGGAGTGCGGGCAAGAGCGATCGCATTTCCTTCTGTCGATTCAGCGTAACCGAATCCGTCGAGAATGATCAGCGCGACGGGACGCTTTTCAAGCATCGTCACCGGCATACAGAAGTGATCATAACCGAAAAGAACGTGACCGCGAAAGAACCGTGTGCTAGACTTTTAAATTGACGATTGTGCGCTAAAAAGTGGAGGCGCGCACGACGATTCCCCAGCCCTCACGAGTATTCGTGTCTCGTGTGGCATAATGACAAGCAATGTTTTGTACAGGTTGTGGCCAAACAATAGCTGATGGATCGACTTTCTGTCCCTCCTGCGGCGGCGAACTCGCAACTGCCAGGCTTCCCAAAGCGACCGGAGCGAATTCTGATCCCTTGAGGACCTCGGTCTGGCCCTCAAACGAGATCGAAGCGCCCGCTTCACAGAAAGCCGAAGGCGGACAGACTTCCGATATACCACCGATTTCAGACGGGACGCGTCACCGCCCACCATTCGCGTGCGCGCGAGTGGCAACGCAGTGGGAAAGGTCCTCGGAGGTCGCTACCAACTCGACGAATTCCTGGCATCTGGCGGGATGGGTGATATCTATCGTGCTCGCCGTTTGCATATCGGGGATACAGTAGCCGTCAAGGTTTTGCGTCCCGAAGTAATTGAGAATGCGCAATCGCGACAGCGGTTCTACCGCGAGGCGCGCGCTGCCGCGATGCTCCACCATCCGAACGCGGTCGTGATTCACGACTTTGGGGAAGACCAGGATGGAACGGTTTACATCGTCATGGAGCTTCTGGCGGGACAAAGTTTGCGCCAGGTGCTCATAGAGACCGGGAAGGTCCCGCCTGATCGCGCTGCAAACATTATCCGTCAGGCGTGCGCAGCACTTGAGGCAGCGCATCGGAGCGGCATCGTCCATCGCGACATCAAGCCGGACAACATAATGCTTCTCGACGCTCACAGTGAGGGTGATTACGTCAAGCTGCTCGATTTCGGCATCGCGAAACTGCGTGACGTGATGCTCGATACGCTCAGTCTCGAAAAGAATCTCACCAACGTTGGGACCGTGATCGGGACGCCTCACTACATGTCGCCTGAACAGTGTCAGGGAGAGTCCGCTGACGCGCGCTCTGATGTCTATAGCCTCGGTGTTGTGACTTACGAGATGCTTACCGGTATGACGCCGTTTATAGCGAAGACTCCAACCGGAGTTGCTATCAAACACGTCACAGAAAAACCGAAGCCTCCTTCGCAGCTTCACCGCCGCGATCAACCCCTCGCTTGAGAACGTGATCCTGCGAGCTCTCGAGAAGGAACCGTCAAAGCGTCATCAATCCGCGATCGAGTTTGCATCTGATTTCGCGAGTGGTGTCAATTGCGGAGAAAGCTACGGCAGAGCTTGTGTCTCCTGCCCCTGTGGCCCCGGGCAAGAAACTGAGTTGCAGAAGATATCTGGCGAAGAAAAGGCACAAAAGACCTCTGGACTGGCTGAACAGAGTCGACCGGGCTATGAGACCCAGTTTGCTCCGCCAGACGGAACTGAATTACTTAAAGGTGCCGCGACATCGCCCATCTCGGCGCCATCTCGTGTTGAACGATAAGAAAAACGAAGCTTCAAAATCGAAGCAGGCCAGGGGCAAAGTCAGATGGCAAATCTGCGGCCGGTGGCGCGGCGTTGAAAGCAGTTCCGGCGCCCGCGCGGTCGATCAAGGCACCGCCGACGCAGCCTCGACGAGGCTCTGCGATCCCCGTGGCTGGAGCTGCGTTGGCCGGGCTACTGGTTCTCGGCGTAATCGGATGGTTTGTTTTCGGCAGAGGAGGCGACAATCAACCCTCTGTCGCGCCGACTCCAACCGCGTCTGTGGTTCCCAGTCCAGAAGCTTCTCCGACGCCACTCAACAGCGCGTCCAATCCTCCCGTGGGAATGGCGTACATACCTGGCGGGGACTTTTCGATGGGACGAGATGATGGAGAGGAGCGACGAACGTCCAGCACACAGCGTGACCGTCAAGCCGTTTTTCATGGATCGTAACCGAGGTAACTAACGAGCAGTATCAGAAGTTTGTGGCGGAGAACAATTATCCTCCACCTCCTTCGTGGCCTGATGGTAATGTTGCCGCCAGGATCTGAGAAGCTGCCTGTCACCGATGTCACGTGGGAGGATGCCCGTGCCTACGCCAGCTGGTCCGGAAAGCGACTTCCAACCGAAGAGGAATGGGAGTTCGCAGCTCGCGGTACCGACGGGCGGACTCTATCCGTGGGGCGGCACCTTGCTACCCGATGCCGCCAACGTACTCTCGAAGCAGGGTGAAAAACGCACGGCTGAGGCAGTAGGAAGCCATCCTCAGGGTGCGAGTCCATACGGAATGCTCGATCTCGCTGGAAATGTGTGGGAATGGACGTCCAGCGATTTCGTGGCATATCCGGGTGGCAAAGTGACCGAGACTCCCCCGGGTTATAAGAACATCAAAGTGATCCGTGGGGGATCGTATGTGAGTCAGGCGGCCCAGGCGACAGCGACCTTAAGGCGCGGATGGCCCGCCACTCGAAATGACTGGCCGCGACCTGGTGATCAGTTCTTCAAACCGGGTACTATAGATTATTCAAAGACTGGATTTCGCTGCGCACAGGATGCACCACAGCCCTAGCACCGCGCGCAGCTCCTGAGGCGACAAGTTCGCCGGGTGATTTTTATGAACAAACGAATTTTCCTCATCACAGTCTGTTCTTCTGTTGGTGACTTTCAGTGGGAATACTCAGGTATTGGCTCAGGGAGGTGACGCGCGCTTGCCGGGCGCAAAGTCAACAAAGCCAAAGCCGACACCGACGCCCGCGCCGAAAACGGTAAGAGAAGAGCCGCCGGCGCCAGTTGCGGCTCGTGCGCCTGCGAGCATATTGCCGGTTGCATTCAACCAGCTGGTGACTGGAAGTCTTGATCCTCAGACATCGGGACAGATCAAGGTCGGAATCTATTACGACGAATACAGCGTCGCGCTGAGCGATGCAGATCTTTTCACGATCTTTTTGCAGAGCACAAATCCGGCGCTTGCGGTGCAGATATACGAAAAGGAAGGTAAAGGCCTGCCGACGCTTCGTGACCCGCGCAGCGGCGAATTCAAACTCGACACGCCAGGCGGAACGGTTCCCAAAGAGGGAGAATACCACGTTCGGATTGTCGGCGCCGTCGATCCATCAATCGGACCAATCGGCTACACGCTGAGGTTGAATCGGACCGGCCTCACCGAAGCGGGATATCAGGCACGCTTGCAGGGGATCACCGCGGCATTCAATGCTCCTGATTCAAAAAACATCGACGACACTATTTCCCGCCTCGAAAAGCTGACAGCCGATGATGACAGCGAGCCCGGCGCCTGGGAGCTGCTGGGTGTAATGTACCTTTATCATAAGAACGATCAGACCAAGGCGGCAGCCGCAATGGATAAGGCGATCGCCCTCAAGGGCGCAGCTGTGTTTCGCGTGACATATGATCCACAACCGGGCCGGCGTGCCAACAAGAAGCCGGACGGGCAGTATGACTTTGTGGACCCGAAATCCGGTTGGTTGCGGATCATGCCGGATCGCCTGCTGCTGGTCGACGCTTCAAACGAACAGGCTCACGTACTCAACCTGAGCAGCTCTCAAATCAAAGAAGTGACACCGTCCAAGATGAATACGCTTTCGGTGATCCTTCTCAAATCTGTCGATCAATCACGACCTTACGCGTTCAGTCCAGGATCCAAGTCACAACCTGAGATCGACCTGATTCTCAAAACAATCAGGCAACACGTGCCGCCCAGAGGGTAGTTGATGGCAAAACTTTGGGGCGGAAGATTCACAGGAGAGACTGACCCGCATTTTGCCTCTTTCAATTCGAGCTTCCAATTCGATCGCAGACTGCTCGATGCCGATCTTCGCGGCTCGATCGTCCAGGCCGCAGCTCTTGGGCACGCCGGTGTGATCGATCAGGAGGAAGCTCGCGCTATCGTGGATGGTCTCGAAAAGCTGCGCGAGCTTTCGAAAGATCCTGCCTATGTCGCCAGACCTGAATTTGAAGGTGCTGAAGATGTGCACAGTTTCATTGAAGCCAGGCTGGTCGAGTTAATTGGACCCTCGGGCTACAAGCTTCATACCGGGCGAAGCAGAAACGATCAGGTGGCGACGGCGACGAGGATATTCCTGCGCGACGAGATCGACCGGATCGACGAATTGATCAAAGCGGTTGAAGTAGCGCTGGTGGAACTGGCAACGCGACACGCAAATGATCCGATCCCCGGCTACACGCATCTTCAGAAGGCACAGCCGATACTGTTTGCACACTTCCTGCTTGCCTACTTCGAAATGCTCGAACGCGATCGAGACCGACTGTCCGATGCGCGGCGCCGTGCGAATCTTTGCCCGCTTGGAAGCGGCGCACTATCGGGGACAGGATTTAGAGTGGATCGCGAGTGGATGGCTGGTGAGCTTGGATTTGATGGCGTGACACACAACAGCCTCGATGCGGTCAGTGATCGCGACTACGTGATCGAGTTCATATACGCGGCTGCGAACACGATGATGCATCTTTCACGGCTTGCTGAGGATCTGATCATCTATTCAACTCAGGAGTTTGGTTTCATAAAACTGGGAGATGCGATCGCGACGGGCAGCAGCATCATGCCGCAGAAGAAGAATCCCGATTCGCTCGAGCTTGTAAGGGGGAAGGCGGGTCGAGTATTCGGACACTTGATGGGCATGCTTGCGCTCTCGAAAGGTCTGCCGCTTGCGTACAACAAAGATTTTCAGGAAGACAAGGAAGCACTCTTTGATACTGTGGATACGTTATCCGAATGCCTGCGGGTAACTGCGACGGTATTGAGAAATGTCGAGCTCAATACCCAACGCGCCAGGGAAGCTGCAAAAAGTGACTACACTGATGCGACAGATCTTGCCGACTACCTTGTGCGTCGCGGTGTCGAGTTCCGAAGCGCGCACGAGATAGTAGGAAAGGTCGTCGTCTATGCTCTCGATAATAAGAAGCAGATTGAAGAACTCAGCCTTCAAGAACTTCTGACGTTCTCGCCCAGGTTTGATGAGGACGTATTCGCAGAGTTGTCACTCGAGCGGGCGTTGGCAGTCAGATCGCAAACTGGTGGTACCTCGCCGGAGCGAGTAAAAGACGAATTGAAGCGCGCAAGCGACATCCTATCCGGGGACAATTCTGGGGCGTGAATAGAGAAGCATTGCGAAGAATCGGCCAGCGAGCTGGGAACCCACTGGCCGATTCTGAACTGCTGATGTCCTCACCTCATCAACAGTCGGACTACCCTAAATTTGCTACAATGCCTATGCCATTGTCAAGCAGGAAGATAAGGTATTGCTAATACAGCACTTAATGCCTCGTGCGCAGGCCAATGCCGGGCTTTCAGTCAAACCTCACAATTCGTTGACCATCCAGACGATCTAATAATGTTGAAAACGCGGCCTTCACGGCGTTTTCGTCTTTGGATTCGAGTGTCAATTTGACGCGATATTCCGTGGACGAGAAGTTTGGATAGGAACCTATAGATACCGATGGAAATGCCTGTGCGATCTTGCTCAAGCGTTCAGCGAGCTCAAATTCATCTTCGCTGGTGTAGATTGCACGTGCGAAGAACGGATTGACCCGAAACCTCTCACGGATCGCCGCAAATTTCATACGAAAAAGTTCGGGTACTCCGGGAAGAACGAAAACGTTCCGGCAACATAGCACCGGCCAACGCAGGTCGGGAGCCTCGATCAACTGGCTGCCATTCGGAACGTCTGCCATGCGCAAGCGAGACTCATTCGTTGCTTCACCGAAGTATTGCCGAATGCGGGCTTCCAGGTCCGGATGCCGAACGACCGGTTCGTTGAACCCACGTGCGATACCTGCGATCGTCACGTCGTCGTGAGTAGGACCAACACCGCCTGACGAGAAGACGATATCGAAGAGAACTGACAGCTGTTTCACGGCTTCAGCAACTTCATCAACCGAATCACTAACGACAACGATCCGTCGCAGCTCAATTCCAAGCTCTCTGAGCTCGCCGATCAGATAACGCGCATTCGACTCTTCGGTCTTTCCGCTGAGTATCTCATTGCCGATTATCAGGATCGCTGCCGTCGATGCACTCATTCCGCTAACTTTCTTCGCCGAAAACTTCTCGTTCGGCTCTTTCGCGCAGAAAAGCGCTGACAGCTTCAGCCTGGATCTGATGAAGCGGTGCAGCTGATCTGATTGCAGCGTCGCGACAATCTTCAAACTCAGGTGTGTAGCTCGAGAGTGTACCGTCGCTTGAGAATCCAAGTTTGATTCTGATCGAGCCAAAGCGAGTCTCGACCAATTTGTGCTCTCGCCTCAGTATTTCACGCTGCTCGATTCGATAACGAACTCCAAGTGTTGTCGTCTCGTTGAAGAGCACTGCAGAGACTCGCTCTCGATCAGAAGGCTGCGCAATGACTGTCACCAGCACGCCGGGCCGGTTCTTCTTCATTTGAACAGGTGTGAAGAAGACATCAAGTGCTCCAGCGGCAAAAAGCCGTTCCATAACGTGACCGTACACCTGGGAATTCAGATCGTCGACGTTGGTCTCAATCACTGCAACAGAATCAGCTTCCGATCCGCTTTCCTCGTTGCCGAGAATCACGCGCAGCACATTCGGAAATCGCGCAGTATCTCGAGTCCCCGCGCCATAACCCACTTCATCGATTTTGAGCATTGGTAAAGAGCCGAATCCGCTTGCCAGAGTAGCGACGATTGCGGCACCCGTGGGAGTAACAAGCTCTCCGTCGACCTCGCCCGCATAAGATGGAATACCTTTGAGCAACTCCGCAGTGGCCGGTCCAGGAACCGGATACACGCCGTGCGAGCACGTGAAGGTTCCAGTTCCGACTTTCAAGGGTGAGCTTACTATCCGATCGACACTAAGCAAGTCGAGACAAATACTCACACCAACAATGTCGACGATCGAATCGACGGCACCGACTTCGTGAAACTGTATGGTCTCCAGGGGCACATTATGAATTCTGGATTCAGCAGACCCGAGTTTTCTGAAGATCGAAGTCGCTCGCTCTTTGACTGACTCTTTCAGTTTTGACTCCCGGATCATCCTCTCGATCTCTGAAAGCGGCCGATGAGAATGAGAAGAACATGATGATGATGATGGTGATGATGATCGTGATCGTGCGGAGCCTCGACGATGCAGTCAAATTTGGTCGCTGAGATTCCAGACCGATCGACGCGTGACGTGACGAGCCTGTAGTCAGTCAGGCCAAGTCGAGCAAGCTGCTCTCGCAGCTCCTCAAAGCTAACTCCAAGATCGAGCATCGCGCCGACAAACATGTCGCCGCTGATTCCGGAGAAACAATCAAGATATAGCGTGCGCATAATCAAGTCGGTCCTCAAGAGCGCATCATCGCAGTCAAACGTAGCCAGTGAGCTTCGACTGACACGCGATCTCCAGGGATGCGAAGCGCAGGTTCCAGCCGTCTCGCATCCCTGGATGCACTCTCACGCAAGCACGGTTTCGAGACTCAGCCCCTGGCTACATTTGCCCTCGGCGTCAGCGACACCCTACCTGCTCATCAATTCTACAACCATCGTTGCCAGCGCCCGAATGAATTCGGGTTCGCAGTTAAGAGCCGGAACGCGCCTGTAACTCTTGAAACCGAGTTCTTCTGCCCGCTTCCGATAGAGAATGTCGAGCTCATAAAGCGTCTCGATATGATCTGAGACGAAGCTGATCGGAATCGTCAGCACCTGATCCACTCCACTCTCCCGCAATTGCTTGAGAGCGCTGTCTGTCGAGGGCTCGAGCCATTTTACGGGTCCAACCTTGCTCTGAAAGCTGAGACTGAACGGAGCTGAGTTTCCGAGCTTTGCACACACCAGTCTGACTGTCTCCTCGGTTTGATAAAGGTACGGATCACCGCGCTCGATATAGCTTCGCGGAACACTATGAGCACTGAAAAGCAGATGGACTCTCTGTGGACGCGGTTCAGGGAAGTGTGCAATCTCTTGTTCAATCTGGCGGGCAACAACCGAAATATACTCGCGTTGATCATACCATCTTGTGATGTAGTGTCGACGCATCTGTCTCACACCTCCACGCTCGTCAAGAAGGCGTTTCATTTCCTTGATGCTTGAGCCAGTGGTTGAAACGGAGAACTGCGGATAGAGAGGAAGAACCACAAGATCAGTGATCTGGTCGCGGAGAATGGCATCAATCGCGTCGCTCGTGAAGGGATGCCAGTACCGCATCCCAACATATACCTTTGCCTGCAGTCCCAGTAGAGCAAGGTCTTCTTCAAGGGCTTGCGCTTGCTCCTCAGTGATCTTCCTTAGCGGGGAACCGCCACCGATGAGTGAGTAGTAGCCCGACGATTTGCGGGCCCTTAGCGTGGAGATCAACCAGGCGAGAGGCTTTTGCAGTGCCGGCGAACCGGTTCTTATGATTTCGGGATCGGAGAAGAGGTTGTAGAGGAACGGGCGTACGTCATTCAGCTTCTCCGGCCCGCCGAGATTAAAGAGAATGACACCTGCTCGCATTCACGGTCACACATTCACGATCACACAATCACCATCACATATGATCTCAATCGACTGTGCCGGCAACGACGGTTGTCGCGCGCTCGGGGTGAAAATAGTGGTGAATAGCTTCGTCTACTTCACCTTTTGTAATAGCAGCGATTCGATTCGGGAACTCGTCAAGATAGCCAACGCCAAGCTGGTGGACCTCTGCGGCCAGCAGCTGAGCCGCCATGCCGCTGTTCGTTGCGAGACCTACCTTGTATGAGCCGATCCAGGAAGATTTCTCATCACGCAACTCGTCATCGCGAATTCCCAGCTCCCGAAACTCATTCACGATGTCGAAAGTTGTGTTGATCGCCGGCTCGATATTCTGCGGCGCTACTGTTACACCAATCACAAAAGGCCCATCGCCCAGCCCCGTATCCACAAACGATGAGTTGATTCCATAAGTCAGCCCCATTTCATCGCGAATCTTGAGACCTAGCCTAGATGAGAGTGTGGACTGACCCAGAGCACGGTTGGCAAGCATCGCAGCGAGATAGTCCGGATTTGAGCGTCGAAGTCGCGATGGGTGCCCGATGACGACATCGACATTCGGTTTGTCCTTCATTGCAACGAGTTCGCGACTCCGCGTTTCCGGGAGTGGCGTGACGGCCAGATCGATGGCAGGTTTGGGGCTTCCTTTCCATCCACCAAAAAGATCCGTCAATACTATCGCGAACTCTACCCGCATCCACGTCCCCGACGACCGCGACAATCAGGGATGCAGGACCATAGCGCTCGCTGTAGAACCGTTTCAGATCGTCGGTCGTGATCGATTCCACATCCGAGATCAACTGTTCCGCGGGCAGGTGATAAAAGGGATTCTCGGGCGGGTAGATCAATTGTGACAGGCGTTCCATCGCGCGTGCGCGCGTCTCTTCCTGTTCCTGCTTGATAGCGGCAATCGCTTGTTGCCTGAGCTTCTCCAGCTCCTCGACTGGGAACCCGGGTTGCTGCGATTCTTCAGCGATCGTTGCGAGTACCTTGTCAAAATCACGGCTCAGACACTGTGCGCCAATACTCACGCTAAACGTATTGGCAGCATAACCGCGACGCGCTCCCATCGTTTCAAGCTCCTCAGCTATCTCGAGCTTGCTGCGATTCGCAGTACCCTTGCTGAGCATACTCGCCGTGAAGCTCGATATTCCGTGGCGTTCAGGCGGATTGAAGTATGACCCCGCTCGCAGGGACGCTGAAAGAGATACTGTCGGGTTTGCCCGGTTCTCAATAACGAGAAGAATGATTCCGCCCGCGAGCTCGTATCTTCGCGTGCGCGCCAGAAAAGTGTTCTCCTTTAACTTATTCAAGCCGTCTCCCTGGGTATGAAATAGCCGACAGTGCGATTGTCTTCGGTAAAGTACGCATTCACCACGCGCTGCAAATCCGCGACCGTCACTTCCTCAACGCGCTTTGGCAGGTCGACGTAGAGCTTCCAATCTGCGACCGACTCTGCCTCTCCGATGGCGTTCACGACTCCGAGAGCAGAATCACGAAGAAAGATGATCTGCGTCACGATCATATTCTGCGCTCTCGCGAGCTCCGCCGCCGTCACTTCCTGCGTCTTCAAGCGTTCAATCTCGGCGTGAATCAACGCTTCGACATCCTCGTGTTTTATTCCGGGCGCAAGTGTCACTTCAATCGTAAAGAGACCGGGGTCTCGAAACTGATAGCTCTGAGCGTTGACACTCACGGCTAACTGCTTCTCGACGAGCGCCTGATAAAGCCGTGACGACACTCCCGACGAAAGGACATGATCCAGTACTGATAGCGCTGCAGAATCGATGTGCGTCGCCTCGGGTATGTGCCAACCCATAGCTATCAGACCGAGCTGCCCGGCGCGGCGAAGTACGAATCGAACCTCACCTTCCTGAGGAGGCTCAACCGTGTAAGTGACGGGAATCTCATGAGGAGAGGCGAGAACCTTTCCGAAATGCTTCTGAATCATGTCGAGTGCCGCTTCGTCCTCAAAGTCGCCAACGAGGATGGCGGTCGCGTTGTTCGGATAATAGAAAGTATCGTAGAACTCTTTAAGCCGTGACGTCGGAACCCCCTCAACATCCGAACGCCACCCGATCGTCGGATGGTGGTATGGATGCTCGCGGAACGCAGCCGACCAAAGCCTCTCATCGAGGATTCGCGAGGGCTCGTTTTCGCCACGCTCGAGCTCATTGCGCACCACGACCATCTCTGACTGGCGATCCTCGTCGGCTATGAACGAATTGCGCATCCTGTCGGCCTCGAGATGAATGGCAAGCTCGAGCTGGTCACTCGGAAGCATCTCGTAATAACGGGTCCGGTCGTTCCAGGTGTCGGCATTGAAAAGAGCGCCTTGCCGCTGCAAGACAGAAGCGATCTGAGTTCCCGCATTCTTGTTGAACGTCGGTGTTCCCTTGAAAAGCAGGTGCTCGAGGAGATGTGTCGATCCAGTATGCCCAACTGCTTCGTTACGTGAACCGACATGATAGACGACCATGAAAGCGACCACCGGCGCCTCGCGCCTCGGTACAAGCAGCACCTTTAGTTCATTTGAATTCAGGCGGTACTCTGTTATTCCGTGATACTCGGTGATTTTTGTAAAAGCGCGTTCAATGCTCATCAGGCGACTTCTTTGATCCCTTTCTTTGCAGCTTCGATAAAGGCCCGGGCATTCTCGACCGGCGTCATCGGAAGGATGCCGTGACCAAGATTGACGATATAACCGACAGGCCCGCCATCGTGCAGCAGCTCGTCAACCTGCATGGCTATTGTTTCGGGTGTGCCCAGCAGGGCTCCCGGATCGAGATTACCCTGGATAGCAACCTTATCACCGGCTCTCTGGCGGGCCTCTGCGAGTCCAATTCTCCAGTCGACGCTCAGGACGTTGGCGCCCGAGCGTGCCATCTGCTCAACAATCGCCGAGCACCCGTTGACGTATAACACAGCCGGTACGCCGAGGCCCTCGGGCCCGCGATGCAGGCTTTCAAAGACCTTCTGCTCGTAGCGCAGCGCAAACTCCTCATATTCAGACGGTCCAAGCTCTCCGGCCCAGGTGTCAAAGAGCTGAATGACGTGAACACCCGCTTCAATCTGAGCATTCAGATAGTGGATCGTTACGTCAGCGATCTTGTCCAGAAGCGCATGAATTGTCGCTGGCTCCCGGTAGATCAAGCGCTTTACTTCAGCAAAGTTCTTCGAGGTGCCTCCCTCGATCATGTACGTTGCCAGAGTAAATGGCGCGCCGGCAAAACCGATTACCGGTGCCTCATCGTTGAGATGTTTCACGCAGCAGTCTGATGGTCTCGAGCACGAATGGCGTCGCTTCTGTCGGATCGGGAACGGCAAGTCGATCGACCTGTTCACGACTTCGCACCGGATTAGCCAGCTGAGGGCCTTTCTCGCTCAACGTCAGGCCCATGCCCATTGCCTCCGCCGGAATCAGAATGTCCGAGAAGAGTATGACTGCGTCTACGCCAAGTATTTCATATGGCTGGAGCGACACCTGTGCCGCGAGGTCAGGTGTTTTGCAGAGCGTCAGAAATGGAATGCGTGAGCGCAGGTCGCGGTACTCTGAGAGATAGCGGCCAGCCTGTCTCATCATCCAGACCGGAGCCCGGTCGACTTCCTGTCTCCGGCAAGCGCGGACAAGCCGCTCATTATGAATCATGAGCGCACCTTCGCAGCGGTTTCGCTCTCGTACCCCAGCGTCTTATGCATTGCAGCAACCAGCTGCTTTCCGTGAAATCTTCCATTCTCGATGAATACCTTATTGGTTTCCACACCCGCAATCACGACGCCGGCAAGGTAGATTCCGGGAATATTTGATTCAAAGGTATCGAGGTCAATTCTCGGCTTCCGAGTATCAGGATCGAGCTCGATGCCCAGATCGCGAAGAAACTCGTAGTCAGCGTGATAGCCAGTCAATGCGAAGACGAAGTCGTTCCTGATCTCATTCTCTTCACGCGTTTCGACGTTCAGAGTGCGAATCGTTGTCGGTGTGATTTCAGCGACCACCGTGTTGAAGAGCGCTGAAATCTCTCCGTTCTTGATGCGATTCGAGATGTCGGGCGCAACCCAGTATTTGAGACTCCGGCTCAAATCCGGCCGCCGGTGAATCAGAGTCACTTTCGCTCCACCCCGAAAGAGCTCGAGCGCCGCATCTGCCGCTGAGTTTCCAGCTCCGATGATCGCCACATCACGCTCATAAAAAGGATGCGCTTCAGTATAGTAGTGAGCTACTTTCGGTAAATCCTCGCCGGGAATGCCAAGGTAATTCGGATTATCGTAGCAACCTGTAGCAATGATTACCTTGCGGGACCGATAGGTTGCTGCCCTGGCGGTTGCCTCAATGACCGTCTCCACCGTGAACTCACCGTCGCGTCCCTTAATCGACAAGACCTTCTCGTACTGATTCACCCGAAGCTTGTAGGTATCCACCACGCGCCGATAGTACTTGAGCGCCTCGAGGCGGCTGGGCTTTTCGCGTTCGCAGATAAGCGGAAGATTGCCGATCTCGAGCAGCTCCGGCGTCGTGAAGTAGATCATCTGCGTCGGGAAACGAAAGAGGGAATTGACGACGCAACCTTTTTCTATGACTCGATAGTCAAGTCCCAGACGCTCGAGCTCGATGGCACACGCAAGTCCGGTCGGACCGGCTCCTACTACCACTGCGTCCAGAAGCCGTTCGTCCGACATCATACCTGTTTGCGTGTAAGGGCGTGGACCTTGAGCGGCAGCCCGAAGATGTTGATAAAACCACCGGCATCGCGCTGATCGTAGCTCGCCCCCATCGTGAACGAAGCCAGGTCAGGGCGATAGAGCGTTTGCGGTGACGTGCGTCCTGCAATGATGACGTTGCCTTTGTAAAGCTTCAGTCGAACTGAGCCGCTCACCGGCTCAGCGAGCGTATTCACAAATGCATCGAGAGCTTCGCGAAGTGGCGTGAACCATTGGCCGAAGTAAACCATCTCAGCATACTTGAGAGCGAGCATTTCTTTGTAATGAGATGATTCGCGATCGAGACAGAGAGCTTCGAGCTCGCGAAGTGCCGTGAGGAGGAGCGTTCCGCCCGGGGTTTCGTAACATCCCCTTGATTTGATTCCGACGAGCCGATTCTCAACGAGATCGATCCTGCCAACACCGTTGCGGCTACCGATCTCGTTCAATCTTTCGAGAAGCGGAACGGGATCCAGGTTCTCACCGTTGACAGCCACGGGAGTCGCCTTCTCGAAGGTAATCTCGACGTATTCGGGTTTGTCCGGCGCGTTCTCGGGTGAGGATGAAAGGATATACATTCCTTCTTCAGGCTCAGACGCAGGGTCCTCGAGAATTCCCCCTTCGTGCGAGATGTGCCAGATGTTGCGATCGCGGCTGTAGATTTTCTCGCGGCTGGCAGTAATTGGAATCTTCCGCTCGTTCGCATAGTCGATCGCATCTTCACGCGAAACGATGTCCCATTCGCGCCACGGCGCAATCACCGTGAGCTGAGGTGCAAGCGCCTGATAAGTCAGCTCAAATCGAACCTGATCATTGCCTTTTCCTGTGCACCCATGCGCTACTGCATCGCACCCCGTTCGGAGCGCTACTTCGACTTGTTTCTTTGCAATCACCGGCCGTGCGAAGGAAGTGCCTAAAAGATACTTGTGCTCGTAGACGGCTCCGGCTCGGACGGTCGGAAAGATATATTCGGTGACGAATTCATGACGGAGGTCTTCGATGTAGATTTCTGATGCACCCGTGTCGAGCGCCTTTTCACGCAAGCCCTCGAGCTCCTCGCCCTGCCCGACGTCAGCCGCGACCGCGATCACCTCGCAGTTGTAGTGTTCTTTAAGCCAGGGAATGATGATTGAAGTATCAAGCCCGCCGGAATAGGCAAGGGCGACTCGCTTTGCCGTCACAGCTCATGTACTGTCAGCAACCTCCAGAATCCGGTAATCGTGCAGAATCAGCTAAGTATACACGACACATTTTCCAATTGTCATTTGAGATTTGAGATTTGTCAGCGTCAACGAGGTTTGCGAGGCCGCTGCCGCTTACGCGGCAGCGGCAAGCTAAAGCTTGAACTCAAACCACAATGAGTTTGAGTTCAAGCTTCAGCTTGCCGCCGTCGCCGAAGGCGACGGCGATCCGCCCATGCGTTGCGAGGATTGGAGACTTCTCTGCGCTACCCTCACTCAATACTTCGGCATGCTCTTATCGACCTGATCTGCCCAGGCAGTGATCCCGCCCTTGAGATTCCTGATCCTGGTGTAGCCGGCATTCTTGAGCGTTTCGTACGCCTTGGCGCTTCTGCCACCCATCTTGCAGTGCAGAACAACGTCCTCCTGCTGACTTATCTCCGACAGCCGGTCCTTGACCTGCGCGAGCGGAATGAGACGCGAACCATATTTTTCAAGGTTGGCTATCTGCCACTCGTGAGGTTCCCTCACATCAATAATCGTCAGCTTGTCTCCGCGATCCAGCCGCTCCTTCGAGCTCCGTAACCGAGATTTCCCAATCATCCGCGGTCCCTGCAGCGACCTCCTTCTCAGCCGGTTGTGGTGTAACACCGCAAAACTGATCGTAATCGATCAGCTCTTTGATCGTCGGATTGTCGCCGCAAAGCGGGCACGCGGGATTGCGCCTCAACTTGAGTTCGCGAAACTTCATCTTGAGCGCATCGAAGAGGAGCAGCCTGCCAATGAGAGGCTCGCCCTGGCCGATAATCAGCTTGATCGCCTCGGTAGCCTGAATAATTCCGATGATCCCGGGGAGGATTCCAAGTACACCACCCTCGGCGCACGAAGGAACGAGGCCCGGAGGCGGCGGCTCTGGATAAAGGCAGCGATAGCACGGACCTCCAGCGGCCGGATAGAACACTGATGCCTGACCATCAAACCTGAAGATCGACCCGTAAACATTTGGCTTGCCAAGAAGCACGCTTGCGTCATTGGCAAGGTAGCGCGTCTGGAAATTATCGGTTCCATCGATGATGACGTCGTAATCCTTGACGATGCCCAGTGCATTGTCCGAGCGAAGCGCAACGGAATAGGTATCGATCTGAACGTGAGGATTGATGTCGGAGAGGCGATCCTTTGCCGACTCGAGCTTGGGTCTCCCAATGTCCTTTGTTCCGTGGAGAATCTGCCGCTGAAGATTGCTTGCGTCCACGACGTCGAAATCAACCAGACCCAGCCTTCCGATTCCAGCTGCTGACAGATAGAGACCGAGAGGTGAGCCCAGCCCGCCGGCACCAATCAGCAGCACACTCGCTGCTTTCAGCTTGCGCTGACCCTCCATGCCCACTTCGGGCATGATGAGATGTCTGCTGTATCGCGCTACCTCATCGTTCGTTCAGAGTCGGGAGATCGGCCTTCGATACTTCATCCTCGGTTGCGATGCCGCCTGCGATTGAAGGAATAATGCTCAATTCGTCAGTCTCGGCGAGGGACGGGTCCACTTCGCGGCCATAGCGAATGTCTTCGTCATTGACGTAAATGTTGACGAAGCTTCGCAGGCGGTTGTCCATTGTCGAAAAGATGCTTCTTCAGCTCTGGATACTGAGAACTCAAATCAGCCAGCACCTCGCTCACCCGGTTGCCGCTCACGAGGATTGCTTCCTGATTGCCGGCATATTGTCGAAGTGCTGAAGGGATCGAGACCTTCGGCATGACCATTGCTCCTGAATATTTTCTCTTCATCAAACTGCGACCGGTCATCGCGGACGTTCCACGATCGAATATCACTCGCTACACCATTGCGCACCGAGACGATCACGATATGACCATTCAATGAACGGCGCATGTTCAAGATCATATTGAGAGGGAATCGCGGGATGGTCCGGATGAGAATGATAATAGCCCCAGACCCCAAGACCCCGGCGCGTGGCTTCGCGCTCGGCTCGCGCGTATGCAAGCGGGTCGAGAGCGACACGATTATGACGCGAATCCTCCCTCACGTTGTCAAGACGCGCGATCTCCCGAATCACGCGGACTCCATCCTCGAAAACGCCCAGCAAAAGCCCGCCGCACTCTTCCGGGTAGCTTGCTTCTCCGTGCTCTCGAATGGAATCGAGACAGCCTTCGCTGACCTGGATGCTCATCGTCATAGTGGTTCCTGCCAGAAAGTGTCTGACAGGTACTTGTGTCCCCCATCACACAGAATCGTGACGATGACCCCGTTGTCAAGGTCTCTCGCGACCCTCAGCGACGCTGCGATATTGGCCGCAGATGAAGGTCCAACGAACCAGCCTTCCCGGCGTGCGAGTTGTCTTGCCACATCGTATGCCTCTTCTGTGGTGACCGTCAGCTTTTCGTCGGCGAGTGTCCGCGTCATAAATCCCGGGAACCAGTGCGGTCGCCATATGCTTCAGGCCCTCCAGGCCGTGCATCGGCGAATCCGGTTCGACTGAATACAGCCTGACTCGCGAATTCACGTCCCGAAGGTAACGGCCCGCTCCAACAAATGTTCCGCTGGTTCCCAGGCCGGCTACAAAATGAGTGACACGGCCGCGCGTCTGTTCGAATATCTCGGGGCCGGTCGTCTCGTAGTGAGCCTGCCAGTTTGCGGGGTTGTTGTATTGATCGGGATAAAAATACATGTCGGGATTTTCGGCATAAAGCCGGCGCGCTTCGCGGATGGCGCCGTCAGTATTCTCAAGCGGGCTCGTGAAAACAAGCTCCGCTCCATACGCACGAAGAATGCTTTTGCGCTCTTCGCTGGCATTCCGCGGCAGGCAGAGCTTGACTCGGTACCCGAGAGCGGCTCCGATCATCGCATAGGCGATCCCCGTATTGCCGCTCGTGGCGTCAATCAAGATCTTATCCCTGGTGAGGGCGCCAGTACGCTCCCCATCACGGATCATTTGCAGCGCGGGCCGATCCTTTACCGATCCTCCCGGATTCGCCCACTCCGCTTTGGCATAAATTGCGACCTGCGGATTCTCGTTGAGATGCTCAAGCTTCAGGAGAGGGGTGTTACCGATGAGGTCGAGTAAAGAAGCCGGCGCGCTGTCAGCAACAACAAGAGCACGCGGTAAAGGCATAACAGTTAACCATCATCGGTTTAGCCATTTGGGGAATACTAGCCCATAAGTGCCGTGAATTCAAGAGTACGTTGGCTGAGCGACTTCAGCCTGAAAGTTGCGCGTACAACGTACCTTCATGACCAAAGTCAAAAAGGTCAGGATGAAGAACCTCTGCGAGGATTTCCAGGGATTCAACCAGCCTCGGACCTGGCCGGCTGAAATAGCTGTTTCCGTCCGCAATGACCACTTTGTGATTTCTCACCGCTTTCAGACCATTCCACCCGGCAAGTCCCTGGAGGTAACCGACTTCGGCTGATGTTCGTTCGACATTAAAGCCGCATGGTGAAATCACGATCACGTCGGGATCGGATGCCGCCAGCTCACTCCACTCCATAAAAGGTGAATGCCGCCCGGCTTCACCAAAAAGGTTCAATCCACCTGCCATTTCGATCAGCTCAGGGATCCAGTTTCCTCCAGCCATCAACGGATCGATCCATTCAATAAACGCGACCCGCAACCGACTGGTTGCACTTTCTGCGCGTTCCTTGATGGCATTCATTCTGCTCTTGAGTTGCGTAATCAACGATGCCGCTCTCTCTTCGACGTCAAGTGCGTTGCCAACTCGCTGTATGTCAAGCCACACATCCGCAAGAGAGTTCGGTTCGAGCGAAACAATCGCCGGACGAGAAGAAGTCAGCTGACAAACCGCCTCTTCGACATCGCGCAGGCTTACCGCGCATACCTCGCATTGCGATTGAGTGATTATGTGCGATGGCTTCAGTTCTTCGAGCATTTGCGCATCGACACGATAGACGCTCAAGCCTTCCTGGACGATCGCCTTGACGCGCTGGTCGATTTCGTAACTCAATCCTTCGATATCAAATTTCGGGCTCGTGCAGGATGGAAGGGACTTGATTGACGACGGAAAATCGCATTCATGAGATCGTCCGACCATCGAGTTCTCGTGGCCGAGAGCGCAGACAATCTCAGTTGCACTGGCGATCAGGGAAACGACGCGAAGTTCAGTCATCAGGGATGCATCCTGGCATGGTACGTAAATCGGGTTTGAGTTCAAGCTTTAGCTTGGGGTTACATTGAAACCCCAAGCTAAAGCTTGAACTCGAACGCCATAATTGACTTAATCCCTAATCTTGCGATTGCCTTCCTCATCTGAAAGAATTGCTTTAATGCTTGAACAGCGGAGGGTTGGTGACAATCTCTGGTTCTACCGTCAGGGAAGAACATCGCGAGAGGTGCTTGAACGTTATGCTCCAAAGCGATTGATTCCTGAAGTTCTCGTTTCAGAAGACGACGTCGGTAGGGCGATGCTCGCTGAGCTCGATGAGCTTGGCCGTCAGAAAACCGGCGACCTTGTCATCATCATTCTCGGAGGTCGCGGAGCTCAGGCCCTTCACCGGCTCCTCGGTGAGCGGGCGCGAACGCGCTCGAACGAGCCGCACGCAGATGATCTCATTTCCCGGCTGCACGTCTTTACGCAAGACGCACTGGCGCCGATGCGCATGGGCAGCAGTCTCAGCTTCGTTCGTGACTTTGAACGGCTGTTGGGGGATGAGTTTTTCCGTAAGGTTAAGAGTTTCACGACGGTGCGCACCGACTCACCGAATCTCGAGTCGGAAGTGCGAGCTTATATCGAGAAACTGGACGCGCTCGGTGGCGCGGACATCTTCTTTCTCGGGCATGGCCCTGAACCCGGTGCTGCTTCGCACCTTGCCTACATCAAGCCAGGCTCAGGGGCAACGGCAGCGGACGTGGCGGGGTTGATACCAATCTCGTCGAGTATCCTTGAACATCACATCACCAAATTCAAAGCAGGTGGCAGTTCAGTGGATGCTGATGACGAAGCTGAATGCCGCCGTGCTACGCACATCTTCACACTTGGTCCGTCGGCGATTCTCGCGTCGAGACGCATTGTGCAATCGATCGTAGACGCAGAGACTGCGCCGGCAAAACGCGCCAGTTACCGGCGTGTCCTCGACACCGAGCTATCGTCGGATCTCAAACTGCTCGAATCACAATTGGACGAGAATCCCGGCTTGTGGGTGCGACTTCACCCGAACGTGCGCTCGCTTGTGCTCCCTAACGTAATTGAATCGAAGAATCAAAATTGAATCGAAGAATGAAAGCTGAAAGGCAATAAAGGATGACAACTGCTCTCAATCGACTGCTCCAGTCACGCGGGCTCGGGCCCGAGCTCGGCGATACTGATCAGGCCGCCGTCGCACGTGACCTCGAGATACTATCCGGCCTTCTGGTATATCCGCGGTCGATTACCGCGAAGGATCGGATCTATCCTCTTTCTCGGTATTCAGGACGGGAGAAAAACGCTTGCGTGTCTCTCGAACGGTTCGGGTCTCGTTGACAGGCTGCCGGGCGTGTCGCGAGCAGTTGCGGCCGATGGACACGATCTTTCGTTGCGTGTGTGCGAGCTTTCCGAAGCCGCCGCGAATGAGCTTCGAGGGATTCTGCCCTATCTGGTACCAAAGACCCTGGGGCTTGCGAAGTCTGCAGGTTGCGGTGACAGGCTTGGGCTTGCGACTCCGGGACATGTAAGAGCAATCCGTCGATCATCGATGGCACCGATCTTTGCGCAACAGTCGATTCGCGAGAATGCGCGCACGGGACGAACTCCGCAGGAGGTAATGGACGAGGCGATGTGGGGTGTGTTTCAGGAAGGCTGGCGAGAAGGCTTTGGCGCCGATGCCGATCATTTGAAAGAACACGGACGACATTGATTCGTGCGCGCGAGCCGGCTTTACCTTCTACACGATCGATCCCGGCGAGTATGTGGATAATGAAGCGAACACTGCTCCTGTCGATGTTCTCAAACAAAAGGTAGCTGCACTCCCGTGGAACGAGCTCGCGACGACCTGGGACGAAGTCAAGTCTCAGCTTGGCACGCACCCGATCGAACTTGGCTCTTTCCAGCTTGAAATTGATGAAGAGCAGCTGCTGAGAGCAACGGCAAAGTATGGTCGCGTAGTGGCTCATACGGCGAAGATGTACCGCCATCTCGAAAAGGTGATGAGCGATACTCCATTTGAGCTGGAGATGAGTGTCGATGAGACTGAAACGGTTACAACTCTCGCCGAGCATGTATTTATTGCGCACGAGCTCAAGCGCCTTGGAGTCAAGTGGGTGAGCCTTGCTCCGAGGTATGTTGGCGATTTCGAAAAAGGCGTAGATTACATCGGGGACCTGGAAGCGTTCGAAAAATCGTTTGCCGAACACCTCGCAGTCGCACAGACATTTGGCCCATACAAGCTAAGCCTTCACTCAGGCTCTGACAAATTCAGGATCTATCCGATTGCGGGACGGCTGGCGGGTAATCTTGTACATTTGAAGACAGCCGGTACAAGCTACCTCGAAGCGCTGAGAACGATAGGAAAGACAAATGCAAAGCTCTTTCGAGAGATCGTTGCGTTCGCGCGAGAGCGTTATCCGACCGATCGTGCAACCTATCACGTGTCAGCCCAGGTTGAAAAAATGCCGGACATTGCATCGTGGACGGACGATCGCTTGACGGATCTGCTCGACGATTTTCACGCGCGGGAGATTCTACACGTTACCTTTGGTTCGGTTCTTCATCATCCGGCGTTTCGCGATCGGTTCTTCTCAACTCTTCGCGAAAACGAGGAGACCTATGCCGAAATGATCGAGACTCACTTTGCAAAACATTTCGCCGGATTCGAAGAAACAAACGCCGTCCACGGCATTTAGTGCCGCCTTTGAGCGGAATCCTTCTAATCAAATGGATATCTCAAAGGCCTACGATTTCACTAATCAGACCGTGGTCATAACTGGCGGGACCGGCATCCTTTGCAGCGAAATGGTGCGAGCTCTGGTGAGTTGTGGCGCCAATGTTGCCGTGCTCGCGCGTAACCTCGACAAAGGCGAGAGCCTGGTTCACTCGATAATGGGAGAGGCCCGTGGCAAGGGTAAAGCGGCAGCAGTCAAAGGTGACGTCCTGGATAAAGCGGCTCTTGCGAAGGCTGCAGATGAGGTCCTCTCCCGGTTCGGCACGATCGACGCCCTCATAAACGGCGCGGGTGGAAACAGTCCGCAGGCAACGACGCGGCCCGATCAGTCGTTTTTTGATCTTCCTGAAGAAGGACTGCGCTACGTGTTTGACCTCAACTTCGTCGGCACCGTGCTGCCGACACAGGTCTTTGGCAAGCGGATGGCGGACCAGGGTGGTGGCGTTATCCTTAATATCTCATCGATGAGCGCAATCAAGCCTTTGACTCGGGTTGTGAGCTATTCCGCAGCGAAAGCAGCAATCGATAACTTCACGCAATGGCTTGCAGTCCACCTCGCACGCGAATACTCACCCAGATTGCGGGTCAATGCTGTCGCACCCGGTTTCTTTGTAACTGAACAGAATCGTAATCTCCTTATAGATGGGGAGTCGGGAAACCTGACAGAGCGCGGACAGAGCATTATTGCGCACACTCCGATGGGGCGCTTCGGTAATCCGGAGGATCTCCTGGGAGCCGTTCTCTGGCTGCTCTCGCCGGCATCAGCCTTTGTTACGGGTGTTGTGGTGCCCGTCGACGGAGGTTTCTCGGCTTTTGGTGGAGTGTAGATATGACAATCGGAGCGGGATTCGAGGACAGGCTACTCGCGGATGGCGAAGTTCGTGAACTCATCGAGCGCGCGTTTGGTGAGCTTGCCATAGACTCTCAGCGTGTAATCGTCATCTTTCCCGATGGCACACGCACGGCACCCATTCCGCTCATGTTCCGCGAGCTACAACGCGCACTCGGCAACCGCGTAGCAGCGCTCGATTTCCTGATCGCCCTCGGTACGCATCAGCCGATGTCTGAAGATGCTATCAATACGCATCTCGGTATCACGCGCGAAGAGCGGGCAACGAAGTACGCGCATTCACAGATCGTCAATCATCGTTGGGATGATCCAAATACTTTCACGACGCTAGGCCGGATCTCGGCAGAGGAGATGGGTGAATTGACGGGCGGCATTCTCAAAGACCCGGTAGATGTGCGTCTCAACAGGATGGTGCTCGACTACGACCTGATCGTCGTTTGCGGGCCGACATTTCCTCACGAAGTAGTCGGGTTCTCTGGCGGGAACAAGTATTTTTTCCCGGGATAGGCGGCTCCGAAGTGATCAATTTTTCTCACTGGCTCGGAGCGTTGATCACGAGCTATGAAACAATCGGATCAAAATACACACCCGTTCGCAGGGTGATTGACCGTGCCGCATCGTTCATTTCAAAACCGAAGCTTTGTATGAGCATGGTCGTCAAGTCAGGAGGGCTTGGAGGCCTTTTCATAGGTTCTCCTGAAGAAGCCTATTCTGAGGCTGCTGACCTTTCAGCCAAGCTGCACATTCGCTGGATCGAGAAACCGTTTCGTCGAATCCTGTCGGTAATGCCTCCGATGTATGCAGACCTTTGGACGGCTGCGAAAGGGATGTACAAGCTTGAGCCGGCGGTTGCTGACGGCGGTGAAGTCATCATTTATGCGCCTCACTTGAACGAGGTGAGCTACACGCACGGCCATTTTCTTGATGAGATCGGATACCACGTCAGGGATTACTTTCTGAAGCAGTGGGAAAGGTTCAAAGACTATCCGGGTGGAGTTCTTGCACACAGCACACATCTCAAGGGCGTAGGGGAATATGACGCCAAAACGGGAATCGAGAAGCCACGAATCAATGTCACGCTGGCGACCAAGATCCCGGAGGATCGCTGCCGTCGCCTGAATCTCGGTTATCTCGACCCTGACACTATCGATATGCGCGAATGGGAGGGGAGGGAAGCAGAAGGATTGCTTCTTGTGCCTCGTGCCGGCGAAATGCTCTACCGCGTGAAGCCCCTGGGAGCGCACGTTCTCCGACCGGCCACGAGCCGCGAAGCGTGCGAGCGTGCGAGAGGCCTGTGCTGAACGCTCGCACGCTTCGCGGCTCGTGGCCGGTCGGAGACCGGCGCTCCCAGGCGCCTCAAGCGGTACAACGCACATTCAATCGGGCGACAATGGAATCTCTCACTCTGCACCGTCTTCATTTTGCGTTTACCATTACGTACCACTATCTCTTTCCGCAGCTCACGATGGGCCTCGCGCTCTTAATCGTCATTCTCAAGACCGCATACCTCAAGACCAGCAACGAAAAATACAACCTGGCGTCGAAGTTCTGGGCAAAGATCTTCGGAATCAGCTTCGCTTTCGGCGTTGTTACCGGCATCCCGATGGAGTTTCAGTTTGGAACCAACTGGGCACGGTTTTCGACCTTCGCTGGAGGCGTGATTGGCCAGACTCTCGCGATGGAGGGAATGTTCGCCTTCTTTCTCGAATCGTCGTTTCTTGGGCTGTTCCTTTATGGCGAGAAACGACTTGGACGTTGGGGACACTGGTTCGCAGGGCTCATGGTCTTTATCGGAGCCTGGCTTTCTGGTTATTTCATCATAGCGACGAACGCGTGGATGCAACATCCCGTCGGTTATGTAACGGCAGCGGATGGCACCGTTCACGTGTCGGACTTCTGGGCCCTGCTCTTCAATCCGTGGGCGTTCTGGCAGTATCTCCATAATATGGGAGGCGCCGTCGTAACTGGATCATTCTTCATGGCGGCTGTGGGTGCGTTCTATGTTATGAGGAACGATCCGCACGAATACGGAAGGCTGTTTCTTCGTCTCGGCATCTCGGCAGCGTTCGTTGCTTCGATCTGGCAGTTGTTTCCAACCGGAGACCTGCAGGGTCAGATGATTGCGAGACATCAGCCTGTAACACTCGCCGCAATGGAAGGTCTGTTCAAGACAGAATCGGGAGCGCCGATTGCCCTGGTAGGTCAGCCAAACACAGATCAGGAAAGGCTGGACAACCCTCTCTTTGTTCCGAAGGTACTGAGCTTTATCACCCATCGGCGCTGGAATGCGGAGGTCAAAGGGCTGGATGCGTTTCCCCGGGAGGATTGGCCGGATAATATCCCACTTCTTTATTACAGCTATCACATCATGGTCGGGCTCGGAACGATCTTCATAGCTATCACTTCGCTGGCAATGTTTCAGCTGTGGCGAAAGAAACTCGAAGGATCCCGCTCGTTGCTGTGGATCATCGTGCTCGCATTTCCGTTTCCTTTTATTGCCAACACCGCCGGCTGGATGACGGCTGAGCTGGGGCGCCAGCCGTGGCTTGTATTTCGACTGTTGCGTACAGCAGAGGGTGCTTCAATGAATGTCTCTTCAGGTAACGTGCTCTTTTCGCTGATCGGGTTCATGGGCATGTACACAGTGCTTTCGATTCTTTTCGTGCTGCTTATCTGGCGTGACATCGATCATGGACCGGCACGGTCCGGCACAGCGGGCGGAATAGGCCATTAGGCAAACCGGGTTCTGAGATGGAAACATTCTGGTTCTGCGCGATCGCTTTCATGTTGACTGCGTATGTTGTGCTCGACGGCTTTGATCTCGGCGCAGGCGCGATTCTTCACCTCATCGCGCGATCAGAACGTGAGCGGCGAAGCGTGTTCGACGCCATCGGGCCGGTCTGGGACGGCAACGAGGTGTGGCTGGTCGCCGGTGGAGGTACTCTCTTCTTTGCGTTTCCGGTTCTTTACGCTGCGAGCTTCAGCGGTTTCTACCTGCCATTGATGATCGTCCTCTGGCTCCTCATGCTTCGCGGAATCGGAATTGAATTGCGGCATCACGTCGATCACGAAATGTGGCGCTCGTTGTGGGATTTTGTCTTTTCCGGTGCGAGTCTGCTTCTGGCGCTGTTTCTGGGTGTGGCGTTTGGAAATGTGATTCGCGGAGTGCCGCTGGACGCAGAGAAGCAGTTCTTCGAACCTCTTTGGACTGATTTTCGCGTGGGCACAAATACCGGAATACTTGACTGGTACACGCTTATTGCCGGAATTGTCGCGGTCGTCGCGCTTTCGATCCACGGCGCCCACTATATCGCTGCCAAGACTACGGGTCCGATCAATCAGCGTGCCCGCTCATTGGCGGCGCGAGGATGGTGGGCACTTGTTGCGATCACAGGCATCAGTCTCGTAGCGACACTTATCCTCCGACCTCAGATTCGCGAGAACTTTCAGTCGCGGCCATGGTTGCTTGTCTTTCCCTTTTGCGTCGTCCTCAGCCTTGGAGCGATGAAATACTTTCAACGAGCTGATCGCGAATGGCCGGCCTTCTATTAGTTCAGCCGGATATCTTGCCGGGATGCTTCTGGGCGGCGCAGCGGGGCTTTATCCCACACTTCTGCCTTCGGTTATCGATCCCTTGATGGACCTGACGATCTACAATTCGAAGACAGGCGAATATGGATTGCGTGTAGGAACGATCTGGTGGTCGATAGGAATGGTGCTGGCGATCGGCTATTTCGTGTTTCTCTATCGTTCCGTGAGGGGAAAGGTGAACTGGACTGCACCATGGAAAATGGGCATGAGGTACCGCCTTCAGGCGGAATGCCTGGGAAGCAAGATTCCGCCTGAAGGCGGTACCTGACATGCCTGTTTCTTAGTTTGCTGGTTTCTTGAATTTTGTCTCGTCGATGGTACCGTTGTGTTTGATCTCGGTGAAGGCGATCACCATCTCAAACATTGGATTTACCTGGCGTAACTTGAACGGAAACTTCATTCCGTCGACCTCGCGATAATCCTCATAGAAAGTCTGAGTAGGAACTTTCCCTTCTGGCGTTTCCCGCTCTGCAGCGTCTTTCAGCAGCAGCCATGACTGCGCATCGAAATACAATGTTATCGGGGTTCCCTCTTTCGGTGTCGCAAGAACAACGTACGTCTCTTTATCCCCGACCTTCTCTTTTCCTTTCACCTCGAGCTTCGGAAAGAGTTCCTTCATCTTCAGTTCGCGATGCAGCTCGGCCTCCAGCTTTGCATCGGCAAGCTCGACACCGCTCTTTTCACGAAGTCCCACCATCGGATTGGCTTCCCAGGCAACTGTTCCATCGAAACCCTGCCGGACCAATCCAAAGTTAGCGAGTTCAGCGGTCATCGAAGAAAGATTTGGTCCTTTGTTCTGAGATTCGAAGGTGCCGGAAATGTTTGCGGCTGCGATATCGAGTTTGCCCTTTGCAACACGCGAGCTGACTTTCGCCAGCGCCTCTTTGCCGCCTATCGCTTTGACGTGGTTATCGATGATCTGATCTGCGGTTGGCATGGCTTCAGGCTTTGCCGTGGGCAGTAGCCGGGGCTGTAGCCTGCGCGAGCGCCGTGGCCGCACACAATATCAGGAAAAATGTAAGCCAAACGAAACGCTTCATGGAACCTTCCTTTCATTTCTGCCTTTGACAACCTTGATGGCTGCCTCGAGCTGAATGTCTCTACCCGCCAGAAGTGATGCGCGATCCAGCTTTACTTCTACATCTGGAATCACGCCTGATCCTTCGATCAAGTTCCCACGGGGCGATTTGAAATCTGCGACTGCATACTGAAAAATTGCGCCGGTGGGAAGCCTGGTGAAAAGTGAGGGAAGGGCCGCACCGGCGCTTCGCTCACCGACCACCGATGCGCGTCCCAGCTCCTGCATTCCACTCGCAAAGACTTCACTCGTCGAGGCGCTGCTGTCATTGATCATTATTGCAATTGGTCCTGAGAACGGATTCGATTGAGGGAAAACTGCAAGATCCATGTATCCGGTTCTCAACTGCATTCTTCCTAGTGAACCGGTCTTGTCTGTCAGCAGCCCGGCTATTCCAGGCGCCATACCTCCAAGGCCTCCGGGGTTACCGCGCAGGTCGATGATCAGACCTGGTGCGGATGAGAATGACCGGATGGCTTCGCGTATCCGGGGCATCAGCGATATTACCAAAACATTGAATCGTAAATAACCGATACCACCTGCGAGCGTCTTCGTTTCGAATTCGGTGCGCTGAGGAGGCATATTTCCGAAGGGCGGCGAGTAATCGCCCTTGATCCGTTGGCGAGTCACTTCCGTCTCCTGAGGCAATCCCTTTTCATTCAGAAATCGCACCCGGACCCGTGATCCTTCGATACCGGAAAGCTTGTTTTCAATCGCTCTCGCCTTCAGGAGCGTACGATACGAATCGGGAATGTCAGAAGCGTCCAGCGTTTTGACGAGAGACGCGACAGGGACGCCGTTTACACCATTCACAACAAAGCCGGGTTTGAGACCCGCCTTCGATGCTGTCGAATCTGCCTCGATCCTGGTAATGATAGCCTGGCCATTGATGAATCGGAGCTGGACACCGATCTCACCTTCGACGGATTGCGGAGCAGATTGACCTTCTCCATCGCCTGCTTCCAGAGGCAAAATGCTGAAGTGCGACTGTTTCAACTCTCCGAGCATCTTCTGAAGAAGGCGATAAAGCTCATTCTCAGACGTTACCTGATCGATCTGAGGCGCATACTTAACGCGGATCTGATCCCAGTCTACACCGCCAAATCCAGGATCGAAGTGCTTCTCTTTGACTGTACGCCAGACGATCTCAAACGTTTGACGATAAATCTCACGCTTATCCTGGGAACTGGAACTCAAAGCGGGCTGAGTGGTTGAGGCGAGCACCGCGCCCGCAATTCCCGCGATCAATAAAGGAATAGAGAGCGTGATCCAGTGGCGAAACGCATTGACGATCGTGCTCCTCGATGTTGTCCTGGACCTGGTTCGTGGCACTTTTATCATTACTCTGGGATTATACATTACGATTAGCCAGTCAAAAGGTTCAGATACCGCGCGACAATCCGACTGACTGCCGATAAAATCCTGTAAGAATATGGATTTCGATGAGCTCTTCAAGTTCCTGAATACTGTCAATCGCCAGGCAGGTGCAATTGTTCGCCGTTACTTTGGCCGCCAGATCGAAGTCACGCGAAAATCCGACCTCACGCCTGTGACTGATGCCGATCGTGAAGTGGAGACGTTTTTGCGAAATGCGATCGAGCGCCAGTTCCCGAATCACTCGATTCTCGGAGAAGAATTCGGTGAAGTCTCCAAAGACAGCGGCTTTCGGTGGGTCATCGATCCGATCGATGGAACGAAAACATTTCTCTTGCGGACACCACTTTTTGGCATTCTCCTCGCTCTCGAAAGCAACGGCGTGCCTGTTCTCGGATCGATCTATCTGCCTATTCAGGATCAGTTGATGATTGGCTCGAAAGAGACCGGGACATTCCTTAACGGGGAAGCATGCGCTGTTTCAGAGGTCTCAAACATCCGCGAAGCACGTCTTGTGATTACCGATCCGGCTTGCCTGACGGGTGCGAAGCGTGATCAGGGAATAGGACGTCTGATCGAAAGCGTTGAGCTGACGAGAGGCTTTGGAGATTGTTACGGATACTTTCTGGTCGCTTCAGGCGCCGCCGATATCATGGTTGATCCCATACTCGCCTATCACGATCTTGCGGCACTCACACCCATCATCGAGGGTGCCGGCGGCCGGCTGACGTCGCGCGAAGGCCAGGACGCGCTCGAGGCAAAATCAGCGGTCGCGACCAATGGTCACCTGCATGAGGAAGTTGTGAGGTTGCTCAATTAGTGGGCAGTGGGCAGTGGTCAGTGGATCAGATGGATCAGGTGAGGCTCGGGGTCAGATGTAAGAGGATTTGTCATTTTCTTAAGATCTTCTGGCTCATCAATAACAAATCTCAAATCTCACAATGACAAATTCTCTTCCACTGACCCCTGACCCCTGACCACTGACCACTGACCACTCTCTTACGCATCCCGCCGCGGGCGTTCTTTGCGCACAAAGTATTGATCCTGTCGAGGCTCACCTTCGCATTCGATTGCAAATGTAGTGATTGGGCGATCGGGCGCGCGCTCGGGCAGTCCTGTCAATCTGAGGCGAAATTGATCCTGCTGAAACTCGACCTTCTGTCCTGAAGCGAGAAGCTTTGCCGACTTGACCTTCGTCAGGAGACCGGCAATCACGACGGTCTCCCCGGGCCAGAAATGAACATGAGCGTACAAGGTATTTCCGCGGCGCGTAAAGCTCGCATAGTTTGATCTACGTGGCTGGCACTTATCAGCTCCGATCACGGATGAGCCATTTCGGTCCATCCAGGCACCGGTCTCGGTCAGTATTCGAATGGACTCTTCTGGAATCGAGCCATCACCCTTTGGTCCGATGTTGAGCAGATAGTTTCCACCGTCGCGCGAGCACGAAATCAGGTTGCGAATGACCTGTTTTGGTGATTTCCACGCGTCATCAGCCGTCTGATATCCCCAGCTGTCATTCATCGTCATGCAGGATTCCCAGGACGATCGCCTTCCTCGGCCTGTATGCGCTGTTCCGGGGTAGAGAAATCTCCCTGAAGTTTGTTGCGGTTATTGACGATGATGTCAGGTTGGAGCTTAAACACCATTTCATTCATCCGCTCAGATTCCCACCCGTTTGCATCGAGCGGCCAGGAGACGTCGTACCAGAGGATTCGATCTTCCCGTAGTTCGACATCAGCTCGCGCAGATGTTCGTGAATGTAAGCCACGAACCGCTTGCGCGCTGCCTCATCGACTTCGCAGCGCGCGCCATCCGGATGATGCCAATCCATGAGTGAATAATAGAGACCAGCACGCAACCCCTCAGCGCGTGCAGCGTCCAAATATTCTTTCACCAGATCACGTCCGGCGGCCTGTTTAGGTGCACAGTAGTGTGTCGTTTTTGTATCGAAGAGGCAGAATCCTTCGTGATGCTTTGAGGTCATCACCATGTACTTCATGCCGGCACGCCGTGCCAGTCGTGCCCAGTCGCGAGCTGCGTTCGGTTTTGGACTGAAGCGCTTCGCCAGCTGCTCGTAATCGGCAACCGGAATTCCCTCATTCTCCATGACCCATTCGTGCCGGCCGAGTACGCTGTATAGCCCCCAGTGGATAAACATCCCGAAATGTAGCGTCGTGCCACCACTTCATTCTTCTCGCGCGGTCAGCCTGGACCTCAGAGTCTTCCGAATACGGTGCTATCGTCAATTCAGTGTTTAGCACGGCGGTGCTTGCTCCCATCATCCTCAGATAGTCGCGTCGCGAAAGGTGACTCGACTCCATCTTGTTTCCTCCTCAAAATGTCAGCCTGACGGACATCTGCATTCGACGTGGCTGACGTGAGCTGATGACCTGACCAAATCTCGTGTTTACCTGGGCTCCGGCGGCATCAAAGCGAGCCGTCGTATCTACGCCAAGGAATTGTGTGTGATTGAACGCGTTGTACATTTCCCATCGCACCTGTATCTCTCGTGTTTCACTCTTGAGTGGAATGTTCTTGAAGAGTGACAGGTCCCAGTTGTTGATTCCGGGAAGTCTGATTACGTCCTTTGGTGCATTGCCAAAGCTTCCTCGTGGCGGACGCGCAAAGACCGAGGTCTCGAACCAGCGCGAGAAGCTGCGTCGCCGCTGCCGAGATTCGGATTGCCGGTAACAATTATTCGCGTGCCATCACCGCCACCCGAAAGATCGGCATTGTCTACGAGAGTGAATCCGATGCCACTCGGGACTCCACTCGAGAATGTAGTGATGCCAGAAATCTGCCAGTTGTCAAAGACTGCGCCAAAGACCTTGTTGTCCCAAAGATTTGTCGCTTTCGGGAGATCCCAGGCGTAGTTCACAATGAACATGTGCGTCTGATCAAAGCCGGCTTTGCCGTAGTTCCATATTTTCACTGGGCGGTAGACCGCAACTCCGTCGGCATCGTTATCGACATACGTCATTGCCTTAGACCACGTGTACGCGAGACCGAATTGGAGACCTCTCGCAAACCTCCGATTCGCAGCAATCTGCAACGAGTTGTAGTTGGAAGTGCCGGCATACTCGTTGTATGTGATATTTCCCCAACCTGGGAAAGGACGGAAGAAATTGTCGTTGAGCGGGATTGCCGGATTTGCAGGATCAGCATTCTGAGGCAGGAACCGCGATCCATAGGGCACCAGGTTGATATTGCGCGTCTGTGCCAGGTGACGGCCTACACTTCCGACGTAAGCTACATCCACCACTGTCCCGAAGCCGATGTCGCGCTGAATGCCGAGAGTGAAGTTGTAGATCGACGGAGTGTGGGCGTCTCGCTCAAAACTCTGAATGTTGCTCGGAAAGATTACGCCGGTCGTGCCGAGGAACGTGTCAAAGTTGCCATAAAAGAGTTGCGGGTTGAACTGAATCGGCGGATTCTGAGTAAAGGCGCGAATTCCGGGCGATACGGTATTGTAGAAAACACCGAAGCTCCCGCGAAGCGCCGTCTTCCCGTTGCCCGTAATGTCGTAGGCAAACCCCACACGAGGCTCGAACAGCAATGAGACAGGGTCCTTGAACCCTTCCGGATATGTCTGATCGGTCGCGAGCACTGAACCATTTACCGGATCGCCAGTTCCGGGAATGATGGCTCCAATATAAACAGCCGGTAGCACCTGATTGTTTATCGGATTGAGCGCGCGGCGATCTGCCGTCGGACACGGAGTCACGTTGCGAGCGCATGTCGGACGGTAAAAGGTCGGCGCTTTCGACCGGTCATAGCGCTCGAGCGCGAAGGCCGCGGCCTTGCCGGTATTGTGCGTCCACTGAGAGTACCAGACGAGCCGCACTCCGTAATCAAGTGACAGCCGGCGTGTCGCCTTCCAGTTGTCCTGAATAAACCACGCGATCGAAGTCTTTCTTCCCTCGTTGCTCGGTCTGGTGTCGGACTCGACATAGGACTGAAAGTTTCCAAGAATCGCATTGGAATATGCGTAGTTCGAGTCAGAGGGATTGTTGACATCCCGGCCAAAGGCAACGTTGCCTCCGTATGTTCCCTGTTCGCCTTCGTAATTCCTGAGCCGCTCATAAAAGAATCCGGCTTTGAACGTATGGCTCCCGCGGATGTATGTCACATTGTCAGTAAAGTTGATGACTGTGTCTGCACCGCGCAACGGGAAACGTCCGTCATAAGTGATCGCGGCAGCGTTTGGCACACCACCGAATGAAGCCTGTGGGATGATCCCCAGTGGATTGTTTGAAGGGAAAAACTGCCCAAGTCCGGTCAGGCCGCGACTGGCGCGCTGCACCTTTGCCAATTCAGAATCTGACTCCGGCGGCCCTGCCTCGACGCTGTGTCTTACACCGACAGTGGCCTCGTTTATGAATTGCGGGCTGAACACTCGTGTGTAACTCGTGACGATTCCATCGTCAGTGAACGTGTAGTGCTGTCTGATAAGTCCCCAGTTTGATGAGCCAGCCGCGACGGCATGCCCGATGCTGTCGGCATACCACGTCGAGCCTCGAACACTTACCGAATCCTGCGCAGTGGGTCTCCAGTCGACCCTCAAAAGATGCTGATTGCGTGGCTGATTAATGCTCTCCTGGAACTGATAGTTGAAATTCCCACCCGTAATCGCCCGGTTGAGCTGATTCGGGGTCGGGAAAATGTTGAGAATCGACTGGCCATAGCGGTTGATCCGGCTCGACGGAATTATGTTGTTCTGAAACGGCAGATTGGTTACCGGATCACGGATCACTATCAGTCGCGCATTTTGATCCAGGGTTTGAGAGAAATTGCCGGCTCGCTCCAGCTCCGTTGGAACGGTTACCTGTCTCACAGCCTGTGGGTTCTTTACCCATGAATGCTCGAATGAGTAAAAGAAAAACAGCTTGTCCTTTTCCGTGTTGAAGTGACGCGGAATGTAGACTGGTCCACCGACGGTGAACCCGAGAGTGCTGTGGCGGTAGATCGGCTTGCTGATCTTATCCCGGTTGTTGAAGAAGTCATTCGCGTTGAACGACTCGTGACGCTTGTACCAGTATCCACTTCCGTGGAACTCCTGTGAGCCCGACTTGGTGATGATATTTACAAAGCTCCCGCCGTTTCGACCATACTCTGCCTGGTAGTTGTTCAGTTGAACTTTCACCTCGCCGATCGCATCGAGGTTGATCGGACTTGAGAACGTGCTCGGAGTGCCCAGATCGTTTCCGGTAATGCCGTCAACCTGGACGCTGTTCCAGGTAGAGCGCGATCCCTGAATGTTCGGTGTCCCGGTACCGAAATTCCCGCCAAGAAACTCCGTGTCAACCTGTTGTGAAACACCTGGAAGGATGCGCAGCATCGAGATAACATCGCGTCCGCGAATTGCAATCGTCTGCAATTGATCAGATGTGATCAATGCCGAATGCTCGGATGTCTCGGTCTGAACGACAGCGCCTTCAGCCTGTGTGGTCACTGCTTCGCTCAATTCGCCGACTCTCAGCTCAATCGTGCCGACTGAAAGGTGCTCAGCAGCAGGCAGCACGTTTCCGGTACGCTCGAATAGACGAAATCCTTTGTGCTCCACGCGAACTGTGTAGACTCCTGGCTGGACTGCGGCGAATGTGAAAACGCCCTCGACGCTCGTAAGAATCGTTCTCTGTTCGCGGGTCCGTTCGCTGATGATTTTGGCAGTTGCTCCGGCAATCACGTGGCCCGAGCTGTCGAGCACCGTACCTGAAATCGTGCCGGTAGTTGTCTGAGCATTTACGGTCATGACCGCCAGAAGAAGCAGGCACACTACGACGAGGTTGGGAACTTTCAATCGGGACATGTCAGGGACCTCCAGCGTTACCGCTAACGATTTTCCGCGGATAATAGCCGTTACCGATAACAATGTCAATCCTGATTTGTGGGTACGTTGTACCGGCGTTTAGCCGGAATCGTCACATTGGAGCTACTCGAATGCAACGATTCCGGCTAAACGCCGGTACAACGTACCTAATTATTCGCGATTCGCCGCGCAACCCTTTTTGCGCGGCTTACGATGCGTGCCAGACCAATCTCGCCGAGGTAGTTGCCTACAAGACTGATCTCAGAAGGAAGAACGGCCAGATGATCGAGGATCAGTTCAAGGTCTGTTGTGTAGTGGGGAAGGGCACTATGCCAACGCGTGATCTTTGCTTCGATCAGATGCTCATGACGGAGTCCTGTCAGCCGCTCATGTTCATTCACCAGCAATTCTTTGAGAGCCTTGTCGTCGAGATCGATTACCTCGCGATCCAGTGCACCACCGAGTATCCAGGTTTCCGAGCGAAGCTGGCTTCGATTCGCGAAGATGCAGTCATTGAAAAGGACTCCAAGCGAACGAAATCCCTGCCCCCGCGGAAAAAGACAACCAAACCCTTTGATCTGTCCAGGATTTCGATCGAAAAAGCAGGTGGCAGTCACAAGCGGCAACATTTCGATTCTTGCGAGCTGTCGGCTGACATCAGGCGCGACACTCCTGAGCAGCTCAGACGCTTCTTTTGCGCTCGTGCAAACGATCACTCGATCAAGATCACTTATCTCAGCGTGGTGGCCGGTCACGATCTCAACTCCAGCATTCGCAAGAAACACCGACAGCCCGTCGATGAGTCGTTGCATGCCACCCGCGGGCGCAACCGTTCGCGGCCTTGCTGCGCGCCTGCCGGATTTTTCATCGCGTCCATAGTCCGCTCGTCTCAACACGAGGGTCGCGCTCAGCCTGTTGGCATCTCCCGCGTAAACACCCGCGAGTGCCGGTGCGAGAAGGTGTGCGGTCGCGGCTTCCCCAACCACCCTCGCCCCCCATTCACTGACAGATTCGCGAGGTTCAGGCTTGAATCGCCCGACATTTCGCGCGAGCCCGGCTGCAAGACGGATTGATTCAGTAATTCGAAGGGGCCAGCGGCTGGTGCCACTACGATAGATGTAGCGAGCGCGCGATTGTGGCAAGGTAGGCTCGAGCGGGACGCCGATAGTGGAACACATTCCGATAACGTCGGGCGAAGATAGAATTCCATTGGCCGCCGTTTCGACCAGTCCGCTGGCAGTATTCAGAGTCTGGATGAGCCCTCCAGCACGCTCGGACTTTTCGATGATTCGAACCTGCATTCGCTCCTGGACCAGGTGGTATGCAGTCACGAGACCTGAAAAACCGGCACCGATGACCGTAATCTCACGCCCCATTCGATCGCCTCATTCGATCCCACTCAAAGCTTTTTTACTGTCCATTCCCGATTGCTTAAACCCGGCAAGTCGATGTACAAGTAAAATCATATCAATTCACAGTTTTGCGAGAGGTCGTTTCAATGAGAAAAGGTTTCACGGTGCGTACTGAACTTGAGGGTGTTTTCGCGGTCCCGCCGCTCGCGCGAAACTCTGATTCGACCCGTTCGCTCAATCTCCAGGAGAATCAACGAATAGTTGATCATATAGCGGGAGGCGGCATTACTCGACTGATCTACGGTGGTAACGCTTTCTTGTACCATATTTCGCTAAGCGAATATGCGGAGATGCTGGAGTGGCTCGCGACTCTGTCAGATAGTCTGTGGATCATCCCCGCCGCCGGGCCGTCTTTTGGACGAGCAGTTGACCAGGCACCGCTCGTTCGCAAGCACGGATTTCCATGCCTCATGACGCTACCCTGCAGCGATCCTCGAGACGCGAAGGGTCTTGAACGCGGCCTTCTTGAGATCGCCGAGCGCGCCGAGACAAAGCTGATGCTATATGTAAAGGACGAGGATAACTTCGGATTGAACAGGGAGGCCGGCCTCGATGCACTGGCGCGTCTTGTCGAGGCCGGTGTTTGCGTTGCCATCAAGTACGCCGTCGTGCGAAAGGACCCTGAGCAAGACACCTATCTCGAAGCATTGCTCACCCGCGTCGATCGCAGCATCGTTATCAGCGGAATCGGTGAACGGCCGGCGGTTACACATATGAAGCTCTGGCAGCTTCCCGGATTCACGACCGGTTCGGGATGTGTCGCTCCTGCTCTGTCAAATCGCATCTTCGAGCAATGTGTTGCTAAGGATTGGGTTGCGGCAGGCGAGACGCGATCAGCGTTCCTGGCGCTCGAAGACCTGCGCGATGAGCTTGGACCAGCCCGTGTGCTCCACTCAGCTGTCGAGCTAACGTCAATCGCACAAACGGGACCAGTTCCCCCGTTCATTTCCGCACTTTCAGACGCCCAGCAGAACCGCGTCGCGAGCGTTGCTCGCGTTCTGCTCGACGTTAATGCTGCGTGTTGATTCCACCCTCCGGCACTAATACCTCGAACCAGGAGACTTGAAAGATGACGCGAATGCCGAAGACGGCTGCCCTGCTCTTGATTATCTTGACGCTGCCCGTTTGGGCACAGCAACCCGGAACGGCGACTCTCGGTGGCCGCGTGATGGACCCGAACGGGGCAGTGATCGCTGGCGCGAAGGTGACTGCAACACTGAAGACGACCGCAGTTTCGCGCGTCGTATCAACCAGCGGTGAAGGCTTTTTCACGATTCCCAAACCTGCAGCCGGGGGAATACGAGGTAGTCGTCGAAGCACCGGGTTCAAGAAACTGATAATACCTCGCGTGATTCTTGAAGTCGGGCAAAGCATCAGTCGGGACTTGACGCTCGCGGTCGGGCAGATCAACGAGCAGGAAGAGCTGGTTTCGGGTTTCGCACAGGTGGAAGCCACGACATCAGCGGTCGACGGTGTGATTCATGAAAAGATTCATCGAGAACCTTCCGCTCAACGGCAGAAACTTTCTCGAGCTTGCTCTCCTGATTCCTGGTAATTCGCCGGCACCAAATTTCGATCCGACGAAAACCAACAGCGTGATCATTTCGTCGGCGGGGCAGCTTGGGCGGGGAGGCAACGTACAGATCGATGGCCTGGATAATAACGATGATGCCGTTGGCGGCCCTTTGACCAACATCACTCAGGAGGCGGTCCAGGAATTTCAGATTGCGACGAATCGCTATTCAGCAGAGATTGGGCGTTCGGCATCATCGGTGATCAACGTCGTCACCAAGTCCGGATCAAACGATGTGCACGGAGCGATTTCGTTTTTTGAGCGTGACAAGAGCATTCAGGGCCTGCCGGCGACGTTTGATCGGTCGAGCGGCGAGGCCCTACCATTCGATAGACAGCAGTATGCAGCGGCTGTTGGAGGGCCGTTCAAAGAGAATCGTGCCTGGTGGTTTGGTGCCTTCGAGTATCGCAATCAGGACGGTGCAATCCTGGTCGGAAACCGGGATGTGGCGCGCCGGACAATCGTACGAACGTTCGCACCGGCTCCGCTCGATGATTTGCTGGCTATTGTTCGCACTGATTTCCGCCCTTCGGATCGTGATCATCTGTCGGTCCGCTACACGTTCGAGCAGGCGGAAGACGTCGGCGCGAGCACCCTTGAACGAGCGATCGGGTCGGCAACGCAGCGCCAGTCAGGGAACAACGAATATCACACGCTTCTCGCCAACTGGACTCGTACGTTGTCGCCAATCGCAGTTAACAGCCTGAGCTTTGGTGTAAGCAATTTCGTCAATCGCACGCAACCGGTGACCCCGGGTCCGCAGCTGACTTTTCCATCGATTCAGGACGGAGCATCATTCCGTGTTCCGCAGGAAACGCGCCTTAATCGTTTTCAGTTCTCTGACACTCTGACCCTGGTTCGCGGCCCCCACACTTTTCGTCTTGGTGGCGAGTTACAGCGTGTCGACTCTTCCTTCAATCTCGAAGTTTTTCAGCAGGGAAGAATCGAACTTGTAGAGGATTTTGCCGACTTCGATCACAACGGAGATGGACGAGTCGATGACAATGACTTGCTATTTGCGGTGACCCTCCGAAGCTGCGACTCCGACGCGCCCGCTGCTGCTTCCGGATATTGACAATCACTATCTGGCATTCTTTTTCCAGGATGATTGGCGAGTGTCACCCAATTTGACATTCAATCTTGGTGTTCGTTACGAGTTGGACACCAATGTTAAGAATATCAGCGGATATGATGAAATCAGTCCGCTGGTCCGTCCATTCCTGATAGGTGATCGCAAGCGTGACAGCAATAATTTTGCACCGCGGATTGGTTTCAACTGGTCAACTCGCGACGGGCGCACGAGCATTCGTGGAGGCTACGGTATCTACTATGACCGAGTCACACTTGAGATTGCCTCGCTCGAGCGCGGTCTGGACGGCAGTTCGCTGGCAATCGAGGTTCGTGCAGGCAACGTCTTTTTTCTCGATCCGAACACCGGTCAATTCCCTCCGTTCGCTCCGTCGATCTCGAATCCGTTCACCGGATTCGTTTTGCCGGGTGCAGGGGCTGGTGGAATCGACATTATCGACAATACGCTGCAGAACCCGATGGTGCAGCAGATGAGTCTTGGATTTCAGCACGAACTGTCGCGGAACTTCATTCTTCGTGCTGATTATGTACATAACTTCGGAACGAGCTTCATTATCGGAAGGACCGTTGGGACTGTCCCTTCAATCCGGCAGTTGGCGGGCCCGAACGTGTACTCAATCTCGAGCCAAGTGCGAAAACGAAGTATGACGGGTTGCTCGTAAGTCTCGAAAGACGATTCAGCACTCGATCACAATTTCGGGCATCGTACACGCTTGCAAAGGCATTCAACTATGCGAACGATGATCAGATTCCGTTCCAGGGCGGCCCAGTCGATTCAAACAACCTTGCGCTCGAGTACGGTCCGACGCCGCACGACCAGCGTCATCGGCTCACCTTTTCGGGGGTCTTTGAGCTTCCCTGGAGTTTTGTTCTGTCACCGATCTACACGTTAGCTTCCGGAGTCCCGATGGACATTCGGATGCCGGATGGGAGCTCGCGAATTCCCGTGATTCAGCGGAACGCAGGCGGAAGAATCTTCAAGACCGGCGCCGACCTCAACGCATTCATCGGACAGCTCAATGGAAACGGCGGAATCAACGGAGTGCTCCTACCCTCGGTGAGAGATGATGCCCGCTTCAACGACAGCTTCAACTCATTCGACGTGCGCGTGTCACGGCTCTTCAGGCTGGGTGAGAGTGTGAGTATCGAGCCGATTGCCGAGGTCTTCAATCTCTTCAACGTCACCAATTTTCTGGGCGTGTCGAATGTGAATTACTCGGGATTTGCAAATGTGCTTGACACGTGACAGCAATACGCCAGGCACCGCTGGCTTCCTCCGCTCATCAAGTTTTGGTCAGGCGGTGACGACTGCCGGTGGAGTCTTCGGGTCTGGCGGTCCGCGGGCCTTTCAGTTTGCCGTTCGGGTCGAGTTTTGAGCCCTTGGAGATATCAGCGTGCTGTAGCGCCTTTCAGAGAGCTAAGCTGCGACAACAACTGTCGACATCCCAGCCCGGGAAGACCAGAACAGCCGGATGGCACTTCAGGGCGCGCGCGAGAATCTTTGCTCGCTCAACTCCAAGTCGTACGCGGTCATTCTCGATGGCAGAAATAGTTGACTGAGGAATTCCCGTCAGTCCAGCTAACTGGTTCTGGCTCAGTTCCTGAAGCTCTCGAACAATTCGCACCGATTCCCCGACAGAGACATCGACGCGCTTTTTGGCGGGCCGGTATTCTTTCATTTACGCCTCCTATAGTCGTGAGCCCTAGCGAAGCAACGATTGAAACGGTTTTTCGGGATTAAACTGTCGTTCAATCCGGTAGATCACTCTCCACTTTGCTCCCAGAAATCGGCTGGAACGGTAGCCCTTCACATCCCGCCAATTCGCTTCAGTCGTGAAATCCCTTAATCAGGCGCAAACCCTTAGGTCCATGACAGCGACGCGATATCCTTCCACTTTTCATAGCGCTTGAGGATTTCAGAGATGAGTTGCCTGTCTCGCGTCAGTGCTCTCCTATTAACCATATATCATACTCATCTATACCTTAAATAGTATGGCAACAGAAGAAAGGCATGTTTATTACCTTACAAGCGGAATCCGTCTTCTAAGTATTCCGCTTAAGGCCTGTGCTGCTTCCGTCCTGGTGCGGTCATATCCAGTATGTTCGGTCAAGCGTTCGGTACTGCAATGCTTCTGACAGGTGATGCTCGCTGATCGAAGTGTTGCCCTCGAGATCAGCAATCGTTCGCGAAAGCTTCAAGATGCGATCGTATGCCCGCGCCGACATCCCCCGCTTTGTAATCGCCTGTTCCAGCATCTTCTGCGGACCGGGCGCAAGCGCGCAATGAAGCCTGATGTGACGAGGTGTCATCTGGGCATTCGCAAAGGTTTCTTCACCGGCAAACCTTTCCAGTTGCACGTCCCGCGCCCGGACTACTCGCTCGCGAATCCTGTCGGAGCTCTCGGATTCACGCTGTGCTGACAGCTCCGATACCTTGACTGCCGGAACGTCGATGTGGATGTCTATGCGGTCGAGCAGCGGCCCCGATATCCTCGAAACGTATCGTTGAATCTGTGGAGGCGAGCAATGGCAGACGCGATTGGGATCGTTGAAGTAGCCGCATGGGCACGGATTCATCGCCGCCACAAGCATAAACGAAGCTGGAAAGGTAACAGACATCGCGGCGCGGCTGATCGTGACGCGCCCATCCTCAATTGGCTGCCGCATTACCTCGAGCACGTGCCGCGCAAATTCCGGTAGCTCGTCAAGGAATAGAACTCCATTGTGGGCGAGACTCACTTCGCCAGGGCGGGGAATCGAGCTGCCTCCGATAAGCCCGGAATCGGAGATAGTATGATGCGGGGCTCGAAAAGGACGTTCCGCGAGAACGCCCTGCGCTCTGCGTCAGACCTGCCACGCTGTGGATTTTCGTAGTCTCGAGGGCTTCTTCGAACGTTATGGGAGGAAGAATCGACGGGATACGTTTGGCGAGCATCGTCTTTCCAGAGCCCGGCGGGCCCACCATCAGAACGTTATGCGCCCCTGCTGTAGCTACTTCGAGCGCGCGTTTGACATGCAGCTGACCACAGACCTCCTTGAAGTCGGGACGAGGCCCATTCGATTCATTCGGTACCAGCTTGTAGGATGCCGACAGCGGTGATCGCGGGGGTTGTGCCTGGAGAATTGCGACAACCTCATCGAGGGAATTTGCCGCGAAGACATCGATCCCGCGGACGACGGCCGCTTCCTGAGCGTTTACCGCCGGGAGGATCAGCCGCTTGACGCCCCGCTTCTTCGCGGCGATCGCAATTGGAAGCGCCCCACGAATGGGTCTTACGCCTCCCGAGAGAGCGAGCTCGCCGACCAGCATTGTTCCGGCTACATCATCGGTGGACAAGAGTTCGTTGGCGCCGAGGATTCCAGTGGCAATTGGAAGGTCAAAGAGAGACCCCTCTTTTTTGACGTCAGCAGGAGCGAGATTGATTGTTGTCCTGCGGGCGGGGAAGTAGAAGCCACAGTTGGAAATCGCGGCGCGTATTCTCTCTCGGCTTTCCCTGACAGCAAGATCAGGAAGTCCTACGACCGTGACACAGGAGTCATAGGCAGAGTCGCCTGTGCGCTGCTTCAGGTCCACTTCGATTTCTACTATTTCTGCGTCGATTCCAAAAACTGACGCACTGAGGGTCTTAAAAAGCACAACCCACCTCCAGTGAAAAAATCAACCAGGAGGTGGGCTTGGAGGTGGCCTGTTATGTGGCTTACTTACTCGATTTGCGTGCTCGACTTAGTTTCCGACTGGAATCTTCAGGACCTGATCGGCTCGAACTCGAGTCGAAGTGCTGATTCCGTTAACCGCTGCGATGTCGTTGACGCCTATTCCGTAACGAGCGGCAATATCCGCCAATGATTCGTTAGATTTGACGCGGTAGGTAACGATTCGCGAACCTGGGCTCACCGAACCGGCACTTGAAACGTTACCTGAAACGGTACCTGAACCTGCGACGGAAGCCGGCAGCATCGAACCTTTCGGCGCTGTTGCTGCAACAGTTCTGACCGGGGTGCTCGTAGGAACGATCACCTTCTGTCCGGATTTCAGTGAGGCGCCATTGAGTGATGTCAGAAGCGACTCGGAAACTCCTGTTCTTGCGGCTATGGTTTCGAAGGTGTCGTCAGGGAGAGCAGTATGCAGTCTCCACGTGGCTCGCTTGTCGGCGGGTATCAGCTTAAGGGCAGCCTGCAATGGCTTGCCCGTTCCGACAGGCACGCGAATGGCATGTTCCATTGCCGGTGGAGTTATACCGCGCTTGAGTTCAGGATTCAGGCCGAGCAGACGGTCATAGGTCGTGTCGAGAGCATCGGCCACCAGGCGAAGGTCCACCGATGTGTTTACACGAACCAGATCGTACTCGAGCGGAGGCTCCGGTTTGACGTTGAAACCATAACGCTGTGGATTCTTGGCGATGATGATCGTTGCAAGAATGTTCGGAACATAGTTCCGCGTTTCGGTCGGAAGCATGCCGCGCGAATAGATTTCCCAGAAATCGGCGTAGCCAGTGCGCGCGATCGCCGAATCAACTCGACCTTCACCTGAGTTGTAGGCTGCCATCGCCAGCTCCCAGTTTCCCGCATATCTGTCAGAGAGCGTCTTCAGATAGCGAGCCGAGGCTCGAGTGGCCTTTTCAAAGCTGGAACGCTCATCAACCCAGGCATCCTGGCGAAGACCATATTGTGCGCCGGTACCGGGAATAAACTGCCAAAGCCCGACAGCTGCGGCCCAGCTGCGCGCAATCGGAGACCATGCACTTTCAACCTGGCCCAGCCAGACGATATCCTGAGGGACTCCCTCTTCACGAAATATCCGGCGCGCCATATCCATGAAGCGTCCTGATCTGCGCAGTCCGCTTTCCATGGTCGTTCGTCCGCGTCCGAGATAGTAATTGATGTAGCTTTGTACAAGTGCGTTTGGCTTGAAATCGAAATCGAGTCTCAATCCCGCAACCGCCGATTCGACGTCGGCTTTCGTAGCATCCTTCAACTCGTCGTCGGTAAGTTTCAACTGGGCCAGTTCATCAAGCGGTGATGGCTCGTAGGCCTGTTGTCCAAATCCGCGCGCCGCAGGTGAGGTCGGATTCTGTTGCTGAAGACTGGCGTATTGCAGCGTCACTGAACGGTCGCCTGTAGAACGTATCGCAACCTCTGGCTGACCCGAACCCTTGAGCGATTTGGCGGCGCTCAACTGCCGTTGAAAAATATGGTCAACAAGAAACTGATAATGTCGGCTCAGATTCGCATCGAGTCGCACATCAACGCCGGCTTCGAGGATGGTGTCGATCGCTCGATCGTAGGCCTTCCGTGCGTCCTTGTAGTTTCCTTCGTTGAAAAATTTATCCCCGTCCTGAAGAAAGAGCGTCGACTGATCGATCACCTTTTGAATGGCACCTCGATCCTGCAGCTCAGTTGTTTGAGGGTTGGGGCTTGCGGCTCCTGTACGGACTTGAGAAAGTCCCGTCAGGGGTAAGTGGATAAGAAGGCCAGCAAATAAGACGCTTCTAGCGACCACTCCACCTTTGTGTGTCGGCATTCGTCGTCATTCCTCCGGTATCAAGATGTAAATTACAAAAATCGGCCAAGGCACCATCAATCAGTCGTCATCAATTGTGGATCGTTGTGATTAAGGAGGATATCTCGTTACGTCCAGGGCGCCTATCACCAGTAACAGTGCAAATTCTAGCCTTTGCGGGCATTAATGTCAATTCCATATCAATAGTCCAGAAAAGCGCTGATTCGCCGGAAACCCGGCAATCTCATTGACTCTAATCGCTCCAAGCCCTTATAAGTTCCGCAATAATGCAGATATCCCCCACTTTGACGAATAGACTGCTTCGCGGGTTGCTTGCGTTTCTAATGCTAGCCGCGGGTGGGACTCTTACTTCCGCCGTTGCCCAACAACCGAAATACCCGAGCTATACCGGTCACGTTAATGACTTTGCCGGTGTGCTCGATTCTGCAACCCGCGAAAAGCTCGAAACTATCCTCCTTAACTTTGAGAAGAAAACCGGCGCACAAATAGCGGTTGTCACTATCAAAACTCTCGAGGACCGGCCGATCGAAGATTATGCAAATGGGCTTTATAGAAGCTGGGGGATCGGTGGAAAAAGTGGGGAGAACAAAGATAAGGGCGCGCTCCTGCTGATTGCGACGGAGGACCGGCGATCGAGACTCGAAGTTGGCTACGGACTTGAAGGTGATCTCCCCGACGGCCTTGCGGGTGAGATGCTCCGGCGAATGCGCCCGTACTTCAAGCAAATGGCCTGGTCTGAGGGTGTGACTGTCGGAGTCAGGACGCTGGTCGACACTCTGGCTCAGAAATGGAACGTCTCACTCGAAGGTATAGACCAGCGCTATGCGTATGGCGGGCCGGCTGAACAGGGAGACGGCGGTTTCCCTGTGGGGCTGATCATTGGAGTTGTGATTCTTTTTCTCGTGATCTTGTTTATCGCGAGCCGCAACAAAGGCGGAGGAGGCCCGGGGAGTCGCCCGCGCAGAGGCGTGGACCCCGGCATCTGGTGGGGGCCCTTGATTCTCAACCGTGGTGGCGGAGGATTTGGCGGGGGCACCTGGGGAAGTAGCGATGGTGGCGGCGGCGGCTCGAGCGGTGGAGGAGGAGGCAGCTGGGGCGGTTTCGGAGGAGGATCAAGCGGTGGAGGCGGCGCGAGCGATAGCTGGTAGTGACGCGTCAGCTCAGGGAGAACTGGCGATGAAACAAACGCTCGATGAACTCGTGCGGCGGCTGGTAGAGGCTCACGGACACGATCTTATCTCGGTGATAATGTACGGGGCGGTGGTCAGAGCCGACGCGGGAGCGAAGCCTTCTGATGTTCAGTTGCTTGTCGTCACGAGCTCGCTACCCGCTGCGCAGCTGGCGCGTTCTGCCCCGGTAATGCGCTGGTGGATGAATAGCGGATTCCCGCGAGCGGCGTATTTCACGCGCTCCGAGCTTAGCAATGCGCTCGATGTCTTTCCGATCGATTTCATGCAGATGAAGCACGCCTATCGCGTCTTGTACGGTGAAGACCTTCTGGAAAATGCACAGATTTCACCTGTTAACGTTCGATTGCTGACGGAATACGAATTGCGTGGGAAGCTCGTCCGGCTTCGGGCGCTCTATCTGACATCGAGTGGCGATTCCCGTCGAACGCTGCAGCTAATGACAGATAGCGTCGTTAGTTTTGTTCAGTTCATGAGACCGATCCTCTACTTGATTGGTGATGAACCTTATGAACGACGACTCGAAACTGTCCGTCGAATTGGACACCATCTACAAATCGATACTTCTTCGCTCGAACGTGTTCTTCGTCTCAGACAGGAGCAGGGCGACCTGATGGATGTGGAAGTCGACGATCTGTTTGCAGCCTACATTGATTCCATCGAAAGGATCATCGACGCCGTAGACGGGATCAAATGATTCGATGTCAAACTAATTGTTACTCGTCGGAATTGCTGGAAGGGAGGCTCAAATGGGAAAGATAGCGTTTGATCATTGTTGGGATCATCGTGGTCCTCGCGCTGGCTATCGGTGGCTGGGCTGTTGGTAATTACAACACGCTCGTCGCGAAACGAAACGAAGTGGATAAGCAATGGTCTCAGGTCGAGAACAACCTCAAGAGACGTGCTGATCTGATCGGCAACCTTGTCGGCACGGTCAAGGGAATCGCGGGTCAGGAGGTCGAGGTCTTCGGAAAGATTGCCGACGCGAGATCCCGCCTTCTTTCGGCCGCGACTCCTGAAGAGAAGATTGCAGCAAACGATCAGCTGACCAAAGTGACACGCGAGAGCGGATTGCTTCCAGGCGGCGGTGGAGGAATTCTTGGGCCAGGCGGCCGGTTTCTTTCGCTCACTGAAGCATACCCGGCAGCTCAGATCGAGCGAGAACTTCATGAAGCTGCAGGACGAGCTCGCCGGAACAGAGAATCGACTCGCGATCTCGCGCAAGGACTACAACGACGCAGCGACGGACTACAATACAACCCGACAGAAATTCCCGACCGTTCTGATCGCCGGCATGCTGGGCTTTCAGGACAAGCCCTTGTTCAAGGCTGAAGAAGGCGAGCGCCAGACACCCAAGGTCGATTTTAGTAAGTAGAATAAGACAAAGTGCTGGGTGCTGGTGCTGGTGCTGAGTGAGTTTGAGTTCAAGCTTTAGCTTGGGGTCTCATTCGAGCGTCAAGAGAGCAAGCTAAAGCTTGAACTCAAACTCACTCAGCACCCAGCACTCAGCACTCGCACTCTTCTTCCTACCACACCCACGCGAGGCGCTTGCGATACTCGTCAAGCATTGCGCGATCGAGTCTGAGAATGCCCTCGCGCGTCACGCCACTTGGGGGGCCATAGAGCGCGGTCATCCTATCGTAGACTCGCGCCCGATCCTCACGCTTCACTCTGTGAAGCAAATGCCAGAGCGTCAGCGTGTCGCGCCTCTCAGCTTCGCTCAGAAGTATTTCAAGGGCATCAGCCTTACCTTTGCTTAGCTCGGCAACAGCCTGACGAAACCTGGCCGATGCGGTCTCGAAATAGGGGACGCCTGGACCGCCCTTTCGCATTTCACAAACCGCACCAGCGGGTACGATCGCATCGTGACCACGGTCCTCGAGGAGTACATACCCGCTCGTAACGCGCAGCAGTCCCGCTCCCGATTCGTCGACTTCGAGAACGTATTCGCAACCAAGATCGACAGCTGTGGCTGACGGTGTTTCGATCACGAATATGCGCGGCGGCGCTACTACCTGAGCCTGAATCCGCCCGCGCGCGAGCTTTAATCGATGCTCGGTCGTCTTCGTGTTCAGCAGACTGATGCGGGAGTTCGGTGCTACCTCTACTCGTCCGATATCGGCGACGGTGATCTGTGCGCGCGATGATCGATCCGTTTCGAGCCACTCACCGACGCCCAGCCATCCCTTGCCTTCAAGCCTGGTTGCCGCCACGAGAGGAGCACCATCGAGTGACACCACTTCGAATGATGGCTGGCTTCGATCGGTTGGTCTTGGAGGCCGCGTGCTCAGCGGAGAAGGACTCGGTCGATGGCGGTGTGACTGATGGAGTCCCCGGCGTTGGCACGGGCACATCCGGCTTCCCGGGTTCGGTGCGCGCGATCTGCGGAGGTCGTTCATTTACAGGACGTCCAAAGCCAAAGTTGAAGTACCAGGCAAGTCCGACGACGGTAACCAGGACGGCAGCGATTGCAAGTCCCACCTGAGTCCATCTCCGCGACTCAAAGGATCGAAGTACGCGATGCGTCGGGAAGCCCGGACTGGACTCGCTCCCAAAGATCCTCGGGAGCTGACACTCGACGGAGCTCGGAGGCAAAAGCGACGCCCAATCTGACCTCGTCGTAGTCGACACGGCACTTCTGACATGCAACCAGATGCTCTGCGACAATGCGCGATTCTTCGGGCGCCATCTCGCCGCGACAATATTCCGAAAGCCGGTGATGTATGTGTTCAGTCGCCATCCGTTTGCCGTTAAGACTGAAGCTCCTCGCGCAAATGCGCTAATGTCCTCGCCAGTTGCTGGTGCCCGCGATTGAGCCGCGACGCTACGGTACCTGGCGAACAATCAAGCACCGCTGCCATTTCGTCATACGAAAAATCCTCAAAATACTTCAACAGGATCACCAGTCGCAGTTTTGGACTGAGTGTCGCTACAGCTTCTCGCACACGCGCTCCCAGCTCTCTCCGGCCCACTCGATCCTCGATCGAGACGACGCTTCTCGCCGCGACACTTTGCCGGTGATCGTCATCCCACGGAAGAAAGCGTCGTTTCCGGCGGTGCTCATCCATACACACGTTGGCGACGAGGCGATAGAGCCAGGTCGTGAACTCTGAGTTGAAGCGGAATTGACGAATCGAGTCGAAGAGTTTTAGAAAGACCTGCTGAGTAATATCGGATGCCATCGCCTCGTCACTGCAAAAGTGGTAGGCGATCGTGTAGGTGCGGTCCCGGTAAGTCTCGAAGAGCAGCCGGAATGCATCGCGGTCGCCTTCCTGACAAGCTCTGATCACTTTGACATCGGGGAAGTCTTCCGCGTCATCGCTCTTCATCATTCTTCGGCTCACCGACCCAATCGACCCGCTTCCCATTGCAGTCGACATTTAGACGCGGCGCACTCGCTTTTTCTTCCCTGACACCCTGGCCTCAAACGTTTTGCAGGTTCAGGTTGTCAGACGGCGGTAGATACCGGGCAGGCGCTCGGGCAGGCTCATGACGTCATCGATAATCGTATATCCAACTTCGCCATAGAGATCCTTGAGCTCGTCTTCCGATTCCCGATCGATGGTGATGCAGAAAGGTGTGATTCCGCTAACCTTTGTCTGACGCAGCGCCATCTTGGTGTCTTCACGAGCATAGCGTGAATCGCCGTAGTCATGATCATAGGGACGTCCGTCGCTGAGCACGATCAGCAACTTTGTCCTCGCATCCTGCCGTTCAAGCTCAGTTGACGCGTGCCGAATCGCCGCTCCAAGGCGCGTATTGTTGTGGTAAGTAATACCGCCAATCCGCCGTTCCACCTCGGGCGAGTATTTCTCGCCGAATTGCTTGATCACAAAATACTTTACATTGCGCCGGCCTTCGCTCGTAAACCCCGAAATCGCATATGCATCTCCCACGGCCTCGAGAGCTTCGCTCATGAGCACCAGACCCTGCTTCTCGATATCAATGATCTTCTGTCCCGGTCGCGTGTACGGTTGATTCGGATGTCGCGTGATCGTTCGTGCCGTCGATGAAGACATGTCCAGCAGGAACGAGACCGCAACCTCGCGCTCTCTTCGGATCCGGCGGATATAAAGCCGGTCCGAAGGTCGTCCGTTGGTCCGCAGATCCACGTGATGATCGATCACAGCCTGAAGGTCAAAGTCCTCACCATCAAGCTCGCCCTTTACTCGGCGAAGTGACTCTGGCTTGAGCATCTGAAACTGATGCCGGATTGATGAAATGACACCCGAGTATCGTGCGCGCACCTGCTCGACAAAATCGCGGGTTCCACGACGATTCTCGCGTTGAATAATGCGGCACCACTTCGAGCGGTGATCACAAAGCTCGCGATCCCATTCATCGTAAAAAAAGACAACATCTCCTTCCTGAAGCTCCTGTTCACCGCACTCCGCATTCACCATATCTTCGAAAATATCCGATTCGAGCGGCAGCGTCTCTTCTACCGGTTCGGACCACTGATTGAATGGATCGAGTGCTCGCGGCTGCTGCTGAGATGCGCGCTGTTCGCGGCTTTGCGCTGACTCGTCGCTCTCCTCAGAATCGTCGCGGCTCGCTTCGTCGCTCTCTTCCGCATCGCGCTCCGCGTCATCCTGTTGCTGCTGCTGACCAATCAGGTTGTAGACACGGAATGTAGCCACCAGGGTGTCGGCAACCGTTGCATTCTCGCGCCGCAGGCATTCGTCGATAATGCGTGTGAATTCGGTGATTACACGGGCATAGCGCGACACGGACCTTGTCCTCGATCACCCCGCCGCAGAGCGTGATCTGAAAAAGAATCTCATAGATCGCCTGTTCTACAGGAAGCTCAATGACCGGAGGCCGTCGCTCAATCAGACGCGCGCGTACGAAATCGAGATCTCTTCGTATTCCGCGATAGCTCGCCCTCAGAAGATGGTCGATGCGACCGTTCTCGAGAGTCGTGAAGATCCTCGTAGCAAGACCGGCGTTCGGAAATCGATGGAGCACGGTCCTGTAATTGACGCTTTCGATGTCTTCAGGACGTAGAGGCGGCCGAACGTGATGTTCGACATGACGCGAATCGGAGTACGCTGCGAATTCCGGATCACCCCGATCACTTTGGTCACTTTCGGACGCGTCGCTGACTGCAATCTCTTGCGCTGCGCGGCGCTCTACATCGGTAAAGAACCGGTCGATCTCACGAAGCGCAGCTTTGAGCTCGTTGGTAGCCGCCTCACGCAGTGCAAAACTCGATCTGTCCTGCTGCATGTGCCGCGAGCACTTTGTATAGCTTGAAATCCTCTTCAGCCGAACCGAACTCAGCCACGGCTGAAGGGAGGTTGATCGTGTGCCCATCGCCGATGCGCGATTCTTCTGGTATTGCACCTATGGGCGCAATCAACATTTCGCGTCCGGTCAATCCTTCGACGTAGAGCCTGAGGCAGATGCGAGATCGATTCGAGTGTGACACCATCGTTCGAGCCTCTCAGAACTTCCTGGCTCGTCTTCGATTCGAGCGCGAAATAGGCTTGTGCTCGACGCCGGTCCTGCCGGTGAATCTGGACGCCTGCGCGCGCCCAGCTCTGAAACTGATCGAGCGACGCGCGCGCAACCGCGCGCGGGGAGCTCTTGAAGCACTCCAGCGCGAGATGTACGTTCATTGCTGTGAGTTCTTCGACAATCTCCAGAACAGCCGCGATCGCCGCCTGGCTCTTATCTGCGCTCGCTCTGCGCATTCGCGGAATCGAAAGTGCGGCGACCACCTTGGGCGTCAGCTTGAGAAAGTCATAGACGAGCGCGTTGCCTTCATCTGCGACTTTGCCGACAACGCGATTCCATCTGTCAAAGCTCGACACGCCGCCAAACTCGATAACAGAGCGGGCAGATCGAAAGAACTGAAGAGCCGTCGCGCCTCCGCGATCGAGGTAGAAAGCGGTTTGCAGACCGAGCGACTGACTTCCTGCTGGCGCTCAATAAACTCCAGTCCCTCGCCTACCGTCGAGAGAAACTCCGCCGCAGTCGCGCCTGTTCGGCTGGCGAACTGTTCCGCCAGGTTAACGACATACGTTGTCGGACGTTCGGGTGATCTCGTGTCGATAGCCAGTCTCGCCTCAAGCAGCATGCAGTGCGGAAAGCGCGCGCGGGAGCTGCCTCAAGCACTTCGGTGCTGTGTTTGACCGATCGCTGAGCGACTTCGACCGCGATGCCAAAAATGCGGACCGCGGCCTGTTCATCTCTCAATTCTGCAAAAACCTGCGGAGCTGATGCGGAAAGTAGCGATGCAGGCTGCCGGCGAAAGGACAATCTGACGACTGCAGAGCGAGATCAGGACGGGCCGCAGCGACTCAGGGAGTAGCGAAAATGTGTTCGCAGAAGTGCGAAAGAAATCTGAGGCCTCATCCGCGTTGTTGAGAGCTATCCGGCGTCCAAGCTCTGCCCAGGCGCGAAGATCGCCGCTTTCGAGCAGGCGCGCGACTTCGGGGCGCACTTTAAAGAAGTCAACCGTTGTCTTGAACGAGATTCCGGCAAGCGAGGCACCGATATCGACCGCAACCCAGGCGCGCTCTGACGGGTTGAGCCCCATCTTCATCGCGAGGGCTTCAATGGTCCCTCGAGTTGCGCCTTTCAGCTGGTCGCTCTCGGGCGCCGGTCCCGCCTTTTTTTTCTTCTGACATTCGCTTTGAAAGCCGATCAGATCACGGTGGTGATGATCTCTCGAATGCTTCGGTGCAATTCCTGGTCATCTGTTATCGGGCTCGAGATCGCGGTTTCGCAGGCGACGATCGGATCGATGCCTTTTGCGATCAGCTGTGCTGAATAAACCAGCAGGCGAGTGGAGACGCCTTCTTCAAGCCCATGCCCCTTCAGATTTCTGACCTTCTCCCCGATCTTGACCAGGTCGCGCGCCATCGTTTCATCGATCGCGCCTTCGCGAGCGACGATCCGCACTTCAGCCTCGGCAGGCGGGTAATTGAACTCCATCGAAACAAATCGCTGGCGTGTCGACTGCTTCAAGTCCTTGAGCACGCTCTGATAGCCTGGATTGTAGGAGATCACCAGCATGAAGAATCCGGAGCTGAAAGCAGCTCACCGCGCTTCTCGACCGGCAGGATTCGGCGATCGTCCGTTAAGCGGATGAATCAGCACGATCGTGTCTTTGCGCGCCTCGACCACTTCATCCAGGTAACAGATCGCGCCGTGTCTGACTGCGCGTTGTCAGCGGACCGTCGTGCCAGATCGTCTCATCGCCTTCGAGCAGGTATCGGCCGACGAGGTCCGTCGCCGACAAGTCTTCGTGACATGCGACGGTTACCAGCGGACGGCCCAGCCGGTATGCCATCGACTCCACGAAACGCGTCTTGCCACACCCGGTCGGCCCTTTTAGCATTACTGGAAGCTTTGACTCGGAAAGCGGTTTCGAAGATCACGGCCTCATTGCGAATCTCCAGATAGTATGGTTCACGAGTAATTCGGTATTTGTCGATTGCGGGTTCAACGATTGTTCCCGGGTTGTTCAAGGGTTGTGTCATTGTCGCGTATGATCCCTTCGATCAGTTCAGGTGTCCTTCCTGTATCATGATTGATCGTCATCCAAGCGTGCTAGAATCAAGCGTACATCTTAACATTGGATTAAACGGTATTGTCAAATGGTGAGTATTAACTTGAATGATTGCAGTAGCCATGAGCGGCGGGGTTGATAGTTCGACCACCGCGGCGATTCTCAAGAACCAGGGCGAAGAGCTGGTCGGATTTTCGATGCAGCTCTGGAATCAGCGCCGAATCAACGTCGGCCCGGACGGCGAGCCTCTGCCTTCAGCGCTGCTGCTCTCTGGACGACCTTTATGACGCTCGCGTGGTCGCTGTCGAAACTCGGATTTCCGTTCTACGTGATCAATCTCGAAGACGCATTTGAGCGGGACGTTGTTCGGCCGTTCGTGTCGAACTATCTCGCAGGCCTGACGCCGAGCCCGTGCGTCGCGTGCAATTCCTTTCTCAAATTCGACAAACTGGTTGAGCTGGCAAAAGGCGTTGGCGCCGAAAAGGTCGCGACGGGCCACTATGCTCGCGTGAAATTTGATGAAGAGAGCGGACGCTGGCTTTTGTTGCGCTCCGTCAACCGCGAGAAGGACCAGTCCTACTTTCTCTTCGAGTTGACGCAAGAACAATTGAGTTATGCGCTCTTCCCGCTGGGAGAAATGACGAAAGCTGGAAGTGCGCGCAGTTGCCGAGCCGCGAAGGTTTGCCAACAGCGCAGAAGCCCGAAAGCCAGGAGATCTGCTTCGTTCCTGATGGTGACTATGCGCGTTTTATCGATCGATATCTGGAAAGCGGATGCTCCAGCACCCAGGCGAGATCGTCTCAGAGGAAGGCCGGATTCTCGGAAAGCATTCAGGAATTCATCATTACACGGTAGGGCAGCGAAAGGGATTGGGGATTGCGGCACCCGATCCTCTGTATGTTGTTCAGATCGACGCGCCGCATAATCGTGTGGTTGTTGGCAAGAGAAACGCTCTGCTCAGGTCAGAAATGCGCGTCGAGCGAACGAACTGGATTGCATTCGAGGCGCTCGAAGAGCCTCGCGCGGTCAATGCAAGGATCCGGTCGCGCGCCGGCGAAGCTCCAGCGCACATATCTCCCTGCGACGACGGATCGGTCCTTGTCAAATTCGATGAACCTCAGCGCGCCATCACTCCTGGTCAGGCCGCAGTCTTTTACGATGGAGATGTTGTGATTGGGGGAGGTTGGATCGCTTAGAAGAAGAAGGTGCTGAGTGCTGGGTGCTGAGTTTGGAGTTCAAGCTTCAGCTTGCTTCTTGAATCTAGAACTACAGACCAGCAAGCTAAAGCTTGAACTCTAATACTCAGCACTCAGCACTCAGCACTCAGCACTCATACTCCGCCTCTGCGCCCTTCGCGATGTAGCCTTTTCTTGTGCGGACGGCGAGCTTGATTCCTGCTTGTGGTGCTTTCACGTCGACCTTGATTCGGTGCAGGCTTCCGTCGGCGAGAAACTCTGAAGGCTGATAGGCGATCGAGTAGGATCGGCGCACTTCGTTGGCGATTCGTGCGAACGCTTCGTCGAGACCATTCTCGTTGACCGGAAAGAACGCGCGCCCGCCAGAGCTCGATGCCATTTCATTGAGAATTGCACGGCCGGGGCTGTGAGGAATGATCGAGCCGACCATAACGGTGTAGACCATCACACCCGACTCGATAATTCGCCGGCGAAGTTCCCTGAATGAGAGTCGCGATTGATTATCTTCTCCATCACTTAAGAATGATGAGGGCACGGCGGCGATGGCGTGCATGCTCGAAAGTGTCGATTGCCTGGATACTCGCGTCATAGAGTGCCGTATTTCCGCGAGGCTCGATCTGCTTCAATTCGTCAAAAAGCGAATTGCGCTCTGGTGAGCCGTGTGCGACGAGTCTCAACTTCGAATCGAATCCAAAAATGAAGTACTCGTCGTCAGGATGGCTATTCTCGACCAGACGCTCGAGCGCCTGACGTGCAAGTGCGATCCCGTTTCCAAGCATCGAGCCGGAGAGATCGAAGACCACACCGACAGACGCGGGTCCGTCATCGCGGCTGAAATGGCTTATCTGTTGCTCCACCTGATTGTCGTAGATACGGAAATGGTCCGCCTCGAGTCCCGAAAGTGCGCGCCCCTGCTGATCAGTCACTACGACTGTCATGGAAACAAGACGCGTATTGAGGACGATTTTCTGATCGCGCTCACTGATCTGCGCGTGCGCAGTCGCAATCAGCAGACAGACTTCCGCCGCCGCAAGCAGCTTTCCGAATTGATGGACTCTCATAACGACTATCGGTCAATAAGTAAGTAAGTCGTTCTGGCGACTTAGGATAGCACCATTCAGGGAGCGTGGGGCATAATTAACGCGAGCGAGCGAAATTCAAAAGTTTCAGACTGATCAGACGTCGGACCAGGGAGGAAAGAAATGAGACCGACTCGTTTCGTGCTATTTGCCGGTGTAGTCATTTCGTTGCTTTGCACAATTGCCTGTTCAGGCGGAGGTGGTGATCAAGGAGGTGTAACTCCAACACCCGAGAAAGCTGGCGGGCCCGTTTACTCACCTACAGGGAACGAAGGCAATATCAGAGGATCAATGGCGTTTAAAGGGACACCTCCGGAAGCCAGGAAGATCCAAATGGGATCAGACCCGGTATGCGAGCAGAAAGCTCAGGGCGCAACTTTCGAAGATATCCTTGTGAAGGATGGCAAACTCGCGAACGTGTTTGTCTACGTCAAATCGGGATTGCCGGAGAATACATTCGCGGCACCGACAGCAGAAGTTGTGCTCGATCAGGTTGGTTGCCGCTACGTTCCGCACGTATTCGGACTTCAGACGAACCAGACCTTGAAGATACTCAATTCGGACGCGACTGCTCACAATGTTCATCCAGTTCCAAAGAACAATCGCGAGTGGAACGAAAATCAATACCCGAGCGCTCCACCACTCGTAAAGAAATTCACTGAATCCGAAGTGCTCATTCCGATCAAGTGCAATCAGCATTCGTGGATGAAGTCATATGCCGGCGTTCTTCGGCATCCGTTTTTCGCAGTCAGTGGAGCGGACGGCTCATTCTCGATCAAAGGTCTTCCGCCGGGGGAATACGAAGTCGAAGCCTGGCACGAAAAGCTGGGGATAAAGGCTGCAAAGGTGACGGTCAAAGAGAAAGCTGATGTAGACGTGGCCTTTGAGTTCGACACTTCAGCGATCTCCCAGGCAGGTTCGCTCAAGGTGAAACCTGCCCTCGTTCTACACTGATCCGGTTATGTGATGGGCCGATTACTTGGAGCTGCAATTCTGGTGATCACGCTGATCACCATCGTAGCCTTTGCGACTGGGCATTGGTGGTTTCCTGCTCCCGCCGCTTCGCATGGCGCAGCGATCGACCGGCAGTTCAATCTCACATTGTGGATCGTGGCGATCGCGTTTGCGGGGGCTCAAGTTGCGCTCGCATTTGTTGTCTGGCGATATCGTGGAACTGCAGGCTCACGCGCCGTTCACAACGATGGCAATGTGCGCTTTGAGCTCATATGTCTCGGAGTCACGGCTTTTGTCTTTGTTGCGTTGGCCGTCCTCGGGCAGAGTGTTTGGGCGGGTTTGCGGATTGCAGCAGCTCCGGAAGGTGCCCTCGAAGTCGAAGTCATCGCGCAACAGTTCGTCTGGAACTTTCGCTACCCGGGAAGTGATGGCAGGTTCGGCGATACGAATCCCGCGCTTTATGATGATGAAAACAATTCACCGACTGCGCGGCCTGGTCCGGCGGGGATCGATAGTAAGGACCCGGCGGGCAAGGACGATCTTGTGAGCGTCGGGGTGCTGGCGGTTCCGCTCGGCCGGCCCGTCAAGCTCATCATCAAGTCAAAGGATGTGACTCACAGCTTTTTTGTTCCCGAGTTGAGAATCAAGCAGGATGCCGTTCCCGGTCTCAAGATCGCTCTCAACTTCACGCCTACGCGGGCAGGGCGATTCGAAATTGCATGCGCCGAGTTGTGCGGCCTTTCACATCACCGCATGCGAGGGTTTCTGGAAATTCGAGAGGCGGCGGAGTTTGATAAGTGGCTCGCGGATAAGGCAAAGGAATAGAGCGTGACATTACGAGCCGTAATTGGAGTGCGGCATCTTGCTCCGCTCTCGTCGTCCTGATCGATTACTTGCTGCCAGCGGTTCATTATGATGACGGAACAAACGATTCAACAGCCTAAACATCCCGGAATTCTGCGCCGGTATATTTTCAGTCTCGATCACAAGGTCATCGGCATTCAATATTTCATTCTGGCACTTTCGGCTGCCCTGATAGGTACAGGGTTGTCGATTCTGATGAGAGTGCGTCTCGCCTGGCCCGAAATGCGTTGGGGTGTCGTTGAGGCCCTTCTTCCGAGAGCTTTCCCTGGCGGAGTGATGCAGCCCGAGTTTTATCTCGCGCTCATGACGATGCATGGCACGATTATGGTCTTCTTCGTGCTCACGACGGCGCCACAGGGAGCATTTGGAAACTATTTTCTTCCGATCCAGATCGGCGCGCGCGACATGGCATTTCCTGTGCTGAACATGCTCTCGTTCTGGACTACTGTTCTCAGCTTCCTCGTTCTTCTGACGGCGTTCTTTGTGGAAGGAGGAGCGCCGATTGCCGGTTGGACGTTCTACCCGCCGCTGAGTGCGATTCCGTCGGCCGGGCCCGGAATGGCGACTGGAGCCGATCTGTGGTTGATCAGCATCGCGATCTTTTGCCTGGGGTCGCTGTTCGGCGCGTTGAATTTCATCACCACCGTTCTCACTTTGCGGGGTAGCGGAATGACCCTGGGCCGAATGCCGCTGACGACCTGGTCGTGGTTTATCACAGCGGTAATTGCGCTGCTCGCTTTTCCGGTATTGCTAGCCGGGGGCATTCTGCTCCTCGGTGAGCGCTGGCTCGGAATGAGCTTCTTCAATCCCGGGGGACTGGTGATCAGTGGGAAGCAGATCGCGGGTGCAGGAGGCACGCCGCTCTTATGGCAGCACCTTTTCTGGTTCTTCGGTCACCCGGAGGTCTATCTCGCGATTCTGCCCGGAATGGGCGTCACGTCCCATGTGTTATCCACCTTTGCACGCAAGCCGGTGTTTGGATATCGAGCAATGGTGATTGCTATGTCTGCGATCGCAGTGCTGGGGTTTCTGGTGTGGGGACATCATATGTTCATCAGCGGAATAAACCCGGCTTCGTCGATCGCATTCTCAGTGTTGACGCTTGTCATCGGCGTTCCGAGCGCTATCAAGACGTTCAACTGGCTGGGGACGCTGTGGGGTGGGAGTATTCGTTTTACGACGCCGATGCTCTTTGCGATCGGTTTTGTTTCGCTTTTCGTTTCAGGCGGAATCACGGGGCTTATTATCGGACAGACAAGCCTCGACGTGTTCTTTCATGACACATACTTTGTCACCGGACATTTTCACCTGATTATGGGCGTGGCAGCGGTCTTCGGCATATTCTCCGCAACTTACTTCTGGTTCCCGAAGATGACCGGAAGAACTCTCAATGAAAAGCTTGGACATCTGCACTTCTGGCTGACGTTCGCCGGTGTCTATGCGATCTTTGTTCCTTTTCATTTGATGGGAATGGTTGGCCACCCCCGGCGGATCGCCGAGATCACCGGATATGACTTCCTGAAGCCTCTCGGATCCATGCACGAGTTCATTACGATTGCCGCGATCGTTACAGCTGCCGCTCAACTGGTGTTTCTCGCGAATCTTGTCATCAGTCTGATCAAGGGCCGGAAGGTCGGCGAGAATCCGTGGGAAGCAAGCACGCTCGAGTGGACTACATCAAGTCCGCCGCCGCACGACAATTTCGGAGAGACCGATCCGATCGTTCATTGTGGCCCCTATGATTTTTCCGTTCCTGGTGCACCGCGAGACTACATTATGCAAACCGAGGAACCGACAGTGACGCGAAGCTGAAGGCGAAGTGCCAAATGCCAACATCAAGTATTCCCGGAAAAACCAGGACAAGAACGACCAGCGTCGAGGATGAGCAGAACACCGGTCGCGGACACTTCGATGATCTGCCACCGGGCTATGGAGGAGATGGTGGGGGTGAGGGTAAGCCCGAGCTCACGCCGCCGCCTGAGGGCTATCGGATCGGCATCTGGCTTGCACTTGCCAGCGTGGCCATGATGTTCCTGGCTCTATCGAGTGCTTATGTCTTTAACAGCGCCTACCGTCTGCCCCTCGAATTTCCTTCAACGTTTATCGTAAGTACGGTAATCGTTGTTGCAAGCAGCGTGACATTTGAGATTTCACGTCGAGCGTTGCGTCGCCGCTTCGAACTGCGCTTCACCCGCTGGCTGAAAGTGACGCTGGCGTTGGGCGTTGCGTTTCTCGCCGCGCAGACATTCGCCTGGGTCCAGCTTATTTCCAGCGGTTTTTATGTGAATACAAATCGACACAGTGGCTTTGCGTATATCTTTACGGCACTTCACGCTATTCATGTGCTTGGTGGCATAGGCGCACTGAGCTTTGTTCTGGTCAAGTCACGTCGAAGATTGTGGACAGCAGTGCGCCGAAGGTCTTCGGTCGATGCGACTGCGATCTACTGGCATTTCCTTTGCGGTCTCTGGATATACATTCTCGCGATTCTTTTTGTGTGGGGAAGGTGATGGAAGCGGTCGATTCAATGTCTCGAGTGAGCCGTAACCGAAAGCTTGGGATGTGGCTCTTTGTTGCGTCTGACTCGTTCACGTTTGCCGCACTGTTGATCGCAACTATTTATATCCGGTTGGGGAGCGCCAACTGGCTCAGGCCATTCTCGTGGTCGAACATCGCGTACGCGCTGGCTATGACACTGGTTCTTGGGGCAAGCAGTTTAACGATGATGAAAGCGGTGAAGGCGGAGCGCACCGACGGCAGATCGTCGTCGAGAAAGTGGATGCTGGTGACGTTGCTTCTCGGAATTGTCTTTCTCGCTCTTCACGCGATCGAATGGAGGAGGCTTCTTCTCGAAGGCATAACGCCGTGGGGCTCAGGAGGGTTTGGATCGTCGTTCTTTGGCGTCACTGGACTTCACATGCTCCACGTCCTTGCCGGAGTGATAGTACTCAGCATCATTGCTGCAGGGCGCAGGTTTGCGAGTGAGGATGTTGAAGTCGGAGGGCTCTACTGGCAGTTTGTCGATATTGTCTGGATATTCGTTTTTGTTGTGATCTATGTCTTTTCAATCGGCTAGTCCGTCGATGGCCCTTTTGGCAGCATGTCCCGCTTGCAGCGCGACGCTTTCGGGCTCCGGCGAAACTTCGCAGCTTGCGGCCGCGGCGGTGCCGGCTGCGTTGTTTCTCCTTGTGCCGGCGCTTGCTTTCCTTTCAGCAATCGCGGCTGTTGTCTATCGCTACTACCAGGCAGAACGGGAGTAGTCGTCAGTCGTCCCGACGTTTTCATTATGTCACTATCTGATCTGCCTGCTCTCAATGCCGCTCTCAACACGACGAGTTTCATTCTGCTCTCGACTGGCTACTATTTCATCAGGCGAAAACAGATAAACGCTCACCGCGCGTGTATGATCGGAGCGCTGATTACGTCTGCTCTCTTCCTGACGTCCTACATTATCTATCATTACAATCATCCGACGACGACGTTCACCGGGACCGGTTGGATCCGGTCACTTTACTTCGTGATACTGTTTTCTCATGTAGTGCTTGCGGTTGTGATTGTTCCGCTTGTGCTGATAACTGCTACTCGGGCTCTGAAGCGTAGATTCCAGAGTCATGCACGGATTGCGCGGATTACATTCCCGTTGTGGATATATGTCTCAATTACGGGCGTCGTCGTGTATCTCATGCTTTATCGCATGTAGTACCGCACTTGCAGTGCGGCGACTTGGCATTTAGCATCGCGACGATGCTCCGCTGAACTAAACGGCGCCAATGATAGACGGTCGACATGCGTTAGTCGTGACGGACACGCTCCACGAAGAGTGAACGCACGTGATCTGCCAGCGTCTCGACGTTCTCTCTCGCGTATCCCAAAGTGCTCACAGGTGGCAGTACCTCTACATAGACATCGCCCGGAATACAGGCGTGCTGTCCTTTCGGCATGACAAGACGCGTATCATTGAAGACGACGGGAACGATCGGAACACCACCTTCGACTGCCATGTAGAAGACGCCCTTCTTGAATTCCTTGAGCCTGCCGTCGACGGTCCTGGTTCCTTCGGGAAACCCCATCAGACTGTGTCCTGCGCGCAACGCTTCGGCGCCAACTCTGGTACTCGCCAACGCGCGGTCGTGGTTACCGCGATCAACGGGTATCACAAATGCCAGAGACATCCCCTGGCCCAGAATCGGAATCCTGCTCAACTCTTTCTTGGCGAGCGCGCCAACCCGACAACCCAGATAAGCGAAGAGAATGGGCGGGTCGAGCGTGCTTTGATGATTGGCTACAAAAACGTAGGTCTGTGACTGATCGATGTGTTCGAGTCCCTTGACGTGTACGCGTGCCCCGGTTGACCTGACGTAGATCTTCACTCCGAATTGTGCGTATGGGATAACAAAACCTTCGATGCCGAAGATCCATCGAAGAAGGTAGCCAATTGTGATGACCGGGATGCCTATGACGACAAAGAGCAGTGCAGCGACAACGATCGTCCAGTAGTAACGCAGCCGCGCCGTCAGACTAGATGATTGTTCCGTCCGTAATGATCGCCCCTTTCGGGACGATGACGATTCCTTCGCGGATGTAGTAGTTCTCTCCATCGTGCTCTTTGCGCTCTGCTTCATTCAGAATCCGCACGTTTGAGCCAATGCGAACATTCTTGTCCACAATCGCCCGCCTGATCACTGTTCTCTCGCCTACTCCGATAAAGGGCAGTTCCCGCCGCCGATCCGCCTCCAGATCGTCGATCGTCTGATAATAGTCGGCCCCCATCAACAGTGAGTATTCGATTCGGGAGAAATTTCCGATGCGAGACCGAAGCCCGATAATCGAATTGATGATCGATGCTCGATTGAGAATGCAGCCGTCGGTGACAATCGAGTTGCGAACCTCGCAGTCAATAAGCTTTGAGCCGGGCAGAAATCTCGGTCTCGTAAAGATCGGCGTATCTGCATCGAAAAGGTTGAATTTCGGGCATGATTGAAGCCATGTCGAGGTTCGCATTGTAGAACGCGCTGATCGTGCCGATGTCTTCCCAGTATCCATCAAAGAGAAACGACTGCACTTTGTATTGCTTGATCGCGGCCGGGATGACCTCGCCACCGAAGTCCTGGTACAGTCCGTCCTTGAGAAGGTCTCGCAGCACCTCGAGGCTGAACACGTAGACGCCCATTGACGCCAGAAACGGTCTTCGATCAGCTTCCTCGCGGCTGAGTCCAAGGAGCGCCGTATCCACACGCATATCCTCGAGCTGATCGGCCGACGGCTTCTCGCGAAACTCGGTCAGGAGCCCATCGGAGTCCGTCTTAACGAGACCGTAGTTCGACGCTTCTTCTCGCGTACACGGAATCACTGAGACACTGACATGAGCTTTAGTATCGATATGCCGGTCAAGAAACTGGCGGTAGTTCATCTGGTAAAGGTGGTCACCGGAAAGAATGACCACGTATGCCGGGTCGAACTCCAGAATGTGGGGCATCACCTGACGCACTGCATCGGCAGTTCCCTGAAACCAGTCCCGATTCTCAGGAGTCTGTTCTGCGGCGAGAATCTCGACAAATCCATCCGAGAACCGGCTGAATCGATAAGTGCGTGCGATATGCCTGTTAAGTGACGCGGAATTGAATTGCGTGAGGATGTAGATATTCGAAATGCCGGAGTTGATGCAATTAGATACAGTAACGTCGATCAGCCGGTATTTGCCGCCGAGCGGGACCGCAGGCTTCGATCTTTGGAGGGTGAGCGGAAAGAGGCGCGTCCCTTGCCCGCCGCCCAGAATGATCCCAAGTGCATCCTTCTTTCCCGGCATCTTTGACCATCCGTTGCCGGTCGAGAATAGAAGAGCGTGAGCGGATTATCAATGTGCAACACGCCTCTATTTCGCGTTACATTATCGCAATGCTTACGAGTAAGAACTCAAATGCTGCAATAGTCGCACTTGAATCGACCGTGATCGCTCACGGGTTGCCCACACCCTTCGGGCTCCAGACAGGGATTGCCTGCGAAGAATCTGTACGCGCGGCTGGTGCGCGGCCCGCAACGATTGCGATCGTTCGGGGAGGTATCACTATAGGTCTCACGCGCGAAGAACTTACTGAGCTGGCGTCGCGAACAGACTGCCACAAAGTTAGTCTTGCGAACCTTGCCCAGGTTGTCGCTTCCGGATCGTGGGGAGCAACAACGGTCGCCGCTACGCTTCATCTGGCATCACAGGCTGGCATCGAGGTTTTCGCTACCGGTGGCATCGGAGGAGCGCACCGAGATGCTGCGGAAACATTTGATATATCCGCAGACATCACGGCGCTTGCACGCTACCCTGTTGTAGTTGTCTGTTCGGGCGCGAAGGCGATCCTCGATCTGCCGAAAACGATGGAGCTGCTTGAGACACTCGGAGTCCCTGTTGTTGGTTATCAAACCAGTGAACTGCCGGCCTTTTACTCGCGTTCGAGCGGACTCCCGCTCGATCTTCGAGCTGAGGATGCAGCCGGAGTAACCAGAATCGCGCGCGCGCATTGGGAATTGGGGTTTCGAACCGCCGTGCTGGTTGTTGTACCAGTACCTCAGGAAGCGGAGATTCCGCGAGCTGAAATCGAGCCGTTAATCGAACGCGCAATAGAGGAAGCCCGCGTTGAGAAGATTCATGGCAAAGATGTCACTCCATTTGTCCTCCGCAGAGTTTCTGACCTCAGCGGAAACAGGTCCCTGGCCGCCAATATTGCACTACTCAAACAGAACGCGCGCATTGCCGGCGAGATTGCCTGTACGTTGTGCCGGATTTAGCCGGAAGTATGTTGGCGTGTGGCGTCCATCATAGGAGAGAATGACTGAGTGTTTCGCTTATTAATTGCAAGTCTCCTTGTTTTCCTCGTATCGGCGAGGCCTGTGCAGCCGCTGTCCCGGTTGATCGATGGTCTTCAGAAAAAGTATGACAATCTGAGGTCGCTTTCGACCGATTTCGTTCAGACCTATACCTCACCCAGCGAGCGCTCGCGACGCGAAACGGGGCGGTTGCTTCTTAAGAAGCCCGGTAAGATGCGGTGGGACTACTACGAGTCCGGAAGCCAAGGTTTTTGTCTCTGACGGCAAAGTTATCTATGAGTATGTGCCGTCGGAAGGCATCGCAACGCGCACCCCGGTCAAGGAGTCAGACGATCTGCGAGCGCCCTTCATGTTCCTGCTCGGGCGTGGAAATCTGCGGCGTGATTTCAGTCGAATAGAGCTTGGCGTCGAGTCGCCAGCAAAAGCCGGAAATCACGTCCTCCGACTGGTCCCGAATCGTTCCGGGAGCTTCAAGGAACTCCTGGTAGAGGTGCATCCGGACAGTCTGATCATCGCGCGTCTCACGATCATCGAGAGTGGCGGAGGCCGCTCAGATTTCATCTTTAGCAATATGCAGGAGAACGTGGTCGCTCCAGATGATCGTTTCACGTTCAAGCCTCCACCCGGCGTGCGCGTGATTGTAGAGTAGACGTCAGTGGCCAAACTGACCACTGACGCTGACCACTAACAGAAACCGCATGGCTCAGACTCCAAAGCTCGATCTCGCTCGTCTTCACATCTATTCCGACTTTGATGGCACGATTACTACGAAGGATACACTTGTGTTTCTCGCCACCACGATCGGTGGCGGTGAGAAAATGGTGGAAACGATAGGACGATTGATAAGAGAAGGGGACCTTACCTTGCGTGATGCGATCGCAGCTGAGATGCGGAGCATTCGCGTGCCATTTGCCGATGCTGAAGAACTGCTTCGAAAGAACGTGGCTCTCGATTCAGGATTCAAGCCATTCGTGTCGTTCTGCGAAGAGCTCGGGATTCCGCTGACGATTCTAAGCGCTGGGTTCGAGCAGTTGATCGATCTATTTCTTCCGGCGGCAGAGTTCCCGAATCTGAAAATACTTGCCAATCGATTGAAGGTAGACGAGCGAGTTGGCTGGCAATGCGAGTTTCGCGACAAGACCGAGTTCGGTCACGACAAATCAAAGGTGCTCGTAGACGCTCGAAAGCGCGGCGAGTATGCAATCTTTATTGGTGACGGATTCTCCGATCGCGCTCCCGCAAGAGTCGCTGACGAAGTCTTCGCCAAACACCGGCTCGCTGAGTACTGCGAAGCTCAGAACATCTTTTGCCACGAATACGAAGACCTTCGATGACGTACTGCGAATTCTCAAGGAGCGCGTTAGCCGATGACGCGATAGTTTGGAGTGCGGCGGCCTGGCGCGTAGGCTCGCCGAAAGCTTTAGGCTCTGGACTCACGCGCCAGGCTGCGAGTCTGGCGCTCCAGGTCGCGCTTTCGCCTACATTCCTTGCCAATTCGACGGCCAGGGGACCGAGCGTCCTTCTGTCATTCGCCGAGATGGCAATTGCGCCGTAAGTGCGACGGCGGTTGTCGAGCTCCTCAGGTTCGGCAAGATCCATCTTATTCATGACCATCAACCGGGGGATGCGGTCGAGCTCGAGATCGACCAGTATCCGCTCGACGGATTTGATCTGGCTTTCGAGACTTGGGCTCGACGCGTCCACCAGATGAATCAGAAGATCCGATTGCTCGATCTCTTCGAGTGTGGCCTTGAATGCAGCCAACAGGTCTTGCGGAAGGTTCCTGATGAATCCCACCGTGTCATTGATGATGATCTCGGTATCACGAGGGAGTCTCAGCCGGCGGCTTGTCGGGTCGAGTGTCGCGAACATCCGCTCTTCTGCGGTGACTGAGCTTTGTGTCAGCGAATTGAGCAACGTGCTCTTGCCGGCGTTTGTGTAGCCCACGATTGAAACAACCGGAAGATCGCGGCGCTGTCTCTTCGCCCGTCGTTGTTGTCGGCTGGCGCGTATGCGTTTCAGTTCACCTTCAAGATGCGAGATTCGCTCGCGAACACGGCGGCGATCAACTTCGAGTTTGGTTTCGCCAGGGCCTCGTCCACCGATTCCACCCATTAATCGCGACATCTCGGTCCCTGATCCGGAAAGTCTTGGAAGCAGGTACTTCAGTTGGGCGAGTTCCACCTGAATCCTGCCTTCGCTCGTCTGAGCGCGCTGAGCGAAAATATCCAGGATGAGTTGTGAACGGTCAAGAATCTTGAGGTCCGTGGCTGCATTGATCGCGCGCACCTGCGAAGGTGAGAGCTCACAATCAAAGACGATCATATCGACACCCAGCTGCAGCGAGAGAATAATGATCTCGTCGAGCTTGCCTTTGCCGACAAGCGTCTTTGGGTCAAGCTTGTCACGTTTCTGAATTATTTGATCGAGAACCACCAGACCGCCTGAAACGGCGAGCTCTCGAAGCTCATCGATCGATTCGCGAGCTTCAGTCACGGTACTGATAGTGACGCCCACAAGAATTGCTCGATCCCGAGTATCAGCGGCTTTGCGCGAACCACGAGGTCCGCGGGCGCGCGCCATCTCGCTTTCCAGTGACTCAATCAGCTCAAGGAAGTCAACGTCAAGAAGGCTCGCGGGTCGCGGGTCGAGGAAGCGATAGGTTGGCGCACCATTGGCATTCGCTGTTCCGTCGTTTTCGCTTGATGCTTGTGAGGGCAAGAGGTGCGCCGCGCGAACAAGACCCGGAAGACCGGTCTTGGCATCGACGTCTACGGAAGCCATAAGATCGAGTCTCAACAGCGCAAGATCGGTCAAGTCGTCTCGTGTCAGCTCTTCTCCGCGAAGGTGCGTATGCAGACAACGGAGGCCATTGAATCGCTGTTCACCAAGCCGGCTTCGCGCCTGTGCCGGAATCACGATTCGCGTGGCATCGCCTACAATGACGTGTTCGACATACCCGCGACGATCGACGAGGACACCGACCTGGCGGCCGATTTCACTTGAGATCTCGGTCATCTGTCGAGCAAATTCGGGCGTGATGATGTCGTGAGGAGGGATACGACGCTGGTAGATTCTCTCGAGACGTTTTACCTGATTAGGCTTCAGACCCTGAGTCTTGCCTTCAATTTGTGGAATGGATAGACTCCTTTCAGTGACGAGCGATGCGCCCGTTTCAGAGATTACCGAAGATTCCTGCATGCGTAACTTAGCCCCGGCCGGAATCTTTCATGAAGATGATGCAGCAATCTGTGCTGAGCGTGCAACTCGAGGAGGTTAGCAATGATTCCCCCATTCCGCCTTCTTTTGCTCTGTCTGCTTAGTCTTTCGTTGTATACGGTCAAAACGCTGGCGCAGCATGCTCATGCTGCTGCGAGTGACAAGACTGCGGTCCTCATTCAGGGTCTTGGTGCGCATCATCATCCGGTCTCGACCACGAACCGGGAAGCGCAGCAGTTTTTTGACCAGGGCATTGCGCTCATATACGGCTTCAACCATGAATCAGCAGCGAAATCTTTCAAGCGCGCGTCTGAACTAGATCCGAATCTGGCGATGGCACATTGGGGCTATGCCTATGCGGTCGGACCAAACTACAACGAACCAACAATCGATCTCGATCGGATGAAGTCCGCGTTCGAAGCTGTCGGAAAGGCGCAAAAGCTTCTCGCCGGCGCATCGGAACGTGAACGAGCATATGTTGCAGCTCTCGCGAAACGGTTTACGCTCGATGCGCAACCGGATGTGAAGCGTCTTGGCCGCGAGTACATGGAAGGTATGCGCGAGGTACATCGGCGTTTTCCCGACGATCTCGATGCGGCCACTCTCTATGCAGACAGCCTGATGAACCTGAATCCGTGGCAATTGTGGACAAAGGATGGAAAGCCGGCCGAAGGAACCGAGGAGATAGTATCGGTTCTCGAAGCCGTCATTGCGAGAGACCCGAACCATCTCGGCGCCAATCACCTGTACATTCACGCGGTCGAGGCATCGTTGACGCCTCATCGAGCGCTGCCTAGCGCGAGCCGCCTGGCAGGACTTGCACCCGCTGCGGGGCATCTGGTTCACATGCCGGGACACATCTATCTTCGCACGGGGGATTTCGAGGCATCGGCGAGGACTAATGAAGCCGCAGCCGAAGCGGATCGAGCGTACCTCAAGCGAACAGGTGAGAGTGGAATGTACGCTGCGATGTATTACAGCCACAATCTGCATTTCCTTGTTGAGTCCTACGGCAGGATGGGCATGTACCGTGAAACACTTCGCTCCTCGTTAGCGTTGGCCGACAACGTTCGCGGACATGTAAAAACCATGCCGATGGTAGAAGGGTTTTTCCCGTCAAGCATGTTTGTCAGGTTAAAATTTGCAAAGTGGGAGGATGTACTCAAATTTCCCGAGCCGGAACGTGATTTCAAATTGACGCATGCGATCTGGCACTTCGCGCGTGGTGTCGCGTTCGCCTCAACAAAACGCGTCGGCGAAGCAGACAAGGAGCGGGCAGCGTTTCTGGAAGCTGCAAAGAATCTGCCTGGCGAGACGCCTTTCGGTCTCAATTCCGCTGAAAGTGTTCTCAAGATTGCATCGAATCAGCTTGATGCACGCATCAAATGGGCCAGGGGCGATCGAGCGGGCTCGATTGAATCATGGCGGCAGGCGGTAGCTGCACAGGCTGCACTCAATTATGACGAGCCTCCAGGATGGTACTATTCGGTTCGCGAATCTTTGGGTGCGGCGCTTCTTCTGAGCGGCGATGCGGCTCAGGCAGAACAGGTTTTTCGCGAAGATCTCAAGGAGAATCCACGAAATGGGAGGTCGCTCTTTGGATTGAGGGAAAGCTTGAAAGCCCAGGGCAAAACGGACGCCGCAGCACTCGTGGATCGCGAGTTCGCTGCGGCCTGGAAGAGTGCTGACACGCAACTTAGAATTGAGGATCTTTAGATGGACTCTTCCGTTTTCTTAGTGTCCTTTGTTTCCTTCTGTTAAGAGTTCTTACGGAAGGAACAAGGAAACGAAGAACAGAATTGAGAGGTCTGAATGCGCGGAATGTTTCTGATAGCTCTTTTGTTTTTTCCGTTTGCGCTCCAGAGTACGCAACTGACAAGAGATGAAACTCTCACCACCTTGGCGCGCCGCGTGACTGCACAATCTGAGTCGCCAGTGTCTGCCGTCATAGGCGCTCTCGCCGAAGTAATCGAAGTCGGCCCAGTCACAGTTGGTCCGGACGGAAGGGCAACTGTGATTGTCAAAGAACTGACGGCATCGAATTCGCGGGCGACGAACAAATCCATTCGCCTGATACTTGCGCCAGCGCCAGAGAAGGGAAAATGGAACTGGGTTGAATTCGAAGAGAACCGTCGGCTTTATCCCGTGGACAAGCTGTTTCCATACGCAAAAACTCAGCTCGAGAAACTGAAACAGGAGACAGAGCTGGCATTGAAAACGCACCTCGACTTGATGACGACTGAAGCTGAAGCGGCTGTCAAAGTTCTTGAAACGGCTAAAGCCGTGATCAAGAGTGATCCTGCCCCGCTTGCCCCTGTGATCCAGGCGCGAAGCCAGGCTGGTCGAAGCGAGAAAGGGAACTGAGCTGGACGCGATACTGAGCGCTCACCGCGAAAGTGCGAACGCAATTGAACCAGTATTGACGCTCGGCGAAACGTTCCCCGATCTTAAGGCGAATGATGCGTACTTGCGGTTGCTCGAGGAATTGAAGAAGGCTCAGGAGGCGGTGAAATCTTCACGCGAATCATATCTCAAGAAGGTCGAGGTCTATAATGATGAGATTCGGCGCCTTCCGTATGCCCTGGTGGCGCATGGGATGGAATACACCAAAATCGAGCCCAAACTTCAGTTGTAGTTGTTTCGTATTACTTCATGTGCTGTAGAAAACGATAGGAGGAAAGATGAGCAATGATCCTGTTACCGACTCCGATTCACAGGTCCCTGCACCCGTGCCGCCGCCAACGGGCAGCCGTGTAGGCGATACTGTGGACGAGATGGCTTCGACGATTCGGGACTTTGTAACGAAGGTGCCGGAGACCATCAACAAGGCCGTCGAAAGGGCGCTGAATGTACGCGACGCTACGCTGCTGGTTAAGCTCAACGAGCCTGTTGCTGATTCAATCGACAAGCTCGTGACTTCAGGCGTATTCAAGAGCCGGGCCGAAGCAGCCGTGTTCCTGATTGAAGAGGGTATCAAGTCACAGGGCCCGCTCTTTTCACGTATTCAGGCGAAGATGGAAGAGATCGAAAAGCTGCGTGACGAGCTGCGGCACAGCCTTTCGCCTGGAACCTAGAATAAGGTATGTTGTACCGCCTTCAGGCGGAACAAGGTCGCGGCATCGAGTTCAAGCTTTAGCTTGCTCTGTCAAGGATCGAATGAGACCAGCAGGCTAAAGCTTGAACTCTATGCGGCGACCTTGTTCAATAAGCAATGTTCAAACTCCGTAACACTCTTTCCGGTAAGGTCGAAGATTTCGTGCCGCTCAAACCGCCGCGCGTCGGAATGTACGTTTGCGGGCCAACGGTTTATGACTTTGCGCATATTGGCAACTTTCGGACCTTTCTTTTTGCCGACCTTTTGAGGCGCTATCTCAAGTTCAAAGGTTTTGATCTTCATCATGTAATGAACATTACGGATGTAGAAGACAAGATCATTGCCCGCTCAATAGACGAAAAGACAAATCTGCGCGACTTTACTGAACGATATGTTGAGTCGTTCTTCGAGGATTTTGACGCGCTTGGCGCCGAGCGGCCCGAAGAGATCCTTCGAGCAACCGATCACATTGATGAAATGGTCGCGCTGATACGCGAACTTGGGGAACGCGGACATACGTATGCCACCAATGGCTCGACCTATTTCAAGATCCAGTCTTTTCCGCATTATGGCCAGCTTTCAAAGATCAACTTTGACGGAAACATTGCTGGTGGCAGCCAGAGAGTTGAGGCAGACGAGTACTCAAAAGAAGACGTTCGGGATTTTGTGCTCTGGAAGGCCGCAAAACCGGGTGAACCACAATGGGAGAGTGAATTCGGGAGCGGCCGTCCGGGATGGCATATCGAATGCTCCGCGATGTCGATGAAGGCACTCGGTAGAACGTTTGATATTCACGTCGGTGGGGTGGATCTGATCTTTCCGCATCACGAAAACGAGATCGCTCAAAGCGAGGGTGCGACAGGTCAGGATTTCGTAAAATACTGGGTCCATGCGGAATTCCTGATGGTAGAAGGCGAGAAAATGTCCAAGTCGAAAGGGAATTACTTTACCTTTCGAGACCTTGTCGAGCAGGGATATTCTCCTCGAGCTATTCGCTACATGCTGCTCTCGGCTCCGCATCACCGTCAGCTCAATCTCACGCTGGATGGGTTACGTGGAGCCGAGCATACCGTAACGCGGCTGAATGACTTTCGATTGCGCCTTACTGAGATTGAACGGCCCGGCGAGCAATCATCTGCGGTCGGCGAGCTGGTCGAACGTTCTATGAAGCAGTTTGAGGAAGCTCTTGACGACGATCTGAATACTGCTGAGGCGCTGGCTGCAATTCACGAGTTTGTTCGTGAAACCAATAGCCTGATGACGTCGACAGCGACTGACGGTTTCTGATCGCGACAAGCTCACCGGCACCGTCGAACGTTTCGATTCCATTTTCAATGTCTTTGGCGAAGCCAGGCGTGAAATGCTCGATGCAGAGATCGATGCCCTGATAGAAGAACGCCGGGCCGCAAGAGCCGCACGGAACTTCGGACGTGCCGATGAGATAAGACAACAACTGACTGGTCGCGGTATACTTCTCGAAGATACCAAAGACGGTGTAAGATGGCGCCGTCAATGATCGAGTCTGTATTCCTGATGATGTTGAGAAGATGATGTTGAGAAGACGTCTCATTCAAGACCTGCCGCAGCGATCCCGAAAGAACCTCTTCGCGGACTAGGCGTCCTGTTTCCTCTCCAATGGTCGGTGCAGTTGGTTTCATTACTTTGGAGGAACAGTCATCATGCCTACGACTCTTGTCGGACTCGGAAGTGCAAAGCTTCCTGAGATCATAACGCCGCTTCCTGGCCCAAAAGCCCGGGAAATCGTCGCTAAAGATTCAAAATACATTTCTCCTTCCTACACGCGTACGTATCCGCTGGTTGTCAACCGCGGGCGTGGCGCGATGCTTGAAGATGTCGACGGCAACATCTTCCTTGATTTCAACGCGGGTGTTGCAGTCTGTGTCACCGGACACTCACACCCACGAGTCGTTGAGGCGATCAAAAAGCAGGTCGAGGAGTTCATTCACATCTCGGGAACGGACTATTACTACCGGCACCTGCCGGAGCTTGCAGAGCGACTGAGCAGGTTGGCTCCGGGCGACTTCGAGAAGCGAGCACATTTTGGCAATTCCGGCGCTGAGGTTGTTGAAGGTGCAGTCAAACTCGCCATGTATTCGACGCGAAGGCAAAAGCTGATCGCCTTCTTTGGTGCCTTTCATGGCCGCACGATGGGTGCGCTCTCACTGACAGCAAGCAAGGTGCGGCAGCGTGCCGGCTTCGGACCGCAGGCGCTTGATGTTACGCATATTCCTTATGCGAACTGCTATCGCTGCCCGTACAAGCTGACTCCGGAGACGTGCGGAGCGTTTGAAAGCTCGGGTCCGCATTGTGCCCGGATGATCGAGGAGCTGCTGCTCAAAACTACGATACCACCCGACGAGTGCGCTGCAATCATAGTGGAACCGATACAGGGGGAAGGCGGCTACATTGTCCCTCCAGCCTCATTCCTGCATACCATCAGCGAGATTGCGGATCGGCATGGCATTCTCGTGATTGCCGATGAGGTGCAATCAGGAATGGGCCGGACGGGCAGGATGTTTGCTTCTGAACATTTTGACTTCGTTCCCGACATCGTCGCGGCCGCGAAGGGAATCGCGTCAGGCTTGCCCCTGGGCGCGTTGCTGGCGCGCGCTGACTTGATGAATTGGGGACCTGGTGCACATGCTTCGACGTTTGGCGGTAATCCTGTAGCGATTGCCGCATCGCTTGTGACCTTAGATCTTCTTGAAGAGAGTCTTATTGCGAATTCCGCAGCCATGGAAGATTACCTGCTGGAGGGCTCGAAGGAGCTTCAGAAGAAGCACGCGATCATAGGGGACGTTCGTGGAAAAGGCCTGATGATCGGGATCGAGCTGGTCAAGGACCGCGCAAGCAAAGAGCCGGCACCAGCGGAGCGGGATCAGGTTGAGATTGAATGCTTTCACCGCGGATTGATTATTCAGGGATGTGGTACTAGCACCATCAGGCTTTCACCTCCGCTTTTGATTGATAGAGAGCAATGCGATTTTGCACTCAAGACGCTCGATGAAGCACTTAGCGCGGTTGGTTGAACTCTGGATCAGTTCAGTGCGCTATGAAGCAGCGCACTCGAGTTTGGCCCTTTCTTTGGCTCCGGAGGAGCCGAATGTTTATAGTAACGAATAAGAAGGGTGATGAGCTCCGGAGGAGCGGCATCTGACTTCGAACCTTAATGCCGCTCCTCCGGAGCTCGCATGTTTTTCGGCTTACTACTATAAACATTTGGCTCCTCCGGAGCCGAGCGCTGCTTCGCAGCGCACTGGAGTTTGGCCATTTGCTAAAGTGCGCATACGTCGGCGATCGCTCTCTGGCGACCAACAGAACCGGTGTCAGTAGCCCGACCGTTAGGGAGGGCTTTGCACGCTAGCGTCGTGAGCCCTCCTAACGGTCGGGCCACTGACACGTTACGGGCGCCAGTCGTTGCGCTGCGAAGCAGCGCAAAGCGCTCCCAGACAGGATCACAGACGATATCGCGCGCGCTTTCTCAACGAAGGATCCTCGACATCCACATTCTGTAATCGAAGACTCACATCGGCATTGAGATCCATTCCCGCATTCTCGCCTCGAAGCAGTTTTGGATATCCGGCAGCTGCAATCATTGCAGCATTGTCAGTCGTGTAGACAGGAGAGGGTAGGTAAACCGGAAGACCGGCGTGCACGGCAATCGACGTGACTGCTGATCGGAGTTCGGTGTTGCATGCGACACCACCCGCAAGAATCAATGTCTTAGGATGATACAGCGGTATGGCCTTGCGGAGGCTTCGGGCGAGCGCTCGAACGACTGCGTTTTGAAAGCTCGCGCTCAGGTCTTCGATACTGGTAGTCGAATTCTCGCGCACGTGACGGATGACAGCCGTCTTCAAACCACTGAAAGAAAAATCCAGGCTGTGTTTCCGGTCGTTGATTTGCGCGAGTGGAAAGATGATCGCGCGCGGGTTTCCCGCTTGCGCGAGTCGATCAATAACGGGCCCGCCCGGATATCCAAGCCCAAGAAGCTTTGACACTTTGTCGAACGCTTCGCCCGCAGCATCGTCGCGAGTTCGCCCTACCAGCTTGTACTTCTCTGGTTCGGTAATCAGGAAAAGGTTTGTGTGACCTCCAGAGACGATGAGCGCTAGCGCGGGATACTCTGGGGCAGGGAACTCAAAGGCCACGGAGTAGACGTGTCCCTCGATATGGTTCACACCTACGATTGGTTTTTTAAGGACAAAACAGAATCCCTTGGCATAGTTGACTCCTACAAGCAACGAACCGATGAGTCCCGGGCCGCAGGTGACTGCTACACCGTCGATGTCTGATGACGCAACCCCTGCATCAGAGAGTGCAAGGTCAACGACGTCGCCAATCTTTGCGAGGTGTTCGCGCGAAGCGATCTCAGGCACGACACCGCCAAAGCGGCTATGTGTTTCGATCTGTGAGGCGATAACATTCGATCGGACGCGGACTCCGTCTTCTACCACTGCGGCAGCAGTCTCGTCGCACGAAGTCTCGATTCCAAGGACGAGCATCACTGGTTATGGCTGACGGCGAACAACAACGATCGTGGCATCATCTTTTGTCGCCTCAACTCCTGGCTGCGCGCAATCGAATACTCTGTGACAGATAGTATTCACTTCGCCGGTCCTGAACTTCTCGACAAGGGTACTCGATTTCTGCGATTCCCTCGTCTCGATTCTGGGCGATCTTGCTGTAAAGACCATCAGTGTAGACCATGAGCAGATCGCGCGCCGGGAAGGAAACTGTTTTCTCTTCAAAAAGGGCGCTTTCATGCTCACCGGCCGCAACCGTCGACGCAGGCAGCCCGGACCGGCTATCACGTGAGAGGTGGATCGCCGGCAGGTGACCGGCGTTTATATAATGAAGCTGATCACCTCCCCACCGTGCTACCAAACAGCTGAATCTGCGCTTGCCCTGATACTTCTTCCAGAGCCAGTCATTCAATCGTTCCATGATCCCACGGAGCGATGATTCGCGGCTGGTGATTGTTGACAACTGTTGATGCAGCCGGGCGACATCCCGTAGCGCGTCCGCATCGGTTCCGCCAAGATCACCTACGATCACGACCGGAGCGGTATCGGTATCGAAAACATAGTAGTAGTCACCTCCCGTTTCCGTTCCGGCCGAGTGTTTCGATGAGCACCAGATGGAGGGCAGATCAAGTTGTGAAGGCGGAAAAATGGCTTCCTGAAAAAGATTGTTGAGCTCGGACTTGCTTTGCCGCGCTCCAAGCTCAAATGCTTCTTCAATGGTACGAGTTGCAATGTTCGTTGCGAGCTTCTTCGGCTTGCGAATAACAAATGCGCAGACGAAAGTCATCAAGCCAAGAAGAGCCGCTCGAAACCACGGCGTCCCCAGTCCTATGAGAGAAATCGGAATATAGAAAGCAATTGCGTAAATCCCTGCAATCAACGTCAACGCCGGTCGATAGCGAGCCGCTGTCAGCGCGAGTAAAGGAAAGTACAAAAGATATATCCCGGCTGTTAGCACAGGAAGGTCACTCTTCCAGACATTCAGTAGCAATCCGAGATTGACTATCGTGAAGTCGGTCAGCGTACCAAGTGCCGCAACTGATGCGCGGCGCCGTCGGAACTCGAGTAGTATCGCCGCAGCAATCCAAAGTCCCGAGAGCGCGAGGTAGATCGCTCGTTGATTGGGGTAGACGCGCCAGTACCAGATTGCTGCAGCCGCAGCCAGTGCTGCATAGGCGATGCGGAGAGTTTGAGCCCAACCATCGACACTGGCGGAGTGGCTTATGAAAGCCTCGTCGACTTGTTGAGGTATTCGTGAAGTAAGGCGCTTGAGCGCAGTATTATCCATCGACAGATGGGTAAAGATACTTCATTGAGACTCAGTGCGCAATTTGGCAGACTTCTCGCAGTCCAAGTTCATCTCGAGGAGGATCACGTGGCAGATAAGGACCCGGAAATCGCTGATAAGAACATTCGCCCAGGACACGTTCTTGATCATTCAGAGTATCGCATCAGGCCCGGAACGAGAGTCCGTATGGAGGACTTTGATCCCGCGTCGACCGGGCCCTTTTCGACCAAAGACGAAGGGCTTAAGGCCATGAAGGAAGATGTGGAGATGCTGACCGCATCGCAGGAGTTGCTGTATGCATCGGACAGCTACTCGCTTCTACTGATTTTTCAAGCGATGGATGCCGCGGGGAAAGATGGTGCAATAGAACACGTAATGTCGGGTGTCAATCCGCAAGGGTGTCAGGTGTTTTCATTCAAACAACCATCGGCTGAAGAGCTCGATCACAACTTTCTTTGGCGGTGCAGCAAGAAAACACCCGAGCGTGGGCGAATCGGGATATTCAATCGATCTTATTACGAAGAAGTCATTGTTGTTCGAGTTCATCCGGAGTTGTTGCTTCACCAGCGGATTCCAGGGGTCAGGGAGCCGAATGATGAGCTCTGGCAAAGTCGATTCGAGGACATCAATGCCTTTGAAAAGCATCTCTGCCGCAATGGGACCGTGATTCTAAAATTCTTCCTGCACATCTCGCGCGAAGAGCAGCGCGAACGCTTGCTCGACCGGCTGAAGGACAAAAAATACTGGAAATTCTCGTTGGGAGATCTGAAGGAACGACGATATTGGGACAGCTACATGAAATGCTACGAGGAGGCCTTAAGCGCGACGAGCACCGATTACGCACCGTGGTATGTCATCCCTGCAAACAGGAAATGGTTTGCGCGAGCCTGCATAGCCGACATCATTTCGGGCACCATCGAACAGTTGAACCTGAAATACCCCGAGGCGACGCCGGAACAGATAAAGGCTTATGAAGAAGCACAGCGCGCCTTGGAAGCAGAAGGTTTGAGTTCAAGCTTTAGCGTTGCGAGTTCACGAGATTCAAGCTAGCTTGTTTCAGGACAGACCACAAGCTAAAGCTCTGAACTCAAGACTGCACTGAGGCCAGCACTCAGTAATCTCACTTTCGAAATCTTGTCGTTTTCGGGCTTCCACCGCGGTCGATGATGGCGCGTCCATTTGAGGCGAGGTGCTCGAGGATCAGGAAAACAGTCTCTGTCTCGGCAGCGGCTCCGATCTTTTCAGCGAGATGCTCGGCGGTTATGAGTTCGGCTCCCAGTGATCCAAGAATCTTTTTTCGCAGCTCAAGCACCGCAGCAGCAGCCTTCTTGCCGGCCTCAACCCCTGGCTGATGATAGGCATTGATATTCACGAGGCTCGCATACAGTCCAACCGCACGCTCGAAGAGCGCTATCAGAGCTCCGATCGACCGCGCATCAACCTGCGGACACCGTAATCGTGATCGATTCACGGTCGTTCTCGTAAAGCGCAGTTCGGGTTCCTACCAGAAAACCGTGAAGGTAGTCTCCAGCGGTGACCTGCGGCTCGACTTGAAACGCAGCGCCGCCATCCTTGAGAACGCGAACGAAGACTGCAAAGAAGTTGTTAACGCCGTCGCGAAGTTGTTGAACATAGGCATGCTGGTCGGTTGAGCCCTTGTTGCCGTACACACTCAGACCCTGATCAACTCGATTGCCGTTCAGGTCAAGCCGCTTGCCAAGTGATTCCATTACCAGTTGCTGCAAATAGCGGCTGAAGAGCAACAGACGGTCCTTGTAAGGAAGCACGACCATATCTTTCGCGCCGCGTCCTCCGGTTGCGTGGTACCAGGAGAGTGCAAGAAGCGCGGCCGGATTCTTCATTGTTTCGTGGCGGCGGGTCGCTTCATCGCATAGCATTGCGCCTTCAAGGAGGCCATCAATATCCAGGCCCTGGAGAGCTGCCGGCAAGAGACCCACCGGCGACAGCTCACTTGTTCGACCGCCAATCCAATCAAACATTGGAAACCGTGCAAGCCATTTGTCCTGCTCAGCAAGCTTGTCGAGCGCGGAACCTTGCATAGTAATTGCAATGGCTTGCGATGCGAAATTCAGTCCCGCCTGTGAGTAAGCATTGGCTGCGAGGAGCATCCCGTTTCGCGTTTCGGGCGTTCCGCCGCTCTTGCTCGTCACAATCGTTAAAGTTTCGTTGAGGTGGCCAGAGAGCCGGCGCAAGGTGCGCTCGATTCCGTCAGGATCAGTGTTATCGACGAAGCTCACTTCCATCTTGTCGTTGCCAGTTTCCGACAGGGCGTCAGAAACAAACATAGGACCAAGCGCAGAGCCTCCGATTCCTATTACCAGCAATCTCGTAAAGGCGGGAGCCGATGGTGGCCTGGTTCGACGTTCATGCACACTTGCGGCAAACGACTTGATCTGCTCGTATACGCGCTGAATTTCGCGAGTAATCTCGGAGTGCGGTGCCAGCTGAGGATTGCGCAGCCAATAGTGACCCACCATCCTCTGTTCATCCGGGTTTGCGATGGCGCCCTTCTCAAGGTCGTCCATCGCAAGGTAAGCGCTCTGCGATCGCCGGTGCCATTGTTTCAAAGAAACCAGCCGGAAACTTCATTCGGCTGACATCTACGGTCAGCTCGATCGAGGAGGTATGGCACGAGTACTCGAGGAATCGATCCCACAACTCATTTGACATTGTGTCTATCTCCTTACGTTTCCAGGGCCCGGGCCACGATACTTCTGGCGTCCTCGATCATTCGTGATAGATGCGTTTCATCGACAAAGCTCTCCGCGTACAGCTTGAACAGGCTTTCGGTTCCAGATGGTCGTGCCGCAAACCAACCGTTGCGGGTTACAACTTTCAGTCCGCCGATGCTCGCGCCATTGCCCGGCGCGTGAGTGAGCTTGTTCGTGATCGGGTCACCGGCCAACTCGTGTGCCGTTACTCTCTCAGCGGAAAGGTGCTTGAACGCTGCCTTCTCCTCAGGAGTTACCGGTTGATCGACGCGTCGATAGAACGGTGTTCCGAACTGCGACGTCAGTTCGCCATAATGGAGACCCGGATCTCGCCCTGTGCTCGCCGTTATCTCAGCAGCCAAAAGTCCAAGGATGATGCCGTCTTTGTCGGTCGTCCAGACGGTTCCGTTGCGGCGAAGAAAACTCGCGCCTGCACTCTCCTCACCTCCGAAACAACAAGTGCCATCAAGAAGGCCTTGCACAAACCACTTGAAACCTACAGGAACCTCAAACAGCTTTCGTCCAAAGCTGTCGACTACACGATCGATGAGATTGCTGCTCACAAGTGTCTTCCCGACGCTCGCACGCACGGGCCACGCGGGTCGATGCGTCAGCAGATACCTGATTGCCACCGCGAGATAATGGTTGGGGTTCATCAGCCCGGACGATGGGGTAACGATTCCATGCCTGTCTGTGTCGGCGTCATTGCCGAAAGCAATGTCAAAAGAGTCCTTCAGCTTGACGAGTCCCGCCATCGCAAAGGGACTCGAGCAGTCCATGCGGATCTTACCGTCGTGGTCTAAAGGCATGAATGCGAATCTCGGATCGACAGACGGGTTGACGACGGTAAGATCGAGACCGAATCGTTGGGCAATGTAGGGCCAGTAATGAACCGCTGCACCTCCCATCGGGTCAACGCCGATTTTTAGACCCGAGTTACGGATGACTTCGAAGTCGATGACAGCGTCGAGGTCGTCCACGTAAGGTGTCAAAAAGTCACTTTGTATTACGAAGTCAGATCGTAATGCGGTCTCATACGCGACTCGCTTGATCGCTCGGAGCTTTTCTTTGAGGAACTGGTTCGCTCTGTTCTGTATCCAGTTGGTGACGTCCGTATCGGCAGGTCCACCGTCTGGTGGATTGTACTTGAAGCCGCCATCTGAGGGCGGGTTGTGTGAAGGTGTAATGACTATCCCATCAGCCAGGTTGTCACTTCGTCCCACGTTGTGGGCGAGTATCGCTCGCGAGATCGACGGGGTTGGCGTAAAGCCGTCATCCTTCTGAAGGATCGTCTCGACTTCGTTTGCCACAAGAACTTCGATTGCGGTTCGCTCGGCCGGGCGCGACAGTGCGTGGGTGTCCTTACCGATTAGGACAGGACCAGGGATTCCGTTCTGCCGCCGGTATTCGCATATGGCCTGCGTGATGGCCAGGATGTGTGCTTCATTGAAACTGCGCGTGCTCGAACTTCCACGATGTCCGCTTGTTCCAAAGCTTACAAGATTCGCGGGATTGTCAGGATCAGGTTCGAGAACGTAGTAGTCGTTCTCGAGACTTGCAACATCGATCAGCAACTCGGAAGGAGCAGCTTTCCCAGCTAGAGGATGGGTGGACATCTACTATCTCGTTACTGCAGTCTGAATGAATGTTCTGTCAGATACTTCCAGCCACTATCGCCGAGAAGGTCGAGCGATGAAAGTCCATCCTGAGCCGAACCGGGATAGATGTAAATCGCGTCGCGTTCGATGACGCGAGGGTCGAGAGCCCGCACCTGCTCGAGCAGATCACCGAAAGTAGCGACGCTCCAGTATTCAGATTTCTGCAGCGAATTTACCTTGTCACGAAAGGGCGCTGCGAGTTGGGCACAGGTAGGTCTGAAGTCATAGTCGCCGACGTCATCAATGACAGGTTCATCCCGATTGTCTATCAGCATGAGCAGAGTCACGATGACGAATTCCTTGTGATCTGAAAAACGGTTAAGGCGGTCGACCTCGGTTCCAAGTTCCGCCGGCTCGGTTGCCATCGAGGCTTCGATCTCATTCCGCCATTGGTTGAAGGAACCGATCGCCGATTCAGTCTCGTCCAGAAACTCCCAGAATCCATACTCCCATGCATACTGGTTCTCGGTCAGGAGCGATGCGACCGATTTGACGAATCGCCTCTTCTCAGCCGCGGTATCAGTCTCATCCTCCGCCTGAATCAACTTTTCGAAGTGCGCGCGCAAGTCGTCGCTGCCGAAGACCTGAACGACGATCTGAATGCCGAAGAAGATTGCATGTCCACCTTCGTCATCCTTGCGGGCCTTTAGAAATGATCGCCTGGACTGGCTGATCTGCTTCGATCCACGCGTGGCAAGGAAGATTCCGGTAGCCATAACCGCGCCGAGAATCAGTATGAGGAAAATAAAAGTTCCTGTCGCCATAAGTTCGAGGTGAACTCCATACTAACCGCCAAACCAGCCACTACTGCGACCCCATGATCCGGACCTTCCGGCCCGGGTTCCAGTAACGCGCCCGCCGGACACGCGCACGCTGGATCTGCCGAATCCGCTCGGCCGCGTTCTTCCGACTCCGCCGGCTCCACCAACGCGCGATGAAGCAAACATGGTTGACCGTGATACGGGGCGGTAGTTTTGAGCACGCGTCGAAGGTGGCGGCGAAACTGAACTCGGCGGACGCCCAAGAGGAACGTTCCGTCCCCCTCGAGTCACAAGTACGGTTGGATATGGGCGATACATATAGTGGCTGAAGAACCACCAGTGCATAAGCGGAGAGCCGCCGTAGTAATAGTGACGCTCGGGCGCGACAACCGGAGCTCCGGCTGCACTCGTAGTTGCGACGGTCTCATCGTAGGGCTTGAAGTCATCGAGCTGGAGCATTCTGACTTCGATGCCGTTCTTCTGCCAGTCTACGAATTCGTCATTGAGATCATCCAGCTCCTCTTTCCGAGCTTCATTTGGAACCACATAGATCACACTCTTTATTCCACGTTTTTTGAGCTCATCAACCGGAGGGATTTTCGCCGTGTAGCGATTGTCGAACTGAGAGTCTGCATCCTGGTAAGGCGCGAGGCGGTCACTATCGAGCAGCATGATTGCAGGAGCACTTGCCGGAAGCTTAGCCTTCTTCTCTTCGACTTCACGAGCGTAGTTCACGAGAGCCGCGAGGGTTTCGTGCGACCGTACCACGCCGAGCGGGTGTGGCCAGTTGTCGAACAGGGGTACAAGGGCGAGCTTATCAGCGAGCGACGCCCCAACGGCGACGCTCATCGGTCCCGGAAGATCCGTAATAAGCAACGTTTCGGTTGCATTTTGTGACTGTCCGATCAGTTCGCCAAGACCCTGAGCCCGATTCCAGGCTTCGGTCATAGCAGGCGTCGAAAGCGGTGTGAGCTGCTCTCGCAAGCTCGATTGCGAGAGTCCCTGAATCAAAGTCGGCACGAAGAATGGCTGCCACGTTGCACTTGCCGGCTGTACGGCCGCAATCAATCGTGTCGGCTCAAGAAACTCTTTCCAGTCCGCTCGTCCCAGACTGTCAAGCTGTTTCTGAGTCCCCGGAGAGAATGTGAGTGGCTTCGCAGTCGAACCGACATTCCATCCCTCGCGGCGCTGCAACTCGAGTGAGTCGAGCGAAACGTCGTCATCACTCCCTGCTGAAAATTTGTAGATCGCCAGGCCCGCAATCCCCAAACCCGAAGCCAATGCGAGCCCCTTGCCGACACGCCGTGTAGCAACCCGCCGTGAAATCTCGTCCTTGAACCACGGAGCGAATTGACTCGCGATCGGAATCATCTTTAGCTTCGATGTTTGAGGCAGCTTTGAGATCGCGTTTACGCTCGGTCTCTTGGCGTGTTTTTTTGGCCATAGGGAAGGAGGTTCGGTATCTTACCTCGGCCGAGTCGTGGCGGTCTCTTTAGCAGGATCAATCGTGAAGTCATCGATCAGGAAGACCTCGGTGCCGTAGGCTCGAAAGCCAAATTGTCCAAAAAGGAGTGTGTCCTTTGTCGCTGACGTATCGGTAAACTGCCCCAGGAGGACCTTTTCTCCCGTGTCGTTCGATGTGATCGAGTGTTCGATCCTGTAACCGCGCACCGAAATGTTGATCGTGTACGAGGTGTTTGGCGTGAAATCAAACACCAGCGGAGTGGGAGTGTTTGACGAGGCAACGGCGCCGTCCCGCACAACATAGGTGTAAAACCGGTTCGGCAGAGGGTTCGTTGATTTCGGCCCTGAGAGGTGAAAGAGATAGTAATTCTTTCCCGTGCTGTCCGCTTTGAGAGCCCAGCTTACACCCTTGTTTTCAGGCATCCAGAAAGTGAAAACGGCATCGAAATCTCGAAACACTTTGCCTTTGAGCAACCCGATTGCAGTTCCCGCAACCTGCACCCGCCGATTGTTGCCTTCGAGGACTACCTTCCATGTCGGCGGATGGCTCCAAAGGTTGAGATCGTCAAACCCGTCCGACGCGCCAACCGCTTCAGCTATCCGTTCGAGCGGAAGATCGATTACTCGCGGGCCGGGAGCGAGTCTTTCTCTCACGGTTTTCGACATGTAACCAGTGAGCTCGGACGTTATCGAATGATCTGAAGCCTGGGCGAGCGCCAGACTCACCTCGAGTTTCCCGCTTGCCGGGACGCGGCCTCTGAATGACCCATCAATCAGAATCGTCGCTCCCGGATTCGAGTTGATCGTCAGCTTCGAAGCTCGCTCGGGCGTCACGTATAGCAATGCTGCTTCACCGATTCCAACGCGGCTGAAATCGATGTCCGCGGTAAAGTCGTTGTATTCAGGATGTCGAACGAGAAGTGAATGCTTTGTTGGCGTGACACCTGCAACGGTTGCGATTCCACCGACCATCTCTGACACGACAGCTTTCTTGTCGATCACGACTTCAGCACCCTGCGGCAGGTTGGCAAGCCGCAGCACGCGCGATTGCGCGTTCAACTGGACGCGTACAATCGTCTGACCGGTAAGCGTTTTGGACGTGGCGACTCCACTGCTGTATCCGGGAGACGTTGCTTCGACCTCATACTGCTCATTGCGCCGAAGCAGGAATTCAGCCTGGCCTTCCCGGTCTGCATCCAACTCCTTGAGCACTTTCCCAGCCTTGTTCTTGACGACGACTTTGCCCGGAACGATCGGATTCAGAAGAACCACGAGCACGCCCATCGTGGGAGCCTGTTGCTTTGGCTGAGTCTTAACTCTCACCTGCTCGGTCGTCGTGCGTTCTTTGGGCTTCTCGATCGGGAGCTCTTTGACGCCCTGAGCACTCGCGATGCTGGCCGTAAACATGCAAGAGAGCACCAGCGAAAATTGCCTTGGTGAGTTTGGAGATGAATTAGCTAGATTGGACCGACAACCGGCGCCTTCAATCATTGCTGTGGCGGTCTGTCTGTTGCTGTTGCGGCGTCTTTCGCGCATCGAAACCCAATATATTCGTTCTTGGTTGCGGCGAAGTAGAAAAACCTGTCAGTCACTGTCTGATACTTCGCCTCGACAGCAAACGCGCCGCCACGAGTGACTTTTCGGCCGGCATTGTCATCATTCGCTTCGATCGAACTTCCCGGGTACAGCTTAAAGTCACTTGCAGTCCATTCCAGCACATTTCCCGCCATGTCGTAAAGTCCGAAGGGACTCTTGCCATCCGGAAAGCTTCGTACCGGTACGCGCGGATGTCTCCGAGGCGCTTGAATACCGTTCCCTCCACTCGTTTCCGTAGGGATACAGCCGGCCGTCGGTGCCTCTCGCCGCAAACTCCCACTCTTCCTCGGTTGGAAGTCTCTTGTTCAATGACTCACAGTAAGCCTTGGCGTCGAACCAGACTCACATTGACTACGGGAAGCGGCGCCGCCCCAATCGCATAGTGTCCCTTGACCCAGTGCGTTGGAGCCTGCCGTCGCGTGAGGTCTACAAACTGCTGATACTGATCGTTGGTGACCTCCGCTTCATCGATGAGGAAAGACTTCACCTGAACCTTGTGTGCCGGCTTCTCGTAATCATGCTCCGGATTGTCATCACGTCCCATCGTGAACTCGTTGCCGGCAATTCGAACCATTCCGGGAGGAACCACCTCAGGTTGTGTTTCCTCTGGCAGTTTGGGAGGTGTCGGGATCATCCACAGAATCCCGGCAACGACTGCTACCAGCAACGCCGAAAGCCCTACGATGACAGGCATCGATAGCCACTTTTTCGGTGTTGTCTTGACCTCGGGTTCGGGAATCAGATCGTGCCGTGGCAGCGGTCGCGTCATAGCTGCCTGAAACGAATGGTTGCGGAGACGATGAACGCGAAGGCAGCTCCGATGATGTCGACGGCAGTGTGCTGACGATCGTTCCGGCGGCACTTGAACTGCGGCGATCCCGCTGGATAACAGTCTGCCGGGAAGGCTCGGTCGAAGGGCTCCAGTCGCCAAACCGGTTCGCTCGTATTCCTCAATTGCGTTATAGAAGTCGCGGGCTTCCTGAAAACGAAGATCAGGATTCTTTTCGAGCGCTTTCAGTAGGGATCTTCTCGAGCTCCGGTGAGATTGCAGGATAGAACTGGGATGGCGGCGGAACGGGCAGCTCGATGTGGCCTTTGCGAATCGCATAATCGGAAGTCCCGCTTCCCGAATCTTCGAACGGAACGCGGCCCGTCAACATTTCATAAAACACAACGCCCAGCGAATAGATGTCCGATCGTTGATCGATTTCGCGTCCGAGTGCCTGCTCCGGACTCATATACTCGGGCGTTCCCGGGTTGAAGCCAAGTTGCGTTCCGCCTTTGACTCCTTTGAGTTTTACGATTCCAAAATCAGTCACCTTAACGACGTCATCCGGTGTGACCAGGATATTGGCAGGCTTCAGATCGCGGTGAATGATGCCCTGATGTTTCTGTCCGGCCGGATCCGAGTAGACGAAGCTGTGCGCGTAATTGATAGCTGCGAGCACCTGTTTGAAGAGATGAATGGCACGAGATGCCGGAATCGGGCCTGTCTCACGCAGAATCATCTTGCGCAGATCGCGGCCGGGCACGTATTCCATCACCATGCAGGTCGTATCGCCGGAGGCAATGAAATCGTATACGCGGACGATGTTCGCATTGTCGAGTTGTGATTGGACGAAAGCTTCCCGTTCGAGGCGATCGCGAAGATGCTCGATCTGTTTGGGACTGAAATCTTCAGTTCGTATCGTCTTGATGATGACTTCGCGCGCAAGACGGGTGTGCCTCCCGAGATACAGCTCACCCATTCCGCCTTCGCCGAACTGGCTGACGATTTCATAGTTGCCGATGATGCGTCCGATCATAGTCTGGGAAACCAAGGCTCACGACGGACGGATGCCACCACTGTGCCGCAGACAGTTCAGAATGCAGTCTCGGTCGCGCAAAGTGACCTGAAGCACATAGTTGCCGATGCGCACACGATCGCCGTGATGCAATAGAGCGCTTTCAACACGCTCTTCGTTCAAATAAGTTCCATTGGCGCTCCCCAGATCGACGATATAGTACTCTTCGTCGTCGCGCCGCTCGATCGCGACGTGATGCCGCGAAATGTTGTCCTCGTCCAGCACGAGGTGATTGTCTTCCCGGCGTCCAACCGTGATCCGTTCCTCACTGAATGGTTGCGTCACGCCGGATTCGAGACCATTGATAACGATATGAGGCTTGAGCTCGATCACCCAGGCGGTCTGAAGAGGTGTGGTCTCCTGTTTCTTGAATGCGCGCGTAGCTGTTCGCGGATTGAGACTTACAAGAAGCAGATTCTGCCCAACACGTATCTGATCGTGGTCCCGCAACTGACCCTCAGTGACACGCTCGCCGTTGATGTACGTGCCGTTTCTGCTGGTGTCCTGCAGCACGTATACAGAACCCCATTGCGTGATCGTGCAATGCCGACGCGAGACGGTTTCGCCCTCGAGGACAATATCGCAATCATCCCCGCGACCGATAATCGTCGATTTCTTGGTCAGCACAAGCCCCGTCTTTCCCGCGCACAACCCTCCAACAAAACTCATGCAGAGTTGACTAACGGGGGTGCTAACCGTAATCCGCGCCTTCTCGGATGACATAGTCGCGCCGAGCAGTGGCTAACATCGCCACAAAATATTGACAGCGTAGATTATCACGAGCAGTAGGAAGTGACCAGTGGTCAGTGGTCAGTGGTCAGTGTGAGTTCAAGCTTTAGCTTAGCTTGTGTTAGACCTCCAACTCCAAGCTAAAGCTTGAACTCGAACCCACACTGACCACTGACCACTGACCACTGGCCACTTCCTCCTAATCTTTTGAAACTTAACGGACATTTGGACGTGGAATAGCTTGGGTTGGATCAGGTATCGCCCTCAGAGCGCGCCGTGGTCCCCCTATCTTATTGTAAACAGGTGTTTTAGGCTCAGTAGTCATGGAATTCGTCTGCAGATTGGGAACGCCTTCGGGGGAGATCGTTACCAGAACTATCGAAGGCTCGAGCGAATTGGAACTGCGAAGCGTCCTCGAGCAGGAAGGGTATCGCATCTTTTCCGTTGAGCTCTCGCGGATGATGCAGGGCGTCCGCCTGCGCCGCAGCGGTGAGCGCACTATCCGAATCAAGCCAGACGACTTCCTGCTTTTCAACCAGCAGCTTGCAGCACTTCTCAAGGCAGGACTTCCCGTTCTTCAATCGATTCAAATGCTCCGGCAGCGTTCTCCGAATGCAAAGCTGCGAGCTGTCCTGACGGATGTCGAGGCGCGAATCAAATCGGGAAGCGCGCTCTCAGAGGCATTTGCTGCGCAGGGTGAGACGTTTCCGCAAATCTATTCTGCATCGATTCTTGCGGGCGAACGGTCAGGAAATCTCGACGACGTCCTCAGACGCTACGTCTCATTCACAAAGTCGGTGGCGGCGCTTCGCCGGAAGATTCGAAGCGCTTTGACGTATCCGGCAATTCTGCTTGTCGCGGCTCTTGGATTGATTACGGTCCTGACAACATTTGTCATCCCGCGGTTTTCGACGATCTACGAGAACATGAATGCCCAACTCCCATGGATCACAGTCATGGTCGTGAGCACGTCGTCTGCGATCGGGGACAATATCTACTGGCTGGGACCCCTCGTTGTGGGGCTTATCTTCGGGCTTATCCTTTGGCGACGGACAGAAAACGGCCGACGAACGATTGATCGAATGATACTCAAGATTCCGATCATAGGCGAGCTTGTCAGACAGATGACTACGGCTCAGATGTCGCGCAGTCTCGCGACGCTTGCTCGCCGGTGGAATCACGCTCGTCGAATCGTTTCAGATCGCGCTCAAATCGATTACAAACCGTGAGCTCCTGAGACGCTCGGAACCAGTGGGGCAACAGATCCGGGAAGGGAAGTCATTCTCCGACGGCCTTGCAGCCGCCGGGTGGGTTCCAGAGCTTGCCAGCGACATGATCGGTGTCGGCGAGCGTTCCGGCTCGCTTCGCGAGATGCTCGACGAAGTCGCGAGCTTTTATGATGCTGAGACCGAAGTCAAGCTCGGGCAGCTGACAACATTCATCGAGCCGGCAATCCTTGTCAGCATGGGATTGATCGTCGTCACCATTCTTCTGGCCATCTATCTTCCGCTTCTCCAGATGGTGAGTCGCGCAGGTACCGTGTAAGTGCACAGTAACGATGACAGGGATGTCAATAGTCTTGAGGCGTTATGGCTGTATCAACTGAAGTCATAGACCAGGAAAGATTGGTCGCTGAAGCGGAACGGCTGGCGGCGCGCTACCGGCTGAGATTTGTGAAGCTGGAAGACAGCCAGATCGACTATTCGCTGATCAATCAGCTGCCGGTCGATCTCATGCTTCGGCATCGCTTTGTCCCGCTGCGAAATGAGAATGGTTACATCGTTATCGCGATGGCGGACCCTTCTGACCTTCCTCTTATCGACGAATTAAGAATGCAGCTTGGTGTGCCGGTAAAGGTCGAAGTCGCGACATGGAGCGAGATTGAAGCGGTTCTGCGCAAGGGTGATGCCACGCAGCGAGTTCTTCAGGAAGCCACCGAAGGATTTCGCGTTTCACTTGTTCAGGGACACCGATCAGGGCGAAGAGGTGCTCGACCTCGACCGGCTTTCGGGCGATTCGGAAATGTCGCCGATCATCAAGCTGGTCGACACGATAGTCTTCACAGCGCTCGAACGGCGCGCCTCGGATATTCACATCGAGACACGAGAAAACGATGTCGTCGTCCGTTACCGCATCGACGGCGCGCTCGGCGAGGCCGGCGAGCCGATCGACATCAGGCATCACCAGACGATCATCTCGCGAATCAAGGTGATGTCAGAGCTTGATATCGCTGAACGCCGCATCCCGCAGGACGGACGATTCCGCATGCGGATCAAAGGGCGCAAGAGTCGACTTTCGTGTTTCGATCATGCCGTCGGTTCACGGCGAAGACGCTGTCATCCGAATTCTCGACAAGGAGCAGATCAACGAAAGCTTCAAGGACCTGAATCTCGATGTTGTCGGATTCGACCCGGACCTCCTTTCCAGATTCCGCAGGTTCATTCTCGAGCCTTACGGGATGGTGCTCGTGACCGGTCCGACGGGTTCGGGAAAGACGACCACGCTCTATGCTGCGCTGAACGAGATCCGAAACGACGAAGACAAGATCATCACGATCGAAGATCCGGTCGAGTATCAGCTGCGAGGCGTGACTCAGATCCCGGTGAATGAGAAAAAGGGCCTGACCTTTGCGCGAGGTCTGCGAAGCATTCTGCGTCACGACCCGGACAAGATCATGGTCGGTGAGATTCGTGACAATGAAACGGCTCAGATTGCGATCAACTCCGCGCTTACCGGCCACCTGGTATTCACGACGGTTCACGCGAACAACGTGATCGATGTCATCGGCCGTTTCCTCAACATGGGCGTCGAGCCGTACAACTTTGTGTCGTCGCTCAACTGTGTGCTCGCGCAAAGACTGCTGCGCATGCTTTGTCCGCGGTGCAAGCGGCGTTACCAGCCGACTGACAGCTGAGCTGAGTGATTCCGGACTGATTCCGGAACGGTTTCGTGATCGGACTTATTACCAGACTGTGGGATGCGACATCTGTTCACACACCGGGTATCGCGGCCGAACCGCGATCCACGAGTTATTGGATTTGTCGGACAACATTCGCGAAATCATCATCGCGCGCCGGCCGGGTTCGGAGGTAAGGCGCGCGGCGCGGGAAGAAGGTCTTGCAAGCCTTCGCGAGTCGGCTGTACGGCTTGTTTTTGAAGGAACGACGACGCTACACGAGATCAATCGCGTGACATTTGTCGAGGCATTGGCATGAGAAGAAGAGTGGTCAGGTGGTCAGTGGTCAGTGTATGGAGTTCAAGCTTTAGCTTGCTGCTTGATAGCGAGCGTGCCAAGAGCAAGCTAAAGCTTGAACTCCATACACTGTTCACTGCCACTGACCACTGACCCACTGGCCACTATCTTGGAAAGTCGAAGGGAAGTTATGAAGAATCGGATTATTGCGCGCAAGACACTTGCCATATTTCTTGCAGTCACCCTGCTGCTTCCGGGAACCGCGTTTGCGGCCGGCGGAAAGGGCAAGAAGAATTTCAAGGAAGGCATGAAGTATTCGGCGAGCCAGCAGTGGGATCTCGCCGCTCAGGAGTTTGCTCTTGCGGTTGCAGCCGAGCCGGAGAACGCCGAGTACCGGGCTCACTATGTTCGCTCGCTTATGCAAGCCTCGATCATGTTTGTCAAAAGGGGCGATTCGCTCGCCGAACAGGATGATCACCCGAGCGCCTACAACGCGTATCGTCTGGCCTACAACTATGATCCGTCGAACGAGCTTGCAAAAGTAAAGATGCAGCGGATGCTTGACATTCAGAAAGCTCTGGCCGGAGGTGGTGAGCAGGTCAAATACAACCCTCATACGGGCAATATCGTCCCGACATCGTTAGACATCAGAGTTGCAAGCCGGCCGCGAGTCGGAGAGGTGCAGAAGAAGATCGAGGTCAAGGATCTGAGCGTCAAGGCATCCGTAGCGAGTCTTTCGCGTACACTTGGTTTGAATGTGATCTTTGACGAGACGATAGTCGATAATAAACGCTTTTCGATTGATCTCGCAGATGTGACCTATGCTCGCGCCCTGGATCTGATCTTCCTTCAGAACAAGTTGTCCTTTGAGATGGTCGATCGCAAGACTCTTTTTGTTTACACAGACAATCCGACGAACCGCCAGCGTTTCGAGCGTCTGGCCGTCAAGACGTTTTATTTGAACAACGCCAAGCTGACGGAGGTCCGCGGTGCGGTACAGGGATTCCTGACTGCCGCGGGGGGCGGTCGCACGGTGACGGCTGTCGAGGGTCTCAACGCACTTCTGGTACGCGCGACACCAGGCGAGTTGCAGATGGTGCGTCAGGTGATCGACACGCTCGACAAGAACGTTTCCGAAGTGGTGGTTGATATCTCTATCTATGAGATCTCAAGAACGGATGCGCTCGAGCTGGGAAACCAGGTTGCTCTCCAGTCGCAGCCGGTGACTGAAACTCGCTTTGATGCGTCAGGTCAACCGGTTCAGGTGACGACAGGCCAGTCAGCGTCGCTGCGCAACCTTGGCGGTATCGGCGTGCTGGGCATCGCACAGCTGGCGGGCGTGACCTTCACTCCGTTTCTCGGTGGTGTCGGAACACTGTTTGGCATGCCTCCAACCGGGCTCAGCCTGATACAGGCTCGGGGAAGGTCGAGGCTGCTCTACAACAGTCAGGTCCACGCGCTTCATGGAGAACAGAACAAGACGAAGCTCGGCCGTAGCGTGCCTGTGCGGACGGGAACGAACTATGGCTACGGTTCGACTGTCGTACCGGTACCGGCCGGCGGCCAGGCTCCGCCGACGCAGGCGGGTGGCGCCAACTATAATGCTGGTCTGTTTGACAACATCCAGTATAAGGATGTGGGTCTGGTGATCGACATGACGCCAAAGATCACCAATGAAGGTTATGTCGAGATCAAGATGAACCTCGAGACGAGTAACGTTGAAGACTCAGGCGAGACGACCAATCTCACGCCGACATTCACTCAACGGACTCTCTCGACTACAGCGCGCGTCCGGGATGGTGTCACCTCACTAGTCGGAGGTGTCAGACAGGACACCAAGGGAGATGCGCGCGCAACCATCCCTGTGATCGGAATGCTTCCGATACTTGGCCGGTTCTTCTCGGCTCCAAGGCAGGCGAGCAACGAGACTGACCTCATAATCACGGTGACGCCACACATTATTCGTGCCGCCGAGATCAAGGAAGAAGATCATTTGGCGCAGCTCAGTGGAGCTATGCAGGGCGGAATCAGTCGGAGTCTCGAGGACGTCTTGCAACAGGTTCAAGCCGAAGATGAGCAGGAGAAGCGGATGATCGCAAGACAGCAGCCTGGCGCGCCAACAGGGTTCGCCGGCTGGGGCTCCTGCGACTACGGTTGCGGCTTCAACTTCAGCACGTCCGGGAGTCTCGAGCAGCGGACAAGTGACCATTCCTCAGAACGTGCCCATAAACACGGTGCAGTCAAGCGGACCGGCCGGCGCTCAAGGCTCTGTAACTCAACCACAACTGCAGACAGTGAGTGCTCCGGCAGGTCCTGTTCCTGTGCAGGATGCATCGCTTACTCAGCCTCCGCCACCGGTGCAGACTATCCCACCGTCGGTTCAGCCACCGGCTGAAAAGCAGCAGGGAGAAGAGAAGGCGAACCCAACGGGAGCGGATACGGAGAAGGCCGGTCAGGCGAAGGCTGCGGACGCGAAACCTAAGGCCGGAGAGACCGAAGAAAAGCTGCCTTTTGATCCGAATGAGTTTGTGACCAAACCGGAAGGGACCGGTTCTGCCGGCGCGAGTCTCGGCACCGAATGTCCCGGAGGATGTCAGAAAATTGATCGAAGAGCGGCGAAAGCAGGCGGCTAAGGAATTCGAAGAAGGACGCCGAATGCAAAACCAGCCGGCCGCTGTTCCCGATGAGCTGAAAAACCAGAGCGCTGGCCAGAGTGCTGCTTCGACTCCGGCTGTGCCTCGAGCTGCCATCAAGGGAGGTCCCGCTGGCTCTCAGAACGCAGTATCTGTAGAAGTGACCTTGACGCCACAGCAACCGACCGCTCAGTTGAACCAGCCGATTCTTCTGGCGGTTTCATCTAAAGGACGCGGCCAGCTGAATTCGGGGACGTTGACCCTCAAGTTCGACAGCACCCGGTTCAAAGTGGCGTCGGTGCGTCCGGGGACGCTTCTGGGTGATAAAGGAAGTGTTGTCCATCAAGTGACGAAGGACGTGCTTCGGATCACGATTAGTGATGCGGGTAAGAAGTCCCTGGCGGAAGCGGGAAGCCTCCTGATCGTCGAGCTGGTTCCGATTGCCGTCGGTGATTCGCAGATCACGTTGAATGAGGCCGAATCAAGCTTTGAGCTCGCTGAGGGATCAGCGGTCAAGTTCGTGGCACCAGCCGTCAAGCTGCCCGTTGTCAAATAGGCACTTCACGTGAATTTGGACTCAAGCGTGGGAAGTACAGGATCAAACGAAATTGAAGAAGGGCTCAAGGGGCTTCACGCTCCTTGAGTTGATCATCACGCTTGGAGTTCTTTCGATAGTCGCTGTTGCGGCGATTCCATACATGAAGAATTCAATCAAGCGCGAGCGCGAGTATGTTCTCAGACAGAATCTGCGGACGATTCGCAAAGCGATTGATGCCTATTTCGTCGATTGTGAGTATCGAAAACTCGTCGGAGTACTCGATCAGCAGGAGGGAAGTCTCTGCTATCCGCCTGATCTCGAAACACTCGTCGAGGGGATTCGTCCACCAAACAAGGAAATCACGATCAGATATCTGCGAAGGATTCCTGTGGATCCTATGACTGGCAAAGCCGAATGGGGTAAGAAGGCGATTCAGGACAGTCCTGACAACGAATCCTGGGGTGGCAAGAACGTATTCGATGTGTACAGTCTGAGCACTGATACCGGGCTCAACGGCACGAAATACAGGGAATGGTAGATGTGGAAAGCCCGGGAACGAGAGCTCTTGAAATTGCCGTCGAGGTCGAGGGAAAGGGTCTCGGGTTTCTCGTTTCTCGAGCTGATTCTGGTTTTAGCGATTCTTGCAATTCTTGTGGGTCTCGCAATGCCGATTACCCGGAATGAGGGCCGGAGACGCAAGGAGACGGAATTGAAGTACGCTCTCAAGCAGATGAGAGATGCAATTGATCGCTACAAACTCGATTGCGAAAGAGGACTTGTAAGCCCGCTCGATCGCAGGGTCGGCGACAACTGTTTTCCGCCGACGCTCGATCGACTGGTGGAAGGAATTCATCCTCCCAATTCGGAAAGGACGATCCGTTATTTGAGGGCAATCCCGGTGGATCCCTTTACGGGAAACATCGAATGGGGTCTGCGGTCGGATGAAGATGAACCTGATTCGTTCTCCTGGGGCAGTCAGAATGTGTACGACGTTTACTCGCAGAGTGAACAAACCGCGCTCAACGGGTCGCGGTATAAGGACTGGTAGCAAGTGTGTTGAGTAAGAGTCTCAGGTTAAGACAATTGAACGATCGGGCTGCCGCGGTCTCGCGGATTCACGCTCATGGAGCTTGTGATCGTGATGACGGTGATTGCCATTCTTCTGGCAGTCGCAATTCCGATCTATATCACGCATATCAAGCGCGCCAAGGAAGTCGTACTCAAGCAGAATCTCGATGAGATGCGCCGGGCAATCGATAAGTACACAGTGGACAAAGAGCGAGCTCCGGCCACACTTGACGAGCTGGTGAGTGCAGGATATCTGCGGAACATCCCCATCGACCCGGTTGCCAACACGTCCGACGGGTGGAGAACCGAGATGGAGACAGAGACCACGTCCCCCGACGTTCCACCCGGTATAAAAGACGTCAAGAGCAGTGCTGAAGGAGCTGACTCTACCGGAAAAGCTTATAGTGAATACTGATCATGCCTCAAATTCCTGTTCTCTCAGACACCTGGGATTTTCTCACGACGCCATCATATCCACGGACTGCGGTCTCGATCGGTGAATCGCAACTGGCTCTCGTTTCGCTCAAACGCCGGCAACGCGAGTTCGAGCTTGTGAGACTGTCGGTAGTTGGCCTGGCTGCCGGTCTTGTTCAACCCGAATTCACACAGCCGAACGTCACAGATGAACCGGCATTCCTGCAGTCAATCGAGCAGCTTATTTCCCGCGCTGGTCTGGAGCGTTTACGTCGCGTCGCCGTCGCACTCCCTCAGACCGCAGTCCGGAGTGTTGTAGTCGACTTTGAGCATCCTCCTGAGTCACACAATGAAGTCGCGCAGATGCTTGACTGGAGAATCGAGAGAAGCGTGGGGCTCAAATCTGAAGAGCTGCGGATCTCAAAACGACGTCTTAGTTTCGCTGGTTCGCATCCGGGCGGAAGTCAGTGGTTTGTAACAGCAGCCCATCGCCGCGTGATGGAGCAGTATGAACGCATTTTCAAGGCGCTGGACTGGCAGGTCGGCTTAACGATGCCGGACTATCTGGCGGAGGCACAATGGCTTGTCCGGAGCCGCGTCGATGGCGATCAGGTCCTTGTCAGCCTCAACGAGCGCGGATTTGTGACAGTAATCGTCCGCCGAGGCGAACCGGTGCTTGTCCGTCAGGTCGTCTGCTCGAGCCACGAACAGGATGACGAGTTCTTTCGACTGATGGTCTTCTATCGGGATCGGATTGTGCCTCGAGGTGAGGCGGCAAGCATCGGAAGCCTGCTCGTCATTGGAAACGCTGGGGACCGGAATCGTTTTCGCGAAATCCTGACTCAAGCTGTTGAAGCGCCTGTCGCTTCGCTTGATCCGGAACAACTTGGATTGCGCGGGCAACCCACCTCTCCATTCTCTGCTTATGCCGCCGCCGCCGGACTTTCGACCTGCGCCTGGTCCAGTTGACGCTTGTGCGAAGTGTCAGGTCTTACTAATATCTCAATTTAAGCCCAATCAGTAACAGGCTTCATTCTGGAGTAATATGTCATTCGGTACTAAAAGAGCCTACGGCTCAGGACTCATAACGCTCGTGCTGTGTGCCCTGCTTGTTTGCACGGCAAGTTGTTCAGGTGAGGACACGGTAGTAAAAGAGTCCGGGAAATTCTCCCGGCTTCACCGTCGCCGGTTGCGGCCAGTTCCCCCGTATCTCCGATTGCTGCTCCTTCGCCCGTAGCAGGTACACCAGCGGCAGCAGCGCCATCGGTTACAGTTCCAGGCTCGGCGGACACGTCTGCAGGCGCGGGTCGTGGTGGCGGGCTATCCAACGTGGTCAGAACGCCCTACAAGCCAACACCGACGCCTGGTGATCCGCTGCCGCCGCGTCCAACACCACCGCATCATCATGGAGAACGGCAAGATAAAGCAGCACTGGCAGGCCGCGGCCGAGGCGAGCGGATCTTGTGAATCCGTTCAAGGATAAACCGGACGCCGCGAAACTGGGCCAGTACTATTACAATCAGCGCTGTGTCGACTGTCATGGCCAAAGGGGTTATGGCAACGGCTACATGTCACAAACCTTCAAGCCGAAGCCGACCAATCTGGCGAGCAAAGTCGTACAGGCGAATAGCGATGGTGAGCTTTTCTGGAAGATCACCAATGGACGCTCCCCGATGCCGGCGAATCGGGTACGGTTCACCGACGAGCAGCGCTGGTACATTGTGGCGTTCTTGAGAACACTGAAGTAATTGGAGTTTGAGAGACCACACGATTGTCACGAAGGAATCTGAAACTGCAGGACTTGCGTACTCTCAAGTGAGGGTAGAAGACACAAGGTGGACGACGAGACACAAAGACCAGTCACCAAAGCTGAGGCCGATGAAATGGCTCCGCTCTATGCCATTGGTGCACTGGATGCAGTAACCGCTCACGCCTTCAAGCGGCGCATTGAGAATGCAGACCCTGAAGCGCGCCGTGAAATCGAAGCCGAGCTCGAGGCATGGAACGAGACCGCCGCGCAACTGCCGCTCGGGCTCGATCCGGCATCGCCTGATCCTGCACTCAAGGCAGAGCTCATGCGACGGATATCGCGTGAAGCGCAGGAAGGGGCACGGACTACTATTGGATCGCGCGACGTCGGTACGCGGTCAAAGCCGGTGTGGTATCTCCTGCCGCTGGCGGCAGCCTTGATTCTGGCGATCGCGAGCGCTTTTCTCTATCGCGACAACAGGAAGCTCGAAGCTGAGGTAGGCAGGCTGACTGGTGAATTGCGCACGAAGGAACAGGAGTTTCTGGCCCGGAAGGCTGAGATGGATCAGATCGTAGCGAGAGCTGCCCAGATGGTGGCGCTGAGCGGCGGAGCGGTGTCACCGCAGGCATCTGCCAAGCTCTTCTGGGACAAGCGAAGGCAGCAGTGGGTCATTTTTTTCTATAACCTTCCTGCGGCTCCGACGGATAAGCAGTATCAGTTCTGGTACATCACTAAAGATCAGCGAAAAGTCAGCGCTGCCCTGCTCGATTCGGTCAACCTCGACCAGGCACGTTTGACGCTTGAGCTTCCGTCCGATATTGCTGCGAATGTAGCGGCCGCGGGACTGACGCTCGAACCTCGGGGCGGCTCGGAGCAGCCTACAGGGCAGTTGTATCTTGTGGGTTCGTTGTAAAGCATTTCATTTGTCATTTGAGATTTGAGATTGAGATTTGCATGCGAAGCCGCGAAGTACGCGAAGACAAAGACTCAATCTCAAATGACAGATCTTATATCTTCGACAAATTCTTCGCGGCTTCTCGTGAGACATTTGATAAAACATATATGATAAAGACACTTTACTGGACAGACGAAGGCGTTGTGATGATCGATCAGCGCCGCCTCCCGACACAGGAACTCTACCCGGTTTTTCGAACCTATGAAGATGTTGCCGGGGCAATCAAAGACATGGTGATTCGCGGCGCTCCAGCGATCGGTATCGCCGCCGCAATGGGTGTCGCACTCGGCGCGCGCGACATAAAGACAGACGATCCGGACGCTTTTGAGATCGAGTTCGACAGTATCTGCGATCTGCTCGCATCGACTCGTCCTACCGCGGTCAACCTTTTCTGGGCTATCGAGCGAATGAAGACGCTCTTTACGAAACTCCGAAATGAGCAGCTGCCGCTGACATCGATTCGTCAGCGCTTGATAGACGAAGCAAAGCGGATGCACACCGAGGACGTTGACATCAATCAGCGAATGGGGCAGTTCGGAGCTGACCTGATTGACGACGGGGCACGCGTACTGACGCATTGCAACGCAGGAGCCCTCGCAACCGCTGGCTATGGTACGGCGCTCGGCGTAATTCGCGCGGCGGTCGAAGCCGGCAAGAGTGTAGCTGTTCTTGCCGATGAGACACGGCCTTTCCTGCAGGGTGCCAGGCTTACGGCCTGGGAACTTTCCAAGGATGGAATTCCGGTGACTCTGATCACCGACAGCATGGCCGGCCACTTCATGAAGCAGGGAGAGGTTGATTGCGTCATCGTCGGTGCTGACCGGATAGCCGCTAACGGCGACGTTGCAAACAAGATCGGAACTTACTCGGTTGCGGTGCTTGCCAAAGAGAACGGGATACCCTTTTATGTCGCAGCGCCTATTTCGACCTTAGATCTCTCGATTGCATCCGGGGATGAAATCCCGATCGAAGAACGTCACAGTGACGAAGTAACACATGTCGGTGGCGTTCAACTTGCTCCCGCGGGCATTGTGATCGCCAATCCCGCCTTCGACGTCACTCCAAACCGATACGTGACTGCGATCATCACTGAGCTCGGCGTAGCCCGCCCCGACTACAAACAATCTCTTAGTACGTTGTACCGCCTTCAGGCGGAATCTTCAGCGGTCCCAGTGGCAACCTCTGGCTAGGAGAACTCAGGCGGGCATCAATTGAACCTTCTTGCCCGCCAGCGACAGGTTCTCCTTGATAAACGTTTGATCCCATAGATTCGAGATCACCGCCGAGACGTTCGAGTTCTGCAAGGCCCAAAGATACGCCTTCATCGGCGCTTTCATGTCACCGGGCACGATTCGGTGAATCTTCTGCAAGCGCCAATCGGGAATGGGCTGTAAGGCCGTGTGATGCGTGGCGACCGCATGCGCGGCTTTCATTGAAATCACACCCATGCCCTTATCGGCGGCCTGTCGAATGGCTTCTTCGAGATAACCTCCGTTGATCACGTTGTAAGCGATCATCGCCACATCGTAAGAGCCTGAAGACGTCGCGGCGCGCAATACACCCGCTGGGTCATTATGCGAGGTCACTCCGAGAAAACGTACTTTGCCCTGCTTCTTCAACTGCTGAAAAGTCTCGATAATTTCAGGACACTCCAGGTCTTCGGGAGAGTTCGCGCCATGCGGACACATCAGAATATCGAAATAGTCAGTGCCAACACGCTTCAAACTGGCTTCCAGCGACTCCGTGATGAATCTGCGGCAATGCCCGCTACCTTCGACCTTGTGCCTGTAATCCTCGAGCATCGCGCCGCGCAGGTAGGCCAGATCGAATCCGTTAGCTTGATTCGGGAAGTATGTCAGGAAGTAGCCGGGCTTCTCGACCTCGCGCTGTCGCCGCATCTCGGCCGCGCGTTTCATGATCGCATCCTTCTTTTCCTGCGGCAGGCCATTGAAAGTGTCTTGATACATCTGTCCGACCAGCCGATTGAAGCTGCTGATCTTGGTCGTCAGAAAAACCTTCTCGCGCTTTAGCGAAGAACCTGCGAGCAGTTTGCCGTAAGCTTCTTCGCACTTGCCTTGATTATAGGAGGGCGCCATGTCGAGGTAGTTCAGGCCCATCTCCAGCGCCAGATTCAGATGTTGATAATTATCCAGTTTGATCGGGTCGCCACCACAGATGACTTCTGAGACCATCAAACCAGTGCGCCCCAATCGACGATAAGCCATTCCGGATTGCTGATTTCGCCACTCGACAGCTTCGGCTGCGGCGTTACTTCGTTTGCTTAACCCGCTGACAGCCAATGCGAGGGCACCTGTGTGAAGAAAGGCGCGGCGGCTGACAGATCGAGATGCGCTGGTTTCATCATTCAGTATGTTCATATTTCCCTCGCGTCCTATCCCTTATCCGGGCCGAATCGTTTCAACCACCGTAATCGACATTTTTCTGTTCCAAGACTAATCCTAAAGAAATTGCTCAAACAAGTCCGAAAATGCAGTGCAGAAATCGCTAGTGATTACCGTCGCCCTGCAGGAGTCTGACTCTCGCTTCGACCTCTTGCAAAAGCGCTGCGGGATCATCTGACAGCTCCGGAAGTATTGGACTCCCGAAGCATACGCTCACATCGCCCTGACGTGCCGATCTTCGCTCAGCCTTCTTCAACTCAAATAATCCCTGGATAGCTACGGGTACTACGGGAATATTCAGCTCCTTCATGAGCAGCCCGGTTCCTGCCCTGAAAGGACTCATCAAGCCTGTTGTCGTGCGAACGCCTTCCGGAAAAACCAGAATGCTGTATCCTCGATCGACCGCATCTGCAGCATAAGCGAAACTGCGACGGAATCCACTTGTCTGAGGCATCGGGAAAACATTGAAGAGACAAGTGACGAGCACATATTTGATTCGATCCACAATACGCAGCGGGAAGGAGCGCGTTCGCGCTGGCTTCCGCCAATCGCGCAAAAGCTCACCCGCCATCGCTACGGCCAGATTCTGGCGCCGTTGTCTGGAAAGCGCCGATGCAATCACAACTGGATCAACCGACGTAATGTGATTGGACAGAAAGAGCAGGGGTCCGTTGAGATGCTCAACAACATCTGCGCCTCTCACCTCACGTGGACAGAGTATCTTTGCCAGAGGCGTAATCAATAGAAACTGTGCGATTGCACGGACCCACGTTGCAGGCCACCTCAGCGTCCATGTCGGGTAAGGATAGTCTTCCTTGACGTCAACCTGAGCTTGAGTTTCTGCCGTAGCCTGGATCATTCGTTCAAGATCGCCGAGTGTGCTTGCTGCGGTAACGGCCGTTTCATCGAGCTCGATCTGAAAACGTTCTTCAAGCGACGTGAGTAACTCCATGCGCGCAAGTGAATCGAGCTTCAAATCCGTTGAAAGATTTGCCTGCGCATCCGAGCGTGTGCGCACATCTCCCGTTATCCGTTTGATCTGATCGAGGACAAGCGATCCCGTTCTCATCTCCGACGAATATGCTTTTAGCGGCGTCGCCGATATGCCGCTCTGCGCGTTCGGCAATCAGACGTTTGATGACCTTTTGGGTCGACGTCGTACGCGGGAAGTCGCGATCAGGCCAGATCATCCATCGGCGAATGTGCTGGAACTCTGCGAGCGCGGCGTTAGCGCGCGCTACGACGTCTTCTGCATTGCTGGCACTTGCGTAATCTGGTTTGAAGATGATTGCTGCGAAGGGTTCTGCACCTTGCGGACCTTCAACACTGACGATCGCAGACTGCTCAATCTCCGGCTGCTGGTTGAGCACAGCCTCGAGGTCGTCCGGAAATACCTTCAGCCCTGATGCGAGTACGATAGTCTCTTTCTTTCTGCCCCTGAAGAAGACGTTTCCGTACGGGTCCATCGTTCCCAGGTCTCCGGTGTGGAGCCATCCGTCCTTGTCTACGAGATGTGTACCTCCTTCGTTACCTGACATCCAGTAGCCGGTACTGACGCTCGGACCGCGGACCAGAATCTCGCCTTCTGCGCTAAGGCCCACTTGATGTTCAGGCAATGGTTTCCCGATTGAATGACGGACCATTTTGAATGGATGAGGGATCGATATCACCGATGCGGTCTCAGTCATTCCATAACCCTGTAATACCGCGAATCCGAGCGCCCGGAAGAACTCCTCTGTTTCAGCGCTGAGCGGCGCTCCTCCAGAAATCACCGCCCAGAATTTCCATCCAAGTTGATTGTGAATTCTCCGAAATCGAATCCACCGGAGAGCAACCGGCTCAGTGAGTGCACGTTGCAGTTCACGTCGAAAAGAGCCTGGAAGTTGATCGCGTTCGATTCGCTTGCGGAGCGAGTCGAGCATTCGGGGAACCGCGACGAGCACTGAAATGCGATACCGTTTGATCGTCTCGATCGCTTGTTGAGCGTGAAACGAATCGCGAAAGTAAACCTCTCCCCCGAGATGCATCGGAATGAACATACCCATGAACTGGCCGAACACGTGGCTCAAAGGCACCAGGCTCAGAAATCGAATCGGATGAACGAACTTTTCCCACTTCAAGTACTTCGCGGCTTCTTTCTCGATGGGCTCGAGGTTTGCTCTGAAGTTCGAGTGAGTCAGCCGGACACCTTTTGGCTCAGAGGTTGTTCCTGATGTGAAGATGATTTCGGCCAGGTCAGACTCTCGAACGGCCGGCACGAGCTTAGCGAGCTCAGTCTGGCGCGCCAGATCGCCGAGCCCACCCACGTCGTCAAGGGCAAATTGCGGTACACCTGCAAGGGCGAGGACGCCTTCGGGTGAATCGCGAACGGCGAGCCGCGCTTCTACCTGTCTCTGAACGCGTTCGACAAAGTCAGCCGCGCTCTGTTTGTCGAGAGGAACTGCGACGGAACGATTGAGCAGGCACCCGAAGAATGCTGCAACCCATTCCGGGCGATTCGCGCCCTGAAGGATCACACGGTCCTGAGGTCCGATTCCACGAACCGAAAGCTCGCGTGCGAATCGAACTGAGGCGTGCGCGACGTCGGCGTAAGACCATTTGATCGCTCGCAGACCTTTCCAGTGAACAAAGGCAGTGGCGTCGCCGCGTCGAAGGCAATCGAAGAGAAGATCGGTAAGTGTTTGAGGCATGGAGTACCGCCGCTGGGAGCGCCGGTCTCCGACCGGCCACGAGCCGCGAAGCGTGCGAGTCTTCAGCACAAGTCCTTGTGTCTCCAGCGACTCGCACGCTTCGCGGCTCGTGGCCGGTCGGAGACCGGCGCTCCCAGGACTCCGCCTGAGGCGTTCTACATGCCCCAGCACTAAAACGTGAGACGCAGTGTCAGGCGGATAGTCCGGCGGTTATCAATCCCTTCCTGATTGAAACTATTAAAGAACCGCCCAAAATCCGGATTCGGGTCGAGCGAGGCAAGCTGAATCTGTCGTGTAGTCTGATTCACTGCCACATTGAAGGTTCCGAGCAGTCCGACCGACTGATCACCGCTTGGTGGTCGAAGCGGATGATTGAAGACGTTGTTGAACTCCGCGCCGAATAGCAAACGAAACCGCTCGCTCAGCCGGAAAGACTTATCCAATCCGAGGTTGACGCCCCAGGCACCCGGACCTTTCAGCAGATTACGTTTCGCTACGTTTGGATTGTCAAAAACGTCCGCTCCTACAGGCGGCGGCCCGAACGCGCTTGGATCGAAAAAGCGGTCTCCAGACTGCACGTTGTGGTTCTCCTGTGACCGTGGGACGGAACGACGTGCCCCCGAAGCCGCCGATCGCATCGATTGAACCGCTGCCAATGTTGCCGGGCCAGAGCGGATCGCAGTTACCACAAACCCAATACGGAGTGAATCCGAAACCGCTTTTTGCAAACATATTCGTTGATATCTGCCAGCCGCCGGCAATTGCGTCGACTACTGCCGACGTGTCACCACCAAATCTCCGGCCCTTCCCAAATGGCACTTCGAAGATGCCATATGCAATAAAGCGGTGTCGCGACACGAACGCTTCGGCGCCGAAGTCCACTTCCGGATTGAACTGATTGTAAACCGTTCCACCCAGGCTCGAATTACCCGTGTCAGGTGCACTCGATTTCTGATCGAGCAACGTGTAGCTCGCATTGAACATGAAGCCGCGAGTGAAACGTCGATTGACTTCAAATTGCATTGCGTTTGTACGCCCGCGGCCGGTGTTGCCAAAGGTCAGGAGGAAATCACCGAGGTCTGGAAACGGGCGCCGTGCAACATCTGCGGCTGACAACTGACAGTTGTCTCCCGGAGTGCAGGGGGTGACTCCATCGCCAGTGGTTGTCCCGAAGGGTACATTGCTCGGCGGCAGCATGTTCGAATCTGACGCCGCCAATCAGACCGCTGATACTCGTTCCGAGATAGGATGCGCGCAGGGCCAGCTTCCAGGGAAGCACATGCTCAAATGTGACGTTGTATTGCTGAATGCGGGGTTGCGCGAGATCAAACGGCACGGCATTCACCGAAGGCTGCGAACCGAGCACATTCGGCTGACCTCCGTTGAACGGGCTTATGCCGTGTGGGTTCACGCCGCCCGGCCAGCCAGCAAGACGCGCCGCCGCCGGACTGGTCTTTGTACGTCCCTGGTTGAACGCATTGGTTGCGATCGGATCGCGCATACCCTGTGCCGCTGACGTCGGGTAGAAGAGTCCGTAGCCACCTCGAAGCACACTGTTTTCACCGACGCGCCATGACGCTCCCAGCCTTGGCGCGAGATTGTTTTTGTCCGTTCTGATCAACCCGCGGCCAATGCCTGCTTCATCCGCCGTCACAACGCCATAAGCGACCATGCGCGGGTCAATGTTCGGAATTGTCTGTTGCGTCGGGACTATGAACCGTCCGAGCTTCCCATTCGCGCCGCGAAAATCCGGGTCAAAGTTCACAAGCAGGTCCTGGCGTTCGATAAACGGCGTGATCAGCTCGTATCGAACTCCAAGGTAAAGCGTCAAACGGGGGTGAATTCTAAAATCGTCCTGAACGAAATAACCGTGCTCCCAGTTAAAGACGTCCATCGGCGGCCGCAAGCGGTCATTGAACTGGGCCGTGGTCGCCGAAAGACCGATGAGAAACCGCGTGAAGCGGTCTGTTGGCGTGCCAGTTGAATAGGTAACTATACCGCGCGGGTTTCCGCGGTTATTGGCGAAGCCGTCGAGCGCAGCGTTGTAGACGACATCAAAGCCACCCTTGATCGTGTGAAGCCCTTTGATCCATGTAATCGTATCACCGAACGTATAAAGCTTCTGGTCAAGCGGTCGAAACGTGTTGCGCCCTCCCGTTGCAAACGAAGCGTAGCTCGCACCGCCAAAACTCACGCCGACATGCCCCCAGGTAGGCCTCGCATTTTCTCCGACGACGCCAAAGTATGCTTCGATGTCACTGTTGTCGAAGGAAATGCTTTCGAGAAAAGAGGTCGGCGTCGTATTGCTCCTTCGGAAAAGCAATTGATAGTTGAATCCACCACGCGCCTCGTTGATGAGTGAGTTCGAGAAAATGTGCGTGTGCGAGACAGATAGCGTGTGATTCGTCTGTTCGTTCTGCGTCAAACCAAGACCTATGTAAGGAGCCTGCACGGCGGCGGTTGCCTGATTCCTCGGTTGAATGTTGTAGACAACTGCAAGCTTGTCCTTGCCCGTCAGGTCATGGTCTATGCGGACCGTGCCGAGGTCGCGTGTTGTCAGTCCGCCAAGATTCTGAAAGTAGTCTACGAGCCGTCCGTTTGCAGCATTTATCGGCGCGTTGACGCTCGTTGCCGGAAAATAGGTCCTGATGAGCGCAGCAGTAGACGGGTTCAGCAAACGTGACGGGATTGTCACGAAGCGTCGCGTTGTTCCAACCAGGATGGTGTTGGCGGCGATTTCCGCGGGTGTTAGCGTCACCTCGGCAGGCACGATCGGTTTGGCTGCGTCGTTGACCTTTGAAAAATCGCCCGTGTAAAGACTTGCGTGAGGCAAAGTCGTGTTACGAAACGGTACAGGCGCCGCACTCCATCGTCTTTCGTAAGCCACCATGAAAAAGGTCTTCTTGCTGTATGGAAACGGACCACTGAAGCTGCCACCGGTTTCATTGAGGTTGAAATAGGGCGTCGGAAATGCCGACAACGCCGGCGTCGGGGTGAACTGCGCCTGACCACGCTTGTCCCCAATTGACCACGCAGCCAGTGCGGAGTTCTTGTTGTTGTAGAAGAGTGAGCCGTGATAGTCCTTGCCACCGCGTCTCGTTTCGACACGTACATTGGCTATACCTGCATACTCGGCAGTGAAGTTGTTCGACAGTACGACGAGCTCGCCAATCGTTTCAAACGACGGCTGGCTGGAAGTAGGTTCTCCAAAAATACCTCCGTTCGCGCGCTGGCCATCAAGTGAGAAACTCGCTCCGTAACTTTGTGCGCCGATGAATTTGAATGAGCCATCTGCAACGCCCTGCGTGATGTTCGGGTTGAGGTAAAGAAATGTGTAAATGTCGCGACTGTCGCGTGGCAGGTCCTGGAGCTCGCGAGTCGTGATTGTTCCGCTGACAGTCGGTGTCTCGAGGTTGATTGGCGTGGTCGCAACCACCTCGACCGTTTCGCTGGTTCCCCCAACCTGGAGCTCGACGTCCGTACGCACGATGTCGCCGCCGCGCAGTGCCACCTGGTTAGCCGATGCCGTCTTGAAACCCGGCGCTGTGACACTGACCCGGTAGTTGCCATACTTCAGTCCGGTAACCTCATAATTACCCTCGCTGTCCGTAGTAACTTCGCGCTCCAGGTCGGTTGCGATATCAGTTACCTTAACCCTGGCACCAGCGACAACCGCGCCACTGCCGTCAGCAACCGTCCCGCGAATCGTCCCCAGGTTCGTACCTTGCGCGACTGCGATCACAGCGTTATGGAACGCAAAAGAAACCCACAACAGGGTCACAAATGCCTGCAGAAGTATGCGCACAAATATTCGATTGATTCTTCTCATGAGCTGGCTCCTTTCGCTGGACGGACCCAAAAAACAACTACCCGCAAAGCGCCGCAGCCAATAGGTGAGGTGGGACTTACTCGGTGCGACTCTGAAGCATGCCTTGAACTCCATGCTACAGAACCCCAGCCTACGCGCTATATAGCACTTGCTACCATGGGCTGCAAGCTAAATACTTGCAGGAACTGATACAGGAACTACTTTATGAAGCGAGTTATCCTGGCCATTGTAATAATTGCGCTTCTGAGTCTCGGCGTTGTGGCGCAGCGTTCGCCGGCATCCAAGCGCGTTTCCGTTCGTCCAATACGCGAGATCAATCAGGTTGCCAAGCCTGCCGCGGCCAGGACGATCGCGATTGTCGGAGCAACATTGGTTGACGGCCGAGGCGGTCCACCGGTCGGCGATGCTGTCGTTGTCGTGCAGGGCGAAACGATCATCGCTTCGGGACCGCGAAAGGCCGTCCCCATTCCGCCGAACGCAGAGGTAGTAAGTGCTCAAGGGCTGACGCTCCTTCCCGGGCTGATTGACTCGCATTTCCACCTCGATAATGACGGCAAGCTGCCATCACTCTTCTTGAGCCACGGCATTACATCAGCTCGGGATCCCGGAGCCGTGGATCGAGGCTTATGACAGTGTTCTCAAGTCCGGTGAGCAGATTCCACGGCTCTTTCTTGCGGGTCCCCATCTGGATAATCCGCCACCTGCCTATCCGACGGATTCAATAATCGTGCGCGATGCCGAAGAGACGCGCCTTGCGGTCAATCGCTTTGTCGACCAGGGCGCTTCGGTAATCAAGGTCTACTTTCGTCTTCCGCTCGCGCTGATTCGGGTTGCAACGGAGCTTGCACACGAGCGTGGAGTGCCGGTAACGGCCCATCTGGAAATCGTGGACGCGGGCGATGCGATTCGAGCCGGCGTTGATGGATTCGAACACATTACATCTTTCGGTACGGCGCTATTACCGTCTGCGCGAGGCAGAGAAGTACCGGCAAGCCGTCCTCGCTGACAACAACGCGCGGCGCGAAGGTCGTTACAAGGTCTGGAGCGAGATTGATCTCGACTCGCCTCGCGTGCGCCCGTTACTCGAACTGATAGCGCGCCACGGCGTGTTTCTGTCCCCAACCCTCGCAGTCTTTGAGCGGCGCGCCGGCGACCGGGCCACGACCGAGATGCACACTCGCGCCTTCAGTCAGATGCTTAAGTTTGTAGGCATGGCCAAGCGAACAGGCGCTCGCGTGGTCGTTGGATCACACTCAAGTGTTCCGCACGCAGAGCGAGGCTGGGCATACCAACGCGAGATGGAATTGCTTGTCGCGAGCGGCCTGACACCGATGGAGGCGATTGTTGCAGCGACGATGGAGAATGCACGGTTTTTCCGCATCGCTGACCGTTTGGGCAGCATCGAGAAGGGCAAGCTTGCAGATGTGGTGCTGGTCGAAGGCGATCCGACGAAGGATATCGGAGCTATGCGACGCGTGAAGAGAGTCATGCTCAACGGAGAGTGGGTCAGAATGTCGGATTGAATCGGTGCAGACCGCTGCCGCTGCGCGGCAGCGGCAAGCTAAAGCTTGAACTCAAACTCCAATGAGTTTGAGTTCAAGCTTTAGCTTGCGCGGCGCCGAAGGCGCCGGCGAGAGGCGTCTCAACGCGATGGCGCTGAGGCTGAGAGGAAATCGTGAATTGCGAATGCGACCAGCTTGGCAGTGCGACTGTCGATATCGAAAGCGGGATTCACTTCAGTAAACTCGATGATGCGTGTGTTGGCGCGGTCGCCTGCAAGACGCGCCAGCTCGCAGAACTCCTCACCGGTTAATCCAGTCGGGCTCGGCGCGCTCACTCCGGGAGCATCCGAAGATCGGACCACATCAACATCAAATCCCCAGAAAGCTGCAGGAGCATCTGTGTGCCCCACCATATCGCTTATCACCTTCATGACACCATCATGTCTCAGCTCGGCAAGACTGATGCAACTGACGCCGAGATCTTCAAGGTATGCAAGGTAGATTTCCGAGTTCACGGCGCGCTGATAGCCGATCTGGAAGAATCGTGCTGGATTCAGACCGGCATTCTCAAGGAGTTGACGATACGCTGTCCCGCTGTTTGACTCCTTATCGTCGCGAACATCGAAGTGTGCATCGATGTTGAGCGCAACAGCGTCGGGGAAAAGATCAATCAATGCAGAGCAATCAGGATAGGAGATATCATTTCCACCGCCGATCACGACAACTCGCTTTCGGTCCTTCAAGAGCTGTGACACGAGCGTATGCTGAAGCGCGTGAGTCTCTTCGAGCGTCTCGGCGATCCTGAGATCACCGAGATCGAAGAGTTCCTCGTCCTGAATGCCAAAAGACGTTAGTTTGTAGAGAGCTCGGCGAACCTCGGTGGGACCTTCGCGAGCGCCCTCGCGGCCCCGATTTCGCCTGACTCCCTCGTCCTGAGGGCAACCAAGAACTACGGTTGAAGCGTGCGGATAATCACTCGGATCGGTCAAGACAACTTCACCAAGTCGCGTATCGTGAACATCTCCGCGGTTGAAAAGAAGCGATTCTGCCGGTCGGTGCGTGAGCTCGAAGAGATCCATTCCCATCCATCCAGTTTGTTGCGATAATCGAATCTAGCATAGCGCTTCCGAGTATGTCACCAACCATCAGAGCACCGCGTGGAACGGAGCTTACCTGCAAGAACTGGTTGATCGAAGCTGCCTACCGCATGCTTCAGAACAACCTCGACCCTGAAGTCGCATTCGATCCCGATAACCTTATCGTTTACGGCGGCCGCGGCAAAGCAGCGAGAAACTGGGATTGCTTTCACGCGATACTCGAGTCGCTGACCCACCTTGAGCCCGACGAAACACTGCTCGTGCAATCCGGCAAACCTGTGGCCGTCTTTCGGACTCACGAAGACGCCCCGCGTGTGCTCCTTGCCAACAGCAACATCGTTCCACATTGGGCAACGCAGGAGAACTTCGATCGCTGGGAACGCGAAGGACTGATCATGTATGGTCAGATGACTGCGGGAAGCTGGATCTACATCGGAACTCAGGGAATTCTTCAGGGCACCTTTGAGACATTTGGTTCGCTCGCCCGACAGAAAGCCTGGGACACCCTGCGAGGGAAATTCGTTCTCACCGCAGGTCTCGGTGAAATGGGCGGAGCGCAGCCGCATGCGATCACGATGAACGGTGGGGTGGGTCTGATCGTTGAGGTTGATCCGTGGCGCGCAGAGCGTAGACTGTCGCTCAAACAGATAGACCGTGTAACCGCCGATATCAACGAAGCGCTTTCACTTGTCAACGAGGCTGTCAAATCGGGTGAAGCTCTTTCTGTAGGACTCATTGCCAACGCCGCCGAAGTCTTCCCGGCACTCTTGTCGCGAGGTATACGTCCCGATGTTGTGACCGATCAGACTGCCGCGCACGATATTACATTCGGCTACATTCCGGCAGGTCTTTCGCTTGACGAGGCAAAAGAGATGCGAGAGCACGACCCGGACCGCTATCATGAGCAAGTGCTTGATTCGATGAGCGTGCAGGTTCGGGCGATGCTTGAATGGCAACAGCAGGGAAGTGTCGTCTTTGATTATGGCAATAACCTGAGACAGCGCGCCTATGATCACGGCGTTGAGCGCGCATTTGACTATCCCGGATTCGTGCCCGCCTTCATTCGACCGCTCTTTTGTGAAGGTAAGGGGCCCTTTCGCTGGGTCGCGCTTTCCGGTGATCCTGACGACATTCTCACCCTTGACCGCGAGGTCATCGAGCTCTTTCCCGAAAACGATCATCTGATACGCTGGGTCACGATGGCGCAGCAAAAGGTCGCCTTTCAGGGATTACCGGCACGCATCTGCTGGCTGGGATACGGCGAGCGGATGAAGGCCGGTCTGCTCTTCAATGATCTGGTAGCTTCTGGAAAGGTGAGAGCTCCCATTGTGATTGGACGCGATCATCTGGATTGCGGTTCGGTCGCAAGCCCCAATAGAGAGACTGAAGCCATGCTCGACGGATCGGATGCGATCGCTGACTGGCCTCTGCTAAACGCGCTCCTCAACGCCGTTGGTGGGGCTACATGGGTGAGCATTCATCACGGAGGTGGCGTCGGGATCGGATATAGCATTCATGCGGGACAGGTCATCGTCGCAGATGGCACGCCCGAGGCCAGGCGTAGGATTGAGCGGGTTCTGACGACGGATCCGGGACTTGGTGTCGCGCGTCATGCGGATGCTGGCTACGACGAGGCAATCTCGTTTGCCCGCAAGCACGGCATCAACATCCCAATGCGCGGAAAGTGAGTCTCAAGCTTGAAGTGAAACAGGCTGATCTCATTATTCATGATGCCCGCCAGCTCGTGACGTGCGCGAGCCAGCACGGATCGAAGCGCGGCGAAGAGATGCTCGACCCGGGATTGATCGCCGGGGGAGCGGTTGCAATCAGCGGCGGGAAGATCATAGGTGTTGGCGACACTCAGTCGGTTCTCAGAGAGTTTGCCGGCGAAATAACGATCGATGCATCCGGCCGCATTGTCATTCCCGGTTTTGTAGACGCGCACACTCACTCGGTCTTCGCAGGAAATCGTCTCGACGAATTCGAGCAGAAAATTGAAGGGGCAAACTATCTCGAGATCCTCGCGAGCGGCGGCGGAATTCACTCGACCACTCGCGCGACGCGAAGCGCAACACTCGAGCAACTGGTCACGCTTTCTGCTGCCGCGACTCAACGCTATGCTGGCGCTCGGAACTACCACCGTTGAGATCAAGACGGGCTACGGTCTCGAAAGGGATTCAGAGATAAAGATATTGAAGGCAATCGAGCGCCTGGACCGGGCTCTCGACACCGATCTGGTTCCGACCTTCATGGCTGCGCATGCGATTCCTCCGGAGTTTGCGAAAAGGCCTGACGCCTACGTGTATTTGGTTATAGAAGAAATGCTTCCTCGAGCTGTTCGCTGGTATCGTGAATCGCATTTCAGTACGTCTCGCATTCCGTTCTTTATGGACGTCTTTTGCGATACCGGCGCCTTTAATGTCGCGCAGTCACGCCGCGTGCTTCAGGCGGGGAAAGCGCACGGGATGCCTGTTAAAGCGCACGTTGATGAATTCAGCAATCTGGGCGGAGTCGCCATGGCGCTCGAGCTCGATGCAGTTTCGCTCGATCACCTCGACACGATTCGTACAAGGGATGTGAGCTTGATCGCTCAATCAAAGGCGATTGCTGTCATAACACCAGCAGTTAACCTCAGTTTGGGGAGCATGACGTTTGCGGACGCTCGCACGTTGATTGATGCTGGAGCGGCGGTTGCTTTTTCAACGGACTTCAATCCCGGTTCGTCACCGTGTCTTTCGATACCGTTGGTGATGGGGCTGGCGTGCCGGTATTGCAGAGTCACTCCGGCGGAAGCATTGAATGGCGTGACAATCAATGCAGCGCATGCCGTAGGTCTTGGTAACCGGGTCGGCTCGATCGAGGTCGGAAAGCAGGCTGACCTGCTGATTCTCGATGTCGATGATTATCGGGAGATAGCGTACGTGCTGGGTGGCAACCCTGTTGCCGCAGTCATCAAGAAGGGGCAGGTTGTACCGCCTGTGAGTGCCAGGGAGCGCCGGGAGCGCCAGGCTCCAGCCTGGCGCGTGGAGTATGACCAAGGCCTTGGTATGTCACGCGCCAGGCTGGAGCCTGGCGCTCCCAGGCTTCAGTCGCGCATGATGTCTGATCGCCTTTTCATCGACGGTAAGAGTCTCACGATAGAGGACGTGATGCGGATCGCGCGCGGCGCTCCGGATGTTCCAGGCGTGGAACTGACCGAAGGCGCCAGGGCGAGCGTCGAGCTTTCGTCGGCGGCAGTCGCGAAACTTCTCGAGACGGGTACGGTAGCCTACGGCATCACTACGGGATTTGGCGCTTTCAAGGATCGGGTCATCCCTCGCGAGCAGGTAGAGCTCCTTCAGCGTAACATCATCCTCAGTCATGCGGTTGGCGTAGGCGCTCCATTCGATCGCGCCACGACACGAGCGATCATGTTGATTCGCGCGAATACGCTTTCGCGAGGCTATTCCGGAATCCGGCTCGAAACTCTCTCGCTTCTTCTCGAACTTCTCAATCGCGGAATCCATCCTCTCATTCCCGAACAGGGTTCGCTTGGAGCGAGCGGTGATCTCGCGCCACTCGCGCACATGAGCCTCGTACTTATTGGAGAGGGAGAGGCCAACGTAGAGGCGGAACAGAATGCCAGACCTGCATCGATCGCGCTCAAGGCTGCCGGACTTTCGCCCATAGTGTTGACTGCGAAGGAAGGTCTCGCGCTGACGAACGGGACCTCAGTCATGTGCGCGGTGGGAGTGCTGGAGACTCATCGCGCGGAGCGTCTCAGCCGCGTTGCCGACATCGCAGGCTGTCTGAGCCTCGAAGCGCTCAATGGAACAGACCTGGCTTTCGACGAGAGGATTCACGCACTTCGACCGTTTCCACGTCAACTTGACTGTGCCGCATATCTGAGACGGCTTCTCGAGGGTAGCGACTTTACGCGGAAGCACGATCCTTCGAATGTCCAGGATGCTTACACTTTGAGATGCATGCCACAGGTGCACGGAGCGGCGCGCGATGCCATTGCATACGCGCGATGGGCGATCGAGATCGAGCTCAATGCGGTTACCGACAATCCACTTATCTTTGTGGATGATCAGACCGGAGCTATCGAGGTTATTTCCGGCGGCAATTTTCACGGCGAGCCGATAGCCATCGCCATGGATTATCTCGCGATTGGGGTGAGTGAACTGGGAAACATCTCTGAACGTCGAGTCATGCGATTGATCGATGAAGCGTCAAACACTCACGTGCTTCCGGCATTCCTCACGCGGGAGGGCGGTCTCAATTCGGGTTTCATGCTGGCGCAGTATACAGCGGCGGCACTGGCGACTGAGAACAAGATTCTTTCGCATCCGGCAAGTGTGGATACGATACCGACATCCGCCAATGTGGAAGATCACGTGAGCATGGGATGCACAGCCGCACTCAAGATGCGAAAGATCAACGACAACGTTGAGCGGATCCTTGCCATCGAGCTCATGGCTGCTGCTCAGGCAATCGACTTCCGGCGCGAGGACCTCAGATCAGGCGCCCGGCTCGGCCGCGGCACGGCGCCTGTCTATGAGCTTATCCGTTCGAGGATTCCATTCATTGGTTCCGATACTTTGATGTATCCGCATATCGAGTCAGCACGAAGGCTGATCGAGGAGAATCTCATCGTTGAGGCTGTCAGGGCAGCAATCGGAGGGTAACAGCAACGAACGTTCGCATATGGGCTCACGGCCAGAGTGTTATCAAGAGTATGCCTGCGATAAGAACCGAACCGTATGGAATCAGCAATCGTCTTGAGCAGATTCCTATGACCTATGAAGGCGACAACCAGCACCTTGAATATCAGATTCGCGAGCGATGCGGTAACGATCAGCCGCCAGGCCTCAGACGTGCCAAGACGATCCGAACTAACCAGCCGCGAGACTGAAAGCGTGATGGCATCGACGTCTGTAAGTCCGGAGAGGATTGCGACTACAAACAGTCCGCGATCTCCGTACCACTCCTTGACCGCAGCGACTGCCAGCAAAACGAACGCGTAGATCAGAGCAAAGACGAGTGCAGATTTGAGCTCTGACGGATTGCCATGTTGTGGCACTGCCACTTTCTCTTTGCGCCCGCCGAACCAGAGCCAGGCAGCGGCACCAGCAAGAAGAAATCCAAGAATCAGAATTGGTGGAGCAGCGGTCCTGAGAAAGGCTGGTGCGACTGCAAAGACCTCAACCAGAACTCTAAAATAGAGGATAGTGGTTGCGATTGTGATGACTATCGCGGCAACGCGGACGAGCGAATCGTTTTCGCGTGACTGACGCGCGTTACTGACCGTCGTCGCCGTGCTCGAGACCAGACCTCCAAGAATGCCACCCAGAATAACGCCGGTATTGGCGTCGAAGAATTTGTAGGCGATGTATCCGATCAGACTGATACCAACGATCAGCACTACCATCAGCCAGATGTTGCGTGGATTGAGAACATTGAAAGGTCCAAACGTTCGATCAGGCAGAACTGGAAGAATGATCAACGAGATAAGCGCAAACTGCATGATCGCTTTCAGGTCGCCTGTCGCCGAGCTTCGCAGTGACCGCGTGAAGCTCGCCCTTGAAGTGAAGCAGAATCGCGACGCCGCTTCCGATGGCGACTGCTACCTCGGTCTGCCCGACCATCAGATAGGCACCTACTCCGAACATCACCAGCATCGCAACTTCGGTTGTGATGCCGGGATCAACAGTTCCACGGTTTATCTCGATGACGTTCCCTATGACGATTATTCCGCCAAGCCCGATCAGACCTGCAGCAATCACCCAGCCACCAAACGTCTGCGCAAGAAGACCACAGATTGCACCGAGGATTGTGATAAGAGGAAACGTCCGAACTCCGCCGAGCCGCGCCGCTGCATGTTCGCGCTGCAATCCAACAAGCAGACCAAGTCCGAGAGCGATTGCGAGATGAAAGATTGTTGTAGCCAGGTTGACCTACTCTGACCGAGCTTCGCGCCGTCTGACGATCTCAACGGAACAGTTGGCATGAGACGCGACTGCCTGCGAGACTGATCCGAGAAGAAATCGTTGCCAGCCTCGATAGCCGTGCGATCCGAGGACGATCAGATCTGCCATCCACTTCTCGGCTTCGTCGAGTATGGCTTCCTTCGGATGGCCGTTAACGACACTCATGCTTATAGTAGCGTTGGTGCCATGTGCAGCGGCGAGCCGTCCGCAAGCTGCATTGACAGCACTCTGAGCCTGCTCCTGAGCCGCTTTCTCCATTTCAGTAAAGTAGGTTTCCGGCAGCGCCCAGGTTTCCGGAGTCGGGACATAAGGCGATTCAATAACAGAAAGCACGCGCACCTCGGTTCCAGGCGACAATGGGTTGGCGGCGATCGCGTTGACTGCATTTTCGCTGCCTTCTGAACCATCAACTGCAATCAGGATTTTCATGTATGCCTCCGTAAGTAGTAAGAGAGTGCTGAGTGCTGAGTGCTGAGTGCTGAGTTCGAGTTCAGCTTTAGCGTGTGGTCGCATTCGAGCCTCACGACAGCAAGCTGAAGCTTGAACTCCAGAACTCAGCACCAGCATCCACAGCTCAGCACCCAGCACTCCAGCACTCAGCACTCAGCACTTGTGTCGTGCCAACCGGAACTCAAGATGCCGTTTTACGTCGGGCCATTCATTCGAGAGGATGCTGTACATCACACTGTCGCGCACTGTTCCGTCGCGGCGTGCGTAGTGATGGCGGATGACGCCATCCTTCTTAGCGCCTAGTGCCTCAATCGCTCGCTGCGACGCGAAGTTGAAATTGTCCGTACGCAGACCAACCACCTTGCAACCAAGCGTGTCGAATGCGTGCGCGAGGAGCAACAGTTTGCAGCTGGTGTTGACGTGACTGCGTTGCCAGCGTTTTGCATACCAGGTGTAACCGATCTCGACGCGGTCAATGCTGGCTACGATATCGTGATAGCGCGTGCTGCCAATGATTGCGCCACTTGCCAACTCCCGTACGGCCCAGGGCAGCATGTGCCCGTCCCTCTGACCTTCGAGAGCGTAAGCAATGTAACCTCGGGTCTGCTCCGGCTCAGGAACGCTGGTGAACCATAACTCCCAGAGCCTGCCATCTGAAGCGGCGACGTCCAACCCATCGGCGTGCTCAAAGGTCAGGGGTTCCAACCGTATGCCGTGCCCCTCAAGTGTGACAGGATGGATATCGATCATAGCGACCTTGAAGCGTATGGAGTTCAAGCTTTAGCTTGCTCTTAACACGCGATGATGATACGAGCAAGCTAAGGCTTGAACTCCATGCCCGGAGTATCAGGAGCGTTCTAATTTACTTAGCAGGCGGTACAACTTACAAGTGCAATCCTTTGACGTGATCATTATTGGAGCCGGCCATAACGGTTTGGTTACAGCAGCATATCTGGCAGGGACAGGATTGAAGGTTTGCGTGCTGGAATCAAGAGCGGTAGCCGGTGGTGCGTGCGTTACCGAAGAAGTGTTTCCCGGTTATCGCGTTTCGACTCTCTCTTATCTCTGCTCGCTGCTGCAGCCAAAGATTATCAAAGAACTCGATCTCGAGCGATTCGGATTTCATATCTACCCGAAAGACCCTTCGTTCTTCACGGTGTTCCCAAATGGCAAGCACCTCTTTTTCTGGGGTGATGCACGGAAGACGGCGATGGAGATGTCGCGGTTCTCTTCACGCGATGCCGAAAACTATCCCAGGTACGAAGACGACCTGGCCCGACTCGCCGAATGGCTCGAAGGTCTGTTGCTGCGAACGCCTCCAAATATCATTCGCCGGGGAGTCAGCGACCTGGCTGAGTTTTTTCACCTGGCGCGCCACACGCTCAAACTTGGCGATGACGGGATCGTCAGGCTTGCGCGGGTTATGACTCAGAGCGCGCGAACGTTTCTTGACGAACGGTTTGAATCTGATGAGATCAAGACAACTCTTGCAACCGATGGTGTGATTGGAACCAATGGAGGACCTTCAACTCCAGGAACAGCATACATACTCCTTCATCATGTTATGGGAGGCGCCGCCGGCCCGCGCGGTCTTTGGGGCTTTGTCCGCGGGGGAATGGGCGCAATCAGCACAGCCATAGCCCGATCGGCAGAAAGCCGCGGCGCGGTAATCCGCACGAACTCCCGCGTGGCGCGCGTACTGATAAACGATGGACATGCGCGTGGAGTCGTACTCGAGAGTGGCGAAGAGATCCGGTCGCGGATCGTAGTTTCAAACGCAGACCCGAAACGAACGTTTCTTTCGCTTGTTGAACCTGAACATCTGGATGATGAGTTCAGACTCGCGATCGAGAAATTCAGATGCTCCGGGGCATCGATCAAGATCAATCTGGCGCTTGATGGACTCCCTGAGTTCACTGCATACCCGACGAATGGTCCGGGCGATCCTCATCGAACGACGATCCACATATGTCCTTCGATGGATTATATCGACCGGGCATGGGAGGATGCGCTGCAGGGCAGAATGTCGCAGTCACCAATGCTCGAGTGCACGATCCCCACGATCTACGACGACTCCATTGCGCCGCCTGGTAAGCACATTATGTGCATTTTCGCTCAGTACGCACCCTATCACCTTCGCGACGGCTCGTGGGACGACGAGACGAAGAATCGTTTTGCAGACCGGTGTTTTGATCTTCTCGAAGAGCACGCACCCGGGTTCAAGCGACTTGTCATTCATCGCCAGGTCATCTCACCGCTGGATCTTGAACGAGAGTATGGTCTGACTGGCGGCAACATTTTTCATGGCGACCTTGAACCGGATCAGCTCTTTTTTCTGCGACCGGTTGCAGGCTGGGCGCAGTACCGGACGCCAGTACGCAATCTATATCTTTGCGGGTCGGGAACACATCCCGGAGGGGGAGTTATGGGAGCTCCGGGTTACAACGCTGCTCGCGAAATCCTTCGCGACTTTAAGCGCCGTAAAGTGTAGTTGCTCGTAAACCGCCTGGGAGCGCCAGGCTGGAGCCTGGCGCTCCCAGGAGTTACCCGTGCCGGAATTTCACGCTGAACCTTATCTTTATCTTGCCGGGCTGACTGATAACGCCGCCCTGATTGCCTGGGGCGGCTTCTATTTCAGAGTGCGTGGACAAGATCCCGAACGGAGATTGGAAGCTGGTCGATGACGATGATTTGCGCCACGTCTACCCGCCACGCCATGAAACTATGGGAGTGCGCTCGGAACCATTCGGTAAAGCTCGCGTCGAGCTCTTTGATCTTTCGGGGAAGCCTGTCACCTCCGTTGAAACGATGACTGCGAATTACGCGTGGGTCACAGGGCTTGAACCCGATACGACATATCGATATCGCGTGATAGTAAATGGCGAGGAATGGGGAGCTGGGGAACGTCGTGACTGGGTACCAGGCAGAGGCCTCGCGAGGAGTGGAAAGACATACGACAATCGTTTCCGCACGTTCCCTGACCGGAATACTTCGAGCCCGCTCACATTTGCCGCTCTCGGCGACTTCGGTGTCGGTGTGAGCAAGCCATCGACTGCTACGCAGGCGGCAGCGCGAGGTGGCAGCCGCATTGGAAAAAATCTCTATCGAGCGCGATGTGCGCCTCGTCCTGACGACAGGCGACAATATCTACGCTGGACGCTCGATCCTTGGTATACCGGCCGGCGCTACGGGTGATGAGGATGATGACTGGTTCTTCACATTCTATCAGCCATATCGGTACATCATTAACCGTGTGCCTTTCTATCCCTGCGTCGGAAACCACGACAGTGGCGAGACCGAGGCGAGCGATGATCGCGAGCAGTTGCTCGACAATTTCTTCATTAATACGCGCTTTTCGGGCGAAGAGTCCGGTGGGAGTGCCTCGATCGGCCCTGGTGTGTTCTACAGGTTCAAATTCGGAGCCGACATCGAATTCATCTGTATCGATACAACGCGAAAGTCGGCTTTCTCCGTCGACAGGTACTTCGAGCACGCTAATCACGCCCGGTTTTTGAACACAGCATTTCCCGCCTCACCTGGAACGGGAGCAGGCGATCCTTTGTGGCGTATTCCGTTTTCACATCATCCACCATTTACTGCCGGGCCGCTGTATGACAACTCGCGGTCAATGAACAAGCGGCTCGTGCCACTCTTTGAGCGGTCAGCCGTGCGAGCAGTCTTCAGTGGTCACGAACATAACTTTCAACACTCGAGTGTGCGTGGTATCGACTACTTCGTCACCGGCGCCGGCGGCAAGGTTAACCTCGAACGCCCTTCGGACTTCGACGATGCGCACACGGTCTCCTGGGCGGCCTCAAACCATTTTCTTTTAGTGGAGGTGACCGCGGACCAAATGACCGTATCGCCGATTGCAGAGGCAGATCCTTCGGGTGAGTTATCAGTGCTTCGCAGGCTGACTCCGAGTGGAGACATGGTAGACACTCCGATAGTCATTCGCCGATCTTAGCCGGCCGTACGGTCCCATTCGCTTTGCATAGAGTCCAATACAACCGTATTGGCAGTCTTCTTGATATACTTAACCAGAAGGGCAGGAGATTACGTCCTCGATGGCGGAGTGGACTGCCAGTAAGGAAGCGATGGTTCCGCGAGTATTTACAATACTGAGTCTGCTGGCTCTGACCTGCTTTACCTTGTTCGCCGGGTCGGGTAATCCAGGTTGGAATACGAAGCTTGATGGTCGAGTGCGCTTTTACCAGGCGACCGAACTTGGCGTCCTGGTTGCCGGTACGGATAAGTCACTCTACGCCCTGGATGGTGAAACAGGCGAGATTCTTTGGCGCCGCAAGAATGCGAGGCTTGACGAGACCGATGTGACGCCGGTTCCTGGAACTGACCTGACCTTACTGACGCTCGAGCGGGACGGAAAGAGCTCGCTCGAGGCGGTCGATCTATTCACGGGGAAGGCGGTCTGGCGAAGCGAGCGAGTCAAAGGCTCTGTGATGCAGATGGCCCTTGAAATGAAATCAGAGGTGCTCGCGATTGTTCTCGCGCGTGACATCAAGAAGAAAGATCACGAAGGACTTCGGCGGGAACCCATCGTTTACGCTTTCGAGCTCGGTACGGGAAAGGAACTCTGGAATTACAAAGTCGAAAGCCAGATCGAGATGATGCCTTCGCGCTGGACCGAAGAAGAAGATGATACGGTCGAGTACACACTCAACAATTATCATCCGCCATTGTTTCTTGACGGACGGCTTTACCTGTTTTACGACGGTGTGACGGCGCTCGACGCTTCAACGGGAAAGGAGCGCTCGAGAGAAAGATTTCGCGTGAATGAGGAGGGATTGGCACTCACGGAGGCTGATGCCGTATTTGATGAACGCTTTCTGTATGTCTCCGGACGCGGCCGCGTGCGCGCTATTTCACGTGCTAAGGGAGAGATCGAATGGGAAGCGAAGGATGCCGGGATGGCTCCAGAGATGTTTCTCAATGGGACCAGGCTTTATGTTCGCACCGGCGGGCAGTTCACCCGTCTTCGCGATGGTGAGATTGTCGAGCGAGGGCCGTTCGGCGTAAGCGCCATCGATATCGAGAGTGGAAAGACGCTGTGGAGATTCAAGGGTGCGGATAAAGGCATCACGAACATTGTTTTCTTTGACGATTCAACCTTGCTCCTTGCAGACAAGGAAGATCTCATCTCGCTCAACACTGAAACAGGCAAACAGTTGAAGCGCGTATCTCATAAGGTCTCGAAGGCAGCCTTTCTGCTTGTAAACGAAAAGAGCAATGCCGTGGTTGGGGGCGCTAACGAGGTGAGAGCGTACGACGTAGCAAGTGGTGCGAGTCTCTGGCGCGCCCGGTATGACGCGCCGGGGCGCGGAGCGATAAGGACAATCGGAGCGATTGCTGCACGGGCTGGCGCACTCTACTTTCGTTATGGCGGAACAGTGACAACCGCGGCAACAGTGGCGTCGAAGACCTTCCGCGCGATCAATCTCGCTCAGGCCGGTTCCACCGTGCGCTGGTCCGGGTTCGCTCGCGCTGCACTTCCTGATCTGACTACGCTGGCGGAAACATCGGCGCGCAGATACGTTACGACTCGTTTCAGAGCTCTTGGTGTAGCTTCTCGAATACAGGATGCCGCGCGCACTGCGCGCAATCTTCAGGAGACTGTTGACCGAGCACGTCAGCTTCAAGGAGCCATCAGCAGCGTGAACGTGCGCGGCCTGGTCACTTCGAACCTTTCAACGTCCGGTGACATTGAAGAGCGATTGCTTGATCGGATGGATCCTGCGCATCAGCTTGAAAGGCTGTCGAGATTCCTGTGGCATAGAAAGCGACTGACGGCATTGAAAGGGAAGTGGATGTACTTTTACACCGAGCTCCCCAGAGAGGGTGGTAAAGGTTTGGCGGGAGTGAACGTCAATACGGGCGAAACAGAACGTGAGATAAAGTTGAACGACCCCGATTACCGGTTTACGACGGATGAGACAATCAACCTTCTTTATTCGGCCCGCGAAAACCGGCTGGCTGCTTTCCCAATTTCCGGCAAATCGTTTTAGTTAAGCTGGATGCGCATTTGGAGTGCGGCGACTTGGCGCCGCTTTAGTCTCCCGTCCGATTAATCCGATCGGGAGACTAAAGCGGCGCCAAGTCGCCGCACTGCTATGTGAATGTCAAGCAGAATTGCAATCGCTTCGCTCACTCTCATAGAACAACCACATTACGAACGCACACCTTTCCCTATCAGGAGGGGACCTGTGCTTCCCCCCTTGGGGGGGACGGGAGGGGGGGCGTGATTCCATGCGGTCGTGAGAATGACCTCACGCTGCTCTCATACCAATCATTAAAGATGCGATCGCATGGTTAGGCCACCTGTGAACGTTACTCGAGCACTGACCCTTTGACTTGTCGACTGACTGCTATTCGTGGCACGGCTTAGACCGTCTCACTCTCTCGATATGCGGCCCACGGTCAAGGGCTAGCAAGTTGGCCCCGGGTCCTCTGTCTCCAAAAACGAATCGAAGTGTGAGACTAATAGTCCCCTTCGTTCTGTGCGGCGTCGAGGCGCACCCTGGAGCCGACCGCCTCCTTGTCAAAGGAGATCAATGACTCAACGCTCTTGGCTCGAACGGCCGTTGCTCTTTCAAAACTGCATAAATCCTGGTTGTTAGCTTCCGCGCCACAGCGACGATCGCCTTGCGACTCGCGATCTGACGCGGATGTCGGTTATATATCCGCCGATAGAACTCGTGGAGTTCCTCGTCTTTGCGAATAGCTGTCCAGGCTGCCTGGATCAACTTGTTTCGTAATCGACTGTCACCACTTCGCGTGATCGACCCCCGTTCCACTCTATCCCCCGTTGAGTGTTCAGAGGAGACGAGTCCAAGGAATCCGGCAATCTGGTCTGGACTGTGCAAAAGCCGCCAGTCTCCGATACGCGCCACCACGTGGCTTGCAGTAATCCAACCGATTCCGGGTACCGTACACAGATATTTGATCGATTGCCTGAGCTCTTCTTCCTGTTCGCAAAACTTCCTTATCTGCCTTGAAGCTGCCAAGGTCTCTTCCTTGTGGAACGCTAAAGTTGCAAGCAAGCTGTTGAGCTTAAAACGAACTGAATCCTTGCACGGTAAGGTGGCTATATTCTTTAGCACTGCTCGCGTCCACTGGCCATTGCCAGGTATCTCAGGAAAAGCGATGCCTTCATAGAGAAGCAGTGCCTTAATCCTGAACTTCGACGCTGTCATTTGCCGAACGTGGCTGTCTCGCAGTTGAACCAAATGACGCAACTCGCGGTAGACACCAGGTGGAACATGAACTGACTGCAACTGTCCTCCGCGCAACGCTAAGGAAATCTTCTTGCTGTCGAGCCGATTTGTCTTGACCCGCTTCCCAGGAGCGCTCGGAACCATCGACGGAGCTACGACGAGGCACCGATAGCCTGCCGCTTCCAAATCGTCATACAAGCCAAACCCTGTTGGTCCCACTTCATAAGCCAAAGCAACCCTGTCATTGCTACAATGCTTACGAAGATAATTCACCAACTGTTGAGAACTATAAGCCATCTGAACCGATGCCAAAACGCCTTCATGATCGCTGAACGTGGCCGCTATTCGCTTCTTGTCCACGTCGAGACCCGCGAAAACTGAAAACTCGCGTGGCCTGATTCTTTGCTCAATGTCTCTAGCCATGATTCTCTCCTTCTTTTAACCTGATAGTCTTACACTACCAGACCCCGACGCATGGCTAGGCATTCAGCCTACGAGTCTCCAAATTTGCGCTCTCAGGCTTTGCGTCAACCTGCGAGCATTCTGAGCCCTCAGTCTGGTAAGCTCTCCGCTGCAAGTCCATGAGCAGTGATCCGAGGGAGTTCTATTTTTCAAACCCACCCGCTGTAGGGATCACGTTCAGCATCAAACCAGCGCAGTGCCAGGCTGCAAGGAGCAAGCGAAATGTCGGAACTGCTGTCACAGACGAGCGCGGTTACAGTGTTCCTTGGGATTGCCGCGGTCGGCTTTCTCTTCCTGTTAATCTCGCTCGTCTTCGGAGAGATTTTTGATCACTTTGACTTCGCTCACGGTTTTGATCACGACCTCGACCATGGCGGGCCAGGGTTTTTCAGCGCGCGCGTGCTTAGCGTGTTCATTACGGCTTTTGGCGGATTCGGTGCCATAGGCGTCTATAACGGTTACGGGATTCTTGCCAGCTCTTTCTTTGGCCTTGCCGGGGGAATCGTGCTGGCCAGCGTGATCTATTTCTTCGCACGGTTTCTCTTTGCTCAGCAAGCCTCGAGCGGCACGAGCGAAGCTGACCTCATAGGCCGAACTGCTGAAGTCACGGTAAGCATTCCTGGAGGAGGTGTCGGGCAGATACGCTGCCTGATCGGCGAAAGCAGGATCGACAAGATCGCGCGGACCAGAGATGGAACCGCAATTCCCTACAATTCGCTCGTGAAGATCGAAGAGATCATCGGTGAATCCGCTATTGTCAGCCAGTTGCGTAGTGCGGAGCCGGTGGTTGATCCGACCAGTAGATAAACCACATACTCGCTGATATCGCGAAGGAGTGTCATGTCTTTTGAAACCCTCTTCATTCCACTGATTGTATTGGCCGTCCTCTTGTCGGTTCTGATTGCCATCTGGCTCTTCAGCCGGAACTACATCAAGGTATCGCCGAATGCGGCCGCCGTCTTCAGCGGCCGCAAACGCAAGCTGAGCGACGGAAGGGTAGTTGGCTACCGGATAGTCAGAGGTGGTGCGGCACTTCGCGTTCCACTGCTCGAGAAGGTCGAGTATCTCTCACTTAACCTCCTGACCATTCCGCTTGAAATCCGGCGTGCGTACACGGTCAAAGGCGTGCCGGTTTCGGTCAAGGCAGTGGCAAACGTCAAGATCAAGAGCGACGACGTTTCGCTGCAGGCGGCGGCGGAGCGGTTTCTTGGCATGTCGCTCCCTGAAGTACAGAAAGTCATCTTCCAAACGCTTGAAGGCCACTTGCGTGCGATCCTCGGCACTCTGACCGTCGAAGAGATCAACAACGACCGCCAGAGCTTTGCCCAGAAGCTCACGAGCGAAGCGGCGGCGGATCTGGAGCGTATGGGCATCGGCGTGGACGTCCTGATCATCCAGGAGATCAGTGATGAAGAGGGATATCTCGACGCGCTCGGCAAGCGACGAACAGCAGAAGTCAAACGCGATGCACAGATCGGCGAAGCTGAAGCCACGCGCGATTCGAAGATCCAGTCGAGCCTTGCGATGCAGGAAGGGGAGAAGGTCAAGCTGGACACTGATGCCAACATCTCGCTCGCGCATCGCGATCTCGAGGTCAAGAAAGCGCAGTATCAGTCCGAGGTCGAGCGCGAGCGCGCCACGGCAGAACAGGCCGGGCCCCTCTCCGGAGCCAAAGCGCGGCAAGCTGTCGTGGCTGAAGAGATCCGCATTGAACGAATCCGCACAGAGGAACACATTGCGGTTCAGGAGCAGGAGGTAAAGCGGAAAGAAAAAGAGCTCGAAGCCACCGTTATCAAACCTGCTGATGCCGCGCGAACCGCAGCAATCCTCAAGTATGAAGCCGCGAAACAGGGAGCGATTCTGGAAGCCGAAGGCAAGAAGCAGGCACTCATCGCGATGGCGGAGGCCGAACAGGAGCGTCTCCAAAAGGAGGGTCAGGGCAGAGCTTCAGCCATTGAGACTGAAGGTAGGGCCCAGGCGGCGAAGATTGAGGCCACAGGTCTGGCTCAAGCGAAATCGATCGAGGCGCAAGGCTTGGCCGAAGCCGCGGCAATCCTCAAGAAGGCAGAGGCGTGGAAGGAGTTCAATGAGGCCGCGCGCCTTCAGACGATCCTCGAAAAGTTGCCGGCCATCATTCAGGCATCGACCGGGGTTTTTGGCGCAGTAGCAGCTCCGCTTGGCAACATCGACAAAGTAGTCATGATTGACCAGGGCAGCGGCAACGGTCAGGGGCAGAGTGGCATGAACCGTTTCGCATCGACTGCTCCTTCGGTCATTTTTGCCTTGTTGCAGCAGCTCGAGGCCCTCGGGTTAAACGTTCCAAGCCTGCTTAAGCAACTGGGAGTGCAGCCGGCAGTCGAAGTCACTCCGAATCTAACGACTACTGGAGAAAAGGAATGAGCGCAACCACAATCGGCTTTGTAGTTCTGTCAGTGATTATCCTTCTGTTTCTGGCACGACTCCTCCATCAACTCGTGCTTGGACAAGCGGTAACCAAGATGCTTATCGAAGCCGACAATCGGGCGGTTGCGATTGCGCTCGGCGGATTTCTGCTAGGCGTTGTGAACGTCATCATTCCGGTACTTGGGGGTGCGAGCCATTCATTCTGGCGTGACGTAACCGGCGTGATCACCTATGGGCTCGGCGGGATCATCGCCATGGAGATCACGGGCAGGATCTTCGGGTTTTACAGCCGCAGTACGGGCCTCAATCTGCGCGACGAGAGTCTCAAGGGAAATGTAGCGGCTGGAATCGTAGGAGCCGCAGAGTACATCGCAGCCAGTCAAATAGTCAGCGGGGCGTTGACCGGAGACGGCGGGGCCCTTTTGCCGACGGTTGTATTCTGGGGAGCGGGAGTCATCTCTTTGATTGTGCTCACGCATCTCTTTCGATACGTGACTTCCTATGACGACGTGGCGGAGATACGTGGCGGCAATGTCGCTGCGGCGATCGGATACGGAGGATTGCTGATTGCGGTAGGAACGATGGTCGGATTCGGCGTTTCGGGTGAATTCACGGGTTACTCGGCAGGGTTCAAAGGATTTGGTTTGATGCTCTTGGCAACGCTTACGCTTTACCCGGTTCGACAGATCATCGTGCAAACCCTTGTTCTTGGCGCTGGCCCCAAGTTTCGCGGCGGGATACTTGATCGAGAGATTGCGGTAGATCGCAACCTTGGCGCTGGCGTTCTCGAAGCCATCGGATACTACGCAACTGCGCTCCTGGTGACCCGCGTCGGCATGTAGACCCCTTGGGAGAGAAGATTCCGCCTGAAGGCGGTACAACATGCCATCCTACGGAGACTTTGCCGGCGAGCTATATCGCACGGGAATAATCTCAGACCCATGGATTGACGGCCGTGAGCGGTTTCTTCTTCGCGGACAAGTACTCTCGCCTCAAGACGCTGAAGCTTTGCAGACCGCTGCGGAGCGGATCGCGTATCTGCATCATGAGCTTGCGCAGATCGTTCTCGCCAACCCTCAATTCCTTGACGATTACTTTGGGCTGACGCCATTTCAAAAAGTAATGTGGCTCTCGTCGGAAGGAAGATGGCACGGCATCGCACGCGTAGATCTGTTTATCTGTCATGACGGGCGGATTCGGGCGTGCGAAATGAATTCCGATACACCTTCAGGCGAAGCCGAATCGGTGATCGTAAATCGACTGTTACACGATCACCATCCTGATACAGTTGACCCGAATGCTGGAATGCAGGAGAAGTTCGTTTCGATGCTCGAAGGCCTTCATGGCAGTGCACCGGAAACTGCCGCGATCATATATCCGACCGATCTTCCGGAAGACCTGAGTATGATCGCCCTCTACAAGGAATGGTTAGCGACGAAAGGCTGCAGGCTCTTTTTCGGATCCCCATTCAATCTCAGATTCGACTCGAATGGGCATGTGTTCGTCCTCGATGAACGGATCGAATTGATCATCAGGCACTATAAGACCGACTGGTGGGGCGAGCGCGAAACGGTGTGGAGCGACCAGCCAGAATTCTCAGATCCTGAACCTCTGGAAGATCAATTGATCCCGCTGCTCAGAGCAGAGTCTGAAGGTGCGGTGACGATTGTCAATCCGTTCGGGTCAGTCTTGAGCCAGAACAAGTTCTGTTTCGCATTCATGTGGGATCACCCAAAGATGTTTTCAGCAAGCTCGCAAGAATGGATTCGAGACTACATACCGGAGACGCGCCGCATGGGCGAGGACACGATCCGTGACTTCAGAAGAGAAGAGTGGGTCGCAAAGTCTGTGTATGGCTGCGAGGGTGACTCTGTCATTTGCGGCCCGTTTGCAACCGACCGCGAATGGCGTCTGGCCCTCGAAAAGATGATCCGGCGTCACTGGATTCTCCAGCGCTTTTTCGATGTGAAACCGGTTGAAAACGGCCTCCTTCCGAATTTTGGAGTGTACGTGATTGGTGGCCGGGCTGCCGGTTTCTACACCAGGCTCTCTAACGAAAACACCGATTACAGATCAGTCACGACACCAACTTACGTTGCAGAAAAAGCGGCTCCAGACGGAGGAGTTTGTTCTTTGACAATAAAGAGGGACAGGCTAATATGAGTTCGTCCGGTGGTGGGATTCAGTTCATTTTTAAGTTTGAGTTCAAGCTTTAGCTTTGGGTTGAAGTTGAGACCACAAGCTAAAGCTTGAACTCAAACTTCAACTCAGATCGACACCTGATCACCGCCTTGCCCGACCGCTCAGCTGTCAGGAAATAAGGACGACTAGGAGACGACGTACATGCAGCGATTTGGTGTTTCTTTCCGGCTAGTGCTTGTGAGCTTTCTGGTCATTGCGCAGTTTCCGCATTGCAGGTGTTGCGGATACGATCACCGGAACTGTCCGGGGCCGAGTTGTTGATCAGGGAGGCGCTGGCCTCGCAGGCGTCCGCATTCAATTCATCAATGAAGAGTCGGGAAACCGGCGAGCGACGCAGACGACTGCAGACGGAACCTATCAGATCACGTTTCTCCCCGGGGGCCGCTACAGGCTTTCGGTTGTGAAGGATGGCTATGTCGTCTCACGGCCGACAAAGGAACCAATCAAGCTGCAGCTCAATCAGCTTATCGAGACGGTCCCCGACATCGTAATGTCACCGTCAACGCTTGCTACAGCAGCCGCGCCGCAGCCTGTACCCACGCCAGCAACTCCGACGCCCGCGACACCCTCGACTGCGTCGACGCGCCCGCAGCAGTCTCGCCTTTGCCTCAGGGCAGCGACGACGATACTGGTGGAAAGCTCGCAAATCAGAATGATGCCACTCGTCGACTCAACGCAGATGACAGGATGGTCGCACTCCTCCCACTGGGCGGAGTCCGGTCATTCGACGACTTTGCTTTTCTGGCACCGGGCGTTGCGCCTCCTCCGGAGGTCCGTGGCGTTGTCGGCCCGGGACTCGGGGCGGGAATCGGAACGGCAGGCCAGTTTTCCGTCAACGGTATGCGCGCACGCTCGAACAACTTCACTGTTGATGGGTCGGATAACAATGACGAAGACGTAGGTGTGCGGAGGCAGGGTTTTGTGTCACTTGTTCCTCAGAGTATCGAGAGCGTTCAGGAGTTCCAGATCGTCACGAACCTTTGGGATGCGGAGTCAGGCCGCAACCCTGGATCGCAGGTGAACGCCGTCTCGCGCTCAGGGGGCAGGCTGGTACACGGCTCGATTTATGACTACTTTAGTCACGACGTTCTCAATGCGAGAAGTTTTTTTGACTACACTGGCGGCCCATCGACATATCCGGTGAATTCATTTCGACAACTGCGTTACCTGAATGGCCAGCCTGTGAATCAGACAACGGTGCCGGTTCGGGTAGGTAACGGATTTGCCGGCCCTGGGGCCCAGGACTTTGTGGTGCCGAATCCCTCTGATGGCGAGAATCGGCTCAACCGAAACCAGGCTGGATTCACACTGGGCGTTCCGTTCAGCAAAAAGTATTTCGGACCGATGGGTAAGGATGATCCTACGAGGACCTTCTTCTTCGGGTCATTCGAGCGTCAGGAGATTCGTGCTGATCAGGAAACACACTTTGCGGTGCCTGCTGTCGAAGAGCGGGGATTCTTCAATTTCGGGTCGACGGGATTTATCGCCACTGACCGGAATGGTAATTCGGGTCGCTTCTTCCCGACATTTCTCGCGGGTGATGGCGTCTTTTCGTTGTATCCACTTCCCAACAATCCAATTGGTCCATACGGGCGGAACACATTCACTCAGGTTTTGCCGGCCGATGGACGCGGCACGATCTTCTCACTGAAATTCGACCACAACTTTGAGATGTTTGGTCCCGGAGGTTACACATACGTTTACAGCGCGCTACAATTTCACAAATGACGAACGTCAAGTTCCGACAGTTGGAAACGCGATCTTTTCGTCGCTCGAGCCGAAGGTCGGCACACAAAACCTTTCTTTCTTTCTGAACAGTCAAATCTCACTGAGTCTGGCAAATCAGCTTCGTGGCAGCTACGGAAGAACGAGGTTGAGATTCGATCCGATCCCGAGCGATCGGCTGATCAGCTCACAGCTTGTTCCGAACAATCCATATCTGCTCAATTCGCGACGGCTGTCAAACTTCAGTGATCCTGAGAATCCCCTTGCCATTTGCCGACTATCGTCTCGCTCCGAATGTCAATCCAAACCAGCTTGGCATCGTGTTCAAGCCGGTTGAGGATGCCCTTGGGCCGGTCGGGCAGGTTCAAGTGACGCCATATGACGCTGTTGGCCTCGACCCTTATCTCTTTCCGCAGGCACGCACGAACAACACTTTTCAGATTGCCGATACGCTGACCTATTTTCGAGGGAATCACACGTTCAAGGTCGGAGCCGATGTACGGCGAACTCAGTTGAACAGTTCTCTCGACAGGAACTATCGAACTCAGGTCATCTATGGAGGGTCGCTCGATCTGACTGGAGTCGTTGACCAGCGGTTTCCTGATGCGGATATTCCTTTCGTCAATTTCAGCAGGTTCGGCCCGACCCCCGGATACTTTCGCGGGAGCGACCTCGCCTCGCTGGGGCTCCCGACTGGAATCTTTCAGTCGCTTTCCGCGGGAACACCAGATTCGACAATCGGTCTCCGCTTCTGGCAGCAGAATTATTTCTTCAATGGTAACTGGCGGGCGAGGCCGGGCTTCACGATTGATTATGGCGTCCGGTATGAGTACAACTCAGTTCCGCGCGAAGTAAACAATCGCATTGAAAACACATTCGATCTGAGGACGCTGCAGGGAGTGGACCCGAATCTCCGTGTGGCTCTGAGCTTTGATAACGGAGAACGGTCCAGGTCGGCATTCCCCTGCCGACTGCGCCACTGGTGGCAGCATTCGCTCAGACTCAGGCCGCGCTACAAGCAGTTCATCGGCGGACGCACGTCAATATATGATTCGGACAGAAATAACTTTGGCCCGCACTTCAGCTTTGCGTGGGATCCGATGCCAAACAGCCCGACACAGGCCGGGAAGACCGTAATTCGAGGCGGATTTGGTGTTGGTTTTGATATTGCGCTGGGAAGTGTCGTCAGCCAGTCCCGGAATGTCTTTCCAACATTTATCCCGACCAATCTCGATGTCAACACTCTGAACAATATGCTTGGCGTCTTCGATCAACGATTCTTCGATCAGAATCTTGAAAGCGGGAACGGATTCATCAGGATCATCAATCCTCACTATCTGCCACTCGTCATAGTCAATAATGCCGGCGCAGTGCAGCCTCTGTCTGCCCCGGTGACCCCAAGGGCGTCGATCATTTGCGCCGGCTCGCTCAACCAGCTTGGGATTCAGCCGGGAGCAAGGCAGGCGCTCCTTGGATTGATCTTCAACCCGAGTGCGACGAACCTTGGGCTCAGACCCTCTGGCGGCGGCCTCGCGTTTACACTGCCGGACCGGCAACTGAGAACGCCATACGCGTACCATTACAATCTTCAGATTGAGCGCGAGTTCTTTGGAAATTATCTGTTCAACGCAGCATATGTTGGGACACGCGGGCTCAAGCTGATCCGATTTCGCACTCCGAATGGCGGCCTCAACTCCCCGACATTTCCGGTTGATCCTCTGCAGATCGATCCAAACCGTGCGATTGTTCCGGCGATTTCGCTGCCTCTGCGCGAGTTTCCCGGAAGTGAGCAATTTCAGATCAAACCCACGACTTGGTGCGTACACGATCTTCGATTCTTCGGCTGACTCGAACTACCATTCATTGCAGACGAGCGTGACTAAGCGCTTTTCGGCAGGATACCAGTTTACTGGAGCCTACACCTGGGCGCATGGAATCGATGACGTTTCTGATGTCTTTGATGTGGCTGGTGCGTTCATCCTTCCACAGAATGACCGCAACCTCGAGGCTGAGCGCGGTGATGCGAACTTTGATATGAGGCATCGATTCTCGTTCAGCACGGTCTTGGAGTTTCCGGGACTGCGCAGATTACAACTCAGCGACAGGTGCAAAGAGGGCGTTTCTGGGCGGGTGGAACCTCTCATCAATTGTGATCGCTCAAACCGGTCAGCCATTCACGGCGAATACCAGCTTTGATGTCAATCTCGACGGTAATCTGACGGACCGGCTCAACACGACTAATGGTCTTGAAATTACCGATGATCGGCGCAGACGTATTATCGTGACTACGAATGATCTATCATCGCTCCTTCCGCCGGTAGTGAACAATGTTGCCGGCACGGTCTCTCCCAAGGATGGAGCCGTTGGTCGAAACACTTTCAGGTCCAGTGGCGCATTCAAAGTTGACCTGACCCTCATCAAGATATTTCCGCGTTGCGGAAGGGCACGATATCGTGCTCAGGGTCGAGTCATTCAATCTTTTCAACCGGTCACATTTTGGAATTCCGGTGCGGATTCTGGAAGCGCCAAGTTTTGGCACGTCAGTCAACACAGCGCTTACACCGCGCCAGATTCAGATAGCACTCAAGTACGTTTTTTGAAAAGCAGTCGGGTCAGGGATCAGGGAGATCAGTTGTCATGTGAGATCTGCGAAGACGCTGAATCGAATGAACTGTGATTCAATGAGACAGACAGTCTGTTCTATCGCGACTTCGCGAACTTCTCTGAATCTCGATCCCTGATCGACCCTGATCCCCTGATCCCTCCGGAGAGGAACAAGTATGAGCATCATTGAAAGAGTGATTGCCCGCGAGATTCTTGACTCGCGGGGTAATCCGACAGTCGAGGCGGACGTTTATCTCGAGAGTGGCGCTTTTGGCCGCGCAGCAGTGCCTTCCGGTGCATCAACCGGCGAAAACGAAGCAGTTGAGCTTCGCGACGGCGACAAGTTCAGGTATCTGGGAAAGGGCGTCCGGCAAGCCGTCGACAACGTCAACAAAACGATTGCAAAGGCAATTACCGGAAGGACAGTCTTTGATCAGGTCGATCTCGATGAAAGGATGATCGATCTCGACGACACGCCGAATAAGGCAAAACTGGGAGCAAATGCGATGCTTGCTGTATCGCTTGCCTCCGCTCGCGCTGCAGCCGCAGAACTCGAGATTCCGCTCTATAGATATATCGGCGGGGCCAATGCCCGCGTGCTTCCCGTTCCACTGATGAACATCATCAATGGAGGGGCTCACGCTGACAACAATGTAGACTTCCAGGAATTCATGATTGTGCCGGCCGGAGCGCCGTCTTTCTCAGAGGCTCTCCGCTGGGGAGCCGAGGTCTTTCATACTCTGAAATCGGTGCTCAAGAAACGCGGCTATTCGACAAGCGTTGGCGACGAAGGCGGGTTTGCACCGAGTCTCAAATCGAATGACGAAGCAATTGACGCAATCCTCGAAGCCATCCAGGCAGCAGGCTTCATTCCAGGTGAGCAGATTGCGATTGCGCTCGATCCGGCAGCGTCAGAGTTTTTTGAAAATGGAGAGTATGTATTCAAGAAATCTGACGGCAGGCGATTGTCCTCGGTACAAATGATCGAGTACTGGGTCGAATGGGTGAAGAAGTACCCGATAATCTCGATCGAAGACGGCCTCGCCGAAAGCGATTGGGACGGATGGGCTACATTCACGGAGCAACTGGGTGATACGGTCCAGCTGGTCGGTGATGATCTCTTCTGCACGAATAGCAAGTACCTCCAGCGCGGTATTGAGGAAGTGGTTGCAAACTCGATACTGGTCAAGGTGAATCAGATCGGTACGCTTACGGAGACGCTTGAGGCGGTCGAGCTCGCGAAGGAGAGTAACTATACCGCCATCATTTCGCATCGCAGCGGCGAAACCGAAGATCCGTTCATCGCAGATCTTTCGGTTGCGACAAATGCGGGACTGATAAAGACTGGATCAGCGTCGCGGACGGATCGCGTTGCGAAATACAATCAACTGCTGAGGATCGAGGAAGAGCTGGGGCGGGGAGCGCGTTTCCCGGGCTTCGGAGCCTTCTATCAGCTCGAGCTCAAGGAGTTGAATTTCAAGGTTCAGGTTAAGGCAGCAAGACGCTGAGACATATCTCTCGCATTCAGATTTCAGAGCCAAAAAATGCCAGCCAATTCACTTTTTTCGCTATTCATAGCCGGTTTGTTTGCTTTCACTGTTTCAGGATCAGGGTCAGGGTCAACAATGCAGCAGAACGATGCGGCGCTGCGCGAGCGTGCCGCCCGGATACATCGCGAGGCGATTGTTATCGACACTCATAACGACGTTACTTCCGCAATTATCGACGAGGGTTTTGATCTCGGAATGAACGGAATCGGCCCGGATGGCAAGCTCAAGACTCACACGGATCTCAGGAGGATGAAGGCGGGTGGTCTTGATGCGCAGTTCTTTGCCGTCTATGTCGGTCGCGAATACGTGAACCGCCGCGCGGAAGAGGGCGGTGGCGCGGCTCGCCGCGCGCTTGACATGATAGACGTTGTGTATGAGCAGGTGAGGCGTCACCCGAACGAACTCGAGATGGCATTCTCTGCCAACGACATCAGGCAAGTTGCGCGCAAGGGCAAGATCGCATCGCTGATGGGGATCGAAGGTGGTCACGCCATCGAAGACAGCCTGGGCGCTCTCCGGATGTTCTACCGGCTCGGCATTCGCTATATGACGCTGACTCACACGAACACCAACAACTGGGCTGACGCTGAAGGGGATGCCAGTAACGCGCGTATCAAAAAGCATAACGGTCTGACCGACTTCGGCCGGCAGGTGGTGCGAGAGATGAACCGGCTGGGAATGATGGTTGACATCTCGCACGTTGCCGACAAGACGTTTTTTGATGTCATCGAGACGACGCGTGCGCCGGTAATCGCGTCGCATTCCTCGGCGCGTGCCCTGGCCCCTCACACTCGCAATGTGACCGACGACATTCTGCGCGCTGTGGCAAAGAATGGCGGTGTCGTCATGGTTAATTTCTACGACGGTTTTATCGATCCGAAAAAGGCAGACGTGACGCTTCGGGCGCGAGCCATGTCGGAAGAGCTGAGAGAAAAGTATCCAAATGATCCGGCGCGCGTAACTGAGGAAACCAGAAAGTGGCGCGCGGCCAATGCGGTTCAGGGCAAGACCCCACTCAAGGTTCTGATCGACCATTTCGATCACATCATCAAAACGGCGGGGATAGATCATGTCGGGATGGGCGCAGACCTTGATGGAATTCCGCTCGATGGTACTCCGGAAGAACTCGACGATGTTTCCAGACTTCCGGTTATCACCTATGAGCTTCTCAAACGCGGCTATTCGGAGACGGATGTGAAGAAGATTCTCGGCGAGAATCTTTTGCGGGTGATGGCGCAGGTCGAGGATGTTGCCCGGAAGATGCCGGTCTGAAAGCGATCGCAAACCTGCAGGGACCAAATGACCAGAAACAGATTCTCGCTCTTCGCTATGCTCGCAGGCAGCATAGCACTCGTCTCATTTCTCGCGACTGCTCAACCAATGCAAAAACCTAAGAGCTACCCGACTATAGGTGCCATTCATCGCTTGGATCCTAAGCTGGACTCACTGATTGCTGCCGACGCCAAGATTGAGGTGCTGGCGTCAGGCTTCGAATGGTCAGAAGGCCCAGTATGGATCAAGGACGGCGCGTATCTTCTCTTTTCCGACATACCACGCAATTCGGTCATGAAATGGAAGGAAGACGATGGATTGAGTCTCTACCTCAAACCATCGGGTTTCACCGGCCCCGGCGACTATGGTCGTGAGCCGGGCAGTAATGGTCTGACACTCGATCCCAAAGGCAGGCTTGTATCTTGTGAGCATGGCGATCGCAGGGTCTCGCGGCTCGAGGCTGGCGGAGGCAAGAAGACACTGGTTGACAGCTTCGAGGGCAAGAGACTCAACAGCCCGAACGATGCAGTCTACAAGTCAAACGGGGATCTTTACTTCACTGATCCGCCTTACGGACTGCCGAACCGCTGGGATGACCCGCGCCGTGAGCTCGATTTTTGCGGAGTCTACAGGTTGTCAGTTGACGGGCGGTTAACGCTACTTACGAAGGAGATGACACGTCCCAACGGACTCGCCTTCTCACCCGACGAGAAGACGCTGTATGTCGCACAGTCTGATCCTCAACGAGCCATCTGGATGGCGTTTCCGGTAAACGGCTGATGGAACACTTGGAAGTGGCCGGGTCTTCTTTGACTCGACCTCGATGGTGTCAAAACTGCCTGGATTGCCTGACGGCTTGAAGGTTGACCGTTCAGGAAATCTCTTTGCGACAGGTCCCGGTGGCGTTCACGTGTTTGCACCTGACGGGAAGCCACTCGGACAGGATAGATACAGGCGAGGCGACAGCTAACTGCGCCTGGGGCGACGATGGCTCGACGCTCTATATCACGGCGGACATGTATCTGTGTCGAGTGAGGACGAAGACGAGGGGTTGGTGAGGTTAGTCCTGAATATTTGAGATTTGAGATTTGAGATATGTCATTGGAAATCATAGATTGAAATACCAAATAGCAAATCTCAAATGCCAATCTCAAATCTCAAATAGATCCGGCGACTCCCCCTGTAACTCGCAGCACTACTCACTTCGTGCTGGGAGTGCCGGGCACGTCGGATTTGACGTCGATGTTATTGCTCGAGAGCGTCGTCGAGATTACGCGCTGCAGTTCGGCAACCGATTTGTTGTAATCTCCCTTAGCGCGAAGCTCGACGCCGCGAGCCGTTGCAAGCTCGTTCTGCCGCGTCAGGATGAGGAATGTCGTCGAAAGTCCTGCTGCGAAGCGCTTCGACTCTCCGTCGAGCTGTTGTTCTGCATAAACGCGTGCCGCTTGCGCTGCCTCGATTCGCAGTTTCGCTGTCTCGACGGCCTGCACGCCATTGCGGACCTCGACCTCGATATCCTGAATCATCTTGCGAGTTCTCAGGTCGAGTTGACGGCCTGTTTCAAGCGAACGTCCGTAATTTGCTTTTGCGGTCCGATTGCGTAATGGGAAAGTTGAATTGGAGGCCGAAGGACCATTGCCGAAAGTCGTTTCCGAAAAGTATACCAAGAGACGTTCCGTAACCGCCTCTAAATTGCTGGTCATAACAGGGTGCGTTCGGCATGTCCGCCGGCGGAGGGCAGACAACCAGCCCGACGCGAGGAGACCGGCGAGACCAATCATCGTGTAATTGGCCACGAGATCCACCTGTGGCTTCATCTGATTCTTGAAGAAATCGATATCGTACTTGTTAATTTCTTTCTGCAGGAAGTACTGTTTCATTTCCGGTCGATTCTCTACGGCAAGTTTAACCGCATCGTCCAGAGGCAGCTTCAATTCCTGAATCTCAAAAGGCTCGACTGGAATGATCTGAGCCTTCCATAAGTCCGAGGTCGGGCTCTCGACGGTCAGTCCCTTGAGAAGATTCTCGGCCTGCGCGACAGCGCTCATTGCCTGGAAAACGTTCTGTCGCCTTCCCTCAACTACTGCCGCGGCGGAGACGACGTCGATTGGTGCCAAGCGTCCCCACTTCAACCTGGCGCTGATTGTTGTTGAGCTGAGTTTCCGCCAGCTTTACCGCATCGCGTTGAATCTCTTCGTCGCGAATTGCGAGAGCAAGATCCCAGTAAGCCTGCTGAACCTGGGAGATTATTTCGATAGCGCGCTGACGAAAAGTCGCATCGGAAAGATCGAGACGCTTGCGTGCGATCTTTATCTGGCGCCTTCCTTCATCGATGCCGAAATCCTTGAAGAGGGGCTGAGTGTACGAGAAGGTCAGATTCGGACCGTACTGGGGAGTGAAGTTATTCGTATTGCTGACGACGCGGTTGTTGTTGAAAGTGACTGCATAGCTGCCTCCACCTTTCTCAACAAACTGCTGCAGCCCAAAGTTGTAGGTAAATGTATCGCGCTTAAGAAATGACTGCGCTGTGCCGCTAAATACAAACGCGTTCGGAGTCGTCGACGGCTGGTAATTGATGAAAGATGTCAGGGTCGGATCATAGAATCCGCGTGCCCCATTAATGTCATACTGAGCGATACGAACGTTCTCTCTCTCGATCTCAATATCAACGTTCTTCTCGAGCGCTGCAATAATCGCATCGCGCAGTGTCCATCTGACGACGCGGCCCGGTTCGAGTCCGATACTCCTTGCCGCTATCGGACGGTTCAAAGCAGGCTGCGGGCCAGCTGGAGGTGGCGGCGGCGTCACTGGCGTCTGCTGCGCAAATCCAGTCAGCGCACAGAGGCCGACAAGCCCAATTGCCTGAATCTTTCTGGCCAGTGGCCGCTTATACTTACTCATGACTCCTATCACTCCTCTAACTTCATTAAATTCTTTGAAAAGCAACCTGATCAGCATTTACGATCCTGATCCTTGTACAGTTGCAAAATTCTTTGGATCAGAAGGCCTGGTACAACGTACCAGCGGACTTTACGAACGGTAATCGGCATTGATCCGGATATAGCCTTCCGTCATGTCGCACGTCCATTCAGTAATCTCGTGTTCTCCCTGGTGAAGGTCAATTGTAATCTTGACTTCATCGCGACCCAGAATCTCTCTCGCTCGCTCCTCGCTGAACCGCAGTCCCGTGCCGCGACTGGCAACGATAAGGTCTCCAATACGAATCTCAACCTTCGACGGATCGAATCGGGCTCCGCTTCGACCTGCAGCGGCAAGGATTCGCCCCCAATTAGCATCTTCACCGGCGATCGCCGTCTTGACGAGCGGGCTTGTGGCCACAGCCTGTCCAATCAGTTTTGCATCGCGGGCGGCCGGCGCGCGTCGAACGACGATCGTAATCAGCTTGCGAGCTCCTTCTCCGTCGCGCGCGACTGCGATCGCCAGTTCGGTTGCAACTTCGGTTAACGACCGCTCAAATCGTTCGTACTCCTTTGTCGACCTTGAATCAATCAGCGGATTCGCGGCAGCACCATTCGCGAGAATAGCCAGCATGTCATTGGTTGATGTGTCACCATCTACCGAAATGCGGTTGAAGGATTTCTCAACCGACGATCGAAGGGCCAGGTTCAGAACAGGTTTTGAAATCACGGCATCCGTCGTAATGAATGAAAGTAAGGTTGCCATGTTTGGATGTATCATTCCGGCGCCCTTCGCAACACCCGCAATCGTGACTTCTTTGCCGCCAAGCTTTATTCGCCGAACGGAATGCTTCGGCCGCGTATCGGTAGTCATTATGGCCTGGGCAACTCTTGAACCGGATTCTCTGGTCAGTTGTTTTGACGCCTGGCGGATACCGGATTCGATCTTTGTCATGTCGAGCCTGATACCTATAACGCCAGTTGATGCAACAAGTACCTCCTGCGAATCGCAACCGATCAGCTCAGCTACAAGGCGCGCCGACTGCCTCGCATCCTCGAGCCCGGTCTCGCCGGTACATGCGTTGGCACCGCCCGAATTGACGAGCACAGCACGATGCCATCGAGACTTTAGATGGAGGCGCGAGATGACAACTGGAGCTGCCTGAACCAGGTTACGCGTGAAGACTGCAGCGGCAACTGCAGGCCTGAGCGTTGAGATGATCGCCAGGTCGTCGCCCGACTTTTTGAGCCCACAACGAACAACTGCCGCCACAAAGCCCTGTGGCGCTGTAATCGAGTTTTCAATGAGCGTCGGACCGGTTTTCATCATAGTCCACGCCTCCTATACCAATCCGTGTGCCATGTGCATAGCATCCTGATAACACTTTCAGTTTTCAGTCTTTGACCTCGGATTCTCACCCGAAGGAGCATCTCGCTCATGCGTCGCTCGTGTCCGTTTCCGGGACAGGGCATGTCCGGGCGCGAACCGAATTTGGAGTGCGCGGCGCTCAGGCTGAAGACCAATGCGTGCGCACTCCACGCAGACATTCAATATCTCTTGGATTTTACAACCGGGACGTTGACCTGACTGACATCAAACGGCTCTGGTTTCGCGCCTTCCACGAGATCGAGCACCATTGCGACTTCATCGCAGCAGTTGAACTTGTGGCAATTGACACAATCCATCCATACCTTGCGCGGCATCTCCTCGTGAGGAACAACACGGAAGCCCATCTTCTCGAAAAAATCCTTTACGTAGGTGAAAGCGTAGACCTGCACCAGACCGTGTTCGCGCGCCTCCTGGACGTTTGCTTCGACAAGTGCTCTGCCGACGCCTCGCCCTCCAAAATCCGGATGTACAGCGAGTGATCTGACTTCCGCCATGTCACTCCAGGTGAAATGAAGCCCTGAACATCCCGCAATGCGGCCGTCGACTTCCGCAACGTAAAAGTCGCGGATATTCTCATAGATGCTCAGCAAAGGTCTCGGCAGCATCAGCTCCTGGTTAGCGAACTGGCTGATCAGAGCATGAATCTGAATACCGTCGTCGGTTGTCGCTCGCCTGATAATCATTTCCTTCAAGCCTTGCTTCCTGTCTCGACAATTGCTTCTTCCAGCGCGGCCACCATCGAAGATATCTCGGATTTCTTGATGATGTACGGCGGAAGAAACCGGAGCACATTGTCGTGTGTGCAATTGATCACGTAGCCTCGCTCAAGCATCCTGGCCGCCACCTCCTTACCGGAAAAACTGAGCTCGATTCCAACCATCAATCCAAGACCGCGAACGTCTGTGATCAGCTCAGGATGACGGGATCTCATCTTTGACAACTTCCTGCTGAAGAAGGTTCCAAGATCGATGATGCGGTCCAGCAGCTTACCTTCGTCAAGCAGTTCAAAGAACTCAAGACTCAGCCTGCAAGCCAGGGGGCCACCCCCAAACGTTGACCCGTGATCACCGGCTTTGAGCCCGTCAGCCGCTCTCTCTCCTGCAACGAATGCACCGAGAGGAACGCCAAGCCCAAGCGGCTTTGCAACACACAAAACATCCGGTCGCACCTGAGTGTGCTCGAAGGCGAATACTTTGCCTGTGCGGCCAAGCCCGCACTGAACCTCATCAAGAATCATGAGAGCGTCTGCTCTATCACATGCTTCGCGAACCGCAACCAGAAAGGCATCGCTGAGAGGACGAATTCCGCTCTCACCCTGAATAGTCTCCACGATGACTGCGGCAGTACGTTCATTGATTGCAGCGCGCGCCTCTGAAAGTGCCGCGTCACCCGAAGACGCATCGATGAAAGTGACTCCGGGAATCAGCGGTTCGAACGGAGTGCGGTACTTTGCCTGCGCCGTTATTGACAATGCCCCCATCGTTCGGCCGTGGAATGAGTTTGTAAGAGCGACAAAGCCGGTCTTGTCTTCACGCCCATGCCGTTTCTGCCAGGCACGCGCCAGCTTGAGTGCGCCCTCAACAGCCTCACTTCCGGTATTGCAGAAAAAGACCCGCGAAAGGCCGCTTGCAGCGGCAATCTTCTCGGCGAGAGGTCCCTGGTAAGAGTGATAGTAGAGATTCGAGGTATGCATCAACTTCGCGCTTTCGCGCAGCACGCGCCGAACGCGAGGATGATCGTAGCCAAGCACATTGACGCCAATCCCGGAAATGAAATCCAGATAAGACTTGCCGCTGTCATCAAAGAGAGTCGAGTTCTTTCCACGAACAAAGAGCACCGGCGACCTGGCATAGGTCGGCATCAGATACTGTGTTTCAAGTGATTTGATGTGGTCGAGTTGCGTGTATTTGACACCGCCCTCAGGCGGAATTCCGGCTGACATCATGAGTTATTGAAGTTCCAATCTGTTGATTTTCAAGAATAGCTTTGGGAAGCACATCGGCAGTTGACGCCCCGACAATGCGAATCCTTTCTATTCCGCCATCGAGAGCCTCAAGACATGCTCGAAGCTTGGGTCTCATTCCTCCGCTGGCGGCTCCCGAGTCGAGCAGATCGAGAATCCCGGCCCTGTCGAGAGAATCTATCTGTGTGCCATTCTTGTCCCTGACTCCGCCGACGTCGGTGACAAAGACAAGCTCGGAGGCGCTGCAGGTGATGGCGACAGTCGCCGCCATCTGATCACCATTAACGTTGTAGTACTGCCAGTCGTTAACTCCGAGGCCCAGACACGCAACGACTGGAACCATTCCAAGCGCGATCAAACCTTGAATGAGCTCCGGACGCGTGACTGCGATCTCACCGACGTATCCGAGATCTACTCCATCTGCAGCCGCGACCCGGCTGGCGCGAAAACTCAAGCCGTCACCGCCAGCAATTCCGACCGACGCTATGCCCGCACGGCCAAGCTCCGCAACCAGATCTTTTCCAACCTTGCCGGCAAGCACCATCTGGACCACATCCCTGGTTGGCTCGTCGGTGATTCGCAGTCCATCGTGAAAACTCGATTCGACACCAAGCTTCTCGAGCATCGCGCCAATCTGTTTGCCGCCGCCGTGAACGATGACGACATCGAGCTTTGCCTCTCGCAGAGCAATAATCTGAGCGACGAGTTTCCCTCTCAGACTCTCGTCAACCAGCACGCTGCCGCCGAGTTTGATAACGACCGGATTCATTGCGGCAGCAGACCCGAGCTTTCGCTGAAACCCAATGCCAGGTTTGCATTCTGTATGGCCTGGCTCGCCGCACCCTTGAGCAGGTTGTCGATTGCGGAGACTACGACAGCCTCTCCCGTAGACTCGTCAACGACAACTCCGATATCACAATATGGCGTATGAGCGGCGAACTTGATCTCCGGAAGCTGCGACCCGTCGAAGACTCTGACAAAAGGTGCACCGCGAAACCGCTCTTTCCACACCGAAAGGATGTCGCGACGTCCCACTCCGTCGTTCACGCGGAGATAAATGGTCGAAAGAATGCCCCGGTTTATCGGCAACAGATGTGGAGTAAAGATGAGCGATGAGGAGACTGCCGGTAAAGACAATCCCTGTGCGATCTCGGGCGCATGCCGGTGACGAAGAACGTTGTATGCCGAAAAATTCTCACTCACCTCTGCAAAGTGGGTGACCAGGCTCGGTGTCTTCCCGGCGCCAGTCACACCCGATTTCGAATCGGCGATGATAGGCCTTCCGGCCGAGACAAGCCCGGCATCCAGAAGCGGCCTGACTGGAATCAGTACTGAAGTCGGATAGCACCCTGGATTTGCAATCAGCTTTGCTCCCGGCAACTCTTCGCGCGCGAATTCGGTCAAGCCATAGCAGGCGGTCTTCAGCAGATCCGGTCGTGTATGCTCAAACCCGTAGTACCTGGAATAGTCGGATGCGTTGCGAAGACGGAAGGCGCCACTGACGTCAATCACGGTTGCGCCCGTCTCGAGCATCGACGGCACGATCTCGTGTGAGAATTCGTTGGGTGTCGCGAGAAAGATTACGTCGGGGGCGAGGCGCTTGACAGAGTCGGGATCGAAAGGTTCGCACGCTAGCGATGTCAGCCCTTTGAGATGGGGATGAATCTCATCGAGTGGTGTCGACTTCGCGTTTGTCGATGCGAACGCGCCTACGAGCGACATCTCCGGATGATTCGCAAGCAGACGCACAAGCTCGCGGCCAGAATAGCCGGTCGCACCTGCAACGATAGTTCGTAAGCTTCTCCCCTGAGCCATAAATAAACGACTATCGTACTACAGGAAGGAAGGTTTTGGGAGAGAATGAAAGAGAGTACGTTGTACCGGCCTTTAGCCGGAATCGTGACTGCCATGACCTTGGCAGTCACGATTCCGCCTAAAAGGCGGTACAACGTACTCGAAGATTCCGCCTGAAGGCGGTACTACATGCATGGAATCTACGGAAGGACTCTTACCCAGCCAAACATGTTATCGAGCGAAATGTGGTAAGACACCACATATTACGAGGTAACGACCCGGTTTCGGAAAGTGGACTACCTCCACTCTGTCTTGCTGGGGGACATTAGTCTCGGGTCAATGCCTCGGTAGATACGATCGACGGGGTCAGTCGACCAATGGGGGAAGACCGGGTATCGGGAATACGATCAGGAGTGATTGATGTCTGACGGACCCGACACATTGTCGTAAATCACTATTTGGTGAAAACCGGCAACGATGAAGTTTACCGATCCCCCTGCTTTGATCGTCACCTCGTTTGGTGTCAGCAGATGAATGTTACGGAGAATATTGTTTGGCCGCCGGTCGGGTGGAGGAGGAGCCGGAGTCAAGCGTCAGGAGCCATTCGATCGAACGGCGATCCGTGTCGCCATTGTCCAAAGCTTACTGTCGCGCTGGCAAGGGGGCCGCTAAGGGGTTTGTGGTCGTGCGCAGCGTGACCAGCCGTTTTGGTCTTGGCCGTTTCGGCTTTTGTTATGGCTCCCAGCCCGGCAGCCACGGTTCCGGCTCCGGCAACCTTGAGCAGATCTCTGCGAGTTGTCTTCGACATTCTTCTTTTCTCCAGTGGTAAGAAAATTCTTTTACAAGGTGTCGTGGTCTGACTGCAACCACGAAGTGGATGGACGTGGCATTATTGGGCCAGTGCATAGCCCTGTCAATCTGTTCGCGACTCCAGATGCACTCGCCGGTGATTGACTTCCGTCATCCGCCGATTTAAAAGCATGATTCGCTTTCTGAAACCCTGATTCATGGAGAAAGAAATTGCCAACAAGTCGAAAACGACAGGATGATGCCAAAAAAGCGAAGGGATACGTCCCTAAAGAAGTAACCTCATCTCGATCGGGCGATACGGGAAAGCGCCAGCCCAGCGGAATGGTGATCGCAATTGTGACGGCTCTTGTAGCTGCGATCACGGCAGGCTACTACGTCTATCAAAGGCGCGACCACTCCATCAAAACTCCATCGGGCCTCAGGTACACTGACCTGGTCGTAGGCACAGGTCCCAGTCCTGTTCGCGGACAGAAAGTAACGGTTCATTACACCGGTCGTCTCGAGAACGGCACTCAATTTGACAGCTCCGTAGGCAAGGCTCCCATGACATATCAGCTCGGCAAAGATCCAATGATAAAAGGCTTGGACGAGGGTGTTATGACTATGAAGGTCGGAGGCAAACGGCAGCTGATTGTTCCTCCAAACCTCGGTTATGGAAGCCAGGGAAATCCGCCCGCCATTCCCCCCAATTCGACCCTGCTCTTTGATCTCGAGCTCCTGGGAGTCAAATAGCCAGGCTCCGCGCGAAGGGTAGCGAGGCCGGATGAGTTGACCGTCACAATGCCAGCCATTTCGACTGATCACTTGACGATCCGCTTTGGCAGCTTTCACCGCAGTTGATCAGGTCTCGCTTAAAGTCGAAGAAGGTGAGATCTTTGGCTTTCTCGGCCCAAACGGCTCAGGGAAAACAACTGTTATCAAGGCTCTTTGCGGGTTGCTCAAACCCACCTCGGGCACGGGCACGGTTCTCGGTTTTGACTGCGTCACACAGTCATCGAGCATCCGTGAACGTGTCGGCTACATGTCCCAGAACTTCAGCCTCTATTCTGACCTTACGGTCGAAGAAAATATTAACTTCTACGCGGGCGTGTACGGGCTTCACGGCGACTACCTCGAAGCGGCGGCGCGCAGAAATCATCGAGCTCACACAGTTGGCACCATATCTTGACCGTCGCGCCGGAAAGTTATCCGGCGGCTGGAAACAACGCCTCGCGCTTGCCTGCGCTTTTGTTCACGAACCGCGAGTCATGTTTCTGGATGAGCCGACTGCGGGAATCGATCCGGTTGCCCGAAGAGACCTTTGGGACCTCCTTTTCCACCTCTCGAGTCTTGGCATAACGTTCTTTGTTACGACTCACTATATGGACGAAGCTGAACGCTGCGGCCGGATCGGCTATATCTATCTTTCGCATCTTGATCGCTTATGGCACTCCTGATGAGCTGAAGGATATTCCTGACGTTTCTCCTCGAGGGAACGAGACGCGTGGAAGTATCGACGCGGAACACAGCGGCAGCGCTCTCGAGACTCAACAACCGGCCATACGTGCGCAGCGCAACAATCTTTGGTGACAACATTCGCGTCCTTATGGATGATTCAGCTACCGATGAGCAGTTGAGAGTCGACCTTGCTTCGGATGGTTTTTCAGAGGTTGAGATCCGGCCGATTTCCCCGTCACTTGAGGATGTGTTTGTCGCATTGACGGCCGCTAACACCGAGCACGAACTGGCTTCCGGAAACAGATGAACGATCGAAAAGATCTGCGACCACCGTCGGGCCCGTTTGGCGGCTTCTTGCCAGTGCTTCGCAAAGAAGCAATCCATATTCGACGCGATCCGATGGCGCTCTTCTTCACCGTACTCGTTCCAGTGGTGCAATTGCTGCTTCTCGGTTACGCGATAAACACCAACGTTCGCAACGTCAAGACCGTCGTTTATGATGCCGCTCCGTCTCAGGACAGCCGGCGCCTGCTCGATCGGTTCATCAACTCCGATGATTTTCGAATCGTTGAAAACGTCAGTTCGGACGAAGAGCTCAACCGGGCGATTATTGCAGGCAGAGCTCGTGTTGGTATCAAAATTCCTCCCGATTACTCAAGAAATCTGTTAGCAGGCAATACGGCTCAGGTACTGATCCTCATTGATGGTTCCGATTCGACCGTGGCTGGCGAGATGTCGAATGTCGCGAATGCCATTGCGTACCAGGAATCTTTCGACCGGCTGCTTTTGTCAGAAGATGGACGAATTGCTTTACCTGTCGAAGTACGCAGAAAGATTCTGTTCAACCCGGATTCACGTTCGGCGAATTTTTTTATTCCCGGATTAATCGTCGTGCTTCTGCAAATGATGACAGTCTTGCTGACCGCATTTGCGATTGTCAGAGAGCGGGAGCGGGGAACGATCGAACAATTGTTAATGACGCCCGTTCGACCGCTAGGCTTGATGGTTGGCAAGATGGTGCCGTATGCAGTTGTCGCGTTCGCGGAGCTGCTCGTGGTGATCGGAATCATGCGCTGGCTTTTTCAGGTTCCGATAAAAGGAAGCCTCGCTCTGCTTCTCTTGATTACACTTCCATTTATTCTCACGATGCTCGGACTTGGATTGTTGATATCGACAAGAGCCAGCTCGCAACAGGAAGCGATTCAACTCACATTTGGAACGCTGCTGCCATCGATATTCCTGTCAGGCTACATTTTCCCGATTGACTCGATGCCGACCTTCTTTCAGTGGATGAGCAAGGTAATTCCGGCTACTTACCTTATCGAAATCACGCGCGGAATCATCCTCCGCGGCGCCGGTCTGGTGGATATATGGGGCGATGCTCTTGTCTTGCTTGGTATGGGAGTGTTTCTGACTCTTGTAAGCGCAATGCGTTTCAGACGACAGGTGCGATGAGGGTACGTTGTACCGGCGTTTAGCCGGAATCGTCACATTCGAGTTACTCCAATGTGACGATTCCGGCTAAACGCCGGTACAACGTACCCTCTGCATCACTTCGCTCTTCCTTGATTCCAATAAATCTTGACGTTCTTTGTACTGCGGCCAACACCGACGATGTCGACTTTTCGGTCTCCGTCAAGGTCGGCGCAGATCACATCTTCGCTGCCCAATCCTTTCGCATCGAGGACTTGTTTCTCCCAGTTCTCCCCGCTGCTATCGAGCGGATGAAAGAGATAAACAACGCCATCCTCGAGAGTGCCTTCAGGCGGTCCGCGAAAGCCAACCACCAGTGAGTCTGCGCCGGTGCCTGTCAGATCGGCTGTCCAGATAGCATGGCCACCTTTGTGGCCCTCAACAAGTGTACGTCGTCTCCAGAGTTGATTGGCCTGAGCAGGCGAAGTGTAGACGACCGCCTCCTGACCATGCCACGGCTCGATCGTCGCCAGGTAACGTTTACCGCCTGGCAGACGCCCGGCTTTTATCTCACCTGCTCCGCGTTTTTCCGGGTGCCCTTCACCGATCTTTTGTTTAGCCCACTTTCCATCCGCTGCTTTCCTGATGATAAAGATTCCTTCCTAGGCGGCTGCGAGAATCTCCTCTTTGCGATCACCATCCCAATCGAGAGGCCACACGTTGTGGTTGATATGGAGTTCATTGTTGATGACTTCGCGCTTCCAGGGCTCCGTGAACGGCTTTGCAGGACGGCGAAGAAGAAAGAGCGAGACGCCACTGCCATTCCACCATTCCGGCCCTTTAGTTTCACGTCCTTGAAGTGGCGAACAGACAAGCTCCTTCGAGCCCTTGCCGTCGACATCCATGACGCGCATTCGGTGCATCGTGGGCTCTTCGTCGATCTTGATCGGCGTCCATTGTTGGTTGAGGTCAGTCGGCCGTCGGAGGAGCCAGACGGTGCCGCCCGTCTTTGTATTTCCAGGCTGCCAATCAGCACCCAATATCAATTCAACTTTGCCATCATCATCAACGTCCAGCGGCTGTATGCAGACCGGCAGCTTAGGGACGCCTTCGAGAATGACTCGCCGTTTCCAAGTGGGGTTCTCGTACCAGAGAACCTGGTCCGGATTCTCCGTCACGACGACGATATCAGTTCTGCCATCGTGATTTATGTCAGCCACAGTCACGGCATAACCCACTCCCGCGGCAGGGTCGATAGTCTGCTCTTTGAAGCGGGGGAGCTTTTCCTGGAAAAAGGTGGCGGCAAACGGGACGATCAGCATACAAACAGTGACAACTAGTTGCATGGCATCTCTCCTTGGCAGCGAATTTAACCTCAATATCTACTCGGGTCCAGCCACGCAACGTTTGGAGCTTTCGGGGATTGACCTTTCATCTCATTGCCGTAAACTGAATCGCTACGGCCATAATTGGACTTCGGTAATCATCATCGAGGAGATTAATCGTGCACGATCCTTCACTGAGAAAGATCCGGCGCGCGCTCGTGAGCGTGTCGGACAAAACGGGGCTGGTTGAACTAGCGCGCACCTTCGCGCGACACAGCATCGAAATTCTCTCAACCGGCGGCACTTCACGGCTTCTTCGCGAAAGCGGAATCGCTGTGACCGATGTTTCAGAAGTGACAGGGTTTCCTGAGCTGCTTGATGGGCGGTTAAAGACTCTGCATCCGAAAGTTCACGGCGGAATTCTTGGAGTTCGCGAGAATGAACAACACGGCAGGCAGATGAGTGAGCATGGCATCCAGCCTATTGATCTTGTTGTTGTCAATCTCTACCCGTTTGAGCAAACCGTGGCGAAGCCTCATGTCGAGCGTAGCGAAGCGATCGAGAATATCGATATCGGCGGTCCGGCAATGATCCGGTCTGCAGCGAAGAACCACGCTGATGTGGGTGTTGTTGTAGACCCGGCTGACTACGAGCGAGTTGCGATCGAGCTCGACGAGCTCGATGGTGCGCTATCACTCGCGTCGCGTTTCGATCTCGCGCGCAAAGCGTTTCGTTACACCGCCGGCTATGATCGAGCAATAGCGAACTATCTAACGTCGCAGACCACCACCGACGAGCTTCCAGAGGTTCTCGAGCCGAGCCTGAAAAAAGTTCAGGCTTTACGCTACGGCGAGAACCCTCACCAGCGCGCGGCGCTCTATCGGCTTGCCAATTCGGCCGACACGGGAGTTGCAAATGCCGAGAAGCTTCAGGGCAAAGAGCTCTCGTACAACAACCTGCTCGATAGCGATGCAGCCTGGGATCTTGTTTGCGATCTCAAGATGGTGGTTGAAGGTGGTGTAACGTGCGCCATCATCAAGCATACCAATCCTTGCGGTGTCGGAGTTGGTAAAAGCGCGCTTGATGCATTTCTCAAAGCGAAGGCAACAGACCCGATATCAGCTTTCGGCGGGATAATCGGATTTACTCAGGCTGTTGATCGCGAAGCGGCTCTCGTTGTTGCAGAAATGTTTGCTGAGGTAGTCATTGCTCCGGAGTTTTCAGCCGAGGCGCTCGACGTTTTTGCTTCGAAGAAAGCGTTACGCCTCTTGAGAATGACAGGAGCTGCGCACGGGGCGAGATTTGACGTCAAGAGGATCAGCGGAGGCATACTGCTTCAGGATCACGACTGTGGGCTATTCGATCGCGACAAAGTTAACGTGGTCTCAAAGAGGAAACCGAGCGACCACGAGATGCGCGCGCTCGAGTTTGCATGGGTCGATCTGCAAGCACGTCAAATCGAACGCAATAGTGTATGCGAAGGAAGGGCAGCTTCTGGGTGTGGGCGCGGGTCAGATGTCGCGAGTTGATTCGGTAAAGCTGGGAGCTAGTAAGGCTCAGTCAGCTGAGACATCACTTGAGGGCTGTGTGCTCGCCTCGGACGCCTTCTTTCCTTTCCGCGACGGCATCGACGAGGCCGCTAAGCACGGCGTCAAAGCCGTTATCCAACCAGGCGGATCAGTCAGAGATAGCGAAGTGATTGAGGCAGCAGACGAGCATGGCATTGCGATGCTCTTCACAGGAATGCGGCATTTCAGGCATTAGTATATTTGGAGTGCGGCGGCTTGGCGCCGCTTTAGTGTTCCGATCGGATTACTCGGCGGGAGACTAAAGCGGCGCCAAGCCGCCGCACTCCAAATTACTCATTTCTTTGCTTTGCCCTGATTCGCGACGGCCTGCTCTGCGCGTGCGATGGCGTCGGGATCGCCGAGATAGTAATGCTTGAGCGGGCGCAACTCGTCATCAAGCTCGTAGACCAGTGGGATGCCGGTCGGAATGTTCAGACCGACAATGTCCTGCTCTGAAACGTTGTCAAGATACTTCACCAGCGCCCGCAAGCTGTTGCCGTGAGCTGCAACTATCACGCGCTTTCCCTGCATGACAACCGGCGCAATCGAATCGTGCCAATAGGGAAGCATTCGTTCAACGGTATCCTTCAGACATTCAGTCAGGGGAAGTTCGTCAGGGGCGAGCGTGCTGTACCGCGGATCGTTTCCAGGAAAGCGCTCATCAGAGGGCTCAAGCACAGGAGGCGGGATGTCATAGCTGCGGCGCCATATTTTCACCTGATCATCTCCGAATTTTGCCGCCGTTTCCGCCTTGTTAAGTCCCTGCAGCGCGCCATAGTGCCGTTCATTCAACCGCCACGAGTTCTCGACCGGAATCCACATCAGGTCCATCTCGTCCATCACAATCCAGAGCGTTCGGATTGCGCGCTTCAACACTGACGTAAACGCACAATCGAAGGTCAGGCCCTCGCGTTTCAAAACCTCGCCGGCCTTTGTGGCTTCGATACGCCCCTGATCAGAAAGATCGACGTCGGTCCATCCGGTGAAGCGGTTCTCCTTGTTCCACGTGCTTTGGCCGTGTCGTAGTAATACAAGTTTGTACATCTATATCCTCAGGCGCCGTTCATCGAGGCAAGCAGGCCACGTATATATCCGATGGACTCTGCAAGGCCAGGGATGGGATCATCGGCATCCTTTTCATACTCGAAGCTGAACAGATAGGAGTACTTGATCTTGAGAGTCGCCTGCACAATGCTCTTCAAGTCGAGCACGCCTCTGCCGGCTTCGATAGTGGAACCGTTCGGCTCGGTGCTTGCAATGTCCTTGATGTGCATGTCGTAAAGACGCGACTGGCACTTGATAATCGCTTCCGCCGGATTCACTTTCGCGCGCGCTGTGTGACCGACGTCGATGCATAGCCCGATTCGCGCGTCATACTTCTCGACGGCTTTCCAGACGTCGTAGGGAGACGGGAAGCGCTTGTCTTCGGGCCCGTGATTGTGAATGGCAAGCTTGATGTCGAACTCTTTGACCATCTTGTCAAGAATCGGCATCGACTGAGGGTCAGGACTGCAAACGATGACTTTGAGCCCGGTATCGCGCGCGTATTCGAACATCTGACGAACGTTTGCTTCATCGTTCTGCATCGAGATGTTTCCACAGCTCATCGGAGTAATGCCGGCGGCCTTAAACTTCTCCGCCACAGCGCGCCGCTCTTCGCTCGTGCTTTTGAGCGGAAGATGGAAATCCTTGATCGAAACGTATTTCAAACCAACCTTCTGGATCGCCTTGATCGCCTGATCAAGTGGAAGCTTGCGCAGCGTGTATGACGCGACCCCAGCCTTGAGACCCCGCCAGCCTTGCTCCCCGGGAGCTGCCTGCATGGAGTTTCCCATTGCGCCAAAGCGAAGCAGAGGCATCGCTGAGACTGCGAGAGCTGATGATTTGATAAGATCGCGACGAGTGATTTCCTGAGCCATAGTCTTACCTCTCTTTGGTTGTTAGAAGAGTTCTGAGATTGGGCGCACGCCTTTCGGAACGAGAGGCACGCGGGAGCCATCCTCCGCCACGAGCTCGGTTCGATGGTCGATTCCAAGTGCATGATAGATCGTTGCAACTACTTCAGCGGGCCTCGTAGGCCGCTCTTCTACAAATGCGCCGCTCGAGTCCGATCGACCGATAACCTGGCCGCCCCGAATACCACCTCCCGCAAGCAGGGCGCTCCAGCAGTGCGGCCAATGGTCGCGTCCGCCTGCGGGGTTTAGCCGCGGACTTCTGCCAAATTCCCCTATTGCAACGACGATTGTGCTCTCGAGCAGTCCCCGGTCAGCAAGATCCCCAACGAGCGAGCTGTAGGCCATATCAAATACGGGCCCGGCGACGTCTCGATATGCACCAATCGAGCTATAGGGTGCCGAACCATGTATATCCCAACCTGGTTCGTTGATAACCGTATCGAACATATCGATCGAAACGAACCGGACGCCTCGTTCGACGAGTTGGCGCGCACTGAGGCAGTTGCGGCCGAAGGAATTGCGACCATAGCGCTCGAGCTCGACATCCTTCAAAGGATTCTTCAAAGGACTCAGGGGCACTGGACGTGCTGATCGGATCAGTCCCGGTGCCTGATGATCAACTGCTCCTTCGCCAAGCCGGCGACCTCGCCCTGGCATTGTCACGTGCATGCGGAAGGTCGCTCGAAGGCGCGGTCAAACCTGCCGCCACGTCACCTATATGCGGAACTCCTGGAGCCATCTCCGAACTATAGCCCGTCTCGAGGAGTCTAAGTCCGACATCGTGCCGGGCACTCTCTTCGTGATGAAGACTTCGCAGGATCGCAAACTTGTCGGCATGGCGCGCGGTCCGCGGAAATATCTCGCTGATCTCAATGCCGGCGACATTTGTCCTTATGGGGCGAAAAGGGCCGCGTATCTCGGATGGAGCATGAGGCTTCATGTCGAAGGTATCGATGTGGCTCGGACCACCGACAAGAAGCAACAGAATGCAGCTCTTTCCCTGCGAAAGCGCTCTTTGTCCAATCCCTGCCGCTGGCAGCAATGCAGGGAGTGCGATTCCGGCAGCGGTAGCCGTACCGGCGCGAAGGAACTCCCGGCGGGGAAGGCCGCGTCCCACTTTCGCCCGGCTCTCATTCTGCGGTATAAAAAGTTGTAGGTTTTGCTTCATTCTAGCGAACGACAGTTTCAGGTGCGGTATCTCTAACACCTGCATTCTTGGATTGTCAAGAAAGCGTCTGAGCGCAATGATTCACTCGCACGTCGAAAGCGTGGAAAAGCTGGCATCGGCAGATATTCGCCGGACGGTAAATTCGATCATCGCCGACACGCCGGTGATTGACATGCACACCCACCTCTTCGCTCCGCAGTTTGGAGCGCACGGGCTCTGGGGCGTCGATGAACTCGTCACTTATCATTATCTGATAGCCGAGCTGTTCAGGAGCTCGCCGCTCGACCCGGATAGTTTCTTCAAACTCGACAAGCAGGCACAGGCCGACCTGATCTGGGAAGTTCTCTTCGTTCGGAATACTCCATTGTCGGAAGCGACTCGAGGTGTCGTCGCGGTTTTCACTGCGCTTGGACTCGATCCCTCAAGTCCGAATCTGAATGAAGCTCGAGAGTTCTTTGCCGCTCAACGTCTCGAGGCCCATCTTGACGTGGTACTCAAGCTGGCGAATGTCGACCGAATCGTGATGACCAACGATCTGCTTGACGATGTCGAAATGCAGACCTGGGATTCGCTCGAACGAATCGATTCGCGGTTCATGGCCGCAATAAGAATGGACGGCATTCTGAACGATTGGACCTCCAACTGGGAGGTCGTGCGCGGAAAAGGGTTTGACATCTCAAAGGACCTTTCAGGATCCACCATCAAGGAATTGAGGCGATTGCTCGACATGCGCATCGAGAGACTGAGGCCGCTTTACCTTGCTGTCTCGCTGCCTGACACGTTTTCTTACCCCGACGACAGCGTGAGAACACGTCTGATTTCCGATTTTGTGCTGCCTCTTGCCCGGGATCACCGGTTGCCATTCGCGTTGATGATCGGCGTCCGGCGCCAGGTGAACGCGCGTCTTCGGCTTGCTGGCGATGGAGTGGGAAGGGCAGATGTCGATGCAGTCAACAGGCTATGCTCAGAGAATCCGGACAACCGGTTTCTCGTGACCATGCTTTCGCGCGAGAACCAGCACGAGCTTTGTGTGAGTGCGAGGAAGTTCAGCAACCTGATGCCTTTCGGTTGCTGGTGGTTCCTGAACAATCCTTCGATTATTGAAGAGGTGACGCGCGAAAGACTCGAGACGCTCGGAGCTACTTTCATTCCGCAACATTCCGATGCGCGCATTCTCGAGCAATTGATTTACAAGTGGCAGCATTCGAGAGAGATAATTGCTTCATCGCTCGCTGAGAGTTATGAGAGGCTGATGGCGGACGGCTTCCCGGTCACGCGAGCGCACATCGAGAGGGATGCAAAAAAGCTCCTTTCGCAGAACTTTGCCGATTTTGTGGGCATGTAGGCCTGGCACCGCCGTTGCCTTCGGCAACGGCGGCAAGCTAAAGCTTGAACTCGAGCTCATTGGGTTTGAGTTCAAGCTTTAGCTTGCCGCTGCCGCGCAGCGGCAGCGGGGCAGGATTGATTGGTATGGTGAAAACAGTAAAGGGAATCATCGTAGCTTCGTTGTTCATTCTGGCCGTATACGGCGCAGGAGTGAGCGCGAGCAGTGGTCAATCGGTCGACTTCAAGCGTGACATCGAGCCGATTTTTGCGAGCCATTGCTATCAGTGTCATGGTCAAAAGCTGGCGCTTGGACAACTACGTCTGGATTCGAAGAAGCTTGCGTTGCAAGGCGGAATTTCAGGTGCTCCAATCAAACCGGGAAACAGCGGCGCCAGCTTGCTCGTCCAACGGATTCTCGGCCTCGATGGCCAGCCCCGCATGCCCATGGGTGGCAAACCCCTCTCCGATGCACAGATCACACTCATTCGTACCTGGATTGATCAAGGCGCAAATTGGCCGGACGATGCCACTTCTGAGGAGCCGGCGATCCGAAAGCATTGGGCTTATGTGAAACCTGTTCGCCCGGCGGCTCCATCGGTTTCCCGGCCCGAATGGGTGAAGAATCCAATCGATGCCTTTGTCTTGAGCCGTCTCGAAAAGGAAAGTCTCGCGCCATCGCCGGAAGCATCACGCGAAAAGCTGCTCCGCCGCGTCTATCTGGATCTCATCGGCCTTCCTCCGGGCCCGGCAGACGTCGATCAGTTCGTGGCGGACAAATCGCCGATGGCGTATGAGCGTGTAGTCGATCGGCTGCTCGCGTCGAAGCACTATGGTGAACGAATGACGCGGCACTGGCTGGACCTTGCGCGGTATGCGGATTCGAATGGATACGAGAAAGACAACCTGCGCGAGATGTGGAAGTACCGTGACTGGCTGATCGATGCGTTTAATGCAGACATGCCGTTTGACCGATTCACGATCGAGCAGATCGCGGGTGACATGCTTCCCAATGCCACCGTCAACCAGCGCATCGCAACGGGCTTTCATCGAAACACGATGCTTAACCAGGAGGGGGGTATAGACCCTGAGGAAGCGCGCTTTGAAACGATCGTCGATCGTGTGAATACGACAGCCACCGTATGGCTCGGATCCACCCTCGCTTGCGCTCAATGTCACAACCACAAGTACGATCCGTTTTCGCAGAAGGATTACTATCGATTCTACGCCTTCTTTGAGACATCGGATTATCGGATAGGTTATCAGGGCACCGAGATGGACGAAAATTCCCGCTTCGTGAAAGAGCCCGAAGTCCTTCTGGCCAGTCCGGAGCAGGAGGCGCGAAAGGCAGAGATCGAGCGCGAGATTTCAAATTTGACTGATGCTCTAAAGCAGAAGAATGCGCGTCTGGACGCTGCTCAGGGTTTGTGGGAGGCGCGCTTACGCACGGCGCCTAAGTCGTGGATCACTCTCGACCCGGCTGCACTCAAGTCCGAAGGTGGAACTGTGCTCACTCGCGAGAGCGATCAAAGTGTTCTTGCATCGGGAGCCAACCCGGAGATTGAGACATACGCGATTACGTCACGCACGGATGCGACACGACTGACAGCTTTGCGGGTCGAGGCTCTTGCTGATCCGAGTCTTCCCCAGGGCGGGCCGGGACGCGACCCTTATGGCAATTTCCTGTTGACCGGTGTCGATGTTGAAATCGAACCTGCTATCGCGCGGCCTACGCGAAAACGTGCGAATGGCGCGACAAGGCAATCCAGAGTCATCATCAAAGATGCGCGCGTCGATGACTCAGCATACACGTTTGAGGCGAAGCGTTTTCTCGAGCAGAAGCCCACGAATGCTGCAGTCGACAATCCAAAAGGCTGGTATATCAACGCAACTCGAGACGTGGGCGCCAGACTCGACCGGCAGGCTGTCTTTGTATTCGACAAGCCGATTGGCTATCCCGGTGGCTCGGTGATAACTGTAAAGCTTAAGTTTGCGGGCGGCGCGCTCGGACAGGGAATTGGACGATTCCGCATTTCCGTCACCACCGAACCAAACCCTCTCTTTGTTGTTTCGGTTCCAGCCCGGCTGCGCCGCGTCCTGAATGTACTGCCTGAAGGCCGGACCTCAAAGGAGGCGAGTGATCTTACCACTCAATTCCGCAATACAACGCCGTTGCTCAAGACTGAGCGCGACCGCATTGCAGAACTTCGCCGGCAGTTGACTGTGCTTGGAATCGTAAGCGCTCAGGTGATGGGCGAGAAGGAATCATCCGAGCGTCCGTCGACGTTTCTTCGAGAGAGAGGCGGCTTTCTCAACAAAGGCGAAAAGGTCTTTGCTGGCGTTCCTGCGGCACTTCATCCGCTGAAGAACAACTTGCCTCAAAACCGGCTCGGTCTTGCATACTGGCTGGTGGATGAAAACAACCCTCTTACCGCTCGCGTTGCAGTAAATCGAATCTGGGAGCAGTTCTTCGGACGAGGCCTGGTCGAGACGAGCGAGGACTTTGGTTCTCAGTCTTCACCTCCGTCGCATAGCGATCTGCTCGACTGGCTGGCATCTGAATTTGTTGCTCAGAAGTGGAGCATTAAGTCTCTGGCGCGAGTCATCGTTACTTCGGCAACGTATCGGCAGTCATCGAGTGTCACTCCGGCAGCTTACGAAAGGGATCAATACAATCGCTTGCTCGCTCGCGGCCCACGATTCAGGATGGAAGCGGAGATGATTCGCGACGTTGCTCTTGCGGCGGCAGGCACGCTCAGTCCGCGAATCGGTGGAAAGAGCGTGTTTCCCATCCAGCCCGAGGGCATCTGGCGGAATCCTTACAGCCGTGTCAAATGGGAAACGAGTCCTGGAGATGATCGGCATCGGCGGAGCATCTACACGTTTATTCGGAGGACGTCTCCATATCCGAGTTACATGGCATTTGACGGTACCAGCCGGGAGGTCTGCACGGTCAGACGGGTGAGAACAAACACCCCGTTGCAGGCGCTCGCCGGACTCAACGACGAAGCTGCCTTCGAGGCAGCGCGCGAGCTCGCCGCAAGAATCGAGCGCGAAGGCGGCGCGGACGCAGATTCGCGGATCAGTTATGGCATGTTGCTGTGTGTTGCACGGAGGCCAAACAGCGAAGAGTTGTCTCGACTCAAGTCATTCTTTGAGCTCGAGCGATCTCGCTTTGCACGTGACCCCGAATCTGCGCGAAAGACTGTCGGGTCCGGAAAGCCGACGACTAAGACTGACTCGGAGCGCGCAGCGTGGATTATGATCGCGAATGTTCTGCTCAATCTGGATGAGACACTGACAAAGGAATAGCGTCTCTTCGAAGTGTCAGCTATGAGTAAGGTATCCAAAACGAATCAGGAAATCACGCGGAGGCATTTCTTCCATCAGAGCGGTTTCGGAATCGGCTCGATGGCTCTGACGTCACTCTTGAATGACAATCCTCTTCGCCTTCCAGTCCAATCAAAAGCAAAGGCAAAGTCTGTCATTTATCTCTTCATGGCGGGCGCGCCGTCTCAACTCGATCTTCTCGACAATAAGCCAAAACTCAGGGAGTACAACGGTCAGGCTATACCGGAAGAATTCATAAAGGGCGAACGTTTTGCATTTATCAAGGGAACTCCGAAGCTCCTCGGATCGCCGTTCGAATTCAAGCGTCACGGGAAGTCCGGTCAGGAGTTGTCACAACTGCTTCCTCACCTTGCTTCGCATGCGGATGACATTGCGATCATTCGCTCGATGAAGACAACACAGTTCAATCACGCGCCGGCGCAGATCTTCATCAACACGGGACATCAGATTCCCGGCAGACCGAGCTTTGGTGCCTGGTTGAGCTACGGCCTTGGCAGTGAAACGAAGGACCTGCCGGCTTTCGTTGTGCTGCTTTCGGGCGAGAACAACCCTGACGGCGGCAAGTCGTGTTGGGGAAGCGGGTTCCTACCAACAGTTCATCAGGGTGTTGAATTCAGGTCAAAGGGCGAGCCCGTTCTCTTTGTCGAGAATCCTCAAGGGGTGTCCTAGCGAGGCGAGACGAGAATCGCTCGACACATTACGAGACCTGAACGAGTTGCACTTTTCTGAGTCGGGCGACCCTGAGATCCGCACACGGATTTCTGCATACGAGCTGGCATATCGCATGCAGACCAGCGTTCCTGAGCTCACCGATATCGCTCGTGAGCCAGCGCAGGTCCACCAGCTTTACGGTACGCAACCTGGAGAAGCGTCGTTTGCCAACAACTGCCTGCTCGCCCGCAGGCTTGTTGAGCGTGGGGTTCGCTGCATCCAGCTTTACCATTGGGGCTGGGATATGCATGGAAATTCGGTAGGGACAGACATCGTGGCGAAGCTTCCGCGAATGTGCCGCGAAATTGACAGGCCAATTGGCGCATTGCTGACAGACCTGAAGAACCGTGGCCTTCTTGACTCAACAATCGTAGTCTGGGGAGGAGAGTTCGGTCGAACTCCGATGAACGAATCACGCGGAGGCTCAAAGCTGCTCGGACGCGACCATCATCCACGGGCATTTTCGATGTGGCTTGCTGGAGGCGGAATCAAATCTGGTGTAACCGTGGGTGAGACGGACGAGCTTGGCTACAATGCAGTTGTAGATGCGGTCGACGTCCACGATCTGCATGCAACTGTTTTGCATCTTATGGGCGTCGATCACACGAAACTGACGTATCGCTTTCAGGGTCGCGAATTCCGATTGACGGATGTTGCGGGCACCGTCGTGAACAAGATCATTGCCTGAAGTAAAGAGGCTTCGCGCCGCTACGCGGCGACTAATCAGAAAGGTACTCAATGTCACAGCACAAAAATCCTCGAAGAAAGTTTCTGACGGAGACGACGCGCGGCGTTGTTGGAGCGGGTTTGACACTCTCAGCGGCCAATTGGAATCAGGTTCACGGCGCCAACGAACGCGTGCGAATGGGTGTGATTGGCACCGGGACTCGCGGTCAGGATGTAATGAACTTCTTTATTGCACAGCCTGATGCCGAGATCGTAGGCCTGTGCGATGCCTACGACCAGCATGTGAACGGTGCGCGAGAGAAGACCCAGGGGAAAGCGAAGATATTTGCTGACTATCAGGAACTGCTTGCATCGAAAGAGATCGACGCGGTGCTGATTGCTACGCCGGATCCGTGGCATGCGAAGATGGCAATCGATGCCTGCAACGCCGGGAAGGACGTGTACGTCGAAAAGCCTCTCACGTTCACGATCGACGAAGGGCATCAGATAATCAAAGCGGTAAAGCGTACGAATCGCGTAATGCAGGTCGGCACTCAGCAGAGGAGCGGTGAGCACTATGCGGAGGCCAAACGCGAATACTTTGATTCAGGCAAGATCGGAAAGGTGGCTCTTGTAAGAACCTGGTGGCACGGCAATTCGTTCCATCTCAGGAAGCCGAATTTTACGGAGAAGCCGGCCGGTCTGGACTGGAAAAAGTTTCTCGGGCCGGTACCATACCGCGACTTCAACGCTCATCAGTTCTACAACTGGAGGGCTTATCTTGATTTCGGGGGCGGCCAGATCACGGATTTGTATACTCACTGGATCGATGTTGTTCACTGGTATATGGGTGATGATCTTCCATTGGTGGCGATGGCTGCTGGCGGGGTGCTCGAGTACAAAGATGGAAGAACAGCTCCGGACACGATTACTCTACAGATGAACTACCCGAAAGGATGGGTCGCGACTTTCGATGCAACGCTGGTGCCTGGAGCCCGCGGTGCAGCGATCGAGTTTATGGGTACTGGCGGGCGTCTGATGATCGATCGAGGCAGCTACACGTTCCAGGAGAAACAGGAGAGGCGCGGTCCAGTTCCGGAGCCAGTAACGAAGCGAGCGACCGGCGATCTGACGGAAGCCCATGTGAAGAACTTTTTATCGTGTGTAAAGAGCCGCAAGACTCCAACCTCAGACGTCGTGAGCGCACACCGGTCGGCGCTTGCATCTCATCTCGGAAAGATCGCGTATGTTAAAGGACAGCGCGTAACGTTCGATCCTGCGACCGAGAAGGATTACGTCTAAGCTGGAGTGCGGCGAGCTTGAGCGCCAGGCTTTAGCTCCGTGAACGATCCATCGGGACGCTGAAGCGGCGCCAGGCTGCCGCAGCCATGGGCGCTGCTTCAGCGCGCTCACTGGGATTATCGATCGATAACTCACGTTTATTCCCTCAGCGCGCTCTCAGATTGCCCACCCGCAAGAGCGAGCGCTAAAGTACTTTTATGGCCGCGCAAACTCTTTTCGAGAAGATATGGAACAATCACGTTGTACATGAAGAGACAGGAAAACCGTCGCTCATTTACATCGATCTGCACTTGATTCACGAAGTCACGAGCCCGCAGGCATTTGAAGGAATGCGACTGGCAGGGCGCCGCGTTCGCTGCCCGGAACTTACCGTGGCTACGATGGATCACAATGTTCCCACCTGGAGCCGATCGTTACCGATTACGGACCCGATCTCGCTCAAACAGATAAATACCCTTGAAACCAACTGCCGTGAATTTGGAATAGGCCTTTACGGACTTGACAGTCCCAATCAGGGTATTGTGCACGTCATCGGACCGGAGCTCGGGTTGACGCAACCAGGAATGACCATTGTTTGTGGCGACAGCCATACCTCTACGCATGGAGCATTTGGCGCCCTCGCCTTCGGCATTGGTACGAGCGAAGTGGAACACGTGCTGGCGACTCAATGCCTGCCACAGAGCCGCCCTCGAACATTTCGAATCAACATCGAAGGCAGTTTGCCGCCGCGCGTAACAGCAAAGGATCTGATTTTATACATCATCAGGAAGATCGGAACAGATGGCGCTACCGGCTATGTTATCGAGTATTCGGGCGAAGCCATTCGCGATCTTTCGATGGAAGAAAGGATGACGGTCTGCAATATGTCGATCGAAGCCGGCGCGCGCGCAGGAATGATTGCGCCGGATGAGAAGACATATGCGTATCTTGAAGGACGCGAAGCGCTGCCGAAAGGAAAGGACTTTGAGGATCGAGTTCAGTACTGGAAGACTCTGCCTTCAGATTCTGATTCGAAATTCGATCGAGAGATTACCATTGACGTGAGTTCTCTTGCGCCTCAGGTGAGTTGGGGAACGAATCCCGGAATGGTTTTGGATGTTACCGATTCAATCGTTGATCCTGACACGCTCGAGAAAGAAAACGATCGGAAAGCTGCGCGGAGGGCGATCGAATACATGGGTCTCGAGCCAGGAACGCGGATCGAGGATCCTGGGTATCGACAAGGTGTTCATTGGTTCCTGCACAAATTCGCGGATCGAGGATCTTCGCGAGGCTTCGAAGATCGTCGAGGGCCGGCATGTCCGAGCCGGAGTAAGCGCCCTGGTAGTTCCGGGATCTCAGAAGGTGAAGGCTGAGGCAGAGCGTGAAGGACTCGACCGCATTTTCACGGCGGCCGGCTTCGAGTGGCGGGAATCGGGGTGCAGCATGTGCTCTCGGAATGAACCCCGACATACTCAAGCCGGGCGAGCGCTGCGCATCGACCTCTAACAGAAACTTCGAGGGGCGCCAGGGCTCAGGTGGGAGGACGCACCTGGTCAGTCCAGCCATGGCTGCTGCTGCGGCAATCGCAGGCCATTTCGTCGACGTCAGAACGTGGGATGAATCGCGATGAAAAGCTTTACCAGACATGAAGGTGTCGTCGCTCTGCTCGATCGCGTCAATGTCGATACCGATCAGATAATACCGAAACAGTTTCTCAAGCGAATCGAGCGCACCGGATTCGAGGATGCGCTCTTTTTCGACTGGCGCTTTAAGCAGGATGGATCCTTGAACGAGAAGTTCGAATTGAATCAGCCGCGGTTCAAAGGCGCCTCGATTCTGCTGGCCAGAGCAAACTTTGGGTGTGGTTCATCGCGCGAGCACGCGCCGTGGGCTCTTTCGGACTATGGATTCAATGTCGTCATTGCTCCATCGTTCGCGGATATCTTTTACAATAACTGTTTCAAGAACGGCTTGTTGCCGATTGTGCTTTCCGAGGAGCAGGTCGAGGATATTTTTGAGCGGGCACGCGAAATTGAAGGATACCGGTTAGCCGTGGACCTGGGTGACCAGGTGATTACATCCGATGACGGGCTCGAGATTCGCTTTGAAATCGATCCGTTTCGACGCACGTGTCTCCTCGAGGGGCTCGATGATATTGGCCTCACGCTCCAGAATGAAGAAAGCATAAGCAGCTACGAGGAAAGATTCGCGCTCGGTCGTCCCCGCCAGAATGCAGTATGAGCTCGAATCGAAGGGTCGATCAACCACAAGCTAAAGCTTGAACTCAAACTCGCAGTTAGGTGTGAGTTCAAGCTTCAGCTTGGCGTTGGAAGCCGAGCACATGTCAGCACACTCTCTGACAACCCGCATCCAGAGATTCGCTACACTCTTCCGCAGCGCTTTCCGGGAAGCGCGCGTTCAGCTATGGGAAAGTGATCACCTGGAAGCGGTCGCGCGGGCAGACAAAATAGTCATTGATGACTATCTTAGAGAGCACACTTTGCGAAAGCTTCAGATCGGCGCGGGTGATAACTCAATTGATGGGTGGCTATCGACGGACCTGGCCCCACAGTCGGACGAGGCTGTGCGGCTGGATGCAACTCAGGAATTCCCATTTGCAGATGCCGTTTTCGATTATGTCTACTCGGAACACATGATCGAACACGTGTCGCTTTCGGATGGGAGAAAGATGGTATCGGAAATCTATCGAGTGCTTAAGCCGGGAGGTGTTGTGCGAATCGCGACTCCGGACCTGAAGGTTTTCGCGGCTCTTTGTCTTGATGGCTCGACAGATACCCAAAAAGCCTACATTGACTGGGCAGTCCGCGAATATCATCCTGATAGCGGACTCGTATCGCCATCGATAGTGGTGAACCAGATGTTCAGAGGCTGGGGTCACCAGTTTCTCTACGATGAAGAGACTCTGACGAAGGTGCTTTCGCAGGCGGGTTTCGCAAATATGACACGATGCGAGGTGGGAAAGAGTCGAGACCCGCAGCTCGAGAACCTCGAACGGCACTGGCGCAAGATCGGCGAATCGAACAATCGGTTTGAAACCATGGTGCTCGAAGCCCATAAACCTGCTAAATGAAAATACTCGTTGACGGGCGAGTTCTGAGTAGTCGCGTCACCGGAGTCGAACGTTATATCCGCGAGCTGCTCGCGCAATTTGCACGCGAGAGAGTGCGAGGAAAAAACGTTGTCGATGTTTACCTGAAGAGCCCGGTGGCCATCGAGTTATCCGGCGTTGGACACAGAGTCGAAGACGCGACGAAACCGGCCGTCCTTTCCTACGACATTTATCATCGCCCATTTCAACCTTCTGATTTTGCCTCGGTAGTCGAGCTTGCCGCAGCGCCAGCCTCTGTCTTGTCGATACACGATTTGATTGCTTATCGGCACGAGGACTACTGGGATGACAAGGAGAGTTTCCGCTCCTACCGGCAGACGCTTGAGTTCGCTGCCGTGGCTGCGGATCGCATTATTACAATCTCTCAGTCAACGAAGCGAGAGATATTGAGTTCTTTGGAGGTAGATGAGTCAAAGATCGATATCACCTACCTCGGGGTCAATGACCAGTTTCGTGTGTTAGCTGATAGTGCGGCGATTGACCAGGTGCTTGCAGCGTACAACCTGAAACGTGGATACATATTGTCGGTAGGTACGGATTACCCGCACAAGAATCGAATTTCCCTGCTTCGAGCATTCGAACAGATTGCCGTAGAACGCCCGGAGCTCAAGCTCGTGTTAGCCGGTCCAAAGATCTTTCAACGAGCGCAGCCCGAAGTCGATCTATTGGTTCGCAAACTTGGCTCGAAGGTGCTCGAGCTCGAGGACGTACCTGACGAGCATCTCGTTGCTCTCTACAACGGAGCGTGTCTCTACGTCTTTCCGTCGCTCGACGAAGGATTTGGATTGCCGGTGCTCGAGGCCTTTGCCTGTGACATTCCCGTCGTGTGTTCAAACAGCGCGTCTCTCCCTGAAGCGGCAGGTGATGCAGCTTTGCTTGTCGATGCGCGTAACCTGGCTGCGCTGAGTGAAGCGATGCGAACGGCATTAGACGATCAGAACGTGAGAAGTGGGTTGATCGAGCGTGGCCGGAAGAGAGCTCGCGAATTCACCTGGGAACGAACTGCCAGGGAGACCTGGCAAAGTTATGAACGAGCCGTTCGTCAGATGCCGGTGCAAACTGGTGTTCGAGAGACGCCGGCCAGAGGCCAGCGCGTCCCAGGAGCCGCCACGCACTTTTTCAATTGTGATCTGCACGCGAAATCGATCGAGGCGTTTGAGACAAACACTGGAATCGATCGCAGGCTTGAAGGTCGACCCTCCGGGTACTGTCGATGTTGTTGTAGTAGACAACGCCTCTGAAGACGACACATCGCGCGTTGCCGAAGTTGCTGCCAGATCGATCGGTTTTCCCGTCACCGTTGTCTCGGAGCCGGCACTAGGAATCTCGAATGCCCGCAATCGCGGCATTAAAGAAGCCAAAGGCGACGTCATCATATTCATCGATGACGACGTCGAGGTGTTGCCAGAGTTTGTGATTGAGTATGCCAGAGCGTACAAGCGATGGCCCCAGGCTACGTGCATCGGAGGGAAGGTGGAACTCAAGTGGGTAGTTCCGCGGCCCGGGTGGCTGACCGACTCTTTGATTGGTCTTTTGGGGCTAACCCTTTGCCCGGATGAAGAGCGCGAATATCATAGCCCGGCGTTTCACATCATCGGGTGCAATATGTCTTTCCGCCGCGGCATTTTTGACGATGTCGGAGGTTTCGATATCAGTCTTGGCTATACTGGCACCAGGCTTCTTGGGAACGAAGAGAACGAAATGCTTCGCAGGATCGAGGCATCCGGTGGAACAATCGTACATTCGCATCTTCCGCGGCTCTTTCATCTGATCGAACGTGATAAGCTCAGTAAAAGCTATTTTCGCGATCGATATTTTTATCAGGCTGTCACTGACGCGCAGAATGACATATCCCTGACCGACGGTTCAAATGCGCAACTGATACGACTTCGAATGAAAGAACGAGAGATCAGAAGCTCTCTCAGGCGCGATGCGCTCAGAAAGCTGATCGGCGGCAAATTGCGCTTTGAAGATATTGTCTGGCTCGACTATGTAGGGACGCGGCTGAAACGATTTGAAGAAGCCAGGGCGACAGGAGTGGCCGTGGACGAGAAGAAAGAAGAGACGAAGGACGAGACGAAGAGTGAAACAGGGCGAGCGCTGATAAAGCAACTTTCGGCGCGACTGGCTGAAAGCGAGGCGACGGTTGCCGAGCTCACGGGTTCCGGATCTCGGATGTATAAACTGGTGAGCGAATATTACCGGCTGCGCCGAAAGCTTGTCCGACGAGCATGAAGACCAACGCCGTCAGGTTGATCGAGCAGCAGGGAATCAAATACGAGCTGCGAGAATACGAATGCTCTGAGGACGATCTCGATGCCGTTTCCGTAGCTCGCAAGATAGGAATGGCCCCGGAATCGGTATTCAAGACACTCGTGGCACGTGGCGACCGGAGCGGCGTGATCATGGCTTGCATTCCTGCAAATGCTGAGCTCGATCTCAAGAAGCTTGCAGCCGTCAGCGGGAACAAAAAGGTTGAGTTGGTGGCTGTCAAGGAAATACAATCACTGACCGGTTACATTCGTGGTGGAGTTTCGCCGCTTGGTACCAGGAAGCGGTTTCAACTTTTTCTTGACCGCAGCTCGCTTCAGTCAGCCACTATCAGTGTCAGTGCCGGAAAGCGCGGATTGCAGATGCTGCTTTCAACTGACGACCTGGTTAAGACAAGCCGGGCCGAAATCGCAGATCTCGCCCGCGACATGTCAAGCTTGTAAAATACCGCCCTTACCGCAGAGAGTTGCCCTATGTCTCGACACTGGCTTTTCAAAACGGAACCCGGAGATTATTCGTTTGCAGATCTTGAACGCGAAGGGAAGACAGTCTGGAATGGCGTATCAAACAACCTTGCGCTGAAGCACCTTCGCGAAGTGAGGATGGGAGACGATGTGCTCGTCTACCATACCGGCGATGAGAAGGCGATTGTGGGTCTCGCGCAGGCGGTCGGTGATCCTTTTGCTGACCCGCGGGACAACGACGAAAAGCTCGTCGTTGTCGAGATTAAGCCTGTACGACGGCTCGCACGGCCATTGACGCTTGCAGAGTTGAAAGCAGTCGATGCGTTGAGGGAGTTTGATTTAGTGCGCCTGCCGCGGCTTTCGGTGATGCCAGTCTCAAACGAGTACTGGACCCTTCTTCAGGACATGATCAGGTTTTGAGACTCCGAGTGCTGAGTGCTCGAATGCAACCCCAAGCTAAAGCTGTGAACTCAAACCTCCGTGGGAGAAACAATTAGGTTTAAGTTCAAGCTTTAGCTTGGGGTTGCATTCGAGCACTCAGCACTCAGCACTCCCCTACCTGCCAAGTTTCGATATTTCGTCAAAGTATTTGACGAACATCTTGATTCCTCCCGAGGTCTGCCCCCAATCGTAATTCTCATTCTTCGCGTGATAACCGTGCTCGGGTAGACTTAACCCGAGAAAGGTTATCGGCGCCTTCAAATGATTCTGCATCGTTACTACCGCGCCAATTGAACCACCCTCTCTGGTAAAAGCCGGCTCTTTTTTGAAGGCAAACTTCATTGCTGTGCGCGCCGCGTCAGCGTAGGGTCCTTTGAAGTCGCCGAGGAAGGGTTCGAGTGTCTGGATAGCTTCAACTTTGACATCAGGGTTGATCTTGCGCACGTGTGCTCGCACCAGTCGAACGATTTTCGCCGGGTCCTGGTAGGGCACAAGACGCGTGCTGATCTTGGCCTCAGCACGATGAGGGACAATCGTCTTGATTCCGGGACCCGTGTAGCCGCCGACAATCCCGTGCAGCTCAAATGTTGGAGCCGCCATGAAAGCCCTGAGTACATCGGCATCAGCCTTTAGCTGCGGTCGTATCGTCAGAAGCTCGTGCGCTTTCTTGTAACCCCTGGTCGTAAAGCCGGAGTTGACAAAGCTCTGCAATTCTTTCCGGGTGGCCGGCTTCACGTCGTCATAGAATCCCTTGATCTTCACACGTCCGGTTCGCGCGTCATAACATTCGGTGATTACCTGAGCGAGCTCGCCAATAGGATTCCGCGCGACACCGCCCACCAGTCCCGAATGGACGTCCTTGGCATGCGTGTCGAGCGATAATATGAACCCTTGAAGGCCTCTCAATCCATAGGGGACGGCCGGACGTCCTCGAGCGATCCAGATGGTGTCCGACACGAGTACCGAATCTGTATCGAGTTCTTTACGATTCTTTCGGATGAAGGACTCGAAGTTGGGACTTCCAATCTCCTCTTCAAGTTCCCAGATGAATTTGAAGTTGAGGGGTACGCCGCGATTCTTTGCGTACTTGACCGCCAGCATTGCTGTCAGAGCGGGTCCTTTGTCGTCCGTCGTTCCGCGGCCTTCGTACCGGTCTCCGACTTTGTGAAAAGAGAAAGGAGCCTTGTTCCATTCCGAAGCGTCCGCCGGCTGGACGTCGAGGTGATTGTAGATCGTGACTGTCGGGAATCTTTGGTCTGAAACCAATGAACCAAAGACGACCGGATTACCTGGCGTCGAGACGAGTTTCGCCTTTGCGCCCAGATCGCGAAGGTAGTCGCGCGCGATCTCGCCGCACTTTTCAATGTCCTTTTGATGTTCCGGGTCCGAACTGACGCTTGGAGTTTCAACGAGAGTCGCAAGCTTCTCCTCGAATTCTCTTCGACTTGCTTGCACAAACTGATCGAGCCCACTATAGAAGTCGTTTTGCATATTGATTTCGTTCCAAATACGACTGCTGCGAATAGCAGTCTGGTGTTCAAGGTTGGCTGGTAATAAATTTCAAAGTCGTATGGCCGATTCTGATGAGGTCACCATTGGTGAGTACGTATGACTCCTGAGGTTTCAACCGGGATTGACCGTTGATCGTAGTTCCATTCGCGCTCCCCAGGTCTTCGATATAGAACTGATTGCCGCGGAGAACGATCCGCGCATGTTTTCGCGAGACGCGCGATGTAGGGTCATAAGCCGAAAGGTCTACCTCGGGTCTGATTCCACGGTGTGGATCAAGGCGGCCAATATAGATTTCGGGCTCGGCAAGCAGAGGGAACTGCGCTGTCGCCTGCTCGGCATCAATGACCATAAGCTTGGCCAGTGCAAAGCCCGCGCTTGGTCGCCGGTTGCTGAAGTAGATGCGATAGAGATCGTGCGGTGTCAGGTCGCGTCCACAATGCGAGCAGATCGCCCTGGCCAGGCTCGTTGCCGGCGTAGGCCCGGCCTGCGTTGCTTCGACGTCTTCCCTTATGAGCAGGTCGAGAAAAGTCTCGCGTTGCGGCTCATCGAGGGCATCCCACTCGAGGCCGCGGCTGCGACAGATGCGACGAAGCTGGTCAGCCGCCATCTCGACCCGCGCGTCACATACCGCAGTCTCATCTTCCGCGAGAATGTTCAGAAGATCGCGCCTGTGCTCGGGGGCAAGCTCTGATACCCAAGCCCTGAGCTGATCTTTTGTAGAAACCTGATCGCTCATTATCTCTCAAAGCTTATCACGGTTATAAATCAGGGTCAGAATGTGCGCAAGCAGACATACCACCGACCACCGACCCCTGACCCCTGACCTCCACCCTGCCCCCGCCCTCTATCCTCCTGTCGGAAGTTCGACATGGCCGCCGAATTTATGGCGCATCGCCGAAAGAACCTTTTCAGAGAAAGTCGTATCCTGGCGCGACCTGTACCTGGCAAAGAGAGAGGTCGCGAGAGCGTCGGCGCAAACAGACTGCTCGATTGCTGCGATCAGCGCCCATCGGCCTTCACCCGAATCCTGGACAAATCCTGAGAAGTTCTCGAGGTGAGGGTCCTCAGTAAGTGCCGACGCGGTCAGGTCCAGCAGCCACGATCCGACGACGCTGCCCCGTCGCCAGACCTCGGCGATCTCGGCGACATCAAGATCGTAACGGTATTCGGCGGCTACATCCTGACTGTCTGCATTGCGCAAAATGTCAAATCCTTCGGCGTACGCCTGCATGAGACCATACTCTATGCCATTATGAATCATCTTCACGTAATGGCCTGAACCCGCCGGCCCGCAATACAAATAGCCCTTATGTGCTGTCCCGCGGTCGCCTGCCCGGCCAGGCGTATCTGTCGCTGCCGCTTTCCCGGGCGCGAGGGTTTCAAAGACAGGCGATAACTGGTCGAATACGGATCGCTCGCCGCCAATCATCAGGCAATACCCGCGTTCAAGACCCCAGATTCCACCGCTTGTGCCAATGTCGATGTAGTGAATTCCTCGTTCGGCAAGCTCACGCGCACGGCGCACGTCGTCCTTGAAATAGCTATTTCCGCCATCGATCACAATCGATTCGCTTCCGATACGCTGTGCGAGTGCCGTCACGCATTGTTCGGTCGGCTTTCCGGCTGGAACCATGATCCACACGATCCCCGGCTTCTTCAGATGGCCGACAAAGTCGTCCAATGAGGTCGCTCCGATGGCACCCTCAGATGAGAGCTGCTCGACGCTCGCCGGGTTGAGGTCAAATACAACGCACTCGTGGCCGCCGCGCATCAGACGACGCGCGATGTTGGCGCCCATACGACCAAGTCCAATAATGCCGATCTGCATCTGCTAATTCTCCTTCTCCTCTAAAGCGTCAATCTTCTGCAGTCTGCGGAGGTGCCGCTCGTCGCCCGAGAATCTTGCTTTCAGAAAGGACTCAACGATCTCGGCCGCCAATTCCTCTCCGATGATACGGGCTCCCAGCACGAGTACATTCGTATTGTCATGCTCGACTCCCTGATGCGCAGAGTAGGTGTCATGACACAGTCCCGCCCGGATTCCTTTGAGTTTATTTGCAGCAACAGAAGCACCGACACCACTGCCACAGACAACAATTCCGCGCTCAACTCTCTTATCGAGCACGGCACGGCCAACAGCTTCCGCAAAGTCAGGGTAGTCTACAGGCGCCGTATCGTGTGTACCTAAATCGGTTACCTCGTGATCATTGCTTGATAGTCGTTGGATCAACTTCTGCTTGAGATCAAAACCAGCGTGGTCGGCTCCGATAGCGATTTTCATAGTGAGCCAGATATTAACAAATCTGGAAATGCACCGTTAGCGGCCTTATACTCCGGCGATGCTTTGGTCCGCCAACTCCGATCAGCGTTTCGCCTGGCACTTGCCGCTATTCTCACTCCTGGATATTACACGGTGTGGCAATGTGGCCGGCTGTTCACGTTCAGATCCGCGAATAGTGAGCTCCGTTGGCGCAATTCGCGAGTCGGCGCCTGGGCTCGCGCCCTGGCGCGAACTGCAGGGATGGAGGTAAGCGTCATCGGTGAGGCTCCAAAGTTACCCTTCTTTCTCGTATCCAATCATCTGAGTTACATGGATATTGTTGCGCTTTCGAGCGTCACCGATTGCGTCTTCATAGCCAAGAGCGAGATTGCCGGATGGGCAGGAGTCGGCCGCATGGCACGCGGAATCGGAACGATCTTCATCGAACGCACCAACTACCAGGACCTTCCGAGGGTGATTTCCAGGATCGAACAAGCGCTGGCGGAAGGGAAGGGAATTATCCTCTTTGCCGAAGGAACCAGTGGAATGGGTGACCGCGTGCTGCCGTTCAGCTCTGCTCTACTCGAACCGGCGGCGAGGCTCGGGGTCCCGGTCTCCTATGCCTCGATAAGATATACAACTCCTCCAACCGAAATGCCGGCATATCGGGCCGTGAGCTGGTGGGGAGAAATGACGCTCATGCCGCATCTCATCGAGTTGTTAAAGGTTCCCGCCTTTAATGCGAGTATTCGATTTGGTTCCGAACGCATTTGCGAGCGCGATCGAAAAATACTTTCGCGGCGGCTGTGGAACGCCGTATCAGAAAGTTTTGTACCGATGGTCACTCGTAGCGAAGAGCTTCAATTGGATCCAACCGCGAAGCACGCACAGCCGGCCAAAACCCGCTGAGAACTCCGACCACCATAAGAATCAACGCGGCTGTCGACATAACATCTGCAGAAAGCAGAAGGTGTATGTCCGTGACTCGCGACGGATCTTCGAGAAGATCGGCGAGAAAAGGCCGGGTCCCGACAAGCTTGACCAGCGTAACCGAGATCAACAACCCCAGAAGACCGCCAAGAAACGTGATCACCAACGCTTCAAATGAGAAATTGCGAAAGTATATGTGATCGTCGAGCACCGAGTGCTTTGCGGACTCCGATCTCGCGCGTGCGTTCCGTAACCGAGACCAGCATGATGTTCATTACGCCGATTCCGCCAATCAGCAATGTCAGCGCTCCAATCACACTCAATACTATTTTCAAGCCACCCGTGATCCCGCCGATCATCTTGCTGGTTTCGACCGTGTCGTGCATCGTAACGGCGCGTTCATCGCGGGGATCAAACCCGTGCCTTGCGGCGAGAACCTCGCGTACTTGCCGGACGGCACGATCCTGGAGCGCGGGATTTACAGTTTGAAAGACAAGGTTGTCGACGTAATCCTGGTGGAAACAGCTGATCGACAACCGTGTATGGAATGAAGATGCAGTACTTGTCGGGGGAGTAGTACGAAGACATCTGCACCTTCTGAGTCATGACGCCGATGACTTCGAACGACATTCCCTTGATTCGAATCGTTTCGCCAACCGCCGGAGCAGTCGCGAAGAGTTTCTTTGCAACGACCGAACCAAGGAAGGCAACGCGCCTTCGCTTCTCGGTATCCTCTTCATTAAAGAAGCGCCCAAACTCAGCGATTTCCTGTCTCATCAAGGCATACTCGGGCGATACCCCGCGAACGGTTGAAGATGTCTGCTTGTTACCAAAGGTAATTGGCAAGCCTTCGACGTACTCCGGACTTACACGTTTGATCAGTCCGAGCTGACGTAACGGCTCGATATCATCTTCCTGAAGCCTGATGCGCTTGCCTGCACGCTCGCCGCCAGCCTGCATGCTCGTCTGACCGTTCCAAACAACCACAGTGCCTTGAGAGAAGGCCATCCGGAAACCGGTCATGATTGCTTCATGGAATCCGTTTCCATAGGCCATCATCAAGACTACCGCGACAATTCCCCAGGAAATGCCGAGCATCGTCAGCGCCGCACGGAACCGGTGCCCGATGAGCGAGAAGAAAGCCTGGAGGAATACTTCTTTGATTACCATTTCGTAGAATAGGGGTCAGGGGTCAGGGGTCAGGGGTCAGTTTGAGTTCAAGCTTTAGCTTGCTCTTTGCACGCTCGCTCTCAAAGAGCAAGCTAAAGCTTGAACTCATACACTGACCCCTGACCCCTGACCCCTGACCCCTTCTCTCCTCACATCTCATACCTCAAAGCCTCGATCGGCGGCAGTACAGCAGCGCGTCTTGCCGGATATGTAGCTGCAGCGACCCCGATCAATGCGAGAACGATGATTGCAAAGGCTGCCGACTGCCAGGTGATGATCATTCCAGCAAAGCGTTCCGGAAGCGGCAGCAGGTTCACCAGCTGGCAAAGTCCGATTCCGATTCCCAGGCCAATCGCACCAGAAGTCAGGACGAGGAACATGCCTTCTGAGAAAAACTGCAATTGAACATTGCGCGCGGTTGCTCCAAGCGCTTTTCGAACACCGATCTCTTTTGTTCGCTCCTTGACGGAGACAAGCATGATGTTCATCACGCCGATGCCGCCGAGCGCCAGCGTGATAATGCCTACAAAGATGAAGAACTCGTTCATACTGCTGATCATCTTGTTGAAGAAGACCGTTTCGAGGCCGGTATTCCACATGGAGATTGCTTCGCGATCGTCGGGATCAAAGCCGTGACGTGCTGAAAGAATTGTTCGAATCTCCTGCTCGAGCGGCCCACCCTTCTCGAAGTTGAGCTTTCCCTCGCGCTCGACGATCGCGACCAGTTCCTTCGCGACACGTTCATATGGCGCTACGATGATGGCGGAGACTGAATCCGCCGTGTTGAACTGTCCGGGCATCGGGAAGTCCTTGCGCATCGTCTCGTATGGCATGAACATCCGATTGTTGTCAGGTCCAGTGTAGTTCGAATCCTGCTCTTTCTTGCGAACCCTTCCAATGATCGTGTAAGGAATTCCACCAAGTCCGATTCGTCTGTCCGACGGGATCGCGATCGGCGAACAATTGTTTGCACATGTCGAAGCCGATCACGACCACGCGCCGAGCCTCACGGTTGTCCTCCTCGTTGATCAACCGGCCGCGATCAACCTCGATCGTGCGGATAGTCTGATAGACCGGCCAGACGCCGCTCAGTTGTGTCGAGCTTGCGTTGAAGTCAGACTTTGCCTCACGCCGCCACGCATCAGCTCCGGCGTGATGTGTTCGAGCAGCTTTGAGCTTTCGCGAACGGCGCGAACGTCGTCGATGTCCAGCCTGATAAGCCGACCGGCGCGCTCGCCGCCAGCCTGCTTGCTGGTGCGTCCATTGCGGACAATGACAATGTTTTTGCCGAGCTCCTTCGAGCACTTTCTTATTGCCCAGTTGAAAGCCCGTCGCGACCGCCGAGAGCAGCACGATCGAGATTACTCCCCAGATGATTCCGAACATCGTCAGGAAGCTGCGCAGCTTGTTCGCACTCAGGTTCTGCCAGGTCTGTGCGAAGAGTTCTCTCATATGTGCTGCCTGGGGGCTGGCGGCTGGCTGGCGGTGACGTCTTCACCGGCGAACACCAGCGCTCCACTCACAAGTACTGCAGAATTACCTGTTGCCTTCGCTCAAGCCTTCAAGTACCTCAGTTCGAGAGCCATTGCTGATGCCAACCTTTATCGCGAGTTTTTCGCGGCCTTGAGGACTAGACTGCGATGGAATCTCGACCGAAGCGTTACGTTTGGCGTCGTAAATGATTGCGGCTTCCGGAATGAGGAGCGCATTCTTGTGCTCTTCGAGAACAATTTCGGCATTCGATGTCATGTTAGCGCGCAGCTCGCCGCCGGGATTTCGTATCGATACTTTTACTTCAAACGTGACGACGTTCTCTTTGTCCACACCGAGTGGCGATATCTGAGTGACGGTGCCTTCAAACTGCCGGTCCTTGAATGTCTCGACCTTGATGCGTGCTGTCTGACCGAGCTGGACAACACCGATATCAGCTTCGTCTACTTTGCCCCGAACGTAGACCTGCTTGATGTCGCCGAGCACCATAACCAGTGTCGCTGCTGCTCCCATATTGAGTATTGATGAGACCGGGCTTCCTATTTCGAGGTCGCGCGAAAGAACCATTCCATCGATCGGTGACCGGATCGTTGCGTTGTCGAGCTCCTCGGCGGCGCGATCGACTGCCGCATTTGCCTGAGCGACTTCGGCTCGGGCCTGAGTGATCCGGGCCTCGCTCACCGAGAGCTGAGATCGCGCGATGTTCTGGCGGTTGACGGCGAGCTCATAAGCGCTGCGCGTGTCGTCAAAGCTCTGTTGAGGAAGCACGCCTTCCTTGAGAAGCTTTTCGGCTCTTTCGTGATTCCTTTTGGTGAATGGCACGTCGGGCCCTTCAGCTTCGATCTTGTTCTTATCAAACTGAGCCTGAGCGGCCCTCAGATTGGCTTCCGCGCCCATCAGTGCTGCTCGCGATTCGCGGAGTCTGGCCGAAAGATTCTCTTTGTCCAGTTCGGCCAGGACCTGGCCCGTGCGCACAATGTCACCTACCTCGACCTTGAGCTCCTTGATGATTCCATTGGCTTTTGACTTGATCTCGACCTTGGAAATCGGTTCGATCCGTCCTGTAGCTACAACTGACTTTACGATGTCACCGCGTTCTGCAGCCGCCAGCCGCGATGGGTCAACGCCGCTTTTCGGACGCGAGATCACGGCGAATCCGGCAATTCCCAGTCCGCTAACGATTACCAGAACAATAATTACCGTTGTTAGCCTGCGTGCTTTTTTGCTTCTCATTGTGTCTCCCGGATTCTCTTTACGGATGCGCTCCCGTCACTGTTCCAGGAAAGAGCACACGTCCCCGATGCTTCATGGTTACGATTTGTATGTGAATCCGGGGTGCAGAACGTTTCAGACGGGACTTAAATGGAGGGCAGTTTGAGGCCGGGAACTCTTGGAACAGAGCTTGTCACGTGAAGACGATCGATCTTTGTAAGATCGCCTTCCATGTGCCAGACACGTACCCAGAAGGTGCGCGTTTCTCCATCGATAAGAAACGTGGAGCTGCTCATGACGACGGGTGCCGGCCGTGCAGTGACGCCGTTTTGAAGTATCTCGACAAGCTCGGGGAGATTGGCGCGAAAGTTCTCACGCTCGAGCGTGATGCCTTGAAGGTTGATCTCAGCGGGCGGGAGTTCGACAGGGTCCGACGACTCAAGCACGAGCCGTGCACCGGGTCTGGCTTCTTCTCGTTTGCGATGTATTGCCATGATTCGATGACCTAAGGCAACGTACGCTTGAACTCTCAGCGCTTCGCGCCTAGACTTCAGTGTTTGGTATCGGCACATTATTTTCAAGGGTGAAATCCATGCTCTGACCGCGCGAAGTATCTTCAGAGATTTGACAGCGGAACCTCAAAAAAGGCTGGATTCTATTCGCTTCCGCTTCTCGAGAAGAATGGAATTGCCAAAGTCTCGCGTCTTCCAATAAGCATCCGCATCGTCCTTGAGTCGGTTCTAAGAAATTGCGACGGAAAGCGGGTTCGTCCCGAGGATGTAGTTGCGCTCGCCAACTGGAAGGCCATTGGAGAACGCAAAGAGGAGATTCCATTCGTTGTTGCTCGAATTGTTTTGCAGGATTTCACGGGCGTACCACTTCTCGTTGATCTCGCGGCCATGCGTTCCGCCGTTGAGCGGCTTGGAAAAGACGCCGGGATGATCGAGCCGCTCGTTCCCGTCGATCTCGTCGTCGATCATTCCGTCCAGGTTGATTACTGGAGCACACCTGATGCTCTGCGCTTGAACATGGAGATGGAGTTCAGGCGAAATCGCGAACGCTATGAGTTTCTGAAATGGGGAATGCAGGCTTTTCAAACGTTCAAAGTTGTCCCACCGGGCATCGGTATCGTTCACCAGGTGAATCTCGAATACCTGGCAAAGGGAGTCCTCGAAAAAGATGGAGTCTACTATCCGGACACCCTTGTTGGAACTGACTCTCATACGACGATGATCAACGGCCTCGGAGTTGTTGGTTGGGGAGTTGGTGGCATTGAGGCTGAGGCCGGAATGCTTGGTCAGCCGGTCTACTTCCTGACGCCGGATGTCGTCGGCGTTCACCTGACCGGCTAGCTGCGCGAGGGCGTTACGGCGACCGACCTGGTGTTGAGAATGACGGAACTCTTACGAAGGGCAAAGGTCGTAGGCAAGTTTGTAGAGTTCTATGGCGCGGGCGCCGTTTCGCTTTCGCTGACCGACCGCGCGACGATCGCTAATATGGCTCCGGAGTATGGAGCTACGATGGGATTCTTCCCTGTAGATGAAGAAACCTGCCGGTATCTTGAAGCGACCGGACGAAGTGAGGCGATCGTGAAGGCTGTGAGAAACTATTTCACAGCCCAGGGAATGTTCGGAGTCCCGGGTGATGGCGAGATCGATTATTCGATGGTGCTGGATTTGGATCCTCTCGACCGTTGACGCAAGTGTCGCGGGGCCAAAGCGGCCGCAGGATCGAATTGTTCTCGGCGATGTAAAGAGCACTTTCACTGATCTTCTTCAGAAGCCGATTCTCGAGAATGGCTACAACAAATCAAAGAGTGACCTTGCGAAGCGGTTCGCGGTAAAGAATGGTGATAAAGGTGCAAAGGATATTGGTCATGGCGATGTACTGATTGCGGCGATCACATCGTGTACAAACACCTCGAATCCGACGGTCATGCTTGCAGCCGGCCTGGTTGCAAAGAAGGCAATTGCAGCCGGGCTCAGCGTAAAACCTCACGTCAAAGCTTCACTCGCGCCGGGTTCCCGCGTCGTTACAGACTATCTCACGCGCACGGGGTTGCAATCGTATCTCGACCACCTGGGGTTCAGCCTGGTTGGCTATGGTTGCACGACATGTATCGGAAACTCCGGTCCCCTCGATTCGCGGATTGAAGAGGTGGTCACGAAGAATGACGTGATTGCTGCCAGCGTGCTGAGCGGCAACCGTAACTTTGAAGCGCGCGTTCATCAGAATATCAAGGCGAACTTTCTGATGAGCCCTCCACTCGTCGTAGCCTTTGCACTTGCGGGCCGTGTCGATATCGATCTGACTACTGAACCTATCGGCACGGGTAACACGGAGCTGATGTCTTTCTGCGCGACATCTGGCCGACAGTAGAAGAGATCAGTGCAGCAATGTCGAGCTCATTGGATCCCGAAACCTACAAGCGACTCTACGCGGACTTTTCGTCGGAGAATCCCCTCTGGAACGAGATTCCGGCAAGTGTGGGGCAGGTTTACCGCTGGAACCCTGATTCGACATACATTCAGGAGCCACCGTTCTTCGTGAATTTCACACTTGAGCCGGGGCCCGTGTCTGCAATTGCGGGCGCTCGACCACTGGCGATTCTCGGAGATTCGGTGACAACAGATCACATCAGTCCTGCAGGATCAATCAAGTCTACGTCACCTGCAGGTGTCTATTTGCAGGAGCGCAATGTCTCCGTTGCCGACTTCAACAGCTATGGCTCACGCCGGGGTAATGACCGGGTGATGACCCGAGGGACCTTTGCAAACGTTCGCATCAAGAATCTGATGGTGCCGGGTGTCGAGGGCGGTGTCACGAAGCTTCAGCCCGAAGGCGAGCTGATGAGCATCTATGATGCTGCGATGAAGTACCAGGATCGTGGAGTACCACTGGTGGTAATCGCCGGCACTGAGTACGGAACCGGCAGCTCAAGGGATTGGGCAGCAAAGGGAACAAGCCTGCTCGGAGTCAGGGCAGTGATTGCCACGAGCTTCGAAAGGATTCACCGCAGCAATCTGGTAGGGCATGGGCGTTCTCCCGTGTCAGTTCAAAGACGGCGACAACGCGCTGAGCCTCGAACTCGATGGAAGTGAAGTTTTTGATATCCTCGGCTTTGAAAGTGGCATTGTCCCGCAGCAGGACGTGACACTGGTAATACATCGCAAATCAGGAGAGTCAGACTCCATTCTCGTCACACTCAGAATTGACACTCCCAATTGAAGTTGATTACTTCCGCCACGGCGGAATTCTCCCGTTGTCCTCCGACAATTGCTTCCGAAATAATATGACTGACAAAAGAGACTTCAGTTCTTCGCGACGCTCATTCCTTGGCTCCGCCGCAATCGCAATTCCGTCACTCATGACTTTGCGCAACCGTTCGGTTGCGCGTAGCCCTGACGACCCAAAGTCATCCTCGGCGAGGGGCGCCATCGATACGAATGGATTCCGGGTTGGGCAAAACTCCCGAGCGGCATGACTTTCGGAAACACACACGGGGCAGTGCTTCTGGATTCGCGCGGGCGCGTATACATGAACACCGACACCGAGAACGCTGTCATCGTGTTCGACGGTAATGGAAAGTTCCTGAGCGCGTGGGGAAAGGAATGGAAGGGTGGGTCTCACGGCATGGCGATCGGCCGTGAAGGCCGCGAGGAGTTCATCTTTATCACCCATCATTCGAGACATCAGTGGGCCAAGTTTACTTTGGATGGACGTGAACTCTGGGCGAAGGACTACCCGAAGGAGTCTGCTGCCTATCAGAATGCCAACGAGTTCCGTCCGACGGGCATTGCTGTGGCACCGAACGGCGATCTCTATGTCACCGACGGCTATGGCAAGTCATGGGTCCATCACTACACAGCAAAGGGTGAATATGTGCGGTCGTGGGGAGGCCCGGCGGGGTCGGAGCCGGGGAAGCTCAAACAACCACACGGCATCTGGTGTGACACACGCGAAAAGACTCCGCGAATCCTGGTTGCGGATCGGGCAAATCAACGCCTGCAGTGGTTCAGCCTCGATGGGAAGCCTGTCGGCATGCTCGATAAGGACCTTCGGCGGCCGAGTAATTTTCATCAACGTGGATCAGATATCGTGATCGCCGATCTCGAAGGGCGGATCACGATCATTGATGGTCAGAATCGCATTGTGGCGCACTCTGGGGACAATCAGAATCCCGAGCTGCGCGGCAAGAATCCGGTCCTTCCTGACAAATGGGTTGATGGACAGTTCATCTCGCCGCATTGCCCGCGTTGGGATGCTGACGGCAATCTGTACGTCCTCGAGTGGCTCTCTACAGGCCGAATAGTCAAGCTCAAACGAATATGATGGAGAAGCGTGCATGATAGTTTCGGACAGCGTCTTCATTGTTACCGGTGGCAGCTCAGGGCTTGGCGGCGCGACGGCTAAGCTTCTGGTCGAATCCGGCGCAACGGTTGTGATAGCTGATATCAACGCGGAGCTTGGTGAGTCGCTCGCGAGCCGTCTCGGAAACAAGTCAGCGCGCTTCGTGCAAACAGACGTCACTGACGAAGCAAGCGTCAAGGCAGCTGTCAACCTCGCTGTCCGCGAATTCGGGAGGCTGGATGGAGCGATCAATTGTGCAGGAATCGGGCTTGCCCAAAGGACGGTCGGCAAGGATGGTCCTCACTCACTCGAGTCCTTCACGCGGGTGATCACAGTCAATCTGATCGGGACATTCAATGTTATCAGGCTGGCGGCCGCGGCCATGACAGCTCCAAGAGCCAGGATCGTGTGGACTGCGCGGAGTAATTATCAACACTGCATCGATTGCCGCGTTCGATGGTCAGATCGGACAGGCCGCCTATTCGGCTTCGAAGGGCGGAATTGTTGGTATGACTCTGCCCATTGCGCGCGACCTTGCGCGATCGGGAATTCGAGTCGTGACGATAGCTCCCGGCATCTTCGAAACACCGCTTCTCGGATCGTTGCCTGAACCTGTGCGGCTCGCGCTTGGCGAGCAGGTTCCATTTCCTGCAAGGCTCGGTAAGCCGGATGAGTACGCCGCTCTTGCCAAACACATTATCGAAAACGAAATGCTCAACGGCGAAGTCATCCGAATAGATGGCGCGTTGAGAATGCCTCCCAAGTAAATCCTCCTGAGATATGCAGCACGCGATTGAGCTCCTGGTTTCGACAATCGCCCTGCGTCCTTATGTTTTTGTCTTTTTTGCCTGCTACTTTGCTCTTGCATTAACCCGAATCGGTTTCCTGCGGACCGTGCTTTTCACAGTCACCGCTTTCGCAATTGCGTTTATCAGCGAATGGAGTTCGGCTGTTGCTGGAACCGGCATTCCGTTCGGTTTGTATCGCTACATCGACACGACTCGAGATCGCGAGTTGTGGATTGCGGGAGTTCCTTTCATGGACTCACTTTCGTTCACGTTCCTGTCGTATGTGAGCTGGGAGGTGGCAAACGTTGCACGCGGGCAAAGAAGCTCGATTCGAACGTCGATCCTGGCATCGAGTCTTATGACCTTGCTCGACGTCGTTATCGACCCGGTTGCGCTCAGAGGTGACCGCTGGTTTCTTGGCAAGCTTTATCATTACCCGGATGGTGGCTTCTATTTTGGAGTTCCAATCGCGAACTTCGTCGGGTGGTTCATTGTCTGTTTTGTAATCATTCGAACTTACCTCGTTCTTGAAAGATTGATTGCCGGCGAGGCTGTGCCGGCCCTTTCTCAGCCATTGAAAGATTTGGTCCGCCCATCCTTTACTTCGGTATTCTCGCCTTCAATCTGGCAATGACCTTCTGGATTGGGGAGACAATGCTTGGCGTTGCCGGACTGGCACTTACCGGCGTCATCGGGTTCTGGCTGGTAAGGCGGTTTGCATCGACCTCGCCGGCGTTTAACAATACGAACAATGGAAAAAAGATCTTTTGAACGGATTTGTGTTTTCTGCGGCTCCTCAGTCGGATTGAGGAAGCAGTACGAGGATGCTGCAGTCGCGATGGCGCGATCATTGGCCGCGCGAGCTATCGATCTTACCTATGGTGGCGGGAGCGTCGGTTTGATGGGTGTAATTGCCGATGAGATGCTGAGGCTTGGAAGGGAAGTCATCGGGATCATTCCCCAGGCAATCGCGTCACGCGAGGTTGCGCATCACTATCTGACCGAGCTGCGTGTGGTTCGGAGCATGCACGAACGGAAGTCTCTGATGACTGAACTCTCGGATGGTTTTATCGCGCTACCCGGAGGTTTCGGCACCTTTGAGGAGCTTTTCGAGGTGATAACCTGGGCGCAGTTGGGAATACATCAGAAACCGATCGGAATACTGAATGTGGCTGGCTATTTCGATCCGATGCTTGAAATGGTTGAGCGTGGAATCGAAGAGGAGTTTATTCGCCCGCAATATCGCGACTTGATTCTGGTTTCAGAGAATCCGGAAGAACTCCTGGACCTCATGGAAACATTCCAGCCAATCGAAGGCCTGACCAAGTGGATCGATCTCGTTAAGAGCTAGAGACGGGGAGGAGCTCACCGCAGAACACACAGAGAGCGCAGAGAAGACGCAGAGGTCGAGCATTGACTACATCTTCCGTCTCTTCTCTGCGTCTTCTGTGCGCTCTGTGCGTTCTCTACGCGTGAGTTCTCCCAGCCTTCTCTAGACAGTGTGTTTTCTTGCTATCCAGAAGAGGAAAAAGACGAGCCCGGCGAATATCAACAAGCCGAGCACGTTCGCCCACTCACCAGACGCTATCCATCCGTGCCCACCAATTCCCAGTGCCTCTTCGCCTCCTAATCCGACCCTTCCGGCTGCAACCAGCAGCCCGCCGATAGCGCCTCCTGCAATCAGACCTGAACTGAGAAGGACGCCGCGGCCGGTCTCTTCCTCGACGAGACTTTCTTCGCCCTTTCCTTTACTCAGTCGCCGAACGAGTGCGCGCACCAACCCTCCCGCACAGATCGTTGCAGAAGTTGAGATAGGCAGGTAAATGCCGACTGCCACGGGCAGTGCCTGCACACCCACAATTTCGAGCACGACTGATATCAAGACACCGATGAGTATCAACGCCCACGGTAGCCGCTGGGTCAGCACGCCATCAACGAGCACTCCCATAAGCGCAGCCTTCGGAGCGTCGAGCTTTCCGGTGTACTCTTCGATGCTGAACTTGGGATTGCCAGCGGTATCGACGAGCAACGTGAACTCGCGTGATCCTTCGCGGACGACGACTCTCTCATACATCTGATCGTCCAATCCCCGTGCGGGTCCGGCTTTGGTAACGCCGGCACCTTCCAGGAAACGTGCGACCCTGAAGCTCCTGTGGAATAGTCGCGGTCATTCCTTGTCGTATTCCACCGACACCCGGATTGACAAGGTAGTGCAGTTGGGCGTCATCGCCGACCAGATACTTGCCCGCCGGAATTCGTGTTCGGCCATCCCCAGCGTCTACTTCGACGGGGAACTGCGCGACCTGATAGACGTTTCCGTCAGTAGTCTGGGGGTTGTCAGTCCAGCGCGGTCCGATCTCGTTGGCAGGAACGAAGTAGGCTGGGATAGTTCACCGGAAGCAGGTTTATTGCCGATTTGTTCAGAAAATCGAGTGTCCAACCGATGACAAGTGCTGACGTCAATGCTCCAATGAGCAGAGCTATCTGCTGCTTTCCGGGAGTGGCACCAACAAGAAAGCCTGTTTTCAGGTCCTGAGACGTATTTCCGGCGTTGGCCGCTGCTACGCAAACGATGGCGCCAACGGTCAACGCGATTACTCGCTCACCGGCTCCCATTCGTCCGAGCAAAAGGAAAAAGAGCGATGTAAAAAGCAGGGTCGCTATGGTCATGCCCGAAATCGGATTCGATGTCGACCCGATCTGACCGCAGATGCGAGATGAAACAGTGACAAAGAAGAATCCGAAGACAAGGATAAGAAGTGCCGATAACCAGTCGATCTCGTATTGAGGTATCACGGTGATCGCAATCAGCAGAAGGACCACACCACCGGCGGCATAACCAATTGGAATATCACGCTCGGTTCGTGGCACGCCGTCACCTCGCTGACCACCGGTGAAATCCTTTACGCCGGCGCGGAACGCCTGAAGAATCGTTGGAAGAGATCGCACGAGGCTGATAACCCCGCCGGCAGCGACGGCACCCGCCGCGATGTAGCGAACATAGCGGTCGAAGACGACACTCGCGCTCATGTTTGCGATCAGTTCTCCCGGCTGTGCAGGGAAGATATTGGTCTGAAGTCCGGCTCCGAAGAATTTGATTAGCGGTGTCAGCACGAGCGCGGCGATTACACCGCCGCCAAACATATAGGAGGCGACGCGGGGGCCAATTATGTATCCAACACCGAGCAGTTCGGGCGATATCTCAGCCGCCACGCGTGCGCCCTGGTACCAGGTAAGAACTTTTGCGGGTATCTCTTTCCAGAACTTGAAACCCGACATCAGGAACTTGTAGACAAGCGCGACGCCAAAGCCTAAAAACACCATTCGCGCATCGCTTCCACCCTTCTCACCGACGATGAGCACTTCGGCGCACGCAGTGCCTTCAGGGTAGGGAAGGTTCGCGTGCTCCTTGACTATCAGAGACCTCCGCAACGGAATCATCAGGAGAACGCCGAGCAGACCTCCCGCTGCCGCGATCATCGATGTTCTCGTAATATCGAGATCAAGACCAAGGATGAGCAGCGCCGGTATCGTAAACACGATTCCAGCCGCGATCGATTCAGCCGCTGATCCGGTTGTCTGAACAATATTGTTCTCGAGTATGGAAGCTTTACCGAAGGCTTTGAGGATTGTGATTGCCAGCACGGCAATCGGAATTGAAGCACTGACTGTCAGTCCCACCTTAAGACCGAGGTAGACAGTCGACGCGCCGAAGACCAGGCCGAAAAGAACTCCGAGAATCACAGCACGCGGAGTGAACTCAGCTACAGTCGAGGTCGGGGCGACGTAAGGCGTGGGTAAAGCCCTTGGAATCAACGGCCATTTCACGGTTCTCCTTCGGAATCGAGATAAGCGAGAATCTTTTCGGCTCGTTCGAGTGCTTGTGCCATCTCCGCGTCATGAGACAAGTCCGTCGGGCATGTGTTCGACGGTTCGAAAGCGACATCGGCTGGCGCGGAAGCCGGCGGTGCGAAGAGCTCGGGATAGTCAAGCACACAGAATCTGCAGCCAGAGTTACAACATTCCGGAGCAGAGTTCGATGCCGACTCCTCTTGATGAGCCGAACTTGCCTGAGGATTCTCCATTTTTTGAAGCAGGGGACGCGTCACTATAAGTAAATGGTGCAATGGGAGTCAATTGACGCTTGGGGCGCCCGGTGATACCGACTCGCCACATGTTATACTCGAACCTGCGATTCGGAGTCGATCGGGTGATCGTCGGCTGCCACGTGCAGCGGGAGGAAAGTCCGAACACCGAAGGACAGCAGGCTGGCTAACGGCCAGGCGGGGCGACCCGACGGAAGAGTGCAACAGAGAATAGACAGCCCGAACGCTTCAGACCTTCGGTCTGAGGCGTGGGCGATGGTGAAACGGTGAGGTAAAAGCTTCACCAGCGGGTGTGGCGACATGCCCGGCTAGGCAAACCCCCTGCGGTGCAAGACCAAATAGAGGAGCGTTCGAAGGTGGTCCGCCTGAGTGCTGCTCATGCGGCGCACGTTCCGGGTAGGTCGCTCGAGCGAGAGAGAAATCTCTCGCCTAGATGAATGATCACCACCTCGCTTTATGCGAGGCACAGAATTCGGCTTACAGATCAACTCCGATAACGTACGTTGTACCGCCTTATCGGAAGATTCCGCCTGAAGGCGGTACACATTGCCATTCCTAATGAGACATAAAAAGAATCTTACAATCGCTGTTATTGGTCTTGCGATCGGGCTGTTCTCGGGTTTAAGTTCGCCAACACAAACTATCGCGGTGAGCTCAAGGCAAATCGAGATCGCGCGACAGCACAAGCGGTGAGCGACAGGAGCGCAGTCAGGCCCCGGGATGAATGAGGTGCAGGCTGCCATCGAAAAAGCTCGCGCCAATCCTCAGGATTACGATGCCGCAGATGCGAGCCGCAGAACATTTCATCGAGATTCGCCGATCGGATGGAGCACTCGAGTATCTCAACCGCGCCCTTACGATAAAACCAAACGATGCCACGACGCTTGCGGCGCTTGGCGAAGTATATTACCTCCAGCGAAATTTTGACGAGTCTATCAAGTACACGCGGCAGGCTCTAAAGGCACAACCCGGCCTGCCCATCGCTACTTTCTATCTGATGGCATCGCTGGTTGAAACTCGCCAAAACCTCGATGAAGCCGGACGGCTGTTGAATGAGCTTGAACGACTTCGGCCAGGCGACCCGGGCTCTCGCACAGGTGAGGCAGGTACTCGAGTCTGATGGTTCGAGCAAGCCACAGGTTAAGGGCAAGACAGTTCTCGAACATGGGCCCGAAGAGCCCAAAAGAGGGCAGCCTTGAGCTTAATCCTCAAACTGGTTGTTGCCCTGCTCATCTTCAGCTTCATCGTCTTCGTGCTGAAAGCGATCGCGCGTTTGAGCTTTCATGTTCGAGGAACCATTAAGGACCTTCGCAATCTTCGTGGACAGGTTCGAGGCACTCCTGATGTCAGCGCAGAAATGGTGAGATGCGAGCGATGCGGGGCATTTGTCTCATCTCGCGATGCGCTGACTCTGAAGATTCGTGATCGGGCGAGTGTGTTCTGCTCGACGGAGTGCCTGAAGTCAGTCAAGTTGCGGGCTTAGCGTGATGGGACGAAGATTGGCTCTGGTGCTGCCGATTGCGCTGACAATCGCAGTTGTTATAGGGCTTTCGGGAACTGGCTGTGCAGTACGCAGCGGACCCCTTGAGAAGGCTCAACTAGCCTGGGACCAGGGTGACTATGTCCAGGCCGCCAACATATACGAGCAGTTCATCAAGGATCGTTGGAGCGAGAGCTCAAGAGATGCGGCAGTTGTTTCAGTGCGATTTCGCCTTGCGAATATCTACTTCTATAACCTGAAGCAGTATGACCGCGCGATCCAGCACTACATTGCCATCGTAGAGGACGCACCTGGCTCGAAGGAAGTAAACGATTCGAGAGAGAGAATAGCTGAGTGCTACGTTGCTCTCGGAAAGCTCAAGGAAGCGATCAGTGAGTATGAAGAGCTTGCCAATCGGGAGCGCGCAGGGGGCAACAGCAGGCGAACCAGACTCAGTATCGCAGACCTCTACTACGACCTGAATGACCTTGGTCAGGCTCTTGCTGAGTACGAAAAGGTAGTTGCCAGCAGCGGCTATGATGACCTTGCTGAGCGGGCGTGGTTGAGGATAGGAGGCATTCATTTCTTAAGAGATGAGTTTGGAGATGCATTGATTGCCTATCAAACAATAGCTGAAAAAACTGCCGTTGCCGAAACGCGAAGGCAGGCGAGATTCGGAATGGCGGATTGCCTCGAGCGCACTTTCGAGTATGATCTTGCGGTGAAGGTGCTCGAACAGACAGAAACGGATACAAAAACACGTGACTACATCACAAAGCGAGTGACTGCCATCCGGCAGCATCAGCGTGAGCGAGATTTCTCGAATCCACCTGCAATCAAGTTACAAGACTGACCGAAACTCCGCAGAGGACGATTACCGTGACTAGAGATCCAATAAACAACAATCGAGGCCGCCATCAGGCGAAACGTAACAATAATAAAAAAGAAACACAAACGGCCAATGCGACCCGCCCCCTCAATGCCGTCCGATCCCGAATCAACCGGTGAAGAAGCAATCTACCTCAAGAACCTTGTCGACCACGCGATTCCGGTGGTTATTGTGTTGAAGTCGGGAGAGCAGCTTCACGGGCAGTTGCGGTACTACGATCGAGAGGTCTTTAGCCTTGGCCCAAGCGATGGTGGCCCGAAACTTCTCCTGAGGAAGAGCAGCATCCGGTATCTGTATGAGGAAGAGGGCTGAGCAGGGAGGGGTCAGGGGTCAGGGATCGGGGATTTAGAGTTCAAGCTTTAGCTTGTCGTGTTACGACTCGATCTAACAATGACAAGCTAAAGCTTGAACTCAAACCCCCGACCCTGACCCCGACCCCTGACCCCTACTCTTTCCCCTTACCGGTCAGGTTCGAATAGAGTACCCATTGGCCATCAATGAGGCCTGCCACGAGCACGTAGGTGTGAAGCAGCCCGCCGGTGCGGTATCTGAAACGGCGGAGGATACGGTCAGGAGGAATGGACGGCAGCGCGACTACGTGGGCGGGTTGAGCGTAGATTGCATGCGCAAAGCGGGCAACCTCAGCATCTGACGCCTGATCGCGCAACACCCGCGGCATGATGTCGTTAATCAGCTGGTTCTGTTTGGCAGCCTCTGCGGCCATCCCATCGAGAATTGCTTTCTTCTCCAAAAGCTCTTTGCTGCAAGCCTGATGCTGCGCGTCGCTTGCGGCAGCCCTGGTTTCAGCTGAACCAATCAGATCAGAACTCAAACTGTAGTGACGATACAGGAAGACAAGAAAAAGCAGGCAGATACCCAACAGCACTGCGATTATTATGAGAAGTGTTCGAAGGAGAGAACGCTTTTCTGCCTCGATCTGAAGCGTCTGGCGTCTCATCATATCGTATTCTTGTTGGCTGTACATCATGGTGTGACAATGCCATCACTTGCCGTCTCTTGCGCTATTTAAGGTCAGCGAGATACCACAACTACAGAAGAACGCTAACGATATTGAAGAAGAACGAAATCATGATCGCACAGAACCCGTACAAGCGAAAGACTGGAGTATCCCGGTTCTGCAAGAAGAGAACTGCACAAAGTGATTTCACGCGCTATAATTAAGCGACATGCGATGATGGGAATTGCGCACGGATGACTCCCGAGCCTCGTTTCTTTACGCATGATCGAAATGAGACCTAAATGCTTTATTCCGAAATCAGAAACTCATTCATCGTAGCATTACTTGGATGCCTCGTATTGACCGGTTGCAGTCGTAGTGAATCGACCGCCGGGGCGGCTCGAGGCGATGCCCGTGCAGGTTTGCCGGTAAAGGAGGTCCGGCTTGCTGTAGCGCAGGAACGCTCTCTCGCCTCCCGGGTTTCCGCGCCGGGGACGCTGGCAGCCGACGAGCAGGCAACCGTAAGCTTTAAGGTTCCTGGCCGTTTGAGCTCGCTGCGTGTCGACCTTGGCTCTCGAGTGGCAAAGGGCCAGGAGGTCGCACTTCTGGAAACAGAGGACTTCCGGGTGCGCGTTGAACAATCAAACGCTGCGCTGCAGCAGGCTCGTGCACGGCTCGGACTGCCGCCTCAGGGCGAAGACGATCGCATCGACATCAACAAATCCGCACTCGTAACCCAGGCTGCGGCGGTTCTTGATGAGAGCAGGGCGAACCGCGAGCGAACGATTCGCCTCGTCCGCGAGGGTGTTCTACCACAAGCCGAGCTCGATCGCACGAGTCGGTGTTCAAGGTGGCTGAAAGCCGCTATCAGGACGCGATTGAAGAGGTTCGGAATCGACAGGCAGTGTTGCTTCAACGACGTTCCGAGTTGGCAATCGCCCGACAGCAGCTCGCCGAAACGCGCCTTTATGCACCATTCGATGGAGCCGTGCGCGAGCGGAGGGCTTCAATGGGCGAATATATGACAGCCGGTGCTCCAGTGCTGACGATCGTTCGCATTCATCCTTTGCGCCTGCGTGTCGAGATTCCCGAGCGCGATTCACACGATCTGCGGGTCGGGCAGGGAGTGCGAGTTACTGTCGAGGGTGATCCCGAGACCTATTCAGGCAGACTCGTTCGGCTGAGCCCGGCTTTCCAGGAATTGAGCCGGACGCTCGTCATCGAAGCGGAAGTTGACAACCGCCACTCCAAACTTAAGCCTGGCTCATTTGCCAAGGCCGAGATCGAGACAAATTCGCAGACTATGGCTGTTATGGTTCCCGCAAGTGCAGTTGTAACCTTTGCCGGAATACAGAAGGTGTATCTCGTCAAGGATGGGAGCGCTATGGAGAGAAACATCCAGGTGGGGAGAAGTGAGGGCGATCTGGTAGAGATCACGGATGGGCTCAAGGCGGGCGAAAAGGTGGTCACGGTTCCCGGTAACCTTGTGGTAGGGCAGCAGGTAAAGGTTCTGAGCGAGAGTGTCGAGTAAGCTTTCATGCAACTCGAATACGCTCGACAACGTCTAGACGAGAAGCAAGAGGCAAACGAAGCGCCCGGAGTTGTACAGGTAGGCGTGCGACATTATGCAAAAGCTGGCTGAGATATGCATTCGGCGTCCGGTTTTCGCGGCGATGATCATTCTGTCACTCGTCGTTGTCGGAGCTGCAAGTTACTTCAAACTGGGTGTTGATCGGTTCCCGTCGATTGACCTGCCGACAGTGACGGTTCGGATGTCATTGCCGGGAGCGTCACCTGAAGAGGCAGAATCACAGCTCGCACGGCCGATCGAAGACGTCGTCAATACGGTTGAAGGCATAGAACAGCTCCGTTCGGTCTCGAGCCAGGGCCGCGCTTTTGTGATGGCGACATTCAATCTCGACCGGAACATCGAAACGGCAGCCCAGGATGTGCGCGATCGGGTTCAAGGTGTCTTGCGTTTGCTGCCCCCCGGCACTGATCCTCCCGTTGTTCAAAAGCAGGACAGCGACTCCCAACCGGTGATGACGATTGCTGTCTCAGGCGATCGTTCGATTCGTGAGCTGACAGAATTGGCCGACAAGACCGTTCGCGTTCAGATCGAGCGCTCGGTGGGGGTCGGCGAAGTTGGAATCAATGGAGGGCTTCAAAGGGCAATCAATGTCTGGGTCGACGCCGACAGACTGGCGGCTTACCGCATACCCATCACTCGGGTGCGCGAGGCTCTCGTGCGGCAGAACGCGGACATTCCGGGAGGCAATGTTGACGCCGGCAGACGCGAAGTACAGCTGCGCACGATTGGCAGGATCGCTGATCCGCGGCAGTTTGATGAAGCCGTAATTTCGACTGTCAATGGATCGCCGATCAAGGTTCGTGACATCGGATACGCTGAAGACGGCACCAAGGAGCAGAGGTCACTCTCGAGACTCAATGGCGTTCCGGCAGTTACGCTTGAGGTCGTTCGTCAATCGGGCGCCAACACGGTTGCAATGATCGACGACGTCAAGCGGAATCTCGATCGCGTCCGAGCTCAGATGCCGCCCGACGTTCGCCTTGAAGTGATTCAGGACCAGTCGCTCTATATCAAGAATGCACTTCACGAAATCAACGTGCATCTGGTTCTCGGAAGCATTCTCGCATGCCTCGTTGTGCTTCTTTTCATGCGCTCGTGGCGTTCGACGATTATCGCGGGCGTAGCCATTCCGTCTTCGGTCATCGCAACGTTTGCGATGATGAGCTGGCTTGATTTCACGCTTAACAGCGTCACCATGCTGGCGCTGGTGCTTATGGTCGGCGTAGTGATCGACGACGCCATCGTCGTGCTCGAGAACATCTTCCGCTTCATTGAAGAGAAAAAGATGTCGCCCAGGCGCGCGGCTAAAGAGGCGACGGAAGAGATCGGGCTGGCGGTTATGGCGACCACGTTTTCGCTGGTTGTAATCTTTCTGCCAGTCTCGTTCATGTCGTCGGTCTCAGGACGGTTTCTCTATCAGTTTGGAATCACCGCGACAGTGGCGATCCTCGTCAGCCTGCTCGTTTCGTTCACGCTGACGCCAATGATGAGTGCGCGGTTGCTCTCCGGGGACGCAGAGCGAGCTCGAGAAATGCACTCGGCTGCTTCGCGAAAGGGTTTTTACGGTGTTATCGATCGCGTCTACACGTGGCTGCTTCGCCTGGTGATGCGTCACCGCCTGATCGTCTCTGTTCTGGCAGTCATGGTCATGCTTTCGTCGGTCTGGCTATACGGTATAGTCCGGCAGGATTTCATTCCGAGCAACGTTGACGAAGCTCAGTTCGGTGTTGATGTTGAATGCGCCCGAGGGCACGAGCCTGAGCGCAATGGATGAAGCACTACTGGCTGTTGAAGCCGAGCTCAAGCAGATGCCGGAGATCAAGCTGATTCTCGGCACGGCGGGAAGCTTTTTTCGGGATCTGTCAACTCGGCTCGCCTTTATCTCCGGATTCCGCCGCACGAAGAGCGGACTGTCAATCTTGCCAAGTTCTGGCAGGGACTAAAGCGCGGAGAGCCGCTGGCGGTGTTTCGCGGCAACTACAGTGCGCGTGATGTACAGCAAAAGGTGCGTCAACGACTTCGAAAATTCACGCATCTCAGACCGACTGTGAGAAATCCCGAGACGATCAATCTCGGTGGAGGCGGATACACGGACATCGACTTTGTGTTGCGCGGGCCGGATATTTACCAGCTGGTCGAGTATGCAAACCAGTTGCGCGAGCGCGCTCCCGAGCTTGGTCTTGTCGACGCGGACGTGACTTTAAAGCTTGACAAGCCCGAATTGCGCGTCGAAATCGATCGCGCGCGGGCCGCTGACCTTGGGGTTGATACGACGGACATCGCAACTGCGCTGCGCCTGATGGTGGGTGGCGATGAACGCGTCTCCCGCTTTCGCGACGCTTCGGTAAATGAAGATTATGACGTCCAGCTTCGTCTGAAGCAGGGAGACCGGAATGACCGCGAGACGATTATGCGGCTGTTTGTCCCCTCGACAAAGGCGGGACTCGTGCAACTCGACAATGTTGTCAGGCTCGAATCCGCGACTGGTTCGTCTCGAATTGATCGCCTTGACAGGCAACGACAGGTTTCACTCCGGGCCGGTGTAGCGCCGGGATTTGCCCTCGCGGATCGAGTTCAGGCCCTGCGCGATGAAGTTGAGAGGATGAACCTGCCTGCAGGCTATAGCCACGCGATCTCGGGCAAAGCACGAGAGCTCGAAAGAACTTTCCGTGAATTCGTCGTCGCGTTTCTGCTCTCGATTGCCTTCATGTACATGATTCTCGCTTCGCAGTTCGAGAGTGTCGTCCACCCGATTACGATTCTGTTGAGTCTCCCGCTGGCGATTCCATTCGCGCTGCTTTCCCTGGTGCTGCTCAACGATACTCTCAATCTCTATTCAGCACTCGGAATACTTGTCCTCTTTGGCGTGGTAAAGAAGAATTCGATTCTGCAGATCGACCATATGAATGGTCTGCGCCGGTCGGGTATGGATCGATATTCTGCAATCATCCAGGCGAACCGGGATCGGTTGCGCCCGATTCTCATGACGACTCTCGCACTTGTGGCCGCGATGCTTCCGCTCGCACTGGGCACGGGACCCGGCGCGGAAGAGCGTCGATCGATTGCCATCGTCGTGATTGGAGGCCAGTCACTTTCACTGTTGCTGACACTCCTGGTGACACCGGTGGCATACTCACTGTTTGATGACATCTCGCTTAAGGCACACAAGTGGGCAACCGCAGGCGCCCTTTCCCGTAAGCGCTCCAAACCCGAAGAACACCACGCGCCAGGTCGCCTCACAGAAGCTACAGAACCCCGTGAAATGGCTACGGCTGGCGCTCACACCGACAGCGCGAAGGACTAGAAGAAAGTGGGTGCTGAGTGCTGAGTGCTGGGTGCTGAGGTGCTGAGTGCTGCGTGCTCGATGGACTTCGATACCACACGCCTCGTAACCAGAGTTCTGGTAAGCTCTAGCGACGATGGGAGCAGCAACTGCGGAAATCAGTAGGATCATTCGCCATTACGTTGTACTTTTCGAAGTCGGAACCAATCTCGTAGGCCGGTGCCCGTTTCACGAGAGTAGCGAGCTGAGCCTTTTCGTGGACCGAGAGACGCAACTCTTCGCCTGCACAGAGTGCGGAACGGATGGTGATGTCTACCAGTTTGTAGAGCTGATCAAGCGGTGTTCCTTTAGAGAGGCCGTTCAGATCATTGATGACATCAACGAAAAGAAAGGCATGTAGTACCGGCTTCAGCCGGAATCGTTCCGGCTAAAGCCGTTACTACACGCTTCGATCTCGGTTTTACCTCTTTACAAAATCCCTGTTCGAAAGGAAGCTCACAATGAACAAAGTGAAGACCCAGCGGTTTTCGTGTGGGCGGCTGTTGATTCTTGCTGCCTGTCTTGCGCTTGTGTGCCCGTCGCCTTCAATCGCAGAAAGCGTCATCCAGATGAATCTCCGCGAGCTTGTTGTTCGTGCTGACAAGGTCTTTCGCGGGACCGTGGCCGCTGCCATACCCGGCACTCTCAATGCCGGCGGAGGCCAGATCCCGATCATTACCTACCGGATCGTAGTGGACGAAGCTTTCAAGGGTGACTTCCAGACGGTCAAAGGCATTCGCTTTGTCGAGATGCGCGTCCTCGGATCCCTCAAACCTGCACCTCAGGGCCACCGGAACATTTCACAGCTCAACCTTCGCTTGCCGAAGCTTGAAGTCGGTGAGAGATACTTGCTGCTGACAACGCGACCGAGTGCCATAGGGATGTCCTCTCCCGTAGGGCTGGGACAGGGATGTTTCCGCATCACCGGAGCGGGAGAAGGTGAAGAGGCAGTAAACGATTACGGCAAACATGAATGCTCTTCAGGGGCAATGGATCAGGCAGACCTCGGGGCTCGAAACAAAAAAGACACAACCCGCGTCAGTGAAAATCGGAAATATTCTCACGTGGCAAAGGAGATCCGTCGTCTGGTTGACGAAGGAAGGGGGCGGCGATGAAACGAGCTGCAACGCGGATCGTCATCTGTTGCCTGCTTGGGTTGGCGGTCGCTCCAGAGTTCAAGCCGGTTATTGGAGGTGGACCGCTGTTCTAAGGGCTCCGGGTCAGCCCATCGTCTGGCCAAACGGCGGCGCAAACATCCCGTTCAATCCCGATCGAGGTGGTCTCGGGCCGCTGACAAATGCCGAAGCGATTGCTTTGACCACGGCAGCATTTAATACCTGGCAAAGCGTCCCGACCGCCTCCGCGACGTACGTGAATGCCGGGTTACTTCCGTTTGATGTGGACGAAACGAATTTCGGCGCTGTGCTCTCGGCGCCACCGAACGGCACCCATCCCATCATCTACGATGAGAATGGCGCCATCTTCGATCTTATCTTCGGCGAGTTCTCCGGCATCCTTGGCTTCGCAGGTTTCGACTTCGACCCGGTCACTGGCCAGGTCGTGCGCGGAGTCGCGCTTCTTAACGGCGGCGACCTTCCACATCCTCAACTGGGTTTCTTGCCGGTGACTTTGTCTATCCTGCGTGCAACACAGGTCCATGAATTTGGACACTATTCGGGTCTCGATCATTCTGTTGTGAACGGCGAGATCTTCGTGACAGGTGATACATCGGGGCCATCACCAAACAATACGTTTGGGCAGCCGTCCCTTTCACAAAACATCTTCGAGACGATGTACCCGTTGATCCTCCTCGATGTTGCCAACGGCGAAGTCGCCGCCATCGCGGGCCAGGACACGCTTGATACGGATGATAGAGCGACGCTCTCGGCACTTTACCCGGAACCCGCCTTTATCACGAATTTTGGAACCATCTCTGGTCGAGTGATTGGGTTCAACGGCGAGGCCGTGAGTGGTGTCAATGTGATCGCGCGAAACGTTGACAATCCTTTTGAAGACGCGGTCTCCTCGATCTCCGGCAGTCTTGGAGGATTTGTTCCTGCTGGTCACCCGCTGGCAGGTGCTTATTCTCTTCGCGGACTAACGCCCGGAGCAAGATACGCTGTCTATGTAGATGAAATCCTCCTCGGTGATTTTTCGATACCACAAAGATTTGGGTTGCCCGGGCCTGAAGAGTTCTACAGTGGCGCGGCTGAGTCCGACAATCCTCAGACAGACAACCCTGCCACGTTTACAGCGTTGACCGCAGTCGCGGGTCAGACCCTGACGGGCATTGACATTATCTTCAACCGGCGGCAGCCTGGGCCGCTGCCATTTGATGCATTCCTTGCCGATGGAGGAGTCAGACCCTGGCTCGAGTTTGCACTGCCGTTCCGGTTCGAGATGTGCGGCACCAGTTTTGGTTCGGTGTTTCTCAACGCATTTCAGGGCACCCTGACCTTTGGAGGGCCGGACAATACACCTTTCGGCCTTCAAGGAAGGCTTAGTCAGCATTTGACCGTACTGAGGCCGCGCATTGCGGGGCTCAATACGATCACTGATGTGTCTTTGGGGGGAATCCTTTCTTTCGAGCAAAGTGCCGACACCTTCACAATTCGCTATTCCGATGTGCCGAGTCTTCTACCTGATTTCTCGTTGGGTGGAGCGAGCAACACCTTTTCGATTTCGCTAAAGGCAAAGAAAGGCGGCCAGCGCAGCCAGGCCATATTGTCCTACGGTCAGATCGATGCGCGCGACGGACTCGCTGGATATAGCTGCGGTAATGCGATTACTTCGAAGTTTGAGACAGAGTCTGACCTGACGGAACTCAACCTCGGGACGAGCCGAAGCAGCGACAAAACAGCGATCTTTGAAGAATTCGGAAGTCTGGATAACGATCTGGACGACAAGTTGGTTGTTTTTGATATGCCTGGTATGTACCTTGATCGATACGAGCCTAACGATACGCGTGCGAACGCTCGGAGCGTTAGCCTGCCGTTCAACACAGCCGACAGATTACGCAGAGATTGCCGCAGGCGACGTGGACTTCTACCGCTTCAAAGCCAAAGCCGGAGAACTGCTGGTTGCGGAGACCGTCCCGGGAGCGCTGTTGGATACTGTCATTGGTCTGTTCGGACCTGACGGAACGCTTCTCGCACAGAACGATGACGTCGCATCCGTCTTCTCACGTCTGATCTTCCCGATACCGTCGGATGCGGAGTACACGCTCGCCGTGACGACATTCGGTGATGACAATTTCATCGGGACAAGGGCGCTCGATCGGGCGATATATATTGACTCTGGACACATACAGTGGAACGGTTCTTCCGCTGGGTGACGACGAGTCTGTACAAGTTGCTTTGCCGTTCAAATTCCCTTACCAGGGAGTGGACTGGACGAGCGTGTGGGTGAATTCCGATGGCAACCTCACATTTGGAGGTCCTGATACTGATACCTCGGACAGGACTGTTTCTCGTTTTCTTGCCGGACCTCCCCGCATCGCACCGCTTTTTGCTGACCTCGATCCTTCCGGTTTCGGCACGGGAGTAACAGGGATTGTGATGGTCGAAGATACGGGCAACGCCATTACAGTTCGCTGGGTGAGCGTTCCTCGCTTCGGGAATGTGTTCACAAACTCATTCTCAGTAAGTCTGGAGAAAGGTGGAGAGATCAATATGGAATGGCGGGTACTGAGAAGGTCCGGGCGTTCCGTCGTCGGAGTTACACAGGGCAGCGGAGTCATGGATCCAAGACCGACTGACCTTTCGCGAGCCAGGAAACTCTCGGCCGTCGGAACGACGTATGAGCACTTCCTCGAGGCAGTACGGAGCCCATTCAACGTTCCATCGCTCGACTTGTACTACAGCACAGCAAGGTTCAAAGAAACACTAGCACTTTCACCGTTGCTGACTCTCCTGGTGACATCAGTGGCATACTCGCGTAGGTCGATTGACCGGAAGCCACAGAAACCCGCGAAATGGCTGGCGCTCGTACCGACAGCGCGATGGACTAGAGGAACGTGCTGGGTGCTGAGTATGGGGTTCGAGTCTCAAGCTTTAGCTTGGGGTTGCATTGAGGCCCTGTTGATGCTCGGAATGCAACCCCAAGCTAAAGCTTGAACTCGAACCCCATACTCAGCACCATCACCCTTCTTACATTGTTACTTCTGCCGGTTTGAAGCTGAGCGTTTCGAGAAGCTGCTTTGCTGCTTTGTACACCGTCGGTGAGCCATCAACGCGAACATACACATCGTCACCGTCTGCGGCTGAGACTTTGACGGTCGTGGTTTTCCCGTCCTTTTTTGTGTATCTGACTTCCACCACCGGTTTCGTGAGCTTTGAAGCAATAGCCGCACTCGGTTTGTCGATCACCTCACTGGCTTTGGTCGTGTCGAACGGATCGACGAACTTTGAGGTCAACGCTTCTTTATCTTTCTGATCGGCTGGCTCTTTGATCAACCATTTGCCATCGGCGCTCTTTTCTGCCACCAGAGTCATGTTCGGATTGCGAATATAGACCTTCGAGAGTTCGTCAGCATTAAGCTTTACGATCTGTTTGCTCCGCAACGCCGAAGGCTTTACGTTCAGCTTCTCGAACAGTGCAGCCTCGACCTTGAAGATCGGCGCACGATCGGAGCTCTTGGCAAAGTAGCTGGTCTGATCACCGGATTTCTTGGTTCCGATGAGTATCTGCCTTTCACCTCCGGCTGCGAGTTGTGCCGTAACGCTGATAGCCGGTTGATCCAGCCCGAATGGGGCAAGATCGCCTGAGGTTTCACTGGCTATCTCGGTAGCTTTGGTCGTCGTAATCTCGCTGATCAGCGACGACACCTCGGTTTCGTCGGCTGGCACTTCGTTGGGTGCCTTGAGCGTCCAGTCTCCACCACTCTTTGCAAGAGTGAATGCGCCACTCGAGTTCTTGACCGACAGGTTCGAGACGTCATACTGAGACAAGCCTCCGAGGATGCTCAGATCGCGCAGATCGCTGGCTGACTTGTCTGTGCTTGTGAGAACTGTCGCCGGGAGGAGCGACACTTCTTTGGCATCATCAAGAAACGCATAGACCGAGAGGTTCGAAAAATCCTTGGTGCCTAGCCGGATTCGATGTTGCTTCCCGTCTTTGAGCCGGATCTCGACTGTGACCGCGGGCTCAGCCAGCCCAAATGACTTTATCTCTTCGCCAGAAGCAGGGATTGTTCGCTCTACCTTTGCACTTGCGATGTCATTCAGAAGAGCATCTACGGCTGACTCACTCACTGGCGCGCTTACCGGCTCTTTGAGCATCCACTTGCCTTCCTGAGACTCGAGCGTGAGACTTCCTGCCGCACGCTTGATGGTGACGACGGTGATATCTTCGCGCTTGAATGTAAACGCCGGCCTGGTGGTATCTGGCGTTTCGTCTCGAGGCTTCGCGTCTTTGATCTCAAGAAAGTAGACTGCAACGCCTGCGATTGCCGCTACGAGGAGTATTAGGAGCGTGCTGCGCTTCATATTCGAGTTACCTGTCCTTAAGAGGGAATGTTTTTTCGATGAAGTGCAGAGATTAGCCGGAATTTTGCGATCAGGTCAAACCCCACGGAGTTTGCAGCAAAGAATTGTCGTTTTCGCCTCACTCTCGGTTGACACTTTGGACCTTACTTTTCTATAATTAGCACTCCCATTCTTTGAGTGCTAACAAGACCATAAGACGTGAGAATGGGGTTAAGTCGCTGGAAATCAATTATTTATATCAACTTGTGAAAGGAGCTTTAAGCTATGGCACAGTCGATTCGTCCGCTTCGCGATCGAGTGATCGTTCGCCGGATTGAGGAAGATGAGCAAATGCGTGGAGGCCTGTACATTCCTGACACGGCCAAAGAGAAGCCGCAGGAGGGTGAGGTGATTGCAGTCGGTAACGGCCGCATTCTCGATAACGGAAGCCAGGTCGCCCTGGACGTCAAGGTTGGCGATCGTATCCTGTTCGGCAAGTATTCCGGAACCGAGATCAAGCTCGATGGCGAAGAGTACCTGATTTTGCGCGAGGACGACGTCCTTGGAGTAATTGAGGGTGCTACAAAGGCCAGAAGCGCCAAGTAATCGCGCAGAAACCAGTCAGAAAAGAAGAGAACACAGAAAGCAATACAGGAGAGTAGAAATGGCGAAACAGGTCATACACGGCGAAGAGTCGCGACAGGCGATAATGAGAGGTCTCAATCAACTCGCCGATGCCGTCAAGATCACACTCGGTCCCAAGGGGCGGAATGTGGTTATTGACAAGAAGTTCGGCTCACCTACGATCACCAAGGACGGTGTCACCGTTGCCAAGGAGATCGAGCTCAGGGATCCGGTCGAGAATATGGGTGCGCAGATGGTGCGCGAAGTCGCATCAAAGACGTCAGACGTTGCCGGTGATGGCACGACCACGGCAACGGTGCTTGCACAGGCCATCTTCCGTGAGGGTATCAAGACGGTGGCGGCGGGCGCCAACCCGATGGCGCTCAAGCGCGGCATCGAGAAGGCGGTCGAGAGGGCTGTTGAATCAATCAAGACCATGTCGAAGCCGGTTCGCGGCGATATGATTGCTCAGGTAGGCACCGTGTCTGCCAATGGTGATCTGACGATTGGCAACATCATTGCCGAGGCGATGAAAAAGGTTGGCAAGGACGGGGTGATTACGGTCGAAGAGTCAAAGTCGCTCGAGACATCGCTCGAAGTTGTCGAGGGTATGCAGTTCGATCGCGGTTATCTCTCGCCTTACTTTGTTACCGATCCTGAGCGTATGGAGTCCGTGCTCGAAAACGCGTTGATTCTTCTTCACGAGAAGAAGATCAGCTCGATGAAGGATCTCCTTCCGCTGCTCGAGCAGGTGGCGAAGCTCGGCAAGCCGCTCCTTATCGTTGCGGAGGATGTCGAAGGTGAAGCTCTCGCAACGCTCGTCGTGAACAAGCTGCGTGGAACTCTTCAGGTGTCAGCGGTCAAAGCTCCGGGATTCGGAGATCGTCGCAAGGCGATGCTCGAGGATATCGCCACTCTGACCGGTGGTCGTCTGATCAGCGAGGACCTCGGAATCAAGCTCGAGAACGTCAAGCTCGAGGACCTTGGCCGTGCCAAGAAGCTCGTTGTCGACAAGGACAATACGACTATCGTTGAAGGCGCTGGAAAGCAGAGCGAGATCCAGGGCCGCGTGGCAACGATCCGGCGGCAGGTTGAAGAGACGACCTCTGACTATGATCGCGAGAAGCTCCAGGAGCGTCTTGCGAAGCTTGTTGGTGGTGTCGCCGTGATCAAGGTCGGCGCTGCAACCGAGACCGAGCTCAAGGAGAAAAAGGCTCGAGTCGAGGATGCAATGCATGCAACGCGCGCGGCAGTCGAAGAGGGCATCGTTGCTGGCGGCGGCGTCACTTTGGTGCGTGCGGCAAAGGGGCTCGACGGGCTGAAGCTAACCGATGACGACGAGCAGATAGGCGTCAACATCGTCAAGCGCGCGCTCGAGGAGCCGCTCCGTCAGATCGCTCAGAATGCGGGCCGTGAAGGCGCGGTCATCGTCGAGCGTGTCAAGGCGGAGAAGAACGAGAATTTCGGATTCAACGCTGAAACCGAAGAGTTCGAAGATCTCGTCAAGGCGGGTGTTATCGATCCGGCGAAGGTTGCGCGGACGGCGCTTCAGAATGCCGCGTCGATCGCGTCGCTGATGCTGACAACTGAAGCACTCGTTGCCGAGGTGCCTGAAGAGAAGAAGGCTCCTATGGGACCTCCAGGCGGCGGAATGGGTGGTGAGTTCTAAGCACTGATCTCACGCGAAGCCGCGAAGACGCGAAAAGACCAAAGAATTCAAGTCAGAACTTCTTTGGTCTCTTTTCGCGTCTTCGCGGCTTCGCGTGAGTACCTCCTGAGGGCCGCACCAGATGCCGGTACCTGGCCTTTAGTCTCGAGCCATCGTGCGAACTACAACGATTTCAACGTGGCCGTCGTCGCTGAGTTTGACGAGAGTCTGACCATCTTTGCGTCGTTGAACAAATGACGCTCCTTCGTTGCTTGCAGCCATCGGCTTTCCCATCTTTTTCGAATAGTAATCCTGAACCTGTCTGAGGCTGTGGTCGGTGTGCATTGTCACCACGAAGGTTCCCTCAGGACCACCGACTCTCTTGGTGATGGTTGCACCCGGATAAATGAGATCATCGAAGATAGGCCCAGCGGGTCCGGGCCCCTTAGGGGAAGTCAACGAAGGGACGGGACCAGTTGGTGGGACCGGCGGTGCGGGCGGAACGAGGATTTTGGACGCATCTTTGGCTGCCTGCTCGGCATCCCTGGCCGCCTTTTCCATATCCTTGACCATCTGCTCAGCGTCCTTGTGCGCCTGTTCCGCCTGGCTTTTCATCTCCTCCACTGCCGGATCCTCCCAATTCGCCTGAACCGGACGGCGTGAGTTTCTGGCGGCAAAGAATGATGAAGCAGCAACGCCTGCGATCAGCAAAACGCATAACAGAGAAATGAAAAACCAGAACTTTGCTGGTGAGCCTGTAGGATTAGGGACTGTATACACGGCGTTCTGTGACTTATCAATTCGCGACGTATCTGGAGCCTGAGATTCGTACAACCAGCCAGGTGAAGGCGTTTCAGGGGTCGCATAGCGCCTCGGCACGGCATGTCCGTACTGTTGCGTTTGTGCGATAGTCTTCTCCGTCTCAGCGATCTGCGATGCGCCGCAATGGCGGCAGAAGCGCGCATTCTGACTAATTCCATGACCACAGTTGCTGCATGTGTCGGGCATCATCTATCCTCCCCTATAATTCCCGTTACGTCGCGACAATCGACAAAGTTCACTTTCGCGACCTTCAAGTATTTATCAAGAATATTCCTATAAGATGCGCAGTCAAACCTTAAACAATCAAGTTCCATTCCGGCCCGCATTCGGTCTGTCGAGCGGCCATCTCCAGACGATCCTGGGAAATTCGAGGCCCCGGCGATTCTCGATTCTGAGAGCACCTTGCGTGAAACGAGTTTTTGAGCCCGAATCGGATGTTCAAATCGTAGGGTTCTGTCACTGGCAACAGCCGGAGAATGTGAGCCGGCACACCGTCGTTCTGGTTCATGGGCTTGAGGGTTCGGCCGAAGCGAGTTACGTGCTTGGGACGGCATCAAAAGCGTTCGACGCTGGTTTCAATGTAGTGCGTTTGAATGTGCGCAATTGTGGTGGAACCGAGCATCTGACGCCGCATCTCTATCATTCAGGGCTGACATCAGATCTCGCCTTTGTGGTTCAGGAGCTTGGTGACGACACCAACCGGAACGCGTCGTTGACGCTGATCGGCTTTTCAATGGGCGGCAACCAGATCTTGAAGCTTGGGGGAGAGTGGGGTGACGATCCGCCGCCTGTCATTCGAGGACTGTGCGCAGTGAGTCCACCGATCGATCTCGCAGCCTGCTCGCGAGCAATCGGACGACCTCAAAATCGGCTATACGAGTACCGTTTTCTCAGAAGCCTGAAGTCAAAAGTCCGCCGCAAGCAGATGTTGTTCCCCGACCGATACGATGCTGCAAGAGTAGATAACGTGTCGACGCTATGGGATTTTGACGATGTCATGGCGCCCTATTACGGCTTCGCCGATGCGCAAAATTACTATGAGTGTGCCAGTGCTATTGGTTTTCTTGACAAGGTTCGAATTCCAACGTTGATCATTCAAGCACAGAACGATCCATTCATTCCATTTGAGGCTTTTCGAACGCAACCCGTGTGGGGCAATCCCTGGATTACTCTGCTGGCACCGCGCAGCGGAGGTCACGTCTCCTTTTGTGGGCGTGGCGATTTGGGCGAGGATCGCGCGTGGGCGGAAAATAGATGCATCGAATTCGCGTTGCATAATTTGGAGTGCGGCGACCTGGCGCCGCCGCACTCCAAATTCATTATGGCTTCTTCGTTGATTGCTCCAGCTGACGTCGCAGGCGTTTGAGCTCTTGATCGATACGATCAATTGTTTGCAACACCTCTTCAGTCTGCTTTCCCTGACTTGTGGCGTCTTCGGCTCGCGCCGGCGGCGCCGTCGTAGAGGCGAGGGTTTGTGACGGATCGCCAGGTGCCTTCGGCTGTTCTGGACCCGCTCCATCGCCAAAGAGCCGGTTGATACTCGCCTCGAGAGTAGGCTCCATCACGATCCGGTTATCTGTGGCTACGATGACGCGTCTCAGTTCCGGAATCTTTCCCGATTCAGCTTGAAGGTACAGTGGTTGCACGTACAACAGACCCTGGCCAACTGGAATGACGAGCAGCGTGCCGAGAATGACCCTCGATCCTCGCTGGTTCCAGAGACTGAGCTGCCTCGAAATCTCAGGCTCCTGGTTTATCCGCGTCACGACTTGCCTTGGACCATAGACGAGGCTTTGTTTGGGGAATCGATAGGCTGCAAGTTTGCCGTAATGATTGCCGTCCGATCTGGCGACCATCCAGGAAGCAAGATTGTCTTTGCGACGGGGAGTAAAAGGCAGCATAAGGATGAATTCCTCAGCCTGCTCGCCTGGCAGTTTCATAATAGTGTAATACGGGTCGAGTATTTGCGACTGTTGCTCACTTCCTTCAGCCGATTCGCCCATCGCGGCTACAGACCACTGGTCCTCCTTATTGTAAAGGGCTTGCGGATCGTCCATGTGATAAGTCGAATAGGTTGCTGTTTGAACTCTAAAAATATCCTCCGGATACCTTAGATGAGCACGCAGCTCCTGAGGCATTTCGCTCAGTGGTTTAAGAATGCCAGGAAAGATGCGCGAATAAGTCGTGATCAGCGGGTCCGATTCATCGGCGATATAGAGCGTCACGTCGCCGTGATAGGCATCGATCACGGCCTTTACAGAGTTGCGAATATAGTTGATGCCGGTCGCTGCCGGTTGTGAGTAGGGGTAGTGGTCCGTCGTGGTGTACGCATCCGCAATCCAGTAGAGCTTACCGCCTTCGACGACAAGATAAGGATCCGTGTCGAAAGTCAGAAACGGCGCGAGGAGTGAAAGACGTTCGCGAATGTTCCGATGATAAAGAACGCGCGATTCATCTGTCATATCCTCTGAGAGCAGAAGCTTCATGTCTCCGAAACGGGTTGCAAACAACATCCTCCGCCAGAAAGACCCTATCCCAACGCCTCCATTTCCCTCATATGTTGCAAATACATTCTGTTCGCCTGAAGGGTAGTCGAACTCTTTGGCGCGGGTGCGAACGTAGACGTGTTCAGTCGTCAGTTCACCAAAGTAGATCTCCGGTCGAGTGATCTGGAGCGAGTCGATGGATGACTTCGGAGGAATGTCCTTGACGAAGAGCACGGGCATTCCTTCAGGAGTGATCATCGTCTACAGGTCCGAACGCCAGTCCGTATCCGTGCGTGAATGCGAGGCGCTCATTAATCCAGTTACGGTTTGGGAGGCTTGCCGATGAAAGCTCTCTGGCCGAGAGCATCGCCTGCTGAAGATTTCCGTTGATCTTGTATCGATCATTGTCGACCGAAACGAATTCGTAATAAGTGCGAATCTCCTGAATCTGCGCGAAAGTTTCGAGTAGCTGCTTCTGGTCCCATAGCCTGATGTTATTTATTGTCGCGTGATTCTCTTTGATGTCCTTCGCTGAGAGAACAATATCACCGCTCAGCTCTCGTTCTTCGATTCGATCGAGAGCAAATCCTGCACGCGTTGCGGCAATGTTTCGAATGATATAAGGCGTCTCTTTTGCGAGCTCATTGGGAAGGACTGAAACTCGCTGAAGAATTGATGGAATCACGATGCCGGCAAGAATCACCGCGAGGTAAAGACCCAGCCCGATCCAGAAGAACCGAGTCTTCAAGCCGATAGCGCATCCAATCGCTATCAATGCCGCAAGCAATGCAATCGCGATCTGAATGCGCGCAATCGGAAGGCGGGCATGGATGTCGGTGTAAGTGGCCCCGGCAACCGGTCCATTGTGCGAGAAGACAATATTCGACAGGTCCAGGTACTTCTCAAATGCAAGTATCGCGAAGAGAGCCGCCGCAACAACGAAAAGGTGCCGGCGGGCTCCATTCGCGATTGACATTCTCAGCTTGCGCTCTCCAAAACTTTCGATTCCGCGTGTGACATATACCAGACCAATGGCAAACAAAGTGACAAGACCCAGCGTGAATAGCCATTCTGCAAGACGTTCGAGAAATGGGAGTGTGAAAACGTAAAACGCGATGTCACGTCCATAAAGAGCATCCGATTGACCGAAAGGCGTCTGGTGACGAAACCGCAGGTAAAGCTCCCAGGCTCCCGCTCCCGAGAAAGCAAGAAGCAGCCCCACAATAAAAGCTATCGGCACGGCGAATTTGGTGACAATGCGCGCGATATTCGGCGCAGGAACCCTCTCACCTTCAATCTCGAAATAACCAACCGGTGCAGGCACGTTTGGCGCCAGTCGCATTGCGAATTTGAGGTTGATAAACAGGATGATTCCCGCTATCAGCCCTGCGACCAGTCCAAGCCAGAACTTGGTTGTAATCGAGGTTGTGAAGACGCTGGCATAGCCAAGCTGTCGGTACCAGAGAAGACTCGAGTAGAAACCGGCAAACCCCGGCCAGACGATCAATCCAAGAACACCGGCGAGAATTGCGACAAGCAGTCCGCGAGATCTTCGGAATGGCATTTCCGAATCTTTAGCCACAAGGCCGCAAAAGGCAAGATACAGGAAAGAAAGTGCTGAGTGCTGAGTGCTGGGTTAGTGGGTTTGAGTTCAAGCTTTAGCTTGGCGTTTCATTCTGACCGCCGAGCTCAGGATGAACTCAAGCCCAGCTAAACCCAGCACCCAGCACCAGCACCCAGCACCACCCCTTTGGTGCTATCTTGCCTCAACCCCTCCTGATAGAGTATTTTAGAGGTGAAGCCCTGATTGGCCCCGGTTAAGTCGCGTCGGCATTACTCAATCTATTCAAGTCACTTATTACGCAGGTTTCGCCCAAATGAGATACGCAGGATCTGTCGCAGCATTGATCGTCTGCCTTGCCAGCCTCGCGGGAGCGCAAAGCGAACCCGCAAAGGCAATCGAGCAGGAGATCTATCGGATGGTGGATGCGCTCGAGCCATCACTCATAGCACTGCGCCGTGAGCTCCATGCCAATCCGGAGCTTTCCAATCGGGAAGAGCGAACAGGTCAGTTCATAGCCGGAAAGCTTAAAGCCCTGGGGCTCGATTCTGTACAGACCAACATTGGTAGACACGGAGTTGTCGGTATCTTGAAGGGCGGAAAGGCGGGTCCTGTCGTTGCAGTTCGCGCTGACATGGATGCTTTGCCGATCGATGAGACAATCGAGATTGCCTACAAGTCCAAAAACAAGGGGGTAAAGCACGCCTGCGGACACGATGTTCATATGACGATCGCGCTCGGCGTGGCCGAAGTGCTGTCAAAGAAGCGCAGCGAATTACCCGGGACCGTCAAGTTCATATTCCAGCCCGCCGAAGAAGGGCCACCGGCCGGAGAGGAAGGCGGAGCGGGGCTGATGATTAAAGAGGGCGTGCTCGAGAACCCACGCCCTGCAGCCATCTTTGGCCTGCATGTGATGCCGACGATCGAGGCTGGGCACATAGGGTTCAACTCAGGTCCGGCAATGGCGTCGTCGGATCGTTTCTTGATTACGATCCGAGGAAAGAAAGTTCATGGTGCGTATCCTCACGATGGTGTTGACGCGATTGTCGTTGCAGCCGAATGTGTGACTGCGCTCCAATCCATTCGGAGCCGACGGATCGATACACAGCAGCCTCTCGTTATAACCATCGGAAGCATGCAAGGCGGCAACCGATTCAATATCATTACTGACGAAGTTCGACTCGAAGGAACTATGCGGACGCTTGACGAAGGAGTTCGCAAACGGGCGCAAGAAATGATGCGTGAGACTCTTTCGGGCATCACGAGTGCTTACGGAGCTCGGTTTGATCTCGAGTGGGGCGAGAACAATCCGGTGACTTTTAACGACCCGGCTTTGGTAAAAGAGACTCTTCCGGCGATGCGGCGCGTGCTTGGGGAAACAAAGTTGTTGGAGCCGCGCCCGCAGATGGGTGCTGAAGACTTTTCTCGTTACCAGAAAGTGATCCCGGGCTTCTTCTTCTTTCTGGGTGTGGGCAATAAGGCCAAAGGTATTACAGCCATTATCCACACGCCGGAGTTTGATGTCGACGAGAGCGCGATTGCATTGGGAACGAAAACTATGTCGACGATCGTTTTGGACTATCTGGAACGCCACCGTTGAGTAGTTTTCCGAAAGGCCCAGGTTGAAAGTCATTGAGACCGCAACAAGAGTTCTGATCGCACACAGATCGCGAATGCTGGTCCAAACTGCTGCCGCGCTTTTGGCGATTGTTCATTCGACTGGCGCAGACGTGACGTCAGGAAGTGCCTCGTGTAACGAGCAATCTTCCCGACTACGAGATCGACGTGCGCGTGGATTTCCGCAAGGCAAAGCTCTCAGGTCGCGAGAGAGTTTCATTTGTCAATTCGTCGCGGGAACCAACGGAGAATCTTTTTTTCCATCTTTATCCGAATGTTGGAATCGACGCCGATGGCCCCTTAACCCTGAACGTGCTTTCGGTCAGTATTGGGGGACGGCGAGCTCAGTTTGCACTTCAGGGCAGGAGTACCGTGCTCCGCATAAACCTGCCGGAAAAACTCGCCCCAGGCGCGGAGTGCAAGATTGAGATTGAATTCTCTGCAACCGTTCCGGCTGTTCCAAAAGAAGAGACCAGCCTGATCGCTCACTTTCTGGAAGAGATCAGTGATGCGATGGGCGATCAGTCAGCATCTCGCGCGAGGCGCGAATTCTTCTTTACCAGCGGGAATACGATGTTGCTCGGATACTTCTTTCCGCTCATTGCGGAGGGCGACATCAAGGACCCCGAACGGCTGCCCATTGGCGGGATAAAGGGGGTTGTCTATTCGGACCTCGCCAACTTCTCGGTCAATGTTGAAACGGATTCTGACGTGAGCGTGATCTCATCGGGGGAACTTGTCTCGGAGGGGGAGAGTGGGCGCGCTGCCGCCTCCAATCCTTCAGTCGCGGGCCGGACGCGAAAATGGCGCTTCAAGGGGGGTAAACTCCGAAGTTTCGCGCTTGTGCTTGCCGAGAACATGAAGAGACTCGATCGCGAAGCCGGCGGAGTACGTCTTAGTTCTTATGTTCGGCCTGAAGATGAGAAGATCGGTCTGCACGTGCTCGGGCTTGCCGCAAAAGCTATCGAGACGTATAGCAGAACTTTCGGCGCGCATCCTTATCCCTCGCTCAAGATTGTCGAGGTTCCGCTGCCTGCAAGCTTCTCAGGCATAGATCTACCCGGGATCGTGGCGTTGGCGGAAGCCTATTTCATTGATTTCGAATCGAAGCAGCAGGATTTGCCGAGTATTGTGCGCGAGCAGGGGGATGTCATCAAATCCGCGCTCGAGTTCACACTGGTTCACGAGATTGCGCATTCGTGGTGGGGCGGCGCAGTCGGAAGCGATCCACAGCGGGCGCCATATGTCGATGAGGCACTTGCACATTTCTCTGCGATCTATTTCTACGAGATGAACCCGGGGGATACATCAGTCGAATCTGTCATTGATCAGCAGGTGCGAGGAACATACCACGCGTATCGCCTATTTGGCGGGGCTGATATGGAGGTTGAGAGGCCGCTCAAGGATTTCAGGACGCGGCTTCAGTACGCTGCGATAGTCCAGGCCAAGGGCGCTTTTCTGTTACTTGAACTCAGACGCGAACTTGGTGACGAGCGGTTCTTCAAGGCGCTCAAGACGTACTACGAAGAGAATCGCTTTGAGATGTCAACACCGGAGAAGCTGCGAAACGCGTTCATTCAGGCTTCAGCGGATCCGCGGACTATGCGTACACAATTGCGCCGATGGCTCAATGAAAAGCATGGGGATGAGGATATTGGGAGCCCTCCGGCAACACTAGTCTCTCAACCCGGAGGCGGGATGAAGAAGCTGGGACGAGTGTTTGTCTGGATTGGGCGATCTGCGGCAAGACCGTTTTAGGAATTGCGGTTCTAACGGACATTTGTTGCCGCTTAGCCGGGAGGCCAGGCCATGGGCCGCCCGCCGAGAAGATGCAGATGGAGGTGTTCTACGGATTGGCCGCCGTCGGCACCCGTATTAATGACGATTCGGTATCCACTTTCCGCAATGGAAAGCTGATTTGCGATCTTTGAACTTAAACGGAGCAAATGACCAAGGAGCGGTTGATCGCCGGCTGCGGCATCATTCAGTGAGTCGAGATGTTCCCGTGGGACTACGAGCACATGCTTTGGTGCCTGGGGGTTGCTATCTTCAAAGGCACACGCAAGATCATCCTCGTAGATTTTTGTAGACGCGACAGCGCCAGAGATGATCTTGCAAAAAACGCAGTCAGTATCGGTCATGAATTCTCCTTGTCGGTTTTCGAATAATTACGCCCGATACTATCACAACTGTCTAAGCTGGCAAGTAATGCCAGGCATCATTGATCTCAACGGAAGACCTTTTCAGGAGGCTATTGATAATGAGTAATCAGGAGAGAAGGAATCTGCGATCTTCGTCATCATCCCCGCGACCATGGACAAGACGGACGAGTCTCTCAGTGCTGCTCGGAGTTACGAGCTGCATTTGTCTACTTAGTCTGTTGATAACCTCTTATCCAACAGGATCGGTTCTCGCCCGCCGCCTGGGTGAAGAAAGAGCGATTCAGGCATTCGGTTGCTCAAACGCGACCTTTCTTGCGGGAAAGAGAGTGAGAGTAGGCAACTCGCCTCAAGGGGCCGCTGTGGGAGACTTCAATGAGGATCAAAAACAGGATGTCGTCGTCACAAACTATACCGATGACACGATCAGAATTCTTTTTGGCGATGGATTCGGATCATTTAGTCCCGGTCCGGAATATGTGACTGTTACAGGTGGAGGACCTGGCGATATCGCAGCTGGAGATCTAAACGGTGATACTCGTCCTGATATCGTCGTGGCTAACGAAGTCGGCGAAAGCGTTTCAGTGTTCCTGTCATTACCGGGTGGGGTGTTCGGTCCGCCCACGACGATTCCCGTCGGCAGCGATTGCAACTTCGATCGCGATTGGTGATTTGAATAACGATACCCGCCCCGATCTCGTTGTGTCGAAAGGGCAGACGGGTGAGGTTGCTGTTTTGCTCGGAACCGGCACCGGAGCCTTTGGAGCTCCGGCAAGCTTCGCCGTCGGGAGTGAGCCGGTTTCGGTCGCCATCGCGCTCATAAACAACGATGCAAATCTTGACGTCGCTGTAGCGAACAATGCGAGCGACAATGTCAGTGTACTGTTCGGCAACGGCGCAGGTGGCCTCGGCGGCGCGACGAACTTCCCTACGGGAATGGGTCCGTTTGACGTTGCTGCTCGCGATATCAACAAGGACAACAGACCCGATCTGATAGTTGCCAACATGATATTGATGGGACGGTTTCGATTCTGTTGAACAACGGCTCCGGGGGCTTTGGAGCAAAGACCGATATCGCTGCCGGTGTGGACTCGGGGTCTGTTTTTACAGGTGATCTGAATGGCGACACGAACATTGATGTCGCGACGGCAAATTTCGGTTCATCGGATGTTTCGGTCCTCCTGGGAAATGGCGCAGGCGCGTTCGCGGCTGCAGTCAACTATTCCACCGGTTTTAACCCTTACTCAGTGATTGGCGGGAACTTCACCGCGGACCAGAATCTTGACCTGATTGCTACGAATTTTTCGGCGGCCGACATAACTGTGCTTATCTCAATTGGCTCCGGAACTTTCAACGGGTCGATCAATCGTGTTGTAGGGTTTAGTCCAAATGGACTGGTGACAGCGGATTTTGATGGAGATCAGAATCTGGACCTCGCTGTAGCGGCCGAAAACTCAGTGCCTATTGGAGAGGTCACATACCTGCCTGGAACAGCATCCGGTCGTTTTGGTACTGAAAAGCTGCTGCCAGCGGGAGATGGTCCGCTGGCAATTGCCAGTGGTGAGTTTACAAACGACGGTACGACTCGACCTTGCGGTATTGAATTCTCGATCAAGCAACGTTTCGATTCTCGCGGGTGATGGCGCCGGGGGCTTCGCTGGTCCAGTGAATTTGACAGTCGGCCAGCTACCGCTCGCTATGGAAGCTGCAGACGTGAACGGGGACACCAGGCTTGACCTTCTTGTGATTAGCGCCAACCCGGCCAGGCTCACCGTACTCCGTGCGAACGCTACTGGCGGATTCGACCCGCCCACGAATCTTGACCTCCCGGCGGTGCCGACCGACATCGCTACGGGCGATCTCAATGGAGACTCGAGACCTGAAGCTGTTGTTTCGTTTGAGGCTCAGGATGTGGTACTGATCCTCTTGAACAACGGTACCGGCAGTTTCAGCATTGGTCCTGTTGGCGTGAATGTCGGAGACGCTCCCAGAGGCGTCCTTCTGGCCGACTTCAATGCCGACAACCGGCCCGATCTGATCACGGCTAATTCCGGATCGCACAGTGTGAGCGTAGCCCTCGGAAATGGAACCGGCGGCTTCGGAACTCCGAAGACTCTCAAAGGAGGTACTCGAGCCAACAAGTCTCAGCGTCGGGCGATTTTAATTCAGACGGACGGCGCGACCTTGTCGTTGGCAACCGCACATCGAGGGATGTCACGCTTTTCTTTGGCGACTCGACCGGTTCATTCAGTCCTCCCTTTGCCTTCGATACCGTCGCGGATGCGACGGCTTTTGCTGTCGGTGATTTCAACAAGGATTCCAAACCCGATCTTGCAGTTTCGAGCTCTCAAGCGGATTCAGTTTCGATCCTTACAAACGCATGTGCCGGTGCGGCTGGTCAAATCGCCACCGTTTCGGCTGCGAGCTACACGCCAAACGTTCCCGTTGGCTGCAGGGTCGATCGTTTCAGGTTTCGGCCTGAATCTCTCACTTGTGAACACGAGTGCCAAGACGATTCCACTTCCAATAATCCTGGCTGGAACCACTGTGTCAGTTACGGACGCAAACGGCGATGAGCGGTTCGCTCCTCTCTTTATTGCCTTCGCCGGGCAGATCAACTTTCAGATTCCACCGGAGACCGTCGACGGTCCTGCCCAGGTGAAAGCCATTAACGGCAATGGCGCCGTCAGCCTCGGTGACGTAATTGTTTCACGGATCAATCCCGGAATCTTTTCGGCCGATGCAGCTGGCGGTGGAGTGCCAGCTGCATACACCATTCGCGTGAAGCCAAACGGACAGCAGATTGAAGAAGACGTCTTCGTTTTGCGATGCGCAGCAACGTCCGGTCCTGCGCGAGATCGATCTCTCGATAGCCGGGGATCGTGTCTTCCTGATTCTCTATGGTACAGGAATCCGAAACTATAGTTCGATCAACAACGTTGTCGTGCGTTTTGGCAATCAGGATCAACAGGTAGACGCCGCCCTTCCTCATGGAACGTTCGTGGGACTTGATCAAGTGAATGTCGAGATGCTACGAAGCAAAATCCCTCCGGGACCGGTGTCATTCACGTTGAGGGTGGACGGTATAGCTTCCCGGTCACGCGACCTGCTGGTCAAATAGATGAGAGTTTATGTCCGATTAACGCTCGTTCTACCTTTCTTGTGGCTGTCGTTCCGATTGCGATTCTCGCTCTGGTTGCCGGCGCACTGGTCGGATTTCCGACTTTGAAATCATCAAGCGCCGGCCGACCGGAGCAGGAAACGTCTCGGGAAAACCAGGTCATCCGCGTACCCAGGCGGGTTCCCATCCAGTCGTACGAAGTGGTGAAAGTTTACCCGCACGATCGCGGCGCATTCACTCAGGGACTCGTTTACCACAACGGGTTTCTTTATGAGAGCACAGGCATCAACGGTGAATCATCACTCCGCAAGGTGGACCTGGCTACGGGACAGGTGCTTCAGCGAAAGGATATTGATAGTCAATATTTTGCTGAAGGCCTGGCGATCATGCAGGGACGGGCATTCCAGCTCACCTGGGTCTCTCAGCAAGGGTTCGTTTACGATCTGCAATCGTTTGGCTTGCTGAGGACCTTCACCTATATCGGACAGGGGTGGGGACTCACCAACGATGCTCATTCACTGATCATGTCGAATGGCTCGAACACGATCAGTTTTCTTGATCCAGAGACTCTTGCCGTTCAGAGATCGGTCAGCGTGCTCGAGAATTCGCAGCCATTGAATCTTCTGAATGAGCTGGAATACATCAACGGTGAGATATTCGCAAATGTCTGGCAGACCGACCGGATCGTGCGCATAGACCCTGCTACCGGCATTCTCAGAAGTTGGATCGACATGTCGGGTCTTCTTTCTCCCGAAGACCGCCAGATCCCGGTCGATGTGCTCAATGGAATCGCCTTTGATCCCGCGACAAACCGCATCTTTGTAACTGGTAAGCGCTGGCCAAAACTCTTCGAGATCAAAGTGATCGAGAACCGAAAAGCTCCAAGAAGGAGATAGGAAGAGGGGTCGGGGGTCAGGGGTAGGGGTCGGGATGTCATTTGAGATTTGAGAGTTGTCATTTGGCATTTTTCTGAAGATATCTTCTTGATCATAATCAATGACAAATCTCAAATCTCAAATGACAATCCCTGACCTCTGACCCCGATCCCGACCCCCGCCCCTGCCCCCGACCCCCCGTTTTTTGGAACCTTTCTCGCTCGCCTGGGTAATACAATCAGAAGAAATATTGCGGGTAGTTCCCAGATCGCAAGCGCGCCTATGCCTGAATCTAACAGCGGTCAGCGATGTCGACCTCGTGAAGCAGATGGTGGCTGGAAGTGAGGAAGCGTTCATGACACTTTACGAGAGAAAACAGGGTCCAATCTATCGCTTCGCGCTCCAGATGAGCGGATCAGTCGCGACCGCCGAGGATGTTACTCAGGATGTTTTTCTGACACTTATGCGCGTTGCGGGCTCCTTTGATCGGGAAAGAGGATCCGTTGGAGCCTTTCTTTACGGGATAGCGCGTAATCTGGTGCTGAAGCGCTTCGAGGTTGAACGAAGTTATGTTCCGATCTCGAATGAAGACGACGATGGGGCGTCGCACGAGGATCCCAGATTTGTGACGGATTTCGATCCTGTGATCGAGCTCGCACGGGCCGAGACGATCGATAGGGTCCGAAAGGCCGTTCTATCACTGCCACCTCATTATCGCGAGATAGTTGTCCTCTGTGATCTGCACGAAATGACATACGCGCAGGCCGCAGACGTCGTTGGATGTCGTGTTGGCACGGTGCGCTCACGGTTGCATCGAGCGCGTTCGATTCTGCTCGAGCGTCTTGTACCGAGGCAGAATCCGCCAGGATGAGAATAAGAAACCAAAAGGAAGCCTTTCTGGGGTATTCGGTATGAATTGCAGTGAATGTATTGAACTGATAACCGATCTTGCGCGACGCGACCTTGTGGATGCGCGCGAGCGGGATGATGCGATTGAGCACATGAGTACTTGCGAGCCTTGTGCAGCGACTCTCGAGAGGGAGCGAGCGTTGCAGGCAGTCCTTCTGGCAGTGAAGGATGAGGATATTGCCCTGGAGGCGCCTCGTGAGATCCGCGCAAACCTTCAATCCGCGTTTCGCACACAGGAACCCGTTGTCGTTGTTACCAAACCGGTGCGAATGAGATTCGGTGTTGCAGGTCTTGCCGCAGCGGCAGTCCTCACGCTTGCTGTTGCTGCAGCGTCGTACTGGAGCTCTTCACGAACTCCATCTGAAGTTTCGAAGGTTGAGCCGCCGCACGCGTCCGCCACTCCTGATAGAGGTTTCGCGCCAGTGCCGCCTGTACGGGAGGTTGTCGTCCCCGCAAAGAATAGGATGACGAAGCACAAGGTGAGGAGCGAACGAGTCGTTGCTTCAACCTCCTATCAAGCTACGGTCACGTCTGAACTTGGTGAATTCAGACCTGTGCGAATGGGCAACGAGCTTGCCACCGAGTTTATTCCGCTCCGTGAAACGCGCGGCCTGCCGCCGTCAGAAAGTGGTCAGGTGATCCGGATTGAAATGCCGCGGTCAGCACTTGCATATTTCGGATTTTCTATGGCTTCCGAGCAACCGGGTCAGAAGGTGAAGGCAGACGTGCTGATGGCTGACGATGGTCTGGCACGGGCAATCAGATTTGTAAGATAGCCATTACTTGTAACATAGAAAGGAAATCGTATGTTCAGAACATCCAGAAAGCGACGAGTGATCGGCAGCGTGCTTTCGAGCTTCATGCTTGCCACAGCATCGATGCCTGCTATCGCGCAGAATCCTCCTGAAACTCCTAAGCCAAGGATTCAGGTAATGCCTCGTGGAGCGGAGCCGACGTTCGAGAGGGAATTGAACGTTCCCATATTCATCGGTCAGGAGGGAGCCTTTACCTACTTCAAGGGTCCTGAAGTGGTTCAGGACGTGATCGTGAGCCCTGATGGCAATGTTGGTACATTTGCATTTGCAGCGTCTGAGATGAGCTTCGATTTCAAGGTTGTCAAAGGAGCTCCATACTCTGCCGATGCGATCACTGAAACAACTCAGACTTTGAGCGATGGCAACCGCATTGTCCGAAAAACAACAAGCAGCCTGTATAGAGACAGCGAGGGGCGTACGCGCCGCGAACAGAGCATCGGGGTAATCGGACCCTGGACTACAGCTGACCATTCCACGCAGCGAATCTTCATAAATGATCCGATTGCCGTTACGAACTGGGTGCTTGATCCTCGTGCTCAGACTGCACACAAGGCGCCACTGCCGCCACCGCCTCCACCGCCACCGGCTCCTGGCCGCGATGTATCCTCGCAAGCCGATGCCTGACGCCCAGGATACAAACAAGAGCAATGAAGAATACACAGCTGCCATCAAAATGAAGAAGATCAAGCCAGAGGCGGGAGGCATACAGGGATCCGCAGTTACAAAAGTGAATCCCGAGTATCCGGCTGTAGCCAAAGCCGCCGGCGTTCAAGGACCCGTTCAGGTCACAGTGGTCATCGATGAGATGGGAAACGTCATCAGCAGCCAGCCAATCAGTGGTCATCCGCTGCTGCGCGAAGCAGCCATCAAAGCTGCAAACGAATGGAAGTTCAAGCCGTCTCAGGTCGACGGACAGACGGTTAAAGTTGAAGGCACTTTGAAATTTAACTTTACGCTTCAGAAGCCCGTTGTCCCGCCGCCGCGACGCCTGCAGAACCGGCGCTCTCGTATGCACCCACGTGGAACGCGTCGCTAGTTCGGTGGAAAGACCGAGTTCAAGCAGGAGGACCTTGGCAAACAGATGATGGAGGGTGTTGAGGTTCAGGGAACGCGCATCATCAATTCGATTCCTGCCGGCGCGATCGGCAACGAACGCCAGATCGACATTGTGTCCGAGCGCTGGTATTCGAACGAATTGCAGGTAGTCGTGATGTCGCGAAACTCAGATCCAAGAACCGGAGAGACTACTTATCGGCTGACGAACATTGTGCGTAGTGAGCCACCGGCGCACCTCTTCAAGGTTCCCGGAGATTACACGATCGTCTCAATGAAGGTCCCACAGAAAACCTTCATGCGGATTGAAGCACGCACCGAAACAGTGAACCTGGTTCCCTGGGAGCGCTGGTCTCTGACCGGCGCTTCCAGGAACTAGCGAACTCGTCCTTAGCCGGCCGTCCTTCTTTTCCACCTTAGCACCCCGGTCTCGAGTTGAAGCATCAGCACCCCGCCGAGAACCGCAGCTCCACCAATTAACTGCCACGAGGTCATCCGCTCACCGAGCCAGATCCAGGCGAGAGATGCGGCAACGACCGGCTCAATCATCGATGTGATATTTGTGCGACTGGCTTCCAGATGCTTCAAACTCAAGAGATAGAACGCAAATGGCAACACGGTCGCAAATGACGCAAGGTAGAAGACGAAGAGCCACGTTGTTTTCGTGTAGCTTGCGAGAGGAAGTGTCCACACGGGGCGCATAAGAAGCCACGCCAGCGCCGAGAATACAAAGGTATAAGTGAGCACTGTGGACGCATTGTATCGGCCGAGTCCTATCTGGCCGTAACGAGTATAAAAGGCAAAGCACGCTGCTGATGTGATGGCGAGGAGAATGCCCGGAAGAGAGGTCCGGCCAACGCCACCTGGTTGACCCGCGACAATGAGCGCACAACCGGCGATAGCGGTGAATGCTGCAAAGAGCTTGCCGGCCGTCATAGACTCAGTTTTCGCAATTACTCCATAGCCGAGCAGGAACAACGGCGACAGATATTGAAGAAGAAGTGCGAACGCAACGCTCGTCAAGTCGAGCGCTATGTAATAGGCATACTGGTTCGCTGCGAGTCCGATGAAGCCGAGAAGCGCAAAGTAACGGATATCGGAAATCTTGATTCTCAGGAGATGAGGGCGGCTGATGGCGAGATACGTAACGAGGATCAATGCCGCGATGAGAGTTCGAACTGAGATCAGTTCAATCGGCCGCATCTGTTCATTGAACAGATGCTTCGAAATGACACCTGACATGCCCCACAACGAGGCTGCGGCAGCAGCGAGAAAATAGCCTCGCCGCTCTTTTGATTCAGTCAAAGGCATCTAGTACCCGGGAGCGCCAGGCTCCAGCCTGGCGTGTCATCAACACCAACGTTCCTCACATTCCACGCGCCAGGCTCGGCAGCCTGGCGCTCCCGGGTAATCAGAGCTTCAGATTGTAAACCTTGATTTTGCTGTTTAGCGTGGTGTTGTTCATGCCGAGAAGTTTTGCCGCGCGGCTCTGATGACCGCCGGTGAACTCCAGAGCCCTCCGTATCAGCTCGATCTCAAAACGCGAGACTTCGTCATAGAACGAAATGCCACGCGATACGTCAAGCTCAGATGCTGAGTCTCCGAGCACCGAGCGAGTGCTGGAACGCGCATCCGGGTTCAGTATCTCCTCTCGAAGGGATTCAAGCGTGATCTCGTCGGACCTTGCCACAATCACTGCTCGCTCGATTGTCGATTCGAGCTCTCGAACATTTCCCGGCCAGGTGTACTTCTCGAGAACTTTCAGAACTTCTGGAGCAAGTGTCTCGGTAATTGTTCGGCCATTCTCCTCGTTGTACTTGCGAATAAAATGCTGCGCGAGAAGCAGTACGTCTTCGCGCCTGTTCCGCAGCGGGGGAAGGTGAATGTTGATCACATTGAGCCGGTAAAACAGGTCTTCGCGGAAATCGCCTGACTTGACCGCGCGCTGGAGGTCGGTATTCGTCGCCGCGATGATTCTCACATCGACCCGCCGAGGCTGAGTATCTCCCAGAGGCGTGAATTCGCGCTCCTGTATGACCCGCAGCAATCGGGCCTGCGTCTCGGGGGGTATCGTACTGATCTCGTCGAGGAAGATTGAACCGCCATCGGCGACTTCAAAGAGGCCCTTCTTGGCAGCCACAGCGCCCGTAAATGCGCCTTTGGTATGTCCAAACAGCTCGGATTCGAGCAGCTCGGAAGGAATGTTGCTGCAATTGACCGCAACAAACTGCCCGGACTCGGCACGCGGGCTGGAGAAGTGAATCGCCCGCGCTACCACCTCTTTACCGGTACCTGATTCACCAGTCAGGAGAACGGTCGAGCGCGCCGGTGCGACCTGTTCGATCAGATCGTATACCTCGCGCATTGCCGCAGAGCTTCCGACCAGACGGCTTCTGTCAGGAGAGCCTTTGAGAGTTCTTCGAAGGACTCGCCGTTCTTCGTCCCCGCGCCGCCTGGAAATACCCGATGCCACGATGCGAAGAATCTGCTCGTTCTCGAAAGGCTTTCGGATGCAGTTGAAAGCTCCGAGCTGCCACGCAGCTATAGCCGTATCAAACGTTGCATAGGCGGTGATCATGATCACCACTGCCTCTCGATCGAGTTTGAGAATCTCTTCGAGAGTGCGCAACCCCCCGATCCCGGGCATGGAAACGTCAAGAAGCATCGCGTCGTAGGCGCGATCGTTCATTCGTGCCAGACCTTCTTCCCCTGTCTTTGCGAGATCGACTCGATAACCTTCCGGGGAGAGCAGGCTTTCGAGCACCTCGCGCATAATCTCCTCGTCATCAATCACGAGGACATTGCCTTTTTTCGCCATAGGGAAAAGCTTGTCGTACGCTTTCCGAGATTGCAAGCCGGGGCGGTATAATGGTTTGACCCCTGCTGGAATGTGGACGCGGAGCTTGTTTGGAACGAGCTCTCGAGGGAGGCTGGCTGTTATGAGTCGAGAGAGACGCGAGATTCTGCTTCTCACTATCGTGCTGCTATTGGTTTCGGGATCGATGTTTCTTCAACCAGTTGGCGCTCAGGATCCGCCGCGGCCACCCACACGACAATCAGGACAGCAGCCAGCGCAGCAACCGCAGCAACCCCGACGCCCAAACAGAAGCCGGGACCCGTGCGACAGGGAGCTCAGGCCGACGATCAACCGAAGGAAGGCGCGCAGGACACGATCAAGCTTGAGACTGAATTGGTGCTGCTTGACGTGACTGTCATCGATCAGAACAACAACCCTGTCTATACCCTGGTCAAAGACGATTTCAGCGTCTTTGAGGATAAGGTAAAACAGGAGATCGATAACGTTTCGCGTGAGGAGGTTCCGATCAGCATGGGCCTGGTGATCGATACCTCAGGAAGCATGCGGTCGAAACTTCAAACAGTCACTGATGCCGGACTCAAGCTGATCCGACAGATGAAAGGGGCAGACGAGGCATTCATTGCTCAATTCAAACTGGAATCGGAGCTCGTACTCGACTACACGCGGGACCAGAAAGAGCTGGAAGAGGGTCTGGGTGAATTGTATACGAGCGGCGGAACTGTCCCTCCTCGATGCAATTATTGCGACAGCGGACTACTCGAGCGAGAAGGGTAGACAGCGTCGCAAGGCACTGGTCGTGATCACGGATGGACTCGAGAGAAACAGTTCTGTCAAAGAAAAAGAAGTGATGGAGGCCATCAAGGAGAATGAGGTCCAGGTTTATCTTGTAGGCTTCATCAGTGAAGACGAACCGCAGGGCCTTTTCAACCGCTCGCCCGCCAGGAAAGCAAAAGAGCTTTTGACGCGACTCGCTGAAGATTCCGGAGGCCGAGCGTACTTTCCCAAAGAAGTCAGCGAAATGGCGGCGATAGCGGCTCAAATAGGCAAAGATCTTCGCACTCAGTACGTTGTCAGCTATTATCCTTCCAACCAGTCGCGCGACGGGAAGTTCAGAACCGTTAAGGTGACGGTTGCTCCGAAAGACACTCGCAAGTTGATTGCTCGTACGCGTCAGGGTTATTACGCACGCAGCGAAAAGGACACAGGCGAAAGGAAGATTTCAGCAAGTCCACTCAAGCCATGATCGAGACGCTGGTTCTCAATCGCGAATCGCGCAGCTTTTCAAAGCTCGGCAGCATCCATGAGATTCGCGAGTGCCGGGAATCGGCACCGAACCTTATCTGGGTCGATGTACGTGATCCTTCAAGCGCAGACTTCGATGCGCTGGCCCACGAGCTCAACCTCCATCCTTTAGCAATTGAAGATTGCCGGCATCGGCATCAGCGACCGAAGGTCGATGAATACCAGGGGTACTATTTTCTCGTGGTCTACGAGGCGGAGTTCCAGGGAGGATGGAACTCTGGAACTGCGCGAAATGGCCCTTTTTCTCGGTTCGAACTATGTTGTCACGGTTCACGTTGATCCGATTCGTGCAATTGCCACGGCTGAACGTTTGTGGCGCGAATGGACCGATCTCGCGAGCCGAGGCACCGGACTGCTCGCCTATCTGTTGCTCGATGCGGTCGTGGACGACTATCTGCCCCTTCTTGACGGAATTTCGGAACGTATCGATGACCTCGAGGATCAGATTTTCGAAGAGGTCAAACCCGAAGCGCTGCGCGAGCTCTTCGTTATCAAAAAGCAGCTTCTCTTTCTCAGACGCTCTGTCTCTCCCTTGCGGGACGTGTTTAATACGTTGCTTCGCCGCGAGCAGCAAGTGTTTTCACGCGAGACGACCATCTATTTTCAGGATGTCTTCGATCATGTGATCCGCGTCTCAGAGACGATCGATACGCTTCGGGATCTGCTCGGGTCCACTATGGATGCCTACCTTTCTATTTCCGGCAACCGTATGTCCATGGTCATGAAGCGCCTGACTGCGATTTCCACGCTTCTCATGTCGGTAACTCTGATTGCCAGCATTTACGGAATGAACTTCACGTTCATGCCTGAGCTTGGAATGAGATTTGGTTATGTTGGGGTCCTTGGCGCGATGCTGCTGATCGCAACCGCGCTCTACCTGTATTTCAGAAAGATCAGGTGGCTTTAAAGCGGTGGTAGCCATGAAGAACAGACTGCGAAAGCGAAAACGAACCAAAGACCTCATTCGTGGAGGAGTATCGCCGGCTGTGCCAAAAGCTGTTGAGCCAGTGGGCCAATACGACGGCATGATCAGATCATCGATCAATCAGAACGATGTAAATGTTCCGCGCGGCATCGACGACAATGAAGAAACGCGGAACTGGTTTTCGATTGGCAGACTGATGGGGGTGATCATCACCATCGGGCTTCTCTGGATTTTTATCCTTGCGATCCTTGTCTCAAGAATGCCGGAACGCTGAGGCGGTTGTTTGACGAATTTGGAGTGCGGCGACTTGGCGCCGCTTTAGTCGTCCCGGAATCAGATTGTAATCTCGATCCCGGGATGAACGTCAAATGACAGGTGCCAAGACTCGCCGCACTCCAAATACGGCGAATCGCGCTAAAGCTTGAACTCCATGCCCAGGACTTCCCTCGCAATTACCAGCCTCTGAACTTCGCTGGTTCCTTCGCCGATAGTGCAAATCTTTGCGTCACGCCAGTACTTTTCCGCTGGATAGTCCTTCATATAGCCATAGCCTCCGTGAATCTGGATGGCTTCTTCACAGACCTTGACCGCGACTTCCGATGCGTACAGCTTGGCCATTGCTGACTCGCGCGTCGTCTCTCGTTTCTGATCCTTGAGGCTTGCGGCTCTCAAAGTGAGGAGGCGCGCCGCGTCTATCTGGGTCGCCATGTCTGCCAGTTTGAACTGGATTCCTTCGAACTCGGCTATCGGACGCCCGAACTGATGACGCTCTTTCGAGTACCGCACCGCCGATTCAAACGCACCTTGCGCGATACCGATAGCAAGTGCGGCGATCGATATCCGACCACCGTCGAGAACTGCCATTGAATTCACAAAGCCTCTGCCGCGTTCCCCAAGAAGCGCGCTATCTGAAACGTGGCAATCCTCGAGGATGATCGACGCCGTCTCCGACGCACGCACTCCAAGCTTGTTCTCCTTGCGGCCGGCCTTGAGGCCCGTCGTTCCGCGCTCGATAACAAAAGCGCTGATCCCTCGTGACCGCAATTCGCGATCAGTGATTGCCATGACAACACACGTGTCGGCTGAAATGCCGTGGGTAATAAAGTTCTTTGAACCGTTGATCGTCCAGCCCGAGTCATGTTGGACCGCGACCGTTCGCATTGCTGAAGCATCGGATCCGGATGCAGGTTCCGTCAGCCCCCAGGCTCCGAGTTTCTCGCCGCGGGCAAGCGGCGGCAAATACCTGGCCTTCTGCTCCTCGGTTCCGTACTGGAAAATGTGATTCGAGCAGAGCGAGTTGTGAGCGGCCAGCGAGAGTCCTATGGCACCATCGACGCGCGAGATCTCTTCCATTATGACGACGTATTCGATATAGCCGAGGCCCGCACCTCCCAGTTCTTCAGGGAGGATGATCCCCATAAAACCAAGCTCACCCATCCTCGAAAAGAGTTCGCGCGGAAAGTGCTGGCGTTCGTCCCAATCGCTTGAATTCGGCCTGATCTCGGCCTCGGCAAACTCGCGGACGCTGCGCCGAATAGCATCCTGCTCTTCGGTAAAATCAAAACTGAGCATTACTTCGAACTCCGCTTGAAGAGCCTGAGCATCGTGGAGGGCAGATCGGTCTTGATGGCATCCGCACCCAAAAGCGCCATAGCTTCGGCGATCTCAGGGCGGTCTACCGTCCACACCCAGACCTCAACGCCGGCCTTGTGCGCAAGCTCAACGGTCTCGTAAGTCAGTTTCCGGTACGATACCGAGATCGAGTGCGGTTTGAAGCCCAGGACTTCTTCGAGCGACGTCTCAAAGGGTACGGTTTTGTTGTATGCGGGATTGATGTGAAGCTTGAGGTTTGCCCCGAGCGAATCACGCAGCCTGCGGGCTGTCTCGAGGTCGGGAGGTTCAAGCACCAACCTGTCCTTGCCTTTGAAGCTCCTGAGAATTGAGATCGTCTTGCTGACGAGCTCGTCAAACCGCGGTCCTGACTTTATCTCGATGTTGAGCAGCCCACTGTCCATCGACTCCAGAAGGTTCTCAAGGGTCGGGACGCGGCGGCCACCCTTATCATCCCCGACGGGAGTCAGCGTATGTGAGGCGAGCTCAGAGAACGGCATCTCTGAAATCAGTTTGACAGGAGTCTTCAGTCCTTCGACACGTCCGAACTTTTCGTCGTGGTAGACTACGACTACGCCATCGGCAGTCAGACGCAGATCGGTTTCGATGCCATCTGAACCGATTTGTATGGCGCGCTGAAAAGCAGGGATTGTGTTCTCGGTTGACTCTTTTGCGCCCACCGCGATGCGCTATGATTAAGGGGCGGCCGGCGGCTATTTTGGCATTTTCTGACTTTGACTGTGGGAAGTCGCTTTGGCGTTCGGATGCGGCGACAAAGGATACGAGCAATAAGCCGATAAGCAGCAGACTGCGTTTAACTTCCATGTTGAGCGAACTTACTCGTATTCATTTGGGGAGTCAAGAAACGGCTGTGAGGCCCTGGCGACCAGGGTCTGCGAGATAGCAAGCATGCCATCAACGTTAGCCGATATTGCGCGCGAGCTCGGAGTTTCCAAGATGACCGTGTCGCGGGCAATCAATAATCACCCTGAGATCAATCCTAAAACCCGGGAACGCATCCTCGCGATCGCCCGGCGCCTGAATTACCGCCCAAATCATCATGCTCGCGCGCTGGCAACGCGCAGGTCGTATCTTTTTGGAGTCGTGGTACCTGATCTCATGCACTCCTATTTTGCCGAGCTTCTACGAAGCATTGAATCCGTTGCGCGGCCCGCCGGATTTCAGATCGTGATATGCAATACGGAAGAGGATCCCAACAGGGAACTGGATGAGGTTGCGGCATTGCTCGATCGGACTGACGGACTGATCATTGCTTCCTCGCTTCCACCGGAGGACACGAAGGCATACCGGAAGATGATACGTGAGGGCGCTCGGATTGTTCTTATTGACCGCGAGCTTGCAAACCTCAAGTGTCCGCTGGTGAAGACAGACAATGTCAAGGTTGGTTATCTCGCTACGGAGCACTTGATACAGCTCGGGCACACACGCATCGGGCATCTTCGTGGAAATAATGTAAAAGTTGGCGAGGACCGCTTTGTCGGCTATAAATCAGCGCTTAGAAAGAATCGGATTCCGTATGACGCGAGGCTCGTGCGGAAGTGCGGCTTTCAGGAACCGGATGGGTATGCCGCGATGAAGAATTGGTTACTCGAGGGTGATTTGCCATCGGCGATATTCGCCGCCAACGACCCGGCGGCTATCGGTGCATTGCTGGCTCTTGAAGAAGCCGGAATCAGCGGGGGTGATGAGATAGCCGTGGTCGGTGGTGGCAATGTGCACTATGGAGATATGTTGAGGATTCCGCTGACGACGGTTTCATGGTCGAGGTCTGAGATGGGTCAGACAGCTGCCCGAATGCTTCTCGATCTGATTGCTCGCGATGAGCCCCAGGGACGGAAGTCCCCAGTGGTAACAGTCGAGCCCGAACTCATCGTTCGCCGGTCGAGCGGGGTTTAAGCAGGAGTTCAAGCCAGCTGAAGCTCTCAAACTGCACGTGCCTTGACTTGAGCAGCTTCCGTTGCTAAAGTATTCAGCTTGAATCTGTTCTAGGCTCGTAGCTCAGGGGTAGAGCACTACATTGACACTGTAGGGGTCAGCGGTTCAAATCCGCTCGGGCCTATGTTGGTAAGTTGTTTGTTTGTCTGACGTTCGACGTCAGCTCCGGAAGTGCCGTCGCTCTGCCTGTTAGAAGCAACAGGCGTCTCGGTTGCGCTGGAATCCCAAGATTTGGCGCGAGAGAATGCGACGGCCGCTGGCGTAGGACCTTACCGGTAGCCTCTTGGCACTTCGGGACAGTCCATCTGTTCAGACCATTGAGCGCAAGCTTCAGGCGATGTTGATCTCTCTTATGAGGAACACGCCGAAGGGCGCAGCATTGAGACTATGGAATCTAGCGAGATCTCCAAGGATTCTGTCGCCGATCCGGCGAGCGGTTTGACCGCTTCCGAGGTGTTGCGGCAAGTAAATCGAGACGAAGCCAGGAGCGCGATTGCCGCTCGTCTGATTCGCCCTGAGACGGGTGCGTCCGAGCCCGTCGATCTCTCGTATCGTCTGCACAGCGGAGAACGCGTCGAACCGATCACGCCCTCGTCACCCGAGGCTCTTGAGATTTACCGGCACTCGGCTTCTCATCTCCTTGCAGCCGCGGTTCTGGACCTGTTCCCGGGCACGAAGCTCGGAATAGGGCCCGCATTGATCGATGATCCAAAAGGCGGGTTTTTCTACGACTTTCAGCGTGACGAAGGGCGATTCACTCCCGAAGATTTTCCGAAGATCGAAAAGCGGATGCGCGACTTTGCCAAACGGAATCTCGAATATCGCCGGGTCGAAATGCCCAAGCTCGAAGCTGAACGAAAGTTCGCCGAAATGGGTGAGCCTCTCAAGTGCGAGCTCATCGAGGACAAGGGCGGCGACGTTGTCAGTTGCTACACAATCGAGGGAACTCCGTTTGTTGATTTCTGTCTGGGGCCGCACGTCCCATCGACAGGCAAGATTAAGGCGTTCAAGCTGCTTTCGATTGCAGGTGCCCACTGGCACGGTGACGAGTCCCGGCCGCAGATGCAGCGCATTTACGGCACCGCCTTCTTCACGCAGGAAGAGCTTGATGCGTGGCTCAAGCAGAAGGAAGAGGCTGAACGCCGCGACCACAGGAAACTTGGGGTCGAGCTTGATCTTTTCAGTTTCAGCGAACTGGTTGGCTCAGGTCTTGCCCTGTGGCATCCGAATGGAGCGCAGATTCGACGGGTGATTGAAGAGTTTCTCGACGAGGAGCTCTTTCGTCGCGGCTACAGCATGGTCAACACGCCGCACATAACTCAGTCCGAACTCTTTAAGACGTCAGGGCACCTGACGAACTTCAAGGAGATGCTCTATCCGGCAATGAAGGATAGTGGGGAATCGGATCTTGAGTTCCGGCTCAAGCCGATGAACTGCCCGTTTCATATTCAAATCTACAAATCGCGGCAGCGGTCTTATCGCGACCTGCCTCAGCGGTTTGCGGAATACGGGACGGTTTATCGCTACGAGCTTTCAGGAGTTGCACACGGGTTGATGCGGGTGCGCGGGTTCACACAGGATGATGCGCATATCTTCTGTACTCCGGACCAGCTCAAGGCCGAGATTTTTGGTTGTCTCGATCTGATCGACGTCGTGTTGCGGACATTTGGATTCGAGTACCAGACAGAACTCTCGCTCCGGCATCCGACAGATCATTCAAAGTATATTGGTTCAGACGAGAACTGGGTGCAAGCGGAGACTATTCTTGCGCAGGCACTTGATGAACGCGGTTTGCCTTATGTCCGAATGGAAGATGAGGCGGCATTCTATGGGCCAAAGATTGACTTCAAGGTGGTAGACGCGATCAAGCGTCACTGGCAGCTGTCAACTGTGCAGGTCGATTTCACTCTTCCGGAGCGATTTGAGATCGAATACACGGCCGCCGACAATAAACCGCATCGGCCGATCATGGTGCATCGCGCCATTCTCGGATCCTTTGAAAGGTTCTTCGGGATTCTGATCGAGCACTATGCCGGTGCTTTCCCTGTCTGGCTGGCGCCTGTTCAGGCGATTGTTTTGCCCATCTCGGACAAATACAACGAAAGGGCGCGAGCAGTTGAGAGTGAGCTGCGGGCGCCGGGCTTCAGAGTGGCTGCTGATCTCCGCGGAGAGAAGATAGGGGCAAAGATCCGGGATGCTCAATTGAAGAAGATTCCGTTCATGTTGATCATTGGTGAACGTGAAGCCGGAACGGGTCAGGTCGCTGTGCGTGATCGCGTAAAGGGTGACCTCGGCGCAGTATCGGTTGGGGAGTTCAGCGCGCGGCTGAATGATCTGGTGCGTACGCGAGCGCTCACGAGTTAGAAGTGGGGCCGGGGCCGAGTTTTATGTCCCCGGCATCCTGATTGTTGTCATTAACCAGGAGGTGGTTCCATTAATACAGGTTTTTCGGGGGGGTACCGGGGACGTCGCGATCAGCGCGGACCTCAGGTGCGCGTGAATGATCGAATCCGCGCCAAAGAGATTCGCGTGATTGACGATCAGGACAACCACCTTGGACTTATGTCGCCGCAACAGGCGCTCGAGATGGCCAGACAGCGACATCTGGATCTGGTCGAGGTAGCACCGCAAGCGGTGCCACCTGTCTGCCGGATCATCGATTTTGGAAAGTTTCTCTATGAGCAGAAGAAACGCGCACACGAAGCGAAGAAGAAGCAGGTTGTAATCGAAGTCAAAGAGATCAAGTTTCGTCCGGGAACGGACGATCATGATTACAACTTCAAGATGCGTCACGCTCAGGAGATTCTCAAGGACGGAAACAAAGTAAAGGCTACGGTACGATTTCGTGGTCGTGAGATCACACACAAGGAACTTGGAGCTCAGCTGCTCGATCGCCTTGCGACCGACCTGGCGGAATGCGGAGTTGTCGAGTTTCGCCCTCGCGTTGAAGGGATGCAGATGATGGTGATCTTCGGCCCTAAAAGGAATTGATGCGCGAGATGCGCATACGGAACTAAGAAATATTTGGGAAGAGTATGAGTTGGAGGAGATTATGCCGAAACTGAAAACACACAAGGGCGCCCAAAAGCGGTTTCGCCTGACGGCCAAAGGGAAGATAAAGCGTGGACATTCGCACGCCAGGCATATGCTGACGTGCAAGTCGACGAAGCGGAAGCGCAACCTCGATCTGGACGTGCTTGTGTCAGACAGCGACCAGGAGCGCGTCGAGGCGATGCTGCCTTATGGTCGAAAGTAATTATCGGACCTGAATTGGTCTTTTTCTTTTTTTAGAGACTTGAGAGGAGAAGTCAATGCCTCGAGCAAAACGTGGAAGCAAGCGACTTGACAAGCGCAAGAAGCTGGAGAAGTTGTCGAGTGGCTATCGTGGGACAAAGAGCAAACTCTACCGCTCGATGAAAGAGTCGGTTGAGCGTGGATTGAAGTTCGCTTACGTCGGACGCAAACTCAAAAAACGAGATTTTCGCTCGCTCTGGATCATCAGAATCGGTGCCGCAGCCCGAATAAACGGATTGAACTACAGCCAGTTTATGCACGGGCTGAAGGTCGCAGGAATCAACCTCGACAGGCGTGTCCTGGCTGATCTCGCGGTCAATGAACCAAATGCTTTTGCCGAGCTGGTTGGCTCAGCAAAGAAGGCCCTTGACACCGGGACAGTAGCAGTCTGAAGAAGCCCCCCGGCTCTTTCAGTGGAATGGACCCAAGTCTTCCGGGCCCGCGTCTGGAGAAGTCTTGGGTCTTCTGTTATGAGAGCGGTGTTTCGGGGTTCCAATGACGACGATGACCGAAAGAATTGCTGAGCTGAAAAGCGAATTTGCCAGACAGGCTGATCTGGTGACAGACGAGTCGCAGGTGGTCGCCTTACGAGATCACTGGCTGGGTCGCAAGAACGGAATTCTCGCGGCAGAAATGAAGAAGCTTGGAACGCTTTCTGCGGAAGATCGCCGCGAGGCAGGCAAGTTTCTCAATGAATTCAAGGATTCCGTTGAAGCGAGAGTCGCCGCGTTTCAGACGGAGTTCGCTGCGGCACGGGAATCCCAGTTGCTGGATCGCGAGAGGATCGATGTCACACTGCCCGGACGGCGCCTCCCTGCAGGGCATTATCATCCGATCACTCTGTTGCGCGAACGTATCGAAGAAGTCTTTGTTTCAATGGGCTACACAATTGAGGATGGCCCTGAGATCGAGACAGACTTCTTCAACTTTGAAGCGCTCAATATTCCCTTGAATCATCCGGCCCGGAGCCCTCAGGACACGTTTTATCTCGAAAACGGACTGGCGCTGCGCTCTCAGACGTCGAATGTTCAAATTCATGCCATGCAGAAGCGAAGGCCGCCATTGCGTGTTATAGCGCCAGGAAGGGTCTTCAGACGGGACACACCCGATGCGACGCATAACCCGATGTTCTTTCAGGTGGAAGGCCTCCTTGTCGATCGTGGGGTAACCCTCGGCGACCTTAAGGGAACGCTGAACGAGTTCGTAGGTCGAATGTTTGGTCCGCAAACACGAACGCGTTTTCGCGCATCGTACTTTCCGTTTACAGAACCAAGTGCGGAAGTCGACTACAGCTGTTTCAAGTGCGGAGGCTCAGGCTGCCGGATATGCAAAGGCAGCGGGTGGATAGAGCTTGGGGGCTCTGGGATGGTGCACCCCAATGTTCTCAGCCGGGTCGACATTGATCCTCAGGAGTTTTCGGGTTTTGCATTTGGCCTGGGTATCGATCGGATGTGCGCATTGATGTACGGTTTGGACGACATTCGCCTCCTTTACGAGAACGACGTGCGCTTCCTCGAGCAGTTTCAGTAACGAGGTACGTCGTACGCAGGGATCTCACGCGAAGCCGCGAAGACGCGAAAAAGAATAACCGTGATTCAAAGACAGCATTTCTTTAGTTCTTTTCGCGTCTTCGCGGCTTCGCGTGAGATCCCCTGCGTACAACGTACAGTTTTCTTATGAAGATCAATTATTCCTGGCTGACTGAGCTTGTTGATGTGAAGCGCAAGCCTGCGGACCTTGCAAAGAAGCTGACGATGGCGGGCCTGGCTGTCGACTCAATCGAGAAGCATGCGACCGCACCCTTTGATAACGTCTTTGAACTCGATCTCACATCGAATCGTCCTGATTGTCTTTCTCACTTCGGTATTGCCAGGGAAGTCGCCGCTATCGAAGGCAGCGCCGCAAGATTGCCCGCGTTCAAACTCAATCAGTCACAGATTCCGGCTTCGAGCGTCGCCGGCGTCGAAATCAACGACTTTGATTTGTGCCCCCGGTACACGGCGCGCGTCATTCGCGGGGTCAAGGTCGGCCCTTCACCCGACTGGCTCGTATCGCGACTTGAGTCTGTAGGCGTTCGAAGCATTAACAATGTTGCGGATATCACGAACTATGTACTCTTTGAACTCGGACATCCGCTGCATGCGTTTGATCTGGATCGGTTAGGCGGCGCGAAGATCATTGTCAGAAGGGCGCGACTCGGTGAAAAGCTGGTCACGCTCGACGGCGTTGAGCGAGAGCTCGGCACTGACATGCTGGTGATTGCGGATGATGAACGTGCAGTAGCGCTAGCCGGCATAATGGGTGGAGCCGATTCCGAAATCACGGCTGAGACCACGAACGTGCTTCTTGAAAGCGCGTATTTCCTGCCATCATCGGTTCGCCGGACAGCGCGGGCTCTGGGAATGAACACAGAAGCATCGTATCGTTTCGAGCGGGGCACTGACTACGAGATGGTTGTGCGCGCAAACGATCGTGCAGCAGCACTGATCGCCGAGCTCGCGGGTGGAGAGGTTCTTGAAGGTGTGATCGATGTACGCGTTCCGCCGCCAGTGCCGCAACCGATTGAGTTTCGGACGAGCCGTTACAAAGCGCTTACTGGCTTGCCTGTAAGACTCGACCAGGCCGCGCTCATATTGACGTCTCTTGGTCTTCAGGTTGAGATAGACACTCCGCGGAAAGACACTTCGAGCCATAAGTCCAAGCTGGCGGTACGATCTTGCCAACGAGGAAGACCTGATCGAGGAAGTTGTGCGGATACGCGGATATGACCGGTTAAAATTGACGATTCCGGGAGGTGCGTCGGCTGGAGCGTATCTGTATGGTGAGCAGGACCGCCGGACAGTGAGGAGGACGCTTTCAGGCTTCGGGTTTCACGAGGCGATGAACTTCAGCTTTGTAAACGGCGAGAGCGATCGACTGCTCAGCTCCTCGCAGGTGGCAAGCAAGCTTATGTTGACCAACCCGATAGACGAAACCGAGGCGCAGATGCGCACGACTCTGCTCCCGGGTTTGTTCGATTCTGTCGCGCGCAATCTGAATCATGGAACCCGAAACGTGCGGCTGTACGAGCTTGGAAAGTGTTTTGAAGCTGCGGAAGGCGAGCGGCCGATCGAGACCGAAGTTCTGGGGGTTGTTCTAACCGGGATGCGGAACGAGCTCGACTGGACGGCAACCTCAGTGCGAGCGGATTTTTTGGATCTCAAGGGTGCGATTGAAGCAATCTTTGAGAATCTCGCAAGAAAAACGCCTCGCTTCAGTCATACGGAAGAGATTCGGTATTTGCATCCGGGGCGTGCTGCGGTAATATCGCTCAACGGCAGGAACGCAGGACTGATTGGCCAGCTTCATCCGAAGGTGGCTGCCGAATTCAAGTTCAAGCAGGAAGTCTTCGTTGCGGAGCTCGACTTTAGTCTTATTCTTGCGTCCGAGAAAGTTGAGAGCAGATATCGCGCTCTTCCAAGGTTTCCGGCGGTGCTACGGGACCTGTCGATACTAGTGGATGACGCGGTCATCGTTCGGGGAGATTGAAGAATCGATTCTTGGTCTGGGAATTCCCGAACTGATTGGGGTAAAGCTTTTTGATCTGTACACTGGGAAGGAACTTCCGGCCGGGAAACGAGCGCTGGCACTTGCATTCCGCTATCGCTCTGACAGTCGTACCCTCACCGAGTCTGAAGTCAATTCTGCGCATAGCCGGGTCATCGAAGAAGTGGTGAGGAAGTTCAAAGCTGAGGTCCGGTAGTCGCCAGGGACTGAATGAAGAACTGCCGAACGGAAGAACGGAAGAACGGAACACAAGGACGAAACGATGTGCCGCGGGAATCGTGAAATGAAGGCACAGGAGCTCTGATAATGCCCGTTGCTGGTCTTGAAAAGTTTTCCCACCTTGAAGATAAGATCTACCGCACTGTAGAGCTCTGTAAGAGTTTGAAGTTCCAAAGGGACAATCTCGAGCGCGAGCTGGTCGTAATGAGGCGGGAATTCGATGCGGTCCAGTCGGATCGCGACCGTTTGGAGGCACAACTCGAACGGCTGCTCGCTGATCGAGATTCGGTGCGCCTGAAAGTGGAAGCGATGCTCGACGCCATTTCTGTCCTTGAGACAGAAGCAGAGGTTGTCAAAAAGTAACCGGGCCTTGATGCGACGAATGACCGAGGACTCTCCCCACACGGTTAAGGTTCAAATCTTCAACGATACGTTCAGTATCGTTGTCTCGGACGGTAATGATGACCGCATTCAGGAGCTTGCGACACTTGTCGAGAAGCGTATGCAGGAGATTTCGTCTGCCGGCAGTACTATCGACTCGCGCAAAGTGGCCATTCTGACTGCATTGAATCTCGCCGACGAGCTCTACCGCATCAAAGCTGAACACGAACGACTTGACCGCAATCTCGCCGAACGCAGCGCAGAGTGCGCCAACCTGCTTGATCAACTCCTTAAACCTCGAAGTCTCTGAACTCCATTCACAGCCCGCAATGTGAGAAAATGATGATCATTTGTGAGGAGGAAGGGTGACAACCGTGAAAAACAGGATATCTGTGTGGCTCCTGGTGGCAAGTCTTTCGTGCGCTCTCATGGCCCCGGCGCAGGCCCAGGGCAAGAAGACCGCGATCCGGGTCAATTTCGATGCCATTAAGGCAGAGCGTCTCAAAGAGTATCTCTATTTCATCGCCTCGGACGAGATGGAGGGGCGCGATACTCCCTCGCGCGGTCTCGACCTCACGGCCAAGTTTATTGCGATGAACCTGTCGTTATGGGGTGTCAAACCCGGAGGCGATAACAATACCTACTTTCAGAAGATCTCTTTGCGCAAAGGCAAAGTCGATCCCAAAGTGAGTTCCGCGACGCTGAATGGAACTGCGTTGGTCATGGGTGTGGACTTTATCGCCCGGCCCAGCCCGGGTTCCGCAACCGGGTCCCTGGCGTATGTGGGCAACGGCTGGTACTACCCTGCAAAAGGGATCAATGCTTACAAGGGAATTGACGTCAAAGATAAGATTGCGATCATTGTTGGGAGCGGGTTTCCGCGTGGCGTATCGTTGAACGATTTGCGAGCGGCGAAGGAAGGTGTTGATTTCCAGGGGCCGCTCGCATATTTGAAGAAGAACGGCGCAAAGGGCGCTCTCGTTGTTGCGGGGCCGACGCACAACTTTGCACAGGAGCAACAGCGGTCCGTGGAGCGCGGATCCAACTGGCAACCGGAGAAGTTTCAGAAAGAGGAGGACCGACCGATACCGTCGATCGTGATTTCGGACAAGGCTGCCAGGCAACTCTTTGAAGGCGAAAGGAAGTCGGGTGACGATCTGGCCAAAGCGCTGACTGCCGGTGAAACCGGTGAATCATTCGACCTCAGTGCCACCAAACAGGCAAAGTTCCAGATCGGCATGACCTATGAGCAGAGCTATACGCAGAATGTGATTGGTATTCTCGAGGGTTCCGACGCAAGGCTCAAGAACGAGTATGTTGCTATCGGTGCTCACTATGACCATGTAGGCATTCGTAATCCGGCCGCTGGCAGCGCGCCCGGTGAAGACGTGATCTTGAATGGAGCCGATGATGATGGTTCAGGTACGGTGGCGGTGTTGGCGATGGCGGAGGCCTTTGCCAAGGGTGCGGCACGTCCTCAGGCGATCGCTTTTGTTCGTGTGGCATGCGGGCGAGGAGAAGGGGCTCTGGGGATCACAGTACGTGACAGACTATCCTGTGGTTCCGCTCGATCAGATCGTGACCCAGCTCAACATTGATATGATAGGACGTAGTCGCGACGCGAGCGATAAGAATCCGTCGAATGCCGATCTCACAGGCCCTGACGAAGTCTATGTCATTGGATCAAAGATGATGAGCACTGAGCTTGGAGTCCTGAGCGAATCGGTAAATGACACTTATCTCAAGCTGAAGTTCAACTACAAGTACGATGATCCAAAGGATCCGCAACGATTCTTCTATCGCAGCGACCACTACAATTACGCGCGAAAGGGAATCCCGATCATCTTCTACTTCAGCGGCGTTCATCAGGACTATCACCGGCCATCGGATCATGCCGACAAGATCGACTACACAAAGATGGAGAAGATAACCAAAACGGTAATGGCCACCGCCTGGGAAGTTGGGAATCGCCCGACAAGACCAAAAGTCGACAAGCAGTTAGCGCCCGAGTTGATGGCGAACTAGTTAGCCTTGGGAGCGCCAGACTGAAGCCTGGCGCACCCCACCCGAGTGAGAGGAGTTGATTTCGATGCGCCGTGACATTACCTCGTGGTACAGCCACAGGCTTAACCAGGAAATGCCGCTCGTCGCTTACGGGCACTATGGCCCGCCCGTGCTGATGCTTCCGACGGCAGCAGCCGATTTCCTGGAATACGAACGGTTTCATCTTATCAATTCGGTGGAGTCGTTTCTCGAAAACGGCAAGGCGAAGGTCTATTCAATCAATAGTGTCAATCGGCTGGCTCTGCTGAACAACCACGCTGCTCCCTGGGAAAAGATAGAATGGCTCAAGCGCTACGACAGCTATGTCACGGAAGAAGTCCTTCCGCTGATTCGAAGTGACTGCAAAGATCCGGGAGCGCTTCCGATCGTTCTCGGAATCAGTTTGGGAGCCTATCTGGCGGGAAACCTGTTCTTCAGGCATTCGGATCTCTTTGGTGGGGCGATTCTGTTGAGTGGCAGTTATGATATTCGAAGCTATCTCGACGGCTTTCACAACGATGATGTTTATTTCAACAATCCAGTTGAGTACCTTCCGAAGCTTGATGATCATTACCATTTGCCGGTATTGAGGAACGGCGGAAGAAGCATCATCATCTTTTCGGGGCAGGGAGCGTTCGAGGCCCCTGAGAGATCACGGCAGCTGTCAGGTATACTTTCGAGCAAAGGCATACCGCACTGGCTCGATATTTGGGGACACGATGTGGATCACGACTGGCCGTGGTGGAGGAAGGTGGTTCCACACTATTTCGGCAGGTTATTTGGTTAGGGTTATTGAGGAAGGAATCAATTATGAAAAAATCAGCGGTTCTTGTTCATTTACTTTTCGCGACACTCGTTCTTGTCGCCGTCTCATCGCTTGCCCTGGCTCAGGGTCACGAAGGGCACGACCACTCCGATAAAGCAAAGAGCCAAAAGGACGGGAAATTCCTTGGCAAGGGAGATGGCATAGAGACCTGTCCGGTAACTGCGGAGCCGATCTCGAAATCGGAGAGCGCTGAGCTTTTCGGACGAACGGTCTATTTCTGCTGCACCAACTGCGTGGCCAAGGCCAAGGCCAACCCGGAACTCTACGTGAAGCCAAGCGTGGAGGAGCAAAAGAAAGCAATTCAGAAGGAAGAGAAGGCCAAGGCACCCGAAGCGGCGCCAAAAGAGTTCCTGGGAAAGGGTGACGGCATTGAGACTTGCCCGGTGACGGGAACTCCAGTGAATAAGGAACTCAAGAGCGAAGTGAACGGAAGGGTTTTCTATGTGTGCTGCGCAGGTTGCATCGATCCGATCAAAGCCAACCCGGACGCGTACCTAAAGAAACAATAGCATTCTTAGTACGTTGTACCGCCTTCAGGCGGAATCTTTTGACGTCTCAAGGTGACGTCTGAAGATTCCGCCTAAAGGCGGTACAACGTACCTTTCTCATTCCTTACAGTCTCTTCACCCGGATATTCTTGAACATCACGACGCTCTTTGGATCGTGCGCCTGGAGTGCGAAGGTTCCCTTGTCCAGGACGCGTGTGAAGTCAGTGCCAGGCTTTTGATCGGCTGGTTCATCCCAGTCAACAGCCACCTTGTCATTGACCTTGATCGTAATGTGCTTGCCCTTGACGACGATCGAATACGAATACCACTCGCCATCCTTCGCAAGCTGCTCTCTAACATCCTGGACGCCGTACAGACTCCCGGTTTTTCGCCAGTCGGTGTGCGTCTGATTGACCTGCACTTCATATCCATGCTTTGGCCAGCCTGTCGGCTGATATTGCGTATGGATATAGATACCGCCGTTTGAGCCCGGCTCAGTCTTGCAATCCAGACGGAGTTCGAAATTCACAAACGGCTGCTCGTCGCCGACGTAATACAAATGGCTGCGTTCGCCGTGCGCGACGAAAGCGCCTTCCTTGATCGACCACGCATCCTGGTGCTCCTCGGCCATCTTCCAGCCAGTGAAACTCTTGCCGTCAAAGATGGTTTTGAATCCCGGCTCGTTCTTTACCTGCCCGAGAGCGATCGATACACTGAATACAATCAGCAGTCCTGCGCAAAGAATGATTCTCGACTTCATTTGTGGTGTCCTCCCGCGCTAAATAGTACGATACCGCAGTTATCTGTTCCAGTGAGGAGAGTTCAGATGCCACTAGATCTGCAGATAATCGATTCGCTTCGCAAAGCATACTCAGGCGACCCGTGGTATGGCCCTTCGACTGAAAGTCTGATTGCGGGCCTCTCTGCGAGTGATGCTGCGTCTCATCCGATTGAGGGCAGACACAGCATCTGGGAAGTGGTTCTGCATATGATCGCATGGCAGAACGAAGTTGTGCGCCGGCTTCGCGGATCAGATCCTGCATGGCCCGAGGAAGGAGACTGGCAGGAAATCACCGAGTCGAGCGACAGAGCGTGGGCGGAAGTAAAGGCCTCGTTGGCTTCGTCGACGGGCCGGCTTGAGGAACAGCTACGGTCTACCGTTATCGATTACGAAGCGTTGGTTGGAACGGCACGATCGCGTGAGCTGGCAACCGGCGTCACCATCGGCGAAACGGTCCTCGGCATTCTCCAGCACAACGCCTATCACACGGGCCAGATCGCACTCTTGAAAGCGCGCCCTGCCAATCAAGTAGGATGCGGCACCAGCGTTATGCGCATCATTTAACAACTAATTGAGGAGATAATACTTAATGTCAGAAAAGGTAGTTGCCCCCGATCAGATAATGCAGCTCGGTCTCGGCTTTTGGGGATCGAAAGTGCTCTTGAGCGCGGTCGAGGTGGGATTGTTCACTGAGCTCTCAAAATCGCCGCTTGATTCCAGCAGCCTTGCCAAACGCCTTGAGTTCCACCCACGCAGCGCGCGGGATTTCTTTGATGCACTTGTCGCGCTTGGGATGCTTGAGCGGGAGGATGGTATTTATCGCAATACTCCCGCCGACCGAGCAGTTCCTCGTACGAGGCAAGACGAGCTACATGGGCGGCATGCTCGAGATGGTCAATCAACGCCTCTATGGATTCTGGGGTTCGCTGACGGAAGGGTTGCGAACTGGGTTGCCACAAAACGAGGCTAAGACGGGAGGCGCGGGTTTGTTTGACCTTCTCTATAGCGATCCGGCGCGTTTACGTTCGTTTCTCGGAGCAATGACGGGATTGAGTCTTGGCGCCTCTATGGCAATCGCTCAGAAGTTCCCCTGGAAAAACTACAATACGGTCCTGGATGTGGGGGGAGCGGAAGGAGGCTTGCTCGTTCAAGTCTGCCTCGCCAATCCTCATCTGACTGGAGTGAATTTCGATCTGCCGGTTGTGGGCCCGCTTTTCAATGAGTATGTCGCGAAGAATGGCCTGAGCGAGCGGGTGCGGTTTCAGGCGGGTGATTTCTTCAACGAGCCTCTCCCTAAGTCAGACGTGATCACCATGGGGCACATACTTCACGACTGGGACCTCGACCAGAAGATGATGCTTCTCCGGAAGGCCTATGCTGCCCTTCCTGAAGGCGGATCGTTGATTGTGTTCGAAGCCATCATCGATGACGAAAGACGAAAGAATGCATTCGGTCTCCTGATGAGCCTTAACATGCTGATCGAGACGCCCGGAGGTTTTGATTATTCCGGGCAGGATTGCCAGGCCTGGATGCGCGAAGCCGGCTTTCGTGAAACCCGAGTCGAGCACCTCGTTGGCCCGGACTCGATGGTGGTAGGCGTCAAGTAAGAGAGGGGGTCAGGGGTCAGGGGTCAGGGATCAGTGGTTTGAGTTCAAGCTTTAGCTTGCTCTTTTGCAGCTCGATTGATAAGAGCAAGCTAAAGCTTGAACTCAATACCACTGACCCCTGACCCCTGACCCCCGACCCCTTCCTCTTCACTCCGTCGGAAGGTGATACTCCGCGAACTGTTGGCGGAGGACCTTCTTGTCAAACTTTCCGACGCTCGTTTTTGGTACCTGCTCGATAAAGACTACATCGTCTGGCATCCACCATTTGGCGAAACGTGCACCGAGGAAATCGTAGACCTGCTCCTTTGTCACGGACGACCCAGGTTTTGCTACGACGCAAGCCAGCGGGCGCTCCTGCCACTTCGGATGATTGATCGCGATCACGGCTGCTTCGGCAACGCCGGGAATTGCCATGATCGCGTTCTCGAGATCGACAGACGATATCCACTCTCCACCGCTCTTGACCAGATCCTTCGAGCGATCCGCGATGGCCATATAGCCTTCTGCATCGAGTGTTGCGATGTCGCCTGTATCCAGCCAGCCTCCCGGAAACTTCTCCGGTGAAGGGTCCTTGTAGTACTGGCTGGCAATCCAGGGTCCGCGAACGAGCAACCTTCCCATCGAGACTCCGTCGTGAGGCACCTCATTTCCGTCGTCATCCACGATGCGCAGGCTAAGGCCGGGTGCCGGTATCCCGGCGCGCTGTTTTACATCGAGCTTTTCGTCCTTTGACCACTCCTGCATATGAGGCTTCAGGCGATTGATGCATCCGAGCGGGCTCGTTTCGGTCATGCCCCAGGCGTGGATGAAATCGATGCCAACATTTGTTTCAAACCACTCGATCATCGCTCGCGGAGGTGCCGAGCCACCGCACAACATCGACTTCAAGTTCGACAGATCATACTTTCCCGGATGAGCCAGCAGCTCATTCATTACTCCGAGCCAGATCGTTGGCACACCTGCAGTGAACGTGACCTTCTCGTCCTCGAGAAGACGGCAGATCGAAGCTCCGTCCATCATCGCCCCGGGAAACACCTGTTTTGAGCCCAGCATGCAGCACGTGTAAGGAAGGCCCCACGCGTTTGCGTGAAACATCGGAACGGCAGCCATGACCACATCAGCCCTTCGAAGTCCAAGCGCATCCGGTAGCGTACCGGAAATGGTATGAATGTAATTCGAGCGGTGCGTATACATAACGCCCTTGGGATTGCCTGTCGTTCCGCTTGTATAGCAAAGGCCCATCGGTGCGTCTTCATCGATCAAGTGGCCATTCGAAGTCAGACGATTCGGGCTCGATCATTGTTTCGTAATCGATGACGGGCGAAAGCTTCGTCGAGTACTGTCCCGTGTTGCCCATGACGATGAAATGTTTAACTGTCGGAATTTTTCCCTCGAGTCGCTCGAGCAGCGGCAAAAGCTCTTCGTCAACCAGGATGACTTTGTCTTCCGCGTGATTGACGATGTATTCAAGGTCAGGAACGCTGAGTCGCAGGTTGAGCGTATGCAGAACCGCGCCCATGCAGGGTACGGCGTAATAGACTTCCAGGTGGCGGTAGCTGTTCCACGCAAAGGTCGCGACGCGGTCGCCCTGGGCTACTCCAAGTTTCTTGAGTGCGCTTGCGAGCTGTCTGGCTCGCATACCAAGGTCGCGATAAGTATACCGATGAATTCTGTCCTTCAATCTGGAAACGATCTCGACATCGGGGCAAAGTTGGGGACCACGATCCATGAGGACGGACATGGTCAATGGGGTTTTCATCATTGTCATTAAAGGAAGCTCCTGGTGAACAAGTTTAGAGTTCAAGCTTTAGCTTGCAATGGCGCGGCAAGCTAAAGCTTGAACTCTAAACATTACTTGTTAAAAACGGGCTCGGCGAGCTTTTCAAGAATCGTCGCCGACGCCTTTTCAACGTCTGCGTGAAGCGAATTGCCGTGCGAGTCCATTGTTACGATGGCCGGGAATTCGGTCACTCGCAGATGCCACATGGCTTCCGGAATCCCGAATTCAAGCAGGTGTACGCCATGTATGTCGTCGATGCACTTTGCGTAGTACTGCGCGGCGCCACCGATTGCATTCAAATAGACCGCTCCGTGCTCCTTGAGAGCCGCCAGCGTCTTCGGTCCCATTCCACCTTTACCTACTACGGCACGAACGCCATATCGCCTGATGATCTCAGCCTGATAAGGTTCTTCACGAATGCTCGTCGTAGGGCCGGCTGCCGTAATGCGGTGCTTGCCGTTGGTGAGGACCACGGGTCCGCAATGATAGAGAACTGAACCCTCGAGACTCACTGGAGGATCGTTCTTCATCAGATGCGCGTGAATCGCATCGCGTCCGGTAAACATCTCACCCGTAATCAGAACCAGATCGCCGACTCTGAGCGAACGAATCTGTTCTTCGGATATCGGTGTCGTGAGCACCTTCTCGGTACCCGTCCGAGCGAAGCCGCCCTCAGCCGGCATCCGAACTTGCGGTGCATCGGCATCCCGATATAGCCATCGTTTGATCTCGCCGGTCCTCGGGTCGACAACGATTCCAAGGCGTCTGAACGCCCAGCAGTCATAGGCAACCGAAACAAAGAAGCTGGCAGGCAGTCGATTGACTGATGCCGCCTTGCAACCGATGAGAGACGTGTTTCCGCCAAATCCCATGGTTCCGATGCCAAGGGTATTTGCGGTCTGCATGACATACTCTTCGAGCTGCCTCAGCTTCGGATCAGGGTTGACATCGTCGAGAGTTCGAAAAAGCTGCTCCTTTGCAACCTGATATCCAACCGATCGATCACCGCCGATACACACTCCGATCGCGCCTGCGCTGCAACCATGGCCCTGTGCCTGCCAGACAGCATGAAGAACGCACTTTCTTACGCCTTCGAGATCGCGACCTGCGCTTCCGAGGTGAGGAAGCGTCGTGGGCAAAGAGTACTGGATATTCTTGTTCTCGCAGCCACCCCCCTTGAGCAGAAGTTTTATCTCAACCTCGTCATCATTCTCCCACTGCTCAAAGTGGATTGTCGGCGTGCCCGGTCCGAGATTGTTACCGCTGTTCTTTCCCGTCAGCGAATCTACAGAATTCGGACGCAGCTTGCCGCGTTTGGTCGACTCCGCGATGGCTTCGCGGATCTCCGCTTTAATATGAAGCTGACTGATGCCTACCGGAGTCTTGATTTCAAATGTAGGCCAGCCGGTATCCTGACAAATCGGGCCCTCAGCGTCACTTGCCATGTCGATGTTGGTGGCAATGACATTGAGTGCCTGTTGAGATCGGCTGCCTTGTTCCTCCCCCAGGGCACGCGACATAGCGTGCCGCACGTCTGGCGGCAGATTGGCAGAGGTTTGCGTGATCAATTGCATTAAGCTTTCGCGGAGTGCTTGCATTCTCTCGAGTTCCTCAAAGCGATGAAGGTATGGTCTAATCTAGCGCTAATTTATCACAGCCGGGATTCCGCCTGAAGGCGGTACAACGTACTTGCTTAAAGCGATGACGCGATTCAGTCCGGTCCTAATCTGCATTGTCGTCTCCGTAGCCGTCATTCTGCCGTTTTTCTTCATCGGGGAAATGCGGTCGGAAGGTTGCTGTGGCGGGCGAATGCCGGTCACCCACGACATGGTGTCGCACTACAATCTGATGCAGTCCTTCGAGAAGAGTCTTGTTGACGGCAATCTCTATCCGCGCTGGCAGGGCGAAATGCATAGGGGGTACGGAGCCCCGTCGACCATCTTCTACCCTCCTGCCGTCTTTTATTTAACCTCCGGCCTTTTCTGGTTGGTGCGTGACTGGATGATGGTTATACGGCTTTCATACATTGTTCTCCTGATCGGGTCGGGTCTGACGTTCTATATGCTTGCTCGATCGAGTCTCTCAAGGCGCGCCGCGGTTATGGCGATGGTTGCATATCAGGTAGCACCTTACCACCTGATCGACTATTACCAGCGCGGAGCGCTTGCCGAGTGTCTGGGTCTGGTCTGGATGACGCTTGTACTGTTTTTTGTGTTCGACGATCGACAAGAGCGCCGCGTCGAAAGCCTCATTGGACTCTCGCTCGCCTGGGGTCTTTTCGTATGGTCGCATCCCCCGACTGCATTTCAGACGGCCCTCGTGTTCGGACCAGTATTTCTTGTGCAGAAGATAATCGCTCGCGACTGGAAAAGGCTGGTTGAAGTGGGTTGCTGCCTGATCGCCGGAACGCTTTTGGCAGCGGCATACATTCTTCCGGCATTCAGCGAGCAGCACCTCATCCACTCGGCCGACGTTGAAACCGAATGGCCATACGCGCAAAGTTATGTCTTCGATTATGCCTCGGCAAGATACGATCACACTGGAGACGATTTCGTCGCTCGAATTGATCATATTTGGCTGTTTACACTGGTAACGCTGGTCTTGCTCGGAGCATGGTTGCTCCGAGTGAAAAGGAGAGAAGCGTTTATCTGGATGAGTGCGGGCGCCTGGTCGCTCTTTCTCATTACTCCTCTATCACGTCCGTTGAACGCGATTATTCCAGGAATTGAGATTGGAGTATTTTCGTGGCGGATTCTAGCGTTGACAACAGTCTGCACGGCCATGCTTATTGGCATTTCAGCGGACTCGGCTGCCCGCGCAAGAGACTCGACAAAGAGCACAACGAGCGCCCGTCTGGGTAGCGCTCTCGCACTGGCAATGATTCTGGCAAGTGCTGGGTTCAGCTTTTCACGCGTTGTATTGCCGATGTATCGTGCCGAAGCATTTGTCCCAAACCCTGAGCATTCCAACTATTCTCTTCTTCCGATTAAGGCGGGAAGGGAAGTGCCTGATCGACCCGAGTTACGTTTTGTTACAGGAAGCGGTATTGCTCGAGTCGATGCCTGGGATTCCGAATGGCGATCAGCGCAGCTTGATGTAGAAGCGGCAGGCAAAGTTGCTGTCCGCACGTTCTTCTTTCCGGGTTGGATAGCAAAGTTGGACGGCCATGAGATTGTGGTACAGACTGGCGCTGATGCCGAAATGGTTGTCGAAGTACCGACTGGTATCTCACCGTCTGACCCTGGAGTTTGGTTCAACACGCGTGCGAACGATTGGCAGTGCGTTGAGCATTTTTACGTTTATCGCGTTGCTGGGCGCAGTGGTATATGCCGGTCATCTCAAACTACGGAGAAAACACCCGAGTGAAACTATCGAAGATTGACTTCCTCACGATTACCCTCATTTCAGTTGCCACCATCCTTTTTCTCCTTCGGCTTGCCTACTTGCCGATCTATACAAGCACGGCGATCGTAATCGTTATGCTGGGTGTATCCAGCTTCTGGCTGAAACGTCGCTTAGGGATAACTGCCCCGCTCAGTGTGCTGTTTCTTCTGGTCTGCTGCGTACTCGTGGATGGCATTGGCAATGCGGGCGTTCTCGGATTGTATGGTCGTCCGTTTCCCTACATTCAGTACGACGAGTACGCGCACTGTCTCATTTCGGCACTCGTCATGCCCTCAGCGATCTGGTTGGCGCGGACTCTCTTTGACGGGCCTCTTGGTATCCGAATGCCATTCTACCTGGTGTGCGTGTTTGCATTCGCGACTGTCTTCCTGCTGGCCGGATTCTATGAGGTGATCGAGCTCTGGGACGATAAGTACATGCATCCCGCGCCTGGAATGCGGATTCATGGGGCGTATGACACCGCCAACGACCTTCAGTGGGATTTGCTTGGCATGGGTCTTGGCACTGTGCTTGGATACTTTCTCCTGCGAGAGCCGCCTGGGAGCGCCAGGCTGGCTGAGCGCTGAGCCATGGAGTCGCACTTGGCGCCGCTTGCTCGCTGTGATCCATCTGACGCAGCGCGCAAGCCGCCGCGCTCCAGACGCTGCTCAGCGCTCCCAGGCCGTCTATAGAATTCTCTCAGCTGGCTCGCCGGGTTCTACGAGAATTGTTTTGAACGATGAGAGGCGAACCTGGCCTGGCGCGGCGCGTTTGAGTTTCGTAACAAACTTCTTCTCGCAGTAATTGACCGCAACCTTTGAGTCGTGACGGGCGTGACTGAACTTGGCTGCGATCTGTGCCGCCTTCTGTATTGCGCCAGGAGGGGGAAGGGAGCGATGTGGATTTCGCAGCACGACGTGTGATCCGGGATAATCTGCCGCGTGAAACCAAAGATCGTGCGATTTTGCCACGCGGAAAGTCAGGTTGTCGTTGTCCTGATCGGATCGTCCTACGAGGATTTCGAATCCCTCGCTCGTTCGATAACGCCGTACGCCCGAGATTTTCGGCGCTTGTTGCTTCTTTTCCACTGTCGTTTGACGACGAACGGGCATGCCAATCCGAACTGAGATCCCTGCAGGTCCTCCAGGTTTTCAGCTTCGTCTACGCTTTTGAGATCGGCTTCAGCCTTTTCAATCTGCACCTCGACCTCGGGCAGCCGCTCGTCGATGGCCTTAAGGCCGTTTCGTGATCGGCGCGCAAGCTTGAAATAGTGTTCGGCCGCCAACCGGGCATCAGATGTTCGACCATTGGGATCGAGATTGTGTTGCCTGAAGGATCGTAGATGTCGACGACAACAAATGCCTTGTCCTTCTGTTCTTATCTGATGAAGATTCGCGAGCAGAAGCTCTCCATATCGCTGATGCGTCGGTCCGCCAAGAAATCGGCTACGGTCGTCCTCGAGCTTTCCGGCAAGAGTTCGCAGCTTCTTTATCTTTCCCGTGAGATGCGATCTGACTGACTGTTGTTCGCGGAGGAATGAAAGATGAGCGTCAGCAGAATTGAAGTAATGCTCAGCCGCTTCGTTTGCAGTCGGGAAATCACCTTGGGACTGGTGAGAACTGCCGCGGGGCTCCTTGAGTCTTGCCCGAACTCTCGCGATTCCGAAGTGATGCAATGTACGACCGAATCTTCAGTGATGACGATATCCGCCGAATTTCCAGTCAGTCGGACGACAAGTCGGCGCGCTCCCGCTGCAAATTCAAGCTCGACAACTCGATCTTCCGGCAGCTTTGCGATATCTCGTAACCGCGTTTCAACGAAGTGCTTTCTTAACGAAGCCACGAACGCGGTGTCCGTCCGCTGAGGCGGGTCGCTTTCGCGATCCGGCCGCTTGCCGAGATGAAGTGTCAGCCGGTTCGCATCGGTAGATATGATCAGCCAACGGCCATCCTTACGGTTGAAATCCAGAAGAAGGTCGGTTGCGCCTCGTTGAACCGCCCTCTGCAATCGCGCTCCGGGCAAAGTATGAGCGAGTTCGTCGACCACCGCTTTGAGAAGCGCGTCATCCATACAGGAATAGTAGCGTGTTGACGAGGAAGTTTCTGCTTGACTGCGCTATTAACTGTTCTGCGATCTGGAGGGTGAGGCCTGGACTGGGCGGTTTGGGAATTGGCAAACGGCTGTCTGCGAGAGCACATCTGCGAGCCCCGATTGAGACCCGCTCGACCAGATTATGAGAACATTGAGAGGAAAGAGTGCGAGACTGACAGTAGCAGCGATCGATCGTGCAAATATGCGCCATTCGGGAAATGTCAATTCGTGCGTCTCGGCATCGACAACTCTGAGGTTGCGCCAGGCCATACCACACGTTCGTTTCGCAACGAGCATCGTCCAGAGCTGGTAGATGAAGGTAACCCACACGAGGATCGCGAGCGCAGTGTACAGGATTCCGTGTCCCAGATTCACACCTGTAAGAGAATGAACCGCAAAGAGAGGAACGGAGGCCACCACAATCAGTGCCAGATCAAAAAATGTGGCAAGCAGACGATCTGTAAGCTTCGCAGGCTGTGGCAGTGAGCTTGGTTGCGGCATCGCAGGCGGATGCAGTTCGATCTTTGGCGCTACCACTGGAGCGGGAGTCGTCACCACACGAGGTTCGCGAGTTGCCCGCTTCACAGGTTGAACTGGAACGGGATCAGGCAAATCCTCTACTTCCGTCGTTTCCGCGAAGAGCAGTGGCTTCTCGATCGGTGGCTTTACGATCAGTGGCTTCTCGAGCGGTTTCTCTCTGACGACTTCAGGCTCAACGGTCTCCTTCGGTTGAGCTGCGCTCGCTCTGGAAGAGCGTTGAAGGCGTTTCAAGGCAGCTTCTACGACGGGATGAGGTGCATCAGAAGGCGCCGCGAGGTCGGGCTGCTCGTCTGGGATCAATTCATCGACGACCGTCCGTTGCTCGCGAAATAAACGAACGCTCTCTTTGACCTGATTTCGCCAGCGTGGAGCCTCATCGCCCACCTGAGCCTTCGCTGTAACGGGAGCGGACTGTGGAAACGGGATTAGAGTCGCCTCCGCCTTCACCGTCAGAGACGAAGTCAGTGAGCGAGTCAGCCGGACGGAATCTGACTGCTGCGGTGCATTATTGTGACCGCAATGTCCACAGATTGCGGCCCCGCCACTCAATTCAAGTTCGCACTTGTCACATTTCATCCTGTAGTTTGTGAGAAGATGGCGGGATACTAGCAAATCGCGCGATTCGGGTCAAGAACTTATACTACAGGATGATATGGGCCGGATCGGAAGTACAAGATGAGGTGCCGGAAGAGCACTCCCTAACGGTCGGGCTACTGACACGCGTCACACATCCGAACCCGCGTGTTTCTGAAGAGATCGAAAGATTCCCGTCATTCGTCATTGGCTTGGGGAGTCCCCCCAAACCAATGACAAATGACAACTCTCAATTGGAAAATGAACAAATATTTACTCGTCTCCGGGCTCCGTCAGAAGGGAATCAGCTTCGGAGTCATCCGGAATAGTCTCAACGTTCGTCAGTGACGAGCGGGTACTGAGCCCGGAAAGTTGATCCAGAAGGTAATTCTGCGCGTCTTCCGGTTCATGTCGCGTCTCAGTCATTGTCGGGTCTGGACTGATCTTGACGTTGCGATAAAACTCCATTCCAGTACCGGCCGGGATCAGCCGTCCCATGATCACGTTCTCCTTTAATCCTCTCAGGTAATCGACGCGACCCGAGATCGCGGCTTCGGTCAGAACGCGCGTGGTCTCCTGGAAGGAGGCCGCCGAGATGAACGACTCGGTTGAGAGCGATGCCTTCGTGATTCCGAGAAGCAGCGGCTCGGCCGATGACTGCTGCCCGTCCTGATCATTTACCCGCTTGTTCTCATCCTGGAAGCGGAAGCGATCGACCTGCTCCTCGAGCAGGAACTCGGTATCGCCCACCTCCTTGATGCGCACCCAGCGCAGCATCTGGCGGACAATCACTTCGATGTGTTTGTCGTTGATGTGAACACCCTGGAGGCGATAGACCTCCTGGATCGCGTTGACCAGATAGCGCTGCAGCTCTTCCATTCCTCGCACCGCAAGAATGTCGTGCGGATTGAGCGGACCATCCATCAGCGGCTCGCCGGCACGTACGCGATCGCCCTCCTGGACGTTGATGTGCGTGCCGCGTGGAATCGCGTAGTCGCGCTCTTCAGCGTTCTCGCCGGCAACGATGATCTTCTGCGAACCCTTAGTCACCGGACCGAACTTGACGATGCCGTCGATCTCACTCATAACCGCAGTCTCGCGAGGCCGGCGTGCTTCGAAGAGTTCGACAATACGAGGTAGTCCTCCGACAATGTCCTTGGTCTTTGTGATCTCGCGCGGGATCTTGGCAATCACGTCTCCCGGCGCGACATCGTCACCATTCGTGACCATAAGGTTTGCCCGGACGGGCATCGGATAGGCTTTGAGCACCTTGCCGCGTCGCAGACTTGAGCTCGATGCGGGGCTGGCGTTTTTCGTCCGGCGAATCCATCACGATCGGCCGGCTCAGACCGGTTACCTCGTCGACTTCTTCGTGAACTGTTACGCCTTCGATCAGGTCGCGCCAAGAGACCGTCCCTCCAACTTCTGTCAGGATCGCAGAATGTGTAGGGGTCCCACTCCGCGATCTTCCCGCCTTCCTCGACGCGGCCGCCATCCGTTATGGGAAGCGTTGCGCCATAGGCAATCGGATATCTCTCGACCTCGCGTCCGCGATCATCAACGATGAGCAACGATCCGTTGCGGTTCATGGCAACGATCCGGCCTTCGCGATTCTTGATCGTATTGAGGTCCTCGTACTTGATGCGGCCCGACGTACGCGCTTCGTGTGATGACTGTTCACTGATTCGCGAAGCGGTTCCGCCGATATGGAATGTTCGCATCGTGAGCTGCGTTCCAGGCTCGCCGATCGACTGGGCCGCGATTACGCCGACCGCTTCGCCGATATCGACAATCTCGCCCGTCGCAAGATTCCGGCCGTAACACTTGATGCACACACCGCGCCGCGATTCGCACGTCAGCACCGAGCGGATTCTCACCCGCTCGATTCCGCCCGCGTTCTGAATCTCTGTCGCGATGTCTTCGGTGATCTCCTCGTTCGAACTGCGCGAGCATCTGTCCCGTAATCGGGTCGCGAACATCATCGAGAGTAACGCGGCCAATGATCCGTTCGCGAAGCCCTTCAATTATGTCGCCACCCTCGGTGATCGCCTCAGCCCAGATGCCCTTGATAGTGCCGCAGTCGCTTTCGGAGATGATCACGTCCTGCGCGACGTCAACAAGGCGCCGGGTCAGATAACCCGAATCCGCGGTCTTGAGCGCAGTGTCCGCCAGACCCTTGCGCGCGCCGTGCGTTGAGATGAAGTACTGCAGCACGTTCAGCCCTTCGCGGAAGTTCGCGCGAATCGGAGCCTCGATGATTTCGACCGACCGGCTTCGCCATCAGTCCGCGCATTCCAGCGAGCTGACGAATCTGCTGTTGATTACCTCGCGCGCCCGAGTCGGCCATGATGAGAATCGGATTCAGCTCGTGCGATTCTCGTTCGCGCCGCTGCATCTCGTTGAACATCTCATCGGCGACCCTCTCAGTCACCTCCGACCAGATCGCGATGACCTTGTTGTATCGCTCGCCGTTCGTGATGACGCCATCTTTGTACTGCTGCTCAACTTTGACGACTTCGTTCTCGGCTGCAGAGACGAGTATCGGTTTGTCTTGCGGTGTCACCAGGTCGTCGATGCCGATCGAGATGCCGGCTTTCGTCGCGTAAAGGAAGCCCAGCTCCTTAAGCTCGTCGAGCATCTCGACCGTGTGTCTCATGACCCAAGCGCAGGAAGCAGTACTTCACCAGGCTCTGCAGACCCTTTCTCTTGAGCGAGCCGTTAACATAGGGCATCTCTTCAGGAAGGTGGTCGTTGAAGATCACGCGGCCGACGGTCGTATTGATCGTACGCGCCTTGACCTCGTGAACAGTCGCTTTGATGACATCCTGGTTGTCGCGCTCGATATCGAGGTCGATCAGCCGGCCTTCGTAGCGAAGCCTGATCTTGGTCTGCGTAGTGACCTCTTTCGCGTCGAGTGCCAGCAGAACCTCGTCAATACCCGAGAATGCCCGGCCCTCGCCTCGTGCTCCGTCCATTGATCGCGTCAGGTAATAGCAACCGAGCACGATGTCCTGCGTGGGAACCGCGATCGGCTGACCTGAAGCTGGCGAGAGGATGTTGTTCGACGCCAGCATCAGGACCTGAGCTTCGATCTGAGCCTCGGGCGAAAGCGGGATATGAACCGCCATCTGATCGCCGTCGAAGTCGGCATTGAACGCCGTGCAGACGAGCGGGTGAATCTTGATCGCCTTACCTTCAACCAGCACCGGCTCGAACGCCTGAATGCCAAGACGGTGAAGCGTCGGCGCGCGATTGAGCAGTACCGGATGATCCTTGATCACCTTCTTCGAGGATGTCCCACACGACCGTCGTCCTGGCGCTCGACCATTTCCTTGGCCTGCTTGATCGTTGCAGCGTGGCCTTCAGCTTCGAGCCGGTTGTAGATGAACGGCTTGAACAGCTCGAGCGCCATCTGCTTTGGCAAGTCCGCACTGATGCAGCTTGAGTTCGGGACCGACGACGATCACGGAACGGCCTGAATAGTCGACGCGCTTGCCGAGAAGGTTCTGGCGGAATCGCCCCTGCTTGCCCTTGAGTGTGTCCGATAGCGACTTGAGCGGCCGATTGTTGACGCCGCGAAGAACACGGCCCGCGGCGTCCGTTGTCAAACAGCGCATCCACAGCTTCCTGGAGCATGCGCTTCTCGTTGCGGACGATGACCTCGGGAGCTTTCAGCTCGATCAGCTTTGACAACCGGTTGTTGCGGTTGATGACGCGCCGGTAGAGGTCGTTCAAGTCCGACGTGGCGAAGCGACCACCATCGAGCGGAACCAGCGGTCGCAGCTCGGGCGGAATGACCGGAATCACATCGAGGATCATCCATTCGGGCTTGTTGCCCGACTTGCGGAAACGAGTCGACGACTTTGAGCCGCTTCGAGTATTTGAGCTTCTTCTGCTGGCTCGTTTCATTCTTCATCCTCGCACGCAGGTCTTCGGCAAGGTTTCGATCTCGACCCTTTGCAGAAGCGTCTTGATCGCTTCCGCGCCCATCGTGCGATCTCGTCGGTAAACTTGCCAGGGAACTCCTGCTTCAACTGGCGATAGCGCTCGTCAGTCAAAAGCTCTCGCTCTTTGAGCGGAAGCCCGAGTGCTTCGATCTCCGCCTTGTTCGCGATGACGATGTAATTCTCGAAATAGAGAACCTTCTCGAGATCGCGAAGTGGAATATCGAGCAGGTGCCCGATTCGGCTGGGCAGTCCCTTGAAGAACCAGACGTGCGAGCAGGGACTGGCGAGCTCGATGTGACCCAGCCTTTCACGGCGCACTTTCGCCTGGGTGACTTCAACACCGCACTTGTCGCAGATGACGCCGCGATGCTTCATCCGCTTGTACTTTCCGCAGAGGCATTCCCAGTCAGTCACCGGGCCGAAAATGCGGGCGCAGAACAGACCGTCACGCTCGGGTTTGAAAGTGCGATAGTTGATTGTTTCGGGCTTTGTGACGTGGCCGTGCGACCACGACCTGAATCTTTTCCGGCGAAGCAAGACTGATGCGAATCGCTTCGAAATCTGGGGTCAATGGCTTCTCTCCTGCGTATCTATACACTTCTTCCTCCCTGGGAGGCACTCGGCCTCCCACGCGTCAAGTTGGACTTACGCTTCCTTCGTCTCCCGCCGTCTCAATTCAACGTCCAGACAGAGCGACTGCAACTCGCGAATCAGAACGTTGAACGATTCCGGAAGTCCGGGTTCGAAGTCTGTCTCGCCCTTGACGATCGCCTCGTAAATCTTCGACCTGCCGGCGACGTCGTCCGATTTCGCCGTCAGCAGCTCCTGCAGGATGTGCGCCGCGCCATAAGCTTCCAGCGCCCAGACCTCCATCTCTCCGAAACGCTGGCCGCCAAACTGAGCCTTTCCGCCGAGCGGCTGCTGCGTGATCAGTGAGTACGGTCCGATTGATCGCGCGTGAATCTTGTCGTCCACCAGATGCGAAAGCTTGAGCATATAGATGTAGCCCACTGTCACCTTCTGCTCGAACAGTTCACCCGTCAGTGCCATCGTACAGGACCGTCTTGCCCGATTCGTTGATCATCGGCGGTGAGCCCGCTTCGGCCAGGTGCGTAGCAGCCTCTCTGAGAAAGCGCTTGATCTCGCTCTCGGGGGCGCCATCGAAGACCGGTGTCGCGAAATTGAGCCCGAGAACGTGAGCGGCCCAGCCAAGGTGGGTTTCCAGAATCTGGCCGACGTTCATTCGTGAAGGCACGCCGAGCGGATTGAGCACGATCTCGACCGGCTGCCGTCGGGCAGATAGGGCATATCCTCCTCGGGAAGGATCCGCGCGATGACGCCCTTGTTGCCGTGACGGCCCGCCATCTTGTCGCCGACCGAGAGCTTGCGCTTCATCGCGATGAAGACCTTGACCATCTTGATGACGCCGGGTGCGAGCTCGTCGCCCTTCTTCAGCTTCTCGATCTTCTCCTGATAGAGATTCTCGAGAATCGAAATCTGCCGTCTCGGTCCGCTTTTCGAGATCGCGAATCTCCTCGGCGATGTTCGTTCTCGCGCCAGCCACTCGATCTTCTTAAGTGCCCCGAGATCGACGTCTGCCAGGGCTTCACGCGTAAGCTTCGTGCCCTTCTCAGCCACTACCTGCCGGTTGAAGACAAGGTCTGCTTCGAGCTTGCGGCCCTCGAGCAACTCGTAGATGCGCTTGTTGCGCTCCTCCTCGAGAATTCGGATTTCGTCGCGCAGGTTCTTTCGAAGCTTCTCTTCTTCAGCGTGCTCGATCGAAAGGCTACGGTCATCTTTGTCTGCACCCTTGCGGGTGAAGACCTTGACGTCAACGACCGTGCCTTCGATGCCCGGAGGCGCGTCAGCGAAGCATCGCGAACGTCGCCGGCCTTCTCGCCGAAAATTGCGCGAAGCAGTTTCTCTTCGGCGGTCAACTGCGTCTCACCCTTCGGCGTCACCTTGCCGACGAGGATCGAGCCCGGTTTGACGTGAGCGCCGATGCGGATGATTCCGCTCTCGTCCAGATCGCGAAGCGCCGCCTCGCCAACGTTCGGGATGTCGCGCGTAATCTCTTCGGGGCCGAGCTTGGTGTCGCGCGCTTCGATCTCCAGCTCCTCGATGTGGATCGAGGTGTAGTAGTCGCCCTTGACCATCTTCTCGGAGACCAGAATCGCGTCCTCGAAGTTGTAACCGCGCCACGGCATGAACGCCACAAGCACGTTGCGTCCCGAGCGCCAGCTCGCCCCCATCGGTGCAGGGACCGTCGGCGATCACGTCGCCCTTCTTGACCGCGCGCCGAGCTTGACGATCGGTTTCTGGTTGATGCAGGTGTTCTGGTTCGACGCTTGAACTTGATCAGCGGATAGATGTCCGCGGTCACCTCGCGCGAGAGCGTGCCGTCAACGTTGTGGTCGACACGAATGATGATGCGCTCGGAGTCGACCACATCGACGATTCCGTCGCGGCGTGCAACGACCACCGCGCCCGAATCCTGCGCCGTGACGCGTCTCCATGCCGGTTCCGATCAGCGGAGCTTCGGCGCGCAGCAGCGGCACGGCCTGGCGCTGCATGTTCGAACCCATCAGCGCGCGGTTGGCGTCGTCGTTCTCGAGGAACGGAATCAGCGAGGCCGCGACCGAAACGAGCTGTTTCGGGCTGACGTCCATGAACTCGACCTCGTCGCGGTGCGCCAGAATGAACTCGCCGGCCTGACGCGCATTGACGCGTTCCTTGCCGATCGATTCCATCCTTGTCGAGTTCGATGTTCGCCTGGCCGATGACGTACTTGTCTTCCTCCCAGGCCGAAGATAGAACGGATACGGCTCGTAGCTCGCCTGCTTCTGACCTTCGCGCAATCTTCTTGTTCGCCTCGCTCGACCTCTTCCGGGAACTGATCGCCCGGTTTGAACTCGGTGTCGCCGGCATTGAGAGATCCTTACGTAATCGATCACGCGGCCGTTCTCGACCTTGCGATACGGCGATTCGATGAAGCCGAACTCGTTGATCCGCGCAAAACAGGAGAGCGACTGAGATCAATCCGATGTTCGGACCTTCAGGCGTCTCGATCGGACAGATGCGCCCGTAATGCGTCGGATGGACGTCGCGCACTTCGAATCCCGCGCGCTCGCGGAAGTCCGCCCGGTCCAAGCGCCGAGAGCCGCCGTTTGTGCGTGATCTCCGAAAGCGGATTTGTCTGATCCATGAACTGCGAGAGCTGGCTCGAACCGAAGAACTCTCGCACTGCCGCCGTCACCGGCTTGGCGTTGATCAGATCGCGCGGCATCGCCGTCTGCATCTCCTGATGGATCGACATCTTCTCCTTGATCGCGCGCTCCATGCGAACCAGCCCGAGGCGGAACTGGTTCTCGAGCAGCTCGCCAACGGCTCGTACGCGGCGGTTGCCGAGATGATCGATGTCGTCATCGTTGTAATAGATCGAGCGGCCGTCCTTGATCGCGACCGGTTCCGACTTCCCGCCGAGGCTCTTCAGCTTGAGCGCGTAGTCGATTACGTCGAAGAAATCCTGCGGCGAGAGCAGCGGGTCATCCAGACGCTCGCGCTCGGGACGTCCCATCTTGATGTTGAATTTCAACCGTCCCACGCGCGAGAAGTCGAACTTCCGCGCATCGAAGAACATTCCGTGGAAGAGCGCCGGTGAAGTCTCAAGCGTCGGCGGATCGCCTGGACGCATCTTGCGATAGATCTCGATCAGTGCTTCCTGCGGCGTCTTGATCGAGTCTTTCTTGACCGTCTGGCTGACGACGGTGCCGACGTCATCGCGCTCCGGGAAGAATATCTCGATCGTATCGATGCCAGCCTCAATGATCTTGGAGATGATCTCGGGAGTCAACTCGGTGTTGCTCTCGGCGATTATCTCGCCTCCTGTCGGTGTTCCGCCTCCGATATCGGCGACGCATATGCGCCGGCGAGCTCCTGGCCTTGACTCGATCTCTTTGATCTTGCGCCTTACGATGGCGTCATATCCGCTTTGGCCGATCTTCTTGCCGCTGACTTGACGATCACTTCACCGTCTCGATCGGTATGTCCGCCTGAGGCCTTGGAGCCGATGATGCTGGGGACTGACAAGAAAGTGGAGCTGGCCTTGCTCACGTGGACGCGGTCTACGGTATAAAACGCACGAAGGATCGCCTCGTCATCTTTTCAATCCAAGAGCGCGCAGGAAGATCGTCGCCAGAAACTTGCGCTTGCGATCGATTCGCACGTAAAGCAGATTCTTGGTGTCGTATTCGAACTCGACCCAGGATCCGCGATACGGAATCATCTTCGCCAGGAAGTAGGTGTTGTTTTCCGCTTTCTCGAAAAAGACGCCAGGCGAGCGGTGGAGCTGCGACACGATGACGCGCTCGGTGCCGTTGATGATGAACGTACCGTTCTCAGTCATCAGCGGGAGGTCGCCAAAGTAGACCTCTTCTTCCTTGATGTCGCGAATCGATTTCTGGCCGGTGTCTTCGTCCTTGTCCCAGACCGTCAGGCGGATCTTGACGTGGAGCGGCACGGAGTAGGTCATGCCTCGCTCCTGGCATTCCTGCACATCGTACTTGTGCTTCAGGCCGACCGGCTCGCCGCAGTTGTCGCAGGTGTTGACGACATTCGTTGTTGTAGACACCGCATTGGCGGCAGACGACGTCTTCGGATGAGAACGGATTGACTCGGATGACTGCGCCGCACTGCCGGCAGTTGGAGCGCAGGTGATGACAGCCCTTCGATCTGTGCCGCATTTACATTGCCAGTTGCCGATCCGATACTCGACAAATTCGAGCGACGAGGTGTCGCGGAAATCGGTTATCGGAAATGTCGATCGAAGTACCGCCTGCAGACCGGTGTTGTCGCGTTCCGTCGGAAGCAGATCCATCTGAAGGAAGCGGTCATAGCTTTCTCGTTGCACTTCGATCAGATTCGGGATCCTCACCGATGTTCGAATCTTGGAAAAATCATACTCTGTCGAGTTCACCGTTTTGGCCCGTGCCCATCGCGCTGCCTGAGTTTCTTTTTGTTTCCATGAGAAACGAAATCCTTCTCTCTTAGTTGGTGCTCGAGTTATCGTCGCCTGCGGAAAAGGGACGGCGAACGACAAACAGGCGGCTGGGAAGAACACCTCTCCCAGCCGCGCTCGTCACGCAGATTCTGCTTTTAGGTTGTGCCAAGTAATCGCTGATGCTCGTCTTCGCCCTGCTCAGCTCGAAGAGAACTCGTCTCCGCCGGCTATTCCGGTAAACACGCACCACTTCAGATGCCTGGCGGAAGACAATTAGTTGACTTCGACGGTCGCGCCTGCGTCCGTTAACTTCTTCTTGATCTCGTCTGCCTCGTCCTTGGAAACGCCTTCCTTGACGGCTTTGGGAGCTCCGTCAACAAGGTCCTTCGCTTCCTTGAGTCCAAGACTCGGTGATCTCGCGAACCACCTTGATCACATTGATCTTGTTCGAACCGGCTGCAGACAGCACGACGTTGAACTCAGTCTTCTCTTCCTCTACGGGGGCCGCCGCTGCCGCTCCACCACCTGCCGGAGCAGCGACGGCCGCTGCAGCGGCTGCCGAGACTCCAAAAGTCTCCTCGAGAGCCTTCACCAGCTGCGACGCTTCGAGCAGGCTCAACCCCTTTATCTCTTCTACCAGATTCTGAATATCCGCCATGATCGTTTCTCTTTCCTCTCAACTAATGACTATAAAAACGCGTTCAAGGGGTACGTTGTACCGCCCTGATGCGCACGTAAGATCAGATCCGGTGCATCACTCCCTTATCCGATCGACGCGGCAAGCTGCGATCTGACATCGCTCGCAGCCTTTCAAAAACCAAGCCGTCAAAAATCGAACCCGGCCTCTCGCCTACGACGAGGCAGTGCCTTCTTTTTGCTTTGCGATCTCGTTGACGACAATAGCGAGATTGCGCGCAGTGCCCGCAAGAGCCGTTACCAGCCTCTGTGCCTGGGCATTCAAAAGGAACATCAGCTTGCTGATGAGCTCTTCCTTGGATGGCATCGTCGCGAGCGCATCGACGTCCTTGATCGAAATGACGCGCCCCTCAACCACACCAGCCTTGAATGTGAACTGAGAGTTCTCCTTCGCAAACTTCGTTAGAATCTTCGCGAGCGACACCGGATCAGTCTTGCTGTATGCGACGGCCGTCGGACCCGTGAAATCATCACTTATGTCCTTCAACGGCGTTTCGCCGAGCGCCCGGCGCGCGAGCGTATTCTTGACAACCCGATAGCTCAACTGCGCCTCGCGAAGCTGGCGACGCAGCTGCTGATCCTTTTCAACCGTAAGGCCCTGGAAACTGACGACAAAAGCGTTCCCGGCTTCTGCGAGCTCCGTTTTCAGGATCGTAATCTCTTCTTCTTTTTGCTTTCTGGTCTTCATGTTTTTCGTCCTAGGCGCCAAGTGCCGCCGCATCCAGAAGAATGCCGGGGCTCATCGTTGTCGCGATGTTCACCTTCTTTACGTATTTGCCCTTCGCGGTCGCCGGCTTAGCCCTGATGACCGCATCGATGATCGATCGCGCATTTTCAACAATCTTGTCGGCGCTGAACGATATCTTTCCAACGGGAACGTGGATGACGCCAGTCTTGTCGACGCGAAACTCAACCTTACCCGCCTTGGTCTCTTTGATAGCAGTCGTTACATCCGCGGTAACCGTGCCGGTCTTTGGATTTGGCATCAGGCCGCGAGGTCCGAGGACCTTACCAAGAGTTCCCACCGACTTCATCATGTCGGGCGTCGCGATGACGGCATCGAAATTCAGATAGCCGCCGCGTATCTTTTCGACCAGTTCGTCGCCTCCGACTTCGTCCGCGCCCGCTTCCTGGGCCTCTCGCTGCTTGTCGCCTGAAGTAATCACAGCGACGCGCTTGGATTTGCCAAGCCCATGCGATAAGCACGATGGTGCCGCGCACAAGCTGATCAGCCTTGCGTGGATCAACGCCGAGGACCATGGTCACTTCGACTGTCTCATCGAATTTTGCAAATGCTATCTTCTTGAGCAGCTCGACGGCGTCGGCAAGCGTATAGAACTTTCCCCGCTCGATTTGCGCGACCGCTGCTGCGAATTTCTTTCCTGCCATTTTGATTAACCTCACAGGTTCAATCGTGGCTGACGTTTCGAGTGCCAGTACCACTCCCTGTTTGAAGAACGGTTGCCCGTTCGCCTTACGTGATCTCGAGTCCGAGGCTTTTCGCGGTACCTTCAATCGTGCGGATCGCGGACTCGAGATTTGTGGTGTTGAGATCCTGAAGCTTTACTTTCGCGATCTCTTCAATCTGAGCTCTCGTAACTGTCCCGTTCTTCTCACGATTCGGTTTTCCGGAACCCTTTTCGATCTTGGCAGCCTTCTTCAAGAAGATCAGCCGCCGGCGGGGTTTTTGTGATAAAGGTGAAAGAGCGGTCAGCGAAGACCGTGATGACTACGGGGATCTTCACATCGCCCATGGTCGCGGTTTTCGCATTGAACTGCTTGCAGAACTCCATGATGTTTACACCCTGGGGGCCGAGTGCCGTACCAATCGGCGGTGCAGGGTTGGCCTTGCCGGCGGGAACCTGGAGTTTGATGTATCCGAGAATTTTCTTCGCCATAACCTTAAAACTTCTAAGTCAGAACTTCTAAGTGCTCGTCGAACTATGTGAACGCTATCGTGTAGTTCACTATCTATGTCTCATCCGAGAATGAAACTTTTTCCACTTCGAGAAACCCAAGCTCGACCGGAGTCGCGCGTCCGAAAATCGTAACGCTTACCTTGAGCATGTTCTTGTCAGGATTTACTTCCTCAACTGTTCCCATGAAGGAAGTAAACGGTCCATTTGTGATGCGTACAGTCTCTCCGCGCTGAAACGTGAACTTGGGCTTCGGCTTTTCAGCGGCAACCGCTACGTGATGCACAATCTGATCGACTTCTTCAGGTGAAAGCGGAGTCGGTTTCTGTCCTCCGACAAAGCTCGTTACCTTTGGAGTGCTCTTGATCAGGTGCCACGCGCGATCCGAAATCTCTGCCCGGTCATTCGTCTCGATCTCGACAAGCACATATCCGGGAAAGAACATGCGCGTGCTTTCGACGCGCTTGGATCCGCGCATCTCGACAACTGTCTCAGTCGGGATGAGAACCTGAGTTACCTCGTCCTGCATCCCGAAGGCCTGAATGCGGGTCTCCAGGCTGTCGCGCACTTTGCGCTCATAGCCCGAATAGGTATGAATAATGAACCATTGCTTAGCCATAGTGGTTGCAAGCAAGCCCGCCTCCATTAAGAGCGTGACCTCTGCTGCCTTCTATCCAATAAGCCTCTGAGCAAGCCACTCGATGCCCTGAATCGCATAAGACAGGACGATGTCCGCACCGAACAAATAGAACGCAAAGAAGAAGACCGCAATGATCACCACGATTGTCGTGTTGATCACCTCGCTCCTTGATGGCCAGGAGACCTTCTTCATTTCGAGTTTCACCTCGTGAATGAAATTGCGAAGGTTTCCCCACCAGCTAAGCTTGGCAGCTTGCTGCCCTGCGACTCTATCTCACTGGCTGCTTCCACCTCGAGCGATGTCTCGTCGCCCGTTCGCGATGTCGCCATACTTCCTCTACTTCTCTAGCTTCTGGCAGGGGTACCAGGACTCGAACCCGGACTTTCGGTTTTGGAGACCGACGTGCTAACCATTGACACTATACCCCTGAAGTTAGCCCTCTACTTCGTTTCCTTGTGCTGCGTGTGCTTGCGGCACTGACGGCAGAACTTGCGGAACTCGAGCCGCGTTGTCGTCTTCTTCTTGTTCTTGTCAGTGACGTAATTGCGATGTTTGCAATCACCACACTGCAGCGTGATGTTATCTCTCGGCATAATCTATTCCTAGTCCGTCATAGTGGTCAGTGGTCAGTGGCCAGTGGCCAGTTCGACTCCGTTTTCCTCTGATCACTAATCGCTGGCCTCTTCTTCACTGACCACTGGTCACTGACCACTGGCCACTGCTTCTTCTTCTACGCCACTACGTCAGAGATCGTTCCGGCACCTACTGTCCGGCCTCCCTCGCGAATCGCGAATCTGAGTCCCTTCTCCATCGCGATCGGCGCGATCAGCTCGATCTCCATCGCGATGTTGTCGCCAGGCATCACCATCTCCACCCCTTCAGGCAGATTCGCCACCCCAGTCACGTCCGTCGTTCTGAAATAGAACTGTGGACGATATCCGGTGAAGAACGGCGTGTGCCGCCCTCCTTCTTCCTTCGTCAGCACGTAGGCTTCTGCCTTGAACTTCGTGTGCGGCTTAATGCTCCCGGGCTTCGCGATCACCTGTCCGCGCTCGATCTCCTTGCGCTCAACTCCGCGAAGCAGCAGCCCCACGTTGTCTCCCGCGCGCCCCTCATCGAGCAGCTTCTTGAACATCTCGACTCCCGTCACCACCGTCGAGCGCGTGTCCTTGATCCCGACGATCTCTACCGTCTCGCCTACCTTCACCATTCCTCGGTCGACACGGCCCGTCGCCACCGTTCCGCGACCCGAGATCGAGAAGACATCTTCGACCGACATCAGGAACGGCTTGTCTATCTCGCGCTGCGGAGTCGGGATGTAGCTGTCGACCGCGTCCATCAACTCGACAACCTTCGCTTCGCCCTTCAGCCTCGCCGTTGAGCGCGTTGAGAGCCGATCCGCGGATCACCGGGATGTCGTCGCCCGGGAACTCGTACTTCGAAAGCAGCTCTCTGACTTCCAGCTCGACCAGGTCCAGCAGCTCAGGGTCGTCGACCGCGTCCACCTTGTTCATGAACACGACCATCGCCGGAACGCCCACCTGACGCGCGAGCAGAATGTGCTCTCTCGTCTGCGGCATCGGTCCGTCGGTTGCGGCCACAACCAGGATCGCTCCGTCCATCTGCGCTGCGCCCGTGATCATGTTCTTGACATAGTCGGCGTGGCCCGGGCAGTCGACGTGCGCATAGTGCCGATTCTTGGTCTCGTACTCGACGTGCGCGGTAGCGATCGTGATTCCGCGCGCTTTCTCTTCCGGAGCGTTATCGATTGAGTCGAAGCTCCGGAACTGAATCTTCGGATTGTTCTTTCCGAGGACTCGCGTGATCGCTGCGGTCAGGGTCGTCTTTCCGTGATCGACGTGCCCGATCGTCCCGATATTGACGTGTGGTTTACTCCGATCGAATTTCTCTTTCCCCATACCTTCTCGTGTCAGTCCTGCAGTCTATGATGGAGCCCACAACCGGATTTGAACCGGTGACCTCGTCCTTACCAAGGACGCGCTCTACCGACTGAGCTATGTGGGCTCGAAGCCACTCTTATTATCCCAGCGTCATTCCGCGCTTCGCAAGCGCTTTCTGGAGCGGGCGACGGGATTCGAACCCGCAACAACCAGCTTGGAAGGCTGGTGCGCTACCATTGCGCTACGCCCGCTCGAATCACATGCAGGGGGTAGGATTCGAACCTACGTAGGGCGTTAGCCCGCCGGGTTTACAGCCCGGTGCCATTAACCACTCGACCACCCCTGCAAACGTACAAAGATCTCAGCAGAGCCGGTGAAGGGATTTGAACCCATGACCTATCGCTTACAAGGCGATTGCTCTACCCCTGAGCTACACCGGCTTGAAACGCCGTCTCTACACACACTATCGGCTTCAAAAGAGAGCCTCTGCCAAAAGCGAGATAATAACAAAGCTGGTCCGCCGTTTGCAAGCGCACGCAGCCCACTTCAGCTCTTTCACTGCAATCTCTGCTCTTTGTGACCTTTGTTGCCTTCTGTTAAAAGAATCCAACAGAAGGCAACCGAATTGTCGCGACGAGAGGAATGCGCTGCAATCAGAAGGTCGAACTTGCTCGGAACCCAAGCTACGATTACAATCTCACCTTTGTATTTTGCTTGAGGAGACCGATTTGAGTAAACGTGACTATTATGAGGTCCTGGGTGTCAGCCGAACCGCTACCGATCAGGAACTAAAAAGCGCCTACCGAAAACTCGCAATGAAATTTCACCCGGATCGAAATCCGGGAGACCACGCGGCCGAAGAAAGCTTCAAAGAGGCCGCCGAGGCCTACGGCGTCCTCTCATCGGCGGATACGCGCGCCCGTTACGATCGGTTTGGCCACGCCGGCATCAGTTCCTCCGGTGGAGGAGCACCCTGGACGGGTGGCGATTTCGGCGGGTTCGAGGACATTCTGGGTGATCTCTTTGGCGATCTGTTTGGGGGACGGAGTCGAAGCCGAAACGGTCCGCAACGAGGATCCGATCTTCGTTATGACCTCGAGATATCACTCGAGCAGGCGGCAACCGGTCACAAGATGCAGATCGACATTCCGCGCCTCGAAGTGTGCGAAACCTGCAAAGGATCAGGAGCGGCGCCAGGAACCTCTCCGGTCGTTTGCAATCTCTGTGGTGGTGCCGGCCAGGTCCGCTATCAGCAAGGCTTCTTTTCGGTGAGCCGCACCTGTAATCAGTGCCGAGGCAATGGACGAATCATCACATCGGCGTGCAAATCCTGTCGCGGTGAAGGACGGATCGAAAACAATCATCAGATCGAGATCAGAATCCCTGCTGGAGTCGATACCGGGGCTCGACTAAGAGTCGCGGGCGAGGGTGAAGCAGGTTCATCTGGTGGCGGTCGCGGGGACCTTTACGTTGTAATTCATGTCAAAGAACACGAGCTTTTCGAAAGACAGGGCAACAACCTCTACGTCAATGTTCCAGTGACCTTCTCTCAGGCAGCGCTCGGAGCTGAAATCCCGGTTCCGACACTCGATGCTGAAGAGGTGATTTCAATCCCTGAAGGGACCCAGACCGGTTCGATCTTCCGGGTGTCCGGCAAGGGCATCGTCTCGCTTCAGGGGCACGGACGGGGCGACCTCTACGTGGTCGTCACTGTCATGACCCCTTCACGCCTCACACGCGAGCAACGCCGCCTTCTCGAGCAACTCTCCGCCATCGAAGAAAAACAGAAAGAAAAGCCCGCCCGCAATATCGCCAGTAAAGTGAAAGATATCTTCGGATAGGGGTCAGGGGTCAGGGGTCAGGGGTCAGGGGTCAGTGGACCAGAGAGTCAGGAGATACAGGACTTAGCTTGACTCTGATTACATCGAACTACTCCCGTGCAATTTCTAATGCTTGAACTCCCATGCCCTGACCTCCGACCACTGCCCACTGACCACTGCCCACTGACCCTGACCCCTGCCCTCCGCCCCCTTCTTCTTCCACTTGCCCACCGCACGATTTTATTGTAGTGTTTGGAGCCGCTACTATATCTTGTGGTACCGTAGTTATCTGAAGACTCCGTGAAGGCAAAACTCAATTCGATCCTCGTATTGTTAATTGGAGGGCTTCTAGCCGTTTGGTTTGTTCGCCGGCTCGATTGGTCTGAGGTGTGGAGTCATCTCAAAGGAGCGAGCCTCTGGCCGCTTGTTCTGGCCGCGTTACTCATAATGCTGACGCTTCTGGCGAGAACTTTACGATGGCAGGCCTTTCTTGCTCCGATCGCACGAGTCTCGCTCGGCCATACGTTTGCGGCGACATCTATTGGATTCGGCAGTGTCTTCATCTTCGGAAGGACGGGTGAGATCGTCAGGCCGCTGGTTCTAAGCGCTCGTGAGAACGTGTCCCCGAGTGCAACGATCGCGACGATAGTTATCGAACGTATCTTTGACATGACGACGGTGGCGGTCATGTTTGCAGTCAATCTGCTCTTTTTCACACTCCCTTCCTCAAACTCCGTCGATGCTGCGACTTTGTCCACGATTCATCGCGTTGGAATAGTGATGACCGCTGCAGTAGCGGCGGCGCTCGTGTTACTCGTACTTTTCCGTTTGAAATCCAGAGAGCTGATTGGCCTTCTGGAAAAAGGGCTCAGATGGCTGCCTAAACGCATCCGCGACGTGATCATCAACCTGGTTTCTCACCTTGCCGAAGGCCTCTCAGTCCTTCTCGATCTTCGTGAGCTATTGCTTACAGGCTTCTACACGTTGATTGTCTGGGCGCTTGTCACGGCGGCGACCTGGCTAGTGGCTTACGCGTTTCATATCCCCTTATCTTTCAGTGCTGTCGTCTTCGTGCTGGGCTTTGGGCTGGTCGGGTCGCTGGTGCCGACACCCGGAGGTTCAGCAGGTGCTTTTCATGCCGCAGCTGCGGCCGGGTTGATCGTCATAGGAATCGACCGGAATCTGGCCGGAAGTTTCTCGATCGTCCTGCATTTCATCGCATTCGGCCCTCCGTTCATCCTGGCTCTTTTCTTTATTATCCGCGACGGTATTGGCATTGGCAGATTGAGAGAAATGATGATTACAAAGCGACAGGAGGTTAGCGGATGAAGTGCCCCTTTTGTGGACAGATAGAAGACAAAGTCGTTGACTCGAGGGAATCGCGCGAAGGCGATGTGATTCGGCGCCGGCGTGAATGCCTCAAGTGCGAAAGGCGTTTTACGAGTTATGAACGGATCGATGAGATCCCGTATATGGTGATCAAGAAGGATGGACGGCGCGAGCCTTTCAGCCGAGACAAAGTAATGGCCGGCTTGCTCAGGGCGTGCGAGAAGCGCCCGGTGTCGCCGAGCAAGCTCGAAGCGATCGTAAATGCAGTTGAAGCCTATGTTCAAACTTCTCCGGAAAGGGAACGGCCGACTGCAAAAATTGGCGAAATGATAATGCGCCGGCTCAAAGAACTTGATAAAGTAGCATATGTGCGCTTTGCCTCTGTTTACCTTGAGTTCCAGGATGTATCGGAATTCATGGATGAGCTCAAGGGGCTGATCCGCGCGCGCAAATAACCCCCGCGCGGACCGGTTCGCTTGTGCAGGAAGATTGGTGACATGAAGAAGTTGTCAGTTATCAGGTTTTTGGTGCTGTTGGTTTCAGTCGTTTCGGCGGCGTCAGTTTGTGCCCAGGAGCCGGGTGGTGCAACGTCGGCACCCTCCGAAAAAGCTGTCACATTGACAGAAAAGGAAGTCCGGGTGGTACAGCAGGCATTGTTTAATCGTGGCTACCTGATGAAACAGCCATCCGGGATTCTTGATGCAGAGACCAGACAGGCTGTACGTGATTTTCAGAAGGCACAGAGCCTTGAAGTGACAGGGAAGATAGACACGGCGACGCTCGAAAAGCTCGGCCTTTCGATGCCTCTCGATCTGCCACCTGACGATGCAGAACGAAAGCGTGGAGTCGTTTCAAAGATCGGTTACGGGATCAAGGATTCGGCTACTGCAACCGGCAAAGCTGTCAGCGATACCGCGACAAAGGTTACTACTGGTACCAAAAAGGGAACTGAAAAGGTAATCGGTACAACTTCGGACGCGATCGAAAAAAGTGGGGATACGATCTCATCTGCGGGTGACAAGTCGGTCCAGGGTGCGAAGGGCGCTAAGAACAAGGCAGGTGAAATGACGGACAAGGTCGGGACTGCAGTCATCGGCCGGAGCGATGCCGAGATTCACAAGGATGTACGCAAGGTGCTTAACAGCCGGGATAGTACTCGATACCTTCAAAGCGACGTCAAAGAAGGCCGCGTCACGCTCGTTTCCGACAACTCGGAGAGTGAAGAATTCAGTAGTGCAGTTTCGGAGGTCCGAAGAATTGGCGGCGTGAAAGCCGTGATGGTGGTACAGAAGTAGAGTCAGGCATGTAGTACCGCCGCCTGGGAGTTTGAGTTCAAGCTTTAGCTTGGGGTTGCAGTCCGAGATCAACAGAGACCTCAATGTCAGACCCCAAGCTAAACGCTTGACGACTCGAACGCCTCAGGCGGCGGTACTACATGCCTCTTCAAGTTGTAACCGCGTACAGAGAACTTCCCTGGCGGGGAAGGCTTCCCCTCATGTTCCTCTCCGTGAGTTTTTCGATGTCTTCCTGAAGTTCTGTCAACTTCTTCTCGACATCTATGCAAGTCCTCTCGATCTCCGGAATCTGATCGGCTGGAAGTGACTTTGCTCCTTCAAACCTTGCTTTGACCTTTTCGAGTTGCTCTTCAAGCTTCCTGCGCCTGTCTGTGTTCCTGCCTGCGTCAGTCGCTATAAGGTTGCGCTCGACAGTTACCAGATGATCCTGGACACGAGAGAGAAGTGCTTCCTTCTGTTCAACGTTCTGGAGTTCTTTCTGTCGGATTGCCGCAGCTCGCGCCTCGTCATTTCGCCTCTGTTCCTGCGTACTCAAATACCAGAACGTAATCAAAACTGCGGCGAGAACAGCGACAATGCCGTAGATCGCGATGAGCATCATCCGGAATCTCGAAGCATGCGTTCTATCGCCGAGTTTCGCCGTGTGGCTTTCGACTGCAGCCACTGGCGACCTGTACGACTGCGAGTGAGGCTTCGTATTTGTTACGGCGAGCGGTTCGGTAGAATCCTTGTTTTGCGGCTCACCAGATTCGGGTGGCTTTGGAGGCGTCGGCGAGTATGACTTGAGATCCTTGACGTCTTTCACGTCTTCGAATTCTTCGGCACTGAAGACTGACGTGATTGGCTCCGTACGAGGTCGCCGTTCGCCGGTTTTTGGAAACTCACTGCTCACGCGCGGGCGTTCGCCCTGGGATTTTGTGAAATGTGACGGTGGCGGTTCCGGTAATTGCTCGGTTGCACCGGGACGTATCTCATCGATTCTTGCTTCTGAGAGCGGTTCTGTTTCCGATGTGATTTCCCACTTGAGTTCGGTCGGAGTGGCAGGCAACCGCTGAAGTGATTCGAGGTCCATGGCGTCTGCCTGAGGAGCGCCAAGTGTCTTGCCTTCGAATTTGACGATGAGGACGGTGATGTTGTCCTCACCTCCTCGTTCATTTGCGAGAGCGATCAGTTGTTCACACGCAGAACTGAGACTGTTCGCTGCGTCGATCATGCGTACGATCTCGTCAGCCCTGACCTTGCCGGAGAGGCCGTCACTACAGAGCACGAGTGTGTCGTTGGCGCACAGTTTGAGCGAGTTTACTTCGACATTGACATTGCCATGCGCGCCAAGCGCTTGAAGGATGACATTCCGATAACTATGCGTCTCCGCTTCCTCTTCGGTTATCTGACCGGCATCGATCAATTGCTGAACAAGCGACTGATCCTTCGTGATCCGGATGATCTTGCCCTGCCGGATGAGATAGGCACGGCTGTCGCCGACCTGCGCAAAGAAGACGCGATTGCCTTCGACGGCTGCCGCAGTGAATGTCGCACCGAGGCCTTTGTGTTCAGGATTTGAGACGCTCTCGCCATTGATGAGCAGATTGGCTTCTTCAATCGACAATCTGAGGCGTTCGTGGAACGGGAGCTGGCGGTAGACCTTATGAGCCTGCAACTGAAGCATGCGATCGCGGACAGTTTCGACTGCAAGCCGCGATGCAACTTCACCCGCGAGGGCTCCACCCATGCCATCTGAAACGGCAAGAAGGGATCCGTAGTAGCCCTGAGTAAACTTGAGAAGGCTTTCGTTGGCCGGGTCACTTGCGGTCCAGCTTGAGCCCGTGGTCAGATCGAGAATAAGAAAATTGTCCTCATTCCCGCTGCGCACCATGCCCACGTCTGTCTGGGAGTACAGTGTCAGGCTTATGTTTGAAGCGTCGGTCATAAGTGAAGCGTGCTTGAAATGCGCGCGACGGGCTACGAGATCTGTTCGAGCGCCTTATTCAGGTCAGCAATAATGTCCTCGACGTCTTCAATTCCCACTGAGATCCGCACAAGTCCGTCACTGATTCCCAGGCGAGCCCGTTGCTGCGCCGGAACTGAAGCGTGCGTCATGGTGGCCGGGTGCGAGATCAAGGTCTCGACGCCGCCCAGACTCTCAGCCAGCGCACAGAGTTGCACATTATCTAATAGTGAGCGCGCTGCCGCAAGCGAGCCGGTTTCGAACGCCAACATCCCGCCAAAACCACTGAACAATGCCCTGGCGCGCTGGTGCTGAGGATGAGAAGCAAGGCCCGGATAAAATACGCGCTCGACGCGCGGATGCTCTTCGAGAAAGCTGGCAACTACCCGTGCATTCTCTTCGTGCTTTTGCATTCGTACAGCGAGTGTCTTGATTCCCCGCATCACGAGAAAGGAATCAAACGGCGATAGAATTGCTCCAACTGCATTCTGCGTGAACCCGATTCGCTCAGCGTCCTCAAGTCGGTGCGAAATAACTGCGCCGCCGACGCTGTCACTGTGACCATTCAAGTACTTCGTTGTTGAATGCACGACGAAGTCAGCGCCATGCTCAATCGGACGCAAAAAGTACGGGCTCAGGAAAGTATTGTCGACAACGAGATGCATCTCGTGCCGGCGTGTGATCTCGCTGATACCCTCGAGATCGGCAATTGTCATCAGAGGATTCGTCGGAATCTCGACAAAGACCATCCGAGTGCGATCTCTGACGGCATCGGCTACATTCGCCGCTTTCGATGTGTCGACATAACTAAACTCGAGCCCGAAGTTTCGCAAAATCTTGTCAAAAAGCCGGTACGTACCGCCGTAGGTGTTGTCAGAAACGATGACATGATCGCCTGCCTCGAGAAGCATCAGCACAGTTGTGATTGCTGACATCCCGGAAGCGAAACAGTGACCGGCTATACCGCCTTCAAGCACCGCCAGATTCCGTTCGAGTGCGAGTCTCGTCGGGTTCTGCGTGCGTGCATATTCGAAACCCTTATGGCGCCCGAGCGCTTCCTGTACGTAGGTTGATGTCTGATAGATCGGCACCGAGACCGCGCCAGTGGATGGATCCGGCTCCTGTCCTGCGTGTATTGCTTCTGTAGCAAAAGCCATTTTCGACTTGTCTGTCATAAACTCTGAGTCGATTATAATTGATGAGGCCGAGCAGGGCTAAGTGAAAGATTCCGCCCGAAGGCGCTGCACTATGCTTCTGAAGTCACTTTTTCTTGTCCCGTGAGAAAAAGGCCTTGAGGAACGAGCCGGCCACTTCGGCAGCGTCACGCTGAGTGCCTTTGCGGAGATTCACCACGACAGCAATCTGTGCGGACCGCGCCGGAGCATACGCGATCAGCATTGCTCCCTCTCCACCCCCTCCGCCGGCTGCGGCGACAGATTCTCCGAGCTGTAGCTGCTGCCGATGCTTCGCCTTCGTCAACCGATCTGACCATCGCTGCTCGAATCACCTCGAGCGCGCGCGCATTCAGCTTTTGACTCGGGGGCGCCGGCGCCTTCGCCGCTCGCTGAATGAACGCGACGAAGCGCTCGTGTGATGTTGCTCCACTGGCAATTGTTGAAACGAGCCCCGCGAAATGAAGCTCTCGCGCTTTCATCCCTTGACCAGTTGCGCTGAGTTCAGCAAACTCGGCCGGCGACGGATTTGACGGAATTGATGCCAGCACCGGACGTATCGAACCCGTCTCCTCGACTGACCGGTCAACACCGTAGTAAATGAAACCGAGCGTTTCGGCTGCGCGTTTGAACGACTCGGGGTTTATCTTTGAACTCAGCTCGCGAAAGGTTGACTGGCAATTTCGTGCGAGCGCTGTTTCTATGTTTACGCTGTTTGAAAGTTCCTTGCACGCTAGCACCGAATTCCGTTCAATGGTGCCCGAATCCAGTGCCGCGTAGGCGGTTATGATCTGCGCCAATTCAAAAGGCGGAGATTCGAATTGGACATCAGCCTCATGTGCAACACGCCGGATCAGACGTCCTGTTTTGGGGTCGACTACGATGACAGTTCCAGGGCGCGTGCCAAGTGCATCGGAGGCCATCCGGCTTAAGTCCGGTTCCGGACGCGTCTGACTGCGTGCTTCAAATGTCAGTGGGACCTGATGGCAACACTGGAACCAGAGACAGGACAGTAATACAAAGTCGTCTGATTGAGATCGCTGCTGAAGTTGGCAGGTACATTCAGACTTGGATCGTATCGAAGGGATGGCAGAAGTGTCAAACATTGCGCCGAAAGTAGCAGCGATTATTCCTGCGCGATTTGCATCGACGCGACTGCCTGGAAAGCCGTTGATCGATATTGGTGGCACTCCGATGATTGTTCATGTCATCAAGCGCGCGCTCGCAGCTCCGCTTGTCGGAAGGGTTATTGCCGCTACCGATGACGAGCGCGTCGTGCGAGAAGTGTCCAAAGCAGGATACGAAGCGCGTCTGACTTCGACAGCACACCGCTCGGGGACGGATCGAGTGGCTGAAGTAGCGTTAGATATCGACGCTGATGTCATCGTCAACGTTCAGGCCGACGAGCCGTTGATTGAACCGGAGACAATTGATGCCGTTGTGCGGCCTCTCCTGGAGAATGCCGAACTCGAAATGGCCACCATTGCTGAGCCGCTGGAGCGACCTCAGGACGCAATCGATCCAGGGGTCGTCAAGGTCGTTATCGATCGTAACGGCTTCGCGCTCTATTTCTCGAGATCACCAATTCCGTGGCCTCGCGATGAGGTTGCAAGGTTCGGAACACTGGAGAGCGCTCTGACTTCGAGTCCGGGCACAGGTTCGCTCTTTCTCAAACACACGGGCCTCTATGCGTACAGGCGTTCATTTCTTCTTCAATTTGCAAAGCTGGCTCCGACGCCGCTCGAAGAAGCCGAGTCGCTCGAGCAACTGCGCGCGCTTGAGCACGGACATCGAATCAAGGTCATCCGCGTGTCAACGACGTCAATTGGTGTCGATACTCCCGAAGACCTCGATCGAGTAAGGAGGTTGATCAAGGAGGACGTTGTCTAAGGGAGGTGAATTAGCAATAATATCCTTTGGAGTGCGGCGACCAGTCGCTGCACTGGCGCCTTCGGCGCCTGACGCTAAAGCGTGAACTCGAACTTAATGGTTTGAGTTCAGCTTCAAGCTTGCCGCCGTTGCCGAAGGCACGCTTCGCAGCGCGCACCTATTCGCAAAGATGGTCAAAGAGATTCTCCAACTTGGCAACCCGAAACTGTGGGAGGCTTCGAGCCCTGTCACGAACGTAAAAGAATCTCGCGTGATTTCGACGATTGAGGACTTAGCGGCGACCCTTTATGACTTTCAGGGGCAGTATGGCTTTGGACGCGCAATCGCAGCTCCCCAGATCGGTGTGCAGCAGAGGATCATTTTCATGCACATTCAGCCAATGGGGCCACGATTGCCACTGATCAACCCTGAGATCACACGCCGAAGCCAGGAGATGATGGAGCTTTGGGACGATTGCTTTTCATTTCCAAACCTCATGGTTCGCGTGAGACGTCACGCGGAAATAGCTGTCAGATTTACCGATGAGTCGGGAGACATCGCAAGTCATTGATGCCCGCGGCGACCTCTCGGAGCTCCTGCAACACGAGATCGATCATCTCGATGGAATACTTGCCACTGACAGGGCGATCGATCCTCGATCGTTTGCCGTAAGGAGCGAGATCAAGAGGATCGAGACGAAGGCGATCGAGACGATTGTCGTGGGTTAAGAAGTGTTGCGTTCAGTGAAGAATAGCCGACGTCTTTTGCGGTAACGCTGGAAAAAAGTCGGCACGACGACTGCCCCAGGACAGGAATCCTCATGCCACGCGAAACGACGAGTCGCCGCGCAGTCCTCAGTGCGATCGAGAGCGTCGATGCGATCAGTGAACTGTCATCTCGCGACGGTGATCATTTCAACCACGAACTTGACCTCGAGGTCGTAGTCTATGGCCGGAACTACAACGGCAAACGTGTCGGGCCATACGTCCATCTGTTTTCATTCGATGCAGGCGAAGTCATAGTCAACGAAGGCGAGTGGGGTGGCAACAGTTTCTTCATATTGGTAGAAGGGAAAGCCGACGTCCTGCTGCGTACCGCGAATGGCGAAGTGCGTGTTCGCGAGATCGGACCCGGAACCCAGTTTGGAGAAATGTCGGTTCTTGCGGGTGTGCCGCGAGCGGCCACCGTTCGCGTTTCTGCAGACGGTAGTGCTCAGGTCCTCGAGATCGAGCGACCCGCCCTCAGGTTGCTGCGGAAGCTCCCCAAATTCAGCGAGCATCTGGATGCCGAATATCGCAACAACGGCCGTTCCGCAACTCTCCAGAACCTTCAGGCGCTGACCTCGCTCGAACCCCCGCTCATTCAGCAACTCGAGTCTGTTTCGCAGTTTCGAATCTATTCGAAAGGTCACATCCTGTTCAGTCAGGGTGAACAGGTCCGTCGCGTCTATCTTCTGCACGCTGGCTGGGCAAAGCTCAAGTCAAACCTCAACGATTCCGAAGTATTCGCAGGCGCAAACAGTAGTTTTGGAATCGAGGGTCTGAGTCAAGCGGTTGTCTGGGATAAAAGCTGTATCCTTCAGAGCCGGTCGGAAGTTCTCGAAATATCAATCACTAAGCTCCAGAATCTTCCAGTTTTACGTAAGAGACTTGCTGAAGAGCTTTCGGGAGTTTCCCCTCAACCGGCTCAACAAGAGCTGAGCTCGGAGTTGCCAGTCGTCGCTGCACAGAAACGTCTCATTGAAACCGGGCTCGCCGACGCAACCAATCTCCTCGTAATGGATATGGACTTGTGTATCCGGTGTGGCAACTGCTCGCTCGCCTGCCACAAGGTACACGGACAGACGCGCCTGGTTCGCAGAGGTCTTCATATTGGCAGGCCCATGCATGTTCGGCCTGCGCCGAGCGCCGAACAGAGTCTTCTCGCTCCAGCTGTTTGTTTGCATTGCCAGGATCCCGAGTGTCTTACCGGTTGTCCAACCGGAGCGATCCAGCGCTTGCCCGGGGGCGAAGTAGACATCGATTCAAAGACGTGTATCGGATGTGGCGATTGCGCCGCACAGTGTCCTTACAATGCCATCTCAATGGTTCCGCGCAAGCCCGCCGCGGGACAGCATCGATCTTCACTCTGGAGTGGGCTGTTCAGTCTTGGCGCTGAAGCTCTGCCTGCCCCCGTCGAGCAGACCGACGATCTACTTGCCGTCAAATGCAATCTGTGCGCGCACACGCCTCTCAACCCCGAAGGGACCGCGATTCAAGCGTACAGCTGCGAAGAGAATTGCCCGACCGGCGCGTTGCTTCGAGTGAGTCCGGACACGTATTTCCCCGAGATTCGCATTCTCGAGGGGCGGAGAGTTGTACGGGCAGGGAAAGGGGCCCAACTCCGTCGAACAGTCAAGGACCACTCGCTGCGGCTCGCTCACGTGACTGGGATTCTGGTGACGCTCATGTGTGCCATCGCATTAGGCTTCGCCGTATATAGCTACGGCCTCGAGTCGAGCGTTTTCAGCGAGTGGATTGACTGGCTGAATCTGAGATGGATTACTGGTATTGGCGGGCTCTTAGTGATGATCTTCGTCATGGCGTACCCGTTACGCCGGCAAATCTACAGGAGACGAGCGGGGCCTCTCCGATATTGGATGCTGGCGCACGCCTACGCCGGCTTGATTGGTGCGATCGTCCTCATTGTCCATGGTGGAACGGACGCCGGTGGAGCACTGACCACGACTCTTGCAGTGACATTTGACCTGGTTATTCTGACGGGTCTCTTTGGAATTGCATGTTATTACATCGTCCCTCGAATTCTCACTCGGATCGAAGAGCAGCCATTGCTGATCGAAGACCTGGAATTGCGGCGCGACGAGCTCTGGCAGGCAATGCAGGCGAATCTCGGAGGAGCGAGCACGGCGACTCGCGAGTATGTCGAGTCGGCATTGTTCCCGCGCTTATTCTCAATGAGATACCTCTTTGGCACGTTCGTCTCCTCGAGCAGCCTTGAGACGAGCATCGCCACTGAAATCGAAAGGCTCAGGGCCATCTCGACATCATCGCATTCCGAGCTGCACACGGAACTGCAATCGATCGAGAAGATGGCTCGCGAGCTGGTGATATTGCGGCGGGTTGATGCTCTGATCGCACTCCACAGGCTTCTCAAGGTCTGGATTGTTCCGCATGTCGTCACCACCGCGCTGATGTTGGCTCTCATGCTTGTGCATATTGTTCAAGTCGTATATTTCGCAGGCGCGATAAGAAGCGCTATAGGAAATGCCGAACAGATTTCGAATCATTCGCAAAGACCTGAGCCTCGACCCGCTCCTCATCGAGAGTGACGGACTGACGATTGGACGCTTGACAGGGAATGATCTGGTTCTGAATCATCCGACGGTCTCGCGAACTCAGGCCGGCATCAAGGACGTTCAATCAGAGTTCTGGATATTCAATCTCTCAACTGCGAACGGAACATTTCTAAACGGTGAGCTGATCGACAGTGCTCCACTGGCTGATGGCGACATCATTCAGATCGGTCCATTCGTTCTGACGACGGGTTATTCTGGTGCCGAGCTGAAAATCAGTGTCGAGATGAGCGTTGCTCCGCTTCCTATCGAGGCGCTGTCGCCGGTCACCGGGTCAGCTGAGTCTGACAAGCTTCCCGACGATAAAGAGAAAACGGTACGGCTGGACCTGGCTGCCCTTATTCAGCGCACGAAAGCGACACCGCGGGGAACAAGGCGACTTACTGGCACAGGTATGCTTACGAGCCGCCTGACTCGCACTGCTGAGCATGCTCTGAGCGTGTTCTGGGACAAACGAAAACGCGAAGCCGGCAAGATGACTCCAGATTCTCCACTGATTCCGCAGAGGGGGCATCGATTCGGCAAGGCTCAATATAATTGGCGCCCGACACTGGACCTGAAGAGAACCTGGAGACCTTCGGTTTTTGTCTGGGCGTTGCTCGCTGCAGCTGGCCTGAGTGTGGTGGCACTGGGGTTCTATATGGATGCATTCTCTCCTGGAGATGTTTCAGCTGCGCACGTCAGAACGACACTTCAGCCGGCAGTTGCTGGTCAGCCGATCGCGCGGGCCGCGAATGCGACAAGCTGCTCGAACTGCCATTCTCTTCGCACTTCTGTGGAAACAAACTGTGCGAATTGCCACACGACCGTTGCCTTTGCACCACTGATTTCTGATGTTCACGAAAGAGCGGGAATAACCTGTTCAACGTGTCACGCTGAACACAAAGGACGCGATGCTGACCTGAGACACATGGCGAATGCGGCGTGTATCGGCTGTCACAGCGAGAGCACCGGGTATGTGTCGCCAATAAGCGGGCAACGGCTGATGACGCCTCATGGTGGAACGGTCGGGTACCCGGTCGAGGGCAACGTCTGGAAAATGGGCCCAATCGCGGCAGAGCGATGGAGACTGAAAGAACTTCCCGGGAGCGCGTCGAACTTTACAATTCGCGAACAGTTTCATCTCGTGCATCTGAGCGGCCGCAAGCGGGGTGAAGCCCTGTGCTCTGATTGTCACACTGAGGGTCTTGAATCCTCGCTGCTCAATCGCGGAGTGCGCGAGTCGTGTGTCCAATGTCACTCAGTGAAATCGACTGGAGTGGGTTTGAAGCGGGAGGGGCCGGACTGCGCGTCGTGCCACGCGCAGCACGGTGAATCCCGGAACCTGAAAGCTTCGCGCAGGCGGAGCGTGGATTAGCCTGGGAGCGCCAGGCTGCAGCCTGGCGCGTGGAGCTTGGACATTTTGGAATCCGCCTTACGCCGGAGGCGTAAAGATCGTAGCCAGGGGTTGAGTCTTCGAAACCCCTGGTCCCATTTGTGAGAAAGATTGCATCCCGAGGGATGCGAGATACGGATCTGCTGAAACGTATCGTCTTTTCTCGCATCCCTCCGGGATGCAACGGGTCAATGGAATCAATCCAGGGGTTTCGAAGACTCAACCCCTGGCTACGTCTGCACCGCTCCGCGGTGATTGCGCTGCCTGCAGCGAGCGCAGGCGAGCCTGGCGCTCCCAATCATGGAACTCTCAAAACTGGCTCTAACAGTGCTGTTTGTTCTCATTGCCTGCGTAGTCGCATTAGCGACCCGCGGAACGGGCACGGTTGCGGCCATCAGCTCTCGAGGATGGCTCATCCTTTCTCTCGCCGGTATCGGTGCTGCCGCCCTGGCTGCCTGGCTGGTCGCGTTTCGAAGCGCGCGCAGGCCGATGATGTCCCACGCCGCTGAAGCACAGGCCGCAGAACCCAGCCAGTCCGTCAAAGTGGCAGATGGCCCCTCTTATCCGCACCCGAGCGTTAACGTGCAAACCTGCATTGGGTGCCATGCCTGTGTCGACGCGTGCCCGCATGACGTCCTTGCGATAGTCAATGGAAAGGCAATCCCGATCGCGATTGAACAGTGTATGGAGGACGCGAGCTGTGAAGTCGAATGCCCGACTGTTCCCAAATCATGTATTGTTATTAACGCAACCAAAAAGATCCCCGAACGCAAGGTTCCACGAAGGAACGAGAAGTTCTTGACGAGTGTTGCGGGCGTCTATCTGATTGGAGATGTCTCGGGCGTGCCGCTTATCAAGAATGCGATCAATGAGGGCGGTGCGGTCATCGATTTCCTGGTAGAAGATCTTTCGCGCTCGCCAGGGAATGGGAACGTCGACTACGACGTGGCAATCGTTGGAATGGGGCCCGCAGGCGTTTCTGCGGCAGTACTCGCCAGGAAACGGGGGTTGAAATACATTGCGATCGAGCAGGATCAGCTACTTTCAACAATCCAGCAGGCGTATCAGGCTGGAAAGTACATCTACTTCAACCCTACTGATCAGCCCGCCCGCGGTGGCATAGCCCTCGAAGGTTCTGGCGCAGTTAAAGAAGAGATGATTTCGCAGTGGCTTGACACGATCAACTCGAGTCAGGTGCGCGTTCAAGAGTTCGAAAGATGCATTGAGATACGGCGCGGTGAACACAGTCTGCTACTGGTTACAGAGCAGGAAACGGAAAGACGGCGGCGGGAATATGCCTGCAGGAGGGTGATCCTCGCTATTGGCAACCGGGGAATGCCGATGAAACTCGGCGTTCCGGGGGAGGAACTGACAGGTCCATCCGGTGATGCCAAGGTGAAGTATCGACTTTCGGATCCAGGCATATTTCGAAAACAGCACCTGGTTGTCGTTGGCGCAGGCAATTCCGCGGTCGAAGCAGCGATCGATCTCGCGGCTGTAAGATCGAGCGATGGCGCGAGGATCTCGGGCTGGAGGGACAATGTCGTGTCGCTCGTGATTCGCACCGATTTTAAGGGTGACATGAAGCTCGGAAACAAAATGATGGTCTACGATTGTATTGACTCTGGGACAATCAAACCGTACTTCGGCAAGACCATCAAGGAAATTACCAGTAATGAGGTTGTGCTCACGTCGGCGCGCAGATCAGACGACAAAGCTCCGAAGGAGACCGATCGCATTAAGTGTGACTATGTCTTCTGTCTTATCGGTGGGGAAAAACCGACCCGATTCCTTGAAAAGATCGGAATTCAGATCGGGTAACAGCAGTCTAGCGCACTTCAAGCGGTTGAATCAACCCGCTTTAGCTTCGAACTCAATCACTCAGTTCGAGTTCAAGCGTTAGCCGCGCATTCCAAGCGGGCTCAGCTTGAGAGCTCTACTCTCACTTTCTCGAGTAGCTTCTTTGTAGCGCGGATTCCATCGGGCTCGCTCAACTTCGTGCCTTCGTACTCGATACCCACAAATCCGCTATAGCCCGCTTTGAGAACAATCCTCATCATCTTTGCGAAATCGGTATGAACTTCGTTGCCCTGAGCGTCGAAGTCGTGTGACTTGGCGCTCACACCCTTCGCAAAAGGCATGAGCTCCGTCACTCCCTGATAGCGGTCGTAGGTCTTGCCTTCTCCAAGATCGAAGTTCCCGAAGTCGGGGAGCGTTCCGCAACGCGGATGGTTGACCTTTTTGATCACCATAGACAACCAGGCGCCGTTTGACGATAGACCTCCGTGGTTCTCGACAATGATGTTTATCGAATGCTTCGCTCCAAACTCAGTCAGACGGCGCAGACCATCGGCTGCAAGATTGGCTTGTTCGTCATAGCTCCCCTGACTCTGAGCATTCACCCGGATCGAGTGACAACCGAGAAACTTTGCCGCCTCGACCCATCGATAGTGATTCTCGACTGCCTGCGTTCTCTTTGCCTGATCAGGATCTCCTAAAGCGCCCTCGTCATCGATCATGATGAGCAGTGTTTTTACGCCCACATCTGCGGCCCGCTTCTTAAGCTCGCCAAGATACGCCTTGTCATTGGCCTTGTCCTTAAAGAACTGGTTAACGTACTCGATAGCTGCGATTCCGTAATCCTGTTTTGCCGTCTTTGCAAAATCAATGTTATCGAGCTGCTTCGCGAAGAGCGCTTTGTGAAGCGACCACTGGGCCAGCGAGATATCAAAAAGCTGTTTCTTCTGACTCATCCCCATTTCGATACTGCTGCTCATTGCACCCAGACTCGTAGTCATAAGAAAGTCACGACGATTCATTTGTTCCTCAATCTTCCTGTTCTTCCTGATCGAAAACGTTAAGCAAGGATAACTGATTTGCCAGCGCACTTCGCTTTCGGAGATGCCGAGCGAACTTCGGTTTGCCCGTCAGGTCCAGCTCGTTCTGCTCAAGATTCGAAAGGATCTCACGTGCTCGTTCAAGAACTGAGCGCGGAAGACCAGCCAGCCGCGCTACTTCGATGCCATAGCTCTTGTTGGCGCTCCCACCAATAACTTTCCTGAGAAATACGATTTCACCGCCAGATTCCGAAACAGCCACCTGACTGTTGCGTACGCCGGGCCGCATCTTTGCCAGCTCTGTCAGCTCGTGGTAGTGAGTCGCAAACATAGTCTTTGCGGCATGTTCGTTGTCATCGTGCAGATACTCGGCTATCGCCCACGCGAGCGAGAGACCATCAAACGTGGATGTACCCCTGCCGACTTCATCGAGAAGAATAAGGCTGCGAGGTGTCGCCGAGTTAAGAATGTTTGCCGTCTCGATCATCTCGACCATAAAGGTCGAGCGGCCACGACCGAGGTTGTCCGATGCACCTACCCTCGTGAAGACCCGATCGGTCAGGGGAATGTTCGCCGCCTCTGCAGGCACAAAGCTGCCGATGTGCGCGAGGATCAGAATCTGAGCCGCCTGTTTCAGGTAGACGGATTTGCCTCCCATGTTCGGGCCCGTGATTATCATCAGACGATCGGTGCTGTTGTTGAGATACAGATCGTTCGGAACAAAGCGCTCGCCAAGCGTCTCAATCACCGGATGTCGTCCGCCTTTGATGAGGAGGGCATCCCCTTCGTGAATCTCTGGACGGACGTAGCCGCGTCGTGCAGCACTGTGCGCAAAGCAGAAGATCACGTCGAGAATCGCGACAGCTTGAGCTACCGCAAGGATCCTCTTTACCTCTCTGGCGACCGAACGGCGAACCTCGTCGAAGATACTGATCTCGAGCTCGAGAATCCTTTCCTCGGCCCCGAGCACTTTAGCTTCGTATTCTTTGAGCTCCGCCATCGTATAGCGTTCAGCATTGACCAGAGTCTGCTTGCGGACATAGTCGTCGGGCACGCGCGATTTCTGCGAATTGCTGACCTCGATGAAATACCCGAATACATTGTTGAACTTTACCTTGAGCGAAGAGATTCCAGTCCGTCCCCGCTCTCGCGCTTCAATTGAAGCGATGTAACTCTTGCCGCTGTGTGCCAGATGCCGAAGCTCATCGAGCTCAGGATTGTAGCCGTCGCGTATCATTCCGGCCTCGTTTGCGGCTTGAGGTGCGTCATTCGAGATGGCCGCCGAAATCAGATCCCGGATATCGCCGAGTTCATCGAGACCGTTACCGAGCCCGGCGAGCAAGGCAGCATGCGAGCCGGTCAACTGTGATTTCAAATCCGGTATGACTTCGAACGAGCGAGCGAGAGCAAGCAGGTCGCGAGCTGTCGCGCGATTGAGCGTCAGTTTTCCTGCCAGCCGTTCAATATCTCCCATGGGCTCAGCGTTCGCCGCACACCATCACGGTACTGCGTCGATCGTCGCGCCTCGTCGACCGCCTCGAGTCTCCGGTTGATCTCTCCAGGGTCAATCGAAGGGCGGAGAAGCCATTGACGCAGCAGCCGGGCTCCCATTCCAGTCCTGGTCTCGTCGATCACGCCAAGAAGAGAATGGCCCGGGCGACCGTCAACAGCAGAGAGAAGCTCCAGATTGACGATTGTCGTTGCGTCGAGAATCAGGGCATCAGAGGGCTCAAAGAAAGTCAGCCGGTCAATATGGACTGCCTGTGCCTTCTGCGTCTCGAGAATGTAATGGATTGCGGCTCCCGCAGCGGCTATCGCAAAGTCACGCTCGGCGAGCAATCCGAATCCGTCGAGCGCAGAAACTCCGAGCTGGGTCCGCAGCAAAGATTCGGCGTGATCAACTCCAAAGACCCAGTCATCGATCGGTGTGAAGGCAGCTACTGTCGCAGCTCGCGGTGATGTCGAATCATCACTAGTTCCGGACGTACCATCAGAACGCATCGAATTGACAAGGCTCGCAAGCGCCTTTGGGAAGATGATCTCGGTTGGTCCAAAAAGGTCGATCTGATCCAGGACTCCCTGCCACGCCTCTATTCCGCCGATCTGAGTAGTGAGGAACTGACCGGTGGAAATATCCACGAGTGCCAGTCCCATTGCATTGCCAGCGCCGCAGACTGCCGCCAGGTAGTTGTTTCTGCCTCGCTCGAGCAATTGTGTCTCGACTGCCGTTCCTGGCGTGATCACTCGGACGACATCTCGCTTCACGAGCTTCGACGTCGTCTTGGGGTCTTCGGTCTGCTCGCAGATGGCGACGCGATAGCCTTTTCGCACCAGCCGCGCAATGTAGTTTGAGGCCGCATGGTAGGGAACTCCGCACATTGGAATCGGAGAGCCATGCTCCTTGTGGCGTGCTGTCAGCGTGATCTCAAGCTCGCGTGCTCCGATCGTCGCGTCGTCGAAGAACATCTCGTAGAAATCACCCAGTCTGAAGAACAGGATCGTCCCCGGATATCGCTTCTTGATATCGTAAAACTGCTGCAGCATCGGTGTCAGCTGCGAAGTTACCCGCTGCGGAGGTTGAGATTGTTGGTCTTTTGAGGACATCGCGACGATAGCTGAAGTGTCTCGCGTCACTATATAATCCGTTTTCGAAAACTGTCAAATAGTGGTCAGTGGGTACGTTGTACCGGCTTTTAGCCGGAAGCGTCACATTCGAACGACTCGAATGTGCACGCTTCCGGCTAAAAGCCGGTACAACGTACCCACTGACCACTGACCACTATCATGTCTGCTGATACCATCAAGTCGACCTTTACCGGCACCGTTCTCGCGCTCGATACGTCTACGTCCGCAGCCAGCGCCGCTCTTTCAAGCCGTGGAAACATCGTGGCGTCGGTCAACTTTGAAACGACCGCCCAGGTGTCAAGAACGCTCTTCAGCACTCTCCAGAGGCTTTTCGATGCGGCGGATCTTGCACCCGAGAATGTTGATCGATTTGCTGCCGTGACGGGTCCCGGAAGCTTTACCGGACTTCGCGTTGGCCTGTCAGCGATTGAATCCATGGCACGAACCCTCAAACGGCCCAGCGTCGGAGTGACAGCATTTGACGCTGTAGCACTCTCGCTCGGGATTGCAGGCAAGATCATGGTTCTCCTCGAAGCCGGCAAGGGCGAGCTCTTTTACGGAGTACGAATTGTTGACCCGCAAGGTGGCGTCGAATCGAGTGGCATCGACGGATCGGCGCCCGTCGACGTGGTTGTCGATTTCGTGATCCAGAGCTTAATAGATCAACCGGCCGTGATCACTGGATCAGGTGCTCTGAAATACTCAGAAGTGATACTTGCCGCACACGCGGCCGCTGTCAGACCTACGACAATCGGTTTGTCACTTGTGCCTTCAGCTTCTTTTCTGTCAGAGTCGGTTGCTCGACTGGCAGCCGAGCAGGGATGTCAATTCGGAGCAGGGCAGATTGAGGGCCTATTACATCAAGCCTTCGGATGCAGAGATCAAGGCAGCGAAGAGTGGGATTTCAAGCGAAACTACAGATATTGCCGAAATGGGTCGCTCTGAGATCGAGGCGGTGATCGTACTCGAGACCGATTGCGGCCTCAGCTCGCGAGGCGCGGCTGGCTTCGAAAAAGCACTCGCGGATCCAGGGGCAGTCATCCTGGTAGCGCGATCGACAGCACTTGCAGAGGCAAACGGAGAAATTGTTGGTGTCGTCTCGGGGATTGTGGTTGAAGACGAATTGCAGGTTGACAACGTCGTGGTTGATGCACGGTTTCGAAATCGAGGCATTGCAAAGAGGCTACTGCAAAGGGCTCTGGAGGCGGCTTCAGTAAGAGGCGCTCGAACCGCCATTCTCGAGGTTCGCGATGGCAATCGCGAAGCGAGGCGCCTCTATGAAAAGCTCGGATTCAAGACAGTTGGTCGGCGAAAGGATTACTACGCCAACCCAAAGGACGACGCATTGACGATGATGCTTGAAATGAATGAAAGCTCGACTGGACGGTAGCTGCTTGAAAGACTCTTTAAGACTGTATTAATATCTTCATAAGTTCAGTTTATCGCCTTATGAATTGCGCACCTGGCGACCAAATATCAAGGTTAAAATTAAGGAGGACAGGCCGATGAGCATTCCGACTGGTGATGCTGCGTTGAAGGATTACCTTCTTGATCACGACGACCAGTACCGAGATCTGGTATCCGAACATCGCAGATATGAATCGAGGTTGAATGAGCTGGCGTCTTTATCCTATCCAAATGAGGATGAGCAGCTCGAAGAGACTATTCTGAAAAAGAAGAAGCTGGCTTTGAAAGACAGGATGGAAGCAATTGCGAGCAAGTACAAATCGACTGCGGCCGGCCACTGAAATGGGCATGGCGTAGACGAGCGGCAAGCGTCCTGATACTGTTAATGAGATACGACGGGGACACGGATTCGTGTTCCCGTTTTGGTTAGGCAAGAAAGTGTCGATCAGTGGCAGTGGCATGTTGAGTTAACGTTTTAGCCAGCTGCCACCAATTTAGTATGCAATCGCAAGCTAAAGCTTGAACTCAAACCTACTGACCACTGACCACTGACCGATTGAATCATGGTAAGAGACGGTATCCCAATTGTGGTTGCTCTTCTGCTGCTGGCGGCGGCCACATTTATTGCCGGGCTTTTCTTTCAACCGCTGATCATCGTCAGCGGTGTGATCGCGTTTCTTGCGGCATTTGTTGCTTACTTTTTTCGTGATCCCGAGCGCGTGTCGCCTGACGGCAATGACCTCATCCTGGCACCTGCAGATGGAAAGATTGTAGTCATAGAGCCGCTGGGAGATCGTGAAGTCCTCGTGAGCATCTTCCTTTCAATCTTTGATGTCCACGTCAACCGCGCCCCGATCTCAGGCAAGATCACGGGAGTTGATTATCGGGAAGGCCGCTTCATGATTGCGACAGACAAGCGAGCTTCGGTTGAAAACGAACAGAATGTAGTCACCATGGAGAACCATTTGGTTCGGGTGGTGTTCAAACAGATTGCCGGATTGATTGCACGACGCATAGTTTTCTGGAAAGGCGTCGGAAACGAGCTGGCGAGTGGCGAGCGAGTGGGTCTGATAAAATTCGGTTCGCGGGTTGACGTCATTATGCCGGACAATGTCGAGCTTACCGTTCGAGTCGGAGATCGTGTGAGAGGTGGTCTTTCGATCCTCGGACGTGTCGCGGAAGGATGAAATGAGTTCGGAGACAAAACCACCTGAAGGGAATCCGCCTCGCCGGGGGTTGCGTCGCGGAATCTATATCATTCCGAGCGCGTTCACTATCGGCAATATACTTTGCGGCTTCTACGCGATCATGAACTCGCTTCAGGCCTATCAGGAACTCCCTGATATCGCGCGCTCCAGAGTTTTGTTCAATAACGCTGCACTGGCGATTGGCCTTGCCTGGCTTCTCGATGGACTAGATGGCCGGATCGCAAGGATGACCAACGCGACAAGTGAATTTGGCGTCGAGCTGGACAGCATCGCAGACGTCATCACATTCGGAATTGCACCCGCAGTCCTTGCCTATACCTGGGGATACGGCTCCACGCCTGGGCTTCAGCGCCTTGCCTGGGGCGTGTCGTTCTTCTTTCTTGTATGTGGCGCCTTGAGGCTGGCAAGATTCAACGTCACCGCGCGCGCTCCAAGATTTGCTTCGGGAGCATCTCCCAAACTTGATAAGCGATACTTCGTCGGTCTGCCCATTCCTGCTGCTGCCGGCCTGGTTGCATCGATCGTGCATTTCATACCCGATCCGGTCGCGAGTTATGACCTCGAGGCGACGCGGATGCTGAGCTGGGGTATCCTGGTCATCGTATCCTGTCTGGCCGTTCTTATGGTGAGTTCTATCCGGTATGCGAGCTTCAAGGATGTCGGGCTTATCTCCAATAAACCGCTCGTAACTCTTCCAATTCTTTCGATTCTCGTTGCCGGCATATGGTTCTACTCGCGATGGGTTCTTCTCGCTCTGGCCTGTATCTATGTTCTTCACGGTCCGGTGATGAAGGCGTGGAATCTGGCAGGCCGATTTCGGCAGTCAGAGAGTTCCTCAGATGAAGCATCACCATCTCCGGCAATCGAACGCTAGAAAAGGAACGGCCAGGGGAAAGACTCCCGTTTGCTCGCATCGATTGTCCTCACGTATACTCTCCTTCCTTCACACAGAAAACAGCTTTGAGGAGCTAAAGTGTCCAGCGGCTTTGAGACGATCATCATCCTCGACTTTGGCTCTCAATACACGCAGCTGATTGCCCGTCGCGTGCGCGAGCTCGGCGTCTATTGCGAAATCCACCCCTTCAGTCTGCCCCCGGAAAAGCTCGAGAACACCGATGTCAAAGGGATCATTCTGTCAGGAGGCCCGAGCTCAGTTTATGACGAGGGCGCTCCTCATTGCTCGCCGGAGTACCTGAGTCCCGGCGTGCCAGTTCTCGGAATCTGCTACGGTCTGCAGCTGATCAGCTACTTTCGGGGGGGCAGGGTCGAACCGTCTGACAGGCGCGAGTATGGCTTCGCCGAGGTTCGGAGGATAGGGGAGAGCACGTTGCTCGACGGGCTGCCAGCTGAGTTCCCGGTTTGGATGAGTCACGGCGACCAGGTTGTCGAAGGGCCTCCCGGGTTTGAGACCACCGCTCTCACGGGGAATTGTCTGGGCGCTGTCGAGAATCTCGAGCAACGAATCTTCGGAATACAGTTTCATCCCGAGGTGGTTCACACGCCGCTGGGTATAAAGGTGCTCGAGAACTTCGTCAAGGGGATATGCGGTTGTCGCGGCGACTGGACACCGCATTCTTTCGTCGAAACCGCCGTGGCTCGAATCAGAGATCAGGTCGGCGACTCGAGTGCTGTTTGTGGCCTTTCCGGGGGAGTTGATTCGACCGTTGCCGCCGCGCTCGTATCGAGAGCCATCGGCGACCGCCTGACCTGCCTGTTCATCGACAACGGATTGCTACGCAAGGGTGAGTTTGAAGCGGTCCTCGAATCATTTCGTGGGTTCAGCGGGCTCAGGGTCAGGGGAATCGCCGCCGGTGAGCGCTTTCTTGCCGCTCTCAGAGGCGAAGCCGACCCTGAGCGGAAACGGAAGATCATCGGATCGACTTTTATTGACGTCTTCGATGAGGAATCCCATCGGCTCGGAAACGTCGACTTTCTTGTTCAGGGAACTCTTTATCCGGACATCATCGAATCACAGTCGGTTCGCGGCCCATCTGCCGTCATCAAGAGCCATCACAACGTCGGCGGCCTTCCTGAGCGCATGAAACTACGGCTCGTCGAGCCGTTGCGCGAGCTCTTTAAGGATGAAGTCAGGCAGGTCGGGAGGGAGCTCGGAGTTCCCGAGGACTTCATCTCGCGGCAGCCATTCCCAGGTCCCGGTCTGGCGGTGCGAATCGTAGGTCCGGTAGATGCCGACTCGGTCAGCTTGCTCCAGGAATCCGACAGCATTGTCGACGAGGAAATCCGCCGGGCGGGTCTTTACGAAAAGCTGTGGCAGTCCTTCGCCGTCCTTTTGCCGGTCAGGACAGTTGGAGTCATGGGGGACCAGCGAACGTACGAACGGGTGATTGCTGTCAGGGCCGTGGAAAGCGTAGACGGGATGACCGCCGACTGGGCTCGATTGCCGTATGATGTTCTTGACCGGATTTCGAGCCGGATAGTCAGCGAGGTCAAGGGGATCAACCGCGTCGTCTACGACATCAGCTCGAAACCCCCCGGCACGATCGAATGGGAATAAGGTACGTTGTACCGCCTTCAGGCGGAACCGTGAAAAGCGAACCCTCCGGACGGGTCTAGCGCCGATGCTTAAATGCTTATTAATCATCCACTTATGATTAAAGTATTCGCATAGTAACAAAGAGAATGCTTAAAACAAATAAGCAATTTATTCATTTACATCTGCATACCGATTTCAGTCTTCTTGACGGTGCGACAAGAATCGCTCCTTTGGCGGAGCGAGCAGCAGCTCTAAAAATGCCGGCGGTTGCCATTACTGACCACGGAAACCTCTATGGCGCCCTTTCCTTTTACGACAAGATGCGCAACGCGGGGGTCAAGCCGATTATCGGTATGGAGGCTTATATCGCCCGGGGAAGCAGGCACGACCGTGGCGAGGTGAGCCTGGCGCCCGGAGAGAAGGCTAACAATCATGTCGTCCTGCTGGCAAAGGACTTTACCGGATACCGCAACCTCGTAAAGCTATCGTCGCTTGCGTATCTCGAGGGATTCTGGCGAAAGCCCCGAATTGACAAAGAAATCCTGTCGAAGTACGGAGAGGGATTGATAGGACTCTCGGCCTGTCTTAGCGGGGTCCCGTCAAATCTTCTGCTTCGCGATCGTTTTGACGATGCCGCCAGGCAGGCCCTCGAGTTCGAGCAGATTCTCGGAAAAGGGAACTATTATCTTGAAATCCAGGACCATGGCCTCGAAGGCCAAAACCGAATTCGCAAACCGCTGGTAGAACTTTCCCGAAAGACCGGCATTCCGCTGGTTGCGACCAATGATGTTCACTATCTACTCCCAGCCGATCACAAGGCGCACGATACTCTGCTCTGCATAGGCACGGGCAAGACACTTCGCGATCCTCACAGGCTGACTTATCAATCCCAAAGCTATTACTTTCGACCCGCAAGCGAGATGTGGGAACTGTTTGGAGAAGAACCTGAGTTTCTGTTGCGAACGCTTGAGATCGCCGAGAAATGCAATCTCGAGTTTCCAAAGAAGCAGGATCAGATGCCACTCTTTCCGGTGCCGGAGGGCTTCTCGGTCGAAGGTTATTTTCAGAAGGTCACGAGAGACGGCTTCGACGAGCGATTTCGCGAGGTCTGGAGTAACCAGCAGTCAGCGGGATCACTCAAGTATCCGCTTGGGGATTACGAATCCCGGCTGAATCATGAAATCAGCACGATAGTCCGGATGGGATACGCGGCTTACTTCCTCATCGTCTGGGACTTTATCCGTCATGCGCGAACTCGGGACATTCCGGTAGGGCCGGGCCGCGGGTCAGCCGCAGGCAGTCTGGTTGCCTATTGCCTGAAGATAACTGACGTTGATCCAATGCAATACGAGTTGCTCTTCGAGCGATTTCTCAACCCGGAACGGGTGAGTATGCCCGATATCGACATTGACTTTTGCGTTCGGGGGCGTCAGGAGGTGATCAACTACGTGAGCGATCTATACGGACGGCAAAATGTCGCCCAGATCGTCACCTTTGGCACTCTGGCTTCGCGTCAGGCAATCAAGGATGTCGGCCGGGCTTTCGACATGCCATACGCCGAAGTGGAAAAGGTCGCCAAGATGATTCCTCCTCCGGTACGTGGCCGAAACGTCTCAATCGCCGACGCTATCGCTCAGAATGAAGACCTGAGAAAGCAGATTCAGTCCAACCCGCAAGTCTCAGAACTGATTGATGTTGCACTGCGCCTCGAAGGCTGTGCCAGACATTCTTCTGTTCACGCCGCCGGTGTCGTCATCTCTCCTCTGCCGATTTATGAACTGGTTCCGGTATGCAGAAGTCACAACGACGACATAACCACACAATTCGTCATGTCGGATCTTGAGAAGACCGGAATGCTCAAGATGGACTTCCTGGCGCTGACCACATTGACGATCATCGAAGACTGCCTCAAATCAATTGAAAGAGGCGGTCTTAAGCGGCCAGATCTCGCGAGCATTCCGTTGAACGATTCCGAGACGTTGAAGCTGTTTGCAGAAGGCAATCTGAATGCGGTGTTTCAGTTCGAAAGCTCTGGAATGGTTGAAATCTGCAGGCGACTAAAGCCAGAAGGGCTTGAGGACCTGTCAGCATTGAACGCACTCTATCGCCCCGGACCAATTGATGGTGGGATGATCGACGACTACATCGAACGGCGGCACGGTAAGCGGAAGGTCGAGTATCTTGTTCCGCAGATGAAGGAGATTCTCGAGAGTACGTACGGGATTCTGGTCTACCAGGAGCAGATAATGCTCCTCGCGCAGCGGCTCGCCGGCTTTAGCCTGGGCGAGGCAGACCTTATGCGGCGTGCGATGGGCAAGAAAAAGGTAGACGAAATGCGCGTACATGAAGCGCGTTTTGTGAAAGGTGCGATCGAGCACGGGATCTCCGAAAAGCGTGCACGAGCTATTTTTGAGCTCATGGCCAAGTTTGCCGACTACGGATTCAACCGTTCGCACTCCTTTGCATATGCTTACCTGGCTTATCAGACGGCATATCTTAAAGCTCACTATCCAGAGCACTTCTACTCGGCTGTCCTGACGGCGGAGAGTGAGAAGCCGGGCAAGGTCGCTCGCTATGCAAGCGAGATGAAAGTCCTTGGCCTCGAGCTGCTTCCTCCTGACATCAATTCGAGCTATGAAGGATTCACGCCGGATGGAAAGGCGATACGCTTCGGGCTGGCGGCAATCAAAGGTATTGGTGCCGGCGCGGTACAAGGAATCATCGAAGCGAGAGAACGCGGAGGCGCTTTCAGGACATTTCTTGATCTCTCTGAGCGCGTCGATCAGAGGGCCCTCAACAAGCGGGTTTTCGAGTCGCTCATAAAGGCGGGCGCCTGTGACAGCATTCATCCCAACCGTGCCCTGCTCATGAACGGAGTCGACAAAGCTCTTGAATATGGTGCGCGAATTCAGCGCGATCGTGTGGCGGGACAGTCCGGACTCTTTGGCGCAGTGGAAACAGCGACCGACCGCGAGTTAACGGGTGATTGTGCTCCCTGGGGCCGGAGCGAGCTCCTGGCGTTCGAGAAGGAAGCTATTGGAATGTATGTAAGCGGGCATCCGCTTGAGGAATTTGCGACGCAGCTGGCCGGCATTGTGACTGCTGATTCGAGCAGTCTCGGTGAACGCGAACACGGTGAGATCGTGGTACTGGCTGGGTTGATCTCCGACCTCTCGTCGCGGCTCACGAAAAAGAAGGACCGTTTTGCGCTCTTTCGTCTCGAAGATCAGTTTGGCGGTGTGAAAGTGGTTTGCTGGCCGGATCAGTTTGCAAAGTGCCGCTCGATCCTTGAAGACGGAGTTCCAATAGTAGTGAAAGGGAAGCTCGAGCTTGGCGAGGACGGCTCTGCCAGCGTGATTGCCAACGAGGTAATGAAACCTGCAAATGCGCAGTATCGTGCATCACGTGTCGTAGTAATCAAATGCCGGGACGCAGACATTGGAGAGGACGCGCTCGCCCGTCTTTGGGATACAGCGACGGCAAACCGGGGCCAGGCCGAGCTTCTGATTGAAGTAGAAACGAGCAATGGCCTCAAGGTCCTTGTGCGTCCGGATCAATATCTTCGAGTGGCGCCATCAGACGAGCTGATCAAGGAACTGAAGGCTATCTGCGGGCGTTGGCAGGTCGAACTCATCACGGCCGCACCCGGCTCACCGGCTGCGGCCGGTGCGGGTCCGCAGCAAACGGCAGGAAACAGCTAATGGCACAAGACGGCGAAACGACAGATTCACCGGTTCCAGCGAATATCACACCTATGGAGCGCGTTCAGCTCGCCCGGCACGATCGGAGGCCATATGCGCTCGATCTGGTACCGCGGATTTTTTCAGACTTTACCGAGCTCAAGGGCGACCGTCGATTCCGTGATGATCCAGCGCTAATCGGAGGCTTTGCATTTTTAGACGAACGGCCAGTGATGGTGATCGCCCATCAGAAGGGTCGAGATATGCGCGAGCGCCAGACTCGGAACTTTGGCATGCCGAAACCCGATGGCTACCGCAAGGCGCTCCGCCTGATGCAGCTCGCTGAAAAGTTTGGCCGGCCGATCTTCTCGTTTATCGATACTCCAGGAGCCTACCCCGGTATCGATGCAGAGGAGCGGGGGCAGGCGGAAGCGATAGCCGTCAATCTGCGCGAAATGGCGAGGATTCGAACGCCAATCATCGTGACGATAACCGGGGAGGGAGGCTCAGGTGGCGCGCTCGCAATCGGACTCGGAGACGAGGTGAACATTCTCGAAAACGCGGTCTATTCGGTGATCACCCCTGAAGGATGCTCGGCGATTCTATGGAAGGATGCGGGCAAAGGCTGCCGAGGCTGCCGAGAGTCTGAAGATCACGGCAAAAGATCTTCTGTCGCTCGGCGTGGTTGATTACATTATTCCGGAGCCGCCGGAAGGCGCGCATTCGGATTGGGATGAAACCGCAAACATACTGACGCGGTTTCTAAAGGAAGCGCTCGGGCGGGTTGAATCTATGTCCGTCGAAGAGCGATCGGCGGCTCGTTATGCCAAGTTTCGGAAGATGGGCCAGTTTGAAAGCCGAAGGTAGAAACGGCGTTGCAGGGCATGTCGGCGAGCCGACATGCCCTGCAACCGTCAGTATTTAAAAGGGGATATCGTCATCCACCGGACCCGATGGGGGACCAGGATCACTTGAAGGCGTTCGCTGGGACGAGGCTGAAGACGGCGGACCGTCATCGCCCCGAGGGCCAATGAACTGGAAATCGTCGGCAACCACCCTGAGACTCGTCCGGCGAATACCATCGCGATCAGTGTACTCTTCCTGCCGAAGTCGCCCGCTAATGAATACGGGCTTTCCTTTTGAAAGGTACTGGTTTGCAATCTCGCCTCTCTTGCCGAAAATTGAGATTCTGAACCATGTGGCCGTCTCGACCATCTCTCCTGAATTGTCTTTTCGGCGCTCGTTCGTCGCCACCGAGAACTCGCACACCGGATCGCCACTGGGCATATACCGCATTTCCGGGTCTCTTCCAAGATTTCCGACGATAATTATCTTATTGAACGATGCCATCTGTCGTCCTTTCTTCGTTTATAGTCTAATACTTAATGTGTTATATGAGCTCAAGGCTCCTCGTACTACGGCTGTCTTCCGGTATCGGTGCGGCTCTGACTACGCTCAACGGTGGCTTTTACATCTTTCATTTCGCGCAGCAATTCGGCAACCTGACGAGCGGTCAATGAAGACTGCTCTTCGATTCCCTTGAGGCGGCTGACCACACCGCTCAAACTATTATGTTGCAAACTGCCCGTCTGACTGAGCCGATCTTCGATCGTCGACAACTTTTTCAGCGATTCTTCAGAAAGGCCGGCAGCCTTTTCGACGGCCGGAATCGATACCGCGTGCGAGCGGTCGATCGATTCCTGAAGGTCCCTTATCTGTCGCTGAAGCACGAGCACTTCGCCCTGGAGGCGCACGATCATCTCCTTGTCATTCCCCGACGGGACGCTCGCACCCGTGGCCAGTGCAATTCCGATACGATCAGCGAAATCCGCATTGCTCGTTTCATAACAACTCCTGACTGTTTCTGAGAAAGCATCACTATTTGAGGGTAGCCTGTCGGAGTATACTACAACACTGTACTTCTACGAACGTTTCGAAATCCCGGCACTAAACGATGCTCAAACAACTACGAATCGCTCGCCTCGCAGTCGTCGATGCGCTTGAAGTTGAATTTGCGCCCGGATTGAACGTGCTCACGGGCGAGACGGGCTCGGGCAAGTCAGTCATCGTCGATGCAGTTCAACTTGTGCTCGGCGGGCGAGCCTCCACTGACCTGGTGCGCACGGGCGAATCATCTGCGTTCGTTGAAGGAGTGTTCGAGTGTGAGGGAAATACGCCACTCCAGGAATTGCTTGACGCAGGCGGAATAGATATTGAATCGGACGATGTGATCATAAAGCGCGAAATCAGCACTCAAGGGCGGGGAAGGGTCTTTGTGAACAATCAGGCCGCTACTGCAGCGCTGCTGCGCCAGATTCAACCACATCTTCTCGACATTCACGGACAGGGCGACCAGCAGAGCCTGACTCAGACGTCCACGCACATGAAACTTCTGGATTCGTTTGCTGGTGATGAAGAGCTGAGAGATGCAGTAGCAGATACTTATGAATCGATTGTTAAACTGATTAATGAGCTCACCGAATTGAGGAGTCTCGATCGCGACAAGAAGCTTGACCTTCTGAGATTCCAGCTCAAAGAGATAGAGAGTGCCAATCTTCAGGCTGGCGAAGAAGAGAATCTGACGCGAGACCATCTCGTACTGGCAAACGCGGAACGGATTTCGAGTCTGGCTGCCTCTGCTTTCTCAGCGCTCTATGATGACGAGCATTCGGCCATTTCAATCGTCGCGCAGGCGATTCGCAAGTTCGAGGAGCTTGCAGCAATCGATGAAAGTGTTCGCGAGCAGATCGACCAACTCAGGAACATAACTTATTTGCTTGAAGATACATCGGCATTCCTGCGACGCTACATTCAGAGTATTGAGCTTTCACCTGAAAGGTTGCGAACTGTAGAAGATCGACTGCATGAGATAACGCGACTGAAACGCAAATACGGCGCTACGATCGAGAGCATTCTCGCTTTTTCACGTGAGCTTGAGCGTGAACTCGAGGCGGTAGACTCGGCTGATATCCGGATTGAGGCGATCACCTCGGAACTTCGAACCGCCTTTGATGCTTACACGAATCACGCAGCGCGGCTCACCTTCCTTAGACGGTCGAAGGCAAAGGAGTTTGAGAAGGAAGTCGTAGCAGCGCTCTCCGATGTCGCACTTGAACGAGCTCGATTCTTTGTCAACTTCGAGCCGGTCGCCGGCACACCCGAATCTGCGCGGTTGTCTGAGATGCTCTCTCAGCCCGAGTTACACGGGCTCTCCCGAACAGGCACAGAAAGAGTCGAGTTCCTCTTCTCGGCAAACACCGGGGAATCAGAACGGAGTCTTGGAGAGGTCGCCTCCGGAGGTGAACTTTCACGCCTGATGCTGGTCATCAAGAACGCTGCTTCGCCATCACTCTTTCCTCGAAGCCTCGTCTTTGACGAGATCGACAGCGGTATCGGCGGACGTGTCGCCGATGCCGTAGGCAGAACGGCTCAAACAGCTGGCGCGCACCAACCAGGTACTCTGTGTGACCCATCAGGCGCAGATCGCACGCTATGCAGACGCGCATTTTCAGGTCTCAAAGCGTGTCGAGAATGAAAGGACGATCACCGGAATCACAAGGCTTTCAGATGCCGAGCGTGTTGACGAACTCGCGCGCATGATCGGTGGAAGCGAGATTACGAGCGTAGCCCGCAAACACGCGCGTGAACTGCTCAAGGGTTCGGGCACCTAGCTTGTCGGGTTTGTGAAGATGATGTATAACGCGAAAGGGTATGACTAAAAAGTTCTACATCGAAACGCACGGCTGCCAGATGAACGTTCATGATTCAGAGAAGGCAGCGAGCGTTCTTCAGGGGCTCGGTTATGAGCCGTCAGCGGAGCCGTCCACGGCTGATCTGGTGGTCCTGAATACGTGCATGGTGAGGGAGAAAGCGGCGCGAAAGGTTTTCTCGCGCATCAGCGAGATCAAGGGCAGACGGTCGCCGGATGAAAACCGAAAGACGGATCGAGTATTCGCCGTCATGGGCTGCGTCGCCCAGGCGGAAGCCGGCCGCATTTTTGATAAATGCAGCGATGTGCGTCTTGTTCTCGGGACGCAGGCGATCGGTTCGTTTCCATCACTTCTCGAACAGGTCGATCAGGGTTTTCCGCGTGCGATCGACGTTCGTCTCTCCAAGCACGCCGATTTTCTCGACATCAGCCCGGCCGAGCGTACGCGGCCCTATGTCGCATTTATCACCATCACGGAGGGCTGCAACAAATTCTGTTCGTTTTGCATCGTCCCGTTTACGCGCGGGCGCGAGCGAAGCCGCACGCCTCAGATGATAGTCGATGAAGCACGGGGCCTTCGCGAGGCAGGCTATCGGGAAGTGCACCTTCTTGGCCAGAACGTCAACAGCTACGGCTTGAGCGGAAAGTATGGTACCGGCGCCGGGGGAGAAGTCGCTGGTGGGAGTGACGATCAAATCACTTTTGCAGAGTTGCTGGCTCGAGTAGCGAGCGAAAGTGGAATCGAGCGTATCAAGTACACGACTTCATATCCGCGCGACTTCACGCGCGACATAGTTAAAGTGATGGATGAGCATCCGAACCTCTGCGAATGGGTGCATCTGCCGGCACAATCCGGGAGTGATCGCATCCTGCGTGCGATGCGCCGCGGGTATTCGCGAAAGGATTACCTCGAAAGAATCGAGTGGATCAGATCTGCTCGCAAGGATTTGTCGATCACGGGGGACATCATTGTCGGATTCCCGGGCGAGACCGACGATGACTTCCGCGAGACGCTCGAATTGGTTGCCGAGGTCGGGTATGACAGCCTTTACATTTTCAAATACTCGCCGCGGCCGCACACCCCAGCGGCAACCTATGCTGATTCGGTGTCTGAAGAGACAAAGACTGAGCGTTTCCTGAAACTCGACGAGCTTCAGACAGGAATTCAGCGCGAGCGTTACGGGCGACTTGTGGGACGCGAAGTCGAGGTGCTTGTCGAGGGCGTGAGTACGCGTTCGGATCTTGATCATAAGGGGCACACGCGGTGCCAGAAGGTAATCAATTTTCCCAAAGGAAATAGCAGTCTGGGCGATATTGTTAGAGTAAAAGTTAAAGAAACTCGTGCTCACAGCCTCTACGGAGCCATTATCTGAGAAGCCAGATTGAGGTCTGTTACTAACCTGGTGAAAGGAAGTATGTTATGGAAAGAGAGATGAAGATACCGCGGCCTTCTTGTCGATCCTTCGACCAACGCGCCGATAGTTCTTCTGAAGGATATTGACAGCGATATCATGCTTCCTATCTGGGTTGGACCTTTTGAAGCCAATTCGATTGCCTCCGAGATAGAGAAGGTGGCACCTCAGCGTCCGATGACTCACGATCTGCTCCGAAATGTGATCCAGCAGTTCGGAGGCGAAGTGCGGCGGATAGTGGTGACCGAGCTGCGGGAGAATACTTTCTATGCCGTGATCGAGATCATTCTCGAGGGCAAGGATGTGCTCATCGATTCGCGGCCGAGCGATGCGATTGCGCTTGCGCTGAGGGTCGATTGCCCGATATTTGTGCGCGAAGAAGTTATCGAGTCCTCGCGCCGGACCGAGCTTTCGCAGATTGCTACCGAGGAAGAGTCGGAGGAAGAGGTCGAATGGCCGGAGGAGATCGAAGATTTGGGCGACTACAAGATGTAGTGTTGACATTGACTGAGACCTCGCATAAGATGTGGTCATCCCCCAGCGCGACAGATCCTGGGCTGAGTCGCTTGGATCCGGGGCAATTGGATCCGGGGCAATTGGATCCGGGGCAAAAGGACATGCCGGGGCAAAAACGTTCGAGTTCTTCGGATGTGAGACCGCAAAAATGGAAACAGCCATGCGAGGCATCAGGATTGCGATTGCCAACCAGAAGGGTGGCGTAGGCAAGACGACAACCGCGATCAACCTTGCTGCCGCGCTCGCCCGGCGTGGAAGCCGCGTACTTCTTGCAGATCTGGATCCCCAGGGAAACAGCACGATATCTTTTGTTGACCCGGCGACTGTCGAGCTCTCGGTTTACGAGCTGCTTACCGATGCATCGGTAAAGCTCGAGGACGCGGTTATCGACACTAAGATCGAGAATCTCAAGCTGCTTCCCGCCAAAATCAATCTCGCCAAAGCCGAGACCAAGCTGGCCGGCGATTTCGAGGCGCCCTACAAGCTGAAAGACCGCCTGCATCCAGCGCAGACCGAATTTGATGTAGTGGTTCTTGATACGCCGCCGACGCTCGGATTGATCACGGTGAATGCGCTCGTTGCCTCAACGCATCTGATCATCCCGATTCAGTCATCGTATTTTGCGCTTGAAGGGACGGATGATCTTCTGGAAACGGTCGAGCGGATCAAGGCGCGCCCTAATCCTCAACTCGATATTCTCGGTGTGCTCGTGACATTGCACGACCGTCGAACTACGCTTTCGCGGGACATTTACAGTCAGATATGCCAGGTATTTGGAGGCAAGGTGTTTGAAACGACGATCTCGAAGTCGGTGCGTCTCGAAGAGAGTCCGGCATACCGGGAGTCGATTTTCACCTTTGCACCCACATCGAGCGGAGCGATCGAATACTCGAAACTCTGTGATGAGGTAATGCAGCGTGCCAGCTAAGCGAGGACTTCCAACGGCGCTCAAGATGCGTCATGACCGCCATTATGTTGAAGAGCTGTCGGCTCACCGGGGAACACCCATCGGGCGGATGATATCGATTGACCGGCTGGAGCCGAATCCGAAGCAGCCACGGATCGAGTTCGGGGATTTATCGGAGCTTGTGGCATCGGTGCGCGAGAAGGGAATCCTCGAGCCGCTGCTCGTGAGACCGTCGGAGGTGGGTGGGCGATTCATGATCATTGCCGGTGAGCGGCGGTACCGTGCGGCACGTGAGGTCGGGCTGCGCGAATTGCCGTGCATCGAGATGGAGGTGGATGACCGCGCGGTTGCCGAGATAGCACTGATAGAGAATCTGCAGAGAAAAGACCTGACGGCATTTGAGGAAGCGGAGGGGCTGCTCGCGCTTGTGGACAGGTTTGGATACACGCACGAGGACATCGCCAAAAAGATCGGAAAGTCGCGATCGTCGGTTACGGAGGCTCTTTCGATCGCCAATCTCCCGAACGACATCAAGGACGAGTGTCGGCGCGCCGACATTCAGTCCAAATCATTGTTGTTGCAGGTGGTTAGGCAGCCTGCTGGCGACACGTATGCGGGAGCTTTTGAAGCGCATTACGCAGCAGGGAATGACGCGTGATGAGGCGCGGCAAGCGCGGTTGAAGCCAAAGGCAAAGAAGGGTCCTTATCTTTTCCGGCACAATGATGCGGAGCGGGGATGCACGATTGAGGTACGCTTTCGCAGATCGAGCGCCACGCAGGCGGAGGTAATCTCCGCGCTCGAAGCCGCGATCGCTCGCTTACGTGAGTCTGATAACGCCTAACCCTTCTTTTGGTTTGCGAGATCGTATTTCTTTCGGAGCTTGCGAGCCCACCGGTCGAGATACGGTCTCAGCGGCTTGAAGAGCTTTACCCTCCAGCCACCCTGGTTCTCTCTCCACGCTTCGTGGTACTTCTCAACGTAGGAACGTATCGCCCCTTCGTACTGGTTCTTCTTGATCCCGTGTGAAAGCGTAAAATAGTAGTGTTGCGCCTGTAGCGAGAGTACCAGTCCTGCCAGATTCGCCTTGTAATTGAGCTTTGAAGCCAACCGCTTGAGGAAACCGTCCTTGCCAGGCAGCAAGTACCCGAGAGCTATCTCGCACCAGGGCTGAACATTCCCCATGCGCGGGTGGTAGAGCCCGGGCAACTCATTGATAGATGGCAGGTTAATGCGGCCATCCGGCTGGATGTAGTCAACCAGGACCACACGGTTCAGGCCTCTCAGGTGTTCTTTCGGGATCACTTCAAAGGCGCTGTTGATAATCGTTTCTGTCTTTCCGGGAGGAGTTATGGTGGCTTTGTTTTCAATCTTCATATAAATGATCGCATCGACAAACTTCGAATCGCTCATTCTACCAGCGCGAGCGCCCTCTAAGAAGTACCCTGAGAAGGTTTTTCCTCCTTATTCTCGTACTTTTTTTCCGCCTCATCGACACGCCGGGCAAGCCTCCGAACTTCACGTAATAGTTGAGGGAGAGCTGTAAAAACAGCTGATGATTTTAGCCAATTCCTGTTATCAATTGCAGGATATCCGGAGATCACTTTCCCGTCTGCCACGGAGTTTGGAATTCCGCTCTGCGCGGTAGCAATTACGCCGTCACCGATACGCAAATGGCCTGCGGCACCTACCTGACCACTGAGGATCACATTGTTACCGACGTCCGTGCTCCCCGCGAGCCCAACCTGTGCGCAGAGCAGAGTGTTTTCTCCGACGCTTGATCCGTGTCCTATCTGGACCAGGTTATCGATCTTTGATCCGCGCCGAATTACCGTCGTTCCGAGGGTCGCGCGATCGATTGTCGAACCTGATCCTATTTCGACATCATCGTCGATAACTACTGTTCCTGTCTGAGGAATTTTGTGCCACGTGCCATCCGGTCTTTTTGCATATCCAAACCCGTCGCTTCCGATAACGGCTCCGTTTTGGACTACCACGCGGTTACCGAGCCGGCATCCCTCGCGGATCACAGAATGTGAATGAATCATGACTCCGTTTCCTATGACGGCTTCGGGATATATGTGGCAGTGCGAAAGAATAGTCACATCGTCGCCGATAACTGCTCCTCGGTCGATTACGGTAAACGGTCCGATCGTCACTCGTTCTCCGATCCTCGCGTCAGGTGCGATGGCCGCGAGCGGATGGATACCCGTGTCAGCGGGGCGCGGAGAATAGAAGAGTGCGAGCGCGTGAGCGAATGCGAGGTAGGGATGTGAAGCAATGATCCCTGAGCGACCGGTGGGCAGGTCGGCGGGATTTGCAAGAATGATGGCAGCGGCGTTGGTCCTTGCGAGGTATGGGCGGTAGCGAGCATTGTTAAAGAAGGTAATATCGCCTGGACCGGCACTTTCGATAACGGCGACACCGGAGATATCGAGGTCGGGGTCACCGGCAACCTGACCTTGAACGTGATCGGCAACGAGACGCAATTTCATAATTGACTCCACGAGACGTTAGCGAGTAGGATAGCGATCGAACCTCCGTCCGATAACGTGTCGAACGCAAATGCTTTGAGAACAGAGAATCTGTAGGTGAAAGCAAGTGCAAGACGGCGAACTCATAAAAGAGTACCTCCGATACCTTAGAGTTGAACGTGGTCTCTCGCGCAATACTTTAAGTGCCTACCGGGCAGACCTCGCACGCCTCTCAACCCTGGCCGTCGGCCTCGAACGTGAGCTTCTGACACTTGATCGGCACGACCTCGTGGAAATGATTGCGACGTTGCGTGACTCAGGTTCGAACGACGCCACGATTTCACGCTTTATCTCATCGGCAAAAGGTCTCTTCAAATATCTCATCACCGAAGGCCTTACGAAACGTGACCCGACTATATTCCTCGAAGGCCGCAAGTCCTGGCAAGCATTGCCCCGGTTTCTGACCCCCGGAGAGATCAAATCGCTTCTTTCCCAGCCCCGCATTGAGGATGACATTGGAGTTCGTGATCGAGCGCTCTTTGAGCTCATGTACGCAACTGGAATGCGAGTCTCCGAGCTGACGGCGCTCGACCTCGGAGATATCGACTGGGAGGCCGGCATCGTCAACTGTTTCGGAAAGGGAAGCAAGCATCGTCGCGTTCCCGTCGGACGTGAAGCGCTGGCCTATCTCAAAATGTACCTGCCTGCACGCCATCGAATCCTCGGAAGCAAAGCATCGCACCTTCTTTTTCGTGGACCGGGGAGGCGCCCGCCTCACCCGCCAGAAGGTCTGGAAGCTCATAAAGGAGTATGGCGAAAAGGCTGGAATTGACTACATTACTCCGCACATGCTTCGGCATAGTTTTGCGACAGTGCTGCTTGAAAATGGCGCCGACCTCAGATCCGTTCAGATGATGCTCGGTCATAGCAATATCACTACCACACAGGTCTACACGCACGTTACCAGCCGCAAACTCATGGAGTCTTACCGGAAGTTCCATCCGCGTTCATGACCGCGCGCATTCCCAGTAAATGGGTACTCTCCTTGACACTATCAGAGTCGTATGTAATTCTCTCCTACTTTAGTAATGACCCGCCTTCTGGATGGTATGCGGTTCCTCGCGGTGCAATCCACAACAGGCGTATTCTCTATTTAGGAGGCTGGAGTGAGACAGCAGGGTAAATACCTTTTTACGTCAGAATCGGTAACGGAAGGGCATCCTGACAAGATCTGCGATCAGATTTCGGACGCCATACTGGATGCCGTTCTGACTGATGACCCGACGGGGCGCGTGGCCTGCGAGACGCTGGCAACCACAGGCCTGATTATGATCAGCGGTGAGATTACGACGACTGCTCGCGTTGACTACAGCAAAGTCGCCCGCGAGACCGTCAGGGAGATCGGCTACACACGAGCAAAATACGGTTTTGATTCTGAGACGTGCGCTGTGATTTCTGCGGTCAATACGCAGTCACCCGATATTGCGATGGGGGTCGATACAGGAGGCGCCGGTGATCAGGGCCTCATGTTTGGATACGCCACCAATGAAACTCGCGAGCTGATGCCGGCGCCGATCCAGCTTGCCCACAAACTCGCACGCCGTTTGAGCGAAGCACGCAGTCCGGCACGCTTCCTTATTTGCGACCCGATGGCAAATCGCAGGTGAGCGTCGCATATGAAGACGGAAAACCGGTCAGAGTTGATGCGGTCGTGATATCCACTCAGCATGGATCCGAGGTCGATGGCGATCAGATTCGCGAAGACATAATTGACCAGGTTATCAAGCCGACAATTCCCGAACATCTTTTTGACAAGGACACTAAGTGCTACGTGAATCCCACCGGGCGATTTGTAGTCGGAGGTCCGCAGGGAGACACCGGTCTGACCGGGCGAAAGATTATTGTCGATACATATGGTGGTGCGGCCCCGCACGGTGGCGGAGCATTCTCGGGCAAGGACCCCACCAAGGTCGATCGTTCGGCGTGCTACATGGCACGTTATATCGCAAAGAATGTGGTTGCAGCAGGTATAGCTGATCGATGTCTCGTGCAGCTGGCCTATGCCATCGGGGTGGCGGAACCGGTTTCGGTCTATCTCGATTGTTTTGGCACATCCAGCGTGAATGAAGACAAGCTCTCAGAGCTCGTTCGAGGGACATTCAATCTGACGCCGAAAGGGATCATCGAAACCCTCGATCTGCGCAGGCCTATCTATCGCAAGACCGCTTCCTTTGGCCATTTCGGCAGGGAAGAGAGCGGTTTCAGTTGGGAAATGACAAACCGTGCCGAGAAACTGCGTCGCGACGCCCAGTCGCTCTAAGATCAAGCCCTGTTCCTTATCAGGTGGGAGAAATAAATGGCAGAGACCAAAGCAAAGTTCGGTTTTGAAGTTACTGACATCAAGCTTGCTGAAGCGGGACGCAAGAGAATCGAGTGGGCCGAGCGCGAGATGCCGGTGCTCACCGCAATCCGGAAGAGATTCGACACAGACAGACCGCTTGCTGGTGTCCGGCTTGTTGCCTGTGCGCACGTAACGACTGAGACTGCCAACCTGGCTCGCGCGCTGGCAGCCGGCGGCGCCGAGACAGTCATCATCGCATCCAACCCTTTGAGCACTCAGGATGACGTTGCTGCAGCGCTCGTCGATATCTATGGAATCTCCGTCTTTGCCATGAAGGGCGAGGACACGGACACCTACGTTCGTCATGTGCGGCGGGCGCTCGACTTTCAGCCGGAGCTGATCATCGATGACGGCTCCGACGTTGTTGCAACTCTTATCCAGGAACGTCCCGATCAGGTTGCGAGTGTCTTCGGTTCAACCGAAGAGACGACAACGGGAATCAACCGCTTGAAGGCGATGATGAAGGACGGAAAGCTCACCTTTCCGGCAATCGCCGTCAATGATGCCCAGACGAAGCATTTCTTTGATAACCGGTACGGAACTGGTCAGAGCACGCTCGATGGAATCATTCGCTCAACAAATGTGCTTCTCGCCGGCAAGTGTCTGGTCGTTGCAGGCTACGGGTGGTGCGGCAAGGGCGTTGCAATGCGGGCCCGCGGTATGGGAGCTAATGTAGTTGTGACCGAGATTCATCCGATCAAGGCACTCGAAGCCGTGATGGATGGCTTCCGCGTTATGCCGATGGAAGAGGCTGCGCGCATTGGAGACATCTTTGTGACGGTTACTGGAAGCCGCGGCGTGATCGATACGCAGCACTTTGCTTCGATGAAGTCCGGGGCGATTATGTGCAATTCGGGTCACTTCGATCTCGAAATTGACCTTGTCAGCCTCCGCGAACTGTCTACAGACGTGACAACGTTGAGACCATATGTAGAGGAATACCGGCTCAAGGATGGGCGAGCACTCGTGGTGCTTGGAGAGGGAAGACTGATCAACCTGGCTGCGGCCGAAGGTCATCCGGCCAGCGTCATGGACATGAGCTTTGCCAACCAGGCACTTTCGGCCGAATACCTCACAAAGAACAAGGGAAAACTCGAAGCCAGGATCCACGTCCTGCCCGAAGAAGTTGACCTCGAAATCGCGAATCTCAAACTCCAATCGATGCGCGTCAACATCGACGAGGCTACTCCCGAACAGTTGGAGTATTTGACAAGCTGGCAGACCGGAACGTAAAGAGCCTGGTCTGCACCGCTGCCGCTGCGGCGGCAGCGGCACGCTTTAGCTCCCGAATCGAATCCCATCAGTGGGAGTCTCAAGCGCGTTAAGCTGCGACCGTTGCCGAAGGCAGCGGTCTTCAGTGCGACCAGACGTCCAAAACACTTCGCTTTCCGCGGCTCCATCAGCAAGCGCCAACTCGGCTTCCTCAGATAGCACGGTTGTTCATTGTTTTTTCCCTTTACAATGTGTAGAACTCTTCGAGTCCCGAGTTGAGTGCTGAGCTTCGAATTCGCGGTTGGCGATTATGCGGAGCAGATTCACAAAACTATTCCTGCTTGTCCTCGTTGGAATCACGGCCCAGTTGCCCGTTGGCTGGGCGCAGAATCAGCGCAGCACCTCATCTCCAAACATTCCCAAGACCTGGGACGAAGCCGCCCTCGCGGAGTGGGCGACGCCGGTCGCCGGACTTAATGTGCGACCAACTCACATCTCCGCGAAAGAATACTACTCGTTGCGCGTGGAGAATCTGCGCACGTATCCGGTCTATTTCCCGGGAAGGGAACCGGCAGGTTACTGGGAAATGCTTCGACGTAGCGGACCGAAGCCACTGATTGAACCAGAAGGATTGAAGACGGAAGCAGAGTGGATCGAGGCGGGACGCAGAGTTTTCGAAGAAGCGGACCACTTGCACCTCCGCACTCTTGCTCCAGAGTTAATAGCCAGAGCCAGAGACCCGCGGACATTCGAAGGGCGGCAGCCGTTGCCAGATGGCACGGCCTCGGACCTGCGATGGGTTCCGACAAAAAATGGAATTGCTCTTTCGTTTCCAAACTGCACGAATTGCCATGTGCAATACCTGCCGGATGGCGCTCGCATCAACGGCGCCCCAACCTTCGCCAAGCCTAATCCTGCCGGCAGAAGCGGCCTCATCCGCCCGCTGCAAACTGCAATGCGCTCGGTGACCGGAGGCCCGCCATTTGTAATGGGGGAAGAGAGCTTTGGGATGTGGTTGTACCAGGCGTATGGAGTTCCCTGGAGAAAGGATGACATCCACGAGCGTGTAAAGGCGATGACGGAGGCTGAGTACAACCTATGGATCAACGCGGCAGTGCGCGGCGGCGGCGTACCTCGCTGGAACGGCAGCCCGTATTACTCTGCCAAAATTCCGGACCTGATCGGCATCAAAGATCGAAAATATATCGACCACACCGCGACCCATCTGCATAGGGGAATCGGCGATTTGATGCGGTACGCTGCTCTGGTAAGTTTCGCAGAACCGACAGAGTTTGGTCAGTATCACGTAGTTTCTCCGACCACTAAAAGAGTTCAGGCAAGGCTGCCGGATGAGGCGCTCTACGCGCTCGGGCTGTACATCTACTCCCTCAAGCCTCCTCCCAATCCAAATCCTCTCGATGAGAAGGCGAAGGCGGGAGAAAGAATCTTCGCGCGGGAGGGATGCACGATGTGTCACACTCCGCCGTTGTATACCAGCAACAAACTCACACTTGCCCAGGGTTTCATACCGCCAAAGGATTCGCCGGCATCCCTCGACATTTTTCGCATCTCCGTTGGTACGGATCCAGGGTTGGCGCTGGAAACGCGAAAGGGAACTGGTTATTACAAAGTGCCATCGCTCAAAGGTGTTTGGTATCGAGGCCATTACCTTCACGACGGATCAGCAGCGAGTTTGGAGGAGATGTTCGACCCGAATCGTCTGAAAGATACCCACGAACCCGGGGGCTGGAGTCCGCCGGGCGTTAAGACGCGCGCGATCAAGGGGCACGAGTTCGGGCTCAAAATGCCGGCAGAAGAGAGGCAGGCACTCATAGCGTTTCTCAAGACTCTATAGAGACCCAGCACCCAGCACTCAGCACTCAGCACCCAGCACCCAGCACTCTCTCTATCGTGCCACGCGCCGCCCCCACATATACCCGGCCAGGGACCACGAGGTCAGGTGCGCCCCCCAGACCGCAATCCAAACCGGCAACAGTTCCTGCCTGCCGAGGACCTCGAATCCCTGATTAAGCAACCAGTAAAGAATGCTTATCACGATGCCGATTCCAACACCGGCAAGGGTCTCCTTTCGGGTATGGGCACGCCTTGCAATCACCCAGGGCATTGCCAGCAGGATAAGCGTGAGACACGAGATCGGATGGCTAAGCCGTTTCCAAAGGTCAATCCGTTCAGTGTAAGAGGCAATTCCGAGGCGATCCAGCTGTCTGATATAGCTGCGCAGGTCCATGAAACTAAGCTTCGAAGATTCATTAACTGTGCGACTGAAAGTATCTGATCCTTCTGGAAGATTCAGCGTTGTCCCCGGAGCAATAGGTTGTGGCGGGGTGTTGTAGACCCCTCGCGCCAGCGAATAATTCCAGCCCCCACCCACCTCCCACGTTTGGCCGCCTTTGTTTATCGCTTCGGACAGATAGCTCACGCCTTCGAGGAGTCGCGTCCCGGGATTAAGCTGATAAACATATGTATTAAGTAGTCGCTTATCGCGGTTTGAATAGAGAAATCCGAAGATTGAGTTCTGATTTCCGTACGCCCATCGGCGTCCAAATGCAAAGGCCGCCTGTTCGATCTTTTTGCCTTTGATCTCGTGGTAACGGGCATCCTGCTCGCGGTTGGTTGCCGGAAGGATTCGGTCCGAGAGCAGGTAGAGGGTAGCCGCAATCACACCGGTAAGCGCAAAGACGGGAAGAGCGAGCCTCAGGAGGCTCAGACCTGAGGCCGACAGGATCACGATCTGGTTGCTCCGGAGGAGGATGAAATAAGCGCCAATCGTGGCTGTGACAAGCGCGAAGGGCGCGATGATATAGAGAACCTGCGGCGCGAGAAAGAGGAAATACGCTCCCGCGTATAAGAGACTCACGCGATTCCGGCTTATCGATGGGATGAGGTCGAAAAGTGTAAAGATGAGGGTTGTTGCTACGAGAATAATCGACCCGAGGAGGAAATACCTGATGATTTCACTGGTAAGCAGATAGTTAATGAGCGTCGAGATGCGCGGTAGTGAGTATCCCCCGAATGACCGGTCGCGAGCCGGCTTTGCTGATTGAGCGTGAGTACTGGTTCGCCTCGAACGCCGGATTCGTGTCCAGTTGAGCAGGAACCAGCCGGGACCGAGGGAAATCGCAGTGTATTAGTGAGTATGAGAATGGCGAAAACAACGCTCGCCAGTGGAGGAAGCCAGGCGCCAGCCCACGTCGGGAGTATGCCCGACAGAGCAAGGTTCTGGCCTGCGGTCAGAAACAGGTAATAGACGACAGCGATCGAAAACCCGAGCGCAATTCCTATCGACTTGCTCCGCGGCTTGTGTGATTTGTGGCCGATCGCAACCGCAATCAGCGTGAGGACAAGGGATGCAATCGGAACGGAGAGCCGCTTCTGCCATTCCACGAGCGCCAGGCGCCGCGTCTGGCCGGTTGAAGCTCGTGCAAATGCGAGCAACTCTCGATTGTCGAGTGATTGTATACGGGCCGCCGTCCCAAGCGAGTCTGTCGGCTCGAGGTCCTTGCCGGCGCTTAGACGAAAGAAGCTCCTGTCGAAAGAAGCGATAGAACCCTTATTTGCGTCCTCGGTTGTGAGAAACGAGACTCCCCGGGTCAACTCGATTTCCAGTGCAATGGCGGGAGTTTCGGTAATGCGCAGGGTGCCACGCTCGGCGGTCAAGAGCAGCGACTCGCTTTCCGAAGTCTGCTTGAGAACAAAAACGCCTAGCCAGTCTCCGGTGGACTTGTCGATATCGTTGATAAAGACGAGATAGCCGGGGAACCGATTCTCGAAGACCTGGGGTTTGATTTGGGCGGTCAACCCGCGGGCGATCGCCGCGGTGCGGAAGCTGTTGACAGTCCGAATCGTCCTCGGAACGATATCGAGCGAGAGAATGGCAGCTACCATGGTCGCCGATTGCGCCGAGAAGAAAAAAGGGCGCATAAAGTGCATAGGTTGAAAGACCGCAAGCCTGAGCAGTTGTCAGCTCACTATCGGCTTTCAACCGGTTGAGAGCGATGAGAACACCGATGAGCACTGCGATCGGAAGCGTGATGAGGCTGATTGCCGGAAGAACCAGGAAGATAAATTTTGCGGACTCTAGAGGTGTAGCAACGGCAAGGACGGAGATGCTCGCCTGGCGCCCCAGCTGCTGAATTGCAATCAGGAGAGTGAGCACAAGGAAGGCAAGGGTGGCGTAAGGCAGAGCCTCCTTAAGGAAGTACCGAGTAATAATCAGGGCAGCCCGTCGTTTACCGCTGCTTTTACCCATTCTATTCTTGCGTCTGATAATGAATCTTATGTTATTGATGTAGTGCGTAAATGCTCGAATCCAGCACAAGATAAAAGCTTGAACTCAAACCTCGGAAAAAGGCCGTTGGGGTTTCAAGTTCAAGCTTTAGCTTGGGGTTGCATTCGAGATCTTACGAAATTCCACAGTCCCGTGATCTTTGCCCTGTACTTTACAAGGTCAACGCTGACTCCGAATTCGCGCGCAATCAGCCGCGGCTCAATGCCTTGTTCAAGGCGATTGCGCAGCGCAACAAATGGCAACAGCACCGCCGCACCTACACCGTACGCCTCGCGCTCCCGATTCGCATCATAGTCTCGATTGTCAGCATCGCGATTATCAACGCCAAGACGATCCGCTGTATGGCCGAGCATAATGTGGCATAGCTCTTCCATCAGTGTTGCCGCGCGCCGTCGCTGGACTGTGAGCAGGATTCAGCACCACTATCCGCGTCCCGTCAACGAGCACAGGGGTCGCGCCACCGGACCACCCGTTGACGTCATTCTGTGAGAAGCTGCTGGCGTGCTTCTTCCGACACTCCGTTGAGATCGTCGAGCGTCACCACGATCACATTGAGGCGGCCTGCCAGCTCGTACGGGTCTATGGAGAGATGTGGAGGACGCCCGGCAAATTTGCGAATCCGCAATGCCTTGCGTTCAAACTCGCGGCCCGAATGCGTCTGAGGAAGCTGGGGCCGCCAGGGGTGTCCGTCATCGTAGGCCATCTTCTCCGTCAGACCGACGCGACGCTGGCTGAGCTGAATAACCACCGAATTGTTTGTAGGCGACACGAAAGAGCTCGGACAGCGCCCGAGCCGTTTCTGGCGTCAGGTTCCGGTCAGCGCGCAGATGAGCCTCGACAATGTCTGGTGTTGAATTGTCGGGATAGTAGACAACAGCGTCGAGTGATTCTCCCGACCGTGTGGTCACGATGCGCTCGAGAGGTATTTCAAGCCATCGGGCCAGTCGTGCCAGTGTGTCAGCGTCCGGGACGCCGCTTCCATTCTCGATTCTCGAGAGCGTCGACGCGCTGACGTCGGTCTCTCGCGCGACGGCTCTGAGCGACATGTGTTCGGCGAGCCGCCTTCGTTTGAGATGTTTGCCCAACTCGAGGACGTTTACCAGCGTCTCGTCAAAATCTCTTTTTGACATGGTCTTCTCCAGGGCCACGGATCCTCTGCAAAGGCTCCGTGAAGGTCCAGAAATTGGGGCTTCACCTATATTTAGCACGATTGTCTTTTATGTGCAACACAAAGTTTCGCTAATGCAACAAGATCCGTGTCGTATCCTGGAGAATCTTTTAAGGCTAAGTCATCGGTTTCCCCTTGTCACCGCTGATTATCTCTGCAATCCACTTCTGAATCGTTTCCAGAAATTCCGGGCTGACCTGCTTCTTCTTTTCCGCCGCAATGCTCTGGTCGAGCGGCGAGGGCGTAAAGGTGTGCGAAAGATTTGGGAGGATGCGCAACGATACCTGCTTATTACCGGCATCGGCCAACGCCCTCGCCGCGGCTACGGAGTGATGGGCTAGCACCAGCGCGTCACGCTCGCCCTGAAGAATCAACACCGGGCAGCGAATTCGTTTGAAAGTCTCCACCTGATTCACTGCCAGACTCTGGCGCGCGTATTCACGCAAATCGCTCACAGCGGAATCCGGCTTGCCCGCCTTCGCTTCTTCTATCAGCGTTAAGACCAGGCGAACGATCTGTGGATACTTCTCCCGTTCCTGCGGATTGAAGGGGTGTTGGAGCGCCAGTTGATAATTGGTCTGTTCGAGCAATAGTTGTTCGAAATTGACGAGCGTGGCTCCGGCGAGGAGCGCTATCGCCGCAATTTTTGAATCTTCGGACGCAATGAGCGTAGCCGTCGTCCCTCCTTCGCTGTGGCCGATCAGCACGATGCGGTCTGGGTTGATCTCTTTGCGGCTTCGCAAATACTTGATCGCCGCTTTGCTGTCGTTGATGATGTCGTGGTAAGTGGTCGGCGTTTTCGGCCTCGAGCTTTTTCCGGCACCGCGATCATCGTAGCGCAACACGGCCACGCCGTTGGCAGAGAGTTTCTCGGCGATCAGCTTGTAAAGACTGAAAACTCCATTGCCATCACGGTCGTGTAACCCCGGGCCGCTGATGAGCAATGCAGCCGGATAAGTCATTCCCCCGCCCTTAGGAAGGGTGAGCGTTCCCGCGAGCGAAATGTCTCCATTTTGAAATTGGACCTCTTCGCTCGAATAGCTTTCCGCGACCACGGTTCCCGATGTTTGCTGCGCGCGCGCTGAAATCGCAGCGAGCAGCAGAAAACCTGCCATCAGAAGAACGGTTTTATGCATTGTTGGTTCCCTCGCTAATTCATGAATAAATTAGAGCTATTCGTTTTCACGGCGCTTCGCCTTCCCTCGGGCAATCTCCCCAGTGAGTGCGTGCAGGCGTTGCTTCCAAAATCCGCGAAATTGGTCAATCCAGGCATCGATCTCTTGAAGCGGATTCGAGTCAACCGAATAGATTCGTCTTGGCCCGTCGACGCGAACTCGGACGAAGCCGCTCTCGCGCAATGCTCGGAGATGTTGCGAAACGCCCGCCTGGGTGATGCCGAACTCTTTCTGGATCACGTCCGTGATACTTCCGGCGCTGCAGTTCGCCACGGGCGAGGAGTTCCAGAATCCGGCGGCGCACAGGATCCCCGAGAACATCAAAAGCATGCATGGCAGGTCGATGCACTTCAGTTTTGGCCAGTATAGAAAGCGGTGGTTCGCCCTGCCGCCTCTCGAGCCGCCGCTTCCGGAGTTCCTGCTACGATTGACGCACGGCACCACTCATCGCTGCTGCGGCTGACGAAGTCCTTACCGGCTTCGGTCGTTGGCCATTCGGCGGCCTGTTTCGGATCAACTGTGGCGCCTTCGAGATGGCGGCCCAACCCGAGCATGGCAAGATCCCAGCCGACGCCAACCGCGCCCGGACCATACTGATCCCAGAACTCATCCGGCACATGGGCGATGTGTTCAAGCCGCAGGCTGGTACCGCCGTCTGACCTCTCGGTAAGCCGCACTTGCACCCAACTGACCTGTCCTCCATATTCCCAGGTGAGGTCGAGCATTCGGGGCGGAACGCATGCGGTGATCTCGCCGCTTGCATTGCCCTGTAATTGATAACGGCCTCCCAGGCGCAAATCGCCAGAAATCGGGAGAAACCATCGCGGGATGCGCTCGGGGTTGGTGATGGCGTCCCAGACGTCATCGATGGTCGAATCGTAGGGGCAAGCTGCCAACAGCACACGGGCAGGACGTCCCTCGTATTCGCGCGTGTGGACTTCGCGGGTGACCGCACCAATATAGCGCAAGACATCGGTATCAGATGAATGTTTGTCGGATTGCACTGCCAGACACCTCCTTTCAAGCCGCAAGATATCACCGGCACGCTTATATAAGTCAATACTTAATTGCAGCTAAGGCGCTAGGTAACGTGTCGTCAAGAACTCTCCGCAGCCTGTATCGCCGCCAGAGGTCATAGAATTCTGTAACTTGCCGGTATATGGATGCGTCATATCGTTCGAACCGCATCGCTGGAAGCGGTTTCGGATCGGCTTGACAATAAGTGGGCTGGATTGTTTGATTAAGGACTCGAAGTGGTGCTTGCTCGCGAGCGCCGTCAACCTTTCACGGATCTTTCGGGTCATTTTCGAACTGTGCAGCCTAAACTGAACCACCAGTTGAATTCGCCGGTGGACGCGCCGCGGAAGGAACCGCTGTTGGCGGACCGAGGAGATGGAGCAGCAGTTCGCCCGGACGAGAACAACGATCACGGAGATGATGATCTCGTTGAAGCGACACTGGCGGGCGATGAATCTGCATTCGAGCAGTTGGTCACCAAGCACGGCCGGAGGGTCTTTACAATTGCGCGCCACTTCTTCCGGAGTCAGGAGACAGTGGAAGACATCGCCCAGGAGACATTTACAAAAGCATTTGTCTCGCTTCAGAGTTATCGGCGCGGTGCATCATTTCCACACTGGCTTGCGCGAATCGCTGTCAACAATTGCTATGACGAGCTGCGCAGACGGAAAAAGCGATCTGAGTATCTTTTTACTGAAATGAGTGAGACTGAGTCGAGCTGGCTCGAGTCGGCATTGGCGCCTGTTTCGCTCGACACGCATCAGCGCGAGCAGGATCAGTCGAAGGCGACTGAGGCTGCGTTGAAGATTCTCGAACCACTTTCGCCTGAGGATCAGCTTGTACTCGTGCTGTTGCACTCTGAAGAGTTGTCTGTTCGCGAGATTGCGGATGTTACCGGTTGGTCAGAGGCGAAAGTAAAGATCCGTGCGTTTCGTGCTCGACAGGCAGCACGCAAACAGGTGAGGCGTTTGTCAGCCAGGGCGAGCCGCCTTGGCAATAGGAAGATGGCGTAGAAGAAGAAGTGGTCAGTGGCCAGTGGCCAGTGGCTGGTGGTAAGTGGTCAGTTGGGAGTTCAACGGTTACACAGCGTGCAAGAAAAGCTTGAACTGACCACTGACCACTGACCACTGACCACTAAATCCCAGGGAGTTGATGAGCTATGAATTGCCGTGAAGCAAAGTCCGTAATCAGGGGATCGGCAGAGCGCAGCGAAGGGTTGAAGCTTAGTGCCTTCGATCACATTTCGAATTGCAGCTCCTGCAATCGTTCGCTCCATGAAGATGCGATCGTCGCCCGCGTTATGGGCGAAGCAGGACGGCTCCATCGGGAATCGAGTGAGGCCACTTCCCTGCCACCGACCTTTATGATGCAGCTCCGGGCGCGCATTCGTCGCGAGAGTGACCGCCTGGGTTCAACACGTAAATCGCTCGCGACGACCTGGGAATCTGCGATTCTGCAGTTTCAGAACGTCATCTACGCTGGTAGTGCGGCAGCGCTGCTGCTTGTGGCTTTCGTCGTCTACTCGGACTACAGCGACACATCAAATTCGTCTACGCGAGATGCCGGAATTATGGAGACGATGCTTGCAGATCGAAGCGAACGAATGCTCGCCCTGCAGGGCGAACCCCTGAGTCAGGATGAAGTTCTCTTTGCTGTTGTGACAGAGGAGACCGAAAATGCGCGAAGGTAGCCGGAAGGCTTATCTTGTCATTGCGACCACGTTTTTGCTGGGATTGCTCGTCGGAGTTGTTGTCAGTCCGCTGATCTGGCCAAGACGCCCGCAACCGCCGCAGGGCTCGTTTCAAGGAATGGTCGATCAGTTGTCGGGTGAACTGAAGCTGACATCAGACCAGCGCGTCCAGGTAGAGAAGATTCTTACTGAAACGCGGCAGCAGCTTCAGGATGTCCGCAAACAGTTTGGCGAGATAAGAGCCTCTTCGCGCGACCGTATTTCGACTGTTCTGACACCCGAGCAACAGCAGGCCTTCGAGCTCTGGAAGCAGCGTCAGGACGCCAAACGTGATCGTGAACACAGACGCGGCGACGATCCCTCAAAGCCACGGAATCATCCACCCGGCAAAGACTAGTGAGACCTTTTCTGTCTGTAGTACCGCCTTCAGGCGGAATCTTCCGGCTGAAGCGCGTACTAAGCTCCGCCGCTCTTGTGCTCTGTGCCACCTTTGGCGCAATTCTTCTCACAATTGGTTCGTCCTGCCGATCGCGCGAAGATTCATCCGGTATTGTTATCATCCTCGAGAAGCGCATTCCGAGTCTTGATCCTCGAGTGAGCGCTGACTCGGCGGCAGAGCGCTTCAGACAGCTGGTCTTCAATGGTCTTACGCGCAAGAATGACCGCTTTGAAGCGGTTCCAGACCTCGCCGAGAACTTTACAGTTTCCGATGATCGCCGCGTTCACACCTTCAAGCTGAGAACGGGAGTGAAGTTCCACGACGGACGTATCCTTTCTTCGAAGGATGTCAAGTACACTTTCGATTCGATGCTCGAACCTTCCTTTCAATCTCAAAAGAAGGTTGAGCTCGCAAGGATACTGAAGTCCGTCGAGACTCCGGACGATTCAACAGTCGTCTTCACGTGCACGAGCGCGTGTCCCGGATTGCCAAATATCATCATCCCGATTGGAATAATCCCAGGAGGTTCGGCTGCTCAACAGGCGACTCGTCCAGTCGGCACGGGACCATTCAGATTCGACTATTATCGTGACGATCAGGATCTCGCGCTCAATGGATTCAGCGAGTACTTCGAGGGAGCACCAAAGACTGGTCGTTTGAATATCCGGATCAGCCCTGATTCGACGACGCGCGAAAGCGAGCTCCGTAAGGGCTCAGTGGACGTTGCAATCAATGCAGACCTGGACCCGGTAAGCAATCAGGCGCTCAAAGATGATCCGCGCCTGAAGGTCGAGATCGAGGATGGCACGAACATCACGCATCTTGGTGTCAATCTTAACGACAAGTTCCTCAAGGACCGCCGCGTTCGACAGGCGATCGCCTATGCGCTCGACCGGGAAGCGATCATCCGGGACGTCTACTACGGTCAGGCAAAACCTGCTCTCAGTGCTCTCCCGCCTGCTCAGTGGGCCTACGAAGCCGGCGTCCGGCGCTATGACCACAATCCGGAAGCTGCGGCAAAGCTGCTCGATGAGGCTGGTTACAAAGCCGGTGCGAATGGCGTTCGATTGAGAATCTCGCTGAAGACGTCGACACTTTCGATCGCGCGCCGCACGGGCGAGATTATGCAGGAACAGTTGCGGCGCACGGGGATCGATCTGGACCTTCAGCCACTCGAACGGCAGAAGCTTACGCAGGACATGATCGACGGGAACTTTCAGCTCTACCTCAATCAACTTGTCGGCGGAAACCAATCGACTGATGTCTTCGGCTTCCTGTATTCCTCGAAATCGATTCCACCGAATGGTCAGAATCGTTCGCGATACTCCAGCCCCGAGGTGGACCGTCTGATCGAAGAGAGTGCGATGGCAAGCATCGACCGTCAGCGTCAGATATTCTCGGAGATACAGAAGACCCTCGCCGAGGATTTACCGCAAATCTATCTGTGGTATCCTTCGAGCGTCGTCATTCACCGGGACAACATCGTTGATCTCGACTTGGATCCTTCCGGAGACTGGCGCGCACTGCGGCTGGCTCAACGAAAGTAATTGAAAGGAGACAGTTAGGATGGCACCTGATGCACAGGCCAGGGTTGGACTGATTGGCCTGGCAGTGATGGGGGAGAATCTTGCGCTCAATATTGCACGCAACGGATTTCCGATTGCTGCTTTCAACCGTGATACAAGCAAAGTCGATCGATTTCTGGCACGAGCGAAGGAACATGTAGAAGGCAAAAATGCAATTGGCACCTATCGCATCGAGGACTTTGTAAGCTCACTCTCACGACCGCGAAAGATCATTCTTCTGGTAAAGGCAGGCAGCCCCGTTGATGCAGTCATCGGTCAGCTCAAGCCTCTGCTTGAACGCGACGACATAATCATCGACGGTGGCAACTCCTTTTTCGAGGACACGCGCCGAAGGGAGGCAGAGCTGCGGAAGGTCGGCATTCGTTTCCTTGGATCCGGTGTTTCCGGCGGAGAGTCCGGTGCCCTCTGGGGACCTTCGCTCATGCCCGGCGGAGAGCAGGCGGCGTACGAAGAGATACGCGAGATCTGGGAGAAAGATAGCGGCCAAAGTTGATGATGGCCCCTGTGTAACTTATATCGGTCCCGATGGCGCCGGCCATTTTGTGAAGATGGTTCACAACGGGATCGAGTACGGAGATATGCAGCTGATCGCCGAAGCGTACGATCTTCTGAGAAAGTATGTCGGACTCGAGGCGAAAGAGCTCTCCGAGATTTTCGCGCGCTGGAATGAAGGAACGCTCAATTCTTTTCTTATCGAAATCACTGCGAAAGTTCTTGCTGCTATCGATCCTGAAACAAAGCGTCCGCTGGTTGATCTGATCGTTGATGCAGCGGGGCACAAAGGGACGGGCAAATGGACTGCTCAGGTTGCTCTCGAGCTAGGCGTTCCGATTCCTACGATTCTGGCTGCGCTTGATTCGCGGGTCCTTTCATCGCACCGGGACGAACGACTTGAGGCAAGCAAAGAACTCCCTGGACCGGCTATCGGGACTTTCAAAGGTAACAAGCAAGAGACGATTCAAGCCATTCACGACGCTCTCTACGCGAGTAAGATCTGTTCTTATGCTCAGGGAATGAATCTCATTCGAAGCGGCTCTGACACTCATGGCTGGAATATCAATCTCGGTGAGATCAGTCGTATCTGGAAAGGCGGATGCATAATTCGAGCGCAGTTTCTCGATCGTATCAAAGCCGCATTTGCGCGCCGCCCAGATCTGCCGAACCTGTTGCTTGATGCGGATTTCAAGGCCTGGGTGCTCGATGCGCAACCCCGATGGCGGCAAGTAGTTTCGACTGCGCAATCACTCGGGATACCGGTGGCGGCGATGTCGGCGAGTCTTGCCTATTTCGATACGTTCCGTGCGGCGAATCTTCCGCTCAATCTGACACAGGCTCAGCGGGATTTCTTTGGAAGCCACACATATCAGCGGATCGACCGTCCCGGCGACGGACCAATTCACACCGACTGGGAGTCACTGACCGGATAGAAGTGTCCAGGCCGGAGCCCAATTTGGAGTGCGGCGACTTGGCGCCGCTTTAGTCGTCCCGATCGAATCACTCAGCGGGAGACTAAAGCGGCGCCAAGTCGCCGCACTCCAAATTGGGCTCCCAGGCGATCAATTCAGGAGGCATATGGTGGTATCGACCGAATCGCTTGCCAATCCACTTCGGGAAGGGTTGCAGGTCGAAAGGACGGCGCCGCCGTGCGCTGTCATCATCTTTGGCGCCTCGGGAGATCTGACGCGGCGCAAGCTTGTGCCGGCACTCTTCCGGCTGGCCGAGCAGCGTCTGATTCCTGCCGAGTTTGCGATAGTCGGGATATCGCGTTCGAAGATGTCTGACGAGGATTTTCGATCGCGGATGCGGGATGCGGTCGCTTCCTTAAGAGGCGCGAAGCGTCTTGATGATCAGATCTGGTCGAGTTTTGCAGAAGGAATCTACTACTTACCCGGTGACATTGGTGACTCCAATACTTACTCCGAGCTTGCTTCCCTTCTCGATCGTCTCGCAAAGGATCGTGGAACCGGGCACAACCATGTGTTCTACCTTTCGACCGCACCTGCCCAATACTCCGATGCGATCAGGAATCTTGGCGCGAGTGGTCTCGCCGGACAGAACGAGGATCACTGGACACGCATTATTATCGAGAAGCCGTTTGGCACTGACCTCGAATCAGCGAAAAAGCTGAATACGGAAGTTGCGGCTGTCTTCGAAGAAGATCAGGTCTACCGCATCGATCACTATCTTGGTAAAGAGACTGTCCAGAATCTGATCATCTTTCGCTTTGCGAACGGAATCTTCGAACCGATCTGGAATCGTCAGTACATCGATCATGTCCAAATCACGAACGCCGAGTCGATAGGCGTCGAGGGGAGAGGAGCCTATTACGAAGGTGTCGGTGTTCTTCGGGACATGATTCAGAACCACGTTTTTCAGGTCCTGTCACTCGTTGCGCTCGAGCCGCCGGTGAGTCTCGCAGCCAACGCGCTGCGCGATGAGAAGATCAAGGCTTTGCAGGCCGTTCGCGAGATCAAGATCGAGAACGTACCCGAGTTCGCCGTCCGCGGCCAGTACGGCGCCGGCTTCGTTGAAGGCAAGGCAGTTCCTGGCTACCGCGAGGAGACCGGCGTCAGTCCCGACTCGACAACGGAAACATTCGCTGCGCTCAAGCTCTATTTCGATAACTGGAGGTGGGCGGGAGTTCCCTTCTTTCTGCGCTCAGGCAAGCGTCTGCCAAAGCGCGTGACAGAAATCGCGATTCAGTTCAAAGAGGCTCCGCATCTCCTGTTCAGCCATCATGCCGAGCAGCAGCTTGAACCAAACGTGCTCGTAGTACGCGTGCAGCCGGACGAGGGAATCACTCTTCGAATTGGCGCCAAGATTCCGGGACAGCAAACGCGTGTCCGGTGGGTAAACATGGATTTTCGATACGGCGCCTCGTTTGGTGTCGATCCGCCCGAAGCCTACGAACGTCTTTTGCTGGATTGCATGCTGGGTGATTCGACTCTCTACGCGCGCCGTGATATGACCGAGCGCGGATGGGAGATTGTAATGCCCATTCTCAATGCGTGGGAGGCCGACACAACAGGAGATTCCTGATCTACGAAGCAGGAACATGGGGACCACCACAGGCATTCGAATTCATTGAATCCGAAGGACGCCGCTGGCGACGGCCCTGAGAAGAACATGAGAGGGATATCGGTTGCAGCCACAGACCGCCATTGATGTAGGTGCGATTGAGAAGGAACTGAACTCGCTCTGGACTGATCTTGGTCACGACGGAGAGGGTGTCATCCGCTCGTGCGTTCTCAACCTGATTATTCTCTCACGCGGCAATCGGCCGGACTCCAGCTCTTGATGAATCGTTGATCGAGATAACGGAAAAACATCCGAGCCGCGCAATTCTTGTTCTCGTGGACCGCGAAGATACTACGGCCCGACTGAATGCGTGGGTAACTTCGCGGTGCTCGCTTTCACAGGCACTCTCGAAACAGGTGTGCTGCGAGCAGATTTCAATCAGCGCTTCAGGACCGGTCCTGCGAGAGTCTTCGAGCGCAGTCTCAAGCCTGATACTTGCGGATCTTCCAGTCTATGTCTGGTCACGGGATCGCGTATCGATCAACGAACCGCTTTTCAAACGCTTTGCCGACTTTTGTGACCGTATTCTTGTTGATTCAGCTGGTTCTACGGGTGCAAATGGCACGGGACTTGACGAGATTGCTTCCTACATCCGGTCGACATCGCGACAGACTCCTATAATGGATTTGAACTGGTCGCGCCTTGTTACCTGGCGCGCGCTGGCAGCGGATTTCTTCGATGTTGCTGACTACCGTCCCCTTCTTGACAGGCTGGATGCAGTTGAAGTCCGGCACCTGGGAGACACGCCTCGCGCTTTCTATCTTGTTTCGTGGCTCGCGACGCGTCTTGGTTGGACCGCAAAGAGTGTTGAGAAATCGAGTGACGAGACCTCGCGGACATTTCTTTTTGACTCGAAAACGAATGAAGTCAGCGTGACGCTTACACGAGAGGTGGCAGCGTCTGGAACACTCGGCAGCATTGAGGAGCTTGTTCTCGCATCAGGAAGCGATGCACGATTCTCAATCAGAAAGACTGAGGATCGCAGCCGGCTTACGTGGGAAGTCGATCTCAATGGGCAACGCCGTTCTGCTCGTGTTCTCGGCCACGATCAGTGGACGGATGCCGAGCTGGTAAGCCGCGAGCTCGAGATTCTCGGACGCGACCGGATATTCGAGAAATCGGCGGAGCTCGCATACGCACTTTCGACGATGACTTAGTGGGTACACGTACCTTAATCAAACCGACATGATTCTTGCAGGCGACATTGGAGGAACAAAGACGCACCTGGGTCTTTTTGAAGCAAGCGGCGTACGCCCGCGAGCCGTAAGATCAACTGTATTTCAGAGCGCTCAGTATCCCGGGCTCGGTGAAATTGTTGGCGAGTTTCTTCAAGGAGCCTCTACAGCCGTCTCCGCCGCGGCTTTCGGTGTTGCAGGTCCGGTAATTGACGGCAACGTTACAACGACCAACCTTCCATGGCATGTGGTCGCAAAAGACCTTTCGGAGCTCCTGGGAGGCCGGAAGGTCACACTTCTTAACGACCTCGAGTCGATCGGCTATGGTGTCGCAATGCTTTCGCCCGGTGAATATGCTGTCCTTAACGAAGGGAAAGCCAAAGCCGGAAATGCGGGTATTGTCGCTGCGGGCACCGGACTCGGAATCGCCGGGCTTTTCTGGGACGGAAAAGCTCACGTGCCATCAGCGTCTGAAGGTGGGCATGTCGACTTTGCACCACGGAACGACCTCGAGATCGAGCTCCTCAGATTCATGCACAAGCGGCACAAGCACGTCAGCGTCGAGAGGTTGCTCTCAGGGCCCGGGCTATTCACGATCTACGAGTTCCTGAGAAGCTCAGGCCACGCGAATGAATCTCATGAGTTAGCCGCGAGGCTCGCAACAGAAGATCCATCGAGCGCAATATCGGCAGCCGGCCTTTCGGGTGAAAGCGCTCTCGCGAAGAAAGCTATCGATGTTTTCACAGACATCTACGGCGCAACTGCGGGAAATCTTGCACTCACGCTGATGGCGACCGGTGGAATTTATGTGGCAGGCGGAATTGCACCAAAGATCATCAGCAAGCTCATGGATGGATCCTTCATGAATGCATTTCTTGACAAAGGACGGTTCCGCAACCTTCTAAGCGAAATTCCTGTCAGGGTGAGTCTCAATCCTGACGTCGGGTTGCTCGGAGCCGCCAGTGTGGCTTCCCGCCTCATTTGACACCCCTTCCAACCTTCTGATATTTTTTCCCTAGTCATCCTAGGGGAGGAAGATTCATGCCAGTACCCAAAGGCCAGATGCTTCAGGGGACGCTTGCGATGCTGATTCTGAAGACGCTTGCGCGCGGTCCGTTGCACGGCTACGAGATCGCTCTCCGTATTCAGCGAGTCTCCGAAGATGTCCTCAAGGTTGAGGAGGGCTCGCTCTATCCCGCGCTCTATCGAATGGAAGATCAGGGCTGGATAGACGCTCGGTGGGGGCCATCAGAAAACAATCGCCGGGCCAAGTATTACAAGCTGACTCGTGCGGGCAGGCAGCAGCTAACCGAGGAGACGTCGAACTGGGAGCGGCTGAGCTACGGGATTGCAAAGGTATTGCAGAGCGCATAGACAGGAGAAGCGTCATGTCGATCATTGGATCCATTCTGCGCCGTTTGAGGAACGAAACGGTTGAGCGCGAGATCGAAGAGCAGTTGCGTTTCCATATTGAAATGCGCACACGGGACAACCTCACTGCCGGGATGACACCCGACGACGCCAGGGCTGATGCTCTCCACCGTTTTGGCGATCTCGGCCAGGTAAAGGCGGAGTGCCGTGAGATCAGCCGCCAGATGCCCGGGCGCGCACAAGCGAAGGTGATCAACGGCTTGACCTGGTTGATGCTCGGATGCGGGGCGACCCTTTATCTGACGGGACAGTTTGCCAACGTTAGGGGTGTTGGTAGAGTCTTGGTGATTATCGCTGCCCTGTGGCGTCTTCTGGCATACTTACGCGCACGAATCCCCGATCAGAGCAGAATCAATCAGCATGTCGAAGCTGTCGTAAAGTCGCCGTTGAATCTTGGCGGGCAAGTCAGGGATGACATACTGGATACCAGTCGAGGATTCTCAGGTGCTCCAATCGTCTCTCGCGATGATCAGGGGCGCACGCCAGTCGAGCGTCTAATAGCCCGGGATGACCAGGAAAACTGAGTGATCCAGTTATGGAGTTCAAGCTTTAGGCGGTGGCATCCCCGAACTTGAAGCGCGGATTTCGGCAATTGCACGTGAGCTTCTTATTTTAATCGCCGTAACCGCAAAGCGCTCGGTCGCTTTGCATCATGGTAAATGGTTTGTGTCGCAGTAATCATGCGTGTCGCTCCGGCGTTCGGCTCGCCGGTATTCAAGTTGCGCGCGTAGTACGGAAACATCTCGCTTTGGATGATGATGCCGAGGCGTCGGCCTTTCTCAAGCCGGTGAGCCATGTCCCAAAGAGCGATTACGGCTTTATATGTTTTACCGGGTTGCAACAGCGTCGGCGTGTCCCAGCCACTCAAGTAGCGGGCGCGGATCTTGCCCGGCAATCCGATTAAACGCATCTCCCCCTTTTCTTCGACATCGACTAATGAGGCGAAGAAATCGGTATCTTTCACATTCGTCGAAAAGTACAGCTCCAATTCGATCGGGCCCGCTATGTCGAGCGCTTCGTTCAACGGCTCCGTTTTATAGACCAGGAGATCCTTCTTATCGCCCGAAATCTTGACGATCGTCGAATCCGTCTCCTCGGGCAGCTTCACATTAGCCGGATCATAGACGTATTGATCCGGTTTTTCGCTTTTCGGCGGTGCGGGAAGCAATTTGCCGCCGCTTGCCGCACCGTACGCGGGGCCGGTCGAACTTAAGTAAAACGTCAGCGGTTCCGATTTCGGGTCAGGCCAATCGCTAAGTTCGCGCCATTGATTCGCGCCGGTGACGAAGACGCGGACGCGCGGTTGTTTCTCCCAATTGACCTTTTTGTCTTTCAACCAGGTATCGAACCAGCGCAGATAGAGCGAATCGAGCTCCATGATCGCGTCCGGGCCGTAATCAACGTCTTCGTAACGGGAGCTGCTGTTGAAATCATGACTCCAGGGACCGTAGATCAACCATTGATATTGATGCTTCGCTTCACGCAGCTTCGCCCAGTTGAGTTTCGTGCCGATGCCGTCGCCGTCCCACCAACCGCTGATGTGCAAAACCGGGATTTTGATCTTGCTCATATCACTCATGAACCCCCGGCCAAAGGCCGACGGCGTCTCTTTTGTCCACCAATCGTTGAAGAAGGGAATGTCGTGTCCGAGAACTTCGTCGTCGAGTTTTGAGAGCGGCAGCGTCAGGAGCTTTTCCGGATCTCTCACCGATTCGAACTGCGCAGGAACTTTCTTTTCGCGTACGTAGTTGGCCCAAAGTAGCATGCCGAGAAGGCCGGGCACGCCGTGATCGATCGGATTGTCGAAGAAGGGATCCGGCGGCGAGACTTGCGGCACGATGCACTTAAGCGCGGGGGGCACTTCGGCGGCGGCGGCCCACTGCACCGAGCCGCTGTAACTGCCGCCGATCATGCCGACCTTGCCGTTCGACCACGATTGCCTGGCGATCCAGGCGATCGTGTCGTAGCCGTCCTTGCGTTCATTGGCCCAGGGCTTCCACTCACCGTTGCTGTCGTTGCGCCCGCGCACATCCTGTGCGATCAACGCATAACCGCGCGAAGCCCACCACTCGCCTTCGGCCGCGGCAAGCGATTCGCGACCGTAAGGCGTACGCTGCAGGATCGCCGGATACTTCTCGCCGTCCGCCGGGCGGAAGATGTCGGCGACCAGCTCCGCGCCGTCGCGCATCTTGATCTTAACTCCTTTCGCGAAGGTCGTTTTCATCATCGGTTGACTCAGTTCCGGATAGCGGCTTGTAGGATCACCGATCAAATCTTCATAGCCCGTTTTGGTCGCGCGCCATTTTTGCGTCGGCACATCCATTGAAACGAAACGTCCGTCCTGCAGGACGTAAAGATTCAATCGGCACGCCGGGGAAATAGGCGAGATAATGATTGATGATCGTTTTGTTGCCGCCGCGCTCAATGGTCAGGGTTCCCTTTTTCTGTATATCGACTTTGTCCGGAGTCGCCTGGTCGAGGAGGAGCAGATCAATTGTTTGCAGACCTTCTTTGTTCGGATCGATCGCCCTGATTATCGTTTCGGTCAGGAGCGGGTGCTCATTCGCAAAGAGGACTTTGGCGGGCTTGAAATCGACTTCGTGCGTTTTACCCTGCCTGGTGATTTGCGCCTTGCCTTCTTTGGCCGTGACTCTCACTTCGCTGCCGTCCTGTTTGTTGACGAGCTCGTATTCCGTGAGCAGGCCGTCCGTGATTTTGCCAGTCAGTTTGCTGTTGATCGTGACGTTCGCGACCTTCTCGTCGCTCGTCGATTCGAAACGGCCGTTCGGGAGCGTGCGATACGTGTTGCTGCCCACGTCGTTTCCGGCGAAGATCCACTTGATCGTTTCGACGGTGGATTGTGCGGATGATCGAGTCAGGTTCCAAGCCTCCGACGGCCGTCGCCAATAACACCATAACGCACGCCAGCGACCGACGCTTTTTCAGATCGGTGTTTTTCATTGGTTTGCCCCCGGTTTTCCGTTTAGTCTTCGCGGCGATCGGCATAACGGCAGCGGTAACCGGGCGCCGCACCACTCGGCCATCCGTTTGCTATTCTGCTATGGCATATTCTTTCCTTAGCTCTCTTGCTGCCTGATTGCGCCGTACTCTCAACCGAGCAAGGAGCGTGACTTGCAACCGCCAGCGTGACGCTTCCCAGCAGCCAGCGTTTGAAGCCTGTATAACCGTGCGAGCCGAGTATGATCAGATCGGCGTCCCAATCCTGTTCATTTAGATTCCTGATGAGGCAATTTTGGTGTTTGCCACTGAATACGTCCAGCCGATTTCAATTTACAATCTGCTACAATCGCTGACCTGAAGTGTTCTTCAAACCGACAAAATCCTATTTACGACTCGAATCACCTCTGATAGAGTTCCACGCAAGCACGATCTCGAATTCCCTCCCCCAGTTGGAATTCATGAGCTAGATTGATTCTGCAGGTAGAGGAACATCAAGTGCCTCCTGCTTGCCTTATCTATCTCGTGAACCCACTTACTCCGCAGGCATCACATCGCCTTTTTCCTCGTGCCGTGCAACTTGATGATCGTGACGCCAGGGACGGAACATCAGAGCGAGCGTTTCTAAGATGTCCAGGTGTCAGGTGCTTCCGAAGACGATGTGGCCCATTTGCAAGGACGATGAAGTCTGAACCGCTATGGCCCGGCCGCTCCGTTTCTGAGTTGTCGACGCCAACAGAATCAAATTCTCTCTGACATGCACCAAGCTAAACCATTATTGGACTGTTATTGGACTAAGGTCGAATCGTCACGCTCGGTACACTAAACTCCCATATGGTCGTTAACGCAACGTAAGGGTCGTTTGAAGTGGGCCGGCAGTCCATAACGTCATCACAACTACATCAGGATGCGGGAATCCTTTCGATACTATGTCTGGTTCCCGACATGCCCGCAGGAGAAGCAATGATGAATCGCTACAAGTTACAAATTACGCTACTTGGATGGATGATGTTTTGCGCCGGCTCGCCTTTGATCGCGCAAACGAGTGAAAGGACCGCCGAAGTCGCGGACAAGACCGTGGCAGCCAACGCTCCAAGCCGGGGAGAGAGTACGCCAGCGTCACCGCCCGCCGCAGCCGACGAGCCAAAGTATCAACTGACGCCGTACATCTGGTTCTCGGGCATCAAGGGTTTCGTAGGTGCGAGAGGTCATGTGGTAGAGGTGGACGCAAAATTCTCCGACATTATTGACGAGTTGAACTTCGGAGCATTGGTGGCGTTCGAGGCGAAGTGGGACAGATGGAAGTTTCTGACCGACACCGTCTACCTTAACCTCTCCGACGACAGGACTACCCCGGGACCAGTATTCTCCGGTGTCCAGGCGACCTCAAAGACGTTCATTTTCGACCCTGAGCTCGGGTTACACCATCGCGGGAAATGAAGCCGTTGCGCTCGATGTTATGGGAGGTTTCCGCCTGTGGCACCTCGATAACAGTGTCGAGTTGAGACAGGGTGATCAGCGGGTCAGGGCGTCAAACACCCAGACCTGGGCCGACCCGGTCGTGGGGATGCGTTTGAAGGCGAGTCTGTCGCGTGCGGCTTTCGTCACCGCGAAGGCAGATGTTGGCGGGTTCGGTATAGGCTCTGACCTGACCTATCAGTTCTTCGGGGGCCTCGGGCTGAACCTTGGAAGCAGCCTGACAACGGTCATAGGCTATCGCCATCTCTACGTCGATTACCGGCGCACGAGCAACGACTTTGTTTTCGACGCCGCGCTCAGCGGGTTGGTCATGGGATTTGGCTTCCGTTTTTGAGAGTCACCGACAGAGCAGAGTTGAGATGGGTACTTCGCCCAGGACCGAAAAGGAGTATTCAGACGAAGAGCTACTTAACAAAGCGCAAAAGGAGACAACATGTTGACGAGACACATCACCCGGATGGCAGCTCTGATACTCATCGCGGTATCAGCGTTGAGCTTCAGCTGTAATCAAACTGAAGAAAAGACTCCGTCCGGGGCGGCCTCAGGTGAATTAGACCGTACGGTTCTGCCGATCACGGAACCCACCAGACAGACCTATAAGGAACTGGACGCGCGCAATGCAAAAGCCACCGGCACGTTGGGACGTAAAAGCGCCTCAGGGTGCGCCAAACGTTGTGGTCGTCCTGATCGACGACATTGGCTTTGGAGCTTCCAGCACCTTTGGCGGACCAATCAATATGCCGAACCTGGAAAAGATCGCCGCTACCGGGCTCAAATACAATCGTTTTCACACGACGTCGTTATGTTCGCCTACGCGGGTCGCTTTGCTGACGGGTTACAACCACCACAGCAACAACGCCGGCTCGATCATGGAAACCGCGACCGCATTTCCTGGCAATAATGGCGTGCAGGCCTCAGTCGATAACTCCGATGGCGGAAGTTCTCCGTCAGAATGGATTCAGCACGGCGGCTTATGGTAAGTATCACGAAACGCCGCCCTGGGAGATCTCGGCCGCCGGCCCGTATGATCGTTGGCCGACGCACTCCGGTTTCGAAAACTTTTATGGCTTCATTGGCGGTGAAACGAACCAGTATGCGCCGCTGATCTATGACGGGACCGCACAGATAGAGCTGCCGGAAGATCCTAAATATCACTTCACCACTGACATGACCAATCATGCCATATCGTGGATGAAGTTTCAAAAAGCATTAACCCCCGACAAGCCGTTCTTTATGTACTTCGCAACTGGAGCTGCCCATGCTCCGCATCATGTGCCGGCTGAATGGCGCGACAAATACAAAGGCAAGTTCGATCAGGGCTGGGACAAGGTAAGAGAGGAAACTCTTGAGCGACAAAAGAAACTTGGCGTTGTTCCGGCCGATACCAGGCTGGCGCCCAAACCGAAAGACATAAAAGACTGGGACGACGCTCTCGGCTGATGAGAAGAAGTTGTTCGCTCGTCAGATGGAAACCTATGCAGGCTTTTCCGAACAGACTGACTATGAAATCGGTCGGCTATACCAGGCCGTCGAGGACACGGGCCAGGCCGACAATACGATTTTCATCTATATTGTTGGTGATAACGGCGCGAGCGCCGAGGGCCAGACGAACGGAGTGTTTCAATGAGATGTCGTTCTTTCAATAATGCTCCGGAGGGAGTGCCTGAGATGTTGAAGCATTATGACGAGTGGGGTGGTCCGAGCACTTATCCTCATTATCGCTGCGGGATGGGCCGTGGCCATGGATACTCCGTTCTCTTACACCAAACAGGTGGCCTCCGATTTTGGCGGCACGCGCAACGGCATGGTCATTTCCTGGCCGAAACGGATTAAGGCCCATGGTGATCTGCGCTCACAGTTCGGACACGTCATCGATATCGCACCAACTGTTTTCGAGGCGTGCAATGTTCCGGCGCCGAAGATGGTTAATGGCATCCAGCAGGATCCGATTGAAGGCAAGAGCCTGGTTTATACCTTCGACAATGTTAGTGCTAAAGAAACTCACACGGTTCAATACTTCGAGATGTTTGGCAACCGCGCCGTTTATAGCGACGGGTGGTATGCACGAACGATTCACCGCCCGGCATGGCAGCCGAAGCCTTCACAGAGTCTCGACGGAAGATCCCTGGGACCTTTACAACTCAACCAACGATTTCAGTTTGTCGACTAACGTCGCGGCGCAAAATCCGGACAAACTGAAAGAACTTCAAGCGTTCTTCATGACAGAAGCGGAGAAATACCACGTGCTGCCAATCGACGACCGTTTGCTCGAAAGAACTTAACGCAGGGCTCGTGGGACGGCCGACGGTGATGGAAGGTAGAGATAGTGTTACGCTTGGTCCCGGAATGAAAGGCATGGGCGTCGATATCTTTATCTCCACGTCCAGGCAAGTCTTATACGATGACCGCCGATGTCGAGAACGGCGCCAACGGAAATGGCGTGATCGTCTGCCAGGGAGGCAGATTTGGCGGCTTCTACTTTCTTCTTCAACAACGGCAAGCCGACCTTTATTTATAACTATCTGGGGTTGGAGAAATTCACCGTGGCCTCGTCGCAGTCTCTCACGCCGGGTAAACACACCATCGTCTACGATTTCAAATTTGATGGCGGTCTGGGCGCCGGCGGAACAGGGACCATTACTATCGATGGTAACAAGGTTGGCGAAGGTCGCATCGGCAAGACCCAACCGGGTGTATTCTCAGTCGATGATCTGGCAGACGTTGGTACTGATGACGGAACGCCCGTTACGGAGTATGGCGGTTCGGCCAAGTTTAAAGGCACACTCAATAAGGTGACTATCGAGGTCAGGAAATAGTTTTTGCTGAACTCTATTCCGGCGCTCGGCCAGCGGACAGGGCAGCGCAGCCAGCGCCGGGAACCAGTGAACACGCTGGATTCCCTTGCATACCTCCTTTCAAATTCGCGTGCTACGCCTACATCATGCGCCGCATCACCCTCGGCCATAGAAGCTTTCAAAGTAATGAGACTGCTGTGCATAGATCTGCGCCGCCCTCTGACATCAGCTGCTTTCTAAGTCTCGTCATGGGCATGTTCAGAGTCATTTTCACAATAGTAGTGCTCGCGATTCTCCCGGTTGCCGCGGCGGCGCAGGAGACACCGGAGGAGTTTTGGCCTGAGGCTCAGTTCTTTGCGCAACTCAGCGACCGGTTCAGAATAAGAGCGCTTGTCACTCGTACTAAGGCAAAAGAGACGGGCGATTTCACGGAAGCAAGCTTCGAGGTTGATTTCGATGTCGGGCTGAAGACTATCCTGAACCGCAGACTCGCCCCAAATCCCAATACTGAGAGAGGGAAATACCTGACGCTCCGAGCCGGTTACCTCCACGTAGCGGCGCTCAACGACGCGGAAAATCCTTCCGACGAGCACCGGGCGATTGTGGAGCTGACTCCGCGCTACCCGCTGCCTGGCGGCTTCTTGCTGAGCGATCGCAGCCGAGTTGAGGCCCGGTGGATCAACGGGGAGTACTCGCTCCGCTACCGCAATCGGCTCAGGCTCGAGCGCGACTTCGCAATTGGCTCGTTCAGATTCACTCCGTATACGACCGGGGAACTCTTTTACGACACTCGTTTCGGCATCTGGAATCGGAACGAGTACTCGTTCGGTACCGAAATACCTGTTCGTCGCCACACAATAATCGAGTTCTACTACATCAGACAAAATACGAGCCAATCTTCCACTCCTCACCTCAATGCGTTTGGATTGGTTTTCCAGTGGCATCTATAAAGCCCCACACGGCTGATCAGTTCTTCCGTCGGAAATATTCACGGACCGCTGATCACGGGCTAGCTGCCGTTCGTCACATGCTTCCTCGGGCCAGGCAGCGCCATTGCTAATGCTTACGTCAAAGCAGCTGGACCCCAATTGGTGGCGTCAGTCCGCGTGGCGGAAAGTCAGTTTTCGTCCTCGGGGCGGGTGGTAGACGGTACTACTACGCGCACCTGGACAAATATGCTGAAGGGTTGTCCGAAGGCGACCAGGTGACAACCGAGACCCTGCTCGGTTACGTCGGTAAGACGGGCAACGCGAAAGCCACGCCGCCGCATCTGCACTATGGTGTCTACACGACGGCAGGCGGGCTTAACCCCAGCCACTGCTGGCAAACAGAGAATGGCGCTGGCTAAACGGCCTGGTCTGAACAGGCCAAACAGCTTTCAGCCGCGTTAAGCGATACGCGGCTTTTCATCAACACAGGTTGAAGGGGTAACTTGAAATGAAGCAGAACTATTCAATCAGACAGATGCTTATCGGTGCGGGGCTGGCGGCAGCATTGTTTGCCGGAGGGGCGATACAGCAATACTTCTTTGGGGCGCGCACTGTGAGCGCGGAGACGCCAGCAGTGGCTTCTACGTCTGCGGCGGGCATCACGAACCCGAACGTGGCGAGCGATGAACAGAACAACATTGAAGTCTACCGCACGGTCGCGCCCGGCGTGGTCTTTATCAGAGTCTCGGCAGAGGGCGGGCGCGGCTCAGGTTCGGGTTCGATCATAGACAAGCAGGGGCACATCCTGACCAACGATCACGTCGTGTCGCGCGGTGCTCGCCTGAGCGTCTCACTCGGTGGCGAGCGGATTTATGCGGCGCGCGTCGTCGGGAGCGACCCGGACACAGACCTCGCAGTGATCAAGATTGAGGCGCCTGCGAGCGAACTTACCGTCGTGCCGTTTGCCGATTCAGACGCGCTCGTCGTGGGGCAGAAAGTCCTGGCCATTGGCAATCCGTTTGGCCTCGACCGAACATTGACGACTGGCGTCATCAGTGGCTTGCAGCGGCCCATCCGCGCGCGCAACGGGCGCCAAATCGAAGGTGCGATTCAGACCGATGCCTCGATCAATCCGGGAAATTCCGGTGGGCCGTTGCTCGATTCGCGCGGGCGGATGATCGGAATCAATTCGCAGATCATCTCGCCCTCGGGCGTGTCGAACGGAATCGGTTTTGCCGTCCCGTCGAACATTGCACGCCGCGTCGTGCCACAACTCATCGGTAGCGGCTACGTCAATCGCCCGCGCCTGGGCATCACCACACGCAGCGTGCGTGGGCTGGCCGGGCAGGCCAACTTGCCTACAAACGGCGTGTTGATTATGAGCGTCGAGCCGGGCAGCGGGGCGGCCCAGGCAGGCTTGCGCGCGACCGAGCAATCCGAGGATGGCGTGCGCCTGGGCGATGTCATCGTGCGCGTTGACAACGAACCGATAAATGGTACGGACGATCTGACCCGCGTGCTCGACCGGCACGAGGTCGGTGACACTGTACAGGTCGAAGTCGTACGCAACGGTCGCCGTATGAGCGTCCCTCTACGGCTCGGTGCAGCGAAACGCTAAACACGTACGGAAAAATTGCGTTCTCTCGTTTAGTGTCGAGCGCTCGTCGTCTCAAGGCAGTACAAACGTGCTGCTTGAAGAGCGCACGCGGCTGACGGTTAGCCCTTGCTACCGCCGCCGCGTGCCCCGTCGCTCAGGCCAGCTGCGTGAGCTGCCGGTTCAATTTAACGTCCATACAGCGACACAGTGGGTCGAAAACGTGCCCGGCCGTTTCCTGGGGAGTACCAGAAATCGACGTAACTGATGGCCCGGTCGCCACCGCTCAAATCTATGGCGCGCGTCTGACTTCCCGCCGGAATCCGATCCCTCAAAGTGACTTCTTCGTTCGTGCCATTGGCGTATTGCACCATGACGCGTTGGAACTCAATCGGCGCGCCCTGGACGCGAATCTGAATGTTTTGAAATCTGCCGTTGGCTCGGGCTCGGCCCACCACGATGCGGTCGTGGTCAAGCCTGCTATCGACATTCGATTGCCCAAGGTATACCCAGGGGCCAGGCCTTTCCGGCGTGGGGCGGTCAGCCACCTGGTTAAGGTCTGCTCCGTAGAGAGAGACTCTCGGTCGGACGCCAGCCAGACCAATTTGCCCTGCTATACCAGAAATCGACGCTGCTGATTGCCCGGTCGGTGCCACTCAAGTCTATAGCTCGCGTTTGACCACCCGCCGGGATTCTGTCGCGCAATGTGACTTCTTCGCTGGTACCGTTCCCGTAATGCACCACGACGCGCTGAAATTGAATCGGGGCACCTGCGACGCGAATCTGAATGTTACTAAACCTGCCTGAGGTTCGGCCTACAACGATCTTGTCGTAATCTCTCAGGCTGTCCACGTTGGCCTGCCCCAGATAGACCCAGCGGTTGGCCCTTTGCGCCCAGGTTGCCTGGCCAATGCTCAGCAGCAGGAACAAAGCTCCGACTATTCGAAATGTCTTTGGTATAGACATAACTTTTCCTCGCCTGACGAAAAAGGAAAATACAGGGGCTTTCACTCCTTGTGTATCAAATCTTTCACAAAACATAGAATCCTCCTCGCTGAGGAGGTTGCATATCCTGTGCCAACGTACTTATACGTTTCTAACGTCCTAAATGCTTTATTACCGGCCGCGCATGACCCGCTCGGCAATCCATTTCTGGATGGTCTCCAACACGTCCGGGCTGATCTGATTCTTCTTTTCCGTGCCGACACTCCGGTCAAGCGGTGAAGGCGTGAAGAGATGTGAAAGATTCGGAAAGATGCGCACCAGGACCTGCTGTTGCCTGCATCCGCCAACGCCCTCGCCGCGGCCACGGCGTGATGAGCCAATACCAGCGCGTCGCGCTCTCCCTGCAAAATCAACACGGGGCAAAGAATGCGTTTGTATGATCTCCGCCTGATTGAGCGCCAGGTGCTGCCGCAGGTATTCGTGCAGGTCTGTCGGCGTGAAGTCGCGCTTACCTGCCTTCGCCTCGGCTATTTGAGTAATCAGCCAGCGTACGATTTGCGGATACTTCTCCTGATCCTGCGGATTGAAAGGGCGTTCGAGCGCTTGCTGGTAGATGGTTTGTTCAAGCAGGAGGTGTTCAAAATTGGCGACTATGGCTCCTGCCAGGAGCGTTAGCGCTGCGATCTTTGGATCTTCGGACGCGATGATCGTCGCTGTCGTGCCGCCTTCGCTGTGGCCGATGAGCACGATGCGGTCAGGATCAATCTCACTCCGGCTACGGAGATATTGAACCGCCGCTTTGCTATCGTTGATGAGATCGCGGTAAGCAGTCGGCGTTTTCGGCATCGCGCTTTTCCCGACACCGCGATCATCGTGGCGTAACACCGCTACGCCATTAGCGGTGAGTTTTTCAGCTATCAACCTGTACAAGCTGAAAGTGCCGGGATTGCCATCGCGATCCTGCGATCCTGAGCCGCTGATCAGCAGCGCCGCTGGGAAGCGTTTTCCGCCGCTCCTGGGAATGCTCAGTGTGCCCGCGAGCGAGACGTCTCCGTTTTGAAACGTGACCTCTTCGCTCAGCAAGTCATCCGCGACTGCTGGTTTTAAGATGAGGTCGGCCAGTTGTTCTGATCCCTGACGGAGCACCCTGGCGCCCTGCGCCTCGATCACAATCAGCAGCGGAGTGCGAGCTAAGTCGGTCCATACATCAATAATCGAACCCGGGCCTGCCTCGAGGCGGTAATGTTCGGTCGCGACTTGTTTTCCCCCGATCTCAAAAGGCAGCGTACCTATTCGCTCAACCCGCAAATCGAAATCCGTCGCCTGGCTGGGCAGGAAAGCGATGAAGCTCTGCTTCCCTCCTTTCCCCGCGTCGTACTGATTGAGCAGGAATATGGTGTGATGCCAGACCGCATTCTCCCAAATCACTGTGGACTTCGTTATCAGTTGGCGTTCAGCCTGTCCTGCGATCTGCAACTTAACGCCGGAGCCGTCGGGCACAGCCGAAATCAGCTTCGTCTCCCCGGACTGTGCAAGAAAGCTGACCCACCGATTCTTCGAGACGGCGGTGATCGTTTTTCGTTTGCTCCCGCTGATAGTGATTTCCGCTTCGGCGCGGATCGACCCATCCGGTTCGGAAGCAAGCGTGTACGTCTCTGTGCTGATTGCGCGGCCCCCGACAAACATGGTGTAAGTTCCAGATGCTTGCTGCGCGTGAGCGAGCGATGTGACGAGCAGCAGAACGCCTGCCGTCAAAAGCGCCGTTTTACGCATGATGTGTTTTCCTCCCGAAATTCACTTGCCTTCCAAAGTCATGAGCAGTTCCAGCGCCGCGCGAATCTTGTCAAGATTGAGCAGAATCAGCGTGGACATCAGCACTACGTGGATATTCCTAACGCGATAGCGACTTTTCCCCAGCCGCGCCGTTCAATGAGCTGCGGCGTCGGTTCGGGCCTCAAAGCCAGCCAGGCGAAGATGATCGCCAGAATGACTTCTCCATTCCGACCAGGCTCACGAAGCAGCTCAATGCCAGCACTAGTGACACCGTGGCGAACGCGTATTTCTGTCCCAGCACGATCGCGGCATTGTTTTGATTAAGTTCTTTCATAAGTCACCTCGCAATGAATTTTGTAATTGGAGTCGGGGGTTAACCTTGAAGGGGTTTTCCCGAAGTAAAACCGAAGACGGCGATGGCAAGCAGCAGCGGCACAAGTTTGGTCCATACGGTAGGTCCCAAATTCAAGACCGCAATAACGACCCGGCAACCGGCGAGAAACAATCCCAGCAGCAGAAACCAGTGCCAGTGATCCGAAGTCGTTCGCGTTTCGCTTCTCCGCTTCAAGGTTTCGGCAACACCATCCCAGACGCTCTCGGTTCGCTCACGGCGATGTTGCATATTGAGCAGGTCAATGACGGATTTCAACTGCTCGACTTCGCTCCGGCAGCGGGCGCATTGCGACAGATGAAACTCGATGTCGGGCGCCGGGATCGGCGGCCTTTCGCCGTCCGCTATCGCCATCGCCGCAAGACAAATACTTTCGCAACTCACTTGATTCATACTTTCCTTCTCTTCCAATCCGTCAGCGAGCGAGGGCAAGACGCTCTCGCAAACGTTGGCGGGCGTAATAAAGCCGGCTCATCACGTTCCTTCAGCAATCCCGAGCATCTCCGCCAGTTCTCGATAAGTGAGACCGTCAAGATGTTTCAGGGTGACTAACTCCCTGTCATCAGGCGACAACGCGAGAAGAGCCTGTTCCAGCGACAGCCGTTCTTCGTGTGGCAGGTTGTTCGTCGGGGCCAGAATCTGTGCCGTCAACTTCCGGTTGCTCCAGGCTGATCGCCTCGAGCCGTTTGCGGCTGGCCAGCAGCTTGAAGCAGCGGTTTCTGAGAATCGCATAGAGCCAGGGATAAAAAGGGCGCTCTTCATCAAACCCGCCGAGAGCCTGAAACGCGTCGAGGAACGCCTCCTGAACCGCGTCCAATGCGTCTTCGCGGTTGCCGACGATCGCCAGCGCGTGGCCGACCGCTCGCGCCTGGTATTTCTCGACCAGGTAACGAAAGGCTTCCCAATCGCCTGCCCCGCGTTTTTGTATCGACCGCAAATCATCCATTGTTGTCTCTCACTTACATATATCCTTGTGGCCGAGAGAATCTTCAAAGGTTAGCGAAAAAAATGCAGGCGCCACAGCGGGCACCAGCACTTCTCATATCTTTTCGAGATACCTGTGGTCACGATTTCACCTTTGATTGGTACTGTATTGGCGACGGCGCTCGACCATTTGAAAGCGAGGGAATTCGGGCTCCAGGTCTGGCTGGATTACTAAGAGACGCGCCTTCGGTGTTTCAGAAAGCGCGGAAAAGCGCAGCGGACTGGTTATCTAAGGATTGTATATTGCTCGCGTCTGACCGAGGGATTAACTGCTGCCTTTGACAGAAGCAGCCAGGACCGCTTGTGCGACATTGAGTTGCTTCACATCACCCACCAGTCCCACCAGATAACCAAACGAAAACGCTTCGAAATCCATAACAGCCTCCCTTCATCCTAATCTTAAAGGAACGGATGAAGTCGAGGAAAGCATTGGTGGTCGGGCGAAGCCAGGCCGGCTCACGGATCATCGGCGGTGGCATTGGCGCTGGAGTTGGCTCGCCACGGGTCGAAGGTAGGGGCCGGCTAACGCCCGCCCCTACCCACTACGAGTCCTCAGGGAGTTCGGTGCGGGCATTACTTTTTGAGTTTGAATGTAATGCGCAGGTTAAAGAGTCGGCTGGCACCTGCCTGGTTGATGCCAAGCGTCTCCTGCGTTACCTGGCGCCGGGCGTCTGCAAAACTGCCGGTGCCGCCGGTTACTGCTCGCACGGTCGTTACTCCACCCTCGGCACCATCGGTCCACAGAGCATCGTAGTAGTCGAACTGGAAGGTTTGAGTGGTGAAGACGTGCGGAGCAGCCCCATTTGCAATCTCGCTGAAATCGAAATTGAAGACACCGCGGCAAGTCCATTTGCCAATACTGCCGGGTGAAGTCCGGCCCGCAGTGGCTAGGGTTTGTCGAAATCGCCGCCAGGCGGAATGGTCCGGCCCGGGATTGATCTTGCCGTCGACGATGAAGGTATTGCCGCGCTTGACCTGAATGAGCTTGGCTGGGTCGAAGGGATCAAAAGGATTCTGGTCATTGTCAGGGCTGTAGTCTGGTGTCGAGCCTCCACGTACGAGCATCGATGGCCACGTCCCACGTGTAGGTCTTATCGCGGCTGATGGCGTCGAGAATCGGCTTTCGTAGGAATATCCCTCATTGCGCCTTTGCCAATGCCGGTCATTGTTCCCGAAGCCGCGCCACTACGTGGCACGACGACGGAAGTTAGGCTGATTACTCCTACGAACACTGTTGAAATGAATACCAGGTAAAGTACTTTCTTCATACTATCTCCTTTAGTGTGATTCGAAATCGAGTTTCAGTTGATGACGGAGAGCTCGGGATGTCAGCCCACGATCTGCTGAAAACTCTGCCGTTCTATTGAATTGCCCAAAGGGTGAAAACTGCCTGGCTTGGGGTCGCGGACTACTTCATGATTTGGCTTTCTCTCCTTGTTGCTGTTACCTCGAACACGTTCAAGACCGGTTTTGAAACACGCCGCGACAAAGACAAACCAACGCGGCCACATTTCTTCATTTGGTTGCGCTTGCCGCAGGCCTGACGGATCAAATCTTGTCCGTTGAATAGAATCGTGGTGCGGCGGAACGCCGTGATTTCGATCCGCCTTTGTGTCCTCATATGCGGCTCCTTTCAAGGAATATCCTTAAGCGTTGCCCTGTCATATAATCTGGCCTGGTTGCACGCCGGATTGATTGTTCGCTAACGACCCGAAAACTAGCCGAGGAGCGTTGGGTAAGTAACGAAAGGTCGCTGAAAGATCACTGAAAGATCACCGAAAGAGAGGGGGCATGAGCCACTCCGAGCTGAGCAAGATCAGCGGTTCCTACGCCGGTCTATTCCTTCAATGACTTCACTCTCGACTTGATGCGTGCCTGCCTGGTGCAAGCGGGCCGGGAGGTCAAGCTTCGGCCTATCGTTGAGACGCTCGTCTACCTGGTCGAACATAACAACCGGTTAGTCAGCAAAGAGGAGCTCATGCAAGCGGTCTGGCCCGAGACCTTCGTCACCGACGACTCGCTTGTGCAGTGCCTTCGGGACGTTCGGAGGGCACTCGGAGACGAGCAGCAGCGCCTTGTTAAAACTGTTGCCCGGCGCGGCTATATCTTCGACGCTGAAGTCATTTGGCACGCTGCGGCATATGCCGAGTGCGGTCTTCTCAGAGCAGGTCGAAGGCGTCAAGGTCGTCATCGAAGAGACCACCGAGCACTCGACTGAAGTAGGAGGATCGCGAGAGATAGCAGGCGCCGTTGCCCGGCCAGACTCTATCGGCGTGCTGTGGTACCGCCGTTTACTCAGCCGAAAGGCTCTGGCGTTTGGCTTCCACTAATCGGACTGGCTGTTGCGCTCTTCTACCTTCAATTGTCAGCCGGAAAAAAGCAGGCTGGGTTGAAGCCGCAGGTGCGCTCGATCGCGGTGCTTCCATTCAAGCCGTTGGCTAAAGACGGCAGCGACGAGTACCTCGGGCTCGGGATGGCCGACACGTTGATCACGAAGCTCAGCGGCTTGAGGCAGGTCATCGTTCGCCCGACAAGCGCTATCAGGGGCTATGTTGCACCCGATCAGGATGCGCTGGCTGCGGGCCGCGAACAGAGAGTGGACGCTGTGCTTGAAGGAAGTATACAGAGGTCAGGCAACAGACTACGCGTGACGGTGCGGCTGATGGACGTCCGGGATGGCGCGCCGCTCTGGGCCTACCAGTGCGATGAGTATTTCATGGACATTTTCGCAGTCCAGGATTCCATCTCAGAGAGAGTGGTCAAGGCGCTCGCGCTCGAGCTGACAGGTGAGGAGAGGAAACACCTGGCGAAGCGCTATACCGAGAATTCCGAGGCGTATCAGCTCTATATCCAGGGCGTCTTCTTTCGAGATCAACTGACCGAGGAGAGTCTGAAGAAGAGTATAGACTTTTTTGAGAAGGCGGCCGATCTAGCGCCGGGTTATGCCCTCGCTTATAGCGGACAGGCGTCCTCCTATTCGCCGCTCGCATATCTAGGGTATATGCCTCTCCGAGAGGCCGAGTCCAGGATGAGACCACTGGTAACCAGGGCCTTACAACTGGACGAAACGCTGGCGGAAGCTCATACCTCGCTTGGCGAGCTAAAGATGTTCATCGACTGGGAGTGGGAGGGAGCTGAAGGGGAATTCAAGAGGGCGGTTGAGCTGAAGCCGAACGAGCAGTTGGCCCACCATCTCAATGCCGGATTGTTAATGGCTATGGGCAGGTTCGAGGAGGCCCTTGCTCAAAGGAAAAAAGCGTTGGAGATAGATCCGCTGTCGTCTCGCATCGGTGCGATGTTGGGTCGAGATTACTTCCTGATGGGACGATACGATCAAGCAATCGAGCAGTACAACAAAGCGCGTGAATTCTTCCCTGGCCAGGGTAATCTCGATTTGGGGCCGAGCTACGAAAGGAAAGGGATGTATGACCAGGCCATCAAGGAGTATCTTGACAAGGAGACACGTTCGGGCAGGAACGAGCAAGAGGTCAATGCTCTCAAGCAAGCGTATGTCGTCTCTGGATGGCGAGGCTATTGGCAAAAGCGACTCGACCTGTCGCTGGCCGAGGCCAGGCGAAAGCCTGTCCAAGCGGTCATCTTAGCCGAGATTTACACTCGTCTCGGCCAAAAGGATCAGGCGCTGGCCTGGCTTGAGAGGGCCTACGAGGATCGCAACATGTCGCTCATCTTTCTCAAGGTAGATCCGGTCTGGGAGGGTCTTCGATCAGAACATCGGTTCAAAGAATTGCTCCGTCGCATGAGACTCGCACCGTGAGGCATGATGAGCACTATGCACATAGCCACAAGAATGCGGATTCGAAGCTTTGCTGTCGCCCTGACTCTCGCGGGCGTTCTCGTTGGTGGTTCCGGATGGCCTGAATGGGCACTCGACGGTAGTGGAGCCTCGGCGCGTGAAAGGGATGAGCGTACGAAGGTAACCGTTGTCAGGACTCCTAACGGCGGTCTTCAGCCGCAGGCGGTAATGGATTCCGACGGAGTGCTTCATCTGATCTACTTCAGTGGCGAGGCGGCCGGTGGCGACTGCTTCTATGTGCAGAGGAAGCCAGGTGAGGATACATTTTCCAGTCCTCTCCGGATCAACAGTCATCCTGGCAGTGTGATCGCGTTGGGGAACATTCGTGGCGCACACCTTGCTGTCGGGAAAGGTGGGCGCGTTCATGTTGCGTGGATGGGATCGAAGAGCTCGCAGCCGAAGGGCCCGGCCGGCGCAAGCCCGATGCTCTATACCCGCTTGAACGACGACAAGACCGCATTTGAACCTCAGCGCAACATCATGCAATTCGCCACCGGGCTTGACGGTGGTGGATCGGTGGCAGCCGACTCGGAAGGCAATGTATTTGTTGCCTGGCACGGCCGCGGCTCCAAGCCAGGCGAGGCTAACCGACGTGTGTGGCTCACTCGATCGTCGGACGAAGGCCGGACGTTCGCTCGAGAAACAGCAGTAAATGGCGAGCCCACGGGCGCATGCGGTTGTTGTGGTATGCGCGCTTTCGCAGATAGTAACGGGGCACTTTATCTCCTCTACCGTGCGGCGGCCAACTTCGTTAACCGGGATATGTATCTGCTGACTTCCAGCAACAAAGGACAAAGCTTCAGCAGCGCCCGTCTCGATCAGTGGAAACTCGATGTGTGCCCGATGAGCACGGCCATGTTGCGAGAGGGTCCCTCTGGCGTTACTGCGGCTTGGGAGACTGCCGGACAGGTTTACTTCAGGACTGTCAATCCCACCCACTCGGAAACGGCCAATCGAGTTTCTGCTCCCGGTTTGGGAAAGGGCCGAAAACACCCGGCCATCGCCGTAAGTACGGAAGGCGATATAGTCCTGGTTTGGACTGAAGGCATGGGTTGGAAAAGAGGTGGCAGTTTAGCCTGGCAAGTATTTGACAGGCACGGTAAGCCAATTGGAGAAAAAGGAGCCGCTGAAGGTGTTCCTGTATGGAGCCTTCCGGCGGTAGTCGCGTCTCGAGGAGCAGGATTCACGATCATCTATTAGCATGTAGCCCGGAGCAAAAGCGCATCACAGCGATGAAGGTTCATCACAAAAATAAACGCTTCCATCAGCCCTGTGCTTCGTTATCTCGTCAGATGAGAGGCCGAGTCTAAGCAATATCTGCTCGCTGTCCGCTCCTGGTTCGCGGGCGATCGATCTGATGTTGGGGGGAGTCCGACTGAGGCGAGGCGCTGGTGCGGGCTGCACTATTCCATCGAGAGTCACGAAAGTCTTCCGTTCCCTGTTGTGAGGATGCTCGGGTGCTTCATCCAGATCGAGTACTGGAGCAAAACACGCATCCGTGCCTTCAAGAATCTCGCACCATTCCTCGCGGGTTTTCTGTTTGAAAAGAGAAGCCAGCCTATCTTTGAGCTGTGGCCAGTTCGCCTCGTCCCATTGTTTGCCGGCATCTCCGTCGCCTAACCCGCACTTATCCAGCAGAATTCTGTAAAACTGAGGTTCAATTGCGCCAATCGCTACGTATTTGCCGTCGGCGCATTCGTAACAACTGTAGAAGTGGGCTCCTCCATCGAGGAAGTTTCTGCCACGCTGGTTTGTCCAGCGTCCGGACTGTTTCAAACCATAAATACCCGCCATCAACGCGGCAGAGCCATCGGTCATCGCAGCGTCTACAACCTGACCTTTCCCCGACCGTTGTGCTTCAAGAATACCGCACACAACTCCGAAGGCGAGGATCATTCCTCCTCCACCAAAATCACCAACCAGATTGAGTGGTGGAACGGGCGGCTCGCTCGTAAGCCCAATCGAGTGGAGCACACCTGACAATGCAATGTAGTTGAGGTCATGACCGGCTGCGTGCGCGAGAGGACCGTATTGTCCCCAACCGGTCATACGGCCATATATAAGTCTCGGGTTGAGCTCGAGGCAGACATCCGGTCCGAGACCGAGTCGTTCCATCACGCCCGGACGAAGACCTTCAATAAGCGCGTCGGCACTTTCCGCAAGGCGAAGTGCGATGTCCCGCGCCCCAGCCTTCTTGAGATCAAGTGCGATCGATTGGCGGCCCCGCGCGAGCACATCGAATCTGTGATTCCTGGACCGATTCCCTGAGATGCCCGGAGGACGGTCCACACGGATTACGTCAGCACCCATGTCTGCGAGCATCATGCCGCAGAAAGGAGCCGGGCCGATCCCGGCAAACTCGACTATGCGGATCCCATTTAGTGGCCCGGTCACCTGCTCCCTCGCTCCCCGATCTTCTCTTTCGCGAGCTCCCTGATCGCACCTCGCCACTGGAGAAAGTTCTTCCACTGTTCGGGACTCAGTATCTTCTCGAGATTGCGATCGTGTTCAGCATTGATGGTTTCGAGCGTTTTGACACTTTTGAGCTTCTCACGCCCCGTCGCGCTTTCATTCTTTCCGACACTTGAGATGACAGCCTGCATCTTACGGCATGCTTCGAAGTTGGCCTGTTCGACTTGTGGCAGTTGATTGTCCGTCAGCTTGAGTTGCAAGTCTCATTATCGCAGTTTCGATCTCCGCGAGACGCGCAACAGAATTCGCGTTATGTTTCTGCCATTGTGGCTGCGTGAGGATCTGTTCGAGCTTAGTTTCGCGGTTGTTGATTGCTGTCAGTGCATTCCGGCGAACACCTGATCCTCTCCGGTGAGCTCCTAGTGCGCGGCGTCGCAACGAGCTTTTGGAGTGCGCTTGTCAGCGACGGTTTACAGCCTCAACTTTCGGAACCTGGTCCGCGCTTAGACCGAGATCGTTCTTCATTCGTTCCGTCAGCCTTGCGGCTGTCGATTCAAGCTGCTGGCCCGGAACAGAGAGGGCGATCGAGGGGATCACCAGCAGACAAAGCAGCAAACGAAGAACAGTTGGACTTGCCAACCTCAGCGTCATTGGTCTGCGACGATTGGCCGTCAACGTCGCCCACCTCCTCCCATCCGGCCTCCGCCGCCCATGCGAAAGCTTCCGGAGCTTGACCGGTTCATTCCGCCACTCCTGTAATTCATGTTGTCCTGCGTCCTTTTGGCGCCCTCCGACCGAGCTGCCCGGTCGCGCGTCGTTGCTGCGGGCCGTTCGACATTCGACCATCCACCGTTGTCCCATTTTTGCCACGATTCGTCATCCTGTTTGCGACACGGTTATTCTAACGAGGGTCGTACCAGTGGAGCAAGATTTGTGGAGTGCGCCTCTCTCCAGGGAGCGCGATGCTGAAGCCTCCCGCGCCAGCATACGTGTCAGTAGCCCGACCGTGAGGGAGGGCTTTCGGTGCGCTTGTGTGTCGCTAGCCCTCCCTCACGGTCGGGCTACTGACACTGGCACAGTCGGTCGCGTGCGAGACCTTGTAGCCGGAGGAAGGGCTCTCAGCAAATGTCGATTGACATTTTTCTCGGCTCCGGAGGAGCCAAATGTTTATAGTCACAATCGAAAAAGAGTGACGATCCGGAGGAGCGGCATCATCTTTCGCGTGTGTGATGCCGCTCCTCCGGAGCTCACGTCCATCTAGCGGTCTGAATATAAACATTTGGCTCTCCGGAGCCGGCGATACGCTGCGAAACAGCGTGTGCCAAGCTTCAGCCTGGCACTCCAGGCGGCTTCAGGCGCTCGCAGGGCAATGAAGATGCAAGAGAAAGAAACTATACGCATCAACGCCGTCGATCTGCTTCGCGGGGTGGTGATGGTCATCATGTTGCTTGACCATACGCGCGAATATCTGCACGCTGACGCACTTCGTTTCAGTCCAACTGATTTGTCGAAAACAAATGCAATCCTTTTTCTCACGCGCTGGGTTACTCATTTTTGCGCGCCGGTATTCGTCTTTCTCGCTGGAACAAGCGTTTACCTGCAGATGATGCGCGGAAAGAGCCGTGGAGAGCTCGCAAGATTTCTGATTACGCGAGGGCTGTGGTTGATTGTGCTCGAGTTTACCGTGGTGCGATTCAGTCTTCTCTTCAATGTCGCATACAGCTTTTTGGGTTTAGCGGAAGTAATCTGGGTTATCGGTGTCTCGATGATTGTTCTTGCTGGCCTCATCTATCTGCCTGTTCGTGCAGTCGCCGCGTTGGGCATTGCTATGATTGGGCTTCACAATTTGCTCGACGGGATCAGAGTTCCGCCGGCAACGGCAATGGCCGGCGCTCCTCCACCGGATGTGCTACAGAAGTTGTGGTTGATTCTGCATCAACCAGGTTTCGTGCCTTTTTCCGGGGGAGCGGCGAAATTCTTTGTTGCTTACCCGTTGATACCTTGGATCGGTGTCATGGCTGCCGGATATTCGCTTGGCATCGTCTACAGCTGGGCGAGCGATCGACGCCGCGCATTCCTGTTCAGGCTCGGACTTGTGGTCGACGCTTCTTTTTGTGGTGCTTCGTGCGATTAATCGTCTACGGAGATCCGCAGCCCTGGACACCGGGGCCAACCGCCGTGGTTACCGTCTTATCTTTTCTCAACGTCACAAAGTATCCAGTTTCGTTGCTCTTCGTGCTGATGACACTGGGACCGGCGCTATTGTTTCTAGCCTGGGCTGACAATGATCGCGGAAAGAATCTCGTGAGCCGGATATTCATTACATTTGGGCGCGTTCCGCTATTCTATTTTGTATTACAGATGTTTCTGGCGCACGGCATGGGCGTCTTCTTGAGCTATATCACCGGCAAAGGTACGGGTTATCTGTTCTTGAATTTTCCCGCATCCGTCACCGAAGCTCCGCCTGATGCCGGATTTCCTTTGTGGGTGGCCTACGCAGGCTGGCTCGTCGGCCTTGTCATCCTCTATCCGCTCTGTCGCTGGTACGGCAACCTAAAAGAGCGGCACCATGGCTTTCCGTTGAGCTATCTATAGTACCGTCGATCACGAGCTGAATTTGGAGTGCGGCGGCTTGGCGCCGCTTTTCGTCCGCGACGAAGAATCCGCCACGAGACTAAAGCGGCGCCAAGCCGCCGCACTCCAAATGGGTCACACGAGTTTGTGTTTGCTGATAGGCAGCTCCCGTATGCGTTTGCCTGTCGCGGCGAACAGCGCGTTGCAGATCGCAGGTGGCATGGGCGGAACGCCCGGTTCACCCACTCCGGCTGGCGGCGCATCGCTTGGCACAATATGGACGTGCGTCATAATCGGAGCCTCGTGAATCCTCGCCACCGGATAGTCATGAAAGTTCGATTGCTTTATAGCGCCCGCCGCTGCTGTGATCTCGCCCATCAGCGCGATGCTGGCACCGAATACCGCTGCGCCTTCAAACTGTGAACGCACGCGGTCGGGATTGATAATCCGTCCTGCGTCCACGGCGATATCAACTCGCGGGATTCTGATCCGTCCACGCTCATCTACTTCGATCTCGACTACAGTGGCAACGTAGGTGAGAAAGCTTCGATGTGCAGCGATTCCGAGTGCGCGTCCCTTCACGGGTTTCTTCTTTGCCCATCCCGATCGCTCTGCTGCAAGCTCAATGACGTTGCGCAAACGCGCGGTGTCCACCGGATACTGATCAACTGGCTTTCCATAGTTCGTGTAGTTGACACCCTGAGCCTTCAAATCGATCTTTCGACCTGGTCCGATCAGGTCGAGTAGATACTCGACGCGATCGCGGCCCGCCGCGTTAGCCAGTTCGTCGGCAAAGGAATGAACACCAAAGGCGTGGTAGATGTTCGCGACTGACCTTAGCCACCCGATTCGCACATGAGCTTTCGCAGGTCCGTTTTCGGCTCGATGGTTGGGAATGTCGAATGGGACGTCATTCCATCCCATTCCGAGCTCGAACCCTGCGCCATAGTTCGCCGCCGGGTTGAACATCGATCCGATGGACGGAAACGCCACGCGCTGCAGCCACGCCGAGGGCTTGCCTTTCGCGTCGGTCGCAGCCTTGAGATACATCGCTGCAACTGCGTGATAGTAATCAAATCGGATGTCGTCTTCCCTGCTCCATGCAACCTTCACGGGTTTGCCGACTGCCTTCGAAAGAAGCGCGGCTTCGGCGACGTAGTCCGGCTTGGACTTTCGTCCGAAACCGCCACCGAGAAGTGTGACGTGACACTCGACATTCTTCTTGTCGATTCCAAGCGCAGCTGCAACCGTGTCCTGCACCGCCTGGGGATTCTGAGTCGCCGCCAGAATCACGCACTTTCCATCCTTGAAATCCGCTACCGCAGCCGGTGGTTCCATCGGCGCGTGCGAAAGCAGCGGAACATAGTATTCCGCCTCGATCACCTTTCCGCCCTTTGCAAACTCGGCGTCTACATCGCCAACGTTCCTCGCTGCCCGTTGAGGACTTCGAACTGTCGTCTGGAGAGCCTTCTTATAGGCATCCGACTCGAAACTGGCATTCTCTCCAGGTTCCCATTCAACCTTCAGCTTCTCGCGCCCTTTCCACGCGGACCATGTGTTATCTGCAATCACTGCGACGCCGCCAAGAGGTTTGAACTGGTGCGGAGGCTTGAAGGGCTCGAGGACAACAACCTGCTGAACTCCGGCAACTGCCTTGGCCTTCTGATCGTCGTAACTCTTCATTTTGCCGCCGAGCACTGGCGAGCGCTCGATCGAGGCAAAGACCATGCCCGGCATCCGTGCATCGATCCCGAACTTCGCGTGACCCGAACATATCTCCTTGCGGTCAATAATCGGGATGTCTTTACCAACATATCGAAACTCTGCCGCTGTCTTGTAACGTAGCTCGTCTTTCTTCGGCAGCGGCTGTTGCGCCGCAGTCGCAACAAGATCGCCGAAGCCAAGCTTGCGAGTGCTGGCCGTATGAACCACCTCGTGATTCCTTGCCCGGCACTCAGAGACATTGACGCCCCATTTTGTGGCTGCGGCACGTTCGAGCATTGTTCGCGCATTCGCGCCTGCCTCCCGCATGGCATCGTAAAAGTCGCGAATCGAGCACGACCCATCCGTATTCTGTGAGCCGTACTTTGCATCTCCGATTGCCTGCTCGACTTTTACGCGTGACCAGTCGGCTTCAAGCTCATCTGCGAGGACTACAGGAAGCACACTTCGGATTCCAGTTCCCATCTCGGAACGATGTGCGAGGATGATCACTCGGCCATCTGGCTCCAGGCCCAGATACACGCTGGGACTCCAGGCAGGTGCTGCCGCTCCTGGAGCCGAGTTAGTGCTTTCGAGCGCTTCAAGCACTTCTGCCGGAACGATGCGCGCACTCAGTACCAGTGCACCGGTCGAGAACACACTGCCGAGAAAAGTGCGGCGATTGACAATTTCTACACGGTTCATTTAGTCACCCCCGCTGCCACTTTGATCGCCTCGCGAATGCGCTGATATGTGCCACATCGGCAGATGTTGCCCTTCATTGCGTTCTCGATATCCGCGTCAGTCGGCTTTGGCTTCTGCTTGAGAAAAGCCACAGCTTGCATGATCTGACCGCTCTGGCAGTAGCCGCATTGGGGAACGTTCTTCTGCTCCCAGGCATTCTGCACGGGGTGGTTGGCGCCCGCGCTCAATCCTTCAATTGTGACGACCGCTTTGCCGGCGGTGCTCTGCATCGGCGTCTGACAACTGCGCACCGCTGCACCATTCAGGTGAACCGTACACGCACCGCACAGCCCCATGCCGCATCCGTACTTTGTTCCAGTCAGCTCGAGCAGATCACGCACATACCATAGAAGTGGCATCTCGGGATCGCCATTGAACTCACGAGCCACTCCGTTGACCGTCAACTTGATCATTTGTTCCTCCGGAAAACCTATTCCGAAACCCTGTTTTCGTTTAGTACTCGCAGAGACTACTTTGAACTGTAAATGGTTTGAGATCCTTGTATCCCTCGCCTCGATGACACTCAGAGCAAGCGTCGGTCTTGAGCACCCGCCGATGCTTGAAACTCGAGTTCCCGTGCACCTGATGGCAACTCAAACATGTAATAGTTTCTTTGCCAAAAACGGCAACATCGCGAACATTCCGCCAGACATGCCGGTCACCCGCATTCATCTTTTCATCATCCGCTTTCGCCCAGTCGACTTCGAGGTCTTGAAACAGATTGTCGCCTGCAACGAAGTTATTCGGATACGGCAGACCAGATGAACGAGATTTCGTGTCTCTCAAGTGACACTGCGCGCAAATAGAAGTAATCACCTTTGCATCGCTGCGCCGCTTCTTCGAGAGCAAAATCAGCGACGTGTCCTTCGTGTGGTCCAGATTGACGTCGCCGTGGCACACGTAACAATCGAGTCCGAATGCGCTGAAGGTTTTGGCCTTCGAATCAATCCCTGTTGAGTGGCAGCCCGCACAACCAGCACCGAACTTCTCCCGATTCCACTCGGGAGCGTTGCCCCCAAGAAGTCTGGCACTTGAGAATTTGGGTTGAGCAGGTTGTTTCGGCTCACCGAGAACCGCCTGGGCATTCAAAATAGCGAATTTGCCATAGCCATCTTTTTTCAGAAACCGAACACGATTCCGACTTCCAAGGAAATACTCTATGGTTGCCGCATGCGGACTGAGCTCCGACTGCGCCTTGAGCATTGCCTCGAGCTCAGGTGCATCTTCGCGTTGTCGCACCGTAACGCCATGAGCATTCTTCTGCCACGTGACACCGATATCATTGCGATGGCAAAACAGACACTCATCGCCGTGAACGTACTCGGGAATCGGCTTGCCGACATGGTTGCTTCCCCAGGCAGCCGGATCGACCTTGTTCTGGCTGAGAAACGGCAGACTGGCGAGTGCGGCTACCAGAATGAACTGTTTGATGGAATGCATGAGTGAAGGTACGTTGTACCGCCTTCAGGCGGAATCTTCAGACGTGCAATAGTAACCTCTAAAGATTCCGCCTAAAGGCGGTACAACGTACTTAATATCACTTCGCGGCCTTGCTCACGACGGCGCTTCCAAGTCGAACGAATGGACCGCCGTCTTCCGAAAGTTCTTCCGTGATTGTGAACGAATGCGGGGCGACCACCGAGATCGTGCGTCGAAGCTGCAATGTCTGACCCTTAGCCTTGACGGGTTCGATTGCGAAACGAATCGAAATCGGGCTCGTCCAGTCTCCTCGACTCACAAGATTGACACCGCCGGGCCTCTTCTCGGTTGACGCGAGCATCTTGGATGCCTCGTCGAAAACGAGAGTCCAGGATTCCTGATACGCGCCGGCGTCGGTCTTGCAATTGGCGACACCATCGGCTGACTTGCCATCAGGACGCTTTGTGAAGCTCAGCGTGCACTGACGCGGTGCAGGGCCAAAAGCGCTCTCGCGTCCGATATATTCGTATTGCCACTGACCTACGAAATAATCGATCGATTGCTTCTGCTGCGGCTGAGGCACTTCTGCCCGCGCCGCCCGCGGCGGTGCTTGCTGTCCCTGACCAGTAGGAGCCGCCGGTTGAGTTGCAGGTGCCTGCTGGCCCGGAGCGGCTGCCGCAACAAGCGAGGCCGGAGCCTCCGTACTTACGCGCTTCAATGCAACATCAAAGCTCATGGCCTGGCCACCAATATCCGCACTTATCTGCCCTTTGAGCGATTCACCTTCCAGGTTGAATGTGTAGTTGAGGACGAGCGTTCCCTGCGGAGACTCAACTTCTCCCTTTGCTGTCACCTTATTTCCTTCCACCTTCACATCCTTGAGCTGCACCTCAGTTCCGGGGCGCAATCCCTGCACCTTTCCAGTGTAGGCGTCGCCTTCTTTCTTGAAGATCGCTTTGGTTGGGCGTTCGCCCTGCGGCCCTTGAATGGCACCTTCCCAAAGGCCGGTCAGCTTGTCCTGCTGTGCCAGCACCGGGAATGTCAGAAACAGAACGAGAATACCGATTCCTGAAACTCCAAACAGTTTACGCATGATTATTCCTCCAAAAGGATTTTTAAACGCTATTCCTTGCGCGCGTGACCTTCGACGATCTCGATTCGAAGCTTGTCGGGTCCTTCGATAAATGCAAACTTGATCTTTCCGTTTGCAACCGATCGCACTTCGTCTGTTACCTTGACGCCGTTCGCGCGCAGCACTTCAATCGCCTGACTCAGATTGTCGACACTGAATCCGACGTGGTCAACTACACGACCCCTGGTCGAGTCAAATTCTGTCTTTCCCTTCCACTGATCCGCATAGGCCTTTTTCGGATACTCGATCGGATAAATGATGATGTTTACATTATCCATAGTGAAAGATGCCGATGGGCCGATCTGCACGTCGCGGTAAAAACGCGGCTCCCGAGACGGCGCGCGTCCGGAGCGGCTCTTGGCACCTAAGTGTTTCGCATACCACTCATAGGCCGCTACAGGATCAGCGCTGAAAAGGTGAAGATGACCAAAGCGATGATGGCTGGCTGTGTTGAGCTCGATCAGCGCATTGTCGGGACCGAGAACGTAGGCATAGAAGAAGGTATCCTTCGCACCGGTATTTCCTCCAATATCGCTGATATCAGTCAAAGGCGTGAAGAATTTGGTTCCCATCGCCTGCTGCTTTGCGTATGTCGCCTTCATGTCTTCCGCGCCCCAGCCAAAGTGCCAGATCGACGAAGTCAGGTCCGAGGGCGGAGCTTTGTCTACCTTGGTAAAAAGCAGCCACGACTTCTGTGCCCAGACACCATCCAGTATGCCGGCAAACTTGGCAGGTTCAGCAGTCGAACTTTGACGTATAAAAGTCGATCGCCGCTTTCGGATCGAGTGTGTTCAGGTGCAGATGGTGAAAATGGAATTCCTGGGTGGGGCTTCCTGGCGGTTTGGTCTCGGTCTGCGCCGGTGTCTGCTGCTGTGCCTGACCGAGTGCGCCAGGATGCGCTTCGGGCAATAACACAATCGCAAAAAGCGCAACGGCAACAACTGCAAGAAAACCTCGATGCGACCTGGCGATCTCGGACATGGCTTCCCCCTCAGGATAACGTGAATTGTACAAGGATGAAAAAGCGGCAGCGAGCAGAATGGTGTTTCAGTATCCATCCTTCCCGCTGCCGCTTGTCACTGTAGCTCATCGTGCCGGGTCTTTAGCGCGAGCACTCAATCATTCGCCCTCACCCAGCCGTATGCTGCATTGCTGCGGTTTGCACCGCGCTCAAGATATGCGACTTTGAGCTTCTCGAGGGCGTCGGCAGGCAGCGCATTTCGCTTTGCCTTCACGTCGACATTGTAAAGTTTCGCGGCATTCAGCCCGAAGATCTTTGCCTTGTCTTCCTTGGTGAGCTTCTTGTACCCGAACTTCTCGCAGATCTCGTCGCGTGATCTGGAACCGCTTGAACGCATCAATGCCCCACTGCGGCGACCCCCACCAGAGACAATCGGTGCCCCAGACGACGTGGTCGGAGCCGTAGGTCTTGATGTTCTTGCCCATCCCGTGCATGCACATCTCGGGATGGCACTATCGCCAGCGTGTTGAAGAAGCTGCCGATCTCGCAGTAGACGTTGTTCATCTTCGGATTGCGCTTCTTGATGTCCATCAGAATGCTGTGCCATTCGAAATCGCCGGTGGTCGGATCGTACTTGTTGTTCTCTGTAGCCAGTTCGGTCTCGCTGCTTCCGTGCTTGATCGCCGAGTGGTAAACCACGAAGTTGAAGTCGGGATTTCGCAGCGCCGCCTTCTCGATGTCTTTTGGATTCGCAAGATGACCGAGCGTGCGCGACTGATATGAATAGCCCTTGTGGACGCTGATCAGTTTGATTCCGCGTTTGCGTCGATTCCTCGATAAACCATTGCGAGTTGTCATCGTCAACCTGGAAACCCTTGCCCGATTCGCGCCGGGATCGGTGTGGCAATACCATTTCCACGAGCTGATCCCGTAAACCTTGATCTCGCGTTCCATCTGCTCGAGACACGCGGCCTTGTCGATCTTGTTGGCAGCCTTGTCCCAGTAGTGATTGGGTGCGAGGTTGCCCTGGTTCAGTGCGCGCTGCGAACCGGCAAGATCGTTGATCTGCTTGCGTGCTTCGAACATCACCCAGCTCGGCAATACTCTGCCGGACCCGCCCGGCGTGCGCGCGGCGCCTTCAAGCACTTTGCCGTCCTTGTCGCGCAGCTCCTCCTTTGATCGGCACGCCTGAGATCACGACCATCGCGGTCTCGCTGTCGAAGAACATCTCCTTGACGAAGTTCTTGAAGCTGTATGCTTCGGCATCATTCTTCAGTTGAAAGCCCATGTTCTTGACGAACTCCGGAGTTGCGGAAGCCCCAATGCCAGCACCATTGGTGAAGTGTGCCTGAACAGTCGATAATGAAGTATTCGCTTTTCGGCCATTTCTCGTCGTAGGCCGCCGGCTCCCAGGTTTCCGCCTCGTCCACATCCCAGTAGTTCTTGCCGTAGGCTGCGTTCGACGCCAGGAAGCAGGTTGCCAGTCCCATCGAAGTCGCGCATGAAGTCGCGCCGCTCCATGCCCGAGCTTCTTGCGCGCGGTCATCTGACATTTCGCCGATCAAATGCTCGACGTGTTTCTGTTTTTCTGTCTGCGGCCGGGGCTCGAACTCTTCGTTCGAGACCACCTGCGTGGGCATCGGAGAATCAACGCCCTTCTTCTGATCTCGAATCGCCTTCGGAATCCACATCTGCTGTCTCCTCTTATGCTGCCGTGTTGATTTAACTGCGAATACTTTTCCGGATCACCGCTCAGACGAAGAGCCAGTCGATGCGACGCTCTTCGATTGATCAGCGCGGGTGTATGTGTACCAGCCGATCATCATTTCTTCCCAGGTCTGATCTCCCCAGCGTACGGTCTGAGCGGGGTCGGGATTGAACTTGTTCTTCGATGAATTGTCAAAGTGAGCGACGCAATCGAGTCGGGTCCCCTTTGGCAGAAGAATCGGATTCTTTGGAATGGTAGGTGTGCTGCCAGTTGAAGTCATATTTCGGCACATTGAGGAGAACTTCCGACCGGCCATCAGGATACACGGCCGTATAAATGAAATCCTTGCCGCGAACGTGCATATGAGGCATGAAAGACGTGATCACAACATCTTCGTCAAATGTTTTCGAGGCTTTCACTTCATGGTTGCCATCGCCTGGCGGAATCGCGAATCTGCCATTGATCGCATTCCCGGTCATGAGTGTCTTCTTTCCCGGTTCCTTTGCGAAGACCATGCCGATGCGTGTGCGGTCCTTTGTAACCACTCCGTTCGTCGTGTAATGCATCTGGAAGACGATGTTGCTTCCCTTCTTGATCAACCGTGCCGTCCCTGGTCCATACGTGATCCCTGTCTTGTTGGGTGTTATGCCGCCAAGGTGGACGCGTCCGCGCCGCAACTCACCCTCGCCGCCGGGGGACGTGTCTTTGACGCTGGCTTCCTGAGCATAAGCAATCACGTGATGCACTACGCTGCGGTTCCCGGGGCGAATCTCCATCGCCTGAATCCACTTGTCTTCTGTGAATCCTGTCGGCATTGAAAAGTAGAGATACGGAATCGTGCCGTCTGCCGGAACTGTGTACTCTTCCGGCATCGAGAGCACGATATCGGGTTCGCCGATCGTCCAACCTTGAGTAAACGTGGGGGTCGGCGGCAAGTCCTTATCATCACCCTTTGGAGCGCCGGCATTGACCCATTCAACGATCGTGTCGATCTCACGCTGCGAGAGACGAGGATCATTCGCCCACTGGCCGTGTTTTGGATCTGCGCTCCAGGGCGGCATTGATCCTTCAACGACTCGCTCGCGAATCGATTTTGCCCACGGCCGCACCTCCTGGTAGGTCATCAGTGACATCGGTGCGATCTCGCCTGCTCGATGGCACTCGGCGCAACTCTTAAAGAGGATTGGCGCCACGTCTTTGGCGAATGTGACTTTGGAAGCCGTTGATGCACTCTGGCCAGTCATAGTAGATGCCAGAAGAAGAATCAAAGCCAGTCCGCTAATCAACGCGAGAACCTGACCATTTCGGCGAACCTTGCTCGTCATAAAGTCGCTCCTTTTTCAGAGGTGAGAACTAATTGGTGAAACAATATCTTAGCTTACCTACCGATCGGTAAGCAAGCTAAACCCTACTTCCTGTTCAGCCTTGCCTGCGGTCTTAGCAGACCTCCCAGCGCCATCTTGCTGATCTCATCCGCTACCTGCTCCGATGTCAGCCGTCCATCCGGATGATACCATCTGGAAAGCCAGAGAATCATTCCCAGAAGACTGAAAGCCGCCGCTGTCACTTCGAGATCACGGAGTCGGTCTTCATCCTTGAGCTGTTTGAGTGTCTCCCGGATAAGATCTACGTATACCCGTTTCCGTTCATCGATCTTTCGTCGATGCGCCGGTGTTAGTCCGGCAACCTCATCGACGACGATTGTCACGGGGTTGTACCCTTGAGCTGTACTGTGACTTGTGATCAGCCGCACGTGATTGTGGATTATCGAGCGCAACCGCAATTCCGCATCCGCGATCGCGCGCGCCGGTACAATCACTGCAGCATCGAGCTCATCCAGCCCGAAGTTCATTATCCGGAAAAGCAGGTCTTTCTTGGCAGGGATATGATGATAGACACCTGCCTTCGTGATACCCACCGCTTCCGCGATGTCGTTCATTGAGGTTGCATCGAAACCTCTCTCACAGATGATCTGAGCTGCGACCCGGTATATCTCGCCGAGCCTCCCCAGATCATCAATCGCATCAATCCTCGGAAGTGTTCTTGTTGGCCTCATAGTCATCCCAGTTTGTTATCTCTTATTTATTAGTACTACAAAAATGGTTCACTTAATTTTTAATACGATCCGTCCGCTGATGGAGCCTTCTCGCATCTCCGTAAAAACTTGATTCGCACCCTCGAGTGGCCGCGTCTCGATCCGGCACCGAACCTTGCCCTCGCTTGCAAGCCGGAGCACGTCGTCGAGATCCCTACGCGTGCCCACCGCCGATGCGACAATTCGATACTCCCCGGAAACCAGAGCGACGGTCGAGACACTTATTGGTTCCGGTGTCATACCCACGACCGCAAGCACTCCTCCGCGCCTGATTGAGCGCAACGCTGCATCGTAGGCCGCGGTGCTCGCAGATGTCACCATGACCACATCGCCTCCGCCCCCGTGTGACTTCACCTGCCGGTGAGCCGGAGATTCTGCCGCGTTGACTACCCAGTCCGCGCCACACTCGCGGGCCAACGCCAGCTTCGACTCGCTCAGGTCGACTGCGCCCACCTCCATCCCTGCCGCCTTACCCAGCTGCACCGCCACGTGGCCGAGCCCTCCAACACCGTAAACCACAAGACGTTCACCGGCCTTTGCGCCCGAAACGCGGAGGGATTTGTAGACCGTTACTCCTGCACAAAGAAGCGGCGCCGCTTCATCCATCGTGAGATTCTCGGGAAGCCTGACCGTATGGCTTGCCTTTGCTTTGATCAGCTCGGCAAACCCGCCATCTACCGTGCAACCCGTAACCTTCTGCTTCGGACACAGGGTTTCTCTGCCGTCCAGGCAGAACTCGCATTCATCGCAACTGTAATGGAGCCAGGGCACACCAACACGGTCGCCCTCGCGGAACGACTCCACTCCAGCACCCACGCGCAGAATGCTACCTGCGACCTCGTGCCCCGGAATAAGAGGCAGCTTTGTAATCGGGCGCAGCAGATCCCATTCGCCGTGAGCGAGGTGATAGTCCGAATGACAGACCCCGCACGCCTCGACCTTGATCAGAACTTCGCCCGCTTCGATCTCGGGGTCCGGTACATTCTGAATCTCGAGAGGAGCGCCAAATTCGTGTAAAACTGCAGCTCTCATCGTGAAAGAAGTGGTCAGTGGCCAGTGGATCAGTGGTCAGTGGCAGTGATCGGTACTTACTCGTTCTTCGACGTTCAGTGTGATCTCCAGAAAAATGCGTCCCCAAGAAAGGTTCTCCTATGCGACCACCGACCTGACCTGACCCCTGACCCACTGACCACTGACCACTGCCCTCCTACTTCGGATCGTTCGCGTTTATGAATTTGACCACACCCTCAAGATACTCTTTGGGCATGTAGCCTGCCATGATAGCAGTCAGATGAGACTTGCCAGGCAATACAATGTTAGTGAAGTTTGGAAGTTCACGCCATAAGCGATGCGTTTTCGCGTTTGGCCTGTCGAACTCGCCGTTCACTGCCATCACCGGAATCGTGATCTTTTTCAGATTTAGCGCTGGTGCGGATGCCTGCGCAGGCCTTGATGCAGCCTGCGTTCGCGCGGCTTCAAGTGCAGCGCGCTGCTGTTGCTGACGCTCCTGCATCTGCTTGTTCAAATCATCGAGCGACATACCGAGGTCCTGAGCGCGCCGCGCTCGTAGCCTTGCGGAAGCTTCGGCTTCCTGAGGGTCAGGTCCTTCCTTGTCTGCGGGAACCTTCGCTCGTATCTCCGGATCGACCTCCTGTACTCCCGATCCGCCAAATCCCGCCGTAATGAATCGGTCCGGTATCAGCGCGAGCAGCCGGGACACGATGCCACCGCCCATCGAATAGCCGTGAAAATGGGCCTTCTGAATTTTCAGATGATCCATCATCTCGATCACATCCTCGGCCTTCCCTGGGCCCATTGGCTGCGGCTTGTCACTCTTTCCGTGATTCCGGCAATCGATGGCGACGACCATGTGATTCTTTGCCAGAGCAAGCGCGATGCCGTTCGAAAACCAGTTCCCTTCGGCACTTCCGGTGTATCCGTGAATCAGAATCACGGGTACGCCTTTACCGGCCACAAGGTAATGAATCTTGATACCGTCGGAAGTTGTGAAAAATCCGCTCTTGGGTTTCTCCTGCCCGGAAACAGTTGCGGCGGGAATCGTGAGCATCAGCAAGAGAAAACCAGTCGTCAGTATTCGTCGATTCGTCATTTCTCATTTCTCCATTGGTGGACTTGTTACCCTTGGCTCTGCTGCAGGAGTCGCGGCGGCCGGTCTCGGTTGAGCTTGAACGCGTTCAATGAAATCGAGTTGTTCCTTGAGAAGATGATTTCGGATCTGCGGTGAAGCGCCGAGATCCAGATATGGCTCCTTGTCCTTATCATAAGGAACCCATTTCAGGAGTCCTTTGCCGTTCGGGTCACCGGTCGTGGCAAAGTTCACCCAGTAGCTCGACATCATCTCAGCCAGCTTGTAGTCAGACTCCAGATACCCTGCGTTTCGCGTACTTACGTTGTTGAAGGCATAGATAATCTCGGCGGCGTGATATGCCCCAAGATACTTGCTGTTCGGATTCGGAGGGACATGCGTGAAGAAATACAGCCATGCCCTGGAGCGGCCCGTGCCTGTCATCCTGGCCCAGGTGCGCATGTGCAACGTGAATGTAGTGTCTCGCAGGCTTCCCAGAAATGCGCCTGCAATATCTGCTTCTGTCTTTACAGGGTAAAGGGCATCGAACTGCCTGATGATTTCGGGATCGTTGCGATACTGCGTCGCGATGCGTTTTCGATAGTCTTCAATCGTTTTCGGAACTTGAGCCGGACTCGTGAGCGACGTCATCTCGTTCGCGTTGGATCCGACGAGTACCGGCACATCGTTCTGCTTTCCACGCGCGAAAATGTTCCGAATCTCGTCTGGCAGCACCCAGCCGTCAACGTTTGGCTGCGTCCTGAATCGTCGTCCTTCCGGGTGATTGTTGAAAACATCGACTATCTTCTCCGAAGTCACTGCTCGAAGCGCTTTGAGTGAATCCGCACCCGCTGCTTTGGCAAACGCTTCGCCGATCTTCTCCGCTGATGGGCGTCCGGGTTGATCCTCCTTTAGCTTCGTCGCCGGTCCAAAAGAACCGCCACTCTGGCCGATAGCGCGATGGAAAAGGCCTTTGGCAAGCGGCGAAGCTACAAGCGCATTCACACTCCAGGAACCCGCCGACTCTCCGAAGATCGTTACCCTCGACGAATCACCACCAAAGGCCGCGATGTTTTTCTGAACCCACTTCAGTGCAGCAATCTGATCGAGAATTCCGTAGTTCCCTGAAGAGTGATTGGGAGACTCTGCCGACAGCTCTGAATGTGCGAGGTAACCGAGCGGACCAAGACGGTAGTTGATCGTGACCAGGACAACTCCCTTCTTAGCCAGAGCTGAACCATCATATGTTCGAGTCGCTCCCGAACCACGAGTCAGCGCGCCTCCGTGAATCCAGACCATCACCGGTCTCTTTTCTCCGCTACGCGCCCCTGTCCAGACATTCAGATACAAACAATCCTCGCTTTGAGTCCGGGGAGCAGAGTAGAAGAGCGATCCGCTTGCATAGGGCGCCTGAGGGCAGTCGGGTCCGAACTCCTCAGCCTTTCGCACCCCTTCCCAGGCACGCACAGGTTGCGGAGGCTTCCATCGCAGGTCACCCACGGGTGGTGCGGCGAAAGGTATCCCCTTATAGCTGCGAATTCCGTCTTCACCCACTGATCCCGAGATCAGTCCACTTTCGATGCGAACATTATCTGTTGAAGTCAGTGCAAAGGGCGGAAAGAGCAGGAAGAGGATGAGAGTGAGCGGGATGAGGTTTTTGCGCATGATGTATTTGTACGTTGTACCGCCTTCAGGCGGAATCTTGCATGTGCATGAACGCCCGCGCTTCACGATTCCGCGCTCCAAGGCGGTACAACGTACCTGCACTCCTAGAAGCTGATCCGGGCCGCTAGCTGGAAGGCTCGCGGACCGCCGGAACCAAAGATCGGATTGACACGGCCGGAGGCCTGGCCAAAGTTCGGCGTCGGATTGCGGCCCGCTGCCACGGCTGTCGGCCGAACGTAGGCGTCAAGCGTTCCGCTGAAGCCAGTGAGATTGGCGATGTTGAAGATATTGAACCCTTCAGCAATGACATTCAGCCGCACTTTCTCCGTCAGCCTGATAACCCGCGTCACCCTCAGGTCGGTGGAAAGGAAGCTGTCGTTGAACGCGAAGTTCTCAGGAAGAACAACATAAGGGTATGCCGTTCCGAGCGCATCGCGGTTGGCTCTTGGAATGTCCCTCAACTGCGTATTCGCGGGCGCCGGGAACTTGGCATTGTATTCTGCGACGAGAGCACGGATGTCATCGTTGTTCATGTTGTAGCCAAAGCTGCTCACGGTCGTTCCGGGAAGCCGGAAAACGAATGTACCGTCACCTTCTACATCAAACACCCCGAGCGTGACCGATGTCGGAGCGCCGGTTCTCATTTCCATAATCGTTGATACCTGCCACCCGTTCAGAATTCCACGCAACACCTTCTCATCACCTGTGTATTTGGGAAGATCCCAGATACCGCTGAAGGTGAAACGGTGGCGCGGATTTCCACCGCTGATGCCGTGACCTTCGTAGAGATTATCGTTGCTCGAAATGCTGGTGAAGGTCGTGTATCTCGCCATCGCGTAAGAAGCCGAGAGCAGGAACCCCTGAGAGAAGCGCTTGTCAACCTTCACCTGAAGAGCGCTGTATCGCGACAGTATTCCCGGCAGACCATACTGAATCGGACCATTAGAACATTGTGCTTTGGGATCGTTCCGTTGTGCCGCGGTACAGGCTGGAATGACCGGATTCCGGATCGGGGCGGCTATACCGGTTGCAGGGAGTGTGTATCCGCTGAAACGGTTCCAGCGGTTGAGGTCTGGAAAGAAAAGCTCGAACGCGCCAAAGTGAACACCTCGGCGCATCACATAGTCGGCAGAGACTGAAAGGTTGCGAACTATCTCGCGTTGAACTCCGACGTTGAGGTGAATCGTATACGGTGTCTCGAACGAATTGTTGTATGCAGCATCGAGACCCGCCATCGTCTTGACCACTTCGATTCCGCGGATGGAAATGTCGTTGCCTTTATAGGGAAGTCCGGCGAGGAGCAGAGCGGTTGCCGCAGGCAGGTATCCTCCCATGTCTCCAAGGTTGAAGGCTGTCGGTGTCGTGAAATTGAGCAGCGATCCCGGAGCACCCTCGGGATTGGGTAGTCCCGCTCCTGTCACCGGGCTCAAGCCGTTCCCTGCCGGTCCAAAGAGAATCCGCTGGTTCAGATTGAAGAAACCAACATTCGGTGAGATATGGTGCATTGAAAGGCTGGAACGCACCACGGTCTTCTGCTCTTTGCCAATCGCCCACGCAAATCCAAGCGCCGGGTCGAAGTTGTTGTAGTCCTGCGGAATCGGCCCGAGATCATTTCCAAGCAACGGCCGAAGGTACTGGGGAATGTCTATGTCGTGATAGACGATGTTGTCCTCGAATGACCAGGCCAGACCGTAGTTGAGCGTGAATCCTTTGCGTATCTGCCAGGCGTCCTGCGCGTAAAGGCGAAAGTGATGGTTGTCCATCTTTCCTTCGCGATTCCAGGGTGCCGGCTGGCTCGGGTCGCCCAGTCCCATTGTCAGTGTGCCATTCATCGGAAGTTGCAGCAGTTCTGCATACGTCGGGCGCGGACCGGTATAGCCAATCTTGAGACTCGCTGGTAGCGCTGTGTAAAGCACAGGATTCAGTGCTGAGACCTGTGTTGGACTGAATGCCCCGTATGTTCCAGTCGCATTTCTGTTCCAGGTTCCAATGCTGTAACCAAATTCGTAGTTTCCACCGAACCGAACCCGGTGCGAGCCTTTGGTCCAATTGAAGTTGTCCGTGAACTGAAAGGTTCGAGGATGGCGATCCTGAGATACGTTTACGTCGTTACCGACGGCCAGCCCGCCAAAGAAGGTTATTCGTGGGCCGCCAATGCCCGCACAGTATGCCGGATCACCCGCTATGCTCTGACATTCTTCAATACTCGGAGGCGCCAGCCGGTTCCGGAAATAAGAGTAGGAGAATCGAAAATCATTCACGAGCGTTGTCTTGAGGACGCTGGTCAACCCAAGCTGTGTCTGATATGCAAAGTTACTCGATGAAATCCATGTCGACTCGAGTCCAGTGCCGGCCGTTCCATCATTGGCGTCTATCCCGCCCCGCACAAATGCGGTGTGCCGCTGGTTGATCGTGTAGTCAAATCGCATGCCTACCAGATGGCCGTCCTGAGGCTGCTGCGCCACATGATTGAACCCGCGTAGCAGTGGATCCTCAAAGAAGATCGTTCGCGCTCCGACTTGATCGTTGCGCTCGTAGTTCGCAAAGAAGAACAGCTTGTCCTTCTTGATGGGTCCGCCGATCGTGCCTCCATATTGCTTGCGCGCGAAATACGGGTCCGGATTGAATGGGTCGCGGTTGAATGCCGGATAAGCAGCCATGTTGTGATCGCGGAAGAAGAAGAAACCGCTTCCGTGAAAATTGTTGCTTCCGGTGCGCGAAACAATATTGACCGCACCGGCAGAAACCGTGCCTGACGAGAGATCGAATCCGAGTGTGCTGATCTGAAACTCCTGCACGGTCTCGGCTGAAAAGTTCTGCGAGGTCCCGCCGGTAATCCGGTCATTGATTCGCGATCCATCAACCGAGATGTGAGTCATCTGCTGCGGTGCGCCGCCAACGGAAATCTGAAAGTAGTTGTTGGGAGCTCCGGCCGAAGAGTTCGCATTGTAGTTAACATTGACGCCCGGTTCGAGAAGCGCAATCGAGAGAAAGCTTCTGCCATTGAGCGGCAGGTTCTCGACTCGTTCACGGTTTATTGTTCCCCCGACCGCCGTATCTGTGGTGTTGAGAAGCGGAGTGGAGGCTCCAGTAACTTCGATTGTCTGCGATGCGGCGCCAACGGTCATTGAAAAGTTTCCCGACGTTGTTGTGCCGACCTCTACGATGACAACCTGGACCTGGGTCGCGAATCCCGAAGCTTCGGCCTTCAGCTCGTATTCGCCGGGCAACAGACTGTCAAAGACGAAACCACCGTCATTTTTCGACGTCATTTTCCTCATCGCCCCGGTCGCCTTGTTGGTGATGGTGACGATGCTGTTGAGGATGACTTCACCTCGTTCATCGGTGATGACTCCGCTGATCGCGCCGGTAGCATTTTGCGCGCGTACGGAGACTCCAATTGCCGAGAGCAGTACGAGGATCGAAGTTAGACGGAGAAGGTAGCAGAGCCTGGTGTGAGACGAGTGCATTTCACATTCCTCCATTTGATTCCCAAGGGGTCCGGGAAAAGGCAAGCGAGGGACTGTACTCCCACCTCAGTTAGAGGTGACGTCATTCCATCTCAGCCAGCCAGTCTTAATAGAGTCTCGTTTCGTCAGCGCAAAAAAAGAGAGACAGAAACGCGGAAAGCCTGAATAAATCTACCTACCGGTCAGTCAGTAAGGTTACAGACGCTCTATGCAGTTGTCAAGATTTTTAGTGCTGTGGGAGGCGCTGGGAGCGCCGGTCTCCCGACCGGCCACGAGCCGCGAAGCGCGCGAGTCCTCAGCACAAGGACTCTCCACGACTCGCACGCTTCGCGGCTCGTGGCCGGTCGGGAGACCGGCGCTCCCAGGTCGGCGCTGCACGGTACAACGTGCCTATTTCGCGCTTTCGCAGATCTCCTTTAGGCGATCAAGCGCTTCGGCCCAGGCTCGGCGCAGCGCGTCGGCTTCCGCGCGTGTTTGAATGCGAGTGTGATTGAGGAGTACCCCGGTCTTTCCCTTTCCCTTGTCCTGAAACTGGACGTCGACCTGCGTTGGTGCCGAGAATGCAGGATTCTCAAAAGTCATCCGCAAGTCCTTGTTGCCTCGGACTCGGAGGAAGGTGCCACGGTCACCATCCTTGTTCTGATACGCCCCTCCGTCGGTCACCGATGCCTGCATCGAGGCCCCAAGCCACTTGCTTAGTGCTTCGCCGCTGGCCCAGGCTCGAAATACGTCCTCAGCAGAAGCAGCGATCGTCTTTGTCGAACAGATGAAGTAGCCTTCGAAGAGACCATCCTTCTTGCGCAGATTGTGGTGCTTTTCGTACTCGATTGCGATTGTCGTACACCACCACGGATCCAGCTTCTGTTCGTAGAGGAAGTTATTGATCGCGCGGCGGCCCTGCTTGAGCCCGTCTCTGGCGTCAAGCGTGGCGTACCAGTCCGTAAGTGTTTTGCCGGTGGCAGCTTTCGCCGCGTCGTTTGTCACCGGGTGGTCTGAAGCAAAATCGTACTTCAACGTCGTCAGCCTCCTGATTGAATCTCCCTACATGATTCTCATTAAACAGAACTGTGGAGGTCCTTTAAGGACGCGCAAGCATTCTGGACTTCAAATTCCTTTGTTTCTTCGGAACCGGGAACCGGCGAGCACTCCGGCAGCTCCGATCAGCGGATTGAGGAGTGCCAACAATGAGGATTGGTTTGCATTCTGCATCGCTTCAACCAACCTCGACGTTTCCATCTCTGATCAACTCTCCAGTCGAATCAGGCCTGGTCAGCACGGGGATGGCAAAGAGAATGCCCAACACAAAGACTACTGTTGCAAGAATCAGCGGAGCTTTCGATCCCTTGGCTATGACGGCGCTGACTACCCCGGCAACGTAAGCCGCCACGAATCCTGCGATAACACTGAGCAGAATCCATCTCTTTGATGCGCTCATAGGTCGCCGGTCTAAAGGCATTGTCCGCTCCGAGCACGAGATAGGCCAGAGTCAAGAGGCAAAACAAAACGACAAAGATCACAAGGTACCCAAGAACTACCGCCGCGATGGTTCTTCCCATGTTTTCTCCTTTTCAGTTCACAATTTGTTGCGCGAGGTATGTTGTACATCGTGTTAGTGGCGCGGTCTCCAGACAGTTTCAGGTTATAGGATCCCGGAAGAGAAAGTAGCCGAGAATCGCTGCGAGGGCGAGAAGCGGCAAGAGCCATTTCCACCACCCTTCGTCTGCGGCACGCGGTGCTTCAGTGGTTGGATATGTTGCAATGCGAGGAGGCGTTTCGGTACCGAAGCCGAGGAGGCCCGAGAGTCCCGCTGGCGCGCTCTCGAGATACGCCTTCTGTCCACCGAGAAGACTCATCAGACTGGTACTCACGTGCTTCCCTACCAGGCCCAGGATAACCGGTAGAGCAAGGCTGAGGAGCGACGAAGCCGACACCTTCTTGATGCCGGCAAAAGACGTCACCCAATCGATTACTGAGTTCACTCGAGAACCAAAAACCGAATTGAGGAGCGGTCCCCCGGTTTCGATAAGCCGAGAGACGCCATCAGTCGAACTGATCGCGTTCGCTGCATTTGAGAATTCGCCTGTATCGAATCGGTTTCGCTTAAGAAGATCAAATAGTTCGGAGGCGCCCTGACTGGTCGATGCTTTGCTTGCCAAACCTCCAACGAGCGCAGGAATTACCGCATTGAGGGCGGCCTGCACTGTGGAGCTACTTTCACCGAGGGCGCCGGCGATCCTGTTGATGGTGTCGCCGCGAAACTCGTTGCTTGCCAGGTTGAGAAGGTTTGTAACCACAGACATATTCAGTCTGGGCGCAATCCCTGGGGCGCATCAGTCACAATACGGAGCTCCCGAGAATCACTCACTGCACTACTGCCGTCTGTACCGTCAATGCCGGACGTGCGGTGTCGACCAGTGACTGATATGCGAGAGCCATGAACTCCTGCCGAATGTTGATGTGAGTGTATGGACGTACCTGAGTCATTACGATCCCGATCATTTCTTCTTTTGGATACTACCTGAAAATATGTGCAGAAGGCTCCTCCCCATCCATACGTGCCTGGAGTGCCAGCCTGACCCGTAACGCCAATATCCTTGACGACACTATAACCGAGGCCGAAGCCGAAGCCTGGACCCGTAATCCACACTGGAAGGTTGCCAATATGATTCGTGGTCATCAATTCAACGGTCTTGCGGCCGAGGATGCGCACGCCATCGAGCTCGCCGCCATTGAGCATCATCTGATGAAATCGAAAGTAGTCGGTCGCAGTTGACACAAGCCCGCCGGCTCCGGAGAAGTAGTTGTGCGGTTCCTTTACCCACCGGCTTTCGGCATTTGGAGCCTCGACCAGCTTGATCCGGTTTTCGTTCTTCGCGTCGGGTTCATAACTGGCCGCCAGCCGTGAAAGCTTTGCGGCAGGCAGATAGAAGTGCGTGTCAGTCATCTTGAGAGGCCCGAAGATTCTTTTCCGGAGAAACTCGTCGAGGGTCTCTCCAGCAATCACCTCGACCAGTCGTCCGACAACATCAGTTGCAGGCCCGTATTCCCACGCGTCTCCGGGTTGAAAATTCAGCGGCATTGCAGCCAGCCGTTTTACAACATCCGCGACAGTCTCGTTCGTGTTCTTTCGAGGATAGACCTTTGCGTACTCCGGCTGCGTGATTCCCCGGTATGAATTCGTGAACCCTGCGGTGTGTGTCAGGACGTGCTTGAATGTGATTGGTCTTGCCGCCGGGACGAGCTTGTAGGGAGCACTACCACGTTCTTCCGCTGGAGCGGCCTGTGCAACTTTCATCTCGCGAAACTCGGGAAGAAACTTTGCAATCGGATCAGAGAGCAGAAAGTGCCCTTCTTCGTAGAGCATCATTAGCGCGACCGACGCGATCGGTTTTGTCATCGACGCTATTCGAAAGATCGTGTCCGTTGTCATAGGCGATTTGGTTTCAACGTCCCGATTCCCAAGGGCCTCAAAATGGACGACGCGGCCCCGACGAGCGACAAGAGTAACAACTCCCGGTACCAGCCCGCGATCGATGTAACGCTGCATTCCTGCGCGTATCCGCGCAAGCCGTTCTGCCGACAACCCGACTTCACCAGGTCGTGCAAGCGGAAGCCCTTTACCTGAGGATTGCGATTCAACGCGTCGGGGAGTGCTGACTAGTACGACAACCAGTAGAATTGAGAGCGCCAGGACGAGAAAACGCTTCATCAGTTGCCTCCGGATTGAATGGTTCCAGGACAGGGGGGTTACCAGGAAACAGGTAATCCATCGGGCAGATTACACCACGATCCCTTCTCCGTCATGTCAAAAGACCGAAAAATGGGCATGTAGTACCGCCTTCCGGTGGAAACTTGGTTGCCTGACTTTTCCCAGTTTGAAAGCAAGAATCGGATAGCCATCATCTGTGCATCTTTGTAGGATAAGCCCTGGAGGTAGATCATTATGTCGGTTGGTCAGATGAGCGCAGTTGGAGATGACATCAAATGGCAGGCAGTAGCGGATCGAGATGCGCGTTTCAATGGGACTTTTGTTTATGCTGTCAACACGACCGGTGTCTATTGCCGCCCGTCCTGCCCCTCGCGACGCCCTCATCGAAACAACGTTCTCTTCTTTTCGTCAATTGAACAGGCAAAGCGCTGCGGCTTTCGTGAATGCCTCCGCTGTCACGCGGACAGCCAGACTGCGGCAGATCCGAAAGTTGAACTCACGATGCGCACTTGCCGGTTGCTTGAAACGAACTCAGATGTTGGGCATTCGCTTCGCGAGCTCGCCGGTCAGCTTGGTGTCAGTCCCTTTAGACTGCAACGCATTTTCAAAAGCGTCGCCGGCATTACTCCCAGGCAGTATTCGGCAGGACTTCGAATGAAACATTTCAAAGCAAATCTCCGGAACGGGGATGACGTCACGCAATCACTTTATGATGCCGGTTACGGCTCGAGCAGCCGGCTCTACGAGGGCGCACAGGCAAAGCTCGGAATGACTCCGGCGACATACCGAAAAGGGGGACAAGGTATGGCGATATCGTTCACTATCACTGATTCTCATTTGGGAAGGTTGCTCGTAGCGCGAACCGATCGCGGTGTCTGTTCGATAGCATTTGGAGATACCGATAGCATTCTCGCTTCATCTCTCGAGCGTGAGTACCCTAAGGCTGTCATCAGAGAAGATGAGACAGGACTTCGCGAATGGGTGTCGGATTTGCTCGATCATTTGAATGGAAACAAACCGAACCTTGAATTGCCGCTGGACCTTCAGGCAACTGCCTTCCAGCTGCTGGTCTGGGAAGAACTGAGGAGGATTCCTTTTGGAGAAACGCGCTCGTACGCCGAGATCGCAACGCGTCTCGGCCGGCCGCGTGCAACCAGAGCCGTCGCCCGTGCTTGTGCCTCAAACCCTGTCGCGCTTGTGACACCATGCCATCGCGTCGTCCGCAATGACGGAGCATTGAGCGGCTATCGATGGGGCACCGATCGAAAACAAAAACTTCTCGATCAGGAGAAGCGAAGTAGGTAGGACCGCCTGAGATGCGGTAATTTCGCTGCGCAATCACCGCGGAGCGGTGGGAGAACGTAGCCAGGGGTTGAGTCTTCGAAACCCCTGGATTGATTTCATTGACAAATTGCATCCCGAAGGGATGCGAGAAGCGACGATAGGTTTCACCATATGTTTCTGGCATCCCTCCGGGATGCACTATCTCTCGCACAATGCAACCAGGGGTTTCGAAGACTCAACCCCTGGCTACGATCTTTAACGCCTCCGGCGTCAACCCGAGCTCAATCACGAGTACAGTTCTTCAGTTCCCTGATGCGAGCTTTAACGCGAAGTCGAGCTGCTGGTCGAACCCGCGTAACAAATCGGATGTTCTTGTCTCCACGACGTGTTCGGGAATAGTCCCGCGCCGTTTGCCGCTATAGCCTGGCACTGCATTCCAGTATTCGTACATCGGCACGGTGACGCGAGCTTTCGAGTTGGGGAGCGTGACGATCGCCTGCATCCCCGAGTTGTTTCCATAGTAACCACCACCAGTTTCCTCGCCGATGAATGTAGCCCGCTTCAGATGATGAGTAACTGCTGTGAAATCCGCGGCCGTCGAGAAAGTCCCACCGTCAATCAGAATAAAGACTTTGCCGAGGAACGGATACTTGCCTGGCTGTTGTTCAGCGACGCCCGGATGGAGTTTCTCCGTCACGAGGTAGCCTCCGGTCGGATTCGGCTTGACGCCGTTCTTGAGATCGCCGTCACGATCAGCCCGCCAGTCTGAGAATTGTTTGAACGAAGGGTCTATCGTCTTGACGTTAATGTGATCAAAGTACCGGAAAGGCTTGTCAGTGAGGTATGAGACGAGCATCGCACCAAACATATCGGCCCCTCCGCCATTTCCCCGTAAATCCAGAATGAGCGCCTTCGTTCTCTTTTCCCTGAGCGTCTGGAATGAAGTCTCGATGCTTTGTGGGTATTCCCGCGATGTAAATCCGCGAAACCGAATTTGGGCGATCTCGGGATCTTTCAAGAAACGCATTGCCACGTTCTCTCGAGACCATTCGAGCTTCTCCAGATTCTCTTTCGCCGCGCGATTCACACTGTTCTGGTTTTTGCTTCTGTCGGAATCCAGCACGCCCGGCAACGTCGCGGTTACTTCCGTTCCTTTTGGATCGCGTGCTTTGATCGTGAAGTCGGTCGATTGGTCCACGAAGAGAGTAAAGTAGAGCGGAAAATTACGTTGGATACGGACTCGTTTTCCCGATTCGATGTCACCGTCAGCCGGCATTTTCAGCGACACGAGTGCGATGATGTCCCGTACCTTCTTACCGTTGATCTCGAGGATCTCCATTTCGGTACGATTGTCTGATTTTCCGCTGACTCATTGAGTAGTACGAACAGCCTGGTTCCCTCGAGATTCACTTTCAAGGGAAGCATCGGTAACCTGGCTCTGCCTCCCGGGACGGACGGATCCGGCGAAACACTTGTATGGCCACATCGAATGTGCGCGAGAGTCTCTCTGAGCAGGTTGATAAACTCCCGGCTGTCATTTCTTTAGTGAGCTTTGCTCGCTGTGAATCGAATATCTTCTTCATTTCAGCGGTCGTCGAATAGCGGTAGAGACCCGTATGCGCTTCCTCGAGGGCTTTTCGCATGAGATCGAAATCAGCCTGCATTTCCGCAGGTTTCAGCGAACCTGCTTGCACCGAAATACTGACCGGGGATACTCGTGCAAGACTTGTCCGAAATCCGGCAGAAGGAAGTGAAAGGCTGACTAATCCTGTCAGAAGAAAAAGGAGAGACCACCATTTCGTGTTCATCATGACCTCCCCCTTCTATCAAGGTGTGCGGATCGACGCAGCGATCTCGTCGAGTTTTCGCTTGATCTCACTTGCGGGCAGCCATTGGCCGCGCAACATCACACCGGGAAGGACGTGAAAGCGTAGTGAGTACCTTCAACGGATTCCCATCCAGGAGAATCAGGTCGGCACGCTTCCCCACCTCAACCGTCCCGAACTTATCTTTACCTTTGAAATAATCACCAACATTCTTCGTACCCGACTGGAGAATCTGATTTGGCGTCACCCCGCTCTGAGCCATGACAGCAATCTCGCGGTGAATCGAGAATCCCGGAACGCTGACCTGTTGTGGTGCATCAGTACCAAAGAGTAGCGGCACCCCTCCATCAAATAACGCCTTCAGCGTTCGTTTGCGATTGTTGGCGATCAACTCGGCTTTCTTCCGATCGAATCCAGGCTGTGCGAGACGCTCGTGGAGCCGTTTTCCACTGCTCAACCTGCTGAAGAGGCGTGTACTTCAATTCCGTAGCGTCGAGCGTTTCAAAGCTGGTCAAACCTATGAGGGTTTCCCACAGTGCCATCGTCGGAACTATCCATGCACCGGAAGCTTTGGTACGACGAACAAGATCGGCAAGCTCTGCTTCATCGACACTGGCGGCATCACCGTTCAGATATTCAAGGTATCCGTCGACGTGATCGATGGTCTCCTGTCCCATCTCGAGGGCGTGGAATATTCCAACCTCAGCCGTAACATTACCGCCAAATCGAATTCCGACTTCCTTCGCAGTCCGAGCCATCGCATTGTACTCGTCGCGCGTAAGGCCGGGATGAACCTTCAACAGGTCCCACCCTTCGGCCTTTTGTGCACGGACCATTGACACTGCCTGTTCGGGCGAATTCACCGAGTTTCCGTTGAAACTCGGACCCGCAAGGTAGAGCGTCGGACCAATCAGCCTCCTCGATTCGTGCGGTCGCGCAGCTCCAGTTGATTTGGAGCGCCCAGCATTCCGCGAACAGTGGTGATTCCATTAGCCACATACAGGAAGAGTACGGATTCGGTGTATGCCTTTGGAGCCTGAGGAGGTGGAATATGTCCGTGCATCTCGGCCATTCCCTGGCATCAGATACTTCCCCGCTCCGTCGATCCGTTCGGCAACTTCCGGAACTTTGATGCGCTCTTTTGATCCGATCTCAGCGATTCGGCCGTCACGCACAATCACGGTCTGGCCCCCAGAATATGCCCGCGATCCATTGGCAGCACATTCACGTTAACGAAAGTCGTGACCGCCGCCTTCGACATCGATGGGGTTGGCCTGGTTTGAGACCTGAGTAAACGTGGCCACTGTCAAAATGACTGACAACGCAACAACATATTTTGACTTACTCATACGAGCTTCCTCCTCAAAACAGTCACCGCCGTAGCTGCCATGCGCGTCAGTAGCCCGACCGTGAGGGAGGGCTTGCACAGCGCGGGTGTGTCGCAAGCCCTCCCTAACGGTCGGGCTACTGACACTGGCGCAGTTGGTCATGTGCGAGCTACCGCGGCTGGAGGCCCGAGCCCCCCGCAAATGTCCAATCTCAAGCCGGCTCCGGAGGAGCCGAATGTTTATAGTAATAAGCGAAGAAATAATGCAGCTCCGGAGATGTTGACATATGGCACACCGGTTTTGGTTTTGTCGTTTTGGGGCGCAAAGTGGAAATTGCCCCGTATGTCCCAGAAGACGCCCGAAAACCCCTTTAGAGGAAGAAAATACTCGCAAGTAAAAGTGGTAATAGGCGGCTATCGGTTCGAGCATTTGAATCGCTTGATTAGATTCCGTTTCGTTTTGACCGGCTGGTCTGTTGTCTTGGGGTGTTTGTCACGAAGATGTTGGTTCCTTTCCTTTGCGTTTATGATGATGTTGGGATGCGCTTGTCAATCAAGATGTATTGGTTGACCAAACCGAGTGAGCAATTAAGAGTGAATGCGATCTCTGTGGGATTGAGGCCTTGAGCAAGGCAATGACGAACGCGATCAAACTTTCCAAGATAGTTGTCAACGGCCGAGAGAGAATGGTGGGTTTCACGGGCAATCTGATCCTGGGGTTTGCCTTCGACATAATGCTTCCAGCAGATGATTCCCTTATGCGTGATTGCAGTGCCCATATCGTGGAGAGTCCCGCGGCGCGGCACGATACGTTGGTTTTCCCGTTCGTGAAGAGCAATGAGAGAGGCAATCTGAGAGTCTGGTCTGTTGAGCAGCTGAGATAAATCGCAGTTACTCAGGAGGCCACCCTGGCTATGCGCCTCCTCACAAAGGCGCAGAGCTTTGGTTAATAGTCGTGCTTGTGGAAGTTTCCTTTCGAGTACGGCGTCAATGTCCTCGCCGGTGCTCAGAGTTGAGGACAACCGGCACGAGATCGGTATGGGTGATGCGTTTTCCACGGCTCGGTGGATCATCACGACTGATGGCCATCCAGACCACCTGGCCGTGTCTAACAGTGGCTATGGGACGGAGGTGACTTTCGACCACTTCAAGAATCATTTCGGCGCAAAGATTGAGGATGCGATCGCCACCGAGTCGCGGAAACTCCCTGCGCAGTCGCTGAGCAAGGGCATTTCGCAGGGTTTTCTGGCGCATGGGCGAGAATCTCTTGTGAACAAAATCGGGTTGAGCACTCATCGCACCTCCTGCTTTGTTCGTTTTTTTTGGCCACGCACTGGGGGAGGTTTGCCAAATGTCAGCAGTTGCTCGAGGTGATATCTTGAATTCTCATCCTCTTTGGCCTGAGAGAGCAGTTCCAAATAGGAATTGATGAGTGAGCGGCTGCGAGCCAGGAGAAAAGCGATCTGAGGGATACTAATTCTGCGTTCGGCGAGCTGAGCGACACGAGTAAAGGTCGAGACATAATTACTTACGGCGCTAGGAGAATGGCGCATCGTGCGACAAATTTCGGTCATTGTTTTTCCCGCGAGGGCAAGCCGGACAATTTCGACACGATGAGTGAGCACAGGCCCAATGTCCTGGACGGTGCTTCGGAGAGGAAGAGGCATGCGCGAATCCTGTTTACGAATGGCGGCCAGATCACGAGATATCGTACGCGGGCTTATGAAGAAGACCCGATAGGCGAGATCTTCACGCGTCAAGAGAGCCCCTTGGCTGAGGGCTTCCTGACAAAGTTCGGGGATTCGTTTTCGGCGAAAAGCCTCGGGCCCTTGGTTCTTAAGCAATCGGTCATCTTCAGCACCCCGGATGAACTGTGAGTAGTACCGACACGTTTCGCACATTTCTTGATTGGTTTGCCGGCTGGCTCCTCTGCGCATACAGCCACCAGAGACATCATTCCGGACGCGGCTGCGAAGTTGCAGAGTCAGCAAGAAAAGAGAAATACACTTCCTTGACAACATCGAGGACTGCGTTGGCCTCGAAAGCGGAACAGTTGAGGCCCTGCTCTATGGTGGTGAGAAACTGCGCATCGAGAGTCTTCTCCTGCAGGCGCAAGAGCTCCGAACGCTTGACGTTACGAACGCCCATTCTTACCTCCTTGACATCAGCATTTTCGGCTAGTTTAACCGGTGTGCCATATGTCAAGTTGGTAGGAGCGGCATGAACGGTTCGAAATCGATTCGCTCCTCCGGAGCTCGTACCACCCTTTTCTATCGTTACTATAAACATTAGGCTCCTCCGGAGCCTCGAGGAGTCCGAAGACGTCGGTCTAGAGTCTAAATACGGAGCTCAAGGGGAGAAGGTTGCCCTGATTTTGAATTCTCCTTGAGAGGCGCCTCGCGCTCCCGGGCGGTTTCTAGAAGTAGAGGAAGGTTACAAGACCGAGCGCATTGACATGGTAAGGCAGAGATCGGCTGTCGTTTTGCCTCATGTAATATATGTCGATTACCACATTCTTGCGGGGGGAGAGTAAATGCAGAGCCGGTCCCCGGCGGGCGATCGAAATCTGAAGACCAAAAGCGTAGCGATTGCGGTTCCACGTATCGAACCGCGTGTTGTAATAGAGTTCGCCCGATGCGTACGGGGTTAGTGACCGGTTCTTGACCACGAACTCCCTCTCGAGCGTAAGCCGGTTGCGATAGCGGAACGAGTATTCGCCGTCCACCCAGCGAAAGTCCTGCCGATTGCGATCACTCAACAGCAGATTCCAGGTCATTGGCAAGCGCAACGTCTGTTCGGTGATCCATCGATGCTCTGAGAACGGGTCGTTGGTATCGCCGAGCGAGTGACCATACCGGTAGCCCGTGCGGAGAATGAGATTCTTGTTGACTATGTAGTCGATATGAGCTCCCACCTGTCCTTCAAATGGTGCTCTTGAGTCCGACTCCTTCGAAAAAGTTGCAAGGAAGAAAAGCCTGAGCTTCGGATTCAAATGAACAAAGGCGTCGAGCTCGGGCCAGACCTGGTTTTGCGTCTCCAGGTCTTCCTGCGCGTGCGAACTCGCGCAAACAACAACGACTACGAACAGCGCAAGGATGTGTATTCGAAGTTTGATCACAACTCTTACGGGCAATCAACCGGCGAGATCCTGGTCAGCGAGCTCTAGTGCCTGGTCAAATACTCTAATTGCCTGATCGATCTCATCGTGAGTGATAATCAAGGGAGGGGCGATAACAAAGTGACTCAGCCATGCCTGAATGGCGACGCCATTTTGCATCATCTGGGCAGCAATCCTGTCGACAAGCAATGGGCGTCCCGCAAGTTTGTCTGCTTTGGTGTTGAAAGGTGTTTTAGCTTTCTGGTCCTTAACAAGCTCGACGGCCCAAAAGAGTCCTAAGCCGCGTACATCTCCGATCGCGGGATGCCGGGGTTTCAGCTCGGAGAGCTTCTTCCCGAGATACTCGCCCATCTCTCTTGAGCGCTCTACCAGATTCAGGCGCTTCATTTCCTTGATCGTCGCGATAGCCGGCGCCAGCGTAAGCGGATGGGCTTCGTATGTATGACCGTGAGCGAAAAAGTGATCGTCAAAGAAAGAAGCGATCTTTGCCGTCGTGGCGCAGAGTCCCAGGGGTATATATGCACTGGTGATGCCTTTGGCCGTTACGAGAATGTCGGGCTTAACCCCCCAGTGATCCATTGCGAACCATCGGCCTGTACGCCCCCAACCGCTCATGACTTCGTCTGCGATTAATAGCACGCCGTGCCGATCGCAGATCTCCCGCAATCGGGGCATGTATTCCTTTGGCGGAACAAGAACACCGTTAGTGCCGACCACGGGTTCGACAATAATCGCAGCGACGTCACCTTCGTTTTCGATCATGTGTTCCACGTAGTCTGCGCAGGCGATACCGCATTCCGGATAGTGATGCTTGATAGGACAATCGTAACAGTTGACTTCCGGAGCAAAGATGACCCCGGGTATCTTCCCTCCGGGTTCCATTGGCCATCGTCGCATGTCTCCAGTCGCGGCAATCGAACCCATAGTCGAGCCGTGATAGGACCTGTACCGCGCAATGATCTTTGTCCTGCCCGTAACCATCTTGGCGATCTTGAATGCTGCCTCGTTGGCCTCTGTGCCCGAGGTAGTGAAGAAGAATTTCTCGAGGCCCGCCGGGAGGACTTCGAGGAGGAGCTGGCTCAACTCCACTCTCGTGTCGGTAGCGTATCCTGGAGCAATGTAGGGCAGCTTGTTAGCCTGATTCGCGATCGCGTCGATGACGGCCTGATTCTTATGACCCAGTGAAACGCACATCAGCTGGGCAGAGAAATCAAGGTATCGCTTCCCGTTCGCATCAATGAAATAGCAACCTTCAGCATCCACGATGTGCAGAGGTTTCCAGCCCTTCTGGAAACGCCAGGTGCCGAATGTATACTTTGCCGTCAGCTCGGAGACGTCTTGCGATATTTGGGAGCTCATATGGGTAACCTACGTGAAGAATTACAAGCGTGTCAACGGATTAGTGATGAGTGATTCGAGGTTTGACTTGATTCGGTTTACTATCGGCCAGTCAACACTGATTTTGAAAGGAGGCTTCTCTCAAATGTGCAAGGTAAGTAGACGTGAGGTGATCATCGGCGGAACATCCATACTTGGCCTGAGTGCACAAACATAAGAGCGGTGGCCCGCGGTGTTGGCGCTGTTGCCGAGGTTGGCAAAGTTGATCTCGTAAGCGACGGGGTCTACTTCCATGAGGGCAACATCGCAGTTGGTCACTGCAATAATGGCTGGATCATCTTTGAAGACTACGTGCTTGTAATTGACGGCAACTTCCCGTCCGGCGCAAAAGAGATCATTCCAAAGATCCGCGCTCTGACCGACAAGCCAATCCGCTTTGCCTTTGACACGCATCACCACGGCGATCACGCTTACGGAAACCAGGTTTGGGTTGAGAATGGAGCAACTCCAGTCGCTCACGCGGGTGTCGTCGAAGAGATGAAAAAATATGAGCCTGGCCGATGGAATGACACCGCGAAGACGAGACCCGATGTAAGAGACTCAAAGCTCAAACATCCTTCCGTGCTCTTTCCCCGCGAACTTTATTTTGACGATGGCAAGCATCGCGTCGAGCTTCATCACCTGGGTATTGCGCACACTCACGGCGATGCAGTGGCGTGGCTTCCGAAAGAGAAGATTCTGTTCACGGGCGACGTCTGCGTAAACGGAGCCTACAACTTCGTCGGTGACGGCAACATTGAAAAATGGATCGCGACGCTTGATCTCGCGAGAAAGCTTGGCGCGACTGTCGTCTGTCCGGGCCACGGAGAGCGCGCAGCCGGCGCTCTACTCGAGGACCAACAGCTCTACTTCAGCCGTTTGCGTGCGGAGGTATCAGCTCTTGTCAAAGCGAAGAAAGCGCCTGAAGACGTGAGCAAGTCGATTGATACTTTGAGCAGTACAATCAAATCGAACAAGCGTATCGAACGTTACGTTGGTTCGTCATTCACCGCACAGGTCGAAAAGGTTTATGAAGAGTTGACTGGGAAGAAGCTCCCGCGAGCACAGCGCGCAGCGATCGACGCTCGCCGCCACCACGCCCACCAGCACGGCCATGCAGCGTGACCATATTTGGAGTGCGGCGGCCTGGCGCCGCTTTAGTCTCCAGCAGGATTATTCGTCGCGGAGACTAAAGCGGCGCCAAGTCGCCGCACTCCAAATTTGTCTTATGGAACGAGCGGGATCGAGCTCGCGAGATCGTAGCGAATCGCTGCCCGAATCTTGTTCTCAATCTGAATATAGCGGGCGGCCTTCTTGGCGGGCAACGCCTGATTGAGCTTCTGGGCATAAGACCTGCGCATCTTCACTTCGGCTTCGTCGATGGAGAGCGCCTCATCAGCCAGCTTTCTTGCCTGATCATCGGTGAGCGTCTTGTTGTTGTAGCCTTCGGCATACACAAGAATAGTTTTTGCCATGCGTTCGTTGAGTACCTGGAGCTCCTTTTGATAAGCGTCGTAGATTGGCCAGAAAGCCTTTCCTTCGGCATCCGTGAGTTCCATGTTTGCCGCGACGACGAGTTTCTTATCAGCCTTTACCTTGTCGCGAAGAATCTTCATGTTTGCATCGTCCTGGGCGAACGCAGAAGACGCGAACAGCGCCGTAAGCGTAAAGGCTGTCAGAACGATCAGCTTCATCGTACCTTGAACATTCAGCTTTTCGAGTTTCATCAAAGATCTCCTTCTGTTTAGTGACTCCTGATTTGTTGTCTTATTCCTTAAAAGATTCTGCCAAGTGAGAAATAGAACTTGCCGCGCCCGCCTTCACCCCAACTGCCACCAAAAAAGATGGGGCCAAGCCGTGTCTCGACAAGCAATCCTCCCGTACCACTCATATTGTAGCGAGCGTTGTCGGGATCATCGAAGGCAGTGCCACCGTCATACCACGCTCCGGCGAATACGCTCCCGCCAAGAAACCCCGGTAGACGGTAGAGCCGGCGTAGATAGCCGAACTCCCCAAGAGCATAGTGATTTCCACGGAGCTCGCCGCGACCGAAACCGCCCAACCGGAACAATCCACCTAGCGAAAATTTCTGGAACGGCGACGCATCTTTGCTAAATGTCGTTCCTCCCGAACCGCCAAAGAGCAGAATGTTGTTCTCGTTGAGGTGATGTGCGTAGTTAGCCCGCGCCTCAGCCTGGGGAAAACCTGTCGAAGCGCCTGGACTCTTAAAGAACCAGTTCGCTGAGGTCCGCAAGAGCAGACCGCGAGTCGGGAATTGCGGGCTGTTCTGCCCGAAGTAGTTCCAGTTGAATGTCGCCACGCTTTGGGTACCGCTTACATCAGGAAGGATGGGATCGCCTATAGTGCGTTCGCCGCTCTGGTGTCCGATCGAATAACCCAGACGCACCTGACTTTTTCTGTTGAACGTATAACCCAGATCGAAGCCGACTTTAGCATTTCTCTCTTTGTATTCGGCAACCTTGTCGCCATGAGCAAACAGATTCTGTTGGAGGTTGTCGTACGACGCATGCGGAGCCACAAAGAAACCACCGTCGCCTATTGGCCGGTAGTATTCTGTACCGATCAAGAGTCGTGTCCCGAGACTGAAGTCGGTGCGCCACTCCGCGTTTGTGCGGCCTGCGTCATAGAAGGTCAACCGTCCGAGTAGATTCACCTCTGTATCGTCTGTTGCAGAGTTGTTAACCACGAGTCCGATATCGAGGAAAGGCGGTCCGTACGTTTTTTCACGCGCTGTGATTACGAGACCGTCCCTCTGACCCTCACGAACCCATGCGTAATCCAGAGTCTCAAAACGGCCGGTCCCCCAGACCTTCCTCAATTCCCTTTCGACGGCGTCCCGATCCAGGGGCTTTCCATCCAGACCTTCCAGACTTCTGGTAATCGAACTCGCGGTCTCTGAATCCGCACCTTCAACTTTGACAAAGGCAGGCGTCGGTATGTCGGTACGGATTCGTGCACGCCGCGCGGCGAGGTGAGCCTGCCAGTCGCTATCGCTCAAACTGAACTTTTCCAGGAGGACAGCCTTTTGCGCGGCTCCCTTGTAACCCAGCTCGATTATTTCGGAGTGCGACTTGAAATCGAGCGTTGTGTGCTTCTCGAGGTCTGGTGAAATGAGAAGGTCGGCGAGACGAATATTCCGGCGCACATTCTCCATGGTCGCCACGTTGGCTGTCTGTCCGAGCACTCCAAAGAGGCTGTCCATCGACTCCTTATCGCCGAGCGGCGTCCCAATGTCGACTGCAATCACTACGTCAGCGCTCATCGACTTGACGACATCCGTGGGAACGTTATTGAGGACTGCACCGTCAGCGAGGATTCTTCCGTCGATCTCGACGGGTGTGAACATGCCGGGGATTGACATCGTCGCCCGAAGCGAACGAGCCAGTGAACCCTCTTTCAGGATATAAGGCTCAGCTGCAACCATATCAGTTGCCACGGCCCGAAACGGTATCGGCAGATTGTCAAAGCTCCCAACGTTGTCGTAGGGCAGGGTCAGCCGGTCTAAGACAAGCCCGATCTCCATACCCGCATTGATTCCTGCCGGGAGACTTGCCCCTTTCTTGAGGCCAAGAGTTATCGGGCCCGGGATGAAAAGGCGATCCTCTTTTCTGCGATAGTTCAGCTCTCGAAATGGCGGGTAGCCGCGCAACAGTGTGTCCCAGTCGAGCTCTTTAACGAGGTCTTTAATCTGCGCTGAGTTCATTCCCGACGCGTACATTCCGCCAATCAGACCGCCCATGCTCGTACCGGCAAGGTAGTCGACTGGAATCCGGTGCTCTTCGAACCATTGAAGAACTCCGACATGAGCAAAACCGCGAGCACCTCCGCCGCTCAGGGCGAGGCCGATCTTCGGGCGGGCACGCTGGCCGGTTTGCTGGCCACTCACAAGAGGTGGAACAGTCGCCACAAAACACACGATCGCGGTACAGATAAACATCAACGCCCGGAGTGGAATCCGTGCTGATGGCAGGATAAAGTTAAGCGGACTTACTTGTTGTATTCATAAAATGAACGCCAATTTCTTCCTTTAGTTGGGGAGATATGATCATTGAGATGCATTGATCTTTCAAATGCTCGCGCATAGATTAACGTTCAGCGGCTATGAATCCAAGACTATTTGCTCTGCGCGGTCCCTTGAAAGGATCGACCATCACGCTGACAGAACCTGAAACCTCGTTCGGACGCGAATCGTCAAATCGCGTCGTCATTCTGGATGCCTCTCTTTCTCGACGTCACTGCGCTGTCTTCAGGGATGTCGATACTTTCAGGCTTAGAGACCTCGAAAGCCTGAACGGTACTTTCGTCAACGGAACTCCAATCAAAGAACAGACGCTCAAGGCGGGCGATCGGGTACAGCTCGGCGATTCTGTTTTTGCGTTCCTGACAGGCGATGACGACGCGCCACTCGTTTCAAGTTCTGTACGATTCAGCGACGAGCACCTGGGGGCGCATACGCATAAGCTCCGTCGTCAGGATGCCCGCTACCTGGATGACGAAAAAGTTCAGGCCGCACTTCCCAGGGAGTCGCGGACCTCACACGACCTCAGCGCCCTGCTCAAAGTGAGCGCGGCGATCCACGCGTCAAAGAGTCTTGCGAAACTCCAACAACATCTGATCGAGATGATCGCTGATTTCATACCGGCCGAGCGTGGCGCGATCCTCTGGGCTGAACGTGATGATTTCACTTCCGTCTTCGGATGGGACCTCAAAGCCGGTGCGAGCGGCGAGGTGATAGTCAGTCGCACAATTGCGCGCCGCGCGCTTCTGGAAGACGAGGCAATCCTGAGTAATGACGTTGGCGCGACCGAAGGCACAAGCCGACTGATAAGCCTGTCCGTCTGCCAATGTGCATTCCTTTCTGGCGGTGCCGATCACGACTGTTGAAAAGAAGATCGGTGTCATCTGGCTGGCAAACCGCAGTCCTCTTGTTCTGTTCGATGAGGATCACTTGCAGTTGGCCGTCGCGATCGCTGGAATTGCAGCTCCTGCGCTCGACAATCTTCGCCATCTCGAGTGGCTCGAGAATGAGAACGCGCGCCTGGCCTCCGAAAGCCGCCGCGGTCACGATCTGATTGGGGATAGCCAGCGACTTCAGGAAGTGCTGCAGCGAATCATTCGAGTCGCTCCGACAGACTCGACAGTCCTGATCCGGGGTGAAAGCGGGACGGGCAAAGAGCTCGTTGCTCGAGCGATTCAGCGAAACAGCCAGCGTGCCGAGAAACCGTTTGTTGCCATCAATTGCGCGGCGTTGCCTGAGACTTTGCTTGAATCAGAGCTGTTCGGCCACGAAAAGGGCGCCTTTACGGGCGCAATTGCCCAGAAGAAAGGTCGAATCGAAACTGCAGAAGGCGGAACGCTCTTTCTCGACGAAATCGGCGAAATGCCCGCGATGCTCCAGGCCAAGGTGCTGCGCGTGCTGCAGGAGCGGCAGTTCGAACGAGTAGGTGGTACCCGCACAATCAATGCAGACATACGATTGATCGCAGCAACCAATCGTGACCTCGAAGCTGAGGTCAAAGCTGGTGGAACGGGTGCTTTCCGCGCAGACCTTTATTACCGTCTCAATGTGGTCACGATCACGATTCCGCCTTTGAGGGAGAGGCGTGAAGACATCGAACTCCTGACTGACCACTTCGTGGCAAAACATAGCGAGAAGTGCAACCGTCGCATTCGTGGCGTTTCTCAAGCGGCGCGCGCGGTTCTTGCCCGTTATGATTGGCCCGGTAATGTTCGCGAGCTCGAGAATGCCATTGAACGCGCTATCGTTCTTGGAGCAGACGAACTGATACAGCTTGAAGACCTGCCTGAGAACATCCTCGAAACGGGCATCGAACTTCCAATGCCTGGCGAATCGACCTCCGGCGCCTACTATCACGAAGCTGTCAAAGCGACAAAGAGGGAGATCATTCAAAGGGCTGTCGAGCAGGCCAACGGCAATCTGACGGAAGCTGCACGCCTGCTCGGAGTCCACCCGAACTATCTCCACCGCCTGATCAATAATCTGGATTTGCGATCTGTTCTAAAGAAGTGATGGCCTTGCGCACAAGGGCAAAAGTGACCGCCGTTTGACAATGCCCGTGCGTTGCGACAGACTGAGTAGGTACTGAGCTTGGCTCACTCTCTTCATCAGCTCCTCTGGACTCACCCACTATCTGAGGCAGGCAGCTCACCTTGCGGGAGCGATGTTTAGACACCAAACAACTATGAAGCTCAAGGCAAAAGGCCTGAACATCGGCACACAAGAGGGAGAAGAAATTGAGAGAGACTAACCTGGTTGAAAATAAGTACCTTAAGGTGCTGGTTGTCACTCAACGCGCCAAACAGATTCGAAACAACGCTCGCCCGCTTGTTGAAATGCCAAATGCGAGAGCGACTCGCGTTGCGCTGGAAGAGGTTGATCAAGGTTTGATCGCGTTCGAATTCACTCCAACGATAAGTGTCATTTAGCTCGAATCTGAAGCCGGCGAAGTGTATGGGTTGGGGTGTATGAAACTGTGTGAGTTCTGTGTACTACAGCAGGCAGAGAGCAGCTGTTCGCTGGGACATCCAGTCCCAAAGAAGATGAGATGTATAGACTTTGCACCGGGGATTGAACGGTTCTGCTCCACCCCTGGGGATTACACGGGCCGAGCTCAGCTCAAACAAATGGCTTTGTTTTTTGGTATTGGCGGGAAAGAGCTCAAGCGAGTCCTGGCTCTGAGTCCGCCTATTCCAGGAAGCGCCGATGGACGTCCTGACAGTTCCCCTTCTTCAGAGACTCCGTAGTTCCGCTGCTTTCCTATTTGGGCTGCTTCAGAGTCCAGGAATAACGGTGAATCATTTGCCGCACGCGCAAAGGGCTCATCTGTAGCATCCTGGCAATCTCAGCAAAGCTCTCTCCAGAACGCCACATTTCGTAGGCCAGTCTTAAACGCTGCTCAGGTGATTGGGGAGTTCGCGAGGGCTCGGCTGGGTTTTCGGATGAATATAGCGAGGCGAGATACTGAATAGTCGAAGGCGTAATCACCAGCATCTCTGAGTATCTCACGCTCGACTTGCCGGCGCGCCGCAATCCCATAATCTTCTCATGCAGCTTGCCTCTACTGGATCGTTGAATTCCGTTAATCATAGATTGCGCGATGCGGACAAAACTCGACGCGACTCGGGGAATGTGAGCTGTGTCTTTCAGATAGTCCGGATGATTCCAGAGGAACTGATGAAAAGAGTGAGCCAGGCTCAGTTCTCTTCCATCTTGAGTCATGGGATAAGTGTTGTCAACCTGACCGCATTGATCGAGTTTTGAAGCCGACTAACCTCTTCTGATCTTCATCCCATAGCTTGAGGGACATCGATCTGAAACTCTCCCAAAACCTTATTACGGTGACTCCATCAAACATCCGCACTTCATTGTGGCATCGCTCCAGCTTGTAGTTAGGTATCTTCGGACTGAGATGGTGAACGTGATGGAGGCCAATGTTGCCTGAAAACCACTGAAGGATTCCCGGGAGTTTGTAGTATGAACTACCGTGAATAGCCGCCTCCGCATAGTCCCATTCAGGTGCGTGTTGCCAATAGGTGGTTTCGTACTGGTGCTGTATATAAAACAGCCAGACAGCCGACGCGCCAGCTATGACACTGATTGGTATCCAGATCAGGAGAAGGCCTTTAAGCCAATCATCGAGCATAGAGCGTCGCCGCGATCGCAATCAAGGCGACGTTGGTCAGGTAAACATTGTTGCGTTCCCGGCGCCCGGAATGACTGCTTACGAAGCGATAGTTCCAGAAGAAGAGGTAGTGCGGACCGATGAGAAGCATCACCAGTGGATTTCGATAGAATCTGTATTTGAAACGTTCCCACCCTGACAGTGAGCAGGTATTCTCGTACGGTCAGAGTCTTGACGTCACCCACTCCACGCCTCCCGAGATCCCCGGATGACGCGTGATGGAGCGCGTGCTCGCGCGTCCATTGTGAATATGGCGTTAGTGTCAGAATGCCGCACAGTGTGCCGATGACGTGATTGGCTCGAGCAGACTTGAAAAACGAACCGTGGCCACAATCGTGCAGGATTATGAAAATGCGCATGAGCAGCCCGGCAGCAGGGAGCGCTAACAAGAGTGTCAATAGGTATGAGACCGAAAGACTTCGGTACATCAGGTACCACATTACAAAGTATGGGATGATCGAGTTTGCGATTTGCCAGATGCTCTTTCGGAGGTCGGGAGACTGATATTTCCTGACAGATTCCTGCCAGTTGGTTATTTGTGGGACACAGATGGGTCTGAGCAACACTCAATGATCGTAGGCTCGAAGAGTAGAAACGGCAATCGGTAAAGGGAGACCGGGCCCTGAAGTCGAGGGTATTACACAACTTTTACATTGTCGGGCGCCGAATTGTGAGTGTGGCGACTTGTCGCCGCTTGCGCTGCAGCAGATTGCACCGCGAAGCGGTACAAGATTGTTGCCAGGGCGTTAGCCTGGGACTGGTGATGGCACCGAAAGCCAGCCTGAAAGGATGCAGAGTTGATAACGACACGCGCCTTTCGGCTTCGGATGCTGGTCAATGACTTCCTGGGCTTCGCGCCAGGCTACTCTTGCCGCGTCAGCGGCTCCTGAAGGTCCATCAGGCGTCCTGCGTGTTACTGCTTTGTCCTGGCCTTCAGCATGCCGGGAGAGTTCCACTTGATGACGTGATATGTGGCCTGGGTCGTGCCGACATTGCGTATGCCATGCATCTGGTTCGCGGCCTGAAAGATTACTGAGCCAGGACCTACTCGCTTCGTCTCACCATTGACCAGCGACTCAACAGTTCCTTCCTTGATGACGATCAACTCTTCGTCTGGATGCTTGTGTGGCGCATGAGGTGACTCACCCGGATTGAGAGTTGTCACATGGCACTCCAGTTCATCGAGCGTTGCTGTCGGCGCCTGAAAGAATTTGCGTGTTGAACCGATCTTAGTGGGCGTGACCTCGATCACGTTCCAATCGAAGATCGACGAACCCATAAGAGACTTGTCCGATTGAGCATAAGTCATCACGCTTGCCGTCAGACATGCGGTCAAAATGGCAACGAGCGAATCCCTCCTGGTAAGCATTTCTCTTCCTTTCGATTGGTAACCTGATTACTTTGACCTGACGCCCAGGTAATAACTGGTCATTGGAATGTGCGTGTATCCCATGGATCTCTGAGTGACGTCGTTGCGATATAACGCGTCCTGCATCAGACATACACGGCGGTCGTTCGCCGGTATCACGGTGCTGAAGATTCGGAGCTCGCCGTTGATAAACGTGACTACTTCCTCGCGCCAGTCCCCCACGATATCTGCGACCTGATGTGTTGCACCCTGCGTGCTGCCGATGACTGAACCTTTCCATTTGGAGATTGTGCCCCTGCTGTGTATTTCGCGCAGGAGATCGGCGTCCCACCAGACCAATTCATTCTGTGGCGGGACCGGGCCTTCAATTGCGCGCCCTTTCGAAGTAAAGAAGAATTTGTCGCCCCAGCACTCCATACCGGGATAGCCAGGGTCGATGTCACCTGCGAGTCCACCCGCGATCTGGTTGTCGTTGCTGGCTTCCCCGGAACCAAAGATACGCTCGCCGGTGCGTGCATCCCACAGGCTGACGCCGTTCTGCGGATGAGGGTCCTCGATCGTATACCAGATTTCCAACCCGGGGCGATCGGGGTCGATGTCTGACAGGTAGAAGCGGTCTCCATGCCCGAGCCCGGTGCTCCATAGAGTGCGGCCGTCATTGTCGATGGCTATTGAACCGTTGAGAATCTCGTCACAACCATCACCATCGATGTCGCCAACTTTGATACTGTGTTGACCCTGTCCCTGATACTTGAACGGAGCTCGTTCGTTCGTCCATCGCCAGACCTTCTCGAGCTTCCTGTTGCGCAGCATCCAGGCATCGATCTTCATAAGGCCATAGGTTCCTCTGACTACAAGAACACTCGGAGTCTTGCCATCGAGATAGGCCACGCCAAGCATATGTCGGCTCGACCGGTTGCCTGTGGTGTCGCCCCAGTCGGTAACTTTCCCCCTTTCGATCCAGTCTACCTTGTCGATCTCCTTTCCGGTTTCGCCGTTGTAGACGCTGAGGTATTCCGGACCATCCAATACCAGACCCTTGCCGCCATCAAATGCCTGTTCACGTGTCGCAGCATATGGCGCACCACGCACGCATACTTCGGCCTTGTTATCTCCGTCCAGATCCCGAACGACCAATGGTGAGAACCAGATACCATGATTGATGTTCCATCCAAGGTCGATCCGCCACATGAATTCGCCAGTTTTGCCGTTATAGCCGTCAAGCTTGTAGGCATCCGAGCTTGGTCGTATCCGCCCCGGATCTATTCCACCTGAAGGGTGTTTGACAACGAAGTCATAGGCGCCATCGCCATCAAGATCGCCGATCGCGACGCGGTCAACGGAAAGAACATCAGCCTTTAGCTTGATAGCCTTGTACGACTGATCGGGCGCGTTAGCAGGTAAGGTGACGCGAGCCGATTCTCGCGCTTCTCTCCCATTGATAACTTCTTTCACGAACCATGAGTTCTCACGCTCTCGAGAGGACTTGATATCTACAAAGTCCGTTGTCCTGGCAAGTGGGGTCTCGTTCAACTTTACCGGCGATCCACCTGCCGTCGTCCGATACACGTTGAAGGCGATGAGTTCGGGGTCTTCCTTGAGCAGCCGCCAGCCAAGGTAGACCTTCCCACCTTCCGCTGCCAGCGCCAGCATTCCACGATCAAGCTTCTCTTCAATGCGCTGAGTCGACCAGCCTAAGGCAATCCCGGGCTTATACAATGGGTCGATAGCATAAAAGTTCAGATTCGGTGGAACCTCTTCCGGAGTAAGCGGTCTGAGAGTTCGATCATTGTTTTCAGGCGGACGAGTGGAAGGTTGGGTTGCAGGCGGCGGACTCTGCTGTGGAGCCGGATTCTGCAGCGGCATTGGCCCTGGAGTGAGAGTCAAAAGCAGCGTGTAGGCCAATGACAATGTCAGTACGACACTTCTCATCGTAGCTCTCCTGCGGATTGTGATTTCGTGACTGGAGCAAATGAATTCAGGGAGCAATACTATCACTCGCGGTGGAAGTAGCTAAGCTGATTGTTGACTCGTAAAAACACTTCGGCCCGCGAAATCCATTTCGACTTCGCGGGCCGTGCGCGCAGGTTAGGGGGGAGGGACTGCGCTCTGGTTAAAGGCTTACTGCCCGGCGTTTGCGCTTACGGTGACGATGTCAGGTTGAACGTCATTCAGTGCCAGCTTGCTGCCCTTCGCGGCTTCACGCTCGGCCTTGGTTCGGCTCAATTCGATCGACTGCGTGTCGCTGACTACCTTCGCCAGGAAGTACTGGCTCCCGTAGCGGCGGAAAACGAGACGCGGCTCGCCGCCCTTACGACTGTCGGTTGTGGCCGCCTGAGCGACGACGGCTTTGCTCCTGTCCGCGCTATGCACTGCGATCGTATTTCCGATGTCAGCCGACTTGACTTCATACTTTCCTGCCGGCATCTGCTTTCCATTCACCATAAAATCGAACGGAATGTCGGCCTTCAGTCTGCCAAATACACTCGCCATTCCTGCGATTGAAAGCGTTGCGACCAGGCTGATTGCGACGACTGCGCCAAGAATCTGTCTTTTCATATCTCCTCCGTTGTTTGCTTCCTGTTGTCCACTTCCTGGGATCGAGCTTCCTCACTCGCTTCCCTGTTTGCTCACGGCGCTACTAGTGCACTCGACGTGCCATTCAGTTGAAGCGCTTGCAATACCGGGAACTAGATCAGCGAGCTAACATGCAGAAAATATGGACGCTTATGGGAGAGCCAAGGGCTGGACGCCAGTAGGTCCAGGTTCCAACGGCGACGTTTTGCTAACCAATCGGATAGCCACGGACTATCCGAACAGATAGAGATCGCCGAGAAAGATTGAGAATATCGGCGCTGGATTAGGGAGCGTTTTCAGGACGAACGTGGAATCGGAGCGGCCGCGTTCCTGTCAAGCATCTCTACTATGTTTAATCCAGGCCGGACCTCGAAAGCGATGCCGTTCACTCAACATATACCATAGACCCAGCAGTGCGACGAATGCCACGATGCTCTTACCTGCTCTCAAGTCGTCCGGGAGGCTGAGGATAGAGCATATGAAAATGACCCAGACAATAGCGATCAGGTTAATGGCGACACTATATCGCCCCAACCGGAACGGTCCTTCGCTGATGCCCTCACCTCGCCGCTTTGCTCTCAATGCGAGGAATACGGGTACGATGTAGGAAAGATAGAGGCCAATTACGCTGATCGAGGTCACAACTGCATATGCACCGCTGTAAACTGCAGCCCCGAATGCGATCGTAACGGAGAGCCAGATGGCAAACGCGGGAGTCTGATGCCGGCTCACTCTGCGCCAAAGTGCTGAAGCAGGGAGTCCGTTGTCGCGGGCGAAGGCGTAAATCACGCGAGAGCACCAGGTGACTGCGGAAAGCCCGCAGAACCACATCGCCATTGCGGCGAGCCATGAGAACGCGGTGCCGGCTCTTTCGCCCAGAGCACCGTTCAAGATCGTGATCACTGCCGGAATATCGTTTCCGCCGGCATCTTTGGCTCTTAGCACCGCAGACACGTCAGTGATTGCCAGCGTCAAGGCTATGAGAAGGAGATAGCCGACAACGCTCGACACTGCCACCGCCAATATCATCCCCCAGGGCGCACGTCTCCGCGGATCGACTGTTTCCTCAGATACGCTTGCGGAAGCGTCGTATCCCGTAAAGGTCCATTGAGCCTGCAACAAACCAATGATGAAAGCCCACCAGTACGGCCAGCCATGCGGATTGTCTGTCATCCGAGTGAACATGAAGCTCGCTGGTTGTCGTGGGGCAAAGACAACCAGCGCACCGACGATCGCCATCACCCCGATAATATGCACCGTTACGCTGAAGTCGTTGAGCCACGCGACCAACCGTATTCCAAAATGATTGAGAACCGCATGTGACAGAAGGATTACGGCATATACGAGCAGCAGATTCCTATTGGTGGCTTCGAGTCCAGTCAGTGGAGTGACAAACATCGCGCATCCGTAGTCGACGCCTGCAAGTACAGTAAGATTACCTGCTATGTTGAGCCACGCCGTAAACCATCCCCACGACTTGCCGCCAAGTTCTGAAGCCCAGTGATAGACTGAGCCGGAAGTCGGAAGTGCAGAGGCGAGCTCTGCCATGCTTGCTGCTACCGACAAAGTAAACAGCGTGACAAGAGGCCATCCAGCAACCATTTCAAACGGACCACCCATCTTGAGGCCGTAACCATAAAGGGTGACTGCGCCAGTGAGAACTGAAATGATTGAGAATGAAATGGCGAAGTTCGAGAATCCTCCCATTGAGCGGAAGAGTTCCTGCGCATAGCCAAGGCGGCTGAGTTCTCTGGCATCATCGCGAACAGTCTCGGGATCCGGCTTGTCAATCATCGCGTCATCTGCAGAGTCCGTTTGGTTCTATCTCATTAGGTTTGAGTTCATAGCTTTCGCTTGGACCCGCAAGATAGCGGCGAGAGTCGCCGCTTCTAGAACGAGGACGCGAAAGTCGCCACTGCCCCGCCCCAATCGATGGTGCCGCATTCTATCTCACCGTGGTCGGTCAGGCATCAAATTTGCTTCGTGATTGCAGACTCGTTGTACATTTCAAAATGAAAATGGGAGGAAGGTATGAATCAACAAGCTAAATGAACTACTGCTTCAGTCCCTGGAGACTGAGCTCGGAGGAGTACAGGTATATGAGACCGCGTTGCGATGTGTAGTCAACGACGATCTGAAAGAGGAATGGGAAGAGTATCTCGAACAGACTAACCATCATGTGGAAGTGATGCACGAGCTATTCGAAAAACTTGGGCTCGATCCGGAGGAAGAAACACCGGGGCGATTGGTCGTCCGCCATATCGGTGAATCCCTCGTTGCCGCCATGGAGAAAGCTCTTCAAAGCGGGAAACCCGAGGCGGCGGAGCTTGTAGCCTGCGAGTGTGTCGTCCTGGCAGAGACCAAAGACCACACGAATTGGGAACTTCTGGGACAGTGCGCCGAGAAAGCCAAGGGCGAAGAAAGAAAGGCCCTGAAAGAAGCCTGTGAGGAAGTCGAGGACGAGGAAGACGAGCATCTTTACCATAGCAAGGGCTGGTGCCGCGAGCTATGGATAGCCTCTCTCGGTATGCCGGCAGTCTTGCCGCCACCGGAAGAAGAGAAAGATGTTAAGACCGCCATTGGGGCTGCGCGAGCGCAGCAGAGCCGGAAGAAAATGATCAAGAAATCCGCGTCATGAATTGGGAGCGCAGGTGAAACCCTGACAACCTATCCTTCGGCAGCTGCGGCGGCGGTTGGCGCCGCTTTAGTGTCCCGAGGCGGATCACTCAGCGGGAGAGCTCTAAAGCGGTCGCTCAAGTCGCCGATTCACTCCTTTTTCGGGCTCCAATTGCTTCCAGGCTCTAGCAATTGGCCAATTCCATCGCCTCCGCACTACCCTCGTTAATTCAATGAAGGCGCGGTCTGATGATGAATTTAGGAGTCACGGTTGAAGCTTCAGACTGCAAATGCATCGGAGTCGCCTCAGCCGAAGCCGGCGAGGTCAATTCATGCGGGAGTCCTTCGCCGTCACTTGTCATGACGAGCGGCTCCTGATGCTCAAAACAAATCCCCGGTCGCGAAGAGCTCGCGATCAACAGGCGTTGCCGGTGTGGGCAGAATTCATTTGCCACCATTCCATTCTCTGAACACATTTCGACTGTTTCGAGTCCGCTCGGTCTGACAAAACGATCGGCTCGCAGATCCGGCCGCAGTTCCAGTGCTCGCTTGACGAAGTCAACCCAGATTGGAACGGCCGCGTCGCCCCCCGTCAGCTTGAGATCGCGATTGTCGTCGTAACCGATCCATACCACGACCAGCAAGTTCGGTGTATAGCCAACAAACCAGGCATCGCGTGATGTTCCAGTCTTGCCTGCAGCGGGCCCTCGATAACCCATGCTGCGAATGCGAGCCGCAGTGCCGCGGTTGACGACATCTGAAAGGGTGTCAGTCACGAGGTAGGCTATTGTACTTGGCAGAACTCCGGTTTTGGACGACGCTCCGGAAACAACGATCTCGCCATTTGATTTGATCGTACGAACAGCCAGCGGATCCACCTTCGTCCCGTCATTGGCAAAGGTCGTATATGCGCCGGCGACGTCAAGCGGGGTGGCTTCGAACGCCCCCAAAGCCATCGAAGGATAAGTCTCCGGGCGGGGCAGACCCACACGGGCAGCCATCTCTGCTACATTCCCCAACCCTGTTTGCATTGCAGCATCAACAGTGACGACGTTGAGTGAGCGAACCATTGCTTCGCGTAAGGTCACTTGCCGATTCGAATATGAGTCACCGAAATTCTGTGGCCGATACACTGCCTTGTAGCCGTATGCAATCTCATGCGGAGAGTTCATGAATGTCATTGCAGGAGAAATTCCACGCGAAAGGGCGGCTGCGTACACTATCGGTTTGAAAACTGAGCCTGGCTGGCGCATTGCATCAGTAGCTCGATTGAGTTGGCTTACAGCGTAATCGCGACCGCCTATCATCGCCAGAATCTCTCCGGAATGAGGATCAAGTGCAATCAGAGACACCTCAGGCTCCTCCGGCATCTTTCCGCTTATCAAAAACCTTCTTCAGGCGATCAAGATGTCGAGTGACAGCCTGGTTTGCAGCTTCCTGAAGATCCAGGTCGATCGTTGTTTCAATCCTCAAATGCGGGAACTCGTCATCCTCAAATCGATGACTATCCAGTTCACGTCTCACGTAGTCGATAAAATGCGGCGCCGCTGTATCATCAAGTTGTTGCGGGGGAAGCAACGCAAGATTCTCACTTCGGGCCAACTCGGCCTGGGCTGGGCTGATTGCGCTTGTCTCTAACATTGCGTTTAGAACAACGTTGCGCCGCACAATCGAATCCCCGAGGCGCGTGTGGAGCGAATAGCGATTTGGGGCCTGGGCTAACCCTGCAAGGCAAGCTGCTTCGCTGAGCGAAATCTCGTTCAGCTCCTTTCCGAATAGAATCGATGCTCCCTGCTTGAATCCGTAAATTGAAATGCTTCCGCTGTGACCGAGATATACGCGATCACAATAGAGCGCGAGGATCTGCTCTTTAGTCAGCTTTCGTTCGATAGCGATTGCCATCATCGCTTCAGCAAGCTTTCGACTGTACGTGCGCTCTGCACTCAGGAACTGATCCTTTATCAGTTGCTGAGTAATAGTTGACCCGCCCTGACGTATTCTGCCATTGAGCAGGTTTGTGTAGAGTGCGCGAGCGATACCACGCGGATCGATTCCGTGATGATCAAAAAAGCGACGGTCTTCAACGGCAATCAGCGCCGAGACAAGTACCTGTGGCAAGTCTCCGAATGTAATCGCGCGACGCGTCTGTTTTTTTGCGTTGACATCAGCTGTCAGCATTTCGGCTGGCAACTGGAATTCTTTCAGCTGCTTGTTGGTACTCGCATCTTCGATCTTCGCGACTCGATCTTGATTGAACCGCACGCGTACCACGGCTGGGAGATTCGGGCTCGACCCGAACTCGTTTGAGCGCAGTTCGACATAACCCGGATGCACCGAGAAGCTACCCGCTGAGAATTCGTTTGTGTCCTCGCCTTCCCTATAACCAATGCGCAGCAACCGATCGATGAGTCCATCTTGCGTGACGTGCTGATCCAGACTTACTCGCCCGGGAGCAGCATAAATTCCGGCGGGCTGCATCAACGACCTGTCAGCCAATCGTGCATCAACAATCGCGGCGTAATGTGAATACGTTGCAACCAGCTCGCCGACTGTCACGAGGGCCGCCAACAGAAAGACAATTCCTATTGAAGCCAGAATTGTTCTATGACGATTGGGTATCCGGTGAAACGCGGCAAGGAGGCTTGTCTTGATATTTGCGAGATGTGAGATTGCTTTCATTGAGGACACAGAGCGCAAGCCCTGTGCCAGCAATCAAAGCGCCCATTTCGTGTGCATTTCAGCAACAAGGAGAGCCGAGTGTAACTACTACGCTGTTACGGGTTGTAGCGTTTTGCCCCTGAAACTGGTCGTTACGGCGACAAAGTCAACGCCGTATTTGGAGTGCGGCACCAAGTCGTCGCACTACACCTACGCCGATTCGTGCGACATCAGGGGGGTTGATCACCGTGATTCCAGATCAATTGCGATAACTTCGTGCGCAAGAATCGAAGATACAGTCAGCGCTACATATCTATCTGATTCATTGACTCCAGGGGCTTCGCCGCTGACAAGCAGCTGGACCCTGGCTGCCTTTTTGCCTTCGGGCAATCGGACTCGCACTTTTTGCGCGGTGATGGGAATCAGCTCGCGGAAGGGACCCTTCATCAACATCGGGTTTGTGAGATTGACAAGATGAACCGTCATCGATTCTCTCTGGCGCCATACGGTCACGTCGATTATGCCTGGGCCCGTGACGGTGACAACCGGCTCCTCATTCAGAGCCCAATGAACAGCGTTGCCGAGCAGCAGGCCGTGGTCTACTGACATTACTTCCCAGAATGTCCTGTCGATGTCCCACGGAAAATAGACGATGCGGCTCCGTCCGCTTTCCCGTAAGTGGACACCAGCAATGTTTGTCTGTGCCACCCGCGGGTAGACCATCTCCATTGGGAGGTCAGGATAGGACGGAATCAACGTCAGAGCGGGAAGCGATGGTTGTTGGCCGGTGCTAATAGGTTCCACGTCGACACGTGAGACACCATTTATGATCCGCGTTGCATCTTCAAGTCCTGCGAGCAACGGATGGTATTTGCCTGTTGCCGGGTCCTTTTCCAGCTTGAGATAGGAATTCTGCATCGGCCCTTCAATTTGACCTTTGAACCGCACTCCGAAGAGGTCAGCGAGCCCGAAGTCCTGACGTCGCACTCCCTGTTCGTTATAGAGCGAGGTTTCGTGCGTCGCTACGATGCTTCCGCCACGCCTGACATAGTCGCGAAGTTGCTCGACATTGAAGGTCAGAAAGGGCAGCGATATTTGGAAGAATGAGGAGCTTGAATTGATCGGTGTGCTCCGCGTCAAGCAGGCGATCGTGAACCATTTCGAAAGGAACGCGCGCCTCGACGAGCGCGTGATAGAAGCCCTGAATGTGATCTTCGACCTTCTGCTGCGCGCGAGTACCGCCATAGAACATCGCAGTCTGCTGCGAATAGACCAAACCGACGCGGGCCAGTGGCGCTTCGTTGCGCAGATATTTTTCGGAGCGGAAATGCCAGCCGTAAATCTCTTCAACAACCTTGAGCCAGCGTCTGTCGTAAAGCGTGCCTGAGAATTTTGTAAACCATGGACGTAGTCCGTTGGCTGTGCCCTCCGCTACCCAGATCCGGATTTCAGCCTCGCTTTGAACAGAGTCTTTCCAGCGATATGGTTCTTCAACCCCGACGCTGAAGATTCCGCCAATCGGCTTGCGTCCGAGTGTTGCTCGATACTCTTTGCCGTTCTTTCCGTTCGCCCAGGGTGTCATCAGTCCACGTCGAGCCTGGCGATCCGCAAAGAGAATGTCTGACAGTTCGCCAACCGTCCTCATATCGAGCGGACTGAGTGCGCCGCCGCCTGAATTCGCAATGAACCTTGCATTCGGATTCAGTTTGCGAATCTCTGCATTCCAGAGCCGCCACAGCTCAAAGAGCCTCTGCTGCTGCCACAGGAGATAGTTGCGACGTGCTGGATCCTGCGGGTCAGTCGTTCGCGGCAGATCCATGCCATATGCTGTTTTGAAGTTGCGGCGGCAGTGCTCGCAATAACACATTCCGGAGCCGGCCCAACGGTTGCTGAAAATCCCGTCAACCCGATAAAGAGACATGATCTCTTTATGTACCTCGGTCATAAACTCGAAGTTGTATGGACCAAGCGCGCATGTGACCCATAACTCTGGTGAGGCCCAATGCCTCCGGTGTTTTCCTTCTGCATCAACGGCAATCCAGTCGGGATGCGCGTCAAAGACATCCTGATGAACCGCATGCGGATCCGTGCGCGCGATGACGATCATTCCTTGCCGGCGGCATCCTTCCAGCAACTGACCGAACGGGTCAGTCTCCTTCATCCACTGGCTTCGATGGTGCAAAGGAATTCGAGTTGGATAGTACGCGACAATACCACCCGCGCTGAGACAGGCAGCATCAGCGTGCACGCGTTTGAAATAATCGAGCCAGAATTGCGGATCGTACTGTTGAGGATCGTTCTCAACCAGTGTCAGCTGCGCCCATCGCATGGGCCGGTCGAACCAGTCTGTCTGAGTTGTGGCAGCGCCGCCGGTTTGGCTTCCTTGAACTGCGGCCAGACTCCCAGTCAACATTGAGTTGACAAGGAATTGTCTTCGAGAAATTGATCCCACGTTGGTTATGTCCATATTCATGGAGTCGGCCCGTATTTGGAGTGCGGCGGCTGGCGCCGCTTTAGTCTCGTGGCGGTTTCGTCGCGGACGAAAAGCGGCGCCAAGCCGCCGCACTCCAAATGCGTTTACCACGGCTTGCGTTCGTTGAGGTACTTGACGATGCGGCGTTTCAATTCAAGTGCGTCGAACGGTCCCTGCGACCGGTAGAGGACTTCGCCAGTCGGATCGATCAGCATAGTGAACGGTAGCGCTCCGTCCCATTTTGGCTCGAACGCATCCATCAATTTGTACTTGTCCGTGTCGCCAAACAACACGTTCTTGTTAGTCGCCATGTTCTTTTTCAAGAACGCGAGAGCTTCGTCTTTCTCATCCGGGATAGTGCGCAGCTACTGTAATCAATTCAAAATCGCGTTGCCTGTACATTCGATTGATCATCATCAGGTCCGGGAACTCGGTGACGCACGGCCCACACCACGTCGCCCAGAAATTCACCAGCCGCAACTTCCCTCTGTCATTGCAGACGCGTTCATGCGCAACCTTCGCATGCCTTCGGCATCGATCGGCTCGATCGTCACAGGTTCAGCCGCGATCTTGTCCCAGTACTTCTTCATGTCCTCGCCTTTGGACGCCCATTTGACCGAACAGCCAAAAACGCGGTTCTCCTTTACCGGGACGTCTTTTCCCGAAAGCATGGCATCCAGCGCGACACGGACATCGTGTACGCGAACGAACTTCTCACGCTCGCTGTCATCAATGCGTCCGACATATTGAAGCTTTCGCGCCCGGTCAAAGATAAAGGCGTGAGGAGTTGCAACTGCACCGTAGGCTCTCGCGACGGATTCGTACTTACCTCCGCCAAGCAGATAGGGAAAGTTGAACTGGCGGTCACGCGCGCGGATCTTCATCTCTTCGAGCGTGTCGCCAAGGTCCGTATAGCCCATCTCATCGGGTCGAACGGAGGCCGGATCATTCGGCGAAATGGCCACCAGGCCGACGCCCTTGTCCTTGTAATCACTGGCCAGTTTCTTGATTCGTTCTTCGTAATACTGCGAAGTCGGGCAATGATTGCAGGTAAAGATCACCAGAAGGATCGGCGACTTTTCGAAATCACTGAGCTTCCAGTTCTTGCCATCCACACCGGGAAGGTCAAATGCAGGTGCAGTGGCACCGGGTTTCAGCGTAACGATTTCAGGACCATCAATCGCACCTTCAACAGCACCTTTGAATGGATAGAGTCCGGTGCTGAACGAAATGGCCATAAGTAGCGAGAGAGCTGACTCCAAAACGAGCATCATTCCTCCTTGATCAAAGCGACAACGCCGCCTGCAACATCGCCCTCGTGTAACCTACGTTGTGAATCTCGCCTCCGAAACCGCCACCGCCCGGGTACTGATTTCGAATAGTTCCGCGTTCACGGTCGTAATCAATAGCACGTGGATGCTCAGGATAAATCGCGCGCCCGTACTTTTGACGAACCAGTTCCCGCATCACCGCGAACATGTCAACCTGCCCTTCGTCGAGAAAGACCTCAGTGTATTTCTCGTAAGGCTTTCTGACACGCACGTTGCGGAAATGGACGTGATTGATGCAATCCCTTGCACCGAAATAGCGCGCTACTGCTACCGGGTCTTCACCGAGCTCGCGCGTCACACCACAATCGAACGTGATTCCGTTGGCCGGGCTTTTGACAATGTCAATCAGCCGCTTCCATCCAGCCAGAGTCGACATGATCTGCCCTGACCCGCGACTGATTGGCGCGGGCGGATCATTAGGGTGCAGCGCAAGACGAACTCCTGCTTCTACCGCCACGGGAACCACCGCCTTCAAAAAATATGCAGCGTTTGTCCACAGCGCTTCGAGCGTGTGCGCGCCTACATTCGGGTAGTGGAGGAAGGTCTTTGACCTTGTCATAGTCGAATGCAGTAAGTCCGGCGCCCGCCCTGCCGGTCTCTTCGTAGTACCCCTCAATGATCCGATGCGCGTAGAAATTGTACTCAACTACAGGTAACCCGGCCTTCCCGGCAGCTCGAATCGATTGTCTGACCTTCTCTATTTCTTCGTCGCGCCCGGGTCTCCCATAGATCGTATTTGGAAAGCCGGAGATCATCATGTTGCAAAGCGTCAGACCGCCAGCTTTAAAGCGGTTGACGCGTTCGCGAACGACGTCTTCCGTCCATGGAATCGGTGGACCTCCGGACAGGACGTAATCAACACCAATCTGTTTGATCCGCCTCATACCTGCCTCATCGATGTCAGGCCTTACTCCAAGACAAATCTTAGGTGTTGACGAGCTTTCGGCCAGAGGCCATGAGCTCTTTTGCATCGCGGACATTGCGGAAGGAACAAGAACCGCCGCACCCATCGTTTGCATCACTCTTCTGCGTGAAAAGCCGTGTTGCATTAGATAGCCTCCTACGCTTCGTTATTGGTCAACGAGAGATTTGACTCCCGCCTGAGAATGGCAAGAGCATGACGGTGCTCGAACGCGCTCATAATAACGCTTCTTAACCTGGAGGACTACGATAGTGAGTAATACACAATTGAGGCGATTGCTAATGACGGCTGCGGAGCGCGGGATCGCCTATCGCCACAACCGACGAAGATGTCGAGCGAAGCCTGCAGGCATTTCTTCGTATTGCAGCGACGAAGTAGCAAATACGTGGAGCGAGTCGCTGACCGGCGTCTGAATGCTGAAGACTCCCTGGCTCCGGAGGAGCCCAATGTTTATAGTCATTGTTGAAGAGAGCAAACGAGCTCCGGAGGAGCGACATCCTGTTTCACGATAACGTGCCGCTCTTCCGGAGCTCATGTCATTTTCGTCCTCGTTTCTATAAACATTCGGCCCTGCGGAGCGCCGGGCTGACGCCGCTCCCAGGCGCCGATCCCGGGTTACTGCGCCAGGTGTTTTATCCGAATATTGCGGTATTCGACTTTCATCGGGGGCCCGACGTGAACCTGCACGCCGAGCAGTCCATCGAGCCTGCGAGCCTTTACATCGTCATCAACTACCACACTCATGACGTGTCCATTCAGAAGATGGATCATTACCGGTCCACGCGCGACAATATGATACTCATTCCACTCGTCACTCTTGATGAAGGATTCAAGCAATTTCGGATCGCCGACGGAACCTGTAACGAGCGGCTTCAGCCCTTCTCCAATCCTGACTGTTTGACCACGCAAAGCTAAGAATGTCCGACCGCGTTCTTCGTAATTCTGGCCTGTATGCCTAACACCGCCGGAGTTCCGGCTTTGTCCGTCAATGTCGGCCTGATAGCCACGCAGAGCAAATGGCAGGCCCGGCACTTCAACGCTGCGATAGTTGATGCCGCTGTTACCGCGAGCCGAGATGCGGTATTCCAATTTCAACTCGAAGTCGCGAGTCACTCCGCCCCGCCACATAATAAAAGAGTTCCGCTGTAAGATCGTTTCCGGCGTTACTTCGCCCACCAGACAGCCATTTTCCACCCGCCAGTATTTCGGGTCACCTTCCCAACCCTTCAGCGTCCTGCCATCGAAGATGATCTCAAAGCCTTCTTCATGACCGGCCTCCGCAGATGATCTGGTTTGCCGATCAGCAGTCTGGGCACAAGCATCCAGGGATATTCCCGTCGAGCAGGAACATCATCACCACGATTAGACATAGCCGGGTTACAGATCTAGCGTGTCCCAGTAGCCGGCGGCGCCTGGCTATCCACATCATCTTTTGGTAAGTCATCGGCGAATTGATCGTTATCCTTGAGCTGTTTCTTCAGCCTGTAAAGCTCTTCTTTGAGCTTGCTGACAATGCTCGCAGAAGCAGCATCCGCGTAAAGATTGTGCATTTCGGCAGGGTCTCTTTGCAGGTCGTAGAGTTCCCATTGATTCAGCTTGTTAAAATAGATCAGCTTGTAACGCTCGGTGCGAATACCGTAATGAGCGGCCACGTTATGATGGCCGGGATGGTAATAGCGGTAATACATTGAAGTCCGCCATCCCTTTGGCATTTGGCCTCGAAGAAGCGGCAGAAAGCTGCGCCCCTGCATGTCGGAAGGCACTTTCGCGCCCGCAGCTTCCAGCATCATTGGAGCAAAGTCCACATTGAGGATCATCCCCTTGTTAACAGTGCCTGGCTTGATCTGCTCAGGCCAGCGAATAAGGAACGGCATCCTGAGGGATTCTTCGTACATAAACCGTTTGTCGAAAAAATTGTGCTCGCCCAGGAAAAAGCCCTGATCAGAGGTGTAAATGACGATCGTATTCGCGGCAAGCCCGCTTTGATCAAGGTAGTCGAGGAAGCGCCCGATGTTCTCATCCACCGACGCGACGCACGCCAGGTAGTCCTGCATATAGCGCTTGAACTTCCATCTCTTGAGCTCTGCACCGCTCAGGCCTGGCGGCGGTTTGACCTTGAGGTCGGTGTCGTTCAGGTCCGCGTCAATGTGCATCGTGGCATTGCGCGAAGCGTCAGACTTCCCCTTGTAATCGTCGTCAAAGGTTGCCGGGATTGGCGGCTCGTAGTTCTCGAACTCTTTCCGATGCTTCTCGTCCGGTTGCCAGTTCCTGTGAGGCGCCTTGTGGTGATACATCAGAAAGAATGGCTTGTCCTGCGGTCGCTTTTTGATGAATTCAATCGAAAGGTCGGTTATCACGATCTGTAACGTAGCCGTTGTAGCTTTTTGCGTTCGCCCATTTCGATCATCATCGGGTCGAAGTACGCGCCCTGCCCTGGCAGGATGTTCCAGTAGTCAAAGCCCAGCAGGCTTGCCATCTTCAGGCCTATACGGATTCTGACCACCCAGATGCCACTTGCCGATCACGCCAGTGTAATAGCCGGCCTGTTGCAGATACTTCGAGAGCATCGGCTGTGAAGTATCAAGGTGATTGAAGACGGGCACTCCGTTGAGGTGCGAGTACTTACCAGTGATTATCGCCGCGCGGCTTGGCGTGCAGATCGAATTGGTCACAAAGCAGTTCTCGAACTTCATGCCTTCCTTTGCCAGCCGGTCAATGTTGGGCGTCTTGATAAGCCGGCTGCCATATGCGCTGATCGCGTGTGCCGCATGATCATCCGTCATAATGAACACGATGTTCGGCCGCCTCGAAGGCGCGGTCTGCGTCCGCCTCTGCGCATCACTGCGCGAATCCGAAATCAACAACAGCATCACAATCAGGAGAAGACAGCGGATCACAGTTTTCATCGTATTCATACTCGCGCTATGGTTGCCTGGGAGCGCCAGGCTGAAGCCTGGCGCGTGAACTTTGGCCATTTCTTGGCTCCGGAGGAGCCCAATATTTATAGTAGGGAATAGAAAGGGTGATGACTCCGGAGGAGCGGCATCTGATTTCAAACTCTCATGCCGCTCCTCCGGAGTCGCATTCTGTTTTGCTTATTACTATAAACATTGGGCTCCTCCGGAGCCGTGCGCTGCATCGCAGCGCGCGTGCCAGGCTTCAGCCTGGCGCTCCCAGGCACTACTTTACGACTTCATCACTGTCAAGATAGCCGAAACGGCACGCCCTGGCTCGTAACACAGCGGGCCGCTTCAGCGTCAGCTCCCCTGTATAGAGCCGCCAGCGCGGCTTCTCGCCGGTCTCTGTGGTGTAGACGATGGACGCGCCATCGGTTGCGCAAGCCAGCTTTACCTTTACTGATGAACCTTCAACGCTTTCGTTCACACTCGGCGCTGAGACCTTTTGCCATATACCGCCCGGCCGCATCCGCTCGCGCAATTCCATTTCAGGCACACGCCCAAGGTCTTTGGTTTCACGCTGCCACTCATCCAATGCGCTCCGCATTCGTTTGAGAATCGCCTGATGCTGCGAGGACGCGGCAAGATTGTTGATTTCGTGACGATCGGCGGTCACGTCGTACAGCTCTTCGGGAGGCTTTTCTGGCGCCATGAAGCGCAATTGCGCCGGATTGAGCGCCTTGCCATAGTTTGGATCGAGTGCGTTCAGGTGTTCCTTGTTCAGACGCCGCAATTCTTTCATCGTCGGCATCTGTTCCATGTAATCAATGTACTGTGCGTAAGGCCGATCAGGGTGAAAGTTGCGAATGTAGTGGTACTGTTTGTCCATTACCGATCGAATCATATCGGGCGCCTCATCCATGCGATCACGATGGGCAAAAGCATATTGGCGCGGCGCTTTCTTTTGTGCTACCCAGAATAGCCTGGGCCTGCATGTGAGCCGGTACTGGCACTCCGGCCAGCGAGAGCGCTGTCGGGCCGAGATCAAACAGGCATACAAGTTCATCATTGACCGTCCCCGGCTTGAGTTGTCCCGGCCATCGCACTATCAGAGGCACGCGCAAGCCGGAGTCGTACACAAAGCGTTTGGCACGCGGCAAGCCTCGTCCGTGATCGCCCCAGAAGAAAACGATGGTGTTTTGGGCGAGACCATCTTCCTCGAGCTGTTTGAGAATATCAGCGACCAGGTAATCCATCGCCGTAATGTTGTCGTAGTATCGCGCCCAATCTTTGCGCACAAGTGGCGTGTCAGGGTAGTACGGCGGAAGTAGTGCTTTAGCCGGATCGTGAAACTGGTCTGGTTTCAAACGCGCTACATTTTGTTTGTACTGCTCATCAGGCACCCGAATCTGGCTTTCGTGAGTGACATTGAGATTGAAGACGGCAAAGAATGGCTGATTCCGGTCGGTTCGATTGCGCCAGTGGGCTCTGTTGCTCGATTCGTCCCATACAGTATCGGGTGGACGGTTTGAGGGCGGCGCCTCAAAGTTGTAGTCGGTCTTTGAATTGTTCGTGCAGTAATACCCGGACGCACGCAAATACTCGGTGAAAGCTTTGACGCCGGCAGGCGGTACGGCCTTCGAGCGCATATGCATCGAGCCGATAGTCGTCGGATACATTGCCGTGATGATCGCCGAACGTGAAGGCGCACATACGGGTGCCGTCGCAAAGGCATTGGTGTAACGCACACCCTCGGCCGCGAGACGATCAAGGTTGGGTGTAATTGAATACGAGTCGCCATAGCAGCCCAGGTCGGGGCTGATGTCCTCTGTCGAAATCCAAAGGATATTCGGCCGTGGTGAGGAGGATTGCGGCAGAACGTGCGGCACATTCACTGCGAGCAGCACGGTCAGCATCGCGACGCCCATTGCCGCAAAGCGATAACAATGCTTCATCGAGTTCATCATTCCTTTCGCGACGATACTCTGGACTCGGTCCGCGATGCCTCTCACCAACTGACTTGAATCAAAGACACTGCATGTCGAGGCAGCGTAAAACTCAACTCGATATTTCCATCTCTGGTATTCACCCATTCTGGTGATGTGAGCAGTTGAAGCTGACCGGCGGCTTCGAGCTGTGCGTACTGTTCCGCTGTCGGATTCTGTGGTGAGCCCAGCTTCTTCCAAAGTGTATAAGCGTTACTGTGCTCCTGATCAATTCGATAATGGCGCACAAGTGTGCGCGCTACGTTTGCGGGCACACCACTCACCCTCAGGCTTACCGGAGAATCGGGCGCCGGTAAGATCATCGTCGTGATAATTCCACGACATTACGGCGATCTCCTGCGCGGATCGAGTTGCCAGGGCGTTCACGTCCGGTTTTCCTCGAACACCTTCCTTGAGAATCGTATCAAGGCTGACGTGGCTCGAACTTTCGACCTTGACGCGGTTGCCGCGCATCAATCCGGCCATTCGAAATACATTGAGCACTGGCTTGTCGACACCGTTTGTGGCGAGTGAACGAAAGCCGTCGAACCAGGGCTGATCTTCAAACTCGAATGCCCAGGTCTGCATCCCCTCGATGTTCGCCTGGTGTTTGTCGGCAAGATTGAAAATGTTACTCAATGCGACGGCGGTATAGGTCGGATAGAGCGTGCCATTACGATAAGCATTCTGCGGATAAACGCGGGCCGAACATGCCGCGCAGCCTTCAGGGTCAGATTCGCTCAGAATAATCGGAAGATTCCTGAACTTTGGAAAAGACGTTACGATCTCCATACCTCGGGATACATCCGCCATATTCTTTGAGATACCCATTCGGACGTGTCCGTCGACAACCGTCGGGCGGCCCTTGGCATGGTAGGTAATGAAATCGAGCGGCGCTCCGGTCCCACCAGTGACAGCATTCTTTCCGTTCGCGCAATGCTCGAGAAACTGCTTCAGATATGCAGCCGCCTTCTCATTCGCGGGTCCAGTAGTTGCAGGGCCTCCGACCTTCGCGCCCGGAAGCGCCCGCTTCACGGCGTCCGCCGTAAAGTCGTAAAGCTTGTTGAATTCCTCGGGAGTGCCGCTCCAGTACGGAATATCAGGCTCGTTCCACAACTCCCAGTACCAGGTCAGCACCTCTTCGCGCCCATACCGCGCGATCGAATGCAGAACCCACTGACGCACCAGTTCTGACCACTTCTGATAATCCTTCGGCGGATAGGTCCACCCGAGATAGATGTCGCTGTATTGTTTGCCCGGTTCCCATTTGTGACGGTAGGGCTGCGGCTTTACTGAAAGCGCCTCGGGCATGAACCCTATTTCGACGAAAGGCTTCGCACCCGCGTTTATGTAGGTGTCGAAGATGCGATCAACGATCGTCCAGTCATAGATTGCCTTACCCGAAGCGTCCTCAGTGTAAGCGTTGGTCGAACCCCACTTGAGCGCGGGAGTGCCATCACCCGTCACGAGCAGACTATGTGCGCGTATGTGCACCGGCGCCGAACTTAGTTGTGCGAGCTCGCCCACGAGCTTTCGCCCATTTTTCATGTAGGTGTAGTTTGGTTCGTCGTAGCCGAAGTAAGCGTAGATTGGCTTGTAGGTGCCGATATTCGAATTGCCATCGACTCGGATGGTGACTGTCTCCTGCTCCGCCCGCTGACTTCCCAGCAACGTAGCAAATAGGAGAATGAGGAGGGCGATAAAAACATTCCGAGACATTTGCCCCTCGCGTTTCTGTCGTTGCTGCTCAAGCCCAATTTGGAGTGCGGGGACTTGTCACCGCTTTAGTCTCGTGCCGAATAGTTCGGCACGAGACTAAAGCGGTGACGAGTCCCCGCACTCCAAATTGGGCCGAATGGTTCGATCTCATTACAAGCCTTGCTCGATCATCTGCTGTTCTTTCTCCCATCCCAACGTTCGACGTCTGGGATTACTGTCGAAAAAGGGCAGAAAGAAAGGCCATGATGCCAAGACCGGAGATCAGAATCGCCAATAGTGCCGCGAGCGACCTGGGCACTTCACGGTAGGTCGCCATCATTCTCTTCCTGGCTTGTCTGTGTTGCAGCGACGCCAGCAGAAGCGAGACAAGCCCGATACCAATCATGGTAAGTGCAAACCCGCGCGGTCCCAGGAGGTGCTCGACGTGACGAGTCTGGCCTTGCTCGAGGGTCCACTGAAAGAACTTATAGATAGTGAAACCGAAGCTGATGAGCGATACCGCAGTTCGAATCCAGGCCATCAGAGTGCGTTCGTGAGCGAGATGCGTACGATCTATCGCGAGCTCCGTCGAATCCGGAATTTTCTCAGTGGCTACATTCGGTTCAATTGCCATCCCGGTTCCTTCAGTTCCCCCAGTTACTTAGTTGCCTGTACTCCGTCACTCGCGCGCTTCTGGATCGCCTGCACCGCCGGATTAGTAGTCAGCGACTCGCGCAAATAGTCATCTTCGCTGAGCGATTCGGCCAGCCGTTTGAGCGTGTCTGCGCTACGTTGCCAATACCGAGTAGCCTCAGCGCCGTCGCCGAGCCGTTCGGATATCTTCGCCGCCGTCTCGCACACGCGCCATTCAGCGAGCGGAGCCTCGACGCCTTCGAGCACCTTGACCGCCCGCAATACTTCACCTTTGGCATTCGACCATTTCTGGTCGGCCATCTCGATTTCTGCCAGCATCTGGTGCGCAAGAGCAAGATAAGTTGCCTCACCCGGCTGCGCTGCCAGTTTACGGACACGTTCGGCCTCCTGATGTGCGCGTGCAGTCTGGCCTCGGTCAAGCCAGTAGCGGCTCAAGCCCAAATGGAGTGGAATCCGGAGAATCCAGTCCATTAGACTGCGCTCGCGATCGAACGCCAGTGCGACGTCATTGAAACATCGGATGGCCGCTTCGTCCTGCTCCAGCCCAAGATATGCGCGGCCGAGCAGAATAAGGCCCTAGCGACTCGGTATAGGGGTGATGGATTTTTCGTGCCTGCTCGTGTGCCTGCTCGCATATCTCGCGCGCGTGCCCAAAGTCAAACGCCTCGCTCGTGCAGCCAGGCAAGCTCCAGACGATAGAGCACTGCCCAGCGGTGATGCTCATTCCGATCTGCCATTTCAAGCCCATGATCAAGAATGCGCCGCATCTCGCCCCACTGTCCCTGATGAAGCAATCCCCAGGCCTGAAAAAACTGAGAGAGCAAGAAAGCTGTGCGCGTCACTCGATTCGAGCGCCAGCTGCGCCGCTTCTTCAGTCGCGCGTGCGCGTTCCGAGGTAGTCGGACCGCAGGGCCTCGAAAAAGCCGTAGCGTGCGAGATGCAGGCCGAGCATCTGGTGGTCGCCGGCCTGCCGCGCACTCGCTACCGCGTCGCTGAGAGCCTTTGCATGCTCGTCGTCCCACTCGAGGAAGAGAACCTGCCAGTAGCCCCAGCAACCGCGCGCGTGGGATTGCAATAACTCATTGGTCAGACCGCGGCTGAGCGTCACAAACCACTCGGCTGCAGCCAAGACACCGCTCCCGATCAACCCACGAGAGCGCGGTCGTCAAATGATCTAGCGCTCTCACGCCATCTTCCATCCGGCCCTGTTCCTGCGCATATTCGGCGAGTGTCGCAAACTCCACGGCGGCTCCCGCCATATCTCCCATCGCAAGGCGTGCCAAACCTGTCTGTTCCAGCAACGCTATGCGCGCGCCGGCCCTCTCGGATTCCGGCAAGTGCCCTACCAGTTCGAGTGCGTGGGTCAGATAGTCAATCGCTTCCCGATTTGCATAACGAAGGTAATGATTCTGCGCCGCCTGTTGCAGGTGCTTCACTGCACGCCGATAGTCATATCCCTGCTCGAAGTGCATAGCCAACTCGGCGGCGACGTCGCTTGCGAGCTCACCGTATATTTCCTCTCCCCGTTCGCCGATCAGCAGATGAAGGCGCGCGCGGCGGCCCGCAGCGATGCGATCATAGAGCACCTCCTGGTAGAGCGAATGAATGAAGCCGTAACGCGCAGTCACCATACCGTTGGGTAAAGTGCTCACGCCGGTCGCGCGGAGAAACTGGTGTCGCCGCTCCAGCTCTTCACAATGTTCTTCAACACGCATCAGGTCTTGATCGCATCCGGCAGCAATAGCGACCAGCGGGAACTCGTTGCCAGCAACAGCAGCAACTTCCAGTAGATGCTGCTGTTCACGGTCAAGTCGCTCAATTTGCTTCTCAATCATCTGCCGGATGTTTTCCGGCACTCCCATTTCGAGCTCTGCTATTGGGACCGTCATCCGAGTTTGACCATCGACCTCTGCGATCACGCGTTCGGCTTGCAGATAATCTATTGCGTTTACCAGAAAGAAGGGGTTGCCTTCTGTTCGATCATGCAGCAAGGCGGCAAATGTGGGGGGAAATCCGTGTTGCGGGAATCGCACCGCCAGATAGTCGCTGATTGCTTCCTGACCCAGGTACTCAAGCGGCAACTCTTCACATTGGCGGTGCGCCTGCAAGTCCTGCTTGACGCCTTTCAAGGGATGTTCGCTCAGTGCCACCTCCACCGGACGGTAGGTTGCAATCAAAAGGAGTTGAGCGGGCTTGCGCCGGCGAGCCAGATAAGAGACCAGGTCGAGCGTCGAATAGTCGCTCCACTGAAGATCTTCAAGTACAAGTATCAATAGCGTCTCGCTGGTGACCGCCTCCAATGCTTCGGCCATTTCGCGCATCATCCGTTCGAGCGTCGCGCCGATGACCTCTCGCTGCAGGCGCTCGCGGACTGGATCGCTCGTCAACCAGGGCATCTGTAGCAACCATGTCGGAGCCTGCCGGTATAGCAACTCGACCAGGTGTTTCCGGCCCTGTTCCTGACAAAGCCGCGACATGGCTTCGAGCACCGGCAGATAGGCCTCGCCCTTCCCGTACTGCTCAAGACACTGGCCCTGCGCAACCCAAATCTTCGGATCACGCGCAACACTCTGAAGGAATGCTTCAACCAACGTGGTCTTACCGATCCCCGCTTCACCGGTAACAAATATCACCTGCCGATCGCCGCCGCGCGCCCGCTCAAGGTAGCCATTCATTTGTGCAAGCGCCACGTCCCGGCCCACCAGATCAATTTCCGAGGAATCAACGAGACGCAGAGGCCGCGGCGCTGCGAGTCGTCCGGTTTCTCCGCGTGCGGGCTTCCCTTCACCGTCGGTGATCGAGCCGATAAACCGATAGCCCCGCCGGTGAGCAGTCTCTATGAACTGTGGCGACTTATGGTCATCGTCGAGTGCTGCGCGAATCTTTCTGACGCTGACCTTCAGCACACCATCGGTCACGACGGTTTCGGGCCAAACTGCTTCGATGAGCTCATCTTTCATTATCAGTCGGCCTGGATTTCGGAGGAGATAGAGAAGAACTGCGTATTCCTTGGGTGCGAGTGCGATGGCATGCCCGCCGCGCCAAAGACATTCATTTACGAGGTCAAGGCGAAAATCACCGAAAGTGATGCGTTTCTCTAGAGTCACAACGCTTCACCAGAACTTAACTGTAACTTCACGGCTTGTTTATGACTCCGATGACAGGTGGCCATTATTATCGGCGGGTGATGAAGGGATAGCAATAAGAAGTATTCAAGCGGAAATCGCGACGAGAAGGAGACACAATGAAACACGATTCTACAAATAACAACAAAGGTGAGTACGTGCTTGCAACGGGAAGTGCAGCCGCACATAGGCTTAAGTTATTGCACAGCCTTTATGGGCCCGGAGCTCGCCGAGTCCTGCTTCAAGCCGGAATACAACCTGGCATGCGAGTCGCTGATCTGGGATGCGGCGTAGGCACGGTGACAACCTTATTAGCCGAACTTGTCGGCCCCACTGGCGAGGTTGTCGGACTTGATTTTAGTGGAGCGCAAATCGAGGAAGCGCGCAGTCTGGTTCCCCCCGGACTTTCAAACGTTACCTTCGTCGAGGCGAGTGCCACCGACACCGGGCTGCCCTATGGTACGTTTGACCTCGTCTATTGCCGCTTCCTCTTGATTCATCTGACAGAACCGAACCTGGCTTTGCGCGAGATGCATAAGCTGCTCAAGCCGAATGGCATCCTGGTTTGCGAAGATGGCGACTTGACGGCGTCAGGCAGCGAGCCTCCCTCGGCGCTTAACGCGTTTGCCAACCTTTTTGGCCGCCTGGGTCCAATTTGGGGAGTGGACTACACTCTCGGTCGCGAACTCTTCCAGAAGATTGTGGCAGCCAATTTTTCGCAACCCGAAATAACCTTTAATCAACCAGTGATCGCTCGCGGTGAAAACAAACGACTGTTGGAACTGTCCGTGGCAGAAGCCGCTTCAGGTTTTGTGGGGGCAGGACTAATAACGCGTGAGGAATTGGACAAGACGCTGGTCGAAATGAAGCGGTTGGCCGAGGATGAATCAGTGCTTGCCCTGATGCCGCGGATGAGTCAAGTGTGGGCGCGAAAGCCACAAGGAACCTCAAAAAGACTTCTTCGAGTAGCCTGATCGTTTGTATCTTTTCATGCTGTTGTGGTTGTCGGCATCATCCCAGTTCTAATGTAACGGCAAGCCACCCTTTACCTGGAATCGTCATCCAAGCTGGCGAAATGAAGTGGTGGATGATGAAAACGAATAAAGGAATGTTATGAAAACGAATGGAATCAACATTAAAAGGCTAGTTATGGGAGCGTTGGTTGCGGTCGTTCTTTCTGATGGGCTTTGGAACAACGACAACAGCCGACGCGCAAGGTCTCCGAAGACCCCGCCGGGTGATTATCTATCGTCCGTACCGCCCGTTTTGGGGCCCCTATTGGGAGCGGACCTATCGCGTGGTAGATCCGATAGCACAGCAGAGAGAAGAGGGTTACAAAGACGGCCGAGTCGAGGAAAGGACGATGCCAAGGAGGGTAACGAGAACGACCCTGAAAATCACAAGGATTTCAAGAAATCGAAGAGTCATGCTTATCGCGACGCGTTCCTTCAGGGATATGCTGACGGATACCGCGAGAAGATAGAAGGATAACGACAAACCCTCAAATTGGAGAGGCGAAAGCGAACAGCTCGAAAAGAACTGTTCGCTTTTGTTTCTGTATGGAGTTCAGGCTTTAGCTTGCTGGTGTGTGCTCGGTTGGTAGGAGTAGCTAAAAGCTGAACTCGAACCCTGGTCACTGGCCACTGACCACTTTCTTCAAAACGCGACCAGCGAGCCTTGCTCTTCAAACAGACGCGGGCTGGTTGAGGATTTCGACCTTGTCTTTGATCTCATCCATGGCCGCTGCGGATACGTACATTTCGCTGATGTGTAACGTGTCCCGCACGCGCACGATTTTCTTGAGCTTCGCGGGTTCGTGGCTCGCGCGAATTCCCCATTCAAGTGCCTGTTCATCTGTAGCGGCGACGATGGGCAATGCGACATGCGAATAGAACCCGCTTGTGACGCCGTTCGCGTACGTCACATCCCAGTTCACCTTATCGAGCAGTCGCCGCGTTGTAACATCCGCCAGACCTATACCGCACGCATTGCCGTGAGAAGCGTCTGTCAGGTCAGTGACGACAATCGCCTTGATTCTTGGCGATTCGGGTTCCGGCGTTCCTTCGATTTTCATCCTGCCGATGATATTGGGATCCATACCCGAGCCACTGATATCTTTGCCTAACCGGTCAACCACCAGAACGTCGATGTCCTTTAATGGAAGATACGGCATCATCTGCTTCGCAGAATTCAATAGCTCTGGTTCACGCGCAAGTATCTCCAGAGGCGTCAGCGCTTCGATGATCGCAGTCTCATCGTAGGCATTCTCGACGATTCCGATGCCTAGGAGGATTTTCCCCGTTAAGAGAATCTGTCTCCCGGCTAGCGGCATCAGCGTTTTCAATCCGTAGACACCAAAGCGGTGTAGCTCAGACGCCAGGCGTTTGTTGCCCAATCCAATTACACTCATCTTGATCAGGCCGCTCTCGTATTCTCCGTGAAACGCGGTGTGCGGCTTGATGCGATTGATCAGGATCACGCCGTCCGATTCAAACGCGTACCTGTCCATGAAGAGTGGCAACTCCAGACCGCCATTGTCGAGTTCGACAACTTCCATTGAAGCGCGTACCGGGCAGCCAATCGCTGCTTCGCTGATTTCGTAGGAAGCAAGGATTTCGCGCTGCCCTTCAGCCGTGGCGCCTCCGTGACTTCCCATAGCAGGAATGACAAAAGGATTGCCACCTCTGGCCTTAACAAAGGCTGCAACTGTCTTGACGATCCGCGCGATATTGGCGATACCGCGGCTTCCAGCCGCGATTGCGATGTTTGCACCGGGTGGAACTCCAGTTTGCCGGAATCGAGCTGCCGGGCGACAGCTTGCTCGATATCACCAAGTGACGAACTGTCGAAATGCTGGCGGACTTTTGTAAATTCAAGTTGCATCATTGTTCCCCGTCTGGATATCACGTTGCGTGTCGTTACAAGTTCTTGATCCAGATGTTTCGCAGCTCGAGTTTCATTGGCGCCCCGCTATGCATCTGGAAGCCGAGCAGTCCGCCCATCGCGCGGTTCGCTGCGTCCTCATCGACCGTTTGAGCCATCAGATCGTCCATTGAACACGTGCGTTAGAACGTTGCCCCGCGCGATGATGTGAACCTGATTCCATTCGTTCACCTTGATGAGACCCTTGAGCTCATCGCGCTGCGAAGATTGGCAATGACCCTCTTCTTTCCCGTTTGTAGCTCGGTCACCTGACCGCGCATCGCAAGAAAGCCACGGCCACGTTCTTCGTAAAGCTGCCCCGTATACTGGTTCTGGAAATCAATGTCTGCCTGATAGCCTTTGAGCACCCACTTGCCGACGTCGGGCAGTTCAACGCTGCGGTACTGAATACCGCTATTGGTCGAGTTGATGCGATAGTCCACTTTCAGATCGAAGTCTTTGGGTTGACCAACGCGCCAGATAAGAAAGGTATTGACCTTGATGGGTTTCTCCGCGGTGCTTTCGCCAATGATGACGCCATCCTCGACGCGCCACACTTGTGGGTCGCCATCCCATCCATTCAATGTTTTACTGTCGAAGATGGATTGATATCCCGTGTGATCATCGATCGCCAGAGGTTCGATTCCAGGACCGCGACCGCCTTGACGTGCAATCGTAGAAAGCGCCAAGAGTGTTACCACAATCGCGACCAGCGAAACTGCAACCAGCTTTTTCATAAGTACCTCGATCAATTTCGAACAGGCTCCCATTGCCGCGTCTTCGCAGACTTCAAAATCGCATCGGTTACGTAATCAGTCGCCAAACCATCCCTGAAGGTGGGAGAGGCTTCCTTGCCTTCATCCATCGCTTCGCACAAAATCGGCGACTTGGTGAATGAATGTGTGTTCGTAACCGATTTGCAGCCCCGGCACCCACCACCGGTTCATGTACGGATGATCTCCGTCGGTGACGTGCACGCTTCGCCAACCCCGCAACTGTCCTTCATCGCGGTGATCGAAGTATTGAATGCGATGCAAGTCATGCAGACCCAAAAGGCCGAAGCATGCTCACCGTTGATTTCAAGCGTGTAGAGCGCTTTGTGCCCGCGCGCATAGCGCGTCGCCTCAAATGTCGCGAGCGAGCCATTCTTAAAGCGGCAGAGGACGGCGCTGGCATCGTCAATCCCAACCGGTTCGACGCGGCCCGTCAGGTTGTGTTTGCGCTCCTTGATGAACGTTTCGGTCATGGCAGTGACTTCGGTGATGGGACCATTCAGCCAGAGCGCAGTGTCAATATTGTGGGCCAGCAGGTCTCCAGTGACGCCACTGCCTGCAACGGCGGCATCGAGACGCCATAGTCCTTCACCACCCTGCGGCAAATCCTGTGAGATTGTCCAATCCTGGAGGAACTTCGCCCGGTAGTGAAAAATACGTCCAAAGCGGCCGTCATCTATCAGATTCTTGAGCAGCGTCACTGCTGGTACTCGGCGGTAGTTGTACCAGACCATGTTCGCGACTTTCGCGGCTTCGACGGCCTCGGTCATGGCTCGGCTTCGGTCGCAGTCCGCCCGAGCGGCTTCTCGCACATGACCATCTTACCGGCCTTTGCTGCTGCAATCGCGATTTCGGCGTGCGTGTCGTTTGGACTGGCGATATCGATGAGGTCAATATCCTTGCGATCGACCAGCTTGCGCCAATCAGTTTCCACCGACTCGTAGCCCCAGTTCTCTGCGAACGAGCGCGCGCGTTCAACATTTCGCGCGCAGATCGCTTTCAGATGCGGCTGCCAGGGCAGATCGAAGAAACGGCCGGCTTGCAGGAACGCATTCGAGTGCGTGCGTCCCATAAAACCATAACCCACCAAACCAATGTTCAATTGCCTTTTTGTCATAAGGATCGCGATATCATTTGAGTGCTGAGTGCTGGGTGCTGAGTGCCGGTTCAGTGGGTTTGAGTTCAAGCTTTAGCTTGGGGTTTCATCCTAACCACAAGCTAAAGCTTGAACTCAAACCCAGCTCAGCACTCAGCACTCTTTACTCCGCAGGTTCACACTTTAGTTCCATCCATGTGCATTTCGCACCGCAATCATGGTGGAAAGTATGTTGCGCCAGGTTTGCGGGTTGAGCATCGTTTCATTGGGAAACATACAACCGTCCCAGTTGATGTGCTGATATGCCTTTGTTGGAGTGCCACCTTTCGTCGCGCATCCATAGCCCGGCCGCGCGAACTATGTCGAGCTTGCCATTCGGATCATCTGGCAGGCAGTGGCGTCCAGTCTTGTCGTGCGAGCCCGAACCTTTGACCGTCGCATCATTCTGTGCGATGTGCAGATCCTTACCCACGGGCGCAGGCGACCGGTCATCTTACCGAGTGCCTCGTAAAGGACTTCTTTGTTCGACCAATCGTAGCCTTCCGGCAGCAAGCTGTCTTCCGGCGAGTTATGGCCAAGCGTGAAGAGCAGGGTGTGAGCCATGTCAGCCTGCATACCCAGCGTCTGCGGGCGGTCTACCATTTCCAGCAGTTCGGCCATGCGCGTCCAGCTGTGCATACCGCCCCAACAGATTTCACCTTCGGCGGCGAGCCTTTCGCCGTAGCCTTCAGCGATATTGCAAGCCTCGCGAAAGGTCCCGGCGATCTTCTTTGTGTTCGCCGCCGGATCCTCAGCCCAATCCGCTGGACTGCACGACGAATCAATCCGCACGATGCCATAAGAGCGAATACCGATGTCACGAAGTTTCTTCCCGACACTGCAGGCTTTCTCAACCTGTGTAAGGAAGGCCTTGCGTTCCTCGGCAGAACCCATCGCCGAACCTCCACCAGTTGGTCCCCAGACAGGCGCTACCAGCGAACCGATAACCAGGCCGCGCGTCTGAACACTATCTGCGAGTCGCTTGAGATCGTCGTCAGTTGAATCAATATCTGTGTGCGGAAGCGAAAGGAAAATGTCTACCCCGTCGAAACGAACGCCGTCGACCTCAGTCGCCGCCGTGAGATCGAGCATCGTTTCAAACTCGATAACTGGTTCGCTATCCGGTCCACCCTTCCCGACGAGGCCCGGCCAGGTTGCGTTGTGAAGTTTTGGATATTGGTATTTGTTTTCAGTGTTCATCGATACTCCATCATTTGTTACCAAGCGCCTTCGCGATCGCAGCTTCCGCGAGCGGAGCCATGACGGCATAACCCGCATCATTCGGAAGGAATCCATCGCTCGTCAGCTCTTTCCTGAAGTTGCGTCCCTCGGCCAGTGCCGTGTAGTAGTCGAGATAGACTGAACCGCTCTCGATTGCATACTCCTTGAGCCATCCATTCATCCCGATAATCTTTCCCTGAGGTCTCAGCTGCGTCTGTTTGTTGTAGCAGTCACAGACCGGTGTTAGCGATGCGAGCACAACGCGAATGCCGTTTGCCCTGGCCAGCTCCACCATCGACATGACATTCTCCGCCGTCATCGCCTGAGTTATCGGCCCCGTGACGCCGGCAAAATCATTTGTACCTCCCAGTATCACGACGACCTTTGGTTTCAGTGCAATCACATCCTGTCGAAATCGTACAAGCATCTGCGGTGTCGTCTGTCCTTTGATTCCTCGATTCAAATAGTGCTTGCCCTCAAAGAACTGTGCTTTGCCGCGGCCCCAGTATTCAGTGGTTTCGTCGCCCAGAAAAACGACGCGGGTTTCATTCTGAGCCGGACGCCGCAATTCGCTGTTCTCGCTGCCATAGCGAGTAAGCCCCGCCCAATCGGTGAGCAGATGCCTCTGTGCTTCAAGCTGTCTTTCAAGCGCCAAAGTAACCGATGCGCAATCCTGCGAGGTACGCGGCGCAACAAAACCGACCAGGATTATCAGGGACGAGAGAAATGCTTTGGTTTTCATTCAGGAATTAGACTATCCATTCTACAAAATTGCGCCGCTTCGCAGCGCGATCACCGCGGAGCGGTGCGAGAACGTAGCCAGGGGTTGAGTCTTCGAAACCCCTGGATCGATTCCATATGACCATTGCATCCCGGAGGGATGCGAGAAAAGACGAGGTTTCGCCAGATCCGCTTCTCGCATCCCTCCGGGATGCACTCTCCCGCGCAATGCAACCAGGGGTTTCGAAGACTCAACCCCTGGCTACGATCTTTTACGCCTCCGGCGTTACTTCGCGTAGAACTGTTCAAGAAACAAATAACGCGCGCGATGTTTTTCGTGTTCAACACGCGTCGTCACATCAATGTACATTACCGGCACGTTGCCCCCGCCATTAGCCTGTGGCCAGTTCGGTAAGCCGGACCCATTTGGATTTCCAGTCTTGATGAAATTTGCAAAGTAGGACTGCATGATTTCCGACACTTTGAAGTCTTCCGGTGTCCAGGCGTAGACCTTGTTCGTCGCGAGATTGCCCATCGCATATTCGATCTCCGCAGAGTGCGCCGCTCCACGGGGTGGCGGCGCCGTCGCACTCATAGCCGGTCGTGCACGCAAGTAAAAGTAGCGATATACCGGCTTGCCTCCGGTCTTACTGTGAAGGTCGAGCCATTTCCACGTGCTATAGCCGATAAAACGGTCGCTGGCCAGGTCGGTCGCTGACTGGATGACCTCTTCCTCTGTTGTGCCAGGGTAGACCTTCAGTACTTCGTCGGCCCGTTCGGCGTAGAGCCTTCGCAGAGCTTTGAGATAGTTTTCTGGCGTTGGCTTTTCCTGACCCAGGACTCCTCGATAGGAGCTCTCTTCTGAGTTCCAGCCCGCAAGCAACGGCACGCGAGCCTGTTCGCCTGCAAGGAAAATCGCACCAGCTGATTTGGGCAGGAAATAACCATCAATCGTAATCCCAAAGCGAGGTACGCCTTGCCTGGCGGTCGCTTCGAGCAATTGTTCGGCGGGCATAGCTCGAAGAGCGGCGAGTGAATTCGCGCCTACAGCGGTCGCAAACTTCACCCCGTTCTGTTCGCCTTCGCTAAGAGGAACCGGCGTAAGCGTACCAGTCAATGATCCGCTTTCACCGATCGCCCCAGCGATCAGATCCTTTGAGAGAGGTGAGACCATTTGAGCGCTAACCGAGATCGATCCCGCTGACTCGCCCGCAATCGTGACCTTCTTCGGATCACCTCCGAAGGCAGATATGTTCCTCTGTACCCAAAGCAAAGCGGCGTGCTGATCCAGCAACCCGTAATTACCTGAGGCATGCTTCGGAGATTCACTGGTCAATTCAGGATGGGCAAAGAACCCGAACACATTGAGCCTGTAATTCACCGTCAGGGCGACGATGCCCTTCCTGGCCATGTTCTCGCCGTCATAACGCGGCTCCGACCCGTCACCAGCTATGAAGCCGCCCCCATAGAAATAGACGAGAACCGGAAGGCGTTCCCTATCCGATTTTGCAGGGGTCCATACGTTCAGGTAAAGACAGTCCTCGCTCATCCCGTTTGACCGGAAAACCATGTCGCTGAAGACCGGTCGTTGCACCGCCTTCGGTCCAAACGTGTCTGCCTTCCGAACGCCTTTCCAATCCTTGACCGGTTGAGGTGGCTTCCAACGCAGAGCGCCGACCGGCGGTTCGGCAAACGGTATCCCTTTAAAGCTTCGAATGCCCGAACTCTTATCGATGGTTCCTTCAACAATTCCATTTGCTGTCTTAACCCGCTCTTGCGCGAGTGCCGCTATACTCGTTGTCATCAGGATCGCGATTGAGATAATGACGTTTCGGATTGTCGTCAGTTTGGGAGACCCAGGTTCAGACATTTCGCCTTCCTTGATTGAGATGGAGTTAATTTCAGTTTTCCGCAGTGCCGCTAATGCCTATGATTAGCTTGAGAGACAGGGAAAGTGCAAGAGCAAGTTTATCTGCGAAAGGAGAGTAGTGCCATGCGGGAAGTGGAACTAACCAAAGTTGGCGCCCTCAATCCTGGTGAAATGAAAGCTTACGAAGTCGGTGAGACGAAGGTATTGCTCGCAAATGTGAATGGCACATTTCACGCAGTAGGCGCAACGTGTCCACATTATGGTGGACCGCTGGCGGAGGGTGCCCTTTGCGGCAAGCGGATCATTTGTCCCTGGCATCACGCCTCGTTCGATGTGACGACAGGTGATTTGCTCGAGCCCCCTGCACTCGATGCGTTGCCAGGCTACGAAGTCCGGATCGAAGAGCGATCGCGTACTAGTCTCCCTGCCTGATGATGCGGCGGACCGCCGTACTCCACCGATGGTCAGACGCGATGTTCAACAGGACGAACGCACATTCGTGATTCTTGGTGGCGGTGCGGCCGGCTATATGGCAGCGCAGACTCTGCGGGAGGATGGATTTCAAGGTCGGGTAATTCTCATAACGCGCGAAAGCCGTTTGCCATATGACCGCCCGAATCTGAGCAAGGATTACCTGCAGGGACATGCCGAGCCGGAATGGATGCCGCTCCGCCCGGACGAGTTCTTCACGACTCACGATATTGAAATTATGAGAGGAAGTGAGGTGACTCTGGTTGATGCCGCGACTCGGTCAATCGGGTTCAATGATGGTGGTTCGCTCACTTACGACGCGTTGCTGGTGGCAACCGGAGGCGTGCCGCGTAAGCTTCCATCTCAGCCGGACGATGTAACCAACGTTTTCCTTCTACGCAGCTTTGCAGATGCAGACGCAATCATTGACGCCGCCGTCGAGCCGTCACGCGCAGTAGTCATCGGCGCGAGTTTTATCGGTATGGAGGTGGCCAGCAGCTTAATCGAGCGAAAGTCTTCCGTTACCGTCATTGCGCCCGGCGCGGTCCCTTTTGAGAAAACTCTTGGCACGGAAATCGGCACGCAGTTTCAACGGGTGCACGAGAGTCATGGCGTGAAGTTTAAGCTGCGAGCGAAAGTGGCGCGGTTTGAAGGCTCAGGGAAGATCGAGGCCGTCGTGCTTGAAAACGGTGAGCGAGTCGAGGCTGACCTGGTGGTTGTGGGGGTCGGGGTCAAACCGGCGACAGGGTTTCTCAAGGGAGTTGAGTTTTCCAGGGATGGCGGAGTGATTGTCGATGAAAACTTGCGCGCCACCGAATGGCTATACGCCGCGGGAGACGTTGCAGATTTTCCAGATGCGCACACAGGAGAGCGCGGTCGCATCGAACACTGGCGCACTGCACTGCAACAGGGACGTATTGCGGCGCACAACATGGCGGGAAAGGCGGTGCGTTATGATTCTGTGCCTTTCTTTTGGACCCGGCAGTTCGACGCTGCGCTTTCGTATGTAGGTCACGCTGAAAAGTGGGACGAGATCATCTTCCAGGGTTCGGTGTCCGAGCAGGATTTCCTCGCCTTCTACGTAAAGGGAAACCGTGTACTTGCCGTCGCGGGCATGAACCGCGACGCCGACCTGGCGGCAGTCGAAGGATTGATGCGGCATGATCGCATGCCATCGCCTGACAAGCTGCGAAACGGCAAGTTCGAGTTCAAGCTTTAGACTTGGTGCCCTATTTGGAGTGCGGCGGCTTGGCGCCGCTTTAGTCTCCCGCTAAGTAATCCGATCGGGAGACTAAAGCGGCGCCAAGCCGCCGCACTGCTATGTGAATGTCAAGCAGAGTTGCGCTTGTTTCCTTCACACTTAAAGTTCAGCTATGTGAATGTTAAGCAGAGTTGCGCTTGTTTCCTTCCACACTTAAAGTTCAGCTATGTGAATGTCAAGCAGAGTTGCGCTTGTTTCCTTCACACTTCAAGCTCAGCAGTCATCCACAACGTACCTCTCCCCTATCAGGAGGGGACTCGTGCTTCCCCCCTTGGGGGGGACGGGAGGGGGGGCGTGAATTCCTATCCTCTTTGAGGCGACGTCACGCTCCTCGCATACTAGTTGTTAGCACCGAATCGCGGGCCTAACCCACTTGCGTACGCTGTTCAATCGGGCTCGGATCCTCTGACTTGTTGCGACTGACTGCTATTCGTGGCACGGCTCAGACCGTCTCACTCACTCGATATGCGGCCCACTGTCAAGGGCAAGCATTTGGCCCCGGGTCCTCTGTCTCCAAAAACGAATCGTAGATGAGGACTAATCGTCCTCTTCGTTCTGTGCGGCGTCGAGGCGCACCCTGGAGCCGACCGCCTCCTTAGTCAAAGGAGCTCAATTACTCAAGGGCCTTGGCTTGAACGCCCGTTGCTCTTTCAAAATTGCATAAATCCTGGTCGTCAGCTTGCGCGCAACAGCGACGATCGCCTTGCGAGCGGCAATCTGACGCGGATGTCGGCTATAGATTCGCCGATAGAACTCGTGGAGTTCCTCGTCTTTGCGAATAGATGTCCAAGCTGCCTGGATCAGCTTGTTTCGCAATCGGCTGTCACCACTCCGCGTGATCGACCCACGTTCCACTCTATCCCCAGTAGAGTGTTCGCTCGAGACCAATCCAAGGAATCCGGCAATCTGGTCTGGACTGTGCAAAAGCCGCCAGTCTCCGATCCGCGCTACCAAGTGGCTTGCTGTAATCCAACCGATTCCGGGGACCGTACAAAGATAATTGATCGATTGCCTGAGCTCTTCCTCTTGTTCGCAGAACTTCCTTATTTGCCTTAGCGCTGCCAAGGTCTCATCCTTGTGGAACGCTAAAGTTGCAAGCAGACTGTTGAGCTTAAATCGAACTGAATCCTTGCACGGCAAGGTGGCTATCCTCTTTAGTACTGGTCGCGTCCACTGCCCATTGCCAGGAATTTCAGGAAATTCGATGCCTTCATAGAGAAGCAGGGCCTTGATCCTGAACTTGGACGCAGTCATTTGCCGAACGTGGCTGTCTCGCAGTTGGACCAAATGACGTAACTCGCGGTAGATACCAGGTGGAACATGAACGACTGCAACTGTCCTCCGCGCAATGCTACGGAAAGCTTCTTGCTGTCGAGCCGATTTGTCTTGACCCGCTTCCCAGGAGCGCTCGGAACCATCGACGGAGCTACCACCAGGCACCGATAGCCTGCCGCTTCCAAATCGTCATACAAGCCAAAGCCTGTAGGTCCCACTTCATAAGCCAAAGCAACCGTGTCATTGCCACAATGCTTACGAAGATAATTCACCAACTGACGAGAACTATAAGCCATCTGAACCGATGCCAAAACGCCATCATGATCGCTGAACGTCGCCGCTATTCGCTTCTTGTCCACGTCGAGACCCGCAAAAACTGAAAACTCCCGTGGCCTGATTCTTTGCTGAATGTCTCTAGCCATGATTCACTCCTTCTTTTAACCTGATAGTCTTACACTACCAGACCCCGACGCATGGCTCGACATTCAGCATACCTATTTGGAGACCCGTATGCCTGGCAGTGTGTGAATCTAGGCAGTGTAAGTCTGGCCTCCGCCGACCGCTCTTGGGCGGAGTAGTCAAAGACAGGGCGTCGCCGCGAGGCGGGGTCCGGAGGGTCCGAGACAAAAGACCGAGCCGCATGAAGCGAACCTCGTGAATAAGGCGTCCGGTGGAAGGCCAACCTGCGGCGTGAGGCGAAGCCCCCAGCGGGAACGGACCAGTGAGCGTGTCCGGGCCGGAGAAACCGGGCGTGATGCGGGGTGGCGCGGTCAGACAGAGGCAGGTAGCGTCATCCAGGGAGGACTATCCTCACGAAGCCCGTAGCACCGGGGGTCGCGGACCGGTGTCGAGAAACGCGGCGGGTGGCGGTCCGGCATGAAACTGCCGGCGGCGCGAGGAAGCGATCCGACCTCGACTCGGACGCCGAAGGATCAAAGGGCAGGGCAGCCGGGAGTCCGGTGGAGGAGAGAAGTCGGAGCTGACGTAGTAGCGAGTGCGCGGGAAGCGGCGAAGGTATGGGCGAGATGTAGTGGATTAAAGCGACGGTTCAGAAAATCCGAAACGTTCAGCGAGCCGCTCTGTTCGATGTCGACGTGCTTTGCAACCTGCACCGGGCTTGGAATCTCGTTCGATTCGATATCGCCGCCGCGCAACGGCGTTGTAGCAACGACGTCAACGTCGAATGCCAGATTGCCCAAAGCCATGGTCACAGTGCGCGAGATCGGAGTCGCTGACTGCACATCAATCAGCACCGATTGCCGCGCAAATCCGTCTTTGGATACCTCGACCCGGTACCGTCCAAAGGGCAGATCCTTCAAAGTACAGCTGCCTTGCGCATCAGTCTGAAACCTTCTCATCACTCCCGTACGAGTGTTCTCCAGGTTCCCCGCTGCTTCCAATGCCCTACCGGAGGGGTCAATCACTTCCAGACGAAGCTCACCTACTCGCTCCTGCGCATCGACTGTACTGGCCCTCATCTGAGCGAGTGCTCCGGCCATCAGCAATAACACAGCAGGAAGAAGGACTCTGTTCATCGTTCTAGTGCTTGCGTCCGCAATCTGCGGCGAAAAGCGTGTTAAACCGTATATTCATTCGTATCGTATTCAGGTCAGTGGTTATAGGAGTAGATGATCCATGGAATTACTTCGATTACATGAAAGCCGCGCAGCATGCGGGCGTAAGCTATCCGAAGGTAAAACAATGGATTTACAGAGGCAAGTTCAAATCGGTCAAGGCTGCGGTGAAGGCGCCCGACCGGATTTATTAGCTGTCAATCTTTCCCGTGTGAACTGTTATTTCTAACAGTATTCAGCCAAACCACCCGCCGATACAATCAACCTTCAATAGATCAAGGGCTTGCACTGAGCCAAATGTTACCAGGAGTCGCCATAAAAAGGGAATTGACGACAAGGCTGATTCCTCCACTCATCGATTGGAGGAGGGAGGCGAGGTATCCGGCATGAATCGATTATTGAAACAGACCGTGCCGCACGCATTAGGAATGATCCTGTTGCTCGGATGGATAATAATCTGCGTCAACGTTCCCGCGCACGCGCAGACGGAAGAGAAGACTCTCAACGCTGTGAACACGGCCGCTATCCTGGCACGATTGAATTCCAGAACCGCATACAATTTCACAGCCGATGACAGCCGCCGTCCGAAATATCTCCTTGAACACCGGGAGCGCACCACCGAAGAGAATCGCTCATCCCGTCACACAAAGCCTGTGAGTGATTACACAATGGCTGATGGCGAGGACGGGGAAGCGCCTGCCCCTGCACTTCACAGTCCACGTCATCCGATTCGACACGGTTTCAACTGGTACCCTACATGTGGTTCTCCAGCTTCAAGGGCGACGTTGGAGCGTTGGGCCGCGTGATAAGAGTCGACGCCAGTTTCGCCGACATCATCGACGAACTTAACTTTGGCGCTTTCGTGGCATTCGAGGCAAGGTGGGGAGGAAGATGGAGCTTTGTTGCCGACACTATGTATATGAACCTTTCCGACGATAGAGCCACGCCAGGGCCATTGTTTTCGGGTGCTCAGGTGACGTCAAAGACTTTTCTTTTCGACCCCGAGATCGGGTATGCGGTTGCCCACAGTGAAGGTGCTACGTTAGATGTGATGGGGGGATTCCGCCTATGGCATCTTGATAACAAGCTTGAACTGAGGCAAGGCGAACAGCGCGTCACGGCGGCCGGAACGCAGACCTGGGCTGATCCGGTTGTCGGGCTGCGGTTAAGGGCTGCCCTTTCGAGGGCTGCTTACGTGACAGCAAAGGCTGATATTGGGGGTTTCGGAATCGGCTCCGAATTAAGTTGGCAATTGTTTGGCGGTCTCGGATTCAACTTCAGTTCGCGCTTCTTCACTGTCTTAGGTTATCGGCATCTGGACGTCGACTACAGACGCAACGGCGTGATCATGGACGTTGCGTTGAGCGGATTCGTTGGGGGATTCGGGTTCCGTTTCTAGCGATGGTTTCTCTGCCGACGACCGCTGCGATTGTTGGCAAGGAACGGACTCCATGACAAACGACACCACTCGCAAGAGTACACAACGAGGAGACATCTTATGAGACGCTCGAAACTCATCACCATCTTGATCACTGCCTTTGCCATCCTGGCGAGCCCCGGCCCGCCAGTGATCGCGCAAGCTCAATCGCCCCAGGTCCAGCAGCATGTCGCCGCGCTCAAACAGTCGCTGGCCCAAAGCCAGGCCCAGCTGAAAAAGTACGAGTGGATCGAGACCACCGCGGTCAGCCTGAAAGGCGAGGAAAAATCCCGCCAGCAGAACCGCTGCTATTACGCCGCGGACGGGGCGGTTCAGAAAGTCCCCGTGGGGGCACCCCCGCCGCAGGACAAGAAGCGCGGCGTGCGCGGCAAAATGATCGAGAACAAAAAAGAAGAATTGACCGAGTACATGCAGCAGGCCGTCGGCTTGGTGAAGCTCTACGTCCCTCCAGATCCGGCGAAGATCCAGGCGTCCAAGGATGCCGGTAAGGTTTCCCTCGATATGCTCGAACCGGGCAAACGTATTCGCTTGAATTTCCGCGATTACCTGAAGCCAGGTGATACGCTATCGGTCGAGGTGGATATCGTCGGCAATCGCGTGCTCGCGCTGAAGGTTTCCACGTACCTGGAGACCGACAAAGACCATGTCAGCCTCGACGTGAGGTTTGCCACTCTCCCGGACGCCACAAGCTATGCGGCGCAGACCACGCTCAACGCCCCGGCGAAAAACGTGGCCGTCAACGTGTCAAACTCAGGTCACCGCAAGGTAGGCAGTTGATGAGGCACGCGCAAGAGCAGATTAGGGAGCGGCGGCCACGGTCGGACGGACATTTTGAAGTCCAGGCGTTTTGCCCACAGAAATAGAAACAGACGATGACCGCCGCCTGTTAGTGTTTCGCCCCCGGGCTGTTATTCGGCCCTCCGCCCTCATCACTACATTCGGGAAAGAGCGAACAAGAAGTTCACCCGATCGAGCGGGACAATGCCACTCGCTCGAAATGTTCACTAATGCCAGGCGATGACCTGTGATACCGCGCTCTAGGGCGCGTTCAGGTAGAGATATGGTCCGAAAACAAGAAGCTGACAAATCAGTTGCCTCTCCTTTTGGCCCTCCTTAACTTTCCGCTCAGTTTCATCCCAGCCGAGATTGCTCCAGCTCCGAGGACCCGCCGTCTGCTATCAGGCAAATGGTTCTTATCATTATCATGCCAGTCGCGGTCTCGATCGAAACGACCTCTCTGCAGTTGCCTCACGCCTGCGGCGAGGATGTCGAACTAGCCTCGATTGACCACGCCTCGGTTAGTCGTCGTCATCATCCAGGCTGGACAAGGCGATGGTCGGAGAGACGAATACGCGGCCCGCGAGGGCCTCCTTGATCGCCGTGCGCAGGTCGGAGGCCAGGCACGATTTCACGACATAGCCGGACCCGCCGGCGGCCAGCGCCGCGCGGAGGAAGTCCGGGTCTTCGTGTACGGTCAGGAAGACAATCTTCGCGGTCGAGCCGGTCTCGCGCAGTTGTTGCGCGGCTTCGATGCCGCTCAGGATCGGCATGCAGATGTCGACAATCATGACGTCGGGACGGATGCTGACCGCGGCCTCTAGCAGAGCCTGCCCGTTGTCAACAACGGCGACCACCTCGAATTCGGGTTCAAGCAGTTCCAGCACCCTCTCGCGCATGGCAGCGTGGTCTTCAGCGAGTAATATGCGAGTCCGAATCAAGATACCCGTCCAGTCAGCGAGAGATCGTCTGAGATTCGAAACGGAGGGCCGTTTGATGCGACGAGGTGCCGGAACCCGTAACCGTTTTTTTGCGCTCAGCCTGTGACAGCTGCGCGTGAGTTGAAAGCCTGCGCTTTCAAAGGACGCGGTTCTTTCCCCTGTGCCAAGGGCCGGCTGCGGCTGGTATGCGAAACCAGCGTCATGGAAGCCGGGCGCCGCCACAATCTCTGACGTAACAACATCGATACTAGATGCTGTCTCGCAGGGAAACTACTGGCAAAAGTGACAGTTTTGGGAGGAAACTTTGGGAGGGGACCTGGTCACGCAGCGGGACAATGTCAGACGTAAAACCACAAGGAGACGAAGGACACGAAGATAGATAATCCCTCCTCTCCATGCGTGCCCTTCGTCACCTCGTAGTTAACTCATCGTCCCGGTATCGGCCGGGATGGCGAATGTCTGGTTCTCAGGTCTGGGCCGCCACCAGGTGTTGTTTGATCGCGAACTGGATCAAATCGGCGTTGGACTTGATCTGTTGCTGCCCCATCACGGTGTACTTGTGGAAGGCGACGGTGCGCGGGGTGATGTCGAGAATGGCAGCCACCTCTTTCATCGCGCGACCCCTCGGCCAGCAACTGGACCACCTCCCGCTGTCGCGCGGTCAGCTTGCGAGTGCCCTTGGAACGCCCGGGCCTGCGGAGGAAACTACCGACCATCCCTTCGGTCACCAGCGGCGTCACATAAGACCTCCCCATGGCCACCTCACGGATCGCTTTCGGCAGCTCGGAAGCTGACGAGTTCTTGAGGAGGTAGCCCGAAGCGCCGTTGCGAAAGGCTTGGGCGGCGAGGTCCGCGTCCTGATCCATCGTCACGTAAACCAGCTTGACTGAGGGCGCCAATTGCTTGAGCCGCCGGCCTGCGTCCAATCCGTTGAGCAGCGGCATCGAGATGTCGAGCACAATTACATCCGGCTTCAGCTCGGCCGCGGCCTTAATCAGTGAGCGCCCGTCAGACGCCGTTCCCACGACTTCGAATTCATTTTCAATCAGATGCTTGAAGGCATCGAGCACCATATTGTGGTCATCGGCTATCAAGACACGCGTGCGTTTCATAACGATCCTCCGAGGGTAGGTTAGTTACACTCGGTTACAGTCAGTTATAGTCGGGCTACCGAGTGAAGTCTTTCCGCACCATCGCGGAGTTTAGAAGTTCGTGTCGAGGAGCCGGCAGCGGCCAGGGGTACGCGTGCAGAGATGCGCACGCCCTGCCCCGGTGCGGACTCGATCGAGAATTCCCCACCCACCAGGCGCAGCCGCTCCCGCATGCTGATCAGGCCGAGCCCGCAGCCCCGCGCGACCATCTCGACATCGAAGCCCACGCCGGCATCGGAGACGAGCAGGTTGAGTCCCTTGCGTCTCCGACCAATTCCACGTTCACCGCCTGCGCGCCGCTGTGCCTGGCGGCATTACTCAGGGCTTCCTGTACAACTCGGAACAGACACAGTGCGACGTCTTTGGAAATGACCCCAGGGACCTGGCGGTTGGTGAACTCCGGGCTGAGCACTTTCCGTTTTGAGAGGTCATGACAGAGGCTCTTGAGGGCCGCTACCAGACCAAGTGTGTCGAGCTTTGACGGGTGGAGTTGGTGGGACAGGCGGTGAACGTGGGCGGATATCCATGGACGCGTCCCCACACTTCCCGCATCCGCTGGCGATGCTCCTCGAGAGACCTGGGATGGCGCTGACCATACTGCTCCAGTTCGATCGAGAGCAGCGCCAGCCGCTGATTTAGATCGTCGTGCAACTCACGGGCGATGCGACGGCGTTCGTCCTCCTGCGCGTTGATCAGTCGCCCGCTCAGTTCCCGCAGTTGCTCCTCCGCCTGCTCCTTTTCGGCCCGAGCGGTTCGGACGGCGCGGACCAACTCCTCTCTTTCCTTCAAGGCCTCTACCCGTTTGATGGGGGCGATCTCGTCGTAGACGACCATCACCCGGTTCATCCTGATGACGCTTTGCACATTCCCTCCTCGATTCGCGAGTTATAGATTCGCCCGGCCTCTCACATCATGTCGCGGAGCGGAACCAGGCTCGCTTTGTTTACGTAACCCTCGGCGCCTGACTGCCTCGCAGCTTCGCGCAAGGCTGGGGTGTCCCACTGCGACACGATGACAACGAGTGCCCTCGGAAAGGTCTCCTTAATCATCCTGGTAGCGTCGAAGCCATCCATTCGTTTCATCCCGATATCCATCAATACCAAGTCAGGGTGGTGCATTGCGTAGGCGGCCAGTGCTTCGTCTTCCGTCAGTGCACTCGACGAACTCGGCAACCAGGTCGACGAGAAAACTTCGTACCATCCTCCGCACCTGTGCGTTGTCTTCCACGATCATGACTTCCATGTCTCTCCGCCTTGTTGCCATTCAACCGCTCGAGCAGCTACGACAGGGAGTTCCGGACCGCACCCATTTGATCGACTATTCGCGGGCCGCCGCGCCCGAGCGGTTCAGGCTTTCGAAGGGAGAATGATAGAGCCCTCGGGCACTCCACACATCCGGCATGTCACGTATTTTAGGCTATGTAGTTCTACGTATTTTGGGCTACGTATTTCCTTCTTGGCTGAGCCTTACTCTGGGGAGGTTTTGTGCTCGAGGGCGAACTTCATGAGGGCATCCCTGCCATGGAGACCGATTTTCTGGCAAATGTTGGTGCGATGGGTTTCAACCGTTCGGGGACTGACGCATAATTCGTCGGCGATATCTTTACTGGTCTTGTATTCGGCGATCAATTCGAGCACGCGTCGCTCGGTCGGCGAGAGCAATTCCAGCCCTTGACCGTGGTGGCGCGTGGGAGCGGAAGCGGCGGTCTGACGATCTTGATGAGGTAAGACGTCAGCGCGGGACACGTATAGTGCCGACCGCCGGAGACCGCTTTGATCGCGCTGACGATGTCAACCTCGGCGCTATCCTTGAGGAGATAACCTTGAACTTCAAGGTCGAGCGCGCGCTGAAAGAAGTTTTCCTCCAATACATTGTGAGGAAGATGATGGCCACCCCGACCTTCTTTTCGCGCAGTGCGCTGACGACTTCGAACCCGTTTCGCCCGGGCATCGAGATGTCGAGGACTGCGATGTACGGCCGCAGGGTGCTGATGAGTTCGAGCGCCTGGTCGCCGTCCTCTGCTTCACCCAGAACTGCCCAGCCGGGATCCGCTTCGATCACCTGTCGCAGGCCATGGCGAAACATCGGGTGATCGTCAGCGATCACTATGGTTATTTTGTCTCCCACGTTCCACCTCAGACAATCTCACCGTCAACGTGAGGGTCGTGCCTCGGCCTGGAGTTGAGTTGACCAGACAGGACCCACCGAGCAGGCGCGCCCGTTCGGCGATCCCGACCAGCCCGAAGCCGCGTCCGTCCCCGGTCCCCCCGCCGGCGGTCGGCTTAGGAATCCCTTTGCCGTTGTCGGCAACGGTAATTACCACACCCATTGCCGATCCGCTTTAATAGAAACCAGCGCTTCGGTTAAGTTTGTTCATGCTTGACGATTTATTGAGCCCGTCTTGAACGATACGGTAGATGCTCGTCTCGGCCTCAGAAGGTAACAAGCCATCGAATTCGTCTAGGACCTGTCTGAGGTGAGTCGGATCGATGAGGAGTCGGAGACCTTCACGACCATTGATTTGACTGCCTGGTTCAGCCCAGGTTGTATGTCCCGGCTCATGGGGGCGCAAGTTGTGGGCTATCTCTCGCACCTCATCAATCGCCGACGAAGCGGTGAATGAAATCTCCTCGAGCTGTTCCGCGACCCGTTCCGGGTCGGCCGCGCCCCGAAGGCCGATCAGCGCTCGGTTGTTTATGATCGCGAGGCTTTGTCCCAGGCCGTGGTGCACACGCTCGGCGGCGATGCGCCGTCGCTCCTCGTCCTGGAGATATAAATAGTCGGCCGCTCAGTTTCCGTAGACTTTCTTCCGAGGCCCAACGAGACT